>NZ_RYZZ01000034.1 GCF_003989135.1 Peribacillus cavernae
CCGAAAAAGAAGAAAGCCCTGTCACTAGAAAAGCAGAGCGTTTTCGAGTAGAAAATGAAGAGAAACGGTGGATGCGCATCCAAAAAGTACATTCTTTAAAATCAGAAGGGTATTCAATTTCAGCGATTGCTAAGCAACTTCATCTCTCACGAGGAACAATATACGCTGACTTAGAACAAAGCCAAAAACCTAGTCACAAACGTTCCTCATCTTTCGATCGCTTCCATCCATTCATTCGTATACTATTGCAACAAAACCAGACGGGGGATCAAATAGAAAAAGCCTGACGTTCCAGTGGTTACAATGGATCTCGTTCAACATTGAATAAAATGATAGCTGAGGAAAGGAAGAACAAGAATGTTAACACAGAAAGATTACATCTTCGTCAAAAGATTTTAAAAATTATTTGGGATTTTAAAAATATGGACCATCAAAGTCGTTTTGAAAAATTACACCACCAATTATTAGGAACGTATCCAGAAGTCAGTAAACTTGACGAATTAGTATCAGCGTTTCGCGATCTTTTTAGAAACAAAGATTTGGATGGCTTAAAGGAATGGATAAATGAATATGAGAATAGCCGTTCTTCTTTTATACAATCCTTTATACGAGGAATAAAAAAAGATCAAGAAGCTGTTTCTTCAAGTATTAAAGAACCGTGGAGTAACGGAATAGTGGAAGGCCATGTGAATCGTTTAAAGACCATTAAAAGGATGATGTATGGACGTGCGGGATTCCAAGTATTGAAAAATAGGGTGTTATATCAATGGTAATTTAATTATTTCAAAATAATTAAATAAACAATTTAGAAGCAATGAATCGATCCATTCCCCAAAATTGCGTAATAACCCCAGTTTTATACAATAAAATAATACAAAAAAAGACCCTTTTCTTGTAGAATGGATGTACCACCAACCAAACTCAAGAAAGAGGTGTCCTTATGAACAAGAATACCACATTCTCGAATGTAACCCAAAAGATTGTTTTAGAAGATGAAGTCCATATCATAAGTGAAGCCTTGGTTATCATGATTCCGCCCGAAAGTTAACTGTTTTCTGTCTTGTTGAATACCTTCTAACGGCAGCAGCGAACGAATGGAAAAGCTACCGCGAAGGTGCAGATGTCGGTCTAGGCTATGGCCTTCCTCAAGTTGACCACTCGACGCTATCAAAAAAGGCAGCTCACGTGGATTACAAGGTACTTAAGCAAATATTTGAGGTTGTATGCAAGCGTGCTACCCGGCGAACCTTGAAGATTCCTAAGGAACTCCTTATTGTGGATTCCACTACGATCACTGTCGGGGAAACTCGGCTTCCCTGGGCCGTCTATCATGGGGAACGATCTGGGGTGAAACTACATGTTAGTTTTACACCTGAAACCGGAATGCCCCTGAAAGTCATGGAGTCGACAGGACTTGCCCACGATGGGCCACTTGGTGAAAAGCTTGCAGACCCACGTTTTATATTGGTAGAAGACCGGGCTTATTTTAAAATCAAGCGTATTGATCAGTTTGTTTCTAACGGCCAATCCTTTGTCATCCGTATGAAAGAAAATATCGAAATTGTAAGGCCGCACTCCTTAAAGCGACTAGCTCAGGAACCCTCACCCATCACCAAGGATATGACTTGTCTGCTAGGGACTCCTCAGTCCCGTTCTGCCAGGCGTCATCGTGTCGTTTTCTTTAAAGACAATCAGGGGCGTGAGATCCGGGTGGTAACAGACCGGATGAATGTCTCTGCGGAAACCATTGCAGACATGTATAAAGCGAGATGGAAAATTGAAACGTTCTTTCGATGGATCAAACAAAACTTACATGTGCCTGTTTTGTTTGAGACAACAGAAAATGCGGTTTATAACCAGTTATTCGCCGCATTAATAGCCTATGTCCTATTAAAATATCTTTATGAACGTACATCAAAAGGCCGCATTTTTAAAAAAATATCTTTTGTCTCATTTCAACGGCTTTGGTTTAGCGATCAACTTCCCATTAACTGGGCTTCGGAGTTGGCCATGATTATAAGAAAGATCTCCAGGAACCACGGGATGGGTCTGTCTAATTTTGGATAATCAACACTCGTGAGTATACAGCATTGTTTAAATGCCTCCTCCAAGAATAATACTTTTCATCTCAAATCTCCTCATTTCCTATTTGATTTTTTGTAATATTTTCTTTACAAAATATTCAGGTAATAAAAAAATTGCAAATTCAAATAAAATTAGTTGTTTATCTTTTGGAAAATACTTCAAAAATTTTACTATATTCTTTATATTTTTTTTATTAAACATGTTAATTCTATCCTGTACAAATTCTTCATAATCTGAAATTGAACTTAAAATTTGTGGATTAATTCTATTTAATTTTCGCTTTTTTAATAATTCTACCTTTTCATTTTCAAATAAAAGCTTTTTGTTAAAGTAATCATCTCTTTTATTTATTCCATCAAGTATTTTTGAACCTATTTGGTTATTTGCATGAATTCTATATTGAACAAGTGGTTCCTTGACATACGCTACTCTTCCATTTAAAGAGGCAAATAAAGCTAGCCAGTGGTCGTGGACATAAACTTTGTAATCTGGGAAAGGTAAACTACTTTTGGCAGTACTTGAATCTATTAACATAGTACAGCCTGTAATACTGTTCCTTCTAATAAAATAGTCAAACTTATTTTCTCCATATATGTGTTCAAGACGTTTAGAAATTTCCTTGAAAGAATCTGCAATCTTTTCATCTTTTTCATTAATTATTGATAAATCAGAATAACATACTAGAGCTTTTTTATCTTGAAGTTCTTTATAAAGTTTATTAAGTTTATCAGGCTCCCATATATCATCTTGATCACAATATGCTATATATTCTCCACTAGCCAATAATGTTAATTTTTCAAAAGTTTTGTTACTACCAATATTTTTTTCATTTTTAATTAAAGAAAATTTTTTATTTTTAATAGTTTCTTTTAAAATTTTTTCTATTAATTGAAAGTAAGAACTATTATCCGAATCATCACAAACAATCAAATCTAACTTTGTATAATTTTGATTATCAATACTTATTAATTGTTTTTTTATGTATTCTAAATTAGGCCGATAAGTGGCTAATACAACCGTTATATTACTCATACTATTAATAAACATACTCCTCTCTTGTTTATGGCATCATAATAAGCTTGTAGGAACCCAATTATATAATGCCATAAACACCATATGTAGCCGCAATAAATGATATTTCAAAGGATCAAAACGGATTCTCAAACTAAACTATTAGGAGCAAAATGCCTCACTATATCAATTGGATACATGAAAAAAAGCTTTTTTGAATCCTCTTCATTACCAAAATCACTCTCAACAGATACAACATACTTATCAACAGCCCGACGATAACCCACTGATAAAAAAAGCTTTGATTACTATATCAATTCTTTAATCGTGTGACTTTTGATATAATCGGCACTATCAATAACTAAAATTACCTTTTGTACTTCTCTAATTATAATTCCAGTATGACTTATACATACTAATCTTCCTTCTTAAAAACGAAGATAACCTATGATGATTCTTACCCAATTTATATCCTATCAACTTCACACCATTTCGTAATATAGAGACAGGTAACAAGTACCACTTCCCTTGTTGCATTAAATATTGCCATTCTGATATAACAAATCTTAGTCCTTCACCTTCTGGGTTAGAGAATTCCTGCAAGATCCAATTTTCTTTATTGTGAAAAACACCAATGTCGAAATTTCGTTGAAACTCTTCACGAATTGAATAATCATGGGAATGATACACTTTTGCTTCAGAAACATATGCAAGAGAATAACCTGCAATCACTGCTTTTGAAGCAACATACATATCCTCTCCCAAAATAACATTGCTTGGAAATCCACCAATCTCTTTTAGCACGTCTTTTCGATAGGCTGCAAATGAATTAGATGTAAATACCGTTTTTAATCCATAACGCTCTTTATCCTCAAAAGATTTTATTGAAGATTGCTTTGGATAATTAAATGAACGTGCAAAACTACCAAACACTTTAGCATGGCGATGGGGAAGTTGCCTACCATATGCAATGCCTACTTTTTCATTTTCAAAAACCTTTACAAGCTTATCAATACTGTTTTCCTCATATAAAAGAGCATCCTGCGTCAAATAAACAAGAATGTCCCCTTTTGCCTGTTTTGCTGCTAAATTACGTGTGCCGCCGTGGTTAAATTCTCTTGGGTCAATCTTCATTACTTTTGCTCCAAATGAAGCAGCAACTTCTCTTGTTTGATCTTTTGAAGAAGAATCAATAATAATTACTTCAATTTCTTCCCTCTTTGGAATTAAAGGGAGTAGCCTCTTAAGCTCTTGTTCCCCATTTAATGTTGGAATAATTACTGAAATAGTTTTCATTTCTTTTCACCCTAACTATTTTAACTAAAATTTCAGTGCCCCATGTTAATCATCAATCCTTAATAAAAATAAACCTATCATGTATAATTAATATAGATAATAGGCTTTATTGATTCATTCATTTTAATATATATTGTTTTTCAAAATAACTTTGGTACTCTCCACTTAAAATTTGTTCCCACCAATCTTTATTATCCAAATACCATTGAATAGTCTGAGCAATTCCTGTTTCAAAAGTATAAGTTGGTATCCAACCTAGTCTTTCTAATTTTGTAGGATCAATCGCATAGCGTTTATCATGACCAAGACGGTCCTGGACAAACTCAATTAATTCTTCAGATTTACCTAGTGTACTAATAATCGTTTTAACAACTTCTAGATTAGTCCGTTCATTGTGACCACCAACATTATACACTTCTCCATTTACACCTTCATGTAAAACCAAGTCAATAGCAGCGCAGTGATCGAGTACATGTAACCAATCGCGAATATTTTTACCATCACCATAAACAGGAACCTTTTCATCATTTACAACTCTTGAAATAGTTAACGGAATTAACTTTTCTGGAAAATGATACGGACCATAATTATTAGAACATCTAGTAATGTTAATCGGAAGATGGAATGTTTCATGATAAGCTCGAACTAATAAATCAGATGATGCCTTACTTGCGCTATATGGGCTATTCGGTTGTAATGGTGTCTCTTCCGTAAAGAAAGTAGTCGGGTCAAAATCCAGTTCACCATATACTTCATCTGTCGATACATGAACAAATTTACTAATCTTATATTCCTTCGCTGCATCTAACAGAACTTGCGTGCCTAGTACATTCGTTAAAACAAATATCTCTGGATTCGTAATGGAACGATCCACATGACTTTCAGCAGCAAAATGAACCACATAATCAAATTTCTCTTTTTCAAAAAGAGCCATAATCGCTTCTTTATCTGCAATATCCGCTTGAACAAAATTATAATTAGGTTTTTCTTCAATCTCACGATGTTTAGTTAAATCTCCCGCATATGTCAACAAATCTAAATTGTAAATATCATATTCAGGATATTTATTGACCATATATTGAACAAAGTTTCCACCTATGAAACCTGCTCCACCCGTCACAAGTACTTTTTGTTTCTTCATATTATTTCACCTCTTGTGTTAACTCTGCCAAATACCGAGCTGTGGCATCTTGCCATGATGGCAACTTTTGAAATCCATTATCCACTAGTTTTTGTTTTGACATTCTTGAATTTTTAGGTCGGACCGCTCTGGTTGGATACTCTTCTGTGGAGATAGCATTAACTTTGACCTGCCTACCCGATTGCTCAAAGATTTCTTCAGCAAACTCTGCCCAACTACAGAATCCTTCATTAGTTGCATGGTAAATCCCATAGCTTTCCGTCTCAATCATATCTATTAATAATTGGGCTAAATCAAATGTATAGGTAGGAGAGCCAAATTGATCACCTACGACGTTTAACTCATCCCGTGTTTCGGACAACCTTAGCATCGTCTTAATAAAGTTATTTCCATTTATGCCAAACACCCAAGAAATTCGAACAATGAACCATTTATCTAAAACAGATTGAACAACCTGTTCACCTTCTAGTTTCGTTACACCATAATAACCGATTGGGCCAGGTTTGTTCAATTCGGTAAATGGCTCATTTCCTTGCCCATCAAATATATAATCTGTACTGATGTAAATAAACTTTGCTCCTATAGCTTTAGAAGTTTGAGCTAAGTTTTTCGTACCCATTACATTGACCGCATAACATCTTTCTTGATCATCCTCTGCTTTATCAACAGCAGTATAGGCAGCACAGTGAATAATAACATCTGGATTTAAAGTCCCTACATATGTAGAAACGCTTTGTTGATCAATTATATCTAATTCCTGTGAACTCGTACCATACACTTCATGTCCACGATTTTTTCCTTCTCTAACTACATCATACCCCAGCTGTCCACTATAGCCTGTAACTAAAACTTTCATACGTTTTCTCCAAAGACAAAATTATTATCTGCATCTTTTAATAATGGAGCTTTTTCGTCTTTTGTTGAGAGTACTGGCTTTATATCAATTGGCCATTCAACCCCAATTTCAGGATCACTCCAAATAATTCCTCGATCGTTTTCCGGTGAATATAACTCGTCCACTTTATACTGAACCTCAACATCATCCATTAATGTCATGAATCCGTGGGCAAAACCTTCAGGAATTAATAATTGCTTATTATTCTCAGCACTTAACTCAATTCCCAACCATTCACCATAGGTTGGACTTCCTTTACGAATATCAACGGCTACATCAAAAATAGATCCACGCGTACATCTTACAAGTTTTGTTTGAGCTTTCGGACTCATTTGATAATGTAACCCTCGTAACGTACCCTTTGTAGCTGAAAAAGATTGATTGTCTTGTACAAATGTAATATCACTTCCAGCTTCCTTAAACATTTGTTCATTATAGGTTTCCATAAACCAACCACGATGATCGCCAAACACTTTTGGCTCAACGACGACTACACCATCTAATTTTGTTTTAATTATATTCATGCTTTACCACCCACTAACATATCTTCTAATGTCACTTGGTCAGCCAAAAGTAATAAATATTGTCCGTACTCATTTTTGCTTAACGGTTCAGCCAAGTTTATTAATTTTTCTTTAGTAATATACCCCTTACGGTAAGCGATCTCCTCTAAACAAGCTACTTTTAAACTTTGACGTTTTTCTACTGTTTCAATAAAAGTAGAGGCTTCTAATAAAGATTCATGTGTTCCTGTATCAAGCCAAGCAAAACCACGACCTAACAATTCAACCTGTAGTTTACCACGACGTAAATACTCTTCGTTTACTGAGGTAATTTCTAATTCTCCACGTGCAGATGGTTTAATCGATTTTGCAATGTCGACAACATCATTATCATAGAAATAAAGACCTGTTACAGCATATGTAGACTTTGGGAGGAGTGGTTTTTCTTCAATAGAGATTGCTTTTCCCCTCTCATCAAATTCTACTACACCAAAACGCTCTGGATCTTTTACATTATATCCAAATACAGTGGCTCCTTCAGAACGATTTGCTGCACGCTCTAATGTTTTTGTAAAACCATGGCCATAGAATATATTATCTCCTAAAACTAGAGCAACTGAATCGTCACCGATAAATTCTTCTCCGATAATAAAGGCCTGAGCTAGTCCATCTGGAGAAGGTTGAACTGCATAGCTTAAATTAATCCCCAATTCTTTTCCATCCCCAAGCAATTGCTCAAAACGCGGAGTGTCTTCAGGAGTCGAGATAATTAAAATATCCCTGATTCCAGCTAACATCAAAACGGAAAGAGGGTAGTAAATCATTGGCTTATCATAAATAGGTAGTAATTGTTTGGAAATTGCCTTTGTTAAAGGATACAGCCTTGTTCCGCTGCCTCCTGCAAGAATAATGCCTTTCATAAATTCCATACCTCATTTCTAAGTAGTTTTATTTCAAAAACTCTATCAACTATTTCCTTTAACCCTGCCAATAATTTTTTCTGAAAGATTTGATGGCAAAGTATTTATTAGAAATTCAAAGGTTATAAGAAGAGGACCTAAAGGGGATTTTAGTAAAAACTGAACTGTACTTTTCACATCTCTCTTTAAAAAGAATGCTTTTCTTTTATTCATAAAATCTTCAAACTTTCTAACTTCCTCTTGAATATATACATCATATTTACTAATTTTATGATTTTTTACAAAGTCTAACTTACTTTTATCTTTTAACTTAATTTGTATATATTCACTCTTTTTTTCTATCCTATCAAGAACATTAGTACCAATTTGATCATTAGATTGAATTCTATATTTAATTAATGGTTGTGGTACATACTATTTTCCTCTTAATTGAAGCATTTAGCGCGAGCCAGTGGTCATGTATATATTCACTAGGAAATGGTAAACTTTCTTTTGCTATATCCGTACATATTAATAATGTACATCCAGTAATGCTATTTCTTTTTAACAAATATCCACATTTGCCTTCTCCAATAGATATGTTGGATTCGTATTGATGTATTTTTTAGTAATGATGATATCCGCATACCTTCATCATCTATACAGCTAAATCCGAATAGCATAACATCGCATTTTATTTTTCTATTTCTTCTACAAGTACTAAAATCTTATTTTTTCCCATACATCGTCTTGATCGCAGTATGCGATATACCCTTCGGTAACATAATCAGTCAGCTTCTCAAAAGTATTGTTGCTACCAAGATTAACTGAATTTCTCAAAATTTTATATTCAAAATTAGTTATTATTGATTAAACTGTATATTTAATTAATGTAAACTGATTAACATCACTAGAATCATCGCAAATGATAATTTCGAGATTAGAATAATCCTGAATATTTATACTTTCTAATTGCTCCCTAAAAAAGGGGATGTGTAGAAAATAAACAGCAATTGCTACACTTACTTTCTTTTTCATTAATTTGAAGCACCTCAATCAAAATTTTCATAATCATATTTGGCTTGAATTAAAATTTACTAGTCTCATAAGTGAAATTTTTTTCGAGTCAGAGTTAGTATATTTTTATTCATCCCTTAGAATCGATTTATTAAAGTTCACTAAATCATTTAAACGTTCTTCATTTAATTCCTTATATAAATTTTCACTATTCTTAAAAACAAACTGATCATCAATGTTTTCAAAATTAACTTTTTTCATTTTTTCTATCAGTTCCTCATTAAATCTATATTTTATCACTCTAGCCGGATTACCACCTACTATTGCATATGGAGGTACATCTTTTGTCACTACACTTCCAGCCGCTATTACAGCCCCTTGCCCTACAACTATTCCAGACATAATTATTGCATCTGTACCAATCCACACATCATCATTAATAATTATTGATCCTTTAGACCAAGCTTCTCTTGCCTCTTTAAGGACCTGTACGCGAAATGGGTACGTAGACAATGTGTTCATATAATGGTTTCCACCTAATATAAGCTTAACTCCTTCAGCTATGGAAACATAGTGTCCAATATATAATTTTTCATTTTCAGCGCCCCAATGGAATACATTCAATGGTCCGTAAGACATCTTACCGACCTTCACCAAATCAATTGGAAAAAGTGTATTTGTCTTCACAAAATTATGACGATTATGCTTTCTCCACTTTATTTTAAATAGTAGAAGTTTGGGTAAGTTCCTTATCATGGTTATTACTCCTTGCGTATATATTACTAATATTTCAGACAAAATCTAATACTAGAACAGGTTCATAGACACATCTTAGTTAAATTCTCACATAATTGACTAAATGTAAAAAAGCAGGGATATTAGAACATACAACATGTAAAATACCAGTAATTATTCTAAATAAGCAATACATTTTCTTTTTCTTCAAGAGGGAATGATGTGTAAAAAAATGGTATCCCAGTATAAAAAGTGAAGATTTCAAATATTGCATCCAATCAAAATGGATGAAACAATTACATTTCATACACCCTCTCCCAACGTACACATATCAAGAAAAAAATATTGTCACAATCCGTCAAATTAGTTTGATTCCCATCTAAGTAATGTAATAAAATACACATATTTGTTCAGTCTTAATTAAGAAATTCAGATTGAACATAATCTACATTTAAACTAATAGCCATTCATTTTATTAATTTGAGTTAATTCTTTTATTTGAGTCATTTCTAGTTTATCTTTGATAGATTTAGCAATTAATGTTGCTGCATCAAATTCTCCGTTAAACAAATAATGACTAATTTTTTTGTTTTGTTTTACAAGGTATTTTTCCTTATCTTTACTTTCCTTTATTCCTTTTATAATTCCTTTTAATTCATGCAAGGAAGTTATTTTTTTGATTCCATCTTCTATCATATTTAGACTATTTGTATAGTCTATCCTTATAACTAACTTTCCTAAATATGCGGCTTCGTTCACTGCAGTTGAATAGCCTCCAATAACAATATCACTTTCTTCCATAAGAGGATAAATCATTTTTTGATTATTGATTTCATTGGGTAGTACCAATTTTTCATTCAACCACTTTTTGTACTTTCTTTTTTTCTCACTTGGGTGTAGTTTATATATTATCGAAATTCCTTCATGTTTTAAAAACTTTATTGTTTTTTCTATCATTTCAAGCTCATCAAAGCTCTCTGCCGAGGAAACAACCAATGCTGTTAAGTTCTTTCCTTCCTTCTCCTGCTTCTCATTAAATAAAGACTTAATATGCTGCATTTTTGGATTTCCTACGACAAGAGATTTTAGATTATTATCCAATAACTTCAATCTACTTTTATGGTAATCTCCCCACAAATATACTAAATCACATCCAATAAAATCGTGTTCATTACCATTAAAAAAACCATGTTGTATCAAATGAAGTTTAATTTTATTTTCTTTTAACACAGTCAACCATCCAGGATTTAGAACTAATTGGATACTATAAACTAATTGAGGTTTTAATTCTTTTATTACTTCTTGGGCAATTAAATAATCATACGCATATTTTAAAAACGTTTTTTTTATATAAAATTTATTAAAACCTTTTTTTATATATTCTTCTTCTTGTTTTTTTAATTCATTTTCATACATTTTTTGAACCTTAAGATAAAGAAATCTACTAGAATATAAACTTTCAAAAGTAATAATGTTAATTGAATCCTTTAGCGGAATTAAATTAATAGAATTACAGGCATTTCTTGGAATGATTAGGGTAATATTGAATCCTCTTTGGGATAATTCTTTTAGTACCGGATATATTAATAATTCATGATCGCTTCTATAAGAAAAAAAAGGTACTAAAATATCGCTTTTTTTATAAAAGTTCTTTTTTAAATGAAAGTTAAATTTACTATTTTTCATATAATATAAAGGGTTATAGATTTGATTAATCACTTTATCTTTAAATGGGATTTTATCTTTGCCCGTTAAAAATCTTTCAAAATAATTATCTAAAAACTCATTAATAGTAATCACCTCATTCTATCATTAGTTTTTCTCTTGAACTAAGTGAAGTTCATCTAATTTGGAAATGATTTCGAAAGTCTCTATATGTTTGTTAGCTAGCTAACAAACATATAGAGACTTTTACACGTTTTCTATAAAGTTCAATATTAAATCAGATTCAAAAGTGTTTATTATCCAAATATATTTATTAAATATATAGTTTTCACCTTGTACAGTTAATAAATTTAAGAGTAATGCTACTTTTAACTGTGGTGACCAACTTCTGTAAATGTTTTGATTAATCACGATTGAACAGAGCTATATGAATTGATTTAATACTGCAAAATTCCTCTTTTCTTTTGAAATTTATTAATTAAAAAGATATAGAGCAATAGTAAGATTATTAAATACATTTTTAAATTAAAAAGATAAGACATTCTCCCCATAGTGAATAATTGAATAATACCATATATATATATATATCCTAAAAAACCCATATAAATTAAATTAAATGATTGAATAGATCTATAAAACACGTAAATAAATAAACCAAAGAAAATACCACAAATAATTAGTACAAAAAAAAGTGCAATGGGGTTGAACATTATATTTAAAATGGCAGGGAAACCCATTGTAAAACTGACTCCATTTTCAATAAAGCCTAATCCCATGCTAGGAGAAACTAAAAGCATCAAAGCATTCAATCCACTAGTATATTTGCCATCACTTTTAAGTAAAATCACATCTAACTCATTGTAGATTTTTTGTGATTTTTCCATATTACTCTCAAATTGCGCTAAATAATCAGTTCCCCACCATGTATGACCCTGTAATCCGAAAATTCTATAAAATGTAAAATCAACAGCTTGATCTACTGTGCTATTCACCGAATACTCTTGTACTTTTAAATTAAACACCATAGTTACAAAGAAAATAATTATCACTGCTGATAGTATAAAATACTTAATACTACGCTTACTTAGCTTTATTCTTGTTAGAGAGAAAAAGGGTATAAAAAACAATACTAATATAGAATATATCGCTGAAAATGCACTACCTTGAAGAATGGTTCCTACAATTATCAAAAGTAGACTTATAATAATTTGAGATTTTTCTCGCTTTTTATCTCTAAAAAAAACAAATGTAACCCCCATAAAAAAAGCAAGTAATGAAGATTGAGCCAATATTTTACCCACAACAGGAACATTATAAAGAATAGAATACTCTGCAAAGTTAAATCTCGTATAAGAACCTACATATCGTATAAATGTTAAAAAAGCATCAGTCACGTATAAAATCGCAATAACAAATAAAATATTCTTTAATAATTTAAACACTTTGTTTTTTTGAATTGAAGAATCCCATGTAACTAAATTCACATTTCCCATCGGGAGAAATTTCAAAAAAATCAAAGCTGAACTAAAGAAAACGATATTTTGAAACGCTAACCTATAAGTTGCTCCCGTTTCAAATGACATTCTATTTTGTTCCGTTATATATATCCCCTGTTCAATATAATAACAAGAGATAAGAGCCCAGAGTTGTGCCATGTAAAAGAAAAAAAAGAAAGGCCAATATCGATTATTTTTAAAAATGAAATAACTAAATAAAAGATATATCAAAATTGATAGGATATTAAGTGTGTTTACCAAAACTTGCACTCCTAAGTAATTCTATATTAAAATCTATATCAATTAATTAAATTCATTAATAGACTTCACAAAATAACTATTCATTAAAAGAAAATAAAATGTAAATGACATAGCACTCGCAATGGCTACTGAAGAAATATTAAAGTTCAATTGTAAGAATGTGATACTAAGCGTAATATTAATCAATATTGTTATTGTTTGAATGGTAATATACTTTTTTTGGTTATTTATTGAATTAAAATAATTAGCTGCAAACCCTACTAGAGTAAGGGGATAAATACCTAAAATTAAAATTTGGGCGGCTTGTGTTCCCTTCACATATTCCGGCATAAACCACTCAATAAAAAATGGAATACTAAAGTAGCCAGCGAAAACAATAATAGCCATCACTACAGCCAAATTTTTATTTACTTTCCTATGGTATTTTTTAATTTCTAGATATTTCTTTTGACTAACTAGCTCAACAATTTTCGGATAAAAAACCTGCCCTATAACTTGTGGCAATAACATCATCGTACTAAAAACAAGCATACCTACTCCATAGTTCCCCACATCTTCCGGAGTCATCATAATAGCAATGATAATACGATCAATAGCAATCATTAAACTCCAAACAAGCCCTACTAATAATATAGGAAAACCAACTTTGATAAGTTGCTTATACTTTTCTATATCAAATATAAATCTTATGTTTTGAAATGATTTTCTCCCAACCAATACTTCAATCATAAGTGCCAACAACATTCCGATATACAATCCTTCATAGCCAATCCAAAGAACAAGGATAAGGGTAAGTACACATTGTGAAACGCTTTTTATGAACATGAGCTTCGAAGCTACACGAAAGTTTTGTTCTGATTTATAATACATTTCGATATAGCCGGTTAAAAAAAGAAAAATTGAAATGAATGAGGTAAACAAAATACCCGTCTTATATTCCATGTCAATTCCGATAAAAAATAGGCATATACTTCCTAATATTAACAAGAAAACAGACAATAACGGGACTGTGAATAAAAAGGAAAAAGTAGAATTTCTTATTTCCTGCGCTCTTTTTCCATCTTGTCGTGCTAAATAAAAAGGAACTTCACGGTTCATTGCATTAAGCGTCCCTAATTGAAGAAGGGGAATAAACGTAAAAGCTAAAGATATGGTCAAATAATATCCATATTGTTCCGGACCTAGAATATTTCTTGTAGCTACCCCTACTAAAAATGTAAGGATAGCTGATAGTAATGTAGCCGAGCCGAGAGATAGAATATTGTCTATCATTTTATTTTGTCTTATTTTTTTTAAAAATGGCATTTTGATTTACTCACCTAAGAAGCTCTTCAAATGAAAGCGGTGTGCCTACATTTAAATCTTTACTGGCTACTGTATTCAATAATTGCTCATAATACTTTGGTTCAAGACCATAACCAGGACGAACAACTTTTATATTATCCTTCGTAAACCTTTCCCCTGCTTTAATATCTTTCGCCACATAAATCGACCGTCTAAACTTCAAAGAAGCTTTTTCCTTCTCTGTCGATCCATACGTCACTTTCCCCATTGCCTGCCATGCACGCTCTGTTTCGATTACAAGTGCTCTCATTTCTTCTGGTTCCATAGAAAAAGCAGAATCAACACCACCCTCTGCACGGGAAAGAGTGAAATGTTTTTCAATAACTGTTGCACCTAATGCGACACTCGCTACTGCTACACCCGTACCCATTGTATGATCTGAGAGCCCTACCTGTATATCAAACAATTCTTTCATATGTGGGATAGTAGAAATGTTTGTGTTTTCAGGGGTTGCTGGGTAAGTGCTTGTACATTTTAACAAAATCAAGTCATTGCAGCCCGCTTCTCTTGCTGTGCGAACAAGTTCATCCAGTTCTGCTACCGTTGCCATCCCAGTAGATACAATCATCGGTTTTCCAGTTGCAGCTACTTTCTTGATTAAAGGTATATCCGTATTTTCAAATGATGCAATTTTATATAGTGGTACATCTAGTTTTTCCAAAAAATCTACAGCAGTCTCGTCAAACGGTGTACTAAACGGAATCATTCCAAGTTCACGTGCCCGGTCAAAGATTGGTTTGTGCCATTCCCACGGGGTATATGCTTGCTGATACAGTTGGTAGAGATTTTGACCATTCCACAGGCTATTTTCATCATCTATTTTGAAATCAGAATTTTCAATATTTAATGTCATCGTATCAGCAGTGTAAGTTTGGATTTTTAATGCATGTGCACCTGATTTTGCAGCAGCTTCCACAATTTCTAATGCGCGATCAAGTGACTGATTGTGATTACCTGACATTTCGGCAATAATAAACGGCTTATGATTCGGTCCAATTTCAATACCTTCTATATTAATAGTCTTCATAAGTACCTTCCTTCAATTATACTTTGAATGTAGACAGTATGTTCTAGCCATTCTTCTTTAAAGATTCCATATATAAGAACATCATGATAGCTTCCGTCTTTTACTATATGTTTGCGAAGTACCCCTTCTTGAAAAAAACCAAGCTTTTGATGAAAGGCAACACTTTTTTCATTCATACCTAATACTTCTGCGGATAATTTTCGAATAGACAACTCCTCAAAGATATAATTCAGAGATGTAAATCCTAAAATCGTTCCCATTCCTCTAGGAGCATTGTTCGCTCCGATAAAAAAGCCCCATTCACACTTATTATTGATTACATCAATTTGATTTATATTTAATACCCCATAAGGCACATGATCATAATAAAAAATTTTTGATATTGCTGTCTCACTTTTTTGTAATCTTTCATACCATTGTATGTGTTGATCCATTAAAATGATGTTGCTATTATACATCACTTTCCGTATAGATTCCTTATTACGCCATTCTAATATTTGCTTCAAATCTTCTTCTTTTATATCTTTTAGTTCTGCTTTTTGGGAAAAATTCATTTTTGAAGCTCCATAATATTTTTGATTACCAATCTCTCTTTTACATATTTAGGATTAACAATTTCCCAACAATTTCGGATCATTTTATTCCTTTTCAATGGACTATTACAAAGCTCGAGTATTTTTCCGCCAATGTCCTTAGCTGTTACTTCTGTGCTTGTACCTAAACAATACATGGCACCTTTCTCTGCAACAGCCTCTGATAACTCTGTCTGATTATTTGCCACGATTACAGTGATGGACGGTAATGCAAGGAAGCACCTTTCCCATGATGTCGTACCACCTGCTCCTACTGCAAGATCTGCTTTTACCATGAGTTCAGCCATATTATTCACTTGGCAATAAAATGTTACATTGGATATTTGATCGCATATTTGCTCAATCTGTTCTTTCTGCGGATTTGCCACTCCAACTACAACAGTGTATTCAATATCAGAACAACTTAGATCCTTCACTGCTTGAAGAGTTTTCAATGTTTCTCCTGTAGGATCTGTACCACCAAAAAAAACTAGAATATTATTTACGTTACTATCACGATCTATCTTCTCAACATCAATGGATAAAAACTCATCCCGTAACAAAACATAGTCCGGACCCAACAATTGAATACACTGGTCCGGAATCAGTCCTTTATATCGATTTTGCATATCAAAATAATAGTTTTGATCGAGCAACAAATCACAGTCATGAGGACGATCAGCGAGATCATCAATAACCATGATATGTTCAACGCCTGAACGAAGCTCGCTCTCCCATTTCGCATCAAGTTCATAATGATCAATAATGAGCAAGTCTGTTTTCTTGTTTAAACTTTTTATTATGAGCTTTGTTTCTTGTGCATCTTGGTTCCAGAAATTTCGCATCCATTGCCAATGATTCTGATTAACAAGTGATGGAAGGGTGTGGACATGAAAACCTTGATCCTGAATAAATGAAATGCTGTTTCCCGGAAAGCTTCGGCATATAAAGGAAACTTCTACACCTTCACGAATCAACTGTTTTGCCAGTGTTAAACAACGCATAACATGTCCTGTACCGATTTCAAGAGAAGCATCTGTCCTGATGACTACATTCATTTCAATCACAACCTACAGTTTCTTTTGTTCAATATGAGCGTTAATGTCATTCCACTCCGGATGGGCTTTTAACAGTTTAATTACATCCTCTAATAAAAACAGTTTGTTTGGATTATATAGTTCGCTTAGAATGAGCCGAATCAATTCAAAATCTTCTTCTGTATCAACGGTCCATCGATAGCTTCCATAGTTGTACTCATTTTTTATACCTTGAATCTTAAAAAGATCCGGGTTTGTGTAAAAATAAGCCGTTACATGTTCTCTGTCTTTAGGTAGAATAGATTCTTGGTAAGCTTTATTTAAGGCTTCAAATGAAAACACTTCTGTATCAAGACCTCGTGGGTACGTTCTTTCTAGAGTGTTTGATATATAATCTATAGTTACTCGATTATTTAAATATTGGTTTACTACTCTGTCGATTATTTTCGGATCAATAATTGGACAATCAGATGTTAATCGCACGATAACATCCACACCAAATTTTTGTGCTGCTTCGTGATAGCGAGATAGTACGTCCTGCTCTGAACCACGATAATAATCGATATCTAGTGTTTTGCAAAGTTCAACAATTGGCTGTTCACTTTCTTTTACAGTCGTTGCAATAATAATTTGATCAATTTGTTCTGCCTGTTTTACACGCTCAATTTGATATTCCAACAGCGTTTTTCCGTTTACGGTTTTTAATATTTTTCCTGGTAGCCGTGTTGATCCCATTCGTGCTTGAATAATAGCTGCAATTTTCAATGAGACACACCTTCTTTTAACTCACTTGGCATAGGCTTCTATGATGCGCTTAACAGCAACGATTACATCTGCCACATCTTGTTCAGTCATCGCTGGAAACAGCGGCAGTGAAATGATTTCTTCGTATAGATTTTCCGCATTTGGAAGTGACCCTTTTTCATAATCAAGCTGTTGATAGTACGGAAGTAAATGAACTGGAATATAATGAACATTTACACCAATGTTTTGTTTCTGGAGAGTTTCAAAAATTTCTCTTCTTCCTACACTCAATTCGTCAAGATTCAGGCGAATAATGTATAAATGCCAGCTCGATTCTCCTTCTGAATTTTGAAAAGGAGTAGTGATTTGGCGTATGTTTTGAAATGCTTCATTGTATTTGGTTACAATTTCTTTTCGTTTTTCCACAAACATATCTAGCTTTTCCAATTGACTAGTGCCTAGCGCTGCCTGAATATCTGTCATTCGATAATTATAGCCAAGAAATTGCATTTCATAATACCATGGACCATGGTTTTCCTGTAGCTTATCAGCATCACGAGTAATGCCATGAGAACGAAATTGAAGAAGCTTTTCATAATACTTTTTACTGTTTGTTACGATCATCCCGCCTTCACCTGAAGTAATATGCTTTACAGGATGGAAGCTAAACATAGTCATATCACTGATAGAGCCAATTTTTATATCTTTATAAGTTGCTCCTAATGCGTGAGCCGCATCTTCAATGACAATTAAACTGTGTTTTTTTGCAATATCTACTATTTCTTTCAATTCAGCTGGCTGACCAGTAAAATCGACTGGAATAATCGCTTTTGTTTTTCCCGTTATTTTCTTTTCAATTTCTATTGGATCGATATTATATGTTTTGGGATCAATATCGGCGAAGACTACTTTTCCGCCTTGATATAAAACACAATTGGCACTTGCTGCGAAAGTCATTGGAGTCGTAATAACCTCGTCACCTTTACTAATCCCGGCCGCAAAGCAAGCTCCATGCAGAGCAGCTGTTCCATTAGAAAAAGCGACTGCATACTTTGCTCCAACGTAATTAGCCATCGCTTTTTCAAATTGATTAATATGGGGACCAGTTGTTAAATAATCCCCTCTTAACACATTCAAGACAGCCTGTATATCTTCTTCATCTATCATTTGCTTACCATAAGGTAAATATGATACTCTCAATTTTTTCAACTCATCCACTCTTGTCATAAAATCATCTCCTCTTTCAGAAGAATGCTTTCTTTTTACATTCCTTCAACTAGAGCTTGCAATTCTTCAACCGTTAACCATTCAGTATTTAAATCACTTGTATATTTAAAACCATCTGGCAATTCTTTTCCTTCGTGTTTATACTCTTCAGACCACCATGGGAATTCAGGCTGTATAACATAATAAGAATCAAATTCTAGTGTACGTCTTGCATCATCTTCAGTGATCATGGCTTCATGTAATTTCTCGCCGGGACGAATTCCTACATATTCAATTTCACATTCTGGAGCGATAGCTTCCGCTAGGTCCGTTACTTTCATGCTTGGGATTTTCGGTACAAAAATTTCTCCACCATGCATTCTTTCCAAGTTATCTAATACAAACTGAACACCCTGATCCAAGGTAAGCCAGAATCTTGTCATTCTTTCGTCAGTTATAGGTAATTTTCCGGTTTCACGTATCTTTTTAAAGAATGGAACTACACTACCACGGCTACCAACAACATTCCCATATCGTACTACTGAGAATCTAGTATCTTTGTCTCCGGCATAAGAGTTAGCTGCAACAAAAATTTTATCGGAAGCTAACTTTGTTGCGCCGTACAGATTTACAGGACTTGCAGCCTTATCTGTACTTAATGCAATAACACGTTGAACACCGCGATCAATTGCTGCTTCAATAATATTTTGAGCACCATGAATATTTGTCTTTACTGCTTCAAATGGATTATATTCACACGCACCAACATGTTTCAAGGCAGCTGCATGAATTACAACATCTACCCCATCAAACGCTCTATATAAGCGATCTTTATCTCGTACATCACCGATGAAAAAACGAATACGAGGATCAGTATATTCTTGTGCCATTTCATATTGTTTTAATTCATCACGACTTAAAACAATCACTTTTTTCACATCTTGCTCTAATACTTTCCTTATAAACTTTTTCCCAAAAGAACCAGTTCCGCCTGTTACCAAGATAGTTTTTCCTGATAGATTATACATTTATTTTACCTCTTTCATTAAAGTGTATTTTTACAATTTTATTTAATTTGGACTAGAAAGCATCCTTTGAACCAAATAACACTATTACCGTCTTTAAAATTAGTTTTATGTCAAAAAGAAGAGATCTTGTTCTTATATATTGTAAATCTAACTCTACCATTTCTTTAAAACCTAAACTGTTTCTGCCGCTCACTTGCCATAATCCAGTGCACCCTGGAGTTACTAGTAAACGTTGCTTATCGTATTCAGTATATTGAGCAACTTCTGTTGGAAGAGGTGGGCGTGGACCTACTAAACTCATATCCCCTTTTAACACATTAAAAAGCTGTGGAAGTTCATCAATGCTAGTTTTACGAATGAATTTGCCGATTTTCGTAATCCTTGGGTCTTCCTTCATTTTGAACATAGCCCCACTGACTTCATTATATTTAAGAATTTCGTTTAGCTTTTCTTCCGCATTTGATACCATTGAACGAAATTTATACATCTTAAATTCATTACCGTTTTTCCCCACTCTTGTTTGAGTAAAAAAAATCTTACCCTTTGGATCTTCTAATTTAATTAATATAGCAAGAATGATAAATAAAATACTTAGAAGAATAATTCCCGCTAAAGAACCCAAAATATCGATACAACGTTTAGACAATAAATACATTTTGCGATCATTAATAGCTACTTTTTTACTTTTCTCAGCATACAAAATATCTTCATTTGCTAGATTGGACACCTTAACCCCTGCCTTTGCCTTACAACTTTATAAGTTTTTTTTCTATAGAAGAAACTACATCTTTTAAATAGTTCACCATATCTTCTTTAATATCTTCATGTTGTAAAGCAAATTCTACTGTTGTTTTGACAAAGCCAAATTTCTCACCCACATCGTATCGCTTCCCTTCAAAATCGTAGGCAAAAACTCTCTGAATATGGTTTAATTGCTGAATCGCATCCGTTAATTGAATTTCCCCGCCTGCACCAGTTTCCTGCCTATCAAGGAACATAAAAATTTCTGGAGTTAAAATATAACGGCCCATAATTGCTAGATTGGAAGGTGCTGTCCCTTGTTTAGGCTTTTCCACAAAGCTATTTACTTTATAACGACGTCCCTCCTGTGTTGAAGGATCGATTATTCCATAACGATGTGTTTCTTCATCAGAAACTGTTTGAACACCAATTACAGCTGATAGAGTTTCTTCATATTGAATAATCAATTGTTTCAAACAAGGTGTATCGCTTTGAACAATATCATCCCCCAGTAAAACAGCAAACGGTTCATCTCCAATAAAGTTTCGTGCACACCAGATAGCATGTCCTAGTCCTTTCGGTTCCTTCTGCCTGATATAATGAATATCTGCAAGATTTGTCGAGTAGCGGACCTTTTCTAATATTTCTAACTTACCTTTTTCTTGTAGACTTTGTTCTAACTCATGTGCAATATCAAAATGGTCTTCTATTGCCCTTTTTCCTTTACCTGTAACAATAATTATATCTTCAATACCTGACGATACTGCTTCTTCTACTATGTATTGAATAGTTGGTTTGTCTACTATCGGCAGCATTTCCTTTGGCATCGCCTTTGTTGCTGGTAAAAACCTGGTCCCCAATCCTGCGGCCGGTATAATGGCCTTTCGTACCTTTTTCAAATGTAATCCCCCTCTGGCAGTGATAGAAGTAAAAAGATAAAAGCATGATGACACAAATTAATAGAATAAAGTGAACGAAAGAAATGAAATTAAATACGTTTTAATACGGTTGTAACACTAAATAATCTCCATAAATGGCCGATAATACTATTTGAGAAAGTAAAAGTAACCTGGTATGTCAACACTAAACTAGACAAATTCCTT
>NZ_RYZZ01000035.1 GCF_003989135.1 Peribacillus cavernae
GTGTGCCCCGCAGTCACACAATCTAGGTGGTTCAAATCCACCCGATAACTTTACCCTTTGAAGTGTCGTAGCCGAAGTAGAAATCCTCCCTCTGATGAGAAGGATTGACAGGGTGTCCTCTGTGAAGGGGAATCCGAAAGGTCTGCAGGCAAAGTCCAGCCCGGAATGTAATGTGAACCAGAGGTGGCGGCAATGTTGGGTGACCCGCCTAGAAAACGGGGAAACCTGTGCCAAGCACATCCTGTAGGAAAACTAGAAAAAAGGGAAATGACCTGCAGGGCTCATTGACGTGATTAGGGTCAGGATGGATGGAACAGAATGTGTAGATGACCGGGGGAAGCTCTGTAGGCTCCTTGCTACAAACGTATGCAAGGTAGAGGAGGTATAACCCGAAGGGGAAAGCCGAATCGATGGCACTGCAGGTGGCGGATTGATCCGTAGTAGTGAATAAATTCGAGCCAATGAAAGCTGGCGACAGTCTGGAGGAGAAAACTCGAATGAATGTATGCAACATGTCATACATCCTGCCTTTACTTCAAAAGAGAACTGGCAGAGGCGAAGGGACATGCTTCGTCAAAGTTGTGAATGAACGTGAGTGGAAAATGTAACGCCTTAATGAAATGAGGTGTTCCGAGTGGGGAAATCCCGCCAACCGTGTGACCCACGTGAGGATGAGGGCACTGGCGACCTGAGTACACAGTAAAGAGACAGGTGCGATTGGATTACCTAAAAACGCAGTCTCTCTCTCGTGGAACGAGGAAGGAATCATTTTCTGTAGCGAACATAAGACCAACTTGGTGAGTGGTGAAAAGGTGGTGACACCATTGAAACAAAAACGCAAATATTACTCTCTAATTGATAAAGTATACCGATTTGAAAACCTTTTAAACGCATGGATGGAAGTGAAGAAAAATAAGGGTAGTGGCGGGGTGGACGGTATTACCATCGAAATATTCGACCTCCATGCCAATCAAAACCTCCTAGAAATCCAAAGGCTACTGAAAGAGAACCGATATAAGCCCGACCCGGTTCTCAGAACCTATATTGAAAAGGATAACGGGAAGATGCGACCGCTAGGGATTCCAACCATCCGGGACCGGGTTGCCCAACAGGCAGTACGCAGAATAATCGAGCCTATATTCGAAAAGGATTTCTATCCCCATAGTTATGGTTTTCGGAAAGGATACTCAGCACATCAAGCCTTGGAAACAGTTCGTCAGGCAAAACGGGCAGGATATGAATATGTACTAGATTTGGATATTCAATCCTTTTTCGATGAAATTCCACA
The DNA here is from genome assembly GCF_003989135.1 of Peribacillus cavernae. GTDB lineage: Bacteria > Bacillota > Bacilli > Bacillales > DSM-1321 > Peribacillus > Peribacillus cavernae. The sequence continues at coordinate 1,289 of NZ_RYZZ01000035.1, forward strand.
TCATCAGTTAATGGAGAAGGTCAAAGAGAGGATTTCCGACGGGAAAGTGCTTACTCTTATATCCAATTGGTTAACCGCGGGGGTCATGGAAGATGATCAGTTCCATGAAACGGAAATCGG
>NZ_RYZZ01000036.1 GCF_003989135.1 Peribacillus cavernae
TGCTCGTCTTATGCTTGTCGGACTTGCACAGGACAAGGAACGCTTCGTCAGCATTACTTCGCACGAAGGAAAGCGATAGCTTTTCGAGGGTGTGCTGACGTCGACGTTCGCCACAGGACGTGGCGGCTCTTAGTCGACGTTCTTTTCAAGGCGCTTGCGCTTTTCTATCATTATAACATTTACCAACACGGGTCCATTATTTCAATTTTTGAAGGTTATGTGACAATCTTACTTTTTCTGTCCTGTGGCAGCAAGGGCCCTCAGCTGCTTCACTTCATGGGGTGTCAATTCTCTTGATTCCCCTGCAGAAAGCCCATTGAGCGTCAAGAAGCCGTATCGCTCCCGTTTCAGCTTTAACACTGGATGGCCGATTGCCTCCAGCATCCTTCTGACCTGGCGATTCTTCCCTTCATGAATGGCAATTTCAACGATTGCCGTCTGCTTTTTCTTATCGATGGAAAGTACCTTTGTTTTGGCAGGCGCTGTTTTGCCATCCTCAAGGACTATTCCCTTTTCGAGCTTTCGTAAATTTTCCCGCAAAGGAATTCCTTTTAGTTTTGCAACATAGACCTTGTCCACCTCATGCTTCGGATGCATCAGGATATTGGCAAATTCACCGTCATTTGTGAGGAGCAGCAATCCGGAAGTATCATAGTCCAGCCGTCCTACCGGGTATATTCTTTCATTAATTTCAGGAAAGAAATCAGTCACCACTTTTCTATTCTTATCATCGGTAGCAGCCGAAATCACCCCGCGCGGTTTATAGAGCAGGAAGTAAACCGGAACTTCCTTTGTGAGCGGAACTTCATTCACCTCTACCTTATCGTTCGGACCTATTTTTACACCGAGCTCTTTTACGACCTTTCCGTTAACTTTCACTCTTCCTTCGACAATTAATTCTTCCGCCTTACGTCTAGAGGCAAGCCCGGAATGGGCAATAACCTTTTGTAAACGCTCCATTATCTTCACCTCTTACATCTAACTGCCTGGATTTCATTTCTTCCATGATACAATCATACAATTATGGCACATTACAATGAAAAAACAAATGCTTTTCGTTTTCTCAGCCGTGTTCTATCATTCTTGACATAGATGGCTGGAAACTTTCAGCAATAGAGCCCTTTCCTACTTCCATAATGAGTTTACCATACGATTATTTCGGTCACCAAAATTTAATATTTTCTGAAAGTAAAAAGGACAGCCCGCGGCTGCCCTTTTTCAAGGTTCTATTTTGTTCCAAATACAAGTGTGACGACTATAATTGCCGCGATAATCCCGACCAGATCTGCGAGCAGGCCAACCTTGACTGCGTCGCCCATCTTTTTGATTCCTACTGCGCCGAAATAGACGGTCAAGACATAAAAGGTAGTGTCGGTGCTACCCTGAATTGTCGCTGCCAGCCGGCCGATAAAAGAATCAGGACCATGAACGGAGATTAAATCGCTCGTCATGCCCAGCGCGGCCGTGCCTGATATCGGCCTGATGATGGCAAGCGGCAAAATTTCTGCCGGAACATGAAACATTTCCAGCAGCGGCTTCAAAAATTGGACGATAAAATCGAGTGCCCCTGAAGCACGAAAAATGGAAATGGCGACAAGCATACCTACCAAAAAAGGAATGATCGAGAAAGACATCGAAATACCCTCTTTTCCGCCCTCAACGAATGCTTCATACGTAGGAATTTTTTTCAAAGTACCATAAATGAGAATAAAACAGATTATTAAAGGAATCATCCAGACTGAGATGGTCGTCATCCATTGCAAGCTATTTCACCCCGTTCCGGGTTCGTTTAAAGTAGAAATACCGGTCAATTGCAACAGCTGCGACAGCTGAAATCGCGGTCGCTATGATTGTCGGGAAAACGATGTCCGTCGGTGCCTTAGACTCGTACGTCATCCTGATCGCAATCACTGTGGTTGGGATCAGGGTAATACTGGACGTATTGATGGCCAGGAAAGTAATCATCGATCGGCTCACCGAAGTTTTTCCGCCGTTCAGTTCCTTTAACTGTTCCATCGCCTTGATTCCGAGCGGTGTTGCCGCATTCCCAAGCCCGAACAGATTGGCCATCATGTTTGATAAGATATAGCCCATTGCCGGATGATTGGGCGGGACCTCGGGGAAAAGGCGCCCGATAATCGGCCTGAATAAACCGGACAGCTTATCAAGCAGTCCGGAATCCTGGGCAATTTTCATCAAGCCTAGCCAGAAAACAAGGATGCTCATTAATCCCAAACAAAGCGTGACAGCCTCTGTTGCACTTTTGAAAAGAGCGGCATTTACTTGATCCATTGTTCCGTTGATCATCGCAAACACCACACCGATAACCGTCATGCCAACCCATATATAATTAACCATTTTGCTTGATCCCCAATACCATATTAAACGCAGCTTTCCATGCAGAACGCCATGATACCTGATCCAGACTGAACGTTTCTTTTACTTTCCCGTAAAAAATCGTTCTCTGACCTATTTCGTCCCCATCCTTGTAAACCTCTGCAAGGCCGACTTTATCGGGGAAATCCGCTTGCTTTTTCCATGACTTTTCCGGCTTAAGCAGCTTTAGTTCTATTTTTATATCATCCTTTTCATCCTCATTGAGAGGATAGTAAAAACTGTTTTTAATATAAATATTGCCTTTATAGGGCTTTTCTTTTACTTCTTTAAGCGGGCCAGGCGCTAAGATTTCCGTATTTTGATACTCCTTAAACGCCGATTCGTACATATAGATATGATCGTTCCAATCATCGGGGCCATTCAAAGTCACAGCAATTAAATCAAGATCATTCTTTGAAGCCGTCGTCACCAGTGTCCTTTTCGCCAATTTCGTGAATCCTGTTTTGCCGCCGGTACAGTATTCATATAACTGGGTAAGCAGCCGATTTTTATTCCTCCATACATAATCCCAGTTTTCCATTGTATTAGGGGCGCGATGGACCTTTGTCCCTGAAATTTTCCTGTATGTATCGTTGTTCATGGCATAGCGTGTGAGCAATGCCATATCATAAGCCGTCGAATAATGATCCTTCGTATTATCAAGGCCATGCGGATTTGAAAAGTGGGTGTTTTTCATGCCGATCTCCTCGGCTTTCCGGTTCATCATCCATACAAAGCCATCGAGGCTTCCGCCCACATATTCCGCAATCGCTACAGCTGCATCATTGCCGGATCTTAGCATCAAGCCATATGTTAAATCCTCCAGCTTCATTTTTTCCCCATTTTTCAAAAAGAGGGAAGACCCTTCCGTCCCAACAGCATGACCACTGATTGTTACAGTTTTATCAAGCTTGCCCGACTCCACAGCAAGCAGGGCAGTCATTATTTTCGTTATGCTGGCAATTTTACTTTTTTGATGGGCATTTTCCTGATAAATAACCCGGCCGCTGCCTTCTTCCATCAATATAGCGTTATGGGCGCTGACCGGCATTGCAGCCTTCGTTCCAGCGGGATTTAAAGAAATAAATAAAAAGATGGCTATTAAAATCGGAATATTTCTATATAAAAAATGCATGTATGCCCCACGTCCCTTTATGTTTTGTACAAGTTTATGCATCAGGACAAGGGTTATGAATAAATCTTTCTTTTAGTTAAATTAAAGAAGATCGACCGGCGCGTGCGCCAATCGATCTACTAGTAAACTTCGTTAATAAGCCTTCCAGACAAGCTTCCGGGCTTTTTCAAATCTTTCGGTAACACTCGGCCAGTTGACAATATTCCACCAATTATCGACATAGGCATTTCTATTCGTCGTATATTGCAGGTAATAGGCGTGTTCCCAAACGTCAAGCACAAGCAGAGGAATCGTATCCCACTGTGTCAGGATCATATGCCGTTCCGATTGCAGGATTTCCAGCCTCCTTGCGCGCGGTGACCAAACAAGCAGTGCCCAGCCTACTCCTTCCACCTTTTTGGCGGCCTCGCTGAATTGCTTTTTGAATGCATCAAAGCTTCCAAAGTCCCTTTCCAGCTCTCTAAGCAAATCTCCTTTTGGCTTGCCTTCTCCTCGTGGAGTCATCACTTCCCAAAAAATGGTATGCAAATAATGGCCCGACCCATGAAAGGCTGCTTCTCTTTCCCAATGTTTCAATAAATCATAATTGTTCGTTTCTCTGGCCTTTTTCATCATTAGTTCAGCCTTGTTCAGACCATCCACATAGGACTGATGGTGTACATCATGATGAAGCTGCATGATTTTTTCTGAAATGACAGGTTCTAACGCGTCGTATCGATAAGGAAGCGGTGGAAGGGTGTGCTTACCGGGCGCTATTGTTTTTTCTGATTTTGGCCTATGACTAGATCCATCCATCAACTCACCTGCTTCACGATAAAGTGATTCCACAGCATGGTGCAAAGAATTGATATCTGCTTCTCTAACGTTTCCTTCTTCGAGAGGAGTGGCTAAAGCAAGAACTTCGTCCATGCTGCCTGAAAGATTTTCACGCAGTCCAGCTTGATCCAGTAATTCAGAGATTCCTTTTGTCCACTCCTTCACATGTATACCATATTCCATATATTCATTCATTTCTCTTGCCTCCAAACTTTGCATAAGTGTCAAAGTATCATATGAAATCTGGATACATGGGTGCCCGTTGCCCATATCTTTTATTAAAAAAGCGGAAGCGCCTTATAAAAAAGAACGTCAACTAACATCCTGTACGTGGAGCTAGACAACAGTACATACTGAAAAAGATTATCTTTTTTTATTTCCTCACAGAAGAAAAGACGGCTTATCAGCCGTCTTTCGAAAGGTATCTTTTATTTGGATTGCATCATTTTTGTACGGTAATCAGTTTCATAGAAGTCAAGTTCTTCGCGCACAGACTGAAAACCAGCTTCTAATTCTTTCAAAATGGAAGTAATGCTTTCGGGAACCTCGGAGTGGAATTTAATCGAGTTTTTCCCGGTGTAGGCGGAGCGGCTGTCTTCATACCAACGGTCCGACTTAGGAGAGAAATATTCCTCAATACACTGATGGTAAATTCTATATAAGGTTTTTTCGGCTGCTGCTTTATGAAAGACCTCATTTTTAAGGACGATTTGACATGTTTCCAGACCTTCCTCACAATACACTAGCAATCTTCTTATGCCGGATAAAAGCCCCTTATAATAAGCTTCATCTCCGCTTTTTTCCTGCTGGAGTTCTGAATAAGTCATCTCATTCAAAAACTGTTCAAGCTTGTCAACCGTATTCCCTAAAAAGTCACGTACATCCTCAAGCTGAGATTTAACAATCGTGTTCCCCAACCGTAAACCCTCCTAGTTAGATAAAGTTTTGCTAAATGGTGAATAGTGAATTTGTGCTAAGCTTATACTCTTTTTCTTGCTGAAGTGCCTGGAAAACTTCAGGTAGCTTTTCCAGATTGAATCCGTTGAAGTAAGAAGCGAATTCCTTAATTGAATTGATATACACCCTTTTCCTGGCTCGAAAATCGGGATTTTTTAACAAGCAGACAAGCGCCGTGATGTCATAAAGATAAATGTCTCTTTCCCCTGCAGAAAACAGCGGGTTTTCGGAATAAGGAGTAAATTCATGTACCGATTCATCGAAATAACGGACATATAAAACATAGAATGATTTCACTTCTCCATCTTCTATGTATGTAACTTCAGACTGGTTAAAAAAGTCCTCAAAGGTATTGGACTGCCCTTTCTCCAGCTCATACCCCCTGCATTCTTTGATAATCAACCCAACACCTCCCAAGAAAAGCATAAGCGCCTTGTTCAAGGAACGTCAGCTAAGAGCCGCCACGTCCTGTGGCGAACGCCGACGTCAGCGCATCCCTGCGCAAGTCCGACAAGCATAAGACAGATCCCGAAAGAAGGCGCTTTTTGCCTTCTGTAGGGAGCCGGGCCTTATGACCTCGAGGGGCTAGGCTGCTTGCGCTAGACACCTGTCAAAATTCATGAGACTATCCTCTAGCCTTTAAAAGCGTATTCATTATTAGTAAGTATATTATCATAATTCAGAAAAAAGTGTTATTCGATTGTTTCCTGAAATTTTTCAAAAAAGAGATCGGCACCATCCTGCTCAAATCCGTCGTCCTCATTCTCTGCAAGAGGCGGGAGCTCTTCGATGGATTTGAGACCGAAATAATCCAAAAATTCTTTCGTTGTCCCGTACAAATACGCTCGGCCTGATCCCTCTGCACGGCCTACTTCCTTAATTAAGGCTTTTGAAACAAGTGTTGACAGCGGCCGCTCAGTCTTTACGCCCCTTATATCTTCTATTTCCGCTCTCGTGATCGGCTGTTTGTAGGCGATGATGGCCAGCGTTTCAAGCGCCGCCTGTGACAGGCCTTGAGAGCTAGGTGCTTCGACAAGCCGCTTTAAATAATCGGAATGCTCTCTTTTCGTAGCAAGCAAGTAAGCTCCGGCCATTTCAATAATCTGGATCCCTCTTGTTTCATTCTCATAATCAGCTTTTAATGACTCGACCATATCTAGGGTCTGTTTGTCTGTAATCTCGAGCACGGTGGATATCTGAGCCAAAGACAGGCCTTCATCGCCAGCTGCAAAAAGCAAAGCTTCGATAACGCCTTTCCAATTAATGGTTTCCAACTGTTTCTACACCTTTCTTAGTTGCCACAAATATGTCTGAGAAGTTACTCTCCTGTTCAACGAAAATTTCATTGAGCTTCATCAATTCAAGAACAGCCATAAATGTCACGACAATATGCTCCTTATCCGGCTTGGGAAACAAATCAAAGAATCCTTTTCTTCCACTGAAAGAATGAAGGTCTGCGAGAATCTCATCCATGCGCTTTTCAATCGATATTTCCTGGCGGGTCACTTTTGTATAAAGCGGTTTTTGCAATTTCTGGCGGCGGAGCAGCTTTTGAAATGCGCCGAGCATATCATACAAGCTTACGTTCAAATCCAGCTTATCAGGCTCTGCAACCTTTGAGAATTCCGATAAATTACTGGGCGGCTTTGTAAACACGAGGTTTCGCTCTTCTTCCAGTGCTTTAAATTCAGTAGCTGCATTTTTAAACTTGCGATACTCAAGCAGTTTTTCAACCAGCTCGTCACGCGGATCTTCCTCATATCCGAATCCTTCCCCATCCTCCAGGAATTCCTCTTCATGCTTGGGCAGCAGCATTTTGCTTTTTATCGCCAATAATGTGGCAGCCATAACCAGATACTCACTGGCTCCATCAAGCTCCAACTCTTTCATAGTGTGAATATACCCGAGGTATTGCTCGGTAATTTCAGCCATCGGGATATCATATATATCTATTTCAAGTCCATTGATCAAATGAAGGAGCAGGTCCATCGGTCCCTCAAATGCGCCAATTTTTATATTATACATTTATAAAACCCCGCTATAATTCATAATTGCCCATGCGGCACTTTTACCTGCTATACATAGTATAGTAGATTGGCGGCACTTATCCAATAGGTATCTCCCTTTTTCATTAATTCGAAAAATTTCATAAAATTTGTCTGTGCCCAAACATTTTCGATGAAGTTTCATATTATGTGGAGGAAATGAGTTATTAAGGATTTTAGAAGGAGGTACATTTCATGAGTGAAAAAGGATCCGGCTACGGCGGCGGCTTTGCTTTAATCGTAGTACTCTTTATATTATTGATTATCGTTGGTGCATCCTGGTTTTAATTCACAAGATCTCTGTGGGACTGCGCTGTTACAAATGCCAGTCCCATTTCTGTATACAGAACAAGAGGAGATAATCATCGGAACTACGCCCTAATTGTGTTACAATGTACATAAGAAAAGGAGTGGGGCACTTGCATTATCCTGAACCATATGTTTCTTATTTAATCCATTTTCATGGTGAACGGGACTATTTTGAATGCCACGAGGTGTTAGAGGAATATTGGAAGGAAGTTGCTCCAGGGGAACGAGGGTCCCGTTGGGTAGGACTCATTCAAATCGCCGTTTCTTTCTATCATTATAGAAGGGGGAATTTCATAGGCGCCCTTAAGACCATGAAAAAAGCAATTTCTATCCTGGAAAAGAAATCTGAAGAGATAAACGAACTAGGAATTGATCATCTAAAAATGCTTATTTTGTTAAATAAAACAAAGGATGGGATCGAGTCTCATCGTGTGTACCACAGCATTAACCTTCCAATTACAGATCCCGGGTTAATCAAGCAATGTGAGGATAGCTGCAAGCTGCATGGGTACAATTGGTGCGCTGAAAGCGACCTTGCTAATGTAAAACTGGTAAACAGACACGCTTTGCGTGACCGAACCAAAGTGACCCAGGAAAGAAAACGCCAGCTAACATGTAAAGATGGAACCCAAACACGCAGTATATGAAAAACCTTATTCCTTTATTGAAGGAATAAGGTTTTAGTTTTTCTATATACTTATTAATCCGGATTATTTTCCAGGTCGCATTTTTCCAAAAACGAAGCAGTAAACTCATTCGGCCGCAAGTCTTTATAAGGGTACATGTCCTTTAACGCCTTGACCATGCGTTTTCCAATTCCCTGATGGCGGAATGATGGGTTGACCGAAACATGCTGAATGACGAACTCCTGATCATCTGCTGCATTGACGCCAATAAGGCCGATGATTTCGTCATCCTTCCAAAGAAAAAGGTGCATATTTTCTTCGGTCTCATATGATTTCATTGTTTGCCGGAGCTTTTTGATATCCTTTTCAGTTGGCATAAAGGATAACAGGCCCATTGCAAATTTTTCATAGCTTTTTTTATATTTGATTAACATATAATATCCCTCGTTACTAAAGAACGTAGTATTTTTAATGATTGTTTGTAATCCTTACTATCATACATAAGTATGCTATCGGTTTCAATAGCGCTTTAAGCGCTTGCTTATTCACGGCCCGGCATCAAACAATGAAAAACCAGTAAATGGCTCCCCAGACTATCGAGATCAAAGCGATCGCACTAAACAGCGTAATGTTGCTCTTTCTCATACAAGTTGCCTCTTTTCCCATGTTTCCTTTTAAAAAAAGATAAAACAATGTCCTTATTCTACTATAGAGCCACACCCCTGACAATCCCACCTGCAAATCTGGAATTTTTCTCCTAAAAGTACATTATAATCATAGTACCACGCAATTAAAATTTTGAAACTATGCCATTTTGTGATTATACTGTTCTAGAAGTTTCTATTTCGCCTAGTGTTATGAGGAGGAAAATGATGAAAAATAAAATGATGAAAAAATGGCTGATATTGTCTCTTCTCTTTTGTTTGTTGCTCCCTTTTAAGGCATTTGCCGATGCCGCTGTCGGGGATATGACCGTTACACTCGGCCAAAACCTGACAGACGAACAAAAAAGTGAGCTCCTTTCAGAAATGAATGCCCCTGAAGGAGTAGAAATCCTGACAATCACGAACGAAGAGGAACATCAGTATCTAGGAGAATATATTCCTAAACGGTTGATTGGGACAAAGGCTATTTCTTCGTCAGCAATCACACTTGAAAAGGCAGGAACGGGCCTTAAAGTCCAATCGAAAAATATCAACTGGGTTACGGAGGAAATGTATATCAATGCGCTGGCCACGGCCGGCGTTAAAGATGCATCGATCTATATTACAGCCCCGATCCCTGTTTCCGGTACAGCTGCATTGACTGGTATTATTAAAGCTTATGAGATTTCATCAGATAAGGTTATTCCAGAGGATGTTAAGCAGGCTGCAAATGAGGAAATGGTTAAGACCGCCAAGCTGGGCGATGAAGTTGGTTCAGATAAAGCTGCGGCCCTTATAACAAAAATTAAAGAAAACATGGCCGAAAATCCACCTCAAACGGAAGCAGAAGTACGTGATACCGTTGAATCTTCCGCAAAAGAGCTTGGGATTACGCTTACAGATGAACAAATCCAGAGTCTGGTTGACTTATTCAACAAGTTAAAAGATTTGAACATCGATTGGAACCAAGTCGGCGGCCAATTGGACAAAGCAAAAGAAAAGCTGACTACTTTCCTAAAATCAGAAGAAGGGCAATCCTTCCTCGACAAGCTGAAAGAATTCTTCGGCAGCCTGATCGACGCGATCAAGGCACTCTTTTCTTAATTGATAATAAAAGCGGAACCCGGACTTCTCTTGCCGGGTTCCGCTTTTTTCTTATTTATTCTTGATGGCTTCCTGCAATGGAACGTCAAATTGGACTAGATCCTGATACGTCTCGCGCCTGATCACAAGCCTTGCCTCACCTTTTTCTGCAAATACAACAGCAGGTCTCGGAATCCGGTTATAATTATTCGACATCGAATAGCCGTAAGCTCCGGTACAGAAAACAGCCAAAATATCACCCCGGCCCGCCTTTGGAAGCGGCAGATCCCAGATCAGCATATCACCGCTTTCACAGCACTTTCCGGCAATTGAAACCGTCTCCTCAGGATCTTCTAAAGGCCGATTGGCTAAAACAGCTTCATACTTGGCATCATACAAGGCAGGACGAATATTGTCACTCATTCCGCCATCAACGGCCAGATACTTCCTGATATCCGGTACATCCTTTTCAGAGCCTACCTTATAGAGGGTAGTTCCTGCGTCCCCCACGAGGGAGCGACCCGGTTCTATCCAAATTTCCGGCATGTTCAATTCCGAATCCTGAAGCTGTTTCTTTACTTCTGTTACAATTTCTTCTACGTATACAGAAGCAGGGAGCGGTGTATCCTCTTTTGTGTACCGGATCCCGAATCCACCGCCAAGGTTAAGTACCTTTGAATCGAATCCAAGGGACTGGTGCCAATTTTTTAATTGCCCGATTATTTTTCTCGCCGCAAGGATAAAACCGGTCGTTTCAAAAATCTGTGAACCGATATGGCAATGCAATCCAAGCACTTCGATCCAGTCACTGTTCAAGGATTGTTCGAGGGCTCTTTCTGCCTGGCCGTTCAACAAGTCGAATCCAAACTTCGAATCCTCCTGACCTGTCAGGATATAATCATGAGTATGCGCCTCGATTCCCGGAGTCACCCGCAGCAAAATAGCGATTTTTTGTCCTCTGCTTGAACATAGCTCTTCCAGCAGCGACAATTCAGAAAAGTTATCGACCACAATGCAGCCAATTTCATGGTCCAGGGCCATTTCCAATTCTTCTACACTTTTATTATTGCCATGAAAATGGATCCGTTCCTTTGGAAAATCAGCCTTTAATGCCGTATACAATTCACCGCCTGATACAACATCAAGCGACAATCCTTCCTCTTTCGCAAGCTGGATCATCGCAATCGAGGAAAAAGCCTTGCTGGCATAAGCAACCTGTGCCTGTACCCCCAATTTTTCAAATGTTTTCTTAAAGCCTTTTGCCCGTTCGCGGATCAATTCGACATCATACACATAAAGCGGTGTCCCAAAGTGGGATGCCAGTTCTAACGTATCGACACCGCCAATTTCAAGGTTTCCTTCTTCATTAACACTTGCAGTTCCATATACATGCATATCTATTTCCCCTTCCGGACTAAGGAGCTCATCGCCCTAAACAAATGAGGCAGACCCATATAGGAACACTGTCTGCAACAGCAACATCCCTATTTACGTGAGTCAGCCTCATATTCATTACTATTTTAACGCTTTAATAGTTAAAACAAAAATAGCATATGTCTCTGACAACTTCAATACTTTTGTTTACCGCGGCTGCCTATATTTATCTCGAGGATGGACGATGCTTGGCCTGATCCTTGAACCCGGGACAGGCCGCCTTAGCAGGATATATGAAAGCGCCTTCGGATAGAATGGCACCAGCGGCCATAAATAGGGCGTATTCAATGTCTTGATGCTTGCCAAAAGAATAAAATAGACTGTTGTGCCAATCATAAATCCAGGAATATGAAAGATGGCAGTAACGATCATCAGGAACAGCCGCGAAATCTTGTTGGCCAAGCTTAGTTCAAGGCTTGGCGTAGCATATGTCCCAATCGCCGCTACCGAAACATACAGGATTACTTCAGGAACAAACAAACCGACATCTATGGCAATTTGGCCAATTAAAACAGCGGCGATCAGCCCCATGGCCGTTGATAAAGGCGTCGGGGTGTGGATAGCGGCCATCCGCAAAAATTCTAACCCGAAATCCGCAATGAAGATCTGGATCACGATTGGAATATTCGTTTCTTTATTCGGTCCGATAAATGCAAGAGATTCTGGCAGCAAGGAAGGGTCTAATGTAAATAGGAGCCAAAATGGCAGCAGGAATAACGAGGAAAATACTCCCAAAAAACGCACCAAGCGGATCAGGGTTCCTACTGCAGGTGACTGCCTGTATTCTTCGGCATGCTGCATATGGTGGAAAATCGTCGTCGGTGTAATTATGACACTGGGAGAATTATCTACAATAATAATCACGTGGCCCTCGAATAAATGAGTGGCTGCGACATCTGCCCTCTCCGTATAGCGCACAAGCGGATATGGATTATATCCTTGTTTTACAATATACTCTTCTACTGTTTTATCGGCCATTGTCAGTCCATCTAATGAAATGTTCTTCAATTCTTTACGGATGATATCAACCATGTCAGGGTCGACAATCCCATTGATATAACAGATGGAAATATCGGTTTTTGAGCGTTCGCCTACTTTCATGATTTCAATCCGCAATCTTTCATCCCGGATTCTCCGTCTCGTTAACGCTGTATTGATGATGATGTTTTCAACGTAACCATCACGCGAACCGCGGACAGTTTTTTCAGTATCGGGTTCTTGCGGCATTCTTCCCGGATAGCTCCTCACGTCAACGATTAAAGCTTTGCCGGTGCCGTCCACCACAATTGCAATCAGGCCGGATAGCACCTCGACTACCATTTCATCCAGCGTTTCTACTTCCTTAACCTGCTGATGTACGATTCTGTTATGTACGATTTCATAAACTTTGGAAGTACTTCGTTCCCTTTCGTTCAAACCGACAATGCCTTCGAGTATTTCAATGAGGAATGATGTATCTACAAGTCCGGTTACATAATAAAAATGGATTTCCTTTTTTAAGGCTGTTATTTTTCGGACACCCAGGTCAAAGCTTATGCCCAGGCCTACTCTTTCCTTCATGTAAGATTCAACTTCAAATACACGGTTAGGAATCGGTTTCATTTCTTCCTTGCTTTCTGATGTCATGATTCCCGCTCCTTTCAAGAATGATTTCCACCGCCAATTTGGTGATCGGTGCACCTTTTTTATAATCATCTTTTCTTGCCATTTTTCCAATATCGCCGATTCCGACTACGATTGGCGCATGTAGTTCATTCACACAATAAACGGTATCTCCGGTAATCCGGCCCAATTCGTATTCCACAGCGCCATATTTGTCCACCCCGTAAGGTGTAAGCTCGCCGTCCCGATCAATGCTTACATCTACTTTTGTCCATTCTTCATGTCTGCTCTTGGAAGCAACTGCAATCACTCCCAAAACCTCAATATCGCGATCGTTTGCAACGTAGCGCATCGCCATTTCCCCGGATCCTTCCCCCATATAACCGCTGTCATCAAACATCACCAGGACCGGGTCGTATGGGGATTGTTTTATCAATGATACGATCTCTGCCCCTGAAAGAACGGATGGATTCCCCTGTGACATTGAAATGCACCTGCCCCCGATTTCTTTGGCTGTGATTTCCACGGCACGCCTTGCATATTCGTCACCATCCGTTATAAAAATGACTTTCCGTTTTTCTGCCATAATCATCATTTTCCTTTCGAGGAACAGCCTGCGTTTTACGCACGATTTAGGAGGCCACTCGATTATCGTCTTGCAAAAAAGCAGGTACAGGCCTCATATATCCACAAAGTAAATCCATTGGAATAAAGAGCCGGCAATTTTCCCAAACACGATCGCCATAATCAAATAAACGATCTTTTCCTGAATGCCGATCCGTTTTGAAATGAGCGGAAAGACATTCAAAACCTCTGTCAATGCAGCGGCCAGCAATCCGTTGAAGATCCCGTCCGCTAATCCAATCGGAACGAGGAAAGCTTTATTCAGTGAGAGAATATTATTTTGAAGGCCTAACCAGGCTCCGGTAATTACCCCCAGCACAATCGCCCATTCATAGTGCTGAATCATCTTCATCGTTTTTGTGAGCTGGGTCAGCCTCGGAATGACCTTGAGTACCGTCAGGAAAGCTACAAACCCGGCCCCGACTGCCAGACCACCAGCAAATCCGACAAACACAGTAAAAATAATTTTAATTGTCATCAATTTTTTTTATGCTCTCTTTATTTTCATTCATGATGACATATTGATCTAAATCCTGCTGGTAGTTAAACATCTCGACTTCTAGCGGGCTCGGTTCTTCATTAAATCGCTTTCGAAAAAAGTGGTTAAAGAATAAGATCATCCCCAGCCCGAGCCCGAAGCTGTACGGTATTTGGATGAGCAGCGGCTTGCTGTCCTCTTTGCCGGTAATGATTTTAAACAGCTTTTGATGAACGGTTTGCATGCTGACATCTACATGAAAATTCATAATCGTAATCGCGGCCCCGACAAACAACAGAATCCAGACTGCAATAAACAGCGGCCAAGAAACCTTTTTCTTCTCGTAGACCACCTCTATGATCGTCTGGGAAGGCCCGATTGCCTGAATTTCAATATCAGCATTTTGGTCCAGAATTTCTTTAACCAGTTGGACCAAGTCAACGATAATAATGTTATTATCTTCATTGGTGACTTTTAATAAAACCGTCTCCTCAAGCTCCTTGACCAGGACCGGCTGTCCCAGTAATTTGGCAATATCCTTGATTTTCACTATTTGATTTGACCTTACCTGCACGCGGTGACGCATTCTTACATACACCAGATTGTCCATCACTCACACACCTCGTACGTCAATTTCCTTTTATGTGTAGTATGTATTTGTTGGCCATTAACATACAAATCAAACAAAAAGACCATAAACTTCCAGGATTTTTTGTAAAAAAAAGTACCACAGCCCAAAGAGGCAGTGGTACAGTGATACGTTTTTTAAAAAGATAAGCCAGAAAGTATAACTTAGCGCTTCCGCTTTTCAGTGGTGTCTAGCTCCAGCAGCCTAGCCCCGAGGCACAGGACGTGCTAGTGCCGACGAAGACATAAGGACGTGGCGTACTTAGTCGGCCTCGAGTCATAAGCCTCTTCTCTACAGAAGGCAAAAAGCGCCTTCTTTCGGGATCTGTCTTATGCTTGTCGGACTTGCGCAGGATGCGCTGACATCGACGTTCGCCACAGGACGTGGCGGATCTTAGTCGATGTTCCTTTTTACAAGGCGCTTCCGCTTTTCAGTGTGTTGGGAAGAAAATCATTTGAATTAGGAAGACGACACCAAAAAAGTAGATGAGCGGGTGGACTTGTTTCGCTTTTCCGCTAAAGACTTTCATTAATGGATAAGTGATAAAGCCAATCGCTATCCCGGTGGAAATACTTGAGGTCAAAGGCATGGTAAGGATGATCACAAATGCCGGAAACGCCTCATCAAATTGCTTCCAATCAATTCTTGCCAATCCTTCCATCATAAAACAGCCAACTATGATTAAAACCGGTGCTGTTATCGCGGGAAGGGAGGAAATCGCTGAAATCAGCGGTGAAAAGAACATCGAAACCGCAAATAAAATCGCGGTAACCACCGCCGTCAATCCAGTTCTTCCCCCGACTGCAACCCCTGTACTTGATTCCACATACGCTGATGACGGGCTTGTCCCGAATAGTGCACCAACTGTAGTCGCAATCGCATCGCCAAGAAAAGCCATTTTCGCTCTTGGAAACTTCCCATCTTTCATTAGCCCAGCCTGTTCGGTGACCGCAATCATCGTCCCGGTTGTATCAAAGAGTGTGACAAGCAAAAAAGCGAAAACAACTGCGTATAAGCTGTTTGAAAAAACACCAGCAATGTCAATATCGTAAAAAACCGGAATCGGCGGGCTTGAGATGATATCCTTGAATATTAGCAAATCCATGAAATAACCGATAACAGCGGTTAACAACATCCCAAAAAATAAAGCGCCTTTAACGTTTCTGGCCATTAAAATCAGTGTCAAAAATAGTCCGATGATCGATAAAACAGTAACCGGCTCATGCAGATCGCCAAGCGTGATCATCGTCGAATTATTTGGCACGACTATCCCGCTTTGCTTTAAGCCAAGAAAGGCAATAAATAAACCGATCCCAGAGGTGATTCCATATTTTAAAGAAGCTGGGATAGACGTAATGATCGTTTCACGAAATTTAGTCACACTTAGCAGAATAAACAACAAACCTGCGATGAATACCGTGCCAAATATCGTTTGATAAGATAGGCCCTGTGCTCCGACAACACTTGCAAAATAGGCATTCAAGCCCATGCCCGGTGCAATCGCAATTGGCAGCTTCGCAAAAATCCCCATGATTAACGTCCCAGTGATGACTGAGATGATCGTAGCCATGAATACCTGTTCAAATGGAATCCCGATTGAACTCAGGATGGCAGGGTTTACAATGATGATATAGACCATTGTCAGAAAGGTCGTAATACCGGCAAACACTTCCGTGCGCACTGAAGTGCCGTTCTTTTGCAGTGAAAAATATCGTTCAAACATGATCTGAAAAACCTCCAAATTCGTGTAAAAGCCGAATAAATTAAAAGCCATTTATTATAATATTCGTTTTTAAGACATAAATCAACAATAGTCAACACATTCCTTCATTGAAAAATGTGCCTGTTTCAAAAATAGTTGTTTACTAAATCTCTTTTATTGAGTTATCGCCATCCATAGTTGGCGGTTCATTCATTTTTAAAAGCAATAATCTCTTTTCCACTTGTTGACTTTTTTTAGACACAAAAAACCACACGAATCATTGATTCATGTGGTCCTTCATTTGCAGAAGTATTTTTTTTTCAAGCCTTGACACCTGTACTTGTGATATACCCAGACGCACGGCCACTTCGGATTGGGTCTGATCCTTATAATACCGCAGATAGACAATAAGCCTTTCGCGTTCATCTAAATCTGAGATGGCTTCTTTCAGCGTTATTTTATCAAACCATTTGGACTCATTTGTATCGGCAATCTGGTCAAGAAGGGTAATCGGATCGCCATCATTCTCATATACGGTTTCATGAATGGACGAGGGGCTTCTGCTTGCATCCTGGGCCATGATGATTTCCTCCGGCGAAAGCTGCAGATATTCGGCAAGCTCATTCACGGTTGGCACCCTTCCCAGTGTTTTCGATAATTCTTCCTTCGCCCGCCTGATCTTATTCGCCATTTCCTTTAATGAACGGCTCACCTTGACTGTTCCGTCATCGCGGATAAATCGCTGGATTTCGCCGATGATCATCGGGACAGCATAGGTTGAAAACTTCACTTCAAATGACAGGTCAAATTTATCAACTGATTTCAACAGTCCGATACACCCGATTTGATAAAGGTCATCAGGCTCATACCCGCGGTTTAAGAAACGCTGGACGACTGACCATACCAGTCTTAAATTGCTGCTGACAATTTTGTCTCTTGCTTCCTGGTCCCCACTCTGGCTGCGCCGGATTAAATCCCGTAATTCATCATCTTTTAAATGGACCTGGTTTTTCTTCTTTTTTACCTCCACATCCATATGCAAAACTCCCTTAATTCGCCAAAGCTTTACTTTTTGTTAAGTGCTTTTTTAATCGAATGATCGTTCCCTCGCCTTTATGGGAAATGACTTTCATTTCATCCATGAAATTTTCCATGATTGTGAATCCCATTCCGGAACGCTCCCATTCCGGTTTTGTTGTATACAATGGCTGAACGGCCTCATCCACATCTTCAATTCCCATGCCTTCATCTCTGATTGTCATCTCAACAATGTCACCGTCAATCATCACGGAAATATAGATAATCCCATCCGGATCATTTTCATAGCCATGAATAATTGAGTTAGTGACAGCTTCTGACACAACTGTTTTCAGCTCAGTCAATTCATCCAGGGTGGGGTCAAGCTGGGCGATAAAAGCAGCCACCGTAATACGGGCAAAAGATTCATTCTGGCTCAACGCTGAAAATTGAATTTCCATCTTATTTTTCATAACTACGCAACCCCCAATCTTTGTAAAGCGTTTTCCTCGGAAAGTTCCAGTTTAATGATCTTAAACAATCCTGACATTTCAAATAACCGCTTCACTGAAGGCGAGATTGCGCAGACTACCATTTCACCATGATTGTGTTTGATCTGTTTATAGCGTCCCAGAATCACTCCAAGTCCTGAGCTGTCCATAAAGGAAAGCTCCTCCAGGTTCAATACAATATGCTTGATGCCATCATTTTCAATAGCCGCGCTCGCGCGATTTTTCAGTTCTTCCGATGCGTGATGATCCAGCTCTCCTTTTAATCGGATGCAAAGAACAGCATTCCTTGCTTCCATATCAATGACAAGACTCACTATATAGCCTCCTTATCTGCCGTATAGTGAGTCAAATTCTATTTTTGTGATGCGATTTCCTTCTTGGTGACAAAACTAGTGCCGATTCGCCGAAAGTAGTTGCTATTTGCTTTTTTTTGACAGAAGGAATTATTTTGATTGGGTAATCTTTCCAAATGCGCGTTTATACATTTCCCACCAGCTGGCCTTCTCCATGTCATCCTTTGCAACAATCGGTGAATCGACCACGGTCTTTCCATCCTTGATAACCTTTAACATTCCGATCTTATCGCCCTGCTTTATCGGGGCTTTCAGATTTTGGTGCATGCTGATTTTTTGGGTAAAATCTTTGGAGCTGCCGCTTTTTTTCGTCAGGACGGAAATCGGTTCGCTGGTTACACCGATTATCGTTTTTTTGCTTCCTTTGCTGACTGGAACAGACTTTAACGCGACACCGCGTTTATAAATAGGGTGTGTGGTAAATTGAGAGAAGGCATAATCAAGCATTTTCGTCACCTCTGCATTTCGCTCTTTAGGAGAAGGCGCTCCCATGACAACTGCAATGACCCTCATGTTCCCTTTTTTCCCGGTAGCGGTGAGACAATATTTTGCCTCGTTTGTAAAACCGGTTTTCAGTCCATCTACGCCTGGATAAAATTTAACCAGTCTGTTTGTATTAACAAGCCAGAACTTTTTGTCGGTATCTTCACGCAAATAAGCCTCGTAGGTGCCTGTAAATTTGGTGATCATATCGTATTTGAGCAGCTCTTTTGCCATGATGGCCATATCATGGGAAGTGCTGTAATGATCTTCGACAGGCAAACCGGTTGCATTTTGGAATTTCGTATGTTTCAAGCCAAGTTCCGCGGCTTTCTCGTTCATCTTCTTCACAAATTCCTCTTCAGAGCCAGCCAGTCGTTCGGCCATCGCCACAGACGCATCGTTTCCGGAACCGATTGCGATACCTTGAAGCATGTGTTCAACGGTCATTTCTTCCCCCGCCTCAAGAAAGATTTGCGAGCCGCCCATCGACGCAGCATATTCGCTTGTGCGGATTTTCTCCTTGAGTGTAAGCTCACCTTTGTCAAGGGAATCCATGATCAAAACCATGGTCATGATCTTTGTCATGCTTGCAGGAGGGAGTTTTTCATTTGAGTTTTTTTCATACAAAACAGCTCCCGTATCTCTTTCTATCAAGATGGCCGATTTCGAATTATCAGCCAAATTGACACCCTTTTCCCCTTCAGCATAAGCATTTGGAACAACTACACTTGCTGCTAACAATAACGCAAAGCAAAGAAACAGAAATCGCTTCATTCCCAAACCCCTCCTAATCTTAATAACGCACCTGGTAATCATAATTACCGATAACATTGAAAATGTTGTACTTTCTTATCTTTTCAAATGCCGAAAGTTTTACTATATTGCTACAGCATTTCCAACCAAACCATATTTATACAGATATGTTTTTAAAAAAAGAAGAATAAAAAGAAATATTTTTAATGCTGACAAAAAATGTAATAAAACGGAGGTTCATGGAATCAAAGGATACGAAAAAAAAGCCGATCCAAAGGATTTTCATCCTGATGGACCAGCTTTTTCATTGTCGAAAAATCACAAATAAGTGAAAACTGACACAGAAATTATGGAGGGTTCTTCTTTGCATTGACTTTGGTACGAAACAACTCTCAGCTAGCATTCAGATTTATGAGCCATTACCGATATTTATGAGCGTTACTCTGATTTTAAGAGCGATGGATGACTTTTATGAGCTTTAGCTGTAAAAGAGGAGCCTTTCATGGATTCTTTGCTATCATCTCGACTGCTTAGCGGCTCCTTTTTGCACTTATGAGCCCATTAGTCGAACCTTAAGAGCTTTTATTCCGATTTATGAGCCATTACCGATATTTATGAGTGTTACTCTGATTTTAAGAGCGATGGCTGATTTTTATGAGCTTTAGCTGTAAAAGAGGAGCCTTTCATGGATTCTATTACTATCATCTCGACTGCTTAGCGGCTCCTTTTTGCAACATGAGCCATTAGTCGAACTTTAAGAGCTATGATTCAGATTTGTGAGCCATTACCGATATTTATGAGCGTTACTCTGATTTTAAGAGCGATGGATGACTTTTATGAGCGTTGGCTAAAAGATCAATAACCTTCCATTTCCTAAGCTCTCGGACAGCGGCCCCCTAAACATGCAGGGAGCAACTGTCCGAAGCATTCATTACTTAGTGATTTCTTTATAAACCAGGGTTGGCTTTTCGACTTTGTCTATGGAGATTTTAATGTTTGCATATAGCTTTTCTTTCACTTCGGCGACATTTTCAAAATGGCTGTGAATCGTGACAAGCGATTCACCTTTTTTCACTTGATCGCCAATTTTTTTGCGCAGCACAAGACCTACGCTTAAGTCGATGACGGAATCCTTTGTTGCGCGGCCTGCTCCGAGCAGCATTGCCGCGGTCCCGATTTCATCGGCTACGATTTCAGACACATAACCTTCTGCCTTCGCTTCGAGCTCGAATGAATATTGGGCCTGCGGAAGTTTCGCTGGTTCATCAACAACAGAAGCGTCTCCACCCTGTGCCTCGAGAAACACCTTGAAAGCATGGAGGGCAGACCCGTCTTTTATCGCATTCTCAAGCAATCCACGAGCCTCCTTGAGTGTGTCCGCCTTTTTAGCGAGATACACCATATGGCTTCCAAGCGTAAGCGAAAGCTCGGTTAAATCTTCAGGGCCTTCTCCTTTCAGCGTGTCGATGGCTTCCTTCACTTCCAGTGCATTTCCGATCGCAAAGCCAAGCGGCTGGCTCATATCCGAGATGACAGCCATCGTATTTCGGCCGACATTGTTGCCGATGTCCACCATCGCCCTCGCCAGGTCCTCTGAATCTGCAAGGGTTTTCATGAAAGCTCCTGCACCCGTTTTAACATCAAGCACGATTGCATCTGCACCGGCGGCAATCTTTTTGCTCATGATTGAGCTTGCAATCATGGCAATGCTATTAACAGTCGCTGTTACGTCGCGCAGCGCATAAAGCTTTTTATCGGCAGGCGTCAAGTTTCCGCTCTGGCCGATGACTGCAAGTTTATTTTTATTAACTAACTCAATGAATTGTTCACTTTCAATTTCAGCGTGAAATCCGGCCACTGATTCCAATTTATCAATCGTTCCCCCGGTATGGCCAAGGCCGCGGCCAGACATCTTTGCCACTGGGACACCGACTGCCGCCACAAGAGGACCGAGCACGAGAGTAGTCGTGTCACCAACGCCGCCTGTACTGTGTTTATCGACTTTAATGCCTTCAATCCCGGAAAGGTCAATTTGATCACCGGAGTTAACCATTGCCATCGTTAGATCCGCACGTTCCTGTTCCGTCATCCCCTGAAAATAAATTGCCATCGATAGTGCACTCATTTGATAATCAGGAATCGAGCCGTTTGTAAATCCGCTAATAATATATTGAATTTCATCAGTTGTTAATGCCAGGCCGTCCCGTTTTTTCTCGATTAAATCTACCATTCTCATTTCGATTCACCACTCTTTAAGGTTTTGAATAGAGGATTGTTTGCTTTTATATTGCTTTAACGATTTCTTTAATTAAGCTTAGAAAACTACTTTTCACCTTTTCAGTTGTTTCGATTACTTCTTCATGGGAAAGCGGCTGATCAAGAATTCCGGCTGCCATGTTTGTGATGCAGGAAATTCCGAGAACCTTCATGCTACAGTGCCTGGCAACAATCACTTCCGGAACGGTGGACATCCCGACGGCATCGCCGCCAAGCACTCGTGCAAGCTTGACTTCTGCAGGTGTTTCATAAGTCGGACCGGAGTTCCCGACATAAACGCCTTCTTTCAAGCCAATGTTCAGCTTTCCGGCGATAGCTTTGGCAACAGTCTGCAACTCTCTGCTATAGGCTTCTGACATATCGGGGAAACGGGGACCGAAACGCTTATCATTCGCACCGATCAGCGGATTTGTCCCCGTATTATTGATATGATCGGTTATCAGCATTAAATCGCCCGCTTGAAAGCTTTCATTGACACCCCCGGCTGCGTTCGTGACAATCAACGTTCCGACACCTAAAAGTTTCATAACACGGACCGGAATCGTCACTTTATCCATCGAGTAACCTTCATAGAAATGGAATCTCCCCTGCATGGCCACCACTTTCTTGCCGCTTAACGAACCTAGCACCAACTGGCCGGCGTGGCCTTCCACAGTCGAGACTGGGAATTCAGGGATATCCTGATAAGGGATTTTTACAGGATTTTCGATTTCATCAGCAAGCACCCCGAGGCCTGATCCTAGAATTAATCCGATTTCCGGTCTTCCGTTAAGCTTTTCCTCAATAAATCCGGCTGCTTTTTCTAGTTTTTCAAACATGTCAATAGCTCTCCTTATTTAATATCTCCTAAAAAGTTTTTGCCAAAAGAAGGCATTTTTACATGAAAATTAGCAGCCACGGCAGCGCCGATATCAGCGAAAGTATCCCGTACCGGAAGCTCTTTTCCAGTTTCAAAACGCTTGGAATAGACAAGCAGCGGCACATATTCACGAGTATGGTCTGTACCGTGGTGGACAGGGTCGTTTCCGTGGTCTGCTGTTATGATCAACAAATCATCCTCTGTCAACTTTTCAAGCACTTCCGGCATGCGGGCATCAAATTCCTCCAGTGCCCTGCCATAGCCTTCCGGATCACGGCGATGCCCGTACAAAGCATCGAAATCAACAAGATTAAGGAAGCTTAAACCGGTAAAGTCGATCTCGATCGTTTCCAGCAATTTGTCCATGCCATCCATATTGGATACCGTCCGTAATGATTTGGTCACTCCCTCACCATCAAAAATATCGGCGATCTTTCCGATGGCCAGTACGTCAAACCCACCATCCTTTAATTCACTCATAACGGTTCTGTCAAATGGCTTTAAAGCGTAATCGTGGCGGTTTGGCGTTCTTTTGAAGCCTCCCGGTTCTCCAACAAACGGACGGGCTATCACACGGCCAACCTTAAATTCATCAGCCATCGTAATCTCCCGTGCCACTTCACAAATTTTATATAACTCCTCCAAAGAGATGACCTCTTCA
Organism: Peribacillus cavernae; assembly: GCF_003989135.1. Classification (GTDB taxonomy): domain Bacteria; phylum Bacillota; class Bacilli; order Bacillales; family DSM-1321; genus Peribacillus; species Peribacillus cavernae. The sequence goes on from NZ_RYZZ01000036.1 coordinate 23,375, forward strand.
TGTGCAGCAATCTGAAGCACGGAGTCAGCGGAGGTATAGACGATCAAGGCGCCTGTTTTCATATGCGTTTCGCCAAGCTCCTCGATAATCTCCGTTCCGCTTGCCGGTTTGTTGCCAATGATGCTGCGGCCTGTTTTAGCTTGAAGTTCCTGGATTAATAGCTCCGGAAAGCCATCCGGAAATACCCGGAACGGAGTGCTGATGTTCAAGCCCATGATTTCCCAGTGCCCTGTCATCGTATCCTTGCCCTTTGAAGCTTCTTTCATTTTTGTATAATAGGCGTTCGGTTGATCAGCCTTTTCGATGCCTTTCACTTCATGGATATTACTTAGCCCCAATTTTCCAAGCGTGGGCATGTTTAATCCATTCATTTTTTCCGCGATATGTCCAAGTGTGTCGGCTCCCTCGTCACCAAATAGTTCGGCATCGGGCGCTTCCCCTATTCCGACAGAGTCCATCACAAGCAAAAAGACCCGTTTAAAATCAGATTTTTTCATCACACTTTTCCCTCCTATGATAATGAAAACTCTGTAAAGCTCTATAATATTTCATTTTACCCTCAAAATAACCAAATAATCTTTACTCTCATGTAGCCACTTTTGATGTCAGATGTCTGACATCTATATTGTAAACGATTTATTTCCATGATGACAAATATTAATTGCATTTCTGTTGATAAAAAAGCTGACTAAAATAAGCCAACCCTATGCGGATTCGGCCTTTTAAGTTCAGTCAGCTTCTAATCTGGGAATCTAGTATAATCAGGCGCGCGGATGAAACTTGGAATAGACATCTTTTAAACGGACGTTGGTTACGTGCGTATAGATTTGTGTTGTGGAGATGTCGGCGTGGCCCAGCATTTCCTGTACAGCCCGAAGGTCCGCTCCGTTCATTAATAGATGTGTAGCAAACGAGTGCCTTAATGTATGCGGGGTAAGCTCTTTTTCGATATTTGCTTCTTTTGCAAGCTTTTTGAGGATTTTCCAAAAGCCTTGGCGAGTCAGCCGGTTTCCATGATGGTTCAAAAAAAGCGACTCTGTCTTGTTCTTACTGGTAGCAAATTTCCTCCGGCCCCGATTCAAATATTGTTCAATCGCAGCGAGTGCTGTTTTTCCAATAGGAATGATCCGTTCCTTGCTCCCTTTTCCGAGACAGCGGACAAATCCCATCGTCGCATGGATGTCGCTCACATCCAGGTTAATCAGCTCACTCACACGCATGCCCGTTGCATAAAGCAGCTCAAGCATCGCTTTATCCCGAAGGCCATATCCATCATTCGATTTGGGAGCTTCAAGCAAGGCCTCGACTTCCTCCAGACTTAGCACCTTCGGCAGACTCCTCTCTGCCTGGGGTGTTTCAATATGTACCGATGGGTCCTGGTCACATACCTTTTCGCGGATCAGGAATTGATGAAAGGACCGGATCGATGCGATATGCCGCGCTAGCGTTTTTGAGGATTTCCCCTGATCTTTTAAATGAGATAAAAAATGGATGATGCTGACTCTCCGGGCTTTATTCCAGTCGGACAGCTGCTCCACATTCTTCAAATAAGCCATATAAGATTTCAAATCCCGCTCATAGGAAATAAGCGTATTTTTCGCTAATCCTTTTTCCACTGTTAAAAAATGAATAAAGTCTCTTAGTCGGTCTTCCATTTGCATTACTCCCCGTTTAAATACAAAAGCATTAACCGGTCAAACCAGGAATCATTAGGAGACTCCACAGCTTTTGTAACCTTGATTGCCGCTCCCTTTGGTTCGTCATAACGATGATAACTCTCATACTCCTGATTTAACCATATCATTCCGAAATAAAAAAGAACAGTAAAGCTCACAAATAGAATGAAAACTTTTCCTGTATGCAAAACAAGCCTAATTGATGGTTTCATGTCTTTCCCTCCGTTTTACACCTTGCTCCAAGAAAAGCGCAAGGATCACTCTTCTGCCTATTTCAATCTATGCCAGACAGGACAAGTTTTATACATAATAACGAAGAGAAAGGTTAATATTATAAGATTGACCATCAAAGCTATATATACAACGATAAAAAAACCTCTTCCAACATGGAAAAGGCAGTGTCATCACTCAGTTTCATCCTTTAATTTATCATGGCATCTATGGCAAATGCCATGGAAGGTTAATCTATGGTCTTTTATTTTAAAATTCCAGTCCCGTTCCACGATAGCCTCCACGTCTTCAAGCAAGTCATCCTGGATTTCATCCACCGCGCCGCATTCAATGCACACAAGGTGGTGGTGAAAGTGGGCCGCGCCTTCCTGCCTTAAATCATAGCGGGAAACTCCATCACCGAAATTAATTTTGTCTACTATCTTCAATTCGGTAAGCAATTCCAGCGTACGATATACAGTTGCCAAACCTATTTCCGGCGACTTTTCTTTGACAAGGAGGTAAACGTCTTCGGCGCTTAAATGATCCTCTTCATGTTCAAGTAATACGCGGACGGTTGCCTCACGCTGAGGTGTAAGTTTATAGCTTGACGAGTGCAACTGCTTTTTTATTCTATCAATTCTGGTTTCCATCCCTTTTCCCTCCCGCGCCGCTATCTTTACTATTATATCAAATGCAGGAAAAGTGTCAAAATACATTTAAAGCAGCGCGGGAAAAAAATATTGCGGAGTCAGGGAAGGTTTTTTATTTTCCAAGGAAACTTATCACACCCTTCATCAGGGAAGGCGATATATATGCCTCAATCGCCCCGGCTGCTGCCAGAAAGACGATGGAAAGTGCCAAGGAAAATATATAACGGGAGATGATCGGCTTCAGCGGTTCGCGATCCTGCTTTAAAAACACCCTGCGGATCATTTTCATCGACAGCGATACGGAAAGCGCTGCAATGACGATAAAAATGGGAACAATAAAGATATTTTGCGGCAAAATGGATACAAAGGACAGCAAAAAGCCGTTCCAGCCCATCTGATTCACTAAAAAACCGACTGTAAATCCGACTACCATTCCTTTTAAGAATAGTAGAATCAGAATAACCGGCAGGCCGATGATCGAAATGCCGAGAATCCATATGAGGCCAATATATTTTACATTATGGGCCACACTCTGTGTGAACATGTCATGATCGGATATAATCTTACCCTGTGAAACCTGTCCAAAAAATTGGGATAGATAATAAAACAAATCCTCTTTTTGAGTAAAGCTCAAGGAATTCACAAGGATAGCACCAAAAATGACGCCCATTAAAAACAATACGGTTATGAATCCATACAATGAGGAATGTTCGCTAATATGGTTTATTGCTGCGTTTTGGATGACAGATCTTTTTTTCATCTTATATCCTCCCAATTATCGTTACTAGAGTCTATGTTTGCGAGAGTATTTTATGACTGTAAAAAACTTATGTCCCCGATGAAAAAATCATCCTCTTTCATTCAAAATGTGTTATGATTCTCCACAAATATTTACTAAGGGGGTAATGAGTTGAATCCCATATTAAAGGAATTCCCTGATCGTATCGAATCGGAGAGGCTTTATATTAGGGCTTGCCAGCCAGGCGATGGCAAAGCTGTCCATGAGGCGATTACATATTCAAAGGAAGAATTAAAAAAGTGGCTCCCTTTTGCCAATCAGGATTCAACCGAAGAGGAAACAGAAGCGGGAGTCCGGAAATCATATGCAAAATTCATCGAAAGAGAGAATTTCCGCTTGCATATTTACCGGAAGGAAGATGATATTCTTGTGGGCTCGACAGGTCTTCACAGAATCGATTGGGGTCTCCCAAAATTCGAGATTGGCTACTGGGTAGATACAAGATACAGCAAAAAAGGATATATCACCGAAGCTGTTGAGACTCTTACCGAGTTTGCATTCGACTATTACGAAGCGAAAAGGGTTGAAATCCGCTGCGATCCTGCCAACGAAAACAGCCGGCGCATTCCAGAAAAATTAGGATTTACGCTGGAAGGTGTTCTGCAGAATAGCAGTATGAGCGCGGACGGCAACGATATCAGGAATACTTGTGTATTTGCTAAAGTTGAGAAGTAAGCAGAAAAGCCCGTCCCCTATCTATAGGGACGGGCTTGCTTAAGCCATGCAAACAAATATCCACGTCAAATCACTTCGTTTACTATCCAAACACCTAATTCGTTTTCACTTTCCCGTATTTCCCCCCGCCGCCGGCTTCAATGTCCATCTCCCCTTTTCTTGCTAAATCGATATACGCGGCGATTTTGTCCGGGACGATTTCTTTTATTTTCTCGATGCTCGCCCGGTGCAAAATATCCATTTCCGTCCCCAGCGCCTGAAGCAAACGATCCATCGATTTCGGCCCGAGTCCGGGGATAAACTCAAGCGGTACCTGATGAACGTACGGGGGGCGCTCTCTTCGGTCGGAATGTACCGATACTGCCGAGAGTTCCTGAATCCGGGTGGATACGCCTTTAATGAGTTTTTTGCTGCCGCAATGCGGACAAATGCTGTCCTCAATCTCCGCTGGGTGTAAGCATATCTGGCAAACGGTACGATGGTACTTGCCAAGCCGGGGATTTAGCCCGTAATTGGCTGAAATTCTTCTCCCGTCCCTCTCTTTCAATGCCTTTTCAAGCTCGGTAAAATTAGGGCTTTCAAGTCTCATTTCCTGATACTCCCTGGCAATTTTTCCGAGTGAATGGGCATCGGAATCGGTGAGGAATACAAACTGATTCAACTCGCTTATCCCCTCAGCCATGGCCGTGTCCGAACTGAGCCCAAGCTCGATTCCATCTATTAGTGCAGGATCAAGCACTTCCTCGAGGCTTTTGTTTACGCCTTTTCCGTAAAGGCTCTTAAAAGGGGTGAAGACGTGGGCCGGGATAAACAGGCCGCCCAGCGCTTTGACTGTCTGCTGCAGCGTCTTTGCGTCACAGTATATTCTTTGCGAACTCAGGGTAATGTTTTTGACGTAGCCGCTCATCCAGGCTGAAAATTCCTTCATGGTTGCTAGCGATGGAAAATAAGCGAGCGCATGAATCGGCCCTTTGCAATTCTCATCATAAATTTCAATTTCAGAGCCGGGAATGAACGCGGTTTTGCCATATTGGAGGCCGCCTTCCGGATTCTCGTATATGTCTCCTTTCGTCATCAGATCATCAATTTCTGCCAGCACTTCCGGTGAATGGCAATCAATGATCCCAATCATATCAAGTCCTTTTCGTTCACGTGATATGTTCAGGACATTTTCGAGTGTTAATGTTCTTGCACCTGTAATTTTTACTGCTTTTCCCGTCTTGGTTCTGCCGATATGGATGTGGAGATCGACATAATAAGAATTCATCAATTTAGGCGAGGAACCCCGACTTCTAAGCGAAAGCGTAAGTCGGGGAGGAATCGCCTTCTCTCCTTTCGATTAGCAGTGTACTTGCGTATTCGACTCGTTTCAGCTTTTTGTAGCTTGAGGATGCGTGAATTTTTGTGCCATCCAGTAATCGTACATCAAAATAGCCACTCGTTCGTCTGCCAAATATAAAGCACTCCTGTCCTTTGTAAAGCACTTTGTCAAATAACTGAAACCCACTTCAAGCCACATTAGAGGCTAAGTGGGCGGGTTATTGACTTATAGTTCCAGCGCCTTTCTCAGCTGCAAATATTGAACAGCGTAAGCCGTTTTTGCATCGCAAATTCTGCCTTCCTTCATATATAGTTCTGCTTCTTCAAGCGAAAGTTCATACACTTCCACAAATTCATCTTCGTCACACGGAGCGGCATTTTCCTTCTTGCGAAGATTGTGGGCGAAATACAGGTGGACAATTTCATCGGCAAATCCGGGAGACGTATAAAAGGAAGTGATATGCTCCATCCATTCAGACTCATACCCGGTTTCTTCCTCAAGCTCACGAACAGCTGTATGAACCGGCTCTTCCCCTTTTTCAAGTTTCCCGGCAGGTATCTCGACGATGCTGCGATCCATTGCCTTCCTGTACTGCTCAACCATGATGATTTTATTTTCGGCCGTAATCGCAATGATTGCAACCGCACCGGGATGCTTAATAATTTCTCTTTTGCTTTTGTTTCCGTCAGGGAGCTCGACTACATCCACCTGCAGGCTTATCACTTTTCCTTCGAATATCTTTTCGGTCGATACTGTTTTCTCTTCAAATTTCTTCATTTTTACACTCCCTGTTCTAAGGTAAGGATAATTGTTCATACATTTTACCATAATACAGTGAAACTGCACTCTTGGGAGCATTAGGTGAATATTTGCCATTTTACCGTAAATTTCGGATAAATATTGGAGGTTGTGATGATGAAGATATATGTATTGGATAAAGGAGTCGTGCTGGCCGGAAAAGGCTGGGAGATCAAACAAAAGCTGAAGGAATATCAGGACCGGTATGTATATGTAAACGATTGGATTCAGGATGTGCAGGGTCAGGGCTCATTGCCAGCATTAAAACGGGTCAAGTGAATTTAACTGCTTTTGGATTTATGCCCCGAAATCCAAATTTTATACTTGAGACCTGGATCTTTGGTAATCGACCATTCCCTGCTATACAATATAAACACATAGCAACAAAGGAGTGAATGGATTGAAAAAAAGAAAACTGGGAAATTCCGATTTGTCCGTTTCGGAAATGGGACTTGGCTGTATGTCGCTTGGAACGAATCAAAGAGAGGCAGCAAGCATTATTAAAGCGGCTTTAGATGCCGGGATCAACTACTTTGACACCGCGGATTTATACGACTTTGGCGGTAATGAAGAAATGGTCGGCAAAACCTTGAAATCCGTCCGTGACAGGGTCATCATCGCCACAAAGGTCGGCAACCGCTGGAATGAAAACAAGGACAGCTGGAGCTGGGATCCATCGGCTGCTTACATAAAAACCGCAGTCAAAGACAGCTTGAAGCGCCTTTGCACTGACTATATCGACCTTTACCAGCTTCATGGCGGCACAACAGAGGACAATATTGAGGAAACCATCGCGGCGTTTGAAGGGCTGAAGAACGAAGGTTACATCCGTTATTACGGGATCTCTTCAATACGCCCGAATGTCATTAAACCATATGTAAAAAAAGCTTCAATTGTTTCGGTTATGATGCAATACAGTCTCCTTGACAGGCGTCCTGAGGAATGGATGCCGCTTTTAACAGAAAACAATATTTCAATTGTTGCCAGAGGCCCGGTTGCCAAAGGGCTCTTAAGCGATAAAATGCTCGACAAGGCTTCAATGAATGTGAAAGAACAGGGATATTTAGACTACAGCTATACAGAACTGAAAGAATTGCTGCCTGCTTTAAAAGACAAGCTTTCACCTAGATATATGAATGAAATCGCGCTTCAGTATGTATTATCGCATCATGCTGTCGGTGCGGTGATTCCCGGGGCAAGCTCGATTGGACAGCTCCGTGAAAATTGTCGGGCACTTAATGCTGCCCCGCTTTCAGAGGAGGAAATCACACTTCTTAAAGAGCTTACGAAGGAAAGCATTTATAAGGTACACAGGGAATAGGGTTTTAATATGCAGCATGTTGAAACTTCCAGCGAAGACGGAATCTGATATTACATAGTAACCGTTACTGGTTTTGACCAATATTATGTAATATTTTAATGACCCGTTAGCAGGGAAAAAAATAAACAAGCACCCGGACAAGATTTCATTAATGCCTGGGTGCAAATGTGGGGACAAGCCATTATTTAGTAGGAAACCTTTTCTCTTTGAGTTTTTTTTTATTTTTCTCCCTTACTTAAAGTTCTTCCAGTCCATCCCGCTTTCATTAAACAGTTCTTCAAACGATTTATTTTTCTCCTTCTGTCTGCGCGCTTCTTTCTTTCTGGTTTCCTCTGCTTCTTTTTTTGCCGCTTCCGCCTCTGAAAGCTGTTTTTGTTTTTCACGAAGCTGGGCCATTATATCTCCATTAATCCGGTCTCCAAGCTTCAATGAATCATCTTGCTTGTTCTTGTCCTGATGATGTTGTTTGTTATGCTTGGGTTGCTTCTTTTTCATCGGTATATCCTCCCTGTGTTCATGGATCCATTATATCATGGATGCTTTCCAAAATAGCATATTCTCCTCAAAGTAATGGTAAAATAAAGAAGTCATTGCAGAAGAACGGGAGGATTTCCATGAAGAAATGGTTTGTTATCTTTGGAAGCATTTTCGCTTACATAATCGGCATAGGTATGTATTTTTCACACAGGGTTCTTTATATGAGAAAGAAGGAAGATGAGTTTATCCGGAACAGGGAAATCACTGCCAGACGATTTATCGTTTCTGATTTTGATCTGTTGCCGAAAGAAGAAAACTGGGTTTCCTCACTGTCCGGTTATAAATTGAAGTGCGTTTTCATCGAGCCGCATGAGACTAAAAAATGGGTGATTATCTGCCACGGGGTAACGGAGAATAAAATCAATTCAATTAAATATATGAATATCTTTATAAAGCACGGGTTTAATGCCGTCATTTATGATCACCGCCGGCATGGCGGATCCGGTGGCCGCACAAGCAGCTATGGCCATTATGAGAAATTTGATTTGAAAGCGGTAGTGGATGAATTAAAGCGGAAAAAGGGCAGCGATATCACACTTGGCATCCACGGCGAATCAATGGGAGCCGCCACGCTTTTGTTATATGCAGGTACCATCGAGGATGGTGCTGATTTTTATATCGCAGATTGTCCGTTTTCTGATTTTGAAGCGCAGTTGAAGCATCAGTTAAAAAAAGAGGTTCCGCTTCCGGCCTGGATGGTGCTGCCGATCGGAAATGCTTTCATTCATCTTCGCGGCGGCTACCGGGTCAAGGACATATCACCAATTGCGTCTGTGAAAAACATAAAAAAACCGGTGTTGTTTATTCATAGCGAGCCGGACGATTTCATTCCCGCCTCGATGACAAAAGAGCTCTACAAGGAAAAAGAAGGACCAAAACAGCTTTATATCGCCAAAATCGGGGCACATGCCCAATCCTATAATGAAAACAACAAGGAATATGAAGAAGTGATTGACCGGTTCCTAAACGATCTGGTTTTTCCTGAAGAGAATAAAATCGAGCTGACCTGAAGCAAAAGGTCAGCTCGATTTATTTAATAAAAGGCGCTTCCGCTTTTCTTCCTTTCAAAAAAGCTCATGCGTGGATTAAGAATTCCGTTTGCGCTTCTTAATTGAAAGCTGTTTACCTCGGGAAGGAAATCAATTTTCATTCTATCATCCATAAAAATCTGTTTGGACTTCTCCATATAGACCGGCAGATAATTTGTGTCGATTTTTTCAGCATCCTTCTCATACTCATCAGCAAACCAGAGGGCGGTCACTCCATTAACGGCACAGCCGCATCCGTCCGTGTCGTACTTTAATGTAATATGGCCCTTTTTTTCGCCTATTTTCTCGGAGACTTTTTTTATCGCGCTTTCAGTCCACTCTATGTTCATCGTTACATCCCCTTTCTCTTTTGCTCGGGAAATCTAATGACCATTATACCGAAAGAAAAGGATTCTGTTAATCAATCTGATTTACATGCAACTTCGATTTGCCCATTCCAATATACCCACGACTAAACAGCAAATGAAACATTTGTTCTATTTTCCATGTTTTAAATCTTGAATAAAGATCATTTGTTCGCATATAATAAGAACAAAAGTTCCGTTTAGGGGTGAATGATCATGAATTTCAACAGAGATAAGCATACCATCAAAATCATTTACATAAGTCAATCCGATTGTTTATCTCAACAGCACGTAAAAAGAGTTGGTGCAGCACTATGATCGACTATTCAGCACTTCCCCGCCATAATGTCCTTTGCGTGGACATAAAATCATTTTTTGCTTCCGTTGAAGCCTACAATCTTACAGTCGATCCTCTGACCGCTTATATTGCAGTCATTGGGGATAAAAAACGATCCGGAAGCATCGTCCTGGCAGCCTCACCGATGATGAAAAAAGAATATCGGATTAAAACAGGCAGCCGTTTATATGAAATCCCGACCGGCGACCCTCGCATTCACGTGGTCGAAGCGAACATGGGCCAATACTTACAAACATCGATCGAGATTACAAAACTAATGAATAAGTTTGTTCCTATGGAGGCCATTCACCAGTATTCAATTGATGAATTTTGGATCACTGCTGATGGCATTGAGGGTTTATTTGGTGACCGATGGGAATTGGCCCGACAGATTCAGCAAGTGATTTATGACGAATTTCGTCTGCCAAGCTGTATCGGCATCGGTCCGAACCGTTTTCTTTCAAAGGTTATCCTTGACACCGAGGCTAAAAAGAAGGGGATCGCGGAATGCCAGTACGAAGATGTTCAACAAAAACTTTGGCCGTTGCCAGTTGAAGAGATCTGGGGTATTGGGCGCCGGATGAAAAGAAACCTGAATCGTCAGGGAATTGTAACGCTCGGCGATCTCGCACGGTATCCTCTTTCGATGCTGAAGAAACGCTTTGGTATCATGGGCGAGCAAATGTGGTATCATGCGTGGGGCGTTGACCTTTCCCCAGTCCTCGGGCAACCGTATGACAACACCCACAGCACACAAAAAGGATACGGGCACGGCATTACCCTCTTGCGGGACTATACCGGTGACGAGGTAGGGGCAGTCTTGCTCGATCTGGCGGAAGAAGTGTGCCGGCGCACCCGCACCGCTAACATGTGCGGCCGCACCATTCATTTCGGGATCGGTTATTCTAACTACGAGGGCGGAGGCGGATTCAGCCGTTCACGAAGTATTGACGTCCCGACAAACGTCACCCTCGACGTCTATAAAATCTGCATGGATCTGTTTCGCGAGAATTATAACGGAGGAATTATCCGGTCCGTCCACCTTTCACTCAATAACCTCAGCCCGGATGACGGCACCCAGCTCAACCTATTCGAAAACAATGAGAAAAAGCATCGGCTTGGCTATGTGATGGACAGCATCCGCGCTAAATACGGCCCGACAGCGATTCTTTGGGCACGCAGCTATACGGATGCCGGAGTCGCGCTTGACCGCAGCAAAAAGATCGGAGGACACCGCGCATGAGGGATAGAGGTTCGATTAAGTGGACGTCAATGATGTTACCCGAACACAAGAAGATGCTTGCCGATCTTTATGAGGAACAAAAGCACTTCACGAAACCAACACTTGACGAGCAAAAATTAGAAGAATTAAACGACATTGTCCGAGTAGCCCTCGGTCACACGTTGGATGTGAAAGTTACCTTTTATCGGCATCAGGCTTTTTATTCCGTGAAGGGGCAAGTGGCCAAAATTGACGAGCTTCATAAAATCGTTCGAATCATCGATGATTCATCCGCCGAGCATCGCGTGCCGTTTGAAGATATAGTCAATATAGAGATCGATTAAACGCCAAAGCCCCTGGCACATCGTCAGGGGCTTTAGCGCTATATTTTATTTTTTAATGCCTTACCTCTGAAGTATCCGCAGGCATGCGTTCAAGGATCACACTCAAGTCTTTATTTATTACCAAGTGCCAGCCGTGCAGAGATTTCCTCAGATGTAATATTCGGCGTTTTACACCTATTTCTTAAAAAAAGCATTTTTCCCTACGGTTTCCACTATCCTTGGGAAAAGTGTATAGAAAATGCTCCCTAGGTTCATCCAGCCTGGCAGGTTGATTTCCCGTCTTTTCGTAAAGATCGCAGAAACGATTTTATCAGCGACATAGTCCGGTTTTAACATGAATCTTTCGACGTTTTTCACATAGGTTCCGGATTCATCGGCGATATTAAAAAAGTTTGTGGAAATCGGCCCCGGATTGACGGTTGTTACAAAGACATGGTCTCTCATTGATTCGAGACGGAGGCTGTTAGAATAGCCTAATACTGCATGCTTCGTCGCCGAATAGACACTCGATTTTGGCGTCGCTATTTTCCCGGCCTGCGAGGCAATGTTGATGATATGTCCCTTTTTGCGCCGTTTCATTGATGGTAAGACCATCTGTGTGCAGGCAATCAAGCCAAGGACATTCACGTCGAACATCGCTTTCGTTTCCTCCAGATCGGCTTCATGGGCTTCTTTAAAAACGCCAAAGCCTGCATTGTTGATCAGGACATCAATCTCCCCGGCAACGGCGACAATTTCAGCAAATATACGTTTGACTTGTGTGGTATCAGCAACATCCAGCCTGAAAGCGTAAGCTTCTGTTCGATATTGTTCGATAAGATGCCGTTTAAGCTCGTCTAATTTATCGATGCTCCGGGCGAGGAGGACAACGCGCGCGCCCTCGCATGCTGCCCGGATCGCCGTTTCCCTGCCGATTCCCCCTGAAGCGCCTGTTATCACGACACATTTGCCTTGCAGTCTGCTCATATCTCTCACCTCTATCATTGACGGACCGAATAGATAATTGTACCGCTGTTGTCTCTTGTTTCAATTTCTCCTAAATTCGCTAAATAGTCAAGCTGTCCAACCGTTTCTGACAGCGTTAAACCCAATTCTTTCTGATAGACTTTAGGGAAAAGCTGCCGGCATATTTCAAAGCCGGTTGACGGTTTTTCCTCAAGCATCTTTTTGACGCTCATCGCTCTGCCATGCTGGCGTCCCATCTGTTTTTTAATCAGTCCCGGCACATCAAATACTTCATTGCCATGGCCTGTATACAGCAGCGAAATGGGGATATCAAGCCATTTTTTTAAAGAAGCATTGTATTGAAGCAGCGGTTTCGGCCGCTCGCTCCCCTTTTGTAGGGGCGGCTCCATCAATGGGTTGGGTGAAATTTTTTCGAGAAGATGGTCCCCGCCAATCATCACGCCGTCTTTTTCGCGGTAAAGTGAAATATGGCTTTGGGCATGTCCCGGCGTTTCGATTACTTTCCATTCCGAATGTCCTGGAATGCTGTCTCCTTCTAATAGAGCAGAACGAAGCATGCGCTGGCTGATAAACTGTGCCGAGCGGCGGATCTGGGCAATCATTCTTTTATATTCAGAAGGAACCCCAAGCTTCAAGGCAAAATCAAGATAAAACTGCTCATGTTCGTCCATGAATTCATCAGTCATATGAAGAAACCTCTGGTTATTAGGATGGCCGTATACCGGAACATTCTCTGAAAAGAGACCAAGGCCTCCAGCATGGTCAGGATGATGATGCGTTAGCACGATTTGTTCGATATCGTTTATGCTCAATCCGATATCCTCGAGCCCCTGTTCAAGTGCTTCTTTTCCTTGTTCTGTTTGTAAGCCTGTATCAATCAATGTCAGGGTATCGCCTTTTATGATATATACGTTTACGTCCCCTACCGGAAAAGGAGTCGGCAGGGAGATTTTTGCAATGTTGTTTTTCCACATGGTCGTTTTTTCCACCTTGAATTATTATATTTATATAAATATTTTCTTCTCTATTGGAAAGCCTTTCATATAGAATCCAATAATAGAGTCGATAATAAACTATTTTACCTCTATGCTTTCCAATTGTCATTATTTTCGCATAACTTGATAAGATTTTTTTAGACATTCTCAAAAAATGGCTTGACACTGGACTCATCCATCCCCCATAATCACTAGTAAACTTATAACGGCACGGCATTTGAATAAGGCCAGTAGATAAAGCATGGCGCAAGAGAGTGAAGCCCAAACGGCTGAAAGGCTTCATCGCCCTCCGATTTATTGAACCTACCTTATGAGCCTTTAGGGAAACCTGACGTAATTCCGGCGATAACGGATTTTGAGTTGCATCTTTCCGGGGCCTTGTGTCAGGGGAGAGATGAAAAAAGGTGGTACCACGGAATTTGACCTTTCGTCCTTTACTGGATGAAGGGTCTTTTTATTTTCAATTGTAGCGCTGCGCTTTTCTATTTGTTTAGCTCCAACGCCTAGCCTCGACGCACAGGACGTGCTAGTGCCGACGAAGACATAAGGACGTGGCGATCTTAGTCGACGTTCCTTTATACAAGGCGCTTCCGCTTTTCTAATAAGGAGGGATATTCATGGGGAAAATTGCATTTATTGGTGCGGGATCAATGGCTGAAGCAATCATATCAGGATTGATTACGAGGGGTGTTACAAAGCCCGAAGAAATTCATATAACAAATAGGTCTGACGAAAAAAGGCTGGCTTATTTACAAAATAACTACGGTGTAACTGTCTGCAGTTCTATAGAAACACTGCTTGAAGGGGCAGAAATTGTCGTGCTTGCGGTAAAACCAAAGGACGTGCTTGCAGCAGTGGATGCGGTGAAGGCTCATGTCACTGAGCATATGCTTCTCATTTCAGTAGCGGCAGGCGTCCAGATCTTAAGCCTTGAAGAAATTCTTACGAAGAAAATTCCAATCATCCGGGCAATGCCAAATACATCAGCGGCAGTCGGCAAGTCAGCAACTGCCCTGGCCATCAACCAGTACACCCAACAGGATGATCTTAAGCTTGCAAGACAGCTTTTTGAGACAATCGGTTCAGTCGCAATAGTTGCGGAAGAGCAATTAGATGCGGTCACCGGGCTATCCGGAAGCGGTCCAGCTTATATTTATTATCTCGTCGAGGCGATGGAAAAATCGTCAGAGAAAATCGGGCTGGACGGAGAAACAGCAAAGCAATTGATCATCCAGACGTTAATCGGGGCAGCTGAAATGCTAAGCAATTCCGACAAAACCCCCGCTGTGCTCCGTAAAGAGGTGACCTCTCCGGGCGGGACAACCGAAGCAGGCATCAAAGTGCTTGAAGCCCACGGCGTCCAGGAAGCGCTCATTTCCTGTATTCAGGAAGCTGCAGAGCAATCCAAACGAATGGGACTGCAAATCAGCCAGGAGTTAACTGAAACGTTACTGCATCGAAACGCCTAGGACAATCAACTCCAAACAGATTTTTGGATGTGTAAATCACTCACTGTTATACTAACCTTGTGTGCAAAATTAACAAGCCAAGGAGAGGATAACGTGAGTGCAAAACTATTTTCAGCTTATACCGTTAAAAATGTAACTTTGAAAAACCGGATCGTGATGTCACCAATGTGTATGTACTCCTGCATGGAAGAGGATGGGCTCGTTCAAAACTGGCATAGAACCCATTACCCAAGCCGCGCAGTCGGCGGTGTTGGATTAGTCTTTACCGAAGCAACGGCCGTTACGGCCCAGGGTAGAATCTCGCCGCAGGATTTAGGGATTTGGAGTGATGAGCATGTAGAAGGATTGGCCGAGCTTGTTTCGCTAATCAAAGAGCAGGGCTCCAAAACCGGCATTCAACTGGCACATGCCGGAAGAAAGTCAGAGGTTAGGGAAGAAATCATTGCTCCGTCGGCGTTAGCATTTAACGAAGAATACAAAACCCCCAGAGAAATGACAAAGCAAGATATTCAAGAAACGATTGAAGCGTTTAAAAAAGCAGCAGAACGCGCCAAAAAAGCAGGCTTTGATATAATTGAGCTCCATGGCGCGCACGGTTACCTGATCAATCAATTCCTTTCACCATTAAGCAATAAGCGCACGGATGAATACGGCGGCTCCGCACAAAACCGCTATCGTATTTTAAAGGAAACGATTGCTGCAGTTAAAGAAGTATGGGACGGCCCTTTATTCACCCGCTTATCAGCACATGACTATCATGAAGAAGGCATGACAGCCGAGCTGTATGTGGAAATTGCTAGCTGGATGAAGGAAGATGGCGTCGATTTAATTGATGTCAGCTCAGGAGCCCTCGTTCCCGCACAAATCAAAGCTTATCCAGGCTATCAGGTTCCGTTCAGCGAAACGATCAAACATGGCGCAAATATTGATACATCGGCACTAGGCTTAATCACCACCGGCATCCAGGCAGAGGAAATCCTGCAAAACAACCGGGCAGATTTGATTTTCCTTGCCCGTGCACTGCTAAGAGATCCATACTGGGCCCGAAGCGCTGCAAAAGAAGTACGTCATGAAATAGAAGCTCCTGTACAGTACAGAAGAGCCTGGTGATTAGAAAAGCAAAGGCTCCCTTGCCCACAAAGAAACCATCCCGATAGCACTTCTGGGATGGTTTCTTTATGGTTTATTCGCCCCAAATTCTTTTAGCAGAGGGTGCATGATCGACTATGAATTTCGAAAACGTCAGGATTACTATAAAAGCTTCATCAAAGACTCAATAACCATTTCATTTCTCCCCTATTTATCCGGATATAGCGGTATTTTGATACTGAGCAGGTCTTCAGCAATGATGGTTTCCGGGAAGATCCGCATACTTTCCGTTCCGAGCATTGCCGAATCCTCCCCGGTGTAACGTGAGCTGATATGAGTTAAAATCAAATGTTTGGCCTTAGCGCTTTTAGCCGTTTCCGCAGCTTGTGCGGTTGTCGAATGGTAATAATCATGCGCCATTTCAGGCTCGCCTTGAGAAAATGTCGCTTCGTGAATAAGATAATCCGCATCTTGGGCGAGAATTACGGCATTTTCGCATGTCCTCGTATCGCCCAGAATCGTAATAATTCTACCCTTCTGCGGGGCACTCAAATAATCGTTTCCATGTAAAACTCTTCCATCCTCAAGACGGACAATTTCCCCATTCTTTAGAGCTTTGAAGGCAGGACCGGGCTTTATACCTTCAGCTCGCAGCTTGTCAATAAGCAGGCTTCCCGGGCGGTCATGTTCGACAATCCGGTATCCAAGGCAAAAAATACCGTGGTCAAGCGGCAAGGCTGATACCGTAATCTGTTCGTCCTCGAAAACAGTGCCTTCAGTAATTTCGACTATTTTTAGCGAGTACTTTAAATGAGTTCCGCTCACCCGCAGGCTTGTGATAATGAAATCCTCTACTCCAATCGGTCCATAGACGGTTAGCTCATCCATCCCGCCTTGAAACGAGCGACTCCCAAGCAAACCAGGCAGACCAAAGATATGATCTCCATGCAAGTGGGTTATAAAAATCTTCTCGATTCTGCGGGGTTTAACAGGAGTCTTTAGAATCTGATGCTGTGTAGCTTCCCCGCAGTCGAACAGCCACACAGTTCCTCTTTCTTCAAGGAGCTGCAAAGCAATCGCCGAAACATTTCTGGCCTTCGCCGGCATCCCGGCACCGGTCCCTAAAAATACAAAATCCAAGTGTACTACCTCCGACTGTAAATATGTATGGAATCAATATAGCATAACGGGGATGGATCCCCTAGGCTAAAGATGCCTCAGAGTTTAAAAATAGGAGCGTTAACACCACACCCTAGCCTTTATCCCATTCCCGTAAACAATGATTTCAGGTAGTATAGGAGTGTTTTTTATATAGCCATGAAGAATAGAGGAATATAATCCATTTCTTTGAAAAAGAATATCTATATATGCAAGATGTTTGCTTAAAATAGCAACAAATTATATATTGGAATAGATATTTTTTAAGAGCATCAAGTGAAGCTGTCAAACAGGAAAAGAGGTTTTAATTGTGATTGAAGAGAATCAACCATCCGTATTAATTATGATATTCGGGGCAACCGGGGACCTGGCAAAACGCAAGCTGTTCCCTTCCATATACCGTCTATTCCAGAAAGAAAAAATAAATAAATTTGCCGTCGTCGGCGTGGCAAGAAGAGAACTGTCCAATGACGAATTCCAGGCAAATGTGAAGGAATCGATCTTAACCTTTACTAAAGAGCAAGAGAACGTCGACGAATTCGCTTCTCATTTTTATTATCATTCACATGATGTTTCGAGTTCAGAATCGTACATACAATTGAAAGACATCGCTGACCGATTGGACAGCCATTATCAGCTTGAAGGAAACCGGGTTTTCTATCTAGCGATGGCGCCTGAATTCTTCGGTACGATTGCCGAACAGGTGAAGGAACAAGGACTTACTGATACAAACGGATATAAACGCCTTGTTATTGAAAAACCGTTCGGGCACAGCTTTGAAAGTGCGCTGGAGCTAAACAAGCGAATCCGTACTGCTTTTGAAGAAGATGAAGTCTATCGTATCGACCATTACCTCGGCAAGGAAATGGTACAAAACATCGAGGTAATCCGTTTCGCAAATGCCCTTTTTGAACCGCTATGGAACAGCCGTTACATCTCCAATATCCAGGTTACTTCCAGTGAAACGCTGGGTGTAGAGGAACGCGGCCGTTATTACGAAACCAGCGGCGCTTTACGTGACATGGTCCAGAACCATATGCTTCAAATGGTCGCCCTTCTCGCCATGGAGCCGCCAATCCGTTTGACTACCGAGGAAATCCGCAGCGAGAAAGTGCGTGCGCTTCGTTCCCTTCGTCCGATGACTAAGGAAGAAGTAAACCAATATTTTGTGCGTGGCCAGTATGGGGCAGGGACAGTGAATCAAGAAAATGTACCTGAATACCGCACGGAACATAATGTAGATCCTGAATCAAACACGGAAACATTCGTCGCCGGAAAGCTGATGATCGACAATTTCCGCTGGGCAGGAGTGCCTTTCTATATCCGTACCGGTAAAAGGATGGATATTAAATCAACGAAAATTGTTGTCCAATTCAAGGATATTCCGATGAATTTGTATTACAATACCGAAGAAACGCTCCAGCCTAACCTGCTTGTCATTCATATTCAGCCTGAAGAAGGCATCACCCTTCTTCTCAATGCAAAAAAGACAGGGGGGGACGTGAAATCGACACCAGTTCAGCTGTCTTATTCCAATAAGAGCACCGATCAACTCAATACGCCTGAAGCATATGAGAAACTTTTATTCGCCAGCATGCGCGGCGATGCCACAAACTTTACACATTGGGATGAAGTTGCCCTTTCCTGGAAATTTGTCGACAGCATTTCAGAAGTCTGGGAAAATACAAAAGAAAGCTCTTTCCCTAATTATGAAGCTGGTACAAGCGGCCCACGACCTGCTGACGAATTGCTGGAAAGTGACGGACATTTCTGGTGGCCTGTCGAAAACCTGGACCTTGAAAATTAATACTGATAAGTAATAAAAGGGATGACCCTTATGGTTTTCCCTCTTAATATAAACATAATTATCATCCTAATGCATACTTCTTGCTTCTGCGGTAAAACTAACAGCGGTGATCTTTTTTACACCAAACCTGACTTCGATGGAGGGATAAGTCTGAAAAAAACTACGTTTGACCACTAT
>NZ_RYZZ01000037.1 GCF_003989135.1 Peribacillus cavernae
TCCTGAGCCAGGATCAAACTCTCCGAAGAAATGTTTTGATGCACACGGATGTGCTAACATCGGCGTTGTCACAGGACGTGACGAACTTAGCCGATGATCCTTAACTCTTGCATTTTTTAAGTGTTTGCTCACTTTTAAAAATTAACGTTGGCGCTTTGTTTTGTTCAGTTTTCAAAGAGCAAATTCTTGCAGCTTCTCTTGGAAGCGACTTTATTATCATAACATCTTCTTCCTACTCTGTCAATAACTTGTTTAAAATAGTTTTTTAAACAAATATTCAAGGAAGTAATCTGCTTATTTAGCGACAAAAAATAATATATCATAAAAAAATTACGTTTGCAATATACTTTTTTTCTAAAATAGATAGTCGCAAAAATTCAACACATATATCAATAAGAATATAACGTAAACGAAGAAACATCATAAAAGAATTTCAGCATATTTTCCACAAATACTGAATAACATTTTTTATAAACTCCTATTCTGAGGTGAAGCAATGGATATAGCGCTAGTCGGACTATTGGTTTCTTTTTTTATGGCTTTATATTTGTTCAGTGTGGCCTTTATAGAGGCTATTAAAATCAGCAATCAAGAAGGAAAAGTAAAAGGAACAACATTGATAATGAGTGTGTCGATGGGGTTCATCTTTACCCATTTTTCCCATACTTTCTATAACTAAAGGCAGTAAGCCATTTTTAGGCTTACTGCCTTTCCCTTAAATCGAAGAAAGAATCGTATTAACAAATATTCAGTTCAGTAATAACCCTGTTGTCTTCTATCATTGCCTTACGGATATGGATCCTTTTAGAAAAATTATCTTTGAATCTTTTAAAAAAAGCTTCGGCCTGTTCCATTGTCTGGAGAGGTGACATAATATATCATTAAATATTGGGTATGAAAAAATGGCAAAAATGGTTTGATTATCTACATTTACGATTTCCCTGAGTGTCAGCCTCTCTGTCTTGAGGATGGGAAAAGAATCATCGCAGTTGAATTTCATTATATGCCCCCTTACCTTGAAGATGCAGCTTTTTCCATTACATTCTCAGCCGCTTTTGTTTTCTTTTCATCTTTAAGAAATATGATTAAACTGGCGATGATTACAACACCACCGACTACCTGGGTCCAGAGAATCTTTTCATCTAATATAAAGAATGCTAATATGGATGCTCCTACCGGCTCCATCAAGATTGCCATAGAAATCGTAGTCGTGTTCAACCATTTCAGTGACCAATTAAACAGTGAATGACCTAATAAATTCGGAAACACTGCAAGCAAAATGAAATAGATCCAGTCTTCAGTAGGGTATGGTCCGAGCGACTCTCCTGCTATAGTTACATAAAGAAATAAAGTAACCGTACTTATTCCATATACCATGAAGGTATAGGTCGTTGATGAAATCCTTTTTCTGACTGATTGGCCAAGTAATAGGTAAGCAGTAATCAGTGCACACGCTATTAAGGAAAGAATATCTCCCCAAAGTGCGAGCCCACTGATTTGAAAATCCCCCCAGCTAATAACGAGACTGCCAGCTACAGCAACGATCCCGCTTATGATAGCCCGAATCGAAAAACGTTCTTTAAAAAACAAAAAGGCGCCGGCAAAGGCAAACAGCGGCTGCAGGGTAACCAGGACAGTTGAACTGGCAACAGATGTGTAATCTAATGATTCGAACCATAAAATAAAATGAAAAGCTAAAAAAATACCTGCAAAAATGGATAGAAATAAATCCTTTTTATTGATTACTTTTAATTCCGGGAGATTTTTCAATAAGAAAAATGGCAGCATAAGTAACATGGTAAATAATAAGCGATAAAATGCAATCACTCCTGAAGAAGCCGACGAAACTTTAACCAGGATCGCTGAAGCAGAGACAGATGCGACCCCTATTGCTAATGCTGCATATGGATTAAACTTTGGCTCTTGCATAAACAATCCTTTCCACTAGTATGTAAAGTTTATCTATAATTGTACAATAAGTGATGCAAAAATGTAGCTTACCGGCCAATATTTTTATAGATTTAGTAAATTCTCTTTAGGGTATTAAAAAATGAGTGGACAGCAAGAATAGTCAACAATACAGATGGAAGGTGGTTGTTATAGTGACGGATTGGATTTTTAACCCTGAATTAGAAACACAAATTCTAATTAAGCTTGGTATCTCTGCCATTTTAGGTTTGATTATCGGCATTGAAAGAGAGATGAAAGGAAAGCCGGTGGGTTTGAAAACAACATTGGTCATTTCAATTGTTAGTTGCTTATTAACAATTGTTTCAATAGAATCGGCTTATATGTTTCCGGGAAGCGACCATCTAAATGTTACGATGGACCCATTACGTCTTGCTGCCCAAATTGTCTCCGGAATCGGTTTTCTGGGAGCGGGTGTCATTTTACGCCGTGACAATAACAGAATTTCCGGATTAACAACTGCAGCTATCATTTGGGGTGCGGCGGGAATCGGAATTGCAGTTGGCGCAGGTTTTTATCTCGAAGCAATCGTCGGGGTTTTCCTGCTAATCATTAGCGTCGAATTCATTCCTTACACGTTGAAACAAATTGGACCGAAACAATTGCGCCAAAAGGAAATCGCGTTGAAGTTGATAATTGACAAAAAAGAGGACATTGCGAAAGTCATGAATAAAATTGACGAAGAAAAAATTCTAGTGAAAAATATCCGGATCAAGGATCTTGAGGAAAACCGGCATTCTATTTACCTCAGAATAACAGTCGACCAAAAACGCAAGACGACCGATGTCTATTATACGATCTCCAATTTTCAGGAAATTGCAAAAATGGAAATTGAAAATTTGTAAACAATAAAATCCGGTTGAATCTAATCAACGGATTTTATTTTTTTCAAAACCTTATTGACATTTTTTCAAAAAAAGCTAAAATAAATCTTGTGACTTATACGGGGGATTAGCTCAGCTGGGAGAGCGCAACGCTGGCAGCGTTGAGGTCAGGGGTTCGAGCCCCCTATTCTCCATCATCGCGGTTTAACAGCGTTTGTAGGCGGTTAATATCGCTCTTATATCGCACAGCGTAACGCTTCCTTATTTCCGATCACTTTACGGTGACTTAATCGGAATGAGGAGGCGTTTTTGTTATGCATTCGGAAAATCGGCGAGGTAAACGGGTAAAAGGCACGCGCACAGTATCAACTAAGCGGAAGCCATATTCGCTCGAGTTATTATCGGATAAAGTATACAACGTAAAGCGCGCGGAGGGATTAGCCGATACTACATTATGGCGATACCGGCATGCCTTTAATTTATTAACGGAATTCTTAGGCGGTGATGATGTGCGGGTGCTGGACGTTGAAAAAAGCCGGGAGTTTGCCGCATGGTTACTTAATGACCGTGTTAAATTCGACGGACATAAATATAAGAAGGAAGAAGACAAAACGAAAGGGTTATCGCCCAGGACAGCGAATGACATCGTTAAGTTACTGCGGACATCCTTTCGCTTCTTAGTTTCGGAGGAATTAGCCATGGACAACCCGTTTGATTCCGTAAAAACCATTAAGCAGCCCGAAAAGGTAATCGAAATATTAACGGTCGAGGAGTTAAAGGCGCTATTAAATACACCGGATCAGCGCGACTATTCTTCGTTTAGGGATGCGGTAGTCATGCACGTTCTGACCGATACAATGGCACGGATAAATGAAATACTTTCGCTGAAGGTTAGCGACTTAGACCTGCCGAACTTAACGATTACACTTAGGCCTGAAGTTACAAAAACGAGGAAGGGCCGGTTCCTGCGTATTACTAAGCTGACAGCGCGCTCGTTAATTTTATAATTATTATATTGGCGAAGTATTGAATGATTTTTTCACTTGTATCTTCCCATAATAATGGTGTTATAGTATTTACCGTCAGAAAGGATTTTGTCCTTTTTTAATATTCCTTCTATTTCAAAGCCAAGCTTTCTATAAAGTGTAATGGCTTTATCGTTTGTTTCTAAAACATTCAAAGTAATTTTTTTAATGCGGTTGGAGTCAGCCCAAGAAACAGATTCTTTTAAAAGATTTTTCCCAATACCATATCCCCAAAAATCTTTTAATACGCATACTCCAAATTCCACTTTATGAGCGAATCTATTTAAATAAATTCCTTCGCATCTTGAAAACCCGACGATCCGATCACGAACTACAGCAACTAAAAATAAGTTTCTTGGATTCTCAGTGTCCGTTTTTATAATCTGTTCAAATCCTGGTATATCTATGAACGCCTCCCCTTTTTCTCGGTCCAAATTTTCGGTCTCTCCATCAATCTGTAATCTTATTTCAGACAAATCTTTTGCATCTTTATCGATTGCAGATCTAACAGTATAATTTACCCCATTAACATAAAATTCTTGTTTGTTTAGTATCATGATATACTCCATTCATAGTAAGTTGATTTAGAAAAATAAAACAAGGGAAAGCGTTGTAATATTATAATTTCTGCTCCCATCAAATAACCTGTCCACGTTTGTTCAATAAGATATTTGCTAAATGGTAAATCTTGATAATCTTAGCCTATCATAGGTTGCATCAGTTGCGAATAAGCAGCGACAAAACGTTCATTCACATCTTTCAGTGTGCCAAAAATAAATTTACCAAGGTCCAATGTGCTCCGTATTAAAAAAAGCCCAATCCCTCGTTTAAATAAGGGATTGGGTTTTCTATTATAACTTCGGACACGGTTGTTAATGAATGACCCATGATGGACCAAGTAATTATTTTAGACCTGTTGTTTATAGGATCCAAAAAGTCCCTTGTTCATTTGATCAACAAATAGAATCTGTTGGTTTAGGATTTTTCAGTCCGAAGAGCGGGCGGATAAATAAGGCTAAGAGAGTCCCGAGCATCGCCATGACCATCCATACCCAGCCGTGGAGACTGAAGGATGCAATGCCACCGAAGTAAGCGCCGATGTTACAGCCGAATGCAAGGCGGGCTCCATATCCCATCAAAATTCCACCGATGATCGATGCTCCCGCAACTCCTGGTTTGATTCTTTTAGGCTTGAATGTTCCTTGAGCAGCTGCAGAAATAAAAGCACCCAGGATAATCCCAAAGTTCATTACGCTTGTGGAGTCCGCTAAAACGGTTTGTGTAAGGGCCGCTCCGTTAGCTCCTGAGAAGTAGCCCCAGCTTGAAACATCAACGCCCATTGCCATGAGTGCCTTTCCTCCCCAAAGAGAAAATGCAGAAGTGATTCCCCATGGATTTCCCCTGATTGTTAAGGTTAACGCGTTCAAAATAGCGAGAATGATCGCCGCTGCAAACAGCGGCCAGGAACCGCGAATGACCTTTTTCCAGCCTCTAGTTGTCGGAAGTGGTTTCATCATCGGAGGATTTTTCTTTTTTGCGATCTGAACGGTAATCCAATAAATAGCCGCAAACACGGCCATTTGAACCAACCAGGCTCCAAAGTAACCGAGGCCAGTTGATTCAGCCAGGGAAATCGGCGGAAGGGTTGGAGTGTCTTCCATCCAGAATGTGAAATGCTTAGCTCCAAGAACGGAGCCTGCAATAAAGGCAAGAAGCGTTAAAATCATCGAAGACGAGCCGCCTCCAACCGAATACAATGTTCCGGAAGCACAGCCATTTCCGAGCTGCATTCCAATCCCAAAAATAAAGGCACCAAACAAGACACTTACCCCGACAGGCGATACATAACCAGCTGGTTTAATTCCGGTAAAGCTGAAACCTGAACTTAATATAAGTGCAAATAAGGTAGTGGCTATCGCAAGCATAAGCATATGTGCTTGAAGTCCCTGGACATTTCCAACCGACATCAGCCGGCGAAACGCAGACGTAAACCCAAAACGGGCATGAAGTAAGGTTGCGCCAAGTGCAAGTCCAATAATGAACAGCACACCTTGTGTCCAGTTGGCAACATTGCCAATAACAATAAAGAGAATAATTGCGGCAAGAATTCCAACCGTTACTAAAGGTTTTTGCATTGGGCTGAGCTCTGTGACAACGGTTGTTGATTTTTGATTCCATTGTGTTGCTGTATTTAAAGTAGTTTGCGCCATTTTATTCACTCCTTATCTTATAGATTTAGTCGGTTTTTATCTTAATACACCATATACCGATTTGACAGGAAAGTAAAATACCCAGCCTACTATAGAAAAGGTTGCTGTAGTTCAGCAACCTTTTTTGTAGTGTTATCCACTTTCTTTTTTGGCTTTATTGATAAAAAATAGCTCATATACCACTGGTACAATAATTAAAGTTAATAGTGTAGATGAGGTAAGCCCTCCAATCACTGTAATGGCCAGACCTTTGGAAATCAGTGTACCCGAAGATGTTGTCAAGGCTAAGGGCAATAAAGCGGTAATTGTTGCGAATGCCGTCATTAATATGGGGCGAAGCCTTGTTTTTCCGGCTTCCATTAACGACTCACGTATTGGCATTCCTCGTTCTTCCCTATTTTGGCCTACTCGATCAACAAGGACAATTGCATTCGTTGTGACAATCCCAATCAGCATAAGGAAGCCGATCATCACACTGACAGACAGCGGTTCTTGCATCAGATACAATGCGATTAATGAACCAACCGGGATAAATAAGAGAGAAGATAAAATAACAAACGGAATGCGCGCTTTCCCAAACGTAATAAGCATTGTCAAATACACAAGACCTATCGCCACGATAATAGCGACGCCAATGCTTTGGAAGATTTCAACGGTGTCATAACTTCCACCTCCGCTCTCCAGTGACACCCCTACTGGCAAGGTAATATCCGTCTTTATTCCGCTCGTCACTTCCTGGGAAACGGTTCGCACATCATTCCCTTTAACTTGTGCACTCACGCGGGCGTACACTTTTCCGTCCAAACGCTGTATCGAAGTGAAACTCTCTACTTGCTTCACGCGCGCTGCTTCTGACAATGGCACTGGTCCCTGTGGTGTGAATAAGAAGACACCTTTTAGGTCATCCTCTGTTTTCAAGTCTTTATCATAAGTTAACTGAACTTCTTGTTCTTTTCCATTGAGTGTAAGTTCTCCTGCACTTACTGGGCTCGTTTGGTCGTTGATCGTGCCGAGAATTTGATATCCGCTTAACCCGAGCAATGATGATTTTTCCGAATCAATTTGCACGAGATATTGTTTTTGCTTATCGGTGAAATTACTTGATACATATTTTAAATCCTCGTTGTCTTTCATGTAGTTCTCTACTTGCTTTGCTGCCTTTTCCAAGGCCTCCAAGTCATTTGAAAACAGGTCGATGTCTACGTTGTTGTTCGTGGGTGGCCCGCTCGTGTTCAGCTCTTCGATCGTTACTTTTGTGTTGGCTTCATCTTCTTTTACGAGCTTTTCCATCTTGTTTTGCAGCCTTGCGATAGAAGCTTGAACATCTGCTTGGTCAGTTAGATTGACAAAGTAGCTTGCCTTATTTTCTAGTTTCAAACCAGTAAGGAAATCCCGGCTGCCAATACTTGCGGTAACATGCTCCACATCATCTTGTTGATCCAGCATCTTTTCAATCTTTATCGACAGTTCATCTGTTTTCTCAAGTGCAGACGCTGCCGGCAACTCGATCGAGGCGGTTAGCGTTCTTTGGTCTTCGTTTGGTATGAACGTAAAACCCAAAGTTGGCACTATCGCAAGCGAGCCAGCTAACAGCAGCGCAGAAACAGTCAAAATGCTCGTTTTATGATTTAAAGAGTACTCAATCATTTTTCCATAGGCACGCTGTAAATGACCTTCTTTTTCTTCTTTAGGGACTTTCTTAAAGGCGAGTTTTGCCATAATCGGAACAATGGTGACTGCCACAAACAAGGAAGCCAATAGCGAGAAAACGATAGTCAATGCAAACGGTAAAAAGAATTCCCCAGTAATTCCGCCGATAAATGCAAGAGGTAAAAAGACAACGACCGTTGTGATTGTAGAAGACGTAATCGCTTTTAGTATCTCTTTAGTCGAATCCAAAATGATCGTGTTTGTCATCCCGTCTGTTGATTTTCGAACACGCCGGAAAATATTTTCGATGACGACGATACTATCATCAACGACCCGGCCAACGGCAACGGCCATTCCGCCCAGCGTCATAATATTAAGTGATACATCAAGCTGCTTTAAAAAGATAGCTGAAACTAGTAACGATAACGGGATCGAAACAATCGCAATCAGCGTTGCACGTATATTTCGCAAAAACAAGAGCACCGCAATGGAAGCAAACAGGGCACCAAGCAATCCTTCTTTCACGAGTGATGATACCGATTTTTTCACATCAGTTGCTGAGTCTAGTCCAATCGAATAATCAAGCTCATTTTTATACTTATCCAATACTTTGATCACATCGTCGGCTACATCGACCGTGTTGGCATCCTGTTTTTTCGTGATTGCCATCGATAAAGCATCTTTTTCATCAAATCTCGCCTTTTCACTTTGCTCAGAAACCGTTTCTACCTTCGCGATATCCTTTAACAAGATAAGTTTTGGAGTCGATACTTCTGTACCTGCAGATGAGGGACCAGCCTGGCTCCCCGACCGTGGACCGCTGGCTGACTGTGAGGGTCCAGGAGCAGCTTGAGCAGAAGCAGTCAGTTGTAAGCTTTCGAGTTTTTTCACGGTATCTAGTTTCTCTTCTACACGAATTGGGATTTGCAAATCAGATTCGCTCAATTGGCCAGCTGGAAATGAGAGAAATTTTCCGTTGATTTGTTCTTTAATTGTCTGTAAGCTCAGACCTGCTTCAGCAGCCTTTTTCTTATTGACGGTAATTTGCACCAGATTGTCAGTAAAACCGCCGACCGACACACTGTTGATTCCCTGGATTTTGTTTAACTCCGGGATGACATCTTCTTTTAACAACTTGTCAATATTGTTGTCTTCCTTACCGAATAAGGAGATGTTATAAATCGGAAAGGAACCAAATGAAAACCGGCTTACATTCACTTCAACTTCATCAGGCAAGGAGGCGTCTTTAACAAACGTGTTGATTTGCTGTTCAACCTGATCCATGTCCGTGTCAAAAGGGAATTCCAAATTGATCATTCCAACACTTTCAAATGAGGAGCTTGTTAGCTTTGTGGTTCCTTCAATTGATTTAAATTGATTTTCCAGCCTCGAGGTGACTTGAGTGCTAACATCTTCCGGAGAAGCCCCCGGGTAAACGGCTTCAACTGAAATTTGTGGAAACTCAATATCCGGAAACTGCGCGACTTTTAACTGCGTGAAAGAATAAACGCCTCCCAAAATAAATAAAAAAGAAATGATAAAAACCGCTGCAGCATTCTTTAAGCTGAATTTAGTCAAGAAATTCATTTGATATTTCCCCTTTATCCTCTCGATATTTACTAATTTTACATTAGTATTATTTTACAGGAAAATATAGAACTTCGGCATTTCATTCAAGCTATTAGCCATTATCTATTTTTTCATATAGATGATACTGGATGTTTGCCTGGCCGCTAACAGGGGAACTTTATAACTATTACAGGAGGGATATTCCAATGAAGAAACTAATAAAAACCGCCATGAAATGGGGACCAGCCATTTATCCAATTGTGAAAAAGATCTTGAATAAACGGAAAAGGGCTGCGAAATAAATACGCTGACTTTGAAGTTTTAAAATGAGGACAGGCATCCCTACAAGCGGATGCCTGGTTTCTGACAGAAAGTATAACTTTTTCAATGAGTACTGGATCCAGCGCAAACAGCCACGCCCCTCAGAGCTCCGCTTTTCTAGATTTCTCTTTTCATCGCCCGGAGCA
Source organism: Peribacillus cavernae (assembly GCF_003989135.1). Lineage (GTDB taxonomy): Bacteria > Bacillota > Bacilli > Bacillales > DSM-1321 > Peribacillus > Peribacillus cavernae. The sequence goes on from NZ_RYZZ01000037.1 coordinate 9,714, forward strand.
CGTCAACTTGAGTTGCTCTCTTTGCCGGCCTAAATCCGGACAGGATCGTTACGCCATAGCAAATGACAACGCATATCAATGGAAGCATTAGCGGAATATCGCTGAACATTAGATTTTGGGGCGGCTCTTCTCCAAAAGCCTGCTGGATAATTAGCGGAATTCCCAGATTGACGGCATGACTGATGCCGTATGATACAACCGTACCGATTACCGCCCCAATTAATCCAATATAGCTGCTTTCCAGTAAAAAGATGTTTTTAATCGTACGCGGATTAGCCCCGATTGCTTTCATGATACCAATATCGGGCGCCCGCTCTGTCACTGCCATTGTCATCGTGTTATAAATTCCAATTGAAGCAATCAGGATAGCAATCGTACCAATGAAAATGAGCCCAGCTTTAACAATCGTAAAGATGATATTGACTTCTTTTAATTCGTCCAATACTGAATAAGTTGCGTATTTATTATCCTTTAATTGCTTTACAATCCCTTCAACAGCCTCTACATTTTTCGCATAAATCTTCACTTCATCATAAGTGTCAGAACCTGTACCAGAATTCTCAACATTCGAATCCTTTAACGCTCCTCTTGGCGTCCCAGTGAATTTTTCGATATCTCTTAATACATTTTCGGAAATGAATACCGTGTTATTATACATCCATTCTTTTGTTGAATTCCCGCCTAACTTCGTTGAATTCGCCTCGAGTGCAGCTGTGGAAAGATATAATCACTGGTCGTGATCTTTTATGAAATCAGGCACGTGCTCCTCGTCAAACCACTTGATTTCCTGGTCAATTTGCCCTTTGTAATAAAAAGCAGCTATGTAGCCATTTTGAGAAACCTGGCTTGCCTGGTCCAGACACAATTCAATTTTGTCTTTATCGGTTACTTTGATGATTCCTCTATCCTTTTCATGTTCTTTGAACCACTCTATAGCTGATCCTGGATTATCTTCAAATTCAGATGAATTATTCCTGGCAACAAGAACATAGGAAATATCGTCAGCTGTCACTTTAGCCTGGGCGAGCATATTCTTTTTCTTGAGCCAATGATTAAACTTTTTGTAGGAAGGCTTGATTTCAAGATGGACCGACTTATCTTTATCTCCAAAAATCTCAGTGTTCGAGAAATTGTCACGATAATAAACGGAATCATTATATGTCTCGTTCAATACTTCTTCTTTCAAGATGGAAACAGCTTCTTTCAGGTCGACCGGCTCTGTTATCATTGCCTGTCTATTGAATGGGCCGTTGGGAGTCATCGTGATTCGATCCGCCTCGTTTTCGTTAAGTTTGAAAATTTCATTTGTGGACAGCTTAAACTCCCTGGATTCAAAAATCGGACGATATAAATCTTTATGTTGTTCTTTATTGATCGCATATTCGCGGATCACTTTTTTGCCATTTTTCAATTTATATACAAAGTAGCTCGTCTCGAAATATAAATTTTGCTTATCGCTGATGCTTTGTTTCTCAATGATTTGTCTATGAAGCTTCAGGACGGCCTCAATATTTTTTTCTTCTTTCAACGGAGAGGCAACGAAATTATGATAGTACGCTTCATCTTTATTCAGGTAAAGAGACGGATCATCAGTAAGAAACACACTTTTGATATCACTTTGTTCCGGCAAATGATCTTCATATCTGCTAAGCGCCTGGGTACCTGTTATCAAAACGACCATGACTGCTACATAAACAGCAAGCCCTTTAATCCTTCCAAAAACCCGCCATGTTTTTCGCAACACCATTTCTGCTGCAATGTAGCCAATTACAGCACCAATGGCATAGCCGAAGATCACCCAGCCAAAAGGAGCCTGCACCAAACTGAAATACGCCCCGCCCAGAAGCATTGTGCAAAAAGTGACCCCGTACTTGAAGATGGCCCGTAAATTGGAAAAAGCAATCGCTTCGGAGGCAGTTTCCACTTTTCTTCTTTGATAGAAAAACAACGACAAAGCATAAAGAACAATTATTAATACGAGATAAAGGATAATTTGAATCGATTGGAACGGCTTGTTTTCCAGAACGGCCGCGTAGGTAAGCGGCGACATTTTGTCCAATTCTCTGTTGAGATAGTAATCAGCCGGAAAACCATAGAGCAAAGTTTTTAAATTTAAAAACAACAATGAGACGATACCAACAGGGAAAAGAAGAAAAATATACGATAAGACTCCTTGAACTACGGAAATCCCTGTCATCATTCCGACAAAGACACTGGCTGTAAATAACAGCAAATTAAAAAGAATCGTAATGCCGGCCCAGTAAAAGATGTCGCTTATTTCAAAATAAGCTTCGAGATCCAGGCCAATATGGATGAAAAGAATGACAATTGCTATCAGGATGATTGGAAGAACAAGCAACGCCATGCCCGTTACTGAGTATTGATGATAAATCGTCTCTCTTTTCAATGGAAGGCTGTGCATGAGGTCAGCAGCTTGCTTGAGATGTAAAAATCGGAACAAAAAAATAGCGAGAAGTACAGGAACAATGATGAGAAAGACAAGCTGAATACCGAAATCATATTGAAACAGGCTGGCAACCTTCATGTATTTTCTGGTATTTTCATTTGAGTACGTCATCAGAATTCTTATCGGCAGCGCAAACAGCAGGCCAAAAAAATAGAAAATCGGGATCCATCCTACGCTTCGGACGATACGCAGGATGGCTTCTTTATTAAACAATGACATTTTTGATGGCATAGCCGATATCCCCCATTTCGTAAATAAAGATTTCCTCCAGTGTAAGTGGCAATAAATCAAAAATGACCGGTTTTGTCTTTCTGATTTGTTCAGCGATCTTCTCTTCCTTCCCTCTCACAATGCATATAAATACGCTTCCTCGTTTTTCTCTATGAAGCATATAAAGGCCTTCCAATGAATCCTCAGGCATCCCTTCTTTATAGGCAACTTGTATTTTATGTATATCTGATTTCAAGTCATCAAGCTCCTTTTCCAGCAGAAGTGAACCCCTATGGATGATTCCAATATGGTCGCATATATCCTCAATCTCCCTGAGGTTATGCGAAGAAATCAAAATCGTCATCTCTCGGTCGGCAACATCCTGGATCATCAGATTCTTCACTTTTTTCCTGACCACCGGATCAAGCCCGTCCATCGGCTCGTCCAAAATCAGGATTTGCGGTAGTGTTGAAAATGCGAGGATGAAAGCCGCCTGCCTTTGCCATCCTTTTGAGAATGTATGAATTCTTTTCTTCAGATCGATATCAAACCACTTAGCAAGTTTTTGAAAACGTTCATCACTCCATGACGGATAAATGCTTTTATAAAATTGCGCCATTTGTTTGATCGTGTAATGTGGAAGAAAATACGGCTGATCCGGGATGAAAAAGAGTTTCTGCTTCTGGTCCAGGTTTTCATATACCGCCTGCTCGTTTATGCTGACCTCACCCCTGTCCTGGCGGTAAATTCCGGCCAACAGTTTTAGCAGTGTCGTTTTCCCGGCCCCGTTTGAACCGATTAAGCCGTATATCGAACCTTTTTCAATCGAAAGATTTACGTTTTCAACAGCCTGATACCGATCAAATGTCTTGCTAACGTTTTTCATTTCTATCATCTTTATCGCCTCCCTCTTTTGAAGCATCTAATTCCTCGATTAGATGTATTAACTCTTTTGCTGTCACACCGAGGTATAAAGCTTCCAATATGTTTTTTTCGAGTTCCTTTTTGATATTCGTCAATTTCTCAGAGTCCTTTACGAGATTGAAGGAATTAACAAAGCTTCCCTTCCCCGGCAGTGAGTAAATGTAACTCTGGTTTTCAAGTTCCCGGTACGCTTTTTGTATCGTATTTGGATTTATCGTAAGTTGCTGTGCCAGTGTCCGAACCGACGGCAGTTGTTCATCAGGCTTGAGCACCTCATTGATAATCAGCTCTTTCAATTTATCGACAAGCTGCTCATAAATGGGTTTCCGGCTCCTCATGTCTAGCTCAAACATAGCGACCCCCAATCTGTACCAAGTGTACTACTATTGTTAATACAGTTAGATTATATGCTATTTATTGTCAAAAGGTAAACCCTTTTTTGTGAAAAAGTGCAAAAAAACCATCTCTTGATCAGAGACGGTTTGATAAAATTATTCTATTTAGCAAAAATTACACAGCGTTAGAAGTATCCTTTTTATTTTGCTTTCTTCTTAAGTAGCCAATACCCACTACAAGGATTACTAATAAAATCGGTAAACCGACATGGATTGCTTCCACTAAGTTTGGCATAGATGAATGTAAAAATTCATCAACCATTTGATCTCCAACAATCATTTCACCAGATGTATAAGCCAAAAGACCAGCACCCGCATAAACAATAACTGGAAATCTTTCCATAACCTTTAATATTAGTTGACTGCCCCAAACAATGATTGGAATTGAAATTAGAATTCCAATCAAGATTGGTACGAACCCGTGTGCAACACCCGCTAAAGCTAAAACGTTATCCAGTGACATTACAGCATCTGCGATAATAATTGTTCTAACGGCAGATGCCACTGTCTCACCACCGGCTTTGTGTTCTTTTTCTTTTCCTGCAAGTAAGCTATAAGCAATTTGGATGAGCAGAATTCCGCCAAGAGCTGAAATCAACGGTATTTTCAATAACCATACAATAATGGCCGCGAATAGTAATCGTAAAACAATCGCCCCTAAAGTTCCCCAAAAGATTGCTTTTCTTCGATGTTCTGCCGGTACATTTCTCGCGGCTAATGCAATAACGATAGCATTATCTCCACTTAATACAAGGTCAACACCAATAACTTTTAGAAGTGTTGCCATATCCATTCCTAAGAAATCCACTGTTTGTCCTCCTGAGAAATCATTGTTTATATGTCAGTTGACCTTTCTAGTTTCCATCTGTATCGCCATTTTAAACATATATATGATTGCCAAAGTATTTTAATATCCATTTGCCAAAAATGCAACAAGTTTTCCCACTCTTCCCTTTTCCAAGTTATAATGATAATAACTTGCAATGAAAATCAGTAAAAGCGAAAGTCTAAAAAGCTATACACAAAATGGTAATTCTGTGAAAAACCCAAAACCTCTTTATGTTTTTAAGAAAATTCAATATATTTAATATAAAGCTATTTTTCTTTCTAGATAGGACCATTAATTCATTTAGTCTCCCGGTTTAAAACTTTGTCAAATCTAAAGAAAGAAGGTACATAATATGAGTGGGAGTTTTTTTGCTGATTATAAAAAATTTATTGTTTTGCCTGAGGAAGAAGTTAGTAAAGAAGAATTTGATCCACAAAATTATGCCACATTTTATATCGTCACCCTTTCACTTTATGATTCTCTTTTAACGAACTGGAGAGAAGCAAATAAATATGAGATAGAAGTGGAAAAAAGTATTGAAACAGTACTAGAGGAATTTAATAGAAAACAGCGAGGGATTTATAACCTTCAAATACTTGAGCTTGAAAGTGACAATTCTTATTTTGTTTTGGCTCTCTCCTGTAAAAGTAAAATTGAAAATGAGGAAGCAAATGACCGTATTTCGCACATTTTAGAAAAGATCCTTTCAAATCCTTTTTATATTGGCCAGGGCTGGTACAAGTTAATCGGTGAAAAAGGAAGAATTGAACGTAAACTCTTTTGCTTTTCATTCAAAGAATATATGATATAAAATTGATAATTTATGGTACTAACCGATCTTAACAAATTAAAATTCAAGTGAATAACTACAACATTGTTTGCTTTTTCTGGAATCCTGGATATTTTTATACATAAAAAAGACCGCTGTTACGGTAACACCAAACGGTCTTGCAACTGACGTTCCCATTGAAGGGAATTAGCATAATGAGGAAGATAATCCACCATTAACGGCTGAGCTCAATGGTGGATTATCTTTTGCACGAAATTACAGGATAGCGCGGTCAAGCTTCCAAAAGCAGATGCAATAACCTCTGAACGTTTTTAATGCTGTTAAATGGCACTGAACCCAATATTTAGTTTAACCTACTCGTTCTTTATTAAAGGCAAACGTAAAATTCTCTATATACTCTTACACAGGCTTCAAATCAATTTATCATATCACTATATGGGCTCCCCTTTTCATACTCTTCTCCAAACTTCAATCCAAATGTCTCTGCACTTAATTCGGTTGCCTGCGGGAGTGCTCTTAATTTAGGATGAAAAAGCCAGACAATAGAGATAAACAGGATTCCTGCTCCTGTGAGTGCAAATAGGAATTGGCTATTAAAGACAGTAGCTAAATACCCCCCAAGTAACGAGCCGAATGGCATGGCTATTGCGCTCATGCTTCGGGAGACTGAATTAACTCTTCCCAGCACCTCATTTGGAATTACCATTTGACTGATGGTCCCAAATATGACATTGGTTCCGCCTATGGGTACCCATGCTAGACCAAACAGTATAATTGCAATAGTTGTAAAAGGAATTAGCGCAGCTAAAGTCCAACAACAAGCAGCTATTGCGAAGCTAATGATTGATAAGTATCCGGTTTTGAATTTCCCTAACCAGGATGCGAGCAAAGCTCCTATTAAAGAACCTGCGGATAAACCTGTAAGGAATAATCCGTAAACTTCCGAGCCTCCCCTGGAATCAGCAAACGATGGTAAAATAGCAAAGGTAATCCCAATAGCAAAGTTAGCGATAACAGAACCAATTAGGAAAGATCCCAGTAAGGAATGGAAAACGATGATAAATCCTTCCTTTAAATCGATAAGGTATTTTTTAATAGCATGACGTCCGTTTGTTTTGTTTTCTTGGATGTATTCTTTGTTGTTTCGAAGGGGTAATTTAACTAGGCTGAAGGATATCGCGGCAATAGCAAACGTAACGGAATCTACAATGTAAAGTGTCACAGCACCGACCATTGCCACGAGGATTCCGGCTGCCGCATTAAACACTAAATCAATACCTTGATAAGCAAAAGAGAAGAGGGAATTGCCTTTCATTAGTTCGGATTTTCCAAGCAATAAAGGAAGGGCTTTGGTTTGGGCCGGATAAGCAAACTGTTCAATAAAAGCGACTAGAGGCATAACAATCAAAATAAGCTGGACGGTCAAAAAATCAAACCTGTAAGAAATAGGAATAATCAGGATTAAGACACACTGAAGAATCTGTGTGAGAACTAAAGTCCTTTTAATCTGCCATTTGTCAACGAAAGGCCCAACAAGGAATTGTAAAGCTGTCGGAAGCATAGTCAAAAATCCCGCAAGACCGGAGTAAAAAGCACTTCCCCCCAGATCATAAACAAGCCACATGGCCGCGACATAATAAATGCTATCTCCAATATTGGTAATCATTCTTCCTAAAAACATAAACAAAAAGTTTTTATTCTTCAACAGCAGTTCCATTCTTCCACTCCTCAAGTCCATTATCGATAAGCTGATGAAATAAACGGCTCCCCGTCTCTGTGGAAGGCGTGGAAATGCCGGATTAGTACGAGCTTATTGCTATTCGCTTGATTAATGGAAGTTTTCGCTTAATTATCATCTTTTTCGCTTAATTCCCGGGTGTTTTCGCTTAATTCTATGAATTTTCGCTTAATTCCATGTTGTTATTATAGTTAGTCTAAAAAGTGGGCTGTCTTCGCCTTAACAGGCTTGCCAATTTGCTAGTTTTCTTTATTAAATCGCTTCATGGAAGGTTCATCAATTTGTAAAGCAGTGGTGGAAACAAAGTACACTTTGCTGTTTGGATTACTTTCCGCATCTTTTGCCATTCCTGTGATTTCTTCCATTAGATCAAAGTATTTTTTGATCCAGGCTTTGAATTGTTCCTCCGTAGCAGAAAACTCCCAGAGTGATCCAACATAATTCCATTGAGATGGATCTTCAGTAGCTTTATCCAGTTTAAAAGCTTCTTCCGGGGCTGCAAGAATATGTCTTTTTGTCCGTTCTGCCATTTGCAGTATTAATTGCCTGGATGTTTCACTCACATCTCCAATATGCGGAAGCAGTTCTGCTGCTGGAGTAAAGCCTCTTGCTACAGATTGGTAAAACTTTTGGATGATTCCATTCTTCTCTTCGGTATAGACAATTTCAATTAGGCCGTTTTTCTCAAGATCTTTTAAATGGTAATGAATCTTAGCCCGTGACATATTAAAATACTCCGATAATTGCTGCCCGGTATAGGGTTTCTCTAACAAACGCATCATCATTTCAGCACGAAAAGGATCAGAAAGTGCCTTTATCTGGCTAAACTCTGTTAAAGTGAGCATCGGTTTCAAAAAATCATCTCCATAAATAATTTATTACACGATTAAAATTAATTTAACTATATGTTATAAGAGTTGTATGCAAATTGCAACAATTTTCTGTACCTTAATTTACCTTTTAGTTTCCAAAGAAGTACTTTTTTGGCTAACAATCAATAGAAGCCAGGTCCCTTACTTGTTAGGAAGGTCCCATGAAGAGTACCAAAAGTAATCCAAGATAAGGATTGGCCATAAAACCATATGTAAATGCCAATAGACCGTAAGCAGCAGAACCGCACAACTAAACACACTTTGAATTCAACCAATTTTGAAGTTAATTCAACCAAACACAGCTTCAATATTTGAATATGCCACAACAATAAATGATACATAAGGATAAAGAATTACCTCTGCCTGTGCTTTCAATTTAAAAGGAGCTGTCCGCACAGCTCCTAACCTAATTCTTGTATTGAGATATCCCAATCGTTAGAAAGTATTATACACATTTTCACATACGGCGGACGTCGGTTCATAAAAGCAATGGAGCTTGTAGCGGCCGACAAAGGGCTGATCGTACCAGGTCGGAGGACAATCACCCGGCGGCCGGAAATACCATAAACTATATTTTGCCGGCCAGAACCTCTCTCCATTCACCGTACGACGTGCCAGCCTTCTTTCACTTTCCCTCGCTCTTTGATAAAAATATCCTTTTTGGACTGCTTCGAAGGCATGTTCCTGATAAATCATTTGAGGAATCGTCCGCAGCCCCTTGAATTCGGAACAATTCGCTCTTACCCGGTTTATCCCTACATTCCCGATGAGCAGCATCCCAAGGACTCCCTCTCCTTCACCTTCTGCCCTTAGCAATCTTGCCAATAAATCGATATCTGACTGCCTGGCGTTTACAACTGCCATTCCTTCACCTCCGCAAAATATTCCCTTTATCATATTCCATCCCGCCTGATTGATGACCCCTAATTAGAAATAAAAATTTTATTTTCATATAATTTCTATCGTCCGAATGCTCTATAACAAGCATGAAGGACTTGAAATATTTTCAAGATGAAAGTACATCCTGCCTATTTCTTCCCTCTATCCTTTACAAGCTAAAGTTTTATTACTATTATTTTTTATGATCAATAGTTAAGAAATGTCGATTTTTCTGGTATCATTTAGTGGTTGAAGCGTTTTCCGTTACATGTTCGTTTTTTTACATCACCGCACTCACAAAAATTAAGCAAAAGGAGAATCGTATGTCAAACAACAAAAAAGAATCACAGTTACATAGAGGATTGGAGCAAAGACATATTACCCTAATGTCTTTGGGTGCAGCGATTGGCGTCGGCCTATTTCTAGGCTCTGCTGATGCGATCAGACTTGCCGGGCCTGGGATTTTGCTAGCTTATGCTTTAGGAGGCCTGGTGATTTTCTTTATTATGAGAGCCCTTGGTGAAATGGCGATTACAAATCCGGTTGCAGGCTCATTCAGCCGCTATGCCAGGGATTATATAGGGTCGTTAGCTGGATATATTACCGGCTGGAATTATTGGTTTTTGTGGATTGTTACCTGTATGGCGGAAATTACCGCTGTGGGGATTTACATGCAGTTCTGGTTCCCCGGTACACCACAATGGATCTGGGCTCTTGGAGCATTGATCATTATGACCACCATTAATTTCATGGCGGTTAAGGCTTATGGGGAAGTAGAGTTTTGGTTTGCCCTCATTAAAATCGTTACGATTGTATTAATGATTGTAATGGGATTGGGAATTATCCTTTTTGGACTCGGTAATGGCGGAGTCGCCACCGGTTTCAGCAATCTTTGGAAACATGGCGGGTTTTTCCCGAATGGGTTCAACGGTGTGCTGATGTCCTTGCAGATGGTTATGTTCGCTTATCTAGGTGTAGAGATGCTTGGAGTAACCGCTGGGGAAGTCAAAAATCCCGAAAAGACGTTAGCTCGTGCCATTGACTCCGTCTTCTGGCGCATTCTGATTTTTTATGTTCTTTCTTTGACAGTAATTATGTCCATTTATCCATGGAATGAAATCACTCCCCAGCAAAGCCCGTTCGTTATGACATTTGAACAGCTCGGAATCAGGAGTGCAGCCGGGATCATTAACTTTGTCGTTCTTACCGCCGCTCTGTCTTCCTGCAACAGCGGGATTTTTAGTACCGGAAGAATGCTGTTTAATCTGGCTCAACAAAACGAAGCGCCAAAAAGATTCGAGCGGACAACCAAAGGCGGAGTACCTGGAGTCGCGATTATCGTCTCAAGTGTTGCTTTATTGATAGGTGTCTATTTGAATTATATCGTTTCTGAAAAGGTGTTTGGCTGGGTAACAAGCATCGCTACTTTCGGAGCCATCTGGACATGGGGAACAATCCTCGTTTCACAGATTTTGTACAGAAAAAAAATGACGAATGAACAGAAAAAAAATCTAAAATACAAGATGCCATGGTATCCATTCAGTTCTTATTTTTCATTGGCCTTTTTAGTACTGGTCATTATCGTGATGGGTTTCTCTGAAAAGACGATTGTCGCCCTTATCGTTGGACCGGTCTGGATCATCCTGCTTGTGGCTTGCTATTACGGATTTGGTTTGAATAGGAAGAAATAGTTCAGTCCAACCTCTTCCAATCTGGATGATTGGAAGGGGTTTTTCCTGCCTTAGTTATTATTAAACTAAATGCCAGAGTAAAGGAGTTCAAAAAGTCTGTATATGAAAACTTTATAGAAAGGAAAATAAAGGCAAATGTAATTTATAGACATTGAATACACAATTTCCGAAAAGGAAAATCGTTTTCAGGAATGGGCCTCTCGTATTTAGCTTTGACTAAAGCCTACAGTTTTTTCTCCAGCTTACCAAGGATAGCTTGTTTTCTTTTTCCTGAAATGCAGTGTATAATAAAACAAAAGCATTGCATATATTAAAAAGACCGTTGGTGCTGGAACACCAAACGGCCTCGCTATAGAACGTTCCCTTCAAGGGGGATCAACAACTTCACCGACTAAAACCGCCGGAGCCTGCTAAACTCAAGGGCGGTTTTAGTTTTTTTTGTGAAATGACAGGATCGTCACAATCAAACTCGCGAACGAGATCATAGTAACAAGCGATTCAAATACTGTCATACGGCATCACCTCCCTCCCATATTAAATGGGGAAGCGTGCCGACCACCCTTGATTTCCTATACTATTGCTGCTTTTATTATAACACCGGAAGGCATGTTCTTTATGCTTTTTTACTGTATCTTCGGCGTGAAATGATCCTTATTCGAATAAAAAGTAGATAAGCCAGGCCAGTAAAAGCAGCCATACGGTAAGAATAAGTGTGCCCATTACCCAATTTACCGGTTTTTTGCCCATTTTACCTTCAGCCTTCATTTTCGCATTTTTTATCACCTCATCCGGCAATAGCTTCAATGCAATCCATACCCCTGCTGGAACGATGATGATATCATCAAGATAACCGAGAATGGGGATAAAGTCGGGGATTAAGTCAATCGGGCTGAAGGCATATGCCACGATGAAGGCCGTGAATACTTTAGCATACCAAGGAGCTCGCTTGTCTCTATAGGCAAAATAGAGGGTATATATGTTTCTTTTCAGTTCCCTTGCCCAGGCCTTTAGTTTCTTTATCACGGGTGTAAGTTTCTCCTTTTTCCTTGATTATATCAGAAGGCGCCTTTTCGGGTATGTCTGGTAACCCGTTTCATTGTGCTTTATTTTTTTCTTTTCCTTATAGCCAGATAAATTAAAACTCCGATTGCGATAAGAATGACAAGAACCGGAAGATTACCAACAGTAATAACGGTGATTGCTGAAAGTGTTGCCATCAAGAAGTTGATGCTGCCCGCGAATTGTTTTTTCGTTTTTTCCCATGTATTTAACTCTTCTTCATCGATAGCAGGGACAATCACTTTTTCCTCAAACGTGTTTATTGTCACAGTTGAGTATGCCACCTGGTTATCGAGGAATTTTATCCTTCCCATGATAGATTCGATTTCCTCCTGCACGCCTGCCAGATCCGTTGAAATCCTGAGGAGATTTTCTGTTTTTTCGGCTTTTTTCATGAAATCAAGTAGCCTTGCTTCCACTGTTTTTTTAGCTTTCAGACGCGATTGGAGGTCGACATATTCCTCCGTGACATCCTGACCGTTTACCGTTCGTTCCACCACTTTTGCAGCTGTTCCTTCCGCATCATTCAAGAATTGCTGAAAGTTTTTTTCAGGCACTCTGGCAATTAACGTTCCGTTTATGTGCCCTTCTTCTTCGATGAATACATTCGATTCTACAATGTATCCTCCATATCGTTTCACTTTATCCTCGAGTTTCAAGTGATTCTTTTCTAGATTTTTCACTTCCAGCCGCAGTTCCGCGTTATGGATAACCATTCTGTCGTTTACAACGTTCTTACTGTCCACTTCGGATGTCTTTTCTTTGCCGTCTTCCTTTGCAAAGGTCTCCGGGTTCTCTTCCGAATTCTGAGAGCTTTCACTTTTGGCTCCCGATGAAACCTTATCGTCAATACTTGATTCTTTATTTTCTGAACAGCCTGATGCCAGGAAAGTTAAAAGCAAAATACATAAAGCAGCGGACCTTTTCCATTTCATTCTTTATTCCCCCTCTGTATGAAGAGACGAGAGATGAGGGAAAAAGTTACAATTTCTAGATGAGTGGAATAAGTTTTCGAAACTACTTTTTCTTTTATAAAGGGCATATATATATTTTGAATCAAGCGAAACCAAGGGTTTTTCCAAACTTACAAAAAGAAACCCCTACAGCATAGCTGTAAGAGTTTCGCACAAATATTATTTATTTAGGTTTGTAATCCGCCCTTCAACAGAAGCGGTGATTTTGCCGCCGTTGAATGTCTTTTTCACGTAATTTACGAAAGCATCCAGATCGGGAGAACCGTACGTTCTTTCTTTTCCTTTCAGGACAAGATAGTTATCTCCGCCGCCAGCCATGAAGTCATTGACGGTTGCAGTATACTCTTTTGTATCCTCAATTGGTGTGCCGTCTGCTTTAGTCAACTCGACAACCCGTTCCGTGACAGGCTTGCTGAAGTCAGCTTTATACTTCAGACCGGAGATTTGCAGTGTTTTTGGAGAGCCTTCAATGGCCCATTGCTGCTGCAGTAATGTTTTGATTTCTGCACCTGTTAGTGTCAGCTTTACAAGCGTGTTACCGAAAGGCTGAATTTTCGCAAGGTCAGCATACGTAATCGTTCCTTGAGGAATATCTGCACGAATGCCACCTGGGTTCATGAAGGCAAAGTCTGATTTCAAGTCATCCCTCATGGCGTCTGCAATCAGGTTCCCAAGTGCTGTTTCTTCTGTATAGGCATTTGTTCTTACAATCGGTGTATCTGCTGTACCAAGTGGTTCTTTTAATTCAGGGAACATATCAAGATACTTGTTAATGAAAGTCGTCGTTTCCGCATCAGGAGTGATGCCTTGTTGAGCGACCGTTACGATTTCAGCTGACTTTTTCACGATTTCATTTGTAATTGGGTCGATTTCAAGATCAACATCCTCGAAGGCTGTTCCGTATGAGAATGCCTGGACCACTAGTTTGTTATCAACAACATTATTCAGCTTCGCATGGTTGTCACCAGCAAGGATAACGTCTACTTCATCATCTACTGCGTTTGCCAGATCGATAGCTTCACCCGACACAATACCATTTCTATCGCTGCCGGGATCATGGGAAATGACAACAATCGACTCGACGCCGTTTTTCTTTAATTCTGCCACCGCACTGTTAACAGCGGGAGCCTGTTCAATAAATTCTATCTTTTCAATTCCGGCCGGAGTTACCTTGGAAGGCGTTGCGTTGGTCACAACACCGATAAATCCAATATCTACCCCGCCGACCTTTTTGATCACATACGGATCAAGAATTGGCTTTTTAGTATCTTTATAGATTACGTTAGCAACAACATAGGGAAAATCTAATCCTTCAAATTCCACATCGGAAGTAGGCGATTTCCCGCCGTTGATTTGCGCCATTAGCGTATCTACACCTTTATCAAACTCATGGTTACCGACCGTTCCAACATCAAAGCCCATATTATTCAGGAACTCCAGGGTCGGTTTATCCTGCAGCTTAGAGGAAACGGGTGCACTTGCGCCCACAGCATCCCCGGCAGTAAGCAGTAGGGTATTTGCCGGATTTTCCGCTTCCCGCTTCTTTAGGTATGCAGCTAAATAATCAATACGTCCTTGTTTTATACCACCAAATTCGGACGTCGTATCCAGCTGTCCGTGAAGGTCGTTGATTCCAAGCAATTGAACCTTTACATTGGCAGGCTTCTCGCCTTTTAAGTTAAATTTGAAAATGCCAAAGCCATTGTCATCGGTTTTGCCGGTATAAGAGATTTTGCTGTCAGCTGTTAAATACTCAGCACCTTTTGGAGATGAAGTAAAGGTTACATTCACATCGCCAAAGATAGGTGCGATCGACCAGTTGTCATCAGCTGTTGGATTGATTTCTTTGACTTCTGAAATGTAATCCATTAAGATCTGGCGGTTTTCATCAGCTGAGTCAACAACATACTCGCTGCCCTTCACGCCAGGGAAGTTTCCGCCGCCGCCTGCACGGTAGTTATTTGTAGCCACAATAAATTCTTGTTCAGGGTCTACTGCTTTGTCGTTATACTTTAGATTCGTGATACGGCTGGAATCGGATAACTTTGTACCTTTTTCATCATAACGGGATGGCTTTGTGACATCGATTTGATACGTTACCCCGTCGATAACATCAAAGTTATAAACAGCAAACTTATCATTTAGCAGTTTTTGTTCTTCTGTTTTCGCCGGGTCAATTGTATTGAATTTGCCTGCCGACATCTCAAGCCATTCTTTTACCACAGATCCTTTTACTTTAATTGCTTTTAACGTGTTGTCATACAGATATAGATCTCCGGCGCTTCTGATCGTTAAATCGCCTGGTTGAATTTCCGTGTATTCCTCCACACCATTGCGTCCTGCTTTGAAAGGTGCCCCAACAGAAAGAATAGGAAGATCTTTATATTGTGGTTTGTTATTGGCAATATATTTTTCCACATACCACTTTTGGGCGTTCGTTACCACTTGTACGGATGGATCATCCTTCACCAGTGCGAAATAGCTGTGAATTGGTGCCGTGGTTTTTCCAATCGGTGTGTTCACATATTTAATTGTAGCATCGTGATCTGCTTTTACCGCAGCAGCGACGGCTTTATTTTCTTCTACCTTCTTACCGGTTGCTTTATCAATAATCGCTCGTGTAGAAGCCTGGGAATTGTAGACCTTCCACTTTCCTTTCACACGTTTGATATCAAGGTCGATAATTCCCAAGTTTCCGCCGCCATAGCCGGCCTGGACAGCAGGGACTCCATTAATCGTACCTTTTTTGTTGTCTACTCCAGGAAGAACATTGCCACTTGCGTCTTTGAAGAGGATGTCCAACGTTTTTTCGTCTGCTGCTGGAAATACTTTATGAGTATGCGAGAATGTGATTGCATTGATTCCGGGAACCTTACTGAGTGAATAAATCACGTCTTCGGTGTTTTTAATATCTCCACTAAAACCGGAATGGGTCAGCGCAATAACAACATCCGCACCTTTTCGCTTCATTTCCGGAATATACTTTTTCGCTGTTTCCACAATTCCTTTTGTGGTTACTTTGCCTTCCAGGTTAGCTTTGTCCCAATCCATAATTTGCGGCGGAACAAAACCGATATAACCGATTTTTACTTTGGCTTTTTTTCCTCTTTTATCAGTTACAACTTTCTCGACAATTTTATAAGGTTTAAAGGCATTCTTATCATTACGGGGATTGTTATCATGGTCATCTTTATAGATATTGGCATTTACATAGGAAAATTTCGCATCATTAATCGCTTCATTTAGATAATCCAATCCATAGTTAAACTCATGGTTTCCAAATGTAGCGATATCGTAGCCCATTTGGTTCATGGCTTTATATGCGGGATGGACTTCTCGTTTTTCAAGAGGATCCACTTTGGCTTTATATGTTCCCAGCGGTGTACCTTGAATCAAGTCGCCATTATCAACTAAGACACTGTTTTTCACTTCTTTTCTTGCCTGCTTGATCAGAGTCGCAGTCCGTGAAAACCCAACTGAATCAGAAGGTGCATTTTTGTAATAATCATAGCCTAATAGATTGGTATGGATGTCAGTCGTCTCCATAATGCGCAGCGAAAACTCCGAACGGTTCTGATGCTTTTGTTTATGGTGCCCGTGATCATGCCCATGAGCAAGAGATGGAACTGCAAATTGTGTTGTTACGAGTCCAATGGCAACGGAAGAGGCAAGCCACTTTTTCAAATTGTGCTTAATCGACATAGTACTCACATTCCTCTCAAAGAATTTGAAATCCTAGATAAATATACCACGAGGATATAGGAGTAGGATGAAGATTTTGTTAACTTACCAAACTACAGTTATTAAGATCTATTCTATTGATCTTCAAAGGCAAACAACTGTCTGTTTAATAGCTGATTATACCTATTTTTTCTTCATAATAAGAAGGGGATACGGAAACGATTCACAGATTGAGGGGCCACTTGTACAATTAAAATAGCAGACAGGATCCCTACCCAATTCCCAGTTCCCCACAAAAAGAAATTAATCATTATCAATTCAGCCCTAATACAAATCCTCATTCCACAAACCTCCAATTCAACAATAAGCAAAAAGCAATCACACTATGCTGCAATCGCCCCTTTTCCGGAACAACAACATTTTTCTTTAGAGATCTTCTTTTATGATGGAGTACATATATAAATCATCGAGTTTGCCACAAGTAAATTCATAGTGTCTCAGCAATCCCTCTCTCTTAAAGCCTTGCTTTTCTACAAGTTTTTGTGATGGAAGATTAGCAGGTTCAATCAAAGCCTCAATTCTTTCTAATTGAAAGTGGTGATAACCATACTTAACAACAGCTACCAATGCTTCACTAGCTATCCCTTTTCCCCAGTAATCTTTAGTTTAGTGCCCTCCTTTTAATCCCCGAAAAAAAGAGGATCTATTCCCTTTAATAGAAAATTGAGCCTCTTTTCATTTTGAACACATACTATTCCTTCCTTAAGCTTTTTCTTTACTTGCAGCCGTAGTCATGCTTGTTTCTACTAGTTCTTTTTCAATTGCTTGTCTTGATGGGTACATATCACGCTTGCCTGAGAAGTTCTCAATCAGCTCCTTCACATCTATTCCAGAAGAAGCCTTTAATGATTCTTGCAGAGTGGCCATTAGATTCGTTGCATATCCTGTCACTTTATTGGCGCCGCTGTTTGGTCCGCTGCTTCCGGTATCAACCACTGTGATTTTATCGATGCTTCCAAGCGGCTTAGCCACTTCTTTCGCGTATTCAGGCAGCATTTTTAAGATCATATCCATGACGGCAGCCTGGCCGAACTGCTCGAATGCTTCGGCAATTTTTTGTTTTGCTTCTGCTTCGGCAACCCCTTTTAAGCGGATGATTTCTGCTTCAGTGGTACCTTGCGCCCGTTGCGCTTCTGCTTTTGCAAGTCCGTCCATGCGCACTCGCTCCGCTTCTGCTTTTGCCATCGCTTCGATTCGATATTGATTCGCGTCCGCTTCCGTGATTTGCTTCATCTTGTCTGCTGAAGCCGCCTGTTCAACGGCATAGCGGTCAGCATCGGCTTTTTTCTTTACTTCCGAATCATATTGCTTTTCACGTCTGAGAATTTCTTTTTCCTCAAGTTCAATTTGCTTTTGGCGTTCGACAATTTTGATTTGCATTTCTTGTTCGGTCACTTCTTGTTTGGAGCGGGCCGTTTCTAAATCATAAGCCTGGTCAGCTTTGGCTTTGGCAATATCCTGCTCTCGGCGGTATTCAGCAATTTTCAATTTATTGATCTTTTCTGCCTCGGCAATTTCAGTGGCCCTTTCAAGCTCGGCCTTTTGGGCCTCCTTTGCGGCGGCAGCCCTTTTAATACGGGTTTCCTTGTCGGCTTCAGCAGTAGCGATATCCGCGTCCCTCTTTACCTGTGCAATCCTCGGTTTACCAAGCGAATCCAAATAGCCGTTTTTGTCCCTAACATCTTTAATCGTAAACGAAACGATGATTAATCCCATCTTAGCCAGATCCTGAGAGGCCACTCGCTGGACTTCCTGGGAAAACTTTTCTCGGTTTTTATAAATTTCTTCGACCGTCATCGAACCTAGAATGGAGCGGAGATGGCCTTCGAGAACCTCACGTGCCTCCTGTTCCCTGTCCTGTTTTGCTTTTCCAAGGAATTGCTCAGCAGCGGTGGCAATTTCTGAAATGGTATTGCCAATTTTAATAATCGATACTCCGTCCGCCATAACCGGCACGCCTTGTTCGGTGTATACTTCCGGGGTTGACACTTCAAGCTTGCTGGATAACAAGCTTAATGGCTCTGACTGTTGGAAGACTGGAAATACAAAGGTTCCTCCTCCGCGAACAATCTTGATTTTGTTTCCTGATTCATCGACGTGTACGTTTTTGTTTCCAAGATAGCTCCCTGTAACGATCAACGCTTCATCAGGCCCAGCTGTTCGATATTTTGTAATAAAGATCCCCAAAAGGGCAATTAACAAAAAAGCCACCACTGCAACTACAATCCATACTACATTAAACATAAGGAAACCCTCCTATCCAATATCTAAGATCTGCTCACGCGGAGCAACGTGCAAAATTCCATTTTGAACATCAATAATCAATACCTTTGTTTGTGAGGGGATATTTTCTGCATGAAAACTGACTGCAGGTTTTGCAAAGGAACCGCTTTTGCTTTCAATAAGCACTTCGCCAAAACCATCTACCGGAACGGATGTAATCACCGTTCCTACACGTCCCTTTAAATCTGCTTCTAAGATGACCAGTGATTCTTCCGCGGAGGATAACGGGATTAGGATAAGTACATTAAGCAAACTGACTAAAAGTACTGCGGTTACCGCTGCGATAACTGAGACAAAGATGCTGGACAAGGAAGTCAAATGCTCTAAAAGATAGCCGCAAGCGCTGAAAATAGTGAGAAATGACAAAATTAAAGCAGGGTTCAATACATCTGGAAGATGTAATCCAGCAAAAATATCATTTAACAGAATAAACACAAACGTCAACACACCGGCAATGATCAATCCATATAAATAAATTTGTTCCAGCGGGGCCCCGAATAGCTCCATCATGCTCAGTCCTTTTAACTAGATTTTTTCTTTTTTATCTACCCTTATATTACCATTTAATACGTCTATTTGGGGATATGGTTTCATAAATTTCCTTTTTTCTAATAAAGCTCAAACTAAAAACAAAAAAGCGATAGAATGGGTTCCATCGCTTTTTTGTTCTATCATCAAGGTGCTATTTGTTCTTATCAAGAACTTTTTTCATGTTACTCTGGATAGTGAAACGCATATAAGCACGTTAAGAAATCAGCAAAAAGCAGCGAACTTTCCCCCTCTAATTCACCATTCTCTGTGACGCTCGTTTTGATATTGCTTCCCCATGTCTGGCTGCTGTCGTTGTTCGGATTGTAAAAATAGACACGATTGTTGCCCTCAGGGTCTTCTCCTATCCGCTGAATCAAGATAGCATGTGCTCCTAAAGCTTGATCGTTTTGGTCATAAATGACAATCCCTGCCGGCTGAGGAAGGTAACTGTTGATGGTATTGGAATAAGCCGGATGATAATAGTTTTGAAACTGGTCGGAAAAATCGTCATGATGATATTTATCAGCAAAGCCGGATAGCACTCCACTTCGATGGAAAGCAGGATTAATCACTTTATGGATATCTTCTCCCCTGAATCCTATCCGCTTTATCATATCTTCGTAAATTGCATGCAGAGGCGGAACTAACACCACTGAAACAGAATCCATTGGTATTGTGTAATCAAGATCTTTTACTGTAAGAGCGCAAGAATCGATCGTTATTCCTTCGAAGAAACAAGTAATATTCCCGTTTGTCACTGCCTCTGCTAGAAGGTCAAGCAGGAAGACCGGATCTTTTTGCGCCCAGTAGCTGAGTGCCCTTGTCGACTGGCAGCATGGATTAAATCCCTGGCCGATTCCCAATGGCTGGCCAAGTACGCTGACTATCCCTGCAAGCAGAGAAACCGATGCTTCGAGTTCGTTATCGTAATAGAGGGCTTTTAGTTTATTTTCCGCTTCCGGGACCGGGACTGTACGGATAAATACTTCTAACCTGTTTGTAAAATCAGCGGTAAAAATATCCCGCTCCAGCAGTCGTGACAACCCGTATACAGACTGTTTTGTGTGTGGCTTTATCGCTATTTCAATCAACTTTTTTACTAAATCAGCATTTGCATTCAGCCTTCTGAAACCATCCGAGCTTAACCCTAACATTTTTCCCACTAAGTGGAAATGATGTTTTACAGCAAAGGTTATAAAGTGCACATGAACCTTGGAAACTAGCCCGGTGTCATGCATGGACCTGCTCAATTGTTCCGCTTCTTTTGCGAGTATAGTTTCAGTGCTGTGAGCAAGGTCTTCAACATAATTCCCCTTATATTGCCTCGATAATTCAGAGGGGAGGGTCACTGCACTTTCAAAACGGTGAAACTCCGTATTTATCCTTTGATCCTCCATTGTGCAATTAATGCCTGAAGCAATTAACTTTTCGATATTACTCGTAATGATCGGCCTCTGGATGGAAAGCTTTTTAATTTCTTCGGTCAAAAAAGTGAGTATCCCCGGGAAAGAATGCTGTGTGAAAATAAATTCAAACAGCTGCCTGATTTGTAATGTTTCCTGGGTGCCTTTAATTCTCATTTCTTCTGTTTCAGGCTGGTATAAAATATCCAGGTTATGAGTGAGGACTTTATCCAGATAGCTTTTGGCATCCTCCCTAGGAATGTAAGGGGAAATATATAATCCAGTAGCTACAGCGAGCATTCGTAAATTGCTGATTGTCTCCGCTGCAGCAAGCTTTCCGCCAGCTGCAAGCGTCCCGCGAACCAGTTGGGGCTGGAGCTTGCTGGCGTTCTCCCATGGCCCTCCTGAAAAAAAACCATATTGATCCAGCGATGGCGCATATTTAAACAAGCACTCTATTCCGATTCGGTCATTCATCAATTCTTGAGCTTCCTGGAGCAGACTTTCTTTGATCATTTGCTTATCGTTTTTCCCATTCTGGCCATATAACCCAACAAGATACGGAAACTGATTTTCACCTACATGCCATAAAAGGCCCATTTATCCCTGCCCCTTCAATCAAAAGGTTTATTATATTATAGACAGTAAATGGAAGATGTCTACTTCCTTTTTGGGAATTGGGTGATTAATTAATCAGCAACAACGTAAGTGCCCCTATAAATACTCTGCCACAACTTCAACCGGAGAAATCCACTCAAAGAAATGTTAAAAACCTGAATAGAAACTGAAACAGTTTTCATAATAGTGCTATCTTTGTATACATCAGGGATAAATCCTTAAAAGAAGAACTCATTCTTTAACTTTGTATGCATTTTCAGACTTAGTGAATATTATGATTGACTACAAACGGGGAGTTTGGTTGAATTAACATTAAAACGGTTGAATTGATCCGGAGTTTGGTTGAATTATTTTCCTAACTCTTGTTTTGTTAAATTCTGCCCGGAAACGAAATTTTCTTTTGTGAAAAAAGGTTCTTTCCAGACCGCTTTATACTCTTCCATTATATATAAAAAGCAGCGTGATCACTGGCCTGAGTGATCACGCTGCTTTGAATTAACGATTTGTTGGTCTTATTCCGCCCATGTATAAGCTTCTCCCCAGCTTTCCCTGGCAATGTCCTCTACTTTCTGCACCAATTCATCTTCGACCATATAGGTATCGCCTTGTTCATAAGGATTGTAGTGGAAGGCATACATACGGGATACGAATTCATGGAATGGGAGGGACGCTTCCCCTTCCAGTTCGCCGTTTCCGGAAACGCTTGGTTCGATGCCCTGGCCCCAATTCTGACCGCTGTCATTGTTGGGATTATAGAAATAGAGCCTGTATTCTCCGTTTTCATCCTCGGCAATCCGCTGGATCGATACCGCATGAAGCCCAAGCAATTTTCCATGGACATTTGTAATAAATATCCCGACCGGATTCGGGTAAATCATTTCATAGCCTTCATTATATTCAGGGTGATGGGTCGCGTAAAACAAGCGGACAAAGGCCGGATAATCGACAACGAATCCGGTCAGCGGATCGACAAAGTTAATAAAGCCCCGTGGAATCCATTCGCCGTAAAATTCAGGATTGGCCCATTTGTGTCCGTCTTCTCCACGCAGAAGTGTCCTTTTCATCATCTCATTATATATCTTGTCTAAATGAGGGACGAGAACAATCGAGACCGGATCGAGCTCCTGGTGGATTTCCCCGCCTGCCACACCCTCTTCCAGCCCGCTTGCGTGGATGACCTCTCCTTCAAATGTTACATCTATATCGTTATCTCTGGCACCGCGGGCAATGTATTCCAGCAACTGGCCAATGCCATGCTGCGCCCAGAGGCTGATGGCCCTTGCTGATTGGCATGTCGGATTCAGTCCCTGACCGACGCCCAGAGGCTGGCCTAACACACTGACAGTCCCGGCTACTAAAACCCCGTTTGCCGTAATGGCGCCTCGCTTGTACTCAGGCTTAAGCAAGGATCTTTTTACTTTTGAATGAATATCCAGCTCAAGCAGGCGGCGGATCGCCGGTAAAATCGGATCCTGTGTCAAAACACCGCGGTCAAGCATTCTTCCAAGCCCATAAATCGATTGGCTCGTCTCAGGATGAATCGCCAGCTGAATGATGTCATGGATCAGCTCTTTATTGACGTTAAAGCTCGCTGTTCCTGTTTCCGATAAATCAAAGGCAAGCGGGAGCAAATCACCATTAGCCCGATTCAAAAAGCGGGTAAATGTCGCATGATGCGGAGATACCAGGCCTGTAGCATTTACCGATTTGGCAAAGGCATTCGCTTCCTCTATCAATTCCGGTTCATCCATTTCCTTCAAATGGCTCTGGTACTTACGCAAATCTTTATACTTTTTACTGACAGGTGTAGGAAAAGTGATTGCCTTATCGAAAGCAGACAAAGATTTCTTTGATTTTTGATCAATTTCAGCTTCCAGCATCCGCTTTGCCATATGAATCATTTTCATAATCCGTTCTACCATGATTGGGCGCTGGACGGTCAATCTTTCTATTTCACCAACAATTTTGCCGGCAATCGCATTGAAAGAAAGCTCATCGCCCAAATATTGAAACAGTCTTTCGGCCCGTTCGATATGCTCACCGGATTCTACCCTCGCCGCTTCCGTTTCCGGCGGGAACAACAAATCGAGATTCAAGGCAAGCACTTCATTTAGAAAAGAGCGGGCTTCTTTTTCACTCACCTTTTCATGATGGTAATCACCCTTGGCAATCGCGAGCATCCTCATTTCACTGAAAAGCTCGATGATAGAGTTTACGCCTTTTAATTTGAGTGATCCTCCGACAAGCGGAGGCTGAAGCTTGGAAGCATCTTCCCAGGGTCCGCCAAAAAAAACGCCTGCCTCGTCGAATTTTGATGCATTCTCATAAATCGCCTGCATCCCTTCCTTACTCTCCGCAAGCTCAATGCCCAATTGGAAAACGTTCGTTTGATACATGCTTTTGGCGAAAGGCTTTGCATCACTTAACACCTGTAGGCCTTGTTTAAACTTCTCTTTCGCTGAAACTGTTTCGACTCCCATTTTTTCTCTTCCCCCACTTCTTATAAATAGAAATCATATTCCTGATATTGTTTCATAATGCTTGACATATGTTCACTGTCTTTACCGAAGAAGAAGATGGTTCCATAATGGTTTCCAAACCCAACCCGTTCAGCAACCTTCGAGGTTACTGGAATGAACATATCATGCTTTTCAAAATAAGGATTCTTTTTCAATCCTTCAGGAAAGTTCAACTTTTCAATCAATTTAACCCGCGGGTATACCATCAGACTTCCGGCATAGCCCTTAGCCGATGTCACTTCTTCGGGGAAAAATGCTTCAAGTTCCTCATCCGTCGTGTCCGGGTCGCTGCATAAAATCTGCGCCTGGAACGCACTAAAACCATAAGCTCGTTCAATAAGCTCGAAGATATGACCTCCTGGTACACGGGCTGCCACTTCCCCGAAGTTAAGCGTGCCGTCCGGCGAGATGAAATATTCGGGATGGATGACGCCATATTTAATTTCAAAAGCATCAACCAGCTTCTGGATTTCTTTTTTTATTTGCGGCCTCCATTCTTCAAGAGACGGAGAGGCTGGGACAAAATTAGAGTGGCCAAGCTGCACATACTCGGTGATGTTCAAGAACCGCACCTCGCCATTATGGACGAAGGCCTCACAGGAAAACTCCTGTCCATCAAGGTGGCTTTCCATCAGACATGGAAATTCCTGTTCATTCATTAAATCAATATCCTGGGCATCACGAATCAGGCGATGTCCAACCGTACCTGCTTTATTCAATGGTTTAACGTGAATGGGGTCATTAGGATCTCCGTCTATCTTTATCAGTGCTTCATTCACTCTCTTCAGGAAACGATAGACATCGTCTTTTGAGTACGCTTCCTCAAATACCCCGACCTTAATTCCCGACATTTGTGCTTTTCGTTTCATCAGTCCTTTATCACGCAAGAGAAGCGAACGGTTAAAAATACGCGGATCATCACTGAACCTTGCATTTAGCGCCCCTGCCCATTCGACTGTCTCCTCATAAACCGGGACAGCGAGTTTCGTATTCAATGCCGAAAGTTTCTCATAAAGTTCGTTGGAGCGTTCATTTAACCGTTCGAATTGCCATGCCACGAACTGTATTTCATTCTTATCGGCAAAATCCTGAAATTCAGGCGGACCTACAACGACATAAGGCCTGTTTAGCTTATCTATTGCTTCAATAGCCTGCAAGCTCCACCCGAGCAATGCTGTTACGTTCATTTGTTCTGTCTGAGTATTTCCCATCTCGTTCCCCTGCCTTTGCTAATTTATAAGAATGATAACGAAATACATATTTCCTTTTTTTTAATTTTTCAAACATCTTTTTGAAAAATTGGTTTATTTCTATCGTTTTTTTGGTATGTAAAAAGTGCAGATTCTAGAAAACTTGAAGACGAGAAGAATAACTTTGTAAAAGCTTCTTCCATTATTTATCAAAGGCGCCATCCCATCACAACCGAGCTCAATGAAATGGATATATTTTATTGGTCCTCGTCCCGAAAATGCGACACGTGGATAGCAGAAAAAATGCAAGAGGTATACAAGAACGTTCATGCATATCGATCTGACGACATATATGGGAAACCGGCACAGCCTGATGCAGAGGTATTTTCCCTTGAAAATAGCAGATATAGTGCCGTAAAATGAAAATCCCTTTATTTGGAAGTTGAAAGTTGTCAATTGATTGTTTAATGGAAATAAAAACGGGAATATCATGGCTAAACGAATAAAAAACTATTAATATTGGAGCGGATAATATGAATGAAAATAAGAAAGGAATCATCGACCGCTTTGAAGGAGATTATGGAATTGTAACGATTAATGACGAGACTGAGGGGTTTCCGATCAATCTTTTCCCACTCGAGTCAAAACCAGGGGATGTCGTGGAAATTGACGGTACGATGATTACGGTAGTCGAGGACGAAACAGAAAAACTGCGTTTCGAAATGGCAGATCTCATGGGCGATGTATTATAGGAAAGATCCTTAAGCCTTCCATATTTAATGAGATACGGGGAGTACCGTATCTCTTTTGTTGGTTATGGCAATTTCTCATTTACTAAATCACGCCGGTACTTGTAAGATCCGCTTCTACACAGCCACTATATTTTAAAAGTATGAGTAAGTGATTTCATTTCACCAGCTAATTTTGTTAGCGAGCTGGAAAATGCGCTGATTTCCTGCATTGAAGCAACTTGCTCCTCTGTTGCAGCCAACACGCTCTGCGTGGAGGCTGCCGATTCAGCTGCTACATGTGAGATGGTATCCATTGCGCTTACAGCCATTTTCGTTCCGTTAATACTTTCAGTCACTGTAACTGCATTTCGGAAAGTATTGTCTTCTTTAATAGGTTATTGGTTTTTATCGTCTGGTGTATCAAGCATTCCTTTCATTCCGGCATGTCCGGCCCCGATTAGCAAGGAAAATACGATCGCTACTATCAGTAACCCGCTGATCAACCCGATTACACCATACCAGCCATAATGGTGCAAGAATACCCCCCCGATTGCTCCAATCAGGCTTGAGCCCGCATAATAGAATAATAAGTAAAACGACGAAGCCTGGGCCTTTTCACTTTTATGGGCAAGCAGTCCGACCCAGCTGCTTGCAATCGAATGGGCACCAAAGAACCCAAACGTAAACATGGCCAACCCGACGATTTTCAGTACCAGGGGATCGCACAACGTTAAAATCGCCCCGATTCCCATCAGAAGGATTCCTGACAAAATAACCTTTGCCCGGTTCATGCGGTCTGCAAGCCCTCCCATCCATGCCGAACTGAATGTCCCGACAAGATAAATGATAAAGATAAAGCTCAATAACGTTTGTGATAAATTGTACGGCTCCTGCATTAAAGGAATCCCGATATAGTTATAAATCGTGACAAAGGCTCCCATCAGCAAAAACCCTAGCAGATACAGCAAAACAAGCTTGCGGTTTTTGAAATTATGAACGATAGAAGTGATCAATCTCTGAAAGGATACATTGCTTTGACGATTATGATGTTTCGATTCCGGCAGTATAAACCAAAACAAAACGCTAATTGCTAAACTTAGAATACCCAGGCAGGCTATTGCGGCATTCCAGTTAAAATAATCTGAAATGGTTCCAACCATCAGCCTTCCTGCCAGGCCGCCAATGCTTGAGCCACTCACATAAATGCCAATCACATATCCCAAACTTTTCGGGTGGAATTCTTCATTAATATAAGCCATCGCAATCGAAGGAAACCCTGCCAATGCCGCTCCCTGCAGAGCCCTTAAAATAATAAGCAGATGTAACTCATGTGTAAATCCGACACAAATAGATAAAATAGCTGAAAGCGCTAAAGCTCCACCCATGAGCCGCTTCCTGTCCATGTTGTCGGATAAAAGTGAAAGAACGAGCAAAAAAACAGCCAAAGTTCCCGTGGCAACGGACAGGGTCAGGCTTGCTGTCGCCGGTGAAACATCGAATTGTTCTGATATGACCGGGATGACAGGCTGTGTGCTGTATAAATCAGCAAAAGTGACAAAACTGCCTAAAAACAAGGCAATAATCGTTCTTCTGAATGATTTACCCGCCGGCTCAATATATTCCATTTCCCTTCAGACCTTTCTAGTTGCGATTCAATACGTAGTATCGTTGCTGCTACAATCGGTCCTAATTTAACGATTCTATCTGCAGGAAGCACGTGCAGCATCGCAATGTTAACCGACATGTAAGCGATGTAACAACCAAAATTCCTGTAATGATCGCCTGCGACAAGGTTTTTGCAGGATTTTTCATTTCACCTGCCATCATGCAAAAGGGGTGGTCCTAAGGTACTACCCTGAAGTAACATATTCTGTTAATTCAAATTGCTGTGTTTTCGCGAATAAAACATATAAACTATAAAACCGACTGAGAGCCAAATCAAGAATGCAATCCACGTAATGGACGGCAGGCTTAAAGATAAATAAAGGCATAGAAGGGCGCTAATTACCGGCAGGACCGGAACAAACGGTACCCGGAAGGATGCCTGTATTTCAGGATGCTTCTTGCGCAGGACAATAATCGCCAGCGAAACCAATGTAAAGGCTGCAAGCGTTCCGATATTTACAAGGTGTGCCAATGTAGTTAAGTCCACGAAACCGGCAATTCCTGCTGCAACAAAGCCTGTTAACCATGTATTAAATAAAGGCGTTTTATATTTTTTATGGACAACACCCATTTTTTTAGGCAATAATCCATCGCGGCTCATGGCGTAAGTTAAGCGGACCTGTGCATAAATCAAAGCAAGAAGAACGGTAGTAATCCCTGCTACTGCCCCCACAGAAATGATGCCTGCAGCAGAATCCTGCCCGACAATTCTAAGTGCCATTGCAACCGGATCTGCTACATTTAACTGTTGATACGGAACCATACCTGTTAAAATGAGAGACACACCGATATATAGAATCGTACAAATAGCAAGAGAAGCAATGATCCCGATTGGCATATTTCTTTTCGGTGATTTCACTTCTTCAGAAGCAGTCGCAATCACATCAAAGCCAATGTAAGCAAAAAATACGGTGGCAGCGCTTGTTATGATTCCATCAAAGCCAAATGGAGCAAAAGGCGTCCAGTTTTCAGGCTTTACATATCCTACGCCCACTACGATAAAGATCAAAATAATGGCAAGCTTGATGAGCACCATTACGTTATTAAAACGTGTACTCTCCTTAACTCCGCGGCTGACAAGAGCCGTAATCAAAAGGATGATCAGCATCGCAGGCAGGTCGACAATTCCGCCTTTGCCAGTCCCTGGTGCTGAAGAAACGATTTCCGGAACATGCAGCCCGAAACCAGCTATCAATGACCGGAAATAAGCAGACCATCCGGTTGAAACAGCCGATATTGCCAGTACGTACTCAAGCATCAGGTCCCAGCCGATTAAAAAGGCAAAAACCTCGCCAAGAGTAGCATACGTATAAGTGTAAACACTTCCGGAGACAGGAACTGCTGAAGAAAACTCAGCATAACAAAACGCAGCCAATGCACAGGCAATTCCGGCAATAACAAATGAAATACTGATAGCCGGTCCTGCACTCTCGGCTGCTACCACGCCGGTAACTACGAAAATTCCCGTACCGATGACACAGCCAACTCCAAGAAAAATTAAATCCAGCAAACTTAATGAACGGTTAAGTTCCTTTTTCTGGCTATTCGCCAATAAATCACTCATGGTTTTCTTACGAAAAATATCATTCATGTGTATCCCCCAGTTGTCTATCAAAGAAAGAAGTTATCTAAATATTCATGTTTTGTAGTATATTGTCGATTAATGTTGAAGTCAAGTTTTTTTTCTCAGCAAACATTCACAGAAAAAAATTGGGTAAAATAATATTTTTACTAAACCCTTACCAAATAAGCAAGTAAGCGTTTTATATTTATTATCATTCCCCACTTGTTCACAAAACTTTAAAAGTTTTACTAAAATAATTTATTCGGTATTTTAAAAAGCACGTTCTCCTTTAACCAGAAAAAGGCACTACCGCAAAATAGCGGTAATGCTCACAGTAATTATATAGCTATCATAAACAAAATAATCGCTAATACAATTCGATAGATCGCAAACGGTTTTAACTTGATTTTATTGATAAGCTTCAAGAAAAAGCGAATGAAAAATAATGCAAAAACGAATGCACTGATAAACCCGGCGATAAAAAACGGAAGAACATCAGGAGTGAAATCCTCCCAATATTTTACAACCTTTAACAGACTTGCTCCGGCCATGATCGGCACGGCCATAATAAACGTAAAGTCAGATGCTGCACGGTGGCTCATTCCAAGTAAAACACCGCCGGAAATCGTCGAGCCTGAACGCGAAAAGCCGGGCCACAGTGCCAAGCATTGAATCAAGCCGACACCTAAAGCCTGTTTGTATGTAATCTGGTCAACTGTATCCGCTTTATGGACCTTTACCTTAGATTCAAATTTATCGGCCGCAAGCATTAAAAAAGCGCCAAGCAATAAACCGACGGCGACCGTATTGATGGAAAACAGATATTCATCGATATAGTCTTCGAATAAAACACCTAAAACCCCAGCCGGCAAAAGACCGACAATAACTTGCAGCAGATTTAATTTCTTTCCAGATTCACCCGACGTAGATTTGATTTTTTTTATGCCAAGCAAATCCATGAAACGGTCCCAGAAGATTACCACCACAGCTAATATAGAACCGAGCTGGATCACTACCTTAAAGGCATTCGCCACTTCATCACCAAAAATTTGGTTTGATTTAAACCAAAGATCATCAACAATAATCATATGCCCGGTGGATGAAACAGGTGCGAACTCTGTCAGCCCTTCCACCAGCCCAAGAACAATTGCAACAAAAATCTCCCAGATAGTAATAGTGCCACCTCATTTATTCCTTTATTCACAAAATCGATTGTACCCTGCCTATTGAAAATTGTCTATTAAATATTATGATTTTGCTTATGTAGAGAGCAGTAATATTTCACTAATTTAATTCTTAATTGATATAGTTTTTTCATATTTAGAGGATCAAGAAAAGCAAAAGACGTGGATTCAGGGGTTGGAAGGAACTGAGTATATAACACCATTTGATATTACTAATTCAGTAGTAAAAAAATTAAGGATCAGTAAGCTTACTCACTGATCCTTAATTAAATATGTATCGAACACGAGTACGTAACGATCTTCCTTGCACTATTATGAATAGTTGATTACCTATTTTTGATCTTTCGACCATAAATAAACAGTTCACCACTCATAATAATGGTTCGTTCGACCATATAAAATACCTGTACACCCGTATACAACCTTTCGGCTGTATATGAACGTTAACTTTAATTGAATCGTTTGCTCAATGAAGTCTGCGGCACTCGATATGATCTTCGCTCGACCCTATATGATAAGTTGGGACCTTATAACAATAATATCTTCTAGAGAAACGACTGTCATAAAACCTTTCTTTACCATATAAAATCTTCCTTCTGATCGAATACAGATAGAGTATTTATTTCTAAATGATCTATCTGGTTTGCAATCTTTGGCTGAATTATATATATCCTTCAGGATATATATAATTTTGGGCTCAACCGTTACGTACTCGATACATTTATAATGACCAAATTCAGTTCAATATATACACAATTAAAATTTACCAAAGTGTTTTTCATCTATTACTATAATACGGATATGAAATAAAATGGTTTCAATTCCAGCACGATCCAGAAAAAAATGTGCAATAAAAAGAAGGAGCTTCCGCTCCTTCTTTTTCAATCCATTCAAATATTAAGTTGTTAATTAACGAGAGCCACCCATTTGTTGTTCAGCCATTTGTACCAAACGTTTAGTGATTTCTCCACCTACTGAACCGTTTGCACGTGAAGTAGTTTCTGCTCCAAGGTTTACTCCGAATTCAGAAGCGATTTCAGTCTTCATTTGTTGTAGTGCTTGTTCAGCACCGTTTACTAGTAGTTGATTGCTGTTGTTACTTGCCATGTTTATCACCTCCTACTTTAATGATTTGTTTTTTTACAATAAATTATTAATGGTAATTTCTGTAGCATTTTATACAAAGTGAAAAGGTCACGTTTAAACTGTTTTTTTTCATATCATGTATCTCTTTTAGTGAACATACAATGGTTGTAGCATTCACTTTATAACCCTAATAAGGAGGAAAGGCGCTTGCAAATCCATGTCGTTAGAGAAAATCAGACTCTTATCAGTATCGCACAGGCTTTTAATGTAAACGTTGACGAGCTGATCAGATCGAATGAAATCCCTAATCCGAACGACCTTGTTGTCGGTCAGGCTCTTGTAATTCCAATCACCGGCAGCTATTACTATGTCCAGCCCGGAGACAGCCTTTGGTCGATCTCCCAGAGAGTGGGTGTTCCCTACGAGGCGCTGGCAAGGATAAACGGCATCTCGGTTAATCAAAGCCTAAGCGTTGGCTACCGGCTTTATATTCCTCCGCAGGCAAAAACCAATGCAGAATTCAATGCATATGTGGAGCCTCGGGGCACGACAGTCAGCCCTAATCTTGAAAGCAGCTCCAGGCAAGCGGCTCCGAATCTGACTTATTTAGCTCCTTTCAGTTTTCAGGCCTTGCGTGATGGTACATTAAGAGAACCGCTTCTAAACAATTTTCCGGCAATTGCAAGAGAAAATAATGTGGTTTTGATGATGGTCATCACTAATCAGGAGAATGACCAGTTTAACGATGAACTTGGGCAGATTTTGCTCAATAATATGGAAATCCAAAACAGGTTTCTAGACAATATTGTAAGAACTGCGCAAAGATACGGGTTTGAGGATATTCATTTTGATTTTGAATATCTACGGCCCCAGGACCAGGAGGCATATAACCAATTTTTGCGGCGGGCAAAGGCCCGGTTCAATCAGGAAGGCTGGCTCTTGTCAACCGCCCTCGCACCGAAAACAAGTGCCACCCAGCAAGGCCGCTGGTATGAAGCCCATGACTATCAAGCTCATGGAGAAATAGTTGATTTCGTCGTCATCATGACCTATGAGTGGGGCTACAGCGGCGGCCCGGCGATGGCTGTATCTCCTATTGGCCCTGTCAGAAGAGTGTTAGAATACGCAATTACCGAAATGCCTTCCTCAAAAATCATGATGGGACAGAATTTATATGGATATGATTGGACGCTCCCCTTTGTCCAGGGGTCGACAGCGAGAGCCGTAAGTCCGCAGCAGGCCATACAACTCGCCGCCCGCAATAATGTACCTATTCTATACGACTACAATGCCCAGGCACCTCACTTTAACTATACCGATCAAGAAGGAAGAAGGCATGAGGTATGGTTCGAGGATGCGCGTTCCATCCAGGCTAAATTTGATTTGATCAAGGAATTGAATCTGCGCGGAATGAGCTATTGGAAACTGGGTTTATCTTTCCCGCAGAATTGGCTGCTTATTAGAGATAACTTCAATGTCAGAAAACGAACATAAGACAGGAGGCTGACTCCGCTTGGGTCATGCCTTTTTTTTATAGCAGCAACATGTAACCTGACTCTGCCCCGCTTTCCTCATCCTGTTGATATGGGACGGCTTCTTTTTGTCCATAATGATAGTGGATAGGAGAGATGAGAGATGTTACGAGTGAGGTATATGGGAAACTTCCCGCGTTTACCGAGATTGACTAGGTTATTATTATTAATAATTGTTGTGTTGTGTTGTTTTGGGATGCTTATTCATTTAGTAGAGCCCGAAACATTTGGAACTGTTTTCGATGGAATTTGGTGGACGATTGTGACGATAGCTACAGTCGGCTACGGAGATTTCGCCCCTTCAACCGTTGCAGGGAAAATGATTGGCATTATCTTAATTTTATCCGGTGCCGGACTGGTTTCTTCTTATTTTGCTACGATAGCGGCGGTTGCTGTTTCATCGGAGCATCTTTATATGGAAGGAAAAAAGGATTTCACCAGAGAAAGCCATATCATCATTGTCGGCTGGAATGAACGTTCCAAAGAAATTATTAGAGAAATGAAAATCCTTGAACCCATTATCCCTATCGTCTTGATTGATGATTCCTTGCAAAAGCATCCCCTTCCAAGAGAGAATGTCCATTTTATCCATGGCAAAGCGACTCACGATGGTGTTCTGTCCAAAGCAAACATAAAGAAAGCTGAAAAAGTACTAATCACTGCCGATTTAAGGCAAGATGAATTTCAGGCTGATATGTTCACGATTTTAACATTGCTTGCTGTAAAGGGGGCAAAGGCAGACATATTCTGCCTTGCGGAGATACTGACAAGGGAACAGATCGCAAATGCCTTCAGGGCAGGTGCTGATGGCATTATTGAAACCAATCGGTTTGCAAGTGAAGTAATGGTAAAAAGTTTGTTGGATAAAATCGTGCCCGAGTTTAATGAGGAAGATGCCGAAGAACAGGACAGTAAAATCAGGTTTAGGCCGATTCCTATTCTTCAGGAATGGCAGGGGCTCACTTTCAAGGAATTGATCCCCTTTTTGCTGGACCAAAACAGGCTAGCAGTAGGCATAGAGAGGGAAGGCCAGAATGTAATCCAGCCTCCTCCTGATTACAGGGTTCATCATGGTGACAGCGTGCTAATCATCCATACTCAAGATTGATCCAGAAGCTGCTTTTCCAGATCATGGACCAAGGACTTGCCCAATCCGATGTAGTTTTCCGGAAACTCGGCATCCGGGTTCTTTGGTTCCTGGAATTGATTGAAGGCTGCAGAAATATTGCCGATGTTACCCTCATCATCAATTGCATCCTGATATTGGTGCGAAAGCAGGAATGGCTTTTGTAACTCGACTGTCGTCCCATTTGAATCCAATTGGCCATCCACGGCACGGAATGGGATACGCAGGAATTGATAACCGTCTGAGTCATCAATTTTATAATCAAAATAGCCATGGTCATATTCCCAGTTCCCAGATATATCATAGCCCAGCGGTTTCATCTCGGATTCAAGTTCATACAATACGAAAGTTTTTCCCTCAAGTCGGGAAGAAAGCTCAATCATTCTAAAAACTCCTTTGTTCTCTTTTTTTTAGCTTAACCAGAGAACAAAAAAAAATAACAGGATATCAAAAACGAGAAAAACCTTGCCATATCCGGCAAGGTTTTCAATCTTTATCCATTCCTTATTTCTCCAAGCGCTTTTCCAGCTCTGCTTTCTTCTCTTCGAATCCCGGTTTCCCTAACAGGGCAAACATATTTACTTTGTAGGCCTCCACACCAGGCTGGTCGAAAGGATTCACTCCCAGTAAGTAGCCGCTCATCGCGCACGCTTTCTCGAAGAAATAGACAAGATAGCCAAATGTATAGGCATCAAGTGAAGGAATGCTGACAATAAGGTTAGGCACGCCTCCGTCGGTATGGGCAAGTAATGTGCCTTCGAATGCTTTATTATTCACAAAATCCACTGTTTCACCGGCCAGGTAATTCAAACCGTCCAAGTCACTGCCATCTTCTTCAATCGTTAATTCATGACGTGCCTTTTCTACCTTGATTACGGTTTCAAATAGGTCACGACGGCCTTCCTGAACGTATTGTCCCAATGAATGCAGGTCCGTTGAAAAGTTTGCGGATGAAGGAAAGATTCCTTTTTGGTCTTTGCCTTCACTTTCGCCGAAGAGCTGCTTCCACCACTCGGCAAAGTATTGCAGCCCCGGCTCATAGTTAATCAGCATTTCAATTGTTTTTCCTTTATTGTAAAGAAGGTTACGGACAACAGCATACTGGTAAGCCGGGTTTTCGGCTAGCTCGGATTTGTTGAAATCCTCTCTCGCCGCAGCGGCTCCCTTCATCATTGCCTCAATATCCGCCCCGCTGGCCGCTATCGGCAGCAGCCCTACAGCAGTCAATACGGAATAGCGTCCGCCGACGTCATCCGGAATTACAAACGTTTCATACCCTTCTTCAACAGCAAGCGTTTTTAATGCGCCCCTTGCTTTATCAGTCGTTGCATAAATGCGTTTGCGCGCTTCTTCCGTGCCATATTTTTCTTCAAGAAGTTTGCGAAAAATCCGGAAAGCAAGAGCTGGTTCCGTCGTTGTCCCTGATTTCGAAATGACATTAATCGAAAAGTCTTTACCTTCAAGTAAATCGATAAGATCTGTCATATAAGTCGAGCTAATATTATTTCCTGCAAACAATACTTGCGGCATTTTTCTTTTATCCTTTTGCAAAACATTATAGAAGCTATGCTGCAAAGCCTCAACAGCTGCGCGTGCACCTAAATAAGAGCCCCCGATGCCAATGACCAATAAAACATCCGAGTCCGCTTGAATTTTGGCAGCCGCTTTTTGAATACGGGAAAACTCTACTTTATTATAATCAACAGGCAGGTCGATCCACCCAAGGAAGCTACTTCCAGCCCCACTTTGTCCGTGCAGGGAGTGATGAGCCACTTTAACTGCATCCTGCAGATATGTAATTTCATGCTCCCTGAAAAAAGACAACGCCTTTGAGTAATCGAAACGAATATGTGTCATGATCTATTAGTTCCTCCATCTTCTAAAAGAGTACCCTTCCACTTAAACGAAAGTCGGCCTGATAATCAAAGTGACGCCTGTAAAATGGCAACCACATCTGCACGATTCAATTTTTTAAAGTTGCCAAATTCACCGTTCACCATTGCTTTGTCAGCCATTGTTTCCATTTGTGAATCATCAATTTCATAATCGGCAAGTTTTGTTGGGGCGCCAAGGCTGCTCCAGAACCCGCGAAGCTTTTCAATGCCTTCAAGGGCTGTTTCTTCATCGGTCTTGCCTTCCGGATTTACATTGAATACCCGTACTGCCATTTGTTTAAATCGTTCGACATTTTCGTTCAAAACATGCTTCATCCAGTTCGGGAACAAAATCGCGAGCCCTCCTGCATGCGGGATATCATAAACAGCCGAAACAGCATGTTCGATGTTATGAGTTGCCCAGTCTCCATGATAGCCTACCTGTAGATAGCCATTTAACGCAATCGTTCCGGAATAAAGAATCGTTTCCCGATGTTCGTAGCTTTCAAGGTCTTCCAGGAGTTGAGGCGCTGTTTCGATTACAGTCCGTAACAGCGATTCACAGAAACGATCCTGTAAAGGCGCATGTGTGCTCGGATGAAAATATTGTTCAAACACATGGCTCATCATATCAACCATGCCATAGACTGTTTGATTTTTTGGGACGGTAAACGTATTAACCGGATCCAGGATGGAAAACTGCGGAAATACCAGTGGGCTGCCCCAGCCGTATTTTTCTTTTGTTTCCCAATTGGTTATCACCGAACCGGAGTTCATTTCAGAGCCAGTGGCTGCCAACGTCAAGACAGTTCCAAACGGCAAAGCTTCCTTTACCGGTGCCTTTTTGATCACTAGATCCCATACATCGCCTTCAAATTTCGCGCCTGCAGCAATAGCCTTGGTACAGTCGATGACACTTCCCCCGCCGACAGCAAGGATAAAGTCAATATTCTGTGCCTTACAGATTTCAACGCCTTTTCGAACTGTTGAAAGCCGTGGATTCGGTTCGACGCCTGGCAACTCATGAATTTCTGCTTCTATTTCCTGTAACTGATTAATGACTTGATCATAAAGGCCGTTTTTTTTAATGCTGCCTCCTCCATAGACAAGCAAGATCCTTTTTCCGTACTGTGGTATTTCCGCCTTCAGCTGCTCTACCTGCCCTTTGCCAAAAATTAATTTTGTAGGATTTTTATATATAAAGTTTTGCATATTGCTACCTCCTTTTTATTCATTATGGCCTATTTCAACATTAAATTTCAAAGAATGTGATTGTACTAAAGAAATACCGTCACCGGTCCTTGGCTTACAAAGCAATTGTTCTCCAGTTAAAGCATTGATTAGCCAAGGAGACACCCGACAGGCATAAGACAAGCAGATGCATGGGGAGCGGTTTTCTCCCCATCAGCTGATTGGCTTATGACCCGAGGGTGGCAGGTGTAAGGTTAGACACCAGTCTAAGTTCAAAAAGTTATACTTTCTTATCTTTTAAGAAAAGCTGAAGCACCTTGTTGAAGCCAGTCATTTTACAAAAGACTGCCTTTTTTAGTCAGCAAAGAAAAAGCCCAAGGTTCTGCATATTTTTAGAACAAGAAAAGCACCCTATTAAATGAAACTGCTATTAAGGAGGACATACAAATGAGTGGCATTCAAAGAACTGCACTTGTGCTTACGATTATCGGAGCCATTAACTGGGGGCTTATCGGTTTTTTCCAGTTCGATTTAGTCGCTGCCATTTTTGGCGGGCAAGCTTCAGGACTATCCCGGATCATTTACGGTCTGGTCGGTATTGCCGGATTGATTAACTTGGGCATTCTATTTAAACCGAACCAGGAATTTTCAAAAGAACCAGAAGCCAAAACAAGCCGATAAGAAAAAATAGCCGGTAACCCGCCGGCTATTTTTTATGGGCTGCAAGTTCAGGCAGTCCATAAGTTATGCCTGATCCTTTTTTACAGCTCGTATAGCTGAATTCAAGTTGGTCTCAGCTTGAATATCTATCTTTTCGCTTGATTCAGTGCTGTTTTCGCTTGATTATCAGTTTTTTCGCTTGAATCCACATTGTTTTCGCTCGATTAACTGTTTTTTCGCTTGAATTCAAGTTTTTTTCGCTTGATTACCTCAGCTTACGATTATCTCTGGCTCCTTTTTTGTTCTGTACCTGATTTGTAAAATAATTAATAGCCGCTACAATAATAAAACAGCCGGCTTAAAACGGTCTGACTAGGCCATCCGTAAACGATTATCATGCAATCGTATATGGTGAACCTACCCCATGCCCATTTCAGCCGGCTTTCTTAGTTACTTTTTTATTAAATCTTCACGCTGGGATTGATCAATCCACTCTTGAAGTTTGTCTTTTAATGTGTTAAATCCTTCAGAGGAATCATTTGTTCCAGCTTTTACAGCCGCCTGGCGTTTCTTAGGCGCTTTTTTCGCTGGAGCTGCCGGGCGCTCCGGAGCTTCTTCAGTAGCCCGGATGGATAACCCGATTTTCCCTGCCGCTTCATCCACGGAAAGAACCTTAACCTGTACTTCATCTCCTACCTTTAAGTGATCATTGATATCCTTCACATAACCATGGGTAATTTCGGAAATATGCACTAAACCTTGTGTCGAATCATCAAGAGCAACAAACGCACCGTACGGCTGAATGCCTGTTACTTTACCAGTAACTACAGTTCCAACTTCAAATTTTTCAGACATGGTAACACTCCTAAATAAATTATATTTTTCCTCTTTTTCACGCAATATAAAATTATATCATACATATCAATATTTATCAAAATTGATTTTTTGCCAATTACACTTTCCAGTCCTCGTCCTATCTTTTCATTCCTCTATCTCAAAAATACATCAAAAAAACAGAAAAAGCTTAATCATGGATTAAGCCTATACAAAGCGGAATTCTGTTTTTTTTATTTCTTTTTAATCAAAAAACGTTCGATCCTCTTGATTGCTTCCTGCAGCTGTTCCAGGGACGATGCATAGGAACAGCGAATGTGCCCTTCGCCGCTGTCTCCGAATACGTCACCAGGAACAACAGCGACCCGTTCCTCAAGCAACAATTGCTCTGCAAATTGCTGTGAGGTTAAACCGGTTTTGGCTATCGAAGGAAAAGCATAGAAAGCGCCGCCTGGATTATGGCATTCGAGGCCAATTTCATTAAATGACTTAACGATATAATTTCTTCTTCGCAGGTAGCTCCTTCTCATTTCTTCAACATCTGGCATTCCATTTTTTAATGCTTCCAGCGCGGCATATTGAGCTATCGTCGAAGCACACATCATTGTATATTGATGTATTTTCAGCATTGCCTCTGAGATTTCCTTTGGTGCGCAGACAAAACCAAGGCGCCATCCGGTCATTGCAAAACCTTTTGAAAAGCCGTTGATCAATATCGTTCTGTCGATCATGCCATCGATGGCCGCAATCGAAGTAAATTCTTCATCATATGCCAGCTCTGCATATATTTCATCGGCAATCACAAGCAAATCATGTTTCTTGATAACTTCCGCAATGTGAATCAATTCTTCTTTTCCTAGTTGGGTTCCTGTCGGATTATTAGGCGAACAAATCATAATCGCTTTCGTTTGTGCAGTTATAGCCGCCTCAAGCTCTTCCGGCATTAATTTAAAGTCATTTTCTTTTAATGTATGAATCGTTTTTGGGACCCCGCCGGCCATGCTCACGAGTGGAGCATACGATACAAAGCATGGCTCAACGACAAGGACTTCTTCTCCGGGATTTACAATCGCCCTCAAAGCAATATCAAGTGCCTGGCTGGCCCCGACTGTCACAATAATCTGGTTTTCGGGATGATAGGGAACACGAAATTCCTTGTCCATGTATCGGGAAATTTCCTCCCGCAGTTCCAACAATCCAGCGTTTGCCGTATAGGAGGTACGTCCTTCCTCCAAAGATGCGATGGCGGCTTCCCTTATCGACCAGGATGTCACAAAGTCCGGTTCCCCCACGCCAAGGGATACAACCCCTTCCATATTCGCAGCGAGATCAAAAAAACGCCGAATTCCCGATGGTTTAAGGTCTGTTATTGTTTTTGAAATGTAGCCGGTTTTTATCATGGAGACACCACAATTCGCTTGTCTTCTTCCACTTGATCAAAAATGGTGCCGTCATGTTTGTATTTTTTCAGAATAAAGTGTGTAGTTGTTGAAATCACGGAATCCAGGGTGGACAGCTTTTCAGAAACAAACCTTGCCACCTCATTCATCGAACGCCCCCTAACGACGACAGATAGATCGTATACCCCAGACATCAGGTAAACAGACTCCACTTCTTTAAATCGATAAATTCTTTGGGCGACATCATCGAAACCCACGCCACGTTTCGGAGTCACCTTCACATCAATCATCGCAGTGACACCTTCATATTCATCGACCTTTGCCCAGTTAATGACCGTTGCATAGCGGACAATCACCCTCATGTCTTCCATCTTTTTAAGTGCTGTTTCAATTTCATCTGTTGACTGATCGGTCATCTTTCCAAGATCGCCATGATCGATCCGGCTGTTCGTTTCAATAATGCTCAGTATTTCCAGTTCTTTTTCATTTAAATGCATATGTATCACTCCCTATATTATTTGAATAAATAAAGATAAACTTCAATAATTATAACAAATGCCATAAGCACTCCCAACAAAAAAGCGATTTTTTCTTTGGAAAAGGGAGTAGAGCCATGAAGACGATACATATTATTTGAAGATTTGGAACATATGTTCTATAATTATGAGAAAAGGAGGAGATTCACTATGCCTAGATTCTGTTAGAACTATTCATTTATTTAATGTTACAAACGTGACTTCTTTGCCCCCCTCTAACGATTAACATACCTTTTCCGAGAACAACATCTCTGAACCATCACCAAAAAACCGTTCGAATATTCGAACGGCGAAAAAAAATATTTAACCACTTTTGATAGACTCAAAGTAACAATGGATTTCACTGAATAATGTTTTTTTCCAACTTTTGCTCTTTTCTAAGCCTAAACAATCGATACGTATGGAGGACAATAACTTTTAAGACAGCATATACAGGCACCGCTAAAATCAAGCCAAGCAGTCCTCCTATACTTCCGGCAACCAGCAATAATGAAATAATCGTAAGCGGATGAATATCAAGCTGTCTTCCCATCAATTGCGGAGAAATAACATTCCCTTCAATCTGCTGGGCGATAACCATGACAATCAGGACCTTAATGATCATGCCCGGTGAATCAATCATCGCAACAAAGATGGCTGGAATGACCGCGATTATTGGCCCAAGATACGGAATGACATTTGTTAGCATCGCAACAATTGCAAGAATAAGTGAATATTCAATCCCAATAATTAAGTACCCAATGTAAAGCATGACCCCCACACAGAAACTAACAAACACTTGTCCTTGAATAAAAGAACTTAGTGCTTCATCTAAATCGGCTAATATCTTATTTCCGTTTGCCTGTTGAGTAGAGGGCAGCAAACGGAGAACCTGTTCAGGCGCTTTTTCTCCCTCTTTTAACATATAGTATAAAATAAATGGAACTGTAACAAATATGGTGACAACGCTAGTAATGATACCTATAAAATTAGCAATATTGGTTCCAATGGAAGCCAAACTTTCCGATAAATACCCCGTAACTTTATCCGAAATTTCTTCCAGGTTAAATTGATCGTTTTGCTGGAAGCGATTTACCCATTCGCTTTGCTGTAATTCAATTACCTTTGCTTGGATTGTTTCTGCCAGCGCAGGCGTGTTCTTAATTAAGTTATTCACCTGTTCCTGTAAGATCGGCCCTACCAGGTAAACCAGCAAGGTACAAATTCCAATAGCAACTAAATAGATAAGTAATATCGACAGAATTTTAGGCACACGCCTTGCATGGAGAAAATTCACAACAGGGCGAAATAAATAGTAAAGCACCCCTGCTATCAGAAAAGGGAAAAAAAGCGTTTGTACAAGTGCTACAATCGGTTGAAAGACAAAATCAATCTTTGTACCAACTAAAATAAGGAGAAAAATAAGCAAAAACCCATAACCATAACGAAATGCCTTTGACTGAGGCATAAGTCTCACCGCCCGATTTATTATAAAATTACTAGGATTACTGGATATTTATACCCTACATCACAGATATTTAATCATATCATTCTGTACTAGACAAATTTATTAAGCTATTATGGATTAAGTCTTTTATAACGGGCTTCGGCAAACATGTACACACCGTATGCAATTAACCCCATGGAAACAATCGTGAGCAACACAGGCCCAAACGGCTGCTGAGCCACTTCGGCAAGTGCCCCGTCTAGCCCTTTTGTTTCGTCAGGATCAGCCTGGATAGCCGTGCGAATGAGAAAAATCCCGATAATACTGAATACTAATCCACGGGCAGAAATCCCGACTTTCCCAATATGGCCGCTCCATTTCCATTCTTTTCGGGTCATCTCATTCTTTTTGAATTTTTTCTGGAACCGGCCGGATAGTGCCTTGCTAACCTGAATGATGCCAACAATTAAAATAACCGCGCCTAATAAACCGATAGCAGTTTGGCCGAAGGGTTGGGCAAGCATTTTAGCCGATAATGTTTGATAATGTTCGTTTGAGGTATCCACTCTTGCATGGAACAAAATCTTTATTGCACTGTAACACGTCCCAGTGTAGATACCGGCAATAACAACATACCCTATCCGGGCAACAATTCCCTTCAAGTCGCTTCCTTTGTTTTCCGGATCGAACAATGCCATAACGATTTGCCAACAGGCATATCCACTAAGACCTGCTGCTAAAATAATCAACAATAGTAAGCCGAATGGCTGTTGGGCAATCACATATAATGCCCCCTTGGACGAAATCAATTTCCCACCCAGACCAAACGCTGACTGAAGGGCAAGAAGTCCGATAACCAGGTATACGACTCCTTTAGCCATATGCCCAAAACGCGCAAAGCGCAGTACCCATGGCTTTGCCCTACCTTTAATCCGGTTCACTTTTCTTCCAAAAGTATCTTCTTTCACAAACGGATGTTGTCTGCCCATCGCAAGTTACTTCCTTTCCATGAACCGAATATACAGCCAAAAAACTGTTGGATATCATTATTCCTAGGTAAAAAAGCCTTATTTTACATCCTGTTCAGGCTGTGCCCAAACAGACACACTTCCTCCCTTAACAAGAAATGTCGCGAAACCATCTTCTTCGATCGTAATAAAATCTCCTATTGTTCCAGTCAGGTCAACCCATACTTCTCCTGCACGGTCTTCTCCGACAAACATCCTTTTTTCTCCTTTTTCGTCATTGGAGATAATCACGGCACAGCCTGAACGCTCTATTTCCTCTGTACCGCCGCGGAACCAGCCAATAATATTTGGGTCATCTAAATAATCGTTTTGTTCTCCGTATGCTTTATGGTAACGGGCATAAAGGAGAGGATCAATTGATTCTTTCTTTCCCTCGATCGGATTTTCCCCTCCAATGCCAAAATAATCGCCATAAAAAACGCATGGGTACCCATCCTCACGAAGCAGAATAAGGGAATAGGCAATTTGTTTAAACCAATCGTCTATCCACGATTCAAGCGATTCATTTGGTTGTGAATCATGATTATCGACAAATGTTACCGCGTTTAGCGGATGTGTTTGTACGAGTGTATCATTAAAAATGGTGGTGAGATCAAAATTAGCTCCGTCTATGGACGCTTTATGCAATTTGTAATGAAGGGAAACATCAAATAAGTCAATCTTATGATCGATGTTATCTAAATATTCCTGACACGCAGCTAAATCAGTGCTCCAATACTCGCCCACAAAATAAAAGTCTTTACCCCGATCCTGTGATAATTCTGTTATAAATTCCTTAACAAAGTTATGATCAATATGTTTAATGGCATCCAGGCGGTAGCCGTTGCACTGCAAGGTATCGGCAAGCCATTTCCCCCACGAGATCATCTCTTTCTGCACGTCCGGATGTTTATAGTCGATATCAGCAAACATCAAATAATCATAATTTCCGAATTCATCGTCTACATTCTCATTCCATGTTTTATTTTCTCCAACAATTCGATAAATCCCGGTTTTATCATTTTTCGCGTCATAGTCTACCCCGTTAAAATATTTAACGCCCCATTTGAAAGAGGAATACTGATCGCCACGGCCCGGAAAGGTGAATTTGGTCCAACCTTCAATCTCAAATGGCTTTGAAATCTCCTTTGAACGGTCTTTCGGATCGACTTCAATCACTTGAAATACTTCCGTTTCGTCAGCACCCGCTTTATGGTTCATAACTATA
This sequence comes from Peribacillus cavernae, assembly GCF_003989135.1. GTDB lineage: Bacteria > Bacillota > Bacilli > Bacillales > DSM-1321 > Peribacillus > Peribacillus cavernae. The sequence goes on from NZ_RYZZ01000037.1 coordinate 53,871, forward strand.
TCAACATAAACATTTATACCGTGGTCATGACACACTGCAATCGCATCCAGCAATTCCTGCTTCGTACCGTATTTCGTGCGTACGGTTCCTTTTTGGTCAAATTCGCCGAGGTCATATAAATCATAAACACTATATCCTGTATCTTTCCCTGTTGTCCCTTTTGTGACCGGCGGAATCCACACAGAATCAATCCCTCTTTTTTTTAACTCTGGTGCCAGCTTTTTCAGACGGTTCCAGTGCGATCCGTCTGATTCTACATGCCACTCAAAAAATTGTATCATCGTATGATTTCTATTCATTTTTATTGTTCTCCCTTTCCAGTCTTCACGTCATAATGAACAGCTCGCATTATGTTTAATATGCAAAAGCTTTTGGGATATCGCCAGACATTCCTCCCTTTCAATCTTCATTTCAAAGGAAAACTCATAGATATCTTGAACTTTAGCGGCCAGTTGATGGCGATCATCCATATCGCTCACTGCCATCAAACAATCTGCTACTTCAGTTTCATAAGCTTCTCTGCCCCATCCGAAGGGATCCCACTCCTGTAAAACTTCTTAAGCTCCATATTCATTTGCTGCCTATCCATAAATGATCACCTGCACTTATTATTTTACGTAAACGTGTTATCATAATTATAGTATCAATATGAAAAAAAGAAAACGGCGGTGATCTTTGTGGACAGCAAATTATTTGAAACACTGATAGAAAGGAAAAATACCGGTTCAATTAAGTGGGACTATACCGGAGAACTTTACGGGGCAAAGGATCTTTTACCGATGTGGGTGGCGGATATGGATTTCCCTTCTCCTGAACCAGTCCAAAAAGCGTTAATTGACAGGATTCAGCATCCTGTTTTCGGTTATACGGCACCGCCTGCGGCCATTAACGATGCCATCCAGACATGGATGAAAAAAAGACATGATTGGGACATTAAAAAAGAATGGATAATGTTCAGCCCGGGAGTCGTTTCGGCGCTTGCAGTCGCAATCCAGGCATTTACCCGCCCGGGTGATAAAGTGATGCTGCAATCACCAGTATATACTCCCTTCTTTGATATGGTCACAAAAAATGAGCGGGAAGTGGTCAATAACCAATTGCATATTGCCGAAAACCGTTTTTCGATCGATTTTACCGATTTTGAGGAAAAACTGAAGAGCGGAGTGAAGTTGTTCTTATTGTGCAATCCGCAAAATCCCGGTGGAAGGATCTGGACTAAGAATGAGCTGACTCAAATCGGTGAGCTTTGCCATAAATACGGAGTTCCGATCATTTCGGATGAAATCCATGGCGATCTTTATCTGCCTCCTTTTAAGCACGTCCCGATTGCATCCATCGATGAACGATTTGCAAGCCTTACAGTCACTCTCATGGCTCCAAGCAAAACATTCAATGTCGCCGGATTGCAATCCGCGTTATTAATCACCGAAAATCCGGAGTTCCAGAAAAAGCTAAAAACCGTCCAGGACCGGAATGCTTTTCATGGATTGAACCTTTTCGGATTGACTGCAATGGAGGCAGCTTACCGCGAAGGCGAAGAGTGGCTGAACGAATTGGTGGACTATCTAAAAAGCAATATTGAGATTACCACCGACTTTATAAGCCGTGAATTACCGGAAATCGTATGTATGCGTCCGGAGGCGTCTTACCTGGTATGGCTAGACTGCCGTAATCTGGGCCTGACAGACGAGGATTTAAAGAAGTGCCTAATCGAAAAAGGGAAGCTGGCTCTTGAACCAGGCACCAAGTACGGACCTGGCGGGGAAGGTTTTGTAAGAATGAATATAGGCTGCCCGCGGGAAATTTTGCTGGACGGCTTACAAAGATTGAAGAAATCTTTTTCATAAATTTGAAAAATGCACGAAAAAACAGGTGATCATCACAACGATGATCACCTGTTTCTTATTTACTAATTCAAAATAATGATTTTACTATCCAAGCTTTTAAACTGCCGGCTTTTGAAATTGACCCCGCACTATTATTCATCGTTTCGTTTTATTTTTGCCGCTAATCTCCCCGCAGGCTATCCGCTGCCCTGAATCGCCCGCCGGCTGGGTCATTCCGTCATCCTTTCGTTCATGGATGACAAGGGAGGTCCCAGCCATCGTAAATAATGAAGTTTTCCCCTCTTTTAATGTTACCTGCGGGGCTGTGAGCTTCGCCTTTGTGCTCCCATCATCGGATACGATCAGATTCGGCAAGTCTCCTGCGTGCGCTCCCTCTGGATGCAACAGTCCATGCTTTTTATCATCGGGATTGTAATGGTCTCCTGCAGACTTAAAGTCTGGGGCAGCGCATTTTCCTTTTTCGTGTATATGGATCGCATGCTCTCCAGACTCGATTCCTGATAATTTTATGTCAAACGCGACCCCCTTTGATTGCTCTTGAACCTTGATCGTTCCAAGAGAATCGCCGTCAGGGTTATACATTTTCACGTTGACTTCCTTTGGATTCCCTTGCTGGGCACATCCGCCCAGCAGCAAGATAAAGCCAGCCAATAACCACTTCATCATCGGTTCGTCCCTCCCAAAAAAGTACAACTTGTATCATTTTTATCTATTGTGGGAGATGATATACCTTTTTGAATAGATGCTCACAATTAGTCTTCTTCCACATAAGGATCATGTTCGTTAGCAGGCAGATCGCCGAATGTCGTCATAATCCCTTCTTCATCCAGTTCCTTTTCATATTTCTCATGCTGAGAATTTGGATAAACCGTAATATTCTTTCCTTCGATATCTACGCCGACAAAGTTCTCATAATCCTCGACGTAGCCGACATTTTCCTCCGATTCCTCATACATATCATTGTAATGGCCTGTTGGAACCGTTAAATCAGAAGGAGTCTCGGATGTTCCGTAGCTTGCTACATCCTGCCAAGAATCTTCGGCGTCATAGGCAACATTTTCATTCTTCTCATCTAAATCGAATTGGCCAAAAGGAGGCATAAGAACTTCCTCCTCAACCGGCCGATTATGGGAGGTTTCCTGGGACGGTGTATGCTCTACACAAAAGAGCGTGGTGGGAAGGGCCTCTAAGCGTTCAAAAGGAATTTCCTTACCACATTCCCGACACTTTCCGTACGATCCGTCCTTTATAGCTTGCAGGGCGTTATCGATATCCTGTACTTCATTTTGGTAATGCTGATAAAGGGCAAGATCTTTTTCTCTTTCGTATAATTCCGTCGCGCCATCACCTGGGTGGTTATCGTAGCTGGATAATTCTCCGGTTGAGTCATGGTAATGACTCCTCCTTAAATCCAGGTCGCCATTATCGCGCAATCTATTTTTCAAATCGTCCCTTGATACGTGCAATTGAGTTTTCAGCTTTGTTAACTCGTGGTTTGAAAGCATATTCGCCATTCCTTTCCCTGTAGTTCGCATTTGTAGTATTTTCTGTTTTTCCTTCTTTATTTATGTATTTTCTTCCCGTCAGGATGTCTTTTTTATAATAAAGAGCTTTGCCATCATTCAGCAAAACCTCTTCGCATTAATTATTGTTATATCTTACAAACACATATCCAAAATCTTTTACATGGAACTTTTTCCGGCTTTCGATAAGCCAAAAAAATGTGACCGCAGTCAGATCATAATTTCTCCAATAAGAAAAGCTGTGAATTTCTAATCGAAATTCACAGCTTTTTATTTCACAGAATCATGGTTCCGCTGGTTTCTTCTCGTGATTTCTTCTTCTAGTTCCTTTGTTTTTAGTGCTTCCTTGTGGGAGTAAGCGATGATGAATCTCATTGTAAGAACAGCACCAATAATGAAGATTACAGAGGTTATCGCAGCAGGGATATATTCGCTTTTATCTTCCGGAAAATAGAGGAAGAGTGCAAACACGGTGTTGTAAAGAAAGTCCATCTCTTACATCCTTTCTTGATATATGGCACATTAACTACAATTTATTATATCAATTATCGAAGCTCCCCTCCAGCCTATCATTTATTTTCTAAACAAATGGTGAAGCAGCCCTTCCTTGTCTTCAAAAAACTGTTTCATTAATTTGTAATGGTTTGTCTCCTCAAGTTCTGTTTCTCTGATTCCTTCTTCTGTTAGCTCTAAAATTTTCGCCTGTGGATACGCCATTAAAATGGGTGAGTGAGTAGCGATGATAAACTGCGAGTTTTCTCTAACCAGTTCATCTATTCTTGATAAAACAGAGAGCTGACGCAGCGGGGATAATGCTGTCTCCGGTTCATCGAGTATGTAAAGGCCGTTCCCTCTAAATCGGTGGGAAAATATCGAAAAGAACGATCGCCATGTGACTGTTCATGCAGGGAAGTCCCGCCGAAGGAATCAATAATCTTCGGTGAGCCGCTCCCTTCATCTAATTCTAGTATATTCGTCGCTAGATTATAGCCCGTAAATAAAATCCATCTTTTGGCTTTTTCACTCCTTTTATAACCCTTATATACCTCTCTAGTTCAGAATGGGTATTATAGGTACTGAAGGTGAAATTGGCACTGCCTCCCTCTGGATTAAACCCAGCCGCAACGGCAATCGCCTCAAGCAGAGTGGACTTTCCCATGCCATTCTCACCGATTAAGTAAGCGACATTGGGATGCATGGCTATATCCAATAACGTGCGGATGACTGGCAAGTCAAAGGGATACCTATTAAATGAAGGTACATCTTTTCTTTTTAATTCTATTTTCCTGATAAATTGAGTAAGGTCCATGATAGAATCCTCGTCTTATCTTTTAATTAAAGTTGAAGTAAACTTTAGTAAATCAAGCGTTATTTCAGTATCGCTCTTAAGTTCGGTTCTCCGCTCATAAATTTTATTAATAGCTCTTAAATTCAAAATAATCGCTCTTATATTTCGATAAAAGCTCTTAAAAACAAAAATGGTGGTAATCTGGCAAGGTTTCTTCCAGAACCATACTGAAACCTCTCCTTAAATAGTTCATTTTTCTATAAAAAAACTGTCATCGACCATAAACTTAGCCAATCGCTCTTAAATTTCGATAATCGCTCTTAAATTTCGATAACCGCTCTTCAACATAAATTGACTTGTTTAAAAGGGTGAAAGGAAAGGTTCATATTACTTCGGTTAAGGTATTTATCATGCCTTCTACTCAATTTTACAGAAAAAAAGATCAATATACGATGGCTTATCAATAAGATTTATAAAAAAGAAACGAAAGCATATGCCTCCATTTCTTTTTCACCTATTATAAAACTTTAATGGACTTAATCACAACATCTTCGATTGGTTTGTCGCCAGGGCCCGTTTCTAATCCGATAATTTTGTCGACGATATCCATACCTTCGACAACTTGTCCGAAAACAGTATGCTTATGGTCAAGCCAGGGAGTGCCGCCTTTTTCCATATAAGCGCTGATGATTTCTTCTGGGTATCCTGCTTGTTTCATTTGCTCGCCCATTCTGCTGTCCACGTGCTGCGCCTGAACGATGAAGAATTGGCTGCCGTTCGTTCCGGGTCCTGCATTCGCCATCGACAAAGCGCCACGGAGGTTGAACGCCTGCATAGAAAATTCATCTTCGAATGTAGAGCCCCAAATGCTCTCGCCGCCCATGCCTGTTCCCTCTGGATCTCCGCCTTGAATCATAAAGTCTTTAATGATGCGGTGGAAAATAACGCCTTCATAATAGCCGTTTTCAGCATGGGTTACAAAATTCTCCACTGTCTTGGGAGCCAATTCAGGGAATAATTTAATCTTGATATCCCCCTGGTTTGTTTCCATCACAACTGCCTTTTCATTTTCAAGCACCTCTGTCGTTAATTGAGGATAGTTTGTCATATTCACCCTTCTTTCGTTTACTTTCTTTATGTAGCACCTTTATAACTTGGCATATGCGTCTTCTCTAATACTTGCCTTCAATTGTCCACTTTACACGACTTTTCTCAAAAAATCATCTTTTAAAAGTAATTGCTTAACCGTTGATTAGAAACTCCTATGCTGATGTTACTCATATATCTTATAGCGTATGTATTCATAGTTTGAAGTAGGAACAACTTCTTTAACATCTCCTTTTCGGTCCTTGTAGATTTCATATTCACGATAAGTTTCCACATGATAACCGTCTACATTTTCCTGTTTAATCAGTCTTTGATCTAGTTGAAACTTCAGGTTCTCCTCGGATAAGTCTTTTTGTTTTTTCGGTTCGGCAATTGTCGATTCAATTTCAAGGGTTTTCACTTGTCCGATCACGTAAGGTTCTGTGTCTTCCTGCAAAGTAGAAGCTTCAATAGATGAAACAAGAACCAAAATCATTCCAAGAAAAAATAAAGGAAAAATATTTAGTTTACTTTTCAAATCCTATTTCTCCCCTCTCTTGTCCAAAATTAATATCTTGTTCATTTTATGCGCAGTTACTTCGTTACATGTCTTGCTCTTAGAGCGCTTTTTTTAAGGTCATCCTCTTCGAGTAAAATTTCAATAACTGTTCGATTGTAAAATCGCATGGATCTTATGTATCATGGAGATTAGGAAAGTATTAGAAAGGCGGTTAAACCATGACGGAAGAGAATTTTAAAGTCGGGGACAGAGTAACAGCGATTTATAAAACCGGAAAATATATCGGGGAGCTGACAGACATCCGTCCGAACGCTTATCTCGTTAGGGTGCTTGCTGTGGCAAAACATCCGATGCAAGGGGATCTTCATAATCCTAAGCAGACAGATGTGACGATGTTTCACCAAAGGCGTGCACTCGCTTTTAGGGAACAGGCCAATGTACCAAAGAATATGGTCAAGCACTATGAGGATGAAATTCCTGAATATAAGGCTTCTTTAAAAGAGTCCGTGGACAAAATGAAACGCCAGCTTGCCGAGGATAGTAAGGAATGGAATGCAAAAAGTCTGGAAATGGTTGAGGGACTGGAAGCTGATTATTTTAAATAAATCGTAAAAATGCACGAAAGCCAAATCAGTTATAAGTGATTTGGCTTTTATAAGGCAAAGTTGTCCAATACTTTTGATAAATCGATGCGGTCGCCAATGGTGGTCGGCTGGTGGTTTTTCATGTAGCTTTTATCCTTTTCCACCAATTTGAAAATGTTAAAAGTGGTCAGAGCGTCGTCCAAGGCACGGTGGTGTTTTCCGGTGCCTTCCTTGCCGTATGCCTGAACAGCTTTCCACAGACCCGTCTGATTTTGATCGCCAAAGAAGCGTTTGTACTCCATCGATAAATCAATTTGCTTTCCCCGGAAAGGAAACTCAATTCCTGCTCCCTTGCAGTTTTGGCGCAACACTTTCATATCCATGTTCCCCCAAGTAACGATAGTTGTCGGCTGTTTTTGATCATACTTTTCCAATAGGCCAACAAGCTCTTTGAATGGCATCCCACTGTTAACCTGTTCCTGGGAAATGTTCAGGAAATTCTTACAGCGGCCTGTTAGCTCGGAAAATGTAACGGGAAGGACAAAGGATGAAAATTGATCGATAATTTTTTCATTGATCACTGCCGCAAATCCAACTTCGATGATTTCGGGATAAAAACCTTCAGGCTTCATTTTTCCCTCAGGCATGGTGAATTCAAAATCGATAAATAAATATTGTTGTTCACCTTCCATATTTACGCCTCCTTTTTCAATGAATTTTTTAAAACACTTTCTGCTAAGTAATAAACCGCCATTCAATACCAATCTATATTCAAATATTATAGCAGAAACTTCTGAATTATTTTTATCTTTTTTTAGATTTCCTTCTGTGTTTTCCCTTTTTGACCCTTCAAGAGAACCACAACTGCTATGCCGGAAGTTTATACCACTATACAAAAATATATATTAGAAAAGAAGTTGGCCTATGCCCACGGAAAGGAATCTTTCCACAAACCAAACTAACAAGGGGGTGAAAGCGAGTGTTCCCATCCAACACATTCGAAACCTGGATACATAGCTGGTTGAACACACTGTTCAAAACGGTTTATCATCTTTCTCTATGAAGATGCAGCAGTAGTTATACAGCATCATACGCACGAGCTTGTCTCTTTGATTGGGGGAAAGAATTATAAAAAAAATTCTTTTAGGAGTACCTATAAAGAGTAGCTTATTTTGTTCCCTGAAAAAACTTTTTTGTCAATTTCCTTATGTTTCTACCTATTTAATAACACAAATTACTTTCCTGCAAAGCGGGTTTCTTGAGCATGCACCGACTTAAACATTAGTTTATAATTGAGTGGCTAATAACTTTTTCCTTTATGATCATATGTTAAAGCGCCTTACCCTGTCGGCCATTTTCTACAAATAAATAAACAGTTGTACCTCAACATAACATAAAGGAAATTCGAACCCGTTACTTTTGCGTATCCATATAGGAGGTTGATCTCGTGTCTTTGCTTCACTGGGCTATTTTATCGCCTTTTATAGCTGCGCTCTTTATACCGATGCTATACAAGCGGTTCAGAAAGATCCACACTGGATGGTTTGTGCTTGTTTTGTCCATCCTGCTATTCATATACTTTTTCATGTTCCTATCACAGACACGCGATGGAAGAAATGTCTCTGAGAGTTTAGCCTGGATGCCTTCATTAGATATCAATTTTGAAGTATATATCGATGGACTCGGTTTGTTATTCTCTCTTCTGATCACAGGAATCGGGGCACTTGTCGTTTTGTATTCTATTTTTTATCTGAATAAGGATAAAGAAAAACTAAATAACTTTTATGTGTATCTTTTGTTGTTTATGGGTTCTATGCTTGGTATCGTCTTATCTGATAATTTGATTGTTTTGTACATGTTCTGGGAATTTACCAGCTTCTCCTCGTTCCTTTTGATTGGGTATTGGTATCAACGGGAACGGTCTCGCTATGGAGCACAAAAATCAATGCTGATCACAGTTTTTGGCGGACTGAGCATGCTTGGAGGCTTTGTGCTGTTATCCTATATCGGCGATACCTTTAGCATTCGTGAGCTCGTTAGCCAGAATGGAGAATTGATAACCCACCCATTATTCACTCCCGCTTTACTGCTCGTTTTACTCGGGGCGTTCACCAAATCTGCGCAATTCCCGTTTCATATCTGGCTTCCCGATGCCATGGAAGCGCCCACCCCTGTCAGTGCCTATCTACATTCAGCAACTATGGTTAAAGCAGGAATCTATCTTGTGGCAAGGTTGAGCCCAGTATTCGCCGAGTCCGCACTGTGGCTCTGGCTTATTGCCTCTGTTGGAATTGTTACACTATTCTGGGGTTCATTTTCAGCGGTAAAACAGACTGATCTAAAGGGAATTCTTGCTTTCTCAACGATCAGCCAACTCGGAATGATTATGTCACTTTTGGGACTTGGGGCTGCTGCGATCCATTATGAATCCATGGATGAGGATATCTATGTGGCAGCAACGGTTGCCGCCGTTTTTCATCTGATTAACCATGCTACCTTTAAGGGAAGTTTGTTCATGGCCGCCGGAATAATCGATCATGAAACTGGTACCCGCGATATCCATAAACTGGGCGGATTGATGAATCTCATGCCGATTACTTTCACGATTACCATCATCGGTGCTTTTTCGATGGCCGGTCTGCCGCCCTTTAATGGGTTTCTAAGCAAGGAAATGTTCTTAGCCAGTATGGTGAGTGTCACGGAGATGGACCTTTTCAACATGGAGAACTGGGGAGTATTATTTCCAGTGCTGGCATGGGTGGGCAGTATCTTCACGTTTGTTTACAGCATGATCATTGTCTTCAAAACGTTCACGGGCAAATATCAGCCTGAAAAGCTGAAAAAAAAGCCGCACGAAGCCCCAATTGGCATGCTGATTCCACCGGTTATCCTTGCTTCACTGGTTATCATTTTTGGGCTATTCCCGAATCTCCTGTCCTCTACTATCATTGAACCGGCGGTGGCCGCGATACAACCCGGGGCGGTTCATGTCGATATTGCCCACTGGCATGGTTTTAGGGTTGAGTTAGGTATGACCATAGGTGTTATTATATTGGGCGTCCTCTTTTATCTCACATTGGCTAAATGGCAGAATATATATCAGCTTTTCCCTGCGAAATTGTCATTCAACCGGTTATACGATGCTCTTCTCACGGGAATGGAACGGATATCTCTTGCTGTCACTAGGTTGTTTATGAGCGGTTTTATCCGTACCTATCTAGTTTATATCTTTCTGTTTTTTATCATTTCACTGGGGTACACGTTATTTCGAAAGAATGCCCTTACTATCGACATGAAAAATACAGCTCCCATCGGTATTTATGAATTAGTTCTTGCTGGCATCATCACTATTGCAGCGATTGCCATTCTGTTTGCAAAGTCCAGATTGACTTCGATTATCCTTTTGGGAGCGGTCGGCTATACGGTGTCCATCTTCTTTGTTTTATTCCGGGCCCCCGATCTTGCGCTTACCCAACTGGTCATTGAAACCATCTCTGTTGCCCTGTTCCTGCTTTGCTTCTATCATTTGCCAAAGATTTCAAGAAAGGAAGAGCGTCTGGCCTTCAAACTGAATAACGCGCTGATTTCGATCGGTGTTGGCGTGATTGTTGCATTAATTGCTCTGTCTTCACATAGCAGCAAATATTTTGATGCCATTTCTAAATACTATGTGGAGAACGCTTATAAAGAGGCCGGCGGCGAAAATATAGTAAATGTCATTCTTGTAGACTTCCGCGGTCTTGATACGATGTTCGAAATCACTGTTTTAGGGATCGCGGCTATTGGGATCTTTGCCATAATCAAACTGCGGCTGACCAGGGGGAAAGAAGAAGGATGAAAACAAACGATATCATTCTGCAAACCGTTGCGAAACTGGCATCCCTTGTGATTCTACTTTTCTCCATCTATATTTTTTTCGGGGGCCATTATTCCCCCGGCGGTGGGTTTGTAGGGGGGTTATTGGCCTCGGGCGCGATTGTTTTACTGCTTCTAGCTTATGATCTAAAAACGGTGGCAGCTATTTTACCGATTGATTACAAGCTGCTTATTGCTGCGGGCCTCCTTATCGCAGTTTTAACAGGTGCCGGGGCCTTGTTATTCGATGCTCCATTTATGACACACACATTTAGCTATTTTGATGTGCCGCTTTTAGGGCACACGGCTTTACATACGGCTGTACTGTTCGATTTAGGTGTATATCTTGTGGTTGTTGGCGTAACGATGACCATTATTCAAACAATAGGGGAGAGTGAATAATGGAGATTTTAATGGCCGTTGTAATTGGGATTTTGTTTATGAGCGCTACCTATTTAATGCTGTCCAAAAGCATTTTGCGTATTATCATTGGGACCGGATTGTTGAGCCATGGTGCCCATTTGCTGATTTTGACGATGGGCGGTTTAAAGCGGGGATCTGTCCCATTGCTCAGCGAACAGGCGAATTCCTATGTCGATCCTTTGCCGCAGGCGCTGATCCTGACGGCAATCGTCATCAGCTTCGGGGTAACCTCCTTCTTCCTGGTGCTGGCATACAGGACATATCAGGAATTTGGAACCGATAATATGGACAGATTGAGAGGAAAAGAAGCCAATGAATAACATCGTTTTTTTGCCTGTATTGCTTCCGCTTCTAACAGGCATTGTCTTACTTTTCTTTTCAAAATCTATCAAATTTCAAAGAGTTTTTTCTGTACTTTCGGTATTGGCGGGAATTCTGTTGGCTGTCATGTTAGTTGGAAAGGTCCATGGCCAAGGTATTCTTACCCTACAAGTAGGGAGCTGGGAAGCACCCTTTGGGATCGTCATTGTCGCGGATATGCTAGCCAGTTTGCTTGTTCTTACTACCAATTTGATCGGATTTGCGATTATCGTCTACTCCTTTTACTCAATCGGTAAGGAGCGGGAAAGGTTTTATTATTATGCAATCTTTCAATTTTTGCTTGTAGGTGTGAATGGGGCTTTTTTAACCGGGGATATCTTTAATCTGTTTGTATTTTTTGAAGTAATGTTGATGGCTTCCTATGTGCTGTTAGCACTTGGGGGAACGAAACCGCAGCTTCGGGAATCGTTGAAGTACATTCTTGTCAATGTCATATCTTCTGCGCTGTTTGTGATTACTGTAGCCTATCTCTACTCGGTCGTCGGGACATTGAATATGGCTGATATCAGCAGAAAAATAGCCAAAATTGACCAGCCGGGAATCGTTACGGTTATCGCTGTTTCCTTCTTAATTGTATTCGGATTGAAAGGAGCAATATTCCCGTTATTTTTTTGGCTGCCGGGCTCCTATTACGCTCCACCAATTCCAATCATCGCCCTGTTTGGGGCATTGCTGACAAAGGTTGGCATTTACTCCATTCTCCGTACCTACACATTACTTTTTTATCATGACCAGGGATATACGCACCAGCTCCTTGGAATCCTTGCGTTACTAACAATCATTGTAGGTGTCATTGGTGCGGTCGGCTATTGGGATATGAAAAAAATCATTATCTATAATATAGTGATAGCAATAGGAGTGATTATCTTTGGAATTTCCTTAATGAATCAACAGAGCTTATCGGGTTCCATCTTTTATATCATCCACGATATGATCATTAAAGCTGCTTTGTTTCTTCTGATTGGCATCATTATTAAGATAACCGGCACCAACAATCTGCGTGAAATCAGCGGATTAATCAAAGCCTATCCATATGTTGGCTGGACGTTTTTTATTGCCGCGATCTCGCTCGTCGGCATCCCGCCTTTCTCGGGCTTTGCCGGAAAGTTATTAATCCTTCAGGGAGCAGTAAAAGCCGGGTCATACATCGGAATGGCTGTTATTCTGCTTTCCAGCTTAATGGTGTTATATTCTTTGATGAAAATATTCATTAATGGTTTCTGGGGGATACCGCGAGCCTATCCGGATGCCGATCGTGTTCCAGTCAAAATGCTCCTGCTTCCGGCAGTTCTTCTAGTTGGTGTATCTATTGTATATGGATTCGGCACAGAAGCGATGTATCCATTCATTTCCCAGGCCACGGAACCGCTCATCGATCCCGGAATATACATTAACGCGGTTTTAAAGGAGTGACGCTTTATGGCTTTTCAACTATTGCTAAATGTATTACTTGCGTTTGTATGGATGTTTTTGGAGGGTGAGTATACCGGCAGTGCATTTGTGATCGGCTATTTTTTGGGACTGTGGATCGTTTTTGGATTCAGAAGGTTTTTTCACAGCAGGTTTTACTTGCTGCGCGTCTTCGCTGCAGTAAATTTGATTTTTATTTTCATAAAAGAGATGATTCTTTCCAATATCGCGGTTTTAAAGGTAATTCTAAAACCAAGGCTTGATATCAAACCCGGCATTTTCGCTCTGGAAACGGAGCTGGAGAAAGACTGGGAAATCACGATTTTGGCTAATTTGATCACGTTAACTCCTGGTACACTGGTAGTCGATGTTTCTCCTGATAATAAAACTCTCTACATTCATGCAATGGATATTTCAGATAAAGAGGAAGCGATCCGAAACATTAAAGGTACGTTTGAAAAAGCGATTATGGAGGTGAGCAGATAATGTTCCATGCTATTTTACAAATTTCCCTGCTATGCGTGTCCATCTCAATGCTCGGCCTGGTTTACAGGGTAATAAAGGGTCCATCCGCCCCTGACAGGGTTGTTGCCTTGGACGCAATGGGCATCAATTTAATTGCGATCATTGCCCTTGTATCCATGCTCCTTAATACACCAGCTTACCTGGACGCCATCCTTTTGCTCGGTATCCTTTCCTTTATCGGCACCGTTGCATTTTCTAAGTTCCTTGAGAAAGGAGAAATCATCGAAAATGACCGAGATCTTTAAATTCACCTCCGGGGCGCTTATTTTACTGGGGGCCTTCTTATCACTTGTATCGGCGCTCGGAATCATCAGGCTTCCCGATGTGTATACGAGAAACCATGCTGCCTCGAAAAGCTTAACACTAGGCATCATGTCGCTGTTGCTCGGCACATTCATCTATGTCTATATCGAACATGGCTATTTCAATTCGAGAATATTGCTGGGGATCGTTTTCATCTTCATGACAGCCCCTGTGGCCGGGCATTTGATCAGCCGGGCAGCCTATAATACCGGGGTCAAGGTCTGGGGTAAAAACGGGGAAGATGATTTGGAGGAGAGCCGCAACCGAGAGGCTTCCCATTCATCGGATGAAAAATGAGCTAATTGAGCAATTGTTTTTAAACGGGGACTTTTAGTTCCTCTTTTTGTTTTTACGAAATCAATAAATGAGAATATTTCTTTTCAAGCCTCAAGCTATGCCTAATGTATATATTAAAACCATGACTTGCCCTCTCCCATTAATTGCTTCAAGATTCCTTAAATGATTTTACTATAAATCACCATTGATTATTATAGTCTATTGCTTTAAAAAGGTCTGCATCTATTTTTATGATAATTTTAATTTATTTTTATCCCCAGTAATTCCACATTATATTGGACCGAATATGCAAAAAAAGATGCAAGATCTTAAGCATCTGCATCTTTTTTAACTTTAATAACAGCGAGAGTACAGCGCGCTACGGAAATCAGCTTGTCTTCTTCATCTCTTATTTTTATGTCCCACACCATCGTTGTTCGTCCTTTGTGGAGGATATTCGCTTCAGCTGTCACGTAGCCATTTCGCTTGCCGCGGACATGGTTGGCGTTTATTTCGAGGCCGACCACGGCTTCGTTCTTTTGATCTACTAATTCGAAACCACCCACGCTTGCCACGGTCTCTGCCAGAGCAACCGAAGCTCCGCCGTGAAGCAGGCCATAAGGTTGCCAGGTTCTTTCATCCACTGGCATTGTTGCAATAACCCTGCCTTTTCCAAGCTCGGTAATTTCGATTCCCAATGAATTCAACAATGTCTTTTCCAAGTCCATAGCAATTCTCCTATCTTCTGTTTAAAGTATTTTTCTCCACACTTCAGCAAAAATCCTTCTTTTCTATGGAATTTCCCTATACTATAAATAGGATTAGCACTGGCTTAGGCCAAGCATCAGAGGTTTCGCTTAATTAAAAGGTGTTTTCGCTTAATTATCGCTTTTTTCGCTTGAATCATAGGAATTTTCGCTCGAATCACGGTTTTTTCGTTTGAATTGGTTTTTAGTTTCCAAATTCCCACTTCGATATTAAGTTTTTTTCCTTGATTTGGTTTCTATTTTCCAATTTCCTCTCACATTATTAATAGTAAATAACCGAAGCATAAAAAGCCTCGGCTATCGCTGAAATTACTCCTTCTCCACTCCGAATCGTTCCACCAAAAGCGCGAGGGTTCTTGTCATGACACCTGTGCCCCCTGCTGTACCTAGTTCGGAAGCGCTGCTTGTTGTCGCGGTGCCGGCAATGTCCAGGTGGACCCATGGCGTATTTTCGGCAAATTCGCCGATGAAGGCTCCTCCCATGATGGCATGGCCGGCGCTTCCCGGTGAGTTGTTCAAATCGGCTATCTTAGAGCCACGTACCTGTTCTTTGTCTTTCTCTGTAATCGGCAGGCGCCACATTGGCTCTCCGGCTTCATAGGAAGCTTCCAGTACACTCTCAAAAAACTCCTCATTGTTTGTCATTGCGCCTGTCATATCATTTCCCAACGCTGTGATGACACCGCCTGTCAATGTGGCAACGTCCACTAAGTAGTCAGCTCCATGTTGTTTGGCGTACGTAACCGCATCTGCAAGCACAAGGTGTCCTTCTGCATCAGTATTCAGCACTTCAATCGTTTTGCCGCTCATCGAGGTAAACACATCATCCGGTTTGAACGCACTCCCGCTAATCATATTATCTGTGGAAGAGATAACGGCGACGACATTCTGCTCCGGCCGTAATTCACCGATGATTTCCATTGCCCCTAACACGGCTGCTGCACCTCCCATATCCGTTTTCATGCCGACGATGCCTGATTTGGTTTTAATCGAATAGCCGCCCGTATCAAAGGTTACCCCTTTGCCGACAAGACCGATTACATCTTTCCACTCTTCTTTGCCCTGATACTTCAAGACAATCATTCTCGGCGCTTCGGTTGATCCCTGGTTAACCGCAAGCATCGCGCCCATGCCGAGCTTAAGCATCTCTTCCTTCTCAAGGATTTCCGCTTCAAAGCCAAAGCGGTCCGCTAATTGCGTTGCATAGTGAGCGAGATCAGTTGCAGTAAGCAGATTCGCCGGGGTATTGACAAGATCTCTTGCTGAATTTACAGCTTTCCCAAATACATGGCCTACCTTTAGGGAAGCAGAAACCTCCTCTTTATCTGTTTCACTGTAGACCGTGATCGTTTCAATCGTCTTGTCTACCTGATTTGACTTTTGCTTATAACCCGAAAATTCATAGGTCGAAAGGGCAAAGGCTTCGCTGAAAGCATGGGCTGCATCAAAAACATCCATCTTCTCGGTTGTGAATGTATCCAGTCCTAGAGCGACGGCTGTCAATTTGGAATCCTTCAAGGATTTAAATGCCTTGCCAAAAGCTTCTCTAAGCGTTTCAAATGTTAGTTCTTTTTCCTTCCCGAGTCCCACGAAAATGAGTCTTTTCACACCAAGGCGTCCAAGTGTATGTACTTTCGATATCGTTTTTCTTTTGGAAGAAATCTCTCCTTCCTTTACCAATTCCGTTAACTGGCCCGCTAACTTGTCATCGGCTGCCTTTGAAGCTCCTTCTAACTTTACCGGCTTTTCAAAAACGCCCATTAGCAGGCATTCATGTTTTTCGTCCAGGTTGATGTTTTTCAAAACAGTAAACATGGTTCTACCTCCAAATTTTTCATTCATACATTATATCGAAGTTACCAATGCTTTTCGAATTTTATCCAAAAAGTCATGCAAGAAAAAAGAATTTCCCGTATATAAGTTTAACCGGCTTCTAAATAGTTTAAAGACATATATCTATATTACAGGAGCGTATGTGGGACAATATTGGAAAAACTATTGGAATAAACCTGCCCGCTTTTATAGAAAAATAACCCGGAAGAGAAAGAAGGTTTGTTGCATGGAAATGGTTTTTAACTTTTCATTAGTTGCATCCTTGACGGCGATTTTTTTCGCTCAATTTGTTAAGGTGCCGATTCAATATATTGCCCTGAAAAAGCTGGATTGGTCACTGCTCACTTCAACAGGAGGAATGCCGAGCTCCCATTCAGCAGCAGTTACCGCACTGGCAACGGGAGTAGGCATCGAAGCAGGGATGACCTCGCCCGTATTTGCGGTTGCTTTGGTTTTTGCCATTATCACGATGTTCGATGCCACAGGGGTAAGAAGGCAGGCTGGAGAGCAGGCTGCGGTTTTGAATAAACTTGTCGCAGACTTCAATATATTTGTTTCTGAAGCGAAACAGTGGCAAAATAAAGAAAACAGTCAAAAGCAAAGAAAACTAAAGGAACTGCTCGGCCATAAGCCAATTGAAGTTTTCTTCGGCGGGCTGACCGGAATTTTCATTGCACTTTTTCTTCATTTTTTTATTTTTAAAGGTTAGGTGAATGTATGTGAAGATCATCTCTATATGTCCCAGCAATACCGAGCTTTGTGCCTATCTGGGCATTGAAAACCAGCTGATTGCGGTGGATGATTATTCTGATTGGCCAGAGTCGATCGCAGGACTGCCAAGACTCGGCCCTGATTTATCGATTGACATAGACCGGGTTGAAGAGCTGCAGCCTGACCTGGTGTTAGCCTCTTTAAGCGTACCGGGAATGGAGAAAAATGTCCGGGGGCTTGAAGAAAGAAGCATTCCCCATATCGTGCTGAATCCGCAGTCTCTAGAGGATATAGCCGATGATTTAAGGATTGTGGGAGCAGCAGTCGGGGAAACACAACTGGCTGCAGAAAAGGCTGAAGAGTTTTTGCACATCATCGAACAGTTTAATAAAGTCTCCGCTACGATTGCAAATAAGCCGTCTCTCTATTGGGAATGGTGGCCCAAACCTCTATTCAGCCCGGGGGGCGTTAACTGGCTATCGGAAATTAGCCGCCTTGCAGGAGCTTATAATCTTTTAGAAGATATAGAGCTTGCAAGCGTCCAGGTCGCCCCTGAAGAGGTGATTAAACGCAACCCTGATTTCATCTGTCTGGCATGGGTTGGTGTGCCCGAGGAAAAAGTCAGGCCCGCTCTTGTAAAAAAACGCGAGGGTTGGAGTGCGATGGATGCCGTTAAAAACGACAACATCCTTATCCTGGAGGAACCTTTGTATTGCCGGCCATCCCCTCGCCTGATCGAGGGCTTAACAAAACTGGCCCGGATTCTTCATCCAGAGGAATATCTGTCATTGAAGATCTAGAAATAGCACAAAAATCCTTGCCCCAAACTGGAGCAAGGATTTTTGACGAACTATGTTATGAATCTGGATTACTTTTTCTCTTTCCCGGTAAATTGCTGGCGGAAAACCTGCATGTCTTCCTTTTCATTTAAGGCAGTTAATTTTTCCTCAGATAATGTACCGTTTCCTTTTTTCACTATGTATACTTCCACTGTCTTTTTTCCCCAAAGATTATATACCTCATCCACGGTATCAAAATAAAGGTCCAATTCGTTTCCTGTTATGGCCCCGCCTTTATCGGCCACGACTCCATATCCGTATTCGGGAATGAACAGAATGGTTCCAACTGGAAATACGCTTAAATCGGCAGCTACAGTTGAATACAAATCCCGCTTCACTTTTACGCCCGAGTAGGTAATTCCGTATGCGGGGCTATTAGGATTTTTGCCCGTTGATTCATACCCGGCCGTATAACCGGTCGCGACAACCTTTTGCTTTGGATATTGGGTAATGTTAGCGGCTTCCTCTACTGTCTTTGGTGCAACGACCGCTGAAATCATTTCATTATTATCGGCAACATTCAACGCCTTAAGCCCGAGACTAGTGGAACGAAATTCACTTTCACTAGCTTTCTGCTTAAAAGAATACTCACTTTCCAATGTTGGCATACTGGCCTCTACTCCGGTAATGTGAACGAAAGTAGTATAGAGTGCCAATATAAATAAAAAAATAATAGTCACCTTTTTACATATGCCTTTTATTGTTTTCATCTGAAAAATTTCCCACTCCTCTCACTTGAATATTATTTTCCCAAAAAACAGGTAAGTATTCCTTGAAGAGCAGATTATTTATTCATGATAACGATAAAAAACCAAAAAAACAGGCTACACATAGTGTGCCAGCCTGTTTTTTCAAAACATCCTGTATCCTTTTTTCCGAAGCGTTTTTATGATAACCCCGGCTAAGATTGCACCGGCAAGCCCGCTTAACAAAATGGTAATATCGGCAGTATGCAAAGCGGCAAACCTTCCGCCAAGCTGCCCAAAGGAGTTTCCTGGATTTCTGAAATACTCAATTAATTTCACTTCATTAACAATTGAAATAGCAATTAAAGGGAAAAATATGACCATAACCCAGGAAGATCGGAAAAGCATATTCAACAAAAAGCCGATCCCGAAGAACAAAATAAAAAATAAAAATACTGATATGATTAGAATAGGTATAGACATCTGCATTTCTAACAAGCCCCTCCCAAGAAGCGTCATTTCTAGTTTACTTAATGAGGGGGGACTCGTCAATATTGTAGACCTTTCCATAACTTATTAACAAGATACCGTTAAGTCAGTTATCCTTTTTTTCCCCGCTCCCTCCACAGCAAGAACAAGTTTCTGACCCTCCGAGAAGTAACTGAAAATATCCTTTTCCAGAACAATATTCGCATTCATTATGTTTTACTTGCATAAAATCACCCTCCCTATTAAAGTTTCAATTTTCTGATAATATATCAAAGATAATTGAAAATGTTAAATCTCAAAATAGTCGAAAATGGTTTATGTAAGCGCATACACCTCGGTTTTCCTCTTTTTATCTTTCCTTACGTTAAAGATACTGAAAGTTTTAAAAACAGGTAACATGTGATTCATTAAGCAATAAATGGCGTAAAAATAGTTAAAGTAAAAAACCGCCAGAGAATATCCCCTGGCAGCAACAATCATTATTTATTATAAGATATTGAACTTCCCTTTTTTCACAACCATTGATGGTCCGCCAATCATATACAGAGCGCGGTTATCGATCATTTTCTTCATGAAGGAAGCTTTCTTCCCGACCATTTTCCGGCCGAATGCTACACCGATTGCATCATCTTCGCCAAGAGAACATACGGTTCCTTTGATATCGGGGGTGAATGCTTCCAGCTTTTCTTCATTACGGATTAGAGCGGTAAGGTTCTTCGCACAAACTTCGCCTTCCTGCATCGCAATTTGTGCAGTTGGCGGATATGGACGGTTGATTTCTTCATTAATGATTAAGCAGCAGTCACCAAGTATGAAAATATCATCATGGTCCGGAGCACGAAGGTCAGGGTTTACTTTCACACGGCCGCGCATTGCTTCAATGCCTGAAGCTTCAATGATCGAGCTTCCACGGACACCTGCCGCCCATATTACCGTTGCAGCCTTGATCTCTTCGACTTCATTTTCACCTTTTGCTACGATGATTCCTTCAGGTGTGCAGCCTTTGATAGCAGTACCGATTTTGAATTCAACGCCTTTTTTCTCAAGATAGGAAACCGCATAATTAACAAGCTCAGGATCGAAGCCAGGCAGTACAGTTGGAGCTGCTTCCACACACATGACCCGTACTTTATGAAAATCAACATCATATTCTTTGCAAAGCTCAGGAATGCGATTTGCTAATTCTCCAAGGAATTCAATTCCAGTGAAGCCAGCTCCGCCGACTACAATTGATAATCGTTCATCCTTCTTTTCTTCTTCCGTATTATAAGTGGCAAATTGATATTCAATATGCTCACGGATTTGGCGTGCGGAGTTTAAATTGGAAATGGAGAATGCATGCTCTTTTAAACCTTGAATTCCAAATGTTTCAGATTCAGCCCCTAGAGCTACAACCAGGTAGTCATAGGATACTTCACCATTTTCAAGCTTTACTACCTTTTCAGCTGTTTTAATCTCAACGGCTGTATCTTGAATGAAATCCACTTTATTTTTGTCAACTACACTGCTGATTTCATAACGTACCCGGTCTGGTTGCAAAGTGCCTGCAGAGGCTTCGTGCAGCCAGGTTGTTTCATAATGGTAGCCATTCTTGTTCACTAACACGACGTCAGCCTCGTTTACTCCTAAAGACTTTTGAAGACGTACTGTAGTCATAAGACCACCGTAACCTGCTCCTAAAATTACAATTTTCGGCTTCCTCACGGTATCACTTCCACCTTTACAATGTTTTCTTGAGTATGCTTTCCATAACAGTAGGTTTTCACAACTAGACTACCTTCATTATAAAAAGCTAAAAGTCCATTTGTGAATTAGTTCACGTATAAATGCAAAAAAATGTTTAGAAAATTGTCATAAAATCTTAATAAAATAATGTCTAAATAAATAGTATGCCTTTTTATCTTTTTTTTCAACAATAAATCGATTTTTTTCAACAAAAATAGCTGGAAACAGCATTCTGTAGAAATCGGTGCTTGCTAACTTGTATTAACAATCTTACCAGTAACTCGATTATGGCACAGTTTAGGCTTGAAAGGTATCCTAATAAGGGAAATATTTCATAAGATTCTTTTAACTTGATAACTTTTTGTTCACCTTTTCACTTTTGATTAAAGCAATTTATGCTAAAATATAAATTATTGGATTTTACTATTCCATTGGGGGGATCAGATTTGAAGGAAAATGAACAGGTGTATGATATAACAATCATTGGCGGAGGCCCTACTGGTTTGTTTACAGCCTTTTACGGCGGGATGAGACAGGCATCGGTCAAGATCATTGAAAGCCTTCCTCAACTTGGCGGACAATTGACTGCACTCTATCCGGAAAAATATATCTATGATGTAGCCGGATTCCCGAAAGTGAGGGCGCAGGAACTCGTGAACAACCTTGTAGAACAAATGGCAAAATTTGAACCAACCGTAGCGCTTGAACAAGCGGTTGATAAATTAGAAAAACAGGCTGATGGTGTTTTTAAGCTGACTACCGATAAAGAAATCCATTACTCTAAAACGATCATCATTACTGCCGGCAACGGTGCGTTCCAGCCGCGACGCATGGAACTGGAAAATGCAAGACAATATGAAGGGAAGAACCTGCACTACTTCATTGATGATTTAAACCGATTCGCAAACCAAAAGATCGTCGTCTTTGGCGGCGGGGACTCGGCGGTTGACTGGGCTTTGATGCTTGAACCAATTGCTGAGAAAGTATCGATAGTACATCGCCGTGATAAATTCCGTGCACATGAACATAGTGTCGAAAACCTCAAGAATTCCAAAGTGGACATTATAACTCCTTTTGTTCCTGTTGAACTTATTGGAGATGAAGATAAAGTGAAAGAGGTTGTTCTGGAAGGTACCAATGGCGAAGACAAAGAAGTACTTGATATCGATGCTGTAATTTGTAACTATGGGTTTGTCTCCTCCCTTGGACCTATTAAAGAATGGGATCTTGACATCCAAAAGAACTCTATTGTCGTTAACTCTAAAATGGAAACAAATATTCCAGGCATTTATGCTGCGGGCGATATTTGTACCTACGATGGAAAAGCCAAGCTGATCGCAACCGGTTTCGGCGAAGCACCTACTGCTGTCAATAACGCAAAACAGTATATCGATCCGAAAGCGCGTGTTCAACCATTGCACAGTACCTCTATGTTTTAAGAAGCAGCAGCCTCGTTGGCCGCTGTTCCCTGTACATCTGAAGCTGCAATTGCATATTGAAAAAGGTAAAAGACCAAAGTGTCAGCTCTTATAAAGAAGCTTTTACTTTGGTCTTTTTTTTCTGCCTTTTGTTTAGTAAAAATTCCACAGGGTACAAACACTATAGGAAACTTGATACTGTTTTTGGCAATGTAAAGTAACGTGAAAGGATGATCAAGCTTGAACATTTTAATAGCAGGAGCAAACGGAAAAACGGGAAGAATTCTTATCAGGCACCTTACACAAAAAGGGCACAACGCAAAAGCAATGATCCGAAAAGAAGAGCAAACCGCAACAATGAAAGAACTTGGAGCAGAACCGATAGTAGCCGATCTCGAAAAAAACACTGACCATGCTTTCAATGATATAGATGCAGTCATTTTCGCTGCCGGTTCCGGTTCCAAGACTGGTCCGGATAAGACAACGGATGTTGACAGAAACGGGGCCATCGCACTGATTGACACTGCGAAAAAGCACGGAATCAATCATTTTGTCATGCTTAGTTCAATGGGTGCCGACCATCCCGAACAGGGAGTTAAGGAAATGCAGCACTATTACCGGGCAAAGCATGACGCAGATGAGCATTTACTGAACAGCGGCCTATCTTATACCATCGTCCGCCCCGGACTTTTGACAGATGATGAGCCGACGGGTGAAATCATCGCCCAGACAAAACTGGAAAATAGAAAAGGCGCAATCACCAGAGGAGACGTCGCCGTGGTCCTTGCTGAATCCCTTTCCCGGGAATCGACGCAAAATCAAATCTTTGAAATTCTGAACGGGAATGTTCCAATTGACGAAGCTTTAAATCATTTATGATCAATAACAAAAAAGCACCTGTCGCAAGGTGCTTTTTTGTTTATCTTAGCAATTCACCGGTGTACCTGCATTTACTGCAGTACGGAATGATGAACCACAGCCGCATGAAGCGATTGCGTTCGGGTTGTCATGGTGAATCCAATGTCCATCATCGACGAAAAAAGACATTCTGTTATCAAGGATGTATTTTATTAATTTATTTTTATTTTACATTTCTCTTTTTCAACAATATCCTTAACAATATCTTTAATAGTTACATTTCCTAGTACCTTTTCCAAAGCTAATTGAGCTGCTGACAATACGGGAGTGATAGAATCTTGAATGTTCCTGCCCACAAGGCAATCAGGATGCGGATTTTCATGCACACTAAACAATTCTTTTTCCTTCACAACATCGACCGCCTTATAAACGTCAAGTAATGTTATAAAGAATGGTTCCTTGGCTAGTTTTGCCCCTGCAATACCTGGTTGTACTTCGATTAACCCTGCTTTTTTTAGCATACCCATAATTTTTCTTATCAAGGTTGGGTTCGTGTTTACGCTCCCTGCTAAAAATTCCGATGAGCTTATCCCTTTTTTATTTAATTCAATAAGAACTAATATATGAATACCAACTGTAAATCGGCTGCTGATGGACATATCATTCACCTACCTTATATTTAATTATAAAATTTATTACACAGTATAATCATGTATTTAATTTGAATACAACGTATTATACCCTAAAATTCGCAAAAAATAAAAAAGGTTTAATTGACAAAACAAAAGGAAGTATCTATTATTAATACAGGTATTTAATTTGAATACAGGACAAATATGAATGTTTTATTCAAAGATATAAAAAAATATAATTGGAGGAATAGACAAATGAAAATGTTAGTAACCGGAGCAACAGGAAAATTGGGAACGAAAGTTGTAGAAACCTTATTGAAAACTGTACCAGCAAATCAGCTGGCTGTAAGTGTTCGTAACCCAGAGAAAGCAGAAGGATTACGGACTCGCGGAGTAGAAGTTCGCCAAGGAGATTTTGACCGTCCAGAAACATTGGATTCTGCTTTTGCAGGTATTAACAGGCTTTTAATTATTTCTGCGGATGGAGACAATGAAACAAGAATTAGACAGCATACTAATGCGGTAGCTGCGGCAGAGCGTGCTGGAGTTACATTTATTGCTTACACTAGCATAACGAAAGCAAAGGAAAGTAAAAACTTCCTTGCTCCCACGCATAAGGCAACAGAAGACGCTATCGTAAAAACAGGCATTCCTTATTCTTTTTTACGCAACAATTGGTACTTGGAAAATGAAAGCTCAAGTATTCAAGGAGTCATAGCGGGAGCTCCTTGGGTGACATCAGCAGGAAATGGCAAGATAGGCTGGGCATTACAACAAGATTATGCAGAAGCTGCAGCAGCGGTACTATCTGGTAACGGGCACGAAAACACAATCTACGAGCTTTCTGGCAAGTTATTGACTCAGGAAGAACTTGCCTCTGCTCTTGGCACTGTATTGGGTAAAGTAGTACCTGTACAGCAGGTTGATGACACTACTTATGCTGGTATTATGAAAGGTGCTGGCGTACCAGATTTCCTCATTCCTATGCTTGTTGATATCCAGAAAGGCATTCGAGAAGGCACACTGGAAATCGAGAGCAATGATTTCGAAAAACTACTTGGGCGTCCAGCTACACCAAGTAGTGAGGGGTTAACTCAAATCGTTAAAGGTATCTCTTAAACATCATAATTGAACTTCATTTACAAACCGACCTTTCTTCATTAAAATGGTCGGTTTTTAAATGTAAGGAACATGTCAACGCCAATTAGAATCAATAAAGGTTTACTTGTATTAAATAACGTTTTACTCTCTTGTTTAAAGACATAAAAAAGCCTCCTCAAATAGTTATGTTTTTGAACATTAACTACCGAGAAGGCATGTAATTCACAACCTTTATTTGACTCTTTTAGGGTTGTTATTATACATTTTCAGACTTGAGTACACTCAAAATCACCCTGTAATTCATAACCCTTAACATTTATTAAAATTCTTAGCAATTCTCCGGTGTACCTGCATTCACTGCGGTACGGAAAGACGAGCCGCAGCCACATGAAGCAATCGCGTTCGGATTGTCAATGGTGAATCCGCCGCCCATCATCGATTGCTTATAATCAATATTAATCCCGTTTAAAATCGGGGCATCCTGTTTATTTACCAGGATCCCGATCCCAAACTGTTCAAGCAGTTGATCTTGTTCACCGGATTCCTTTTCAAAACCCATTCCATACGAAAGGCCGCTGCAGCCCCCGCCTTTTATGGCAACCCTTAAAAAAGATCCTTCTTCATCATTATGTTTCATCATTTCTTTTATTTGAAAAGCTGCTGCTTCCGTTATATTTACCACTTCACTCATATAAAAACCTCCCTTGATTGTGTTTGAGAAAATATCAAACCGACCCTGAGCTGGCAGGAACAGGATCACACATGACCCGAGAAACTTGTTTATACCCCGACCGAGCATGTTATTCGGCTTAAGGTGCTTACGACTATTATTATATACCAAAAAAATTACCGCGCTCAACTTTCCAACACTCGTGCTTACATACTTTTTGTACAAATTATTCTGTATGCTCACTATAATGGGTTATAGTTTACCATATTAACTATGCTAAAACATTGGGTTTTCTTCGAGATATTGATATATATTTTCGACAAGTTCTTCAGGAGTATCCCCTGTAACCGGTTCACCGTTAACAAGGGCGTATAAGCTTGCCGCGCATTTTCCACAATAACCAAGACAGCCATATTCGACAATATCGAAATTAGGATCCCGCTCTAATTGCTCCAAAGCCTTTTGGGCTCCACTGGCAAGATTGCTAATACAAAACTCTATGATCGGGTTCATGGTCTCACCTCTCTATCACTAACAGATTATCCTACCCCTTTTCTTAGAAACAGTCAATGATTCCATCCCCTGCGAATGCTTAATTTTGATAATATTATTGTGGTTTGATCACAATTTCGTTATACTTTTTATGGATTAAAAAAGTGGGCCATTATAGATAATTATTTGTATCCAATTAGCCAATTCGGCATCACCTGAAGATCTTTGCGAATCTAATCTTATGCGGTTGTGTCTTAGTAATGGGGTAAGTGAAAGAAGTAACAAGTCATTTTAGCAAAACATACAAAGGGGAAATTCATAATGAAGAATTTAGTCATACTTGGCGGCGGTTACGGGGGAATGAGAATCCTTGAGGAATTACTGCCTGGACAGCTTCCTGACGATGTTTCCATCACACTAGTCGATCGTAACCCATACCATTGTTTAAAAACTGAATACTATGCTCTGGCAGCTGGAACCATATCTGACCAGCATATCCGGGTCACTTTTCCAGAGCACCCGCGCTTGAAAATCGTTTACGGGGAAATCAGCACCGTCGATTTAGAGGAGAAAAAAATCATCCTAACGGGGAAGGAGCCTGTCCCCTATGATGATTTAGTCATCGGCCTCGGCTGTGAAGATAAGTATCATAACGTTCCCGGCGCTGATACGTTTACGTATAGCATCCAGACGATTGATAAATCAAGACGCACCTATCAGGCTTTGAACAATCTTGGCGGAGGAGCAACCGTCTCGATTGTCGGTGCAGGCTTGAGCGGTGTTGAACTGGCAAGTGAACTGATTGAAAGCCGCCCTGATTTAAAAATTAAATTATTCGACCGCGGCGAGCATATACTATCGGCCTTTCCGAAGCGATTAAGCACTTATGTCGAATCATGGTTCCATAAGCATGACGTGGATATCGTCTCCAAGTCAGACATTACCCGAGTTGAAGAAAACCTGCTATATAACCATGACGAATCAGTGTCAAGTGACGTCATTGTTTGGACTGCCGGCATCCGGCCCAATAAAGTGATCAGAGATTTAGATATCGAGAAAGATAAGCAAGGCCGTGCTGTTTTAACGCCGCAGCATTTTCTTCCGACCGACGACAGCGTCTTTGTCGTAGGAGACTGCGCCAGCCTTCCCCATGCTCCAAGTGCCCAGCTCGCTGAAGGCCAAGCTGAGCAGATTGTGACCGTCCTTTTGAAAAAATGGGCCAATGAACCGCTTCCAGAAAGCTTTCCAACGATTAAGCTTAAAGGTGTATTAGGGTCGCTCGGCAAAAAACATGGGTTCGGTCTAGTCGCGGACCACGCCATTACCGGAAGAGTGGCCCGATTATTAAAATCGGGAATACTGTGGATGTACAAGTATCACAGGGGGTAAAAAAGTTTTGAAGAGCCCTGCTCTTCAAAACTTTTTTTACCTTCCACTTTTATACCCCAGTTTCTCCATTTCCTTTACGATTTTCTTCAACTGCGGGTTTCCTTCCCCGACGATTTCATCCTCAATCACGACTACTGGATAGAATAGGTCTTCTTCTATAACTTTTTTGGAAAAGTCCTTTTTCTTTTGCTCATCCTGGGGATTGAATATATCAATATAGGCAACGGTAAACTGTTGGTCTGGGAACTTCCTGGAAAGCGCTGCCTCAAGCCACTCATATGTTTCCTTTGATGAAGGCAGATTTACACAGCTTGCACAAATTTGTTCAGCTCCATAAACTTGTATTTCAATTTCTTTTTGTACCATGGTTTCTCCCCCGGTTCTTTTGCTTTCATTGTAACTGACTTTTATCTATTGGTTAAAGGAATATCTAGTATAATACGAATTTTGAATTGGATTTTTTTCAGTTATCGCATTATAATATAACTAGGAAAGGAGTCGATTGCAATGAATGATCAGGCAATGTTAGATCAAGTTCAAGAAGTTCTGGATAAACTTCGTCCGTTTCTTCTTCGTGACGGCGGTGACTGCGAACTTGTAGATGTAGATGACGGAATTGTAAAGCTTCGTTTGCTTGGCGCATGCGGCAGCTGCCCGAGTTCTACGATCACGCTAAAAGCAGGAATTGAACGCGCTCTTCTTGAGGAAGTTCCAGGTATAGAAGAAGTTGAACAAGTGTTCTAATCTTATAAATAAAGCTGACTCTGTCACCATAAGAGTCAGCTTTTTTGTTATTATTCATGTCCCATACTGATTTCTTTCGACTTACGATTGCTCTCTTCAAGCAGTTCCACCCTGCTTCCCTGATTATCAATTTCGAGCTCCTTAACAAGAAATTCAGGGAATGCTTCAGCCAGGCTATTCTTTACTCTATCTGCCTTATCCCTTAAGACAAAGGATACCACCGTCGGGCCTGCCCCGCTCAATGCAGTCCCGAATGCGCCAGCTTTCAAGGCAACTTCTTCAACCTTGGCTGAATGCGGGACGAGATGAGACCGATACGGCTGATGAAATTCATCATTCTTCATCATTTCACCGGCTAGCTGCCACTGTTTTGACAGCAAGGCTGCAACCATTACATTACCGACAGCGCCTGCCTGCACAGCGCGGCTAAATGAAAGATGGTCGGGCAGGACATTCCTTGAACCCTCG
The DNA here is from genome assembly GCF_003989135.1 of Peribacillus cavernae. GTDB lineage: Bacteria > Bacillota > Bacilli > Bacillales > DSM-1321 > Peribacillus > Peribacillus cavernae. The sequence continues at coordinate 82,714 of NZ_RYZZ01000037.1, forward strand.
GTCGGTAGTTCGTAATCCGGGATGACCGCAACCACCTTCACTTCATCAAGCGGGAAAGACAGGACATCGGTTTTATCCGCAAAATGTCTGCCAACCACAAGTCCTCCATACACGGACGCACCGGCATTGTCAGGATGGCCTTCCAGAGAAGAAGCATGACGGTTTTTTTCTTCCTTCGATAATTTCAATCCCCCGGCTGCATCTGCTAGCTCTATTCCGGCCACAATAGCCGAGGCACTGCTGCCAAGCCCTCTCGTCAGCGGAATATCACTCGATATATAAACGCGGCATGGTTGAAGTGCTTTTCCGTAATAGGCTGCAACTTTATTGGCTATTGAAATAATATAGTTGTCCTCATTGGAAGGAAACACGGCCAGTTCTTTTGAAAGCGGAATGATCTCCCACTCTTTTGCAAGTTGAACCTGCAAATTCAGATAAAGTCCAAGTGCCAGACCGATCGAGTCAAAGCCTGGCCCTAAATTGGCCGTGCTGGCCGGTACGGTGATCGAATACATCTCACCTTCCTTTATCATGACTGAACCAGGACCTGTAAGTGTTCCACGATGATTCTTTCATCCATCGGCAGCAAAACGGGCTGGATCAGGCTTGTTTCCACCGCAGTTGTCGGATCCTTTAATCCATTGCCTGTCAGGACGGCAACAATCTTGCTGCCCTTTTTTATTTCACCGCTGTTTAGCTGCTTTTGAATTCCCGCAATAGATGCACAGGAAGCCGGCTCGGCAAAGATCCCTTCTTTGCTGGCCAATAAACGGTAGGCATGTAAAATCTCTTCATCTGACACTTCGTCAATTTTGCCCTGTGATTCCGATGCTGCTTCGACTGCAAACCTCCAGCTCGCTGGGTTTCCAATCCGGATGGCAGTAGCGATGGTTTCCGGGTTTTCGAAAATGCGATCATGAACAATTGCCGCTGCACCTTCCGCTTCAAAGCCCCTCATCTGCGGCAGCCCAGTATTTCTTTGTTCATGATACTCTTTAAAGCCTTTCCAATAGGCTGTAATATTGCCAGCATTCCCTACCGGCAGTGCAAGCACATCCGGTGCACCGCCAAGTATGTCGCAGATTTCGAACGCGGCCGTTTTTTGTCCTTCGATCCGATACGGATTTACAGAGTTTACAAGCGTAAAAGGCGCTTCTTCACTGATATTCCGGACAATTTGCAGGGCATTATCAAAATTCCCCTCAATCGAGATGATTTCAGCACCATACATGACAGCCTGTGCTAGCTTGCCCATGGCAATTTTCCCTTCCGGAATGACAACGATACAACGCAACCCGGCCCGTGCAGCATAAGCTGCCGCCGCAGCTGATGTGTTGCCCGTTGAGGCACAAATGATGGCGTCGCTTCCCTCTTCTACCGCTTTGGCTACAGCCATCACCATCCCGCGGTCCTTGAAAGAGCCTGTCGGATTGGCTCCTTCGTATTTTACGTAAAGGTCGACCTCCCATTCCTCCGAAAGACGCCGACATGGAAGCAGCGGTGTATTGCCTTCCAACAGCGACAGTGCCGGTGTTTTTTCCGTCACAGGCAGGAATGATGCGTATTCTTGTAAAAGTCCTTTCCAGCTCATAGTAATTCTTCTCCTTCCACACGGTATGCACTTTTTATTTCTTTAATCATTTCATAATTACTTAATTCCTGCTTAATCCGGTCAAGGTTAAATAGAGAAGCACGGTGCGTTATAAGGACAATTTCAGACGATTCCTTCTGCTTCAAAGGAAGCTGAAGGATTTTATCAAAGCTTACCCCATACTCTGAGAAAATAGATGTAATGTTCGCCAGTACCCCAACTTCATCGCTGACATGGAGCCTGATAAAGAACTTGGCATACACGTCCTCGGGACCCTTCAACGCTTTTGGATACTGCGGTGACACGGCACTCCTGCCGTTCACTCCCAGTCTCATATTCTTTAACACGTTGACTAAATCGGAAACGACCGCTGTAGCGGTAGGCAGGCTCCCGGCTCCGGGCCCGTAGAACATCGTCTCACCCACCGCTTCCCCGTACACATAGACTGCATTGTATTCATCATTAACAGAAGCAAGCGGATGGGTTTCCGGAAGCAGAGTTGGCTGGACGCTTACCTCGACCTTCTCGCCATAGCGTGATGCAATTCCAATCAATTTCATCGTATAGCCAAGCTTCTGGCTATACTCTAAATCATCCTTGCTGATTTCTGTGATTCCCTGAACCTTAACATCATCCAAATCAATCGTCATTGAAAAACCTAAAGTCGACAATATTGCCATCTTGCGGGCCGCATCCAATCCGCTGACGTCAGAAGTAGGATCAGCTTCTGCATAGCCCAGTTCCTGCGCCTCCTTCAACACGTCCTCATAGGCACTCCCGTTTTTGCTCATTTTCGTTAGAATGAAGTTAGTTGTGCCATTTACGATTCCCATCATTTTTGTAATCCGGTCTGAGGCAAGACCATCCACCAGACCTCTTAAAATCGGAATCCCGCCTGCCACACTTGCTTCGTAAAACAAATCGCATTGATTGGCTGTTGCTTCTAATAATAATTCCGGACCGTGCAGTGCCATCAGGTCCTTATTTGCTGTGACGATGTGTTTCTTATTTCTTAGTGCTTTTACAAGCAAGCTTCGGGTTTCTTCGATGCCGCCCATCACTTCGATCACCACATCAATGTCCGGGTCATCAAAAATATCGTTCGGGTTAGTTGTAAGCAAACGGTCGTCTACTGGCACTTGACGTTCTTTCGACATATTTTTTACAAGTATTTTCTTTATGGATACTGGACATCCGATCTGGTGCATCAGCTAGTCTTGATGGCTTTCAACGATCTTCACTACTCCCGATCCGACTGTACCTAATCCCAATAATCCGATTGAGATAGCTTTCATATGGCTCCCCCTCTTTACTGTTTTCCTAGTAAAAACATTTGTTTTTTCATAGTAGACATTATAATGTTAACTTTGGTTTTTTTCAATAGTCCGAACAGGGAAAGAAGCTTATGGAAGCGTTTAACTGCTTATGACGATTGAGAATATTTTTTCTTTACTAATTTTTTTCTGAAGCTGTTACTTGTATTATTCCTCCCTATATATCACTTATTGTTTTTGTTATCATAACATAGTAATATTGAGGATGAAACAATTCTGAATACACTGAAGAGACACTTACTGGCCGCTTTCCTTAGAGCCAGCTCAATAAAGGTATGTTCATCTGCTTTACCGGTATGCCGGCCATATCATAAAAGCTCCGCAAAAACTCTTCATAATAAACCGATTTTTCGGTATAAACGGTTATTTCATCCTCCAGCTGCAAGGATCTCGCTTCCGCTGGATTGCTGTAATATCCTTCAATTGTTTCAAAATAGTGAATCGGGAAAATCAGCCGGGCATATAGCAGCCTGGAGGAAAAGGAGGTAAGCGGCTGGACGCTTTGATAGTCATGTAGAAACTGTTGCAGGCCTGGCTGGTACGTTTGTTGGTTTTTAAAATAATGCTGTCTAATCCACTCGGAAATATCCCTGCTTCCATTGTCAAATATCCAATCAAATGGATTTTTAATGCAGTATTTCCCACTCCATGTATCGTTCGCAAATCGATCATAACATATCGTTCCTGCGTCCATAGCGCTTGGGTTATCATCGATTTCGGTATCAGCTAAATACTGAATCGCATTTTCTCCAAGAGCCATATAATACGGAAAAGTTTCTACAAATAGTTTTTCAAATTGGTTATTGGGGTGTGCATGGAGTTTATCCTTCCACATTTTTTCGAGTTGATCGATCCTTTGCTCCCAAAGGATCTTCCAATTTCCAAGCCGTGAACATTTTTTTATTGGGTAGGTGATCGAACGGGCCCGCGCATGAAATAATGCTAACTTCCTGCCCAGCCGCAAATCCCGGCCTTCTGCCAGAACATTGTTTGCAAGCAGCAGGAACATGTGGCCGTCAGCTTCAGAAATATAGCTTTGATGGTTAGCCATGACAAAGGAGGATACATAACGATCCCCCTGCTGCGACAGATGCTCAGACATTTTTTGCCTTTCCACTAATTCTTCCTGTTCCAATTTTTCAAGTGGAATAATACTATATAATACATTCTCTGAGCGAAAAGAAGGAAACTGTCCAAGAGATTCCTCCTTCTCGACATGGATTCCGTAATTTTTGTATATGATTTCTTCTATCATAGGGGAAACACCTGCCTTTCACAGTCTAAAGTCAGTACAATAGGACACTCTATCTCTTATATATATGAGGAAATTACAGATTTCTGAATGAATAATGCTTCTTTGAATAAATTTCATTACCAAGTTTCACAACGATACTATTTGCGGATATAGCTTAAAACCAATCGAAATATTCAGGAACGGGTGATAAAATGGCAGAAAAAGGCGTGAATCTGACCGAACAGACAGCAAGAAAATGGTTAGCGGAAAGAGGGGTAACCATACAGGACATTGCAGATTTGGTCATGTACCTTCAAAAAAGCTACCATAAAAATTTGCAAATGGAAGCTTGTATTGAAAATGTTGAAAAGGTCTTATCAAAGCGCGAAGTCCAGAATGCAATCCTCACAGGCATTCAGCTTGATATGCTAACGGAAAAGAAGATGCTTGAACAGCCGCTGCAGTCGATTATCGAAGTCGATGAAGGATTATACGGAGTCGATGAAATACTGGCATTTTCCATTGTGAATGTATATGGTTCCATCGGTTTTACAAATTACGGCTACATCGATAAGTTGAAACCGGGAATATTAAAATATTTAAATGACAAAAGTACCGGAATGGTTCATACATTTTTGGACGATATCGTGGGTGCGATTGCTGCAGCTGCTTCAAGCAGGCTTGCCCATCGTGCAGAGCATACGGAATAATAAAAAAAACCGTCACCGGTCCTTGGCTTACAAAGCAATAGTTCTCCAGTTAGAGCATTGATTAGCCAAGGACCGATGTAAGGTTAGACACCAGCCTAAGTTCAAAAAGTTATCCTTTCTTATCTTTTAAGAAATGACCATTTTCCACAGGAAAACAGTCCTTTTCTCTTCTTATTCAAATCTCCATAATTCTAAGGAGTCAATCGTATATGTAGGCTGTTCCTTATAATTCCGCAACAGTACGCTCGTGGTAACACCTGTATGGACTAGCAGTGTATCCATTCCAGCATTGATGCCTGCAAGAATATCGGTATCATAATTATCGCCGACCATAATTGTATCTTCTTTCGGCACGCCCAGAACTTTTAAGGCCTGTTTCACGATAATTGATTCCGGTTTACCGATAAAGATCGGCTGCACTTGTGTAGAAACAGCCACCACCGAAGTTAACGAACCATTTCCCGGAAGCAATCCTCTCTCGGTTGGGAGGGCAATATCCCCGTTTGTTGAAATAAAGGCTGCCCCTTTTCGGACGGCAAGGGCTGCTTTCGCGAGTTTTTCATAATTTATGTCACGATCAATTCCCATGACGACAAATTCTGGATTTTCATCATTAAAGGTCATGCCTTTTTCCTCTAATGCGGTGATGATCCCTTCTTCTCCAATCACATAAACCGAAGCATTCTTCTTTTGCTCTGCAATATAATTGGCAGTAGCCATGCTTGTTGTAAACACCTGGCTTTCCTCGGCTGGGATATCAAAGCCACGAAGCTTATCAGCAACCTGTGCGGGTGTTCTTGAAGAATTGTTTGTAACGAACAAATAGGGAATTCCTCTATCCATCAATTCATGAATAAAGTCACCGGCTTCTTCTATCTTTTCTGTTCCACGATACATCGTTCCATCTAAATCGATTAAATATCCTTTATATTGCTTCACTTTCTCACTCCTAAGGCAATTGCGACTTGCAAATATTGTATCGATCGTGTCATCCTGCATTAATTGGATGACAGGCACCGATTGTTAGTTCTTGAATGCCGAAACCGGCCCTAAGGCATTTGTTAAGTAGTCACGTACCAGGTTCGGAAAAGCTTTAAACGCTCCGATATTTTCAGTAAATATTTTCAGCAATTTGTCATGGGGTATGCTGATGTATTCCTGAACAAGCATTTTCCGAAGCGGCAAAACTTGTTTAAACTGATCGGCAATATTCTCATCAATGACTTTTTCATCAAGCAGAATATCGATAATATCTTCAAAGCTCCCGGGATCACGCATAATAAAGCCATCAATCACGGCGTTCCCTGCATCAAGCACGGAATCAAGCGAAGTCTGGATGATTCTCTCCAGGGCAAGTCCGGCAATATCAGTTTCCCATGCGGAATTGTTTTCAAAACGTTTGATCTGCTGCTCCAGGTAATTCAAAATTTGTTCAATCTTTTGTCTGTCCACAAAATACATTGTTCCCAGATCCTTTCTAATCAACCTTATTTCTTGATCATACCATAGCTTTCCCCACTCGCTCAATTCCTTCGGCTGCCATAGCAAAATCGAAAAATATTCAATATCCTTTTCAAATTCCATTTTCTTTTACTGTGCCAATCCTTTATTTGTTATCATTAAAAATAGACAGTTTGTTAAAGGGGGGATAGTACTATGGGAGAACGTTTTTTCTTATATAACGACATCGTGGATTCGAAAACACGCTTTGTCAGCTTTATGGGAGATCAGTCAAGATTCGATCTGGCTGTGATTACCACTGACCGCTTTTATGGTAAAAAGCTAGTGCTTGACATGCAAAGCACCCGTTTTGCGATAATCGGACAGGATGATCTCGAGGAGGAAGGGTACATCGAACACGCTTTTCAAATCGCAGAGGACGAAGCCTCGGAACTTCGGGACTTTTTATACGAGGTCGTCTAAAAACTCATGATTTAATTTGCAGTAGGGAACCCTTAATAAACGGAGTTCATCCAAAAACACTTGGAGTACTCACGTTTGATTCTATAAGGGGTGGTAACTGTGGATAAAGAAGAAGCACACCATGACTTTGCGAATGTAGAAAAGCAAAGAGATTATTTAACGGCTGAAGAGTTTCCGGAAGGATCATACGGTGCTGCAAGAGGGAAAAGTGACCCTGTGGAAAATAAAAGCACACCATGGGAAGAAGGGCAAAGATATTACAGCGCTTTTACTTATGAAAATAAATCGCTGCATGAAAACTTGCCCCGTCAGTATGATGGAGCCCATCCGATGCATGACGATCCTGATTCCGAAGAGCAGCCTCCTTACACGAATACAGATAATGAAAGCTAAAACGAAAGGCCGGGGAATCCCGGCCTTTTCAGTTATTTTTTTATTTTTTTGACTACAAAATATGGACAGCCAAAATTGCAGTATTCATATAAATATTCACTAAGGATGCTGATTTTTGTATCAAAGGTAGCCTTTTGGTTCTGGTCGTCAAAAAAACCGCGAAGCCTTAACTGTCCGTAGCCCCAATCGCCGACTATATAGTCATATTTCGTTAAAATCTCGCTATAACGTGAACGAAAAGCCTCTTCGTTAAAGCCTTCCCTGTAATTCTCTGCTACTTCATATGTCATGTTATTGATACTGATCATCTTTTCACCTCACATAAAACCGGCTATTTTAAATTATAACTGATTCCCCATGAATTTCTAAGCTAAAATTAGATAAATTGTTCACCCTAAGTGTTTGAGGGGGTGCTTTACTTGAAAAAAACAATAATGACAATAGGATTGGGCTCATTAATAGCTCTTACTGGCTGTAATGCAGATAACGGCAATGATGACCAGCGCACGGGTATGCTCGATACGACAAATCCAACTAGAGTCAATACACCAGCCCAATATTATGATGAAGATTTTCGCGGAACGAATAATAGGTCAGAGGACTTCGGTTACACCCGCGTAAACAATAATACCAACGCCAGAAATGATAACAGCGGCGATACGCCAACGATTGACAGGGAGCAACTTGCCCATATGATTTCACGGCTAGGCAATCAAATCCCGAACGTGGATGATGTGTCTACACTCGTTACAGATGAAGAGGTCTTGATCGTATACGGCGGTTCCGATTCTAAGAACCGCAATGCGACTGCCGACCAGGTAAAAAGGACTGCTTTATCTGTTGTGCCTCGTTTCTATCACGTTTATGTAAGTGACAATGAGTCGCTTAGACAAAACGTTGAAAATTATGCGACGCAGGATACAGACAGCCGCGGCATCGAAAACTCGATTGATCAAACTATAAAACAAATGCTTAAATCTCCGCAGGGTAATAAAGTCAGCAATGGCGAAAACGCCAATGGAGAAAGCATAGGCGAACGCAATGGTCAGCTGGACAAAGACGATATCAGCCGACATTAAGAAAAGTGCAAGCGCCTTGTAAAAGGAACGTCGACGTCAGCATATCCTGTGCAAGTAGATAGATCCCTGCATAAGGCGCTGTTTGCCTTCTGAAGGGAGATGGCTTATGACCTCGAGGCCGACTAAGATCGCCACTTCAGCACTAGTACGTCATGTGCGTCGGGGCTAGGCGCTGGAACTAGACAACATATAATAATTTTTGACGATAGTTAAGAAATAGACAAAGAAAGTGCCGTGAATGCGGCACTTTCTTTTATTTGGTCATCAAGCCTAATTTAATTTGCTTCCGATACTTTCTCCCCTTGCTGGTGCATTTGTTTCGCCGCAGCATTTACCTGCTCATCTGCATGGTAAGAGGAACGAACCATCGGGCCCGCCTCACAGTGGCTGAAGCCTTTTGAAAGGGCAATTTCCTTTAGCTCGGCAAATTCCTCAGGGCTGTAATATTTCTGAACCTTCAAGTGCTTCTTGGTCGGCTGCAAGTACTGTCCGATTGTCATGATATCTACCTTGTTTGCGCGAAGATCAACCATTGTTTCAATGATTTCTTCTTTCGTTTCACCTAGACCGATCATCAGACTGGATTTAGTCGGGATTTCAGGATACATTTCCTTTGCTCTCAATAGTAATTCCAGGGAACGGTTGTATTTTGCTCTTGCGCGTACACGATCAGACAACCGTCTTACTGTTTCGATATTATGGTTAAGGATGTCCGGCTTTGCGTCCATCAGCGTTTTCAGGTTTTCATAGACGCCGCCCATATCGGAAGGCAAGACTTCAATCGAAGTAAACGGATTTTTCCTCCGGATTGCCCTAACAGTTTCAGCAAATACAGCAGACCCGCCGTCCTTCAAGTCGTCACGTGCAACAGCTGTAATCACGGCATGCTTCAGGTTCATCGTAAATACAGAATCAGCCACGCGTTCCGGCTCTGCCAAATCCAATTCAGTAGGAAGGCCTGTTTTTACGGCACAGAAGCGGCACGCTCTCGTACAGACATCACCGAGAATCATAAAAGTAGCTGTGCGCCTTACCGCCCAGCATTCATGAATATTCGGACACTTTGCTTCTTCGCACACTGTATGTAAATTCTTCTCACGCATCATTTTCTTCAAGCCTGTATAATTTTCATTCGTATTTAGTTTTATTTTCAACCATTCCGGTTTACGCAAATGCTCTTCTTTTGTACTCATGAAGATGTCACTCCATTTCTGTATTTTCAAGTGAAAGCGTGATTTTTCTTCTTTAGTCACTTTATCATAATAAAATACATACAAACAAGTTTCATGGCTTATTACCATTATTTGATTTCATTATTTTTATTATAACTCAGCAAACTAAATTTATAAGAGAAAAGCGCAAGCGCCTTGTTCAGCCCCGACAAGCGTAAGACAAGCAGCTGTATGGGGAGCGATTTTCTCCCTATCAGATGATTGGCTTATGACCTCGAGGGGCTAGGCTGCTTGCGCTAGACGCTATGTCATTTTTTTTTAAGAAAGGAGAATCAGTTTGTTATCTAAAAAGGTCCTTTCATTCATATTGTTTTTTTTCCTATGCGGGTCGTTTCAAACACAGGCGGGTGCAAGCACAGACCAATCGGGAAAGCCTGCTTCGGATCGACTTGCTGAAAGAATGATGTTATATAAAAATATAGAGGCCGCTATGCAGATCCCGTGGTATTACATGGCAGCAATTGATCAATATGAACATAGCCTAAGAAACTCACGGAGAGATTTAGAAAAAGCAAAGGGTGCTGTAGGGATTCATATTGAACCGGAAAGATGGAGCGGAATGTTAAATCCTAACAAAAATGACCACAATCCCTTAACCATTAGTTTTTTTGATGGACTCGGCATGGACGGAAACGGCGATCATAAGGCAGATGTGAACAATGATGAAGATATTTTATTTACGATTGCCAACCATATTCTATTCTTTGGAACAGATGAAGATAACTTCCGAATCGCCTTATGGAATTATTATAAACGCGACAAGGCAGTCGGAATTATCATGGGAAACGCAAGTATTTTTAAAAAGTTCGGCCGTATTGACCTCCAGGAAAATGCCTTTCCAGTTCCAGTCAGGACTCATTACAGCTACCGCAGCACATGGGGCTTTGCCCGAGGCTGGGGCGGAAGGCGTTCACATGAAGGAACAGATATTTTTGCCGACTATGGATTGCCTGTCAGGTCAACCTGCTACGGGATTATCGAAATGAAAGGCTGGAATAAGTATGGAGGCTGGCGAATCGGCATCCGCGATATCAATAACACATACCATTATTTTGCACACTTAAGCGGTTTTGCTAAGGATCTTCGGATTGGCCAGGTCATAGAGCCAGGCACCGTAATCGGCGGTGTAGGCAGCTCGGGATATGGACCTCCGGGAACCTCAGGAAAGTTTCCGCCGCATTTGCACTATGGTATGTATAGAGATAACGGCTTCATTGAGTGGAGCTTTGATCCAACACCACATTTACGCGTGTGGGAACGGAAGGACTTAGCGAAAAGGCGAAGCTAAGGATTTAAATGAATCATACAGTCGAAAGATTAAATGAAGGAACCAAAGACCCTACAGCTGATTACTGCAGGGTCCTTCATTATATTTACTTTTTTGTTTTCGGTAGTTCCACGGCCGGATTCGAAGTTCCACCGTTATTAAAGTACTGTGGAACCTCCCCAGGTATTAGTGCCCATCCTAAAGGGATATCATGCTCAACTGTTGTCACCTCTGTGGCAAATGGGATGATTATCTGGACATTTACTTTAACATGAATATAGAAGTCAACCACGGTATTGTTGATTCCAGATGGAACGGAATTCCATTTGATCGTTGCCTTGGCATCACCTAGCGCCTCGAATTTGACCGGTATTTTTGGTCCAAGATTTCCCAATAAGGCCATATTGGTGGCCTGACCGAGCGGAACATTAAAGACTAACCCGGATGACTCAGCCTTCTCATCCATCTCGACGTCTATACCAGTCAATGACTCCATTCCAGTAAAGTTTCCTTTTTCCGCTTCTTTTAGATTCATTAAGATCAGATTTTGTGTCTCTCCCTGGATACGATTGATTAGTGCTGTGTTCCAACTATATGATGGTGCTGCATTTTTATTTTGAGTTGGAATTTCTTGAATGATTGCGTTTGTATCCGTTTCTTCCACGATTTTCTGATTAATTGCTTTATTTATAACATAAATCGCCAGCTTTCTTGATTGGGCCTCGGCAAAGCTCATTAACGCCGGCTCGATTCCTTTATTAATAAAGAATAATCCGCCGGCTGTTGAAAAAACAAAGAAAACGAATGTCAGCAAAAATACATATCGCAGCGGCAAAGGACCTTTCTGCCTGCGTTTGAAAGCCAAAGAAAATCCCCCCTTACATGCTATATCTATGCTTGTATGGGAGGATATCATTCATTAATTTTGACAGCCTTACTGGTTAATTTTGCTGTTGGCAGTGTCACAGTCGGCAATCAGCAAATGAGTATATATTTCTAAATCTACCTCATATGTATCGGCAATTGGCTGCCCATTTTCTTCAAGTATCTCAATAACCGGCCTATCACTGCACCCGCGGTTCTGGCGCGATACGATTCCTTTGCGGCCGTCGTTTAACTTCACGCCCAGTCCATTTGGGTAAATGGCTACAGCCCGTCTGAAAGCTTCCACTACTTTTCGGTCAAACTGTATCCCTGAGCCAGCGTACAGGATTTCAAGCCCTTCATGAGGAAGCAGCGCAGATCTGTATACCCGATTCGATGTAACGGCATCAAAGACATCGGCCACGGCAATGATTTTACCAAAGTAATGGATATCATCCCCGGCAAGGCCGCGTGGATAGCCCGAACCATCCAACCTTTCATGGTGCTGATAAGCACAGTGTGCAACGAGGAGCGGTACTGTATGCACGTTTCTAATGATTTGAAAACCGGTCTCTGAATGCTTTTTAATTTCCGTAAACTCTTCTTCGGTCAGTTTCCCTGGTTTCATTAAGATGTCAACGGGAACAAGTATTTTTCCGACATCATGCAGAATCGCCCCCAGTCCTAGTGTCTCCATCTGCTTGGGTTTCAGCTTTAGTTCTGTGCCAATCGCAAGAGAATAAAGCGTAACATTGAATGAATGGGTAAAAATGTAATTATCATATGTATAAATGTCTGCGAGCAAAGTCAACAGTTCCTGGTTTCCACGTATTTCAATCAAAATATCTCGAATTAATCCTGTAAAACGCCTTGATGCTTTTTCAATGACCAACGAATTGGATAAGAAATCCTTGTTTTGCAGGTCACTGAACGTATCTTCAATCGTCTTGATGGCTTCTTTCCTTAAACGTTCCGATATACTTTTCCCCGGGTTAATGTGTTTGGTTTTTGGGTCATGTATATAAACAAACGGGATATTAAGCTCTTTCAAGCGTAGAATCATTCTCTCGCTTAATTTAACCCCTTCATATAAAAGGATGTGCCCTCGTTCATTTTTTATGCTTTTTCCAAGCCTCACACCAGGAATCAGGGAATCTGTAGGTAATAATCTCATGATCATTCTCCTATTTGCCTTTAATGAACTTCTCTGGGTTTTTTAATAAAAATTATTATAATTTGCCCGCAAGCAATAAAAACCTTTATTACCTTTATCGGATGATTTCCAGGAATATCAAGGGTTTCTTTTAGAAAGGAAATTATCCTTATAATCAAGCCAATCATTTAACACCGGCTTAACTGGTGTCACACAATTAAAAAGGATGTTAAAATCTACACTGAATAAAATGTCACTTTATGTTTTGAAAACCAGAAATAAGAGCTGGGGAATGAAACTGTTTAACTAATTTGACGATAGGGTTATGAAGGACAAAACTCCACGGTTTAGGGGAGTGTAACGTCCTTCATAGGGGTTATGAAGGACAAAATCCACGATTCAAGGGAGTGTAACGTCCTTCATAGGGGTTATGAAGGACAAAATCCACGATTTAAGGGAGTGTAACGTCCTTCATAGGAGTTATGAAGGAAAAAATCCACGATTTAAGGGAGTGTAACGTCCTTCATAGGGGTTATGAAGGACAAAATCCACGATTTAAGGGAGTGTAACGTCCTTCATAGGGGTTATGAAGGACAAAATCCACGATTTAGGAGGATGTAAAGTCCTTCATAGGAGTTATGAAGGACAAAATCCACGATTTAAGGGAGTGTAACGTTCTTCATAGGGGTTATGAAGGACAAAATCCACGATTTAGGAGGATGCAAAGTCCTTCATAGGAGTTATGAAGGACAAAATCCACGATTTAAGGGAGTGTAACGTCCTTCATAGGGGTTATGAAGGACAAAATCCACGATTTAGGAGGATGTAAAGTCCTTCATAGGAGTTATGAAAGACAAATCCCATGAAATAAAGGGGGGATAAGTCCTTCATAAACTACTATTGTATAAATCAAGCTATAATGAGATGCTCAAAGCACTAAAAGCTCCCAGCATTTTCTATATTAATATTGTTTGATGATTAGCCTGTGAATTGGGTACTAATATTAAACGCTAAATTCACTGCTGATTGTTAGTTTGTACTTCAAATCCGATCCTATTACTTACAAACCATGATGTTCCATTTCTAATCTAATCTTAGTACATTTTTAATAAGGCATCCTTCCCAATCATCCCTTTGGCAACTCCTGCTTGTTCCGCTGCCAGTGTGACCGATTCCAATGGAGCATTCAGCAATTCGTCAATCGTTTTAACACCAACTGCTCTGCCGGCAATAATGTTGCGGTCCTTTAGTCTCTCATTCAGAAGGCCGACATCCAATGCACCGCACATGATATATCCCTTTTCAGACGTGATTGCCAGCAAGTTTGTTTTTGGCAATGCAACGGAAATGCCCAAAAATGTCTTACCGTCTAATATGATGGGGGTGACGTTTATCATTTCAACCGCTCCTTCCCTGTTTATTCATACTTTATGAATCAAAGCAGGGAAGCGTGTTATTCTTTTTAAGAAAACATTCCTCTTAGTTTCCAAACCATCACATCTCGTAAAAATTCCGGCATCAGATATTGCTTATCTTTAGAACGCTGAATTTGCGGGAAAAAGTGCCCGAAAGTAAACATATCAGGAAGCGCAAGTTTATAACGGTTTTCAGCAATCAGCTCTCTGCCGTCCACCAGTACTTTTTGGATAACATCATTCTTTCCCTTGATAAAATCAACACGGTCATGGACGATGATCCCCATAATCTTGCCCCGGAATCCAAAACCCTTCATCTGAATATGCGGCCATTCCTGATTAAGGGATTGTATCAGGATCTCTTTTAATTCACTGCCGTTTAGCTCAACCACGCAGGGATTGATGGGGTGGGGAAGGATACGATGGATGTCCCCGATTGTGACTTCCCCGGCTTGCAGTCCTTGCAAAAGGAGACCAGCATTCAAAAAGGCGCAATCTGCATTACTCCATTCCCTTAACGCCTCGCATAAAATTCTTGGAAGCTCCGAAGCTTCAAACCATTCACAATCGAGATCCTTCGGAAGCACAACACATTTTTGCTGCAGATACTCCCTGCCTTTATTATAAATACTGTCAATCCATTCACTTTCATTCGGAAGCTCCTTTAAGTCATTTGTATCGTACAAGGCAGCCTCTTTTCGGACTACTTTCCTTGTGTCATCTAAGTCGATTTCTACATGGCCGACATACATGCCAAATTTCCCACCTGCACAAAGCAGCGTGTTATTCACGACTTTTCCCTGATGCAAAATATGATGAGTATGGGCCCCAAGGATAATGTCAATTTCCGGGAACTCACCAGCCATTCTTTCATCCTCATATAGACCGAGATGAGAGAGGATGACAATGATATCACTCTGTTCCTTCAATATATCCAACTGTTTGTACAACTCCTGAAATGGATCTGAAAGCTTCCAGCCAAGGGCAGTGTAAAAGCTCTGAAAGTATGCTGTTAAGCCAATCATGCCTATCCTGGTGCCTTTTTCTGTGGTATGTATCGCATAAGGCAGCGCCCATGCCGGCCTTTGTCGGTCACTTTGGAAAATATTCGCGGCAAGAACTTTAAAATCAGCTTCTTTATATAAAGAATCCAACGCTTCATGAGGCAGGGTAATCCCTTCATTATTTCCGATCGTCACATATTGAAACCCGGCCTCATTAAGGAGTGTAACATTCCCTTTACCGAGAGTTCCTTCCGTATAGGGATGCCAGCGGTCGACATGGTCGCCAATATCAAGAGTTATAGCCTCTTCTCCTACTTCTTTATGCAACTCGCATCTCTGGTTAAGAAAATCCTTTATCCGCGGCCAATTTTCAAAATGGCTGTGAAGGTCATTCGTATGATATAAATGAATAATTTCTGACATCTTAACTCCTTCTATCCGACCTTTTCGAATTAAAATAAATCGAGCTGCCTTGGAGCAAGCCCTTCGTATTTTATACTAAGAAGATCAATCATTTGTTTAGCATTATCAGCAGCATCCCCTCCGGAATTATTGTTGAAGAGGACATATATATTTTTTGATTGCTTTTCAAGTATATGCAGCTTTTCAGCCCATTCCTCCAGTTCCTGCTGATTATAACGGTACAAATAGCGAACTTCCCGCCAATTTCCCCCAGACTGCTTTTTCCATCCATGCACGTTTCGTCCATGAAAGCGGACTAATGCTTTATCAAGATCAGTAGCTTTAAGGACAATCGGGATAGATCCCTCCCCTGCCTGCGGTTCGTCACAGACTGTATGGATCCATCCCTCCTCTTCGATAAATGCCAGCGTTTGATCATAATATCTGGATTCATACCAGGTCTGGTTCCTGAATTCAAGCGCAACAGGTGTATCGCCCATTTCCTGCTTACACCAGCGTAAGTAATCAACATTTTCCTTTTTGCAATTAAACCATGGTGGAAATTGAAAGAGCACCATGGATAGCTTGTTGGTTTCTCTAAAAGCTTGGAGAGAATCATCAAACGCCGCAAACATTTCCTTTTTACTTTCATAAGGGGATTCGCCCCGTTGATGCCCTGTCATTCCTTGATAGGCCTTGACGATAAACTGAAACGAGGATGGTGTCTCAGAAACCCATTTTTCTGTATTCCGTTTTGACTGCACCGCATAGAACGAAGCATCCACCTCCACTGTCGGAAAATGGGCAGCGTATTCCTTTAATTTATCCCGTGGTGAGATTTTCCCTGGATACAAACGATCATGGTCACCCCATCCTGTAACCCCAATATATATCATCTTTTATCACATCTACTTTCGAAAAATATATAACCATTCTAGCATAAGGAAAACAACAATCTGCTTTTACATACTGTTGGTATACATTTACCCGCTTAAAAGTCTTCTTAATCAAACGTTTGATTAAGAGCGCGTTCCAACGTAAAAACCCGCTGAATAGCCCTCAGCGGGTAGTTTAGTGATTTCATATTAACCGATAGAGCCTTCCATTTCGAATTTGATCAAACGGTTCATTTCCACCGCATATTCCATTGGAAGTTCTTTAGTAAATGGCTCAATGAAGCCCATTACGATCATTTCAGTGGCTTCTTGCTCAGAAATACCACGGCTCATGAGGTAGAATAGCTGCTCCTCGGATACCTTGGATACCTTTGCTTCATGCTCCAGTGAAATGTTATCGTTCAAGATTTCATTGTAAGGGATGGTATCAGAAGTTGACTGATTATCCATGATTAATGTGTCGCACTCAATATTAGACCGTGCACCATCTGCTTTGCGGCCGAAGTGAACAATACCGCGATATGTTACTTTACCGCCGTGCTTAGAAATGGATTTAGACACGATCGTTGAAGATGTGTTCGGTGCAAGGTGTGTCATTTTCGCTCCTGCGTCCTGATGCTGTCCTTTTCCGGCAATTGCGATCGATAATGTCATACCGCGCGCGCCCTCGCCCTTCAGAATAACAGCTGGATATTTCATAGTCAGCTTGGAGCCGATATTTCCATCAATCCATTCCATTGTAGCGTTTGCATCACAAACGGCACGCTTTGTTACAAGATTGAATACATTGTTAGCCCAGTTTTGAATCGTTGTGTAACGGCAGTAAGCGTCTTTTTTGACGATGATTTCAACAACTGCACTGTGAAGTGAATTTGTTGTATATACCGGTGCAGTACAACCCTCGACATAATGAACGTGAGCACCTTCATCGACAATAATCAGCGTACGCTCAAACTGGCCCATATTTTCTGAGTTGATACGGAAGTAAGCTTGCAGCGGTGTATCAACCTTTATGCCTTTTGGTACGTAAATGAAAGATCCACCGGACCACACCGCCGAGTTCAATGCAGCAAATTTATTATCTGTAGGAGGAATCGTTTTCCCGAAATGTTCACGGAAAAGATCTTCATTTTCCTTAAGCGCTGAATCGGTATCCTTAAAAACGATACCCATTTCTTCAAGGTCTTCCTTCATATTATGATAAACAACTTCGGATTCATACTGGGCCGATACCCCGGCAAGGTACTTTTGCTCAGCCTCTGGAATCCCAAGCTTATCAAATGTTTGTTTAATTTCTTCTGGAACTTCATCCCATGACTTTTCCGACTTCTCAGAAGGCTTCACATAATATGTGATTTCGTCAAAGTTTAAGCTGGCCAAATCTCCGCCCCATTGAGGCATTGGCATCTTGTAGAAATGCGCCAATGATTTCAAGCGGAAATCAAGCATCCATTGCGGCTCGTCTTTCATACGCGAGATTTCTTCGACGATTTCTTTTGTTAAACCTCGTTTTGACCGAAAAATGGATACGTCTCTATCTGCAAAGCCATATTTATAATCACCGATTTCAGGCATTTTCTTTGCCATAGCTCTTTTCCTCCATTTCAGGCAGCCGCAGGTAATCGAAAAACTGCTGAGCTGCTGTTTTTATTGTTCCTGCAAGCCCTTTTCCATTGCCTTCCAGGACAGGGTCGCACATTTAATGCGGGCAGGGAACTTTGAAACCCCTTGAAGAGCTTCAATATCACCAAGGTCCAAACCGTTGTCATCATATTCTTTACCTTGAATCATATCAGAAAAAGTTGTGGAAAGCTTCATGGCTGTTTCAACATCTTTTCCTTTGATGGCCTGGGTCATCATCGACGCTGAACTCATGGAGATAGAACATCCTTCGCCATCAAATTTGGTGTCGGTCACTTTCCCGTCTTCTACTTGCATCGTTAACCGGATCCTATCACCGCACGTCGGATTGTTCATATCGACTACAAGGTTTCCATTTTCCAGTGCACCCTTGTTGCGGGGATTCTTATAATGGTCCATGATGACTTGACGGTATAGTGCATCTAGGTTATTAAAAGACATTGCTGAAATACTCCTTTGTTTTGACAAGCCCTGCTACAAGCTTATCAATGTCTTCTTCCGTGTTATAGAGGTAGAAGCTCGCTCTGGCAGTGGCCGAAACATCAAGCCATTTCATGAGCGGCTGTGCACAGTGGTGGCCCGCACGGACTGCAATGCCCTCTGCATCCAATACAGTAGCAACATCATGAGGATGGACATCCTCAATATTGAAAGTGACAACACCGGCACGCTTGCTGGCATCCTTCGTTCCATAAATCGTGATGCCTTCGACCGCAGACATTTTTTCCAGTGCGTATGCTGCTAGTTTATGCTCATGGGCTTCAATATTATCCAGCCCCACTTCTTCCAAAAAGTCAATTGCGGCTCCTAGTCCAATTGCTCCTGCAATAATCGGGGTACCACCCTCGAATTTCCATGGAAGTTCCTTCCAGGTCGATTCATACAAGCCTACAAAATCGATCATCTCGCCGCCGAATTCAATCGGCTCCATCTTCTCCAGGTGTTCTTTCTTTCCATAAAGTACGCCGATACCTGTCGGCCCGACCATTTTATGGCCGGAAAAAGCAAAGAAATCACAATCCAATTCACGAACATCGACTTTGAGGTGAGGTGCACTTTGTGCCCCGTCTACCACCATCACTGCTCCATTTTCATGGGCTATTCCGGCAATTTCCTTAACTGGGTTAATTACACCAAGGACATTAGAAACTTGCATGATCGAAACAATTCTTGTACGTTCAGTTACCGTTTCCCGCATATCATCAAGCGAGATGGTTCCATCCTTCTGAAGCGGTACATACTTCAAGGAGGCACCTGTTTCCCTGGCAATCTGCTGCCATGGAATAATGTTACTGTGGTGCTCCATGTAGGAGATAACGATTTCATCTCCTTCTGATAAATTAGCACCCCCATAGCTTCTCGCTACAGTATTAAGGGATGTTGTCGTTCCTCTTGTAAAAATAATCTCTTCTGCAGAGCCTGCATTAATGAATTTCCGAACCTTTTCGCGTGCCCCTTCATACGCATCCGTTGCTTTCGTTCCAAGTGTATGCACGCCGCGGTGCACATTTGAGTTATAACCTCTGTAATATTCCTCAACTGCTTTAATAACTGAAACGGGCTTTTGCGATGTTGCAGCACTATCCAGATAAACCAGTGGCTGACCGTTCACTTCCTGATCTAGTATTGGGAAAAGCTTACGAATTCCGTATGGGTTCATTATTTAACTTTCCTTTCAATTACCTCAGTCAGCTGTTTTCTTACTCCCTCGATAGGAAGCTGATTAACAACCGGCGCAAGGAAACCGTGAATGACAAGTCTTTCTGCCTCTTGTTTTGTAATCCCGCGGCTCATTAAATAATAAAGCTGAACCGGATCGACCCGTCCAACAGAGGCAGCATGTCCTGCAGTAACATCATCCTCATCGATAAGCAGGGCTGGGTTGGCATCTCCGCGGGCTTTTTCACTCAACATAAGAACACGGGATTCCTGCTCAGCATTTGCTTTCGTAGCGCCATGCTCGATTTTGCCGATACCGTTAAAAATAGAAGAGGCGCTATCTTTCATGACTCCATGCTTCAGGATAAATCCTTCTGAACGTTTGCCATGGTGAATAATCTGTGTCGTGAAGTTTTGCTTTTGCTCCCCGCGGCCGACGACTACCGTTTTGGTGTCACCGTAAGAACCATCTCCCATAAGATATGTTGTATTATCTGAGATGGTATTGCCGTCATTCATCAGGCCAAGCGCCCATTCAATCCGGGCGTCACGCCCTGCAACACCGCGGCGGTTCACATAAGTGGTAATGCCTTTGGATAAGGTATCAACCGCACCGTATTCAACCTTTGCATTGTCACCTGCAAATACTTCCGTGATGATATTTGCGACACCATTTTCTGCTTCTACAGTGGAAATGTAATTCTCTACGTATGTCACAGAACTATTCGCTTCGGCAACAACAAGAACATGGTTAAACAGCGCAGTATCCGCATTATCTACAATAAAGACAGCTTGGACTGGCTCTTTAATTTCTACATTTTTTGGTACATAAAGGAATGCTCCGCCATTCAGTAAAGCAGCATGAAGTGCTGTGAGGCGATGTTCATTTACCTTCACACCGTCCTTCATGAAATACTTTTGAACCAAATCACCATGTTCACGGGCTGCCGTTACAATATCAGTGAAGATAACGCCCTGGTTTTTCAATTCTTCATCCAGGATCGCGAAAGCAGCCGTATTATTACGTTGGATGTACAGATTATTGGCTTCTTCTATATGGATGAGCGTTTTTACTTCTTCAGGAAGCTCTTCTAAAGAAGTGAATGCTTCACTTTCGACAGTATGAGATTTAAAAGAAGTAAAGTTCCACTTATCAATCTTTGTTTTATCTGGCTTCGGCATCGGCAGGTTTTCAAATTCAGCTAACGCTTCAACCCGAAGCTCCGAAAGCCAGGATGGTTCATTATTTTGTTGTGAATAGGAGCGGATATTCTCCTTTTCAACAGGTAGTTTTGTTTCTGTAGTCATTGCAAATCCTCCTACTTACGCTTCTTGGCCAACTGTTTCGTCTTCAATCCCTAATTCTTGTTTAATCCAATCGTATCCTTCTGCTTCCAGACGCTGTGCAAGCTCAGGTCCGCCGGATTTTACGACGCGGCCTTGCATCATAACGTGAACGTAGTCAGGAGAAATGTAATTTAAAAGGCGCTGATAGTGAGTGATGATTAAGCATCCAAACTCTTCACTCCTCATTTCATTGATGCCTTTTGAAACGACTTTAAGTGCGTCGATATCCAATCCGGAATCGATTTCATCAAGAATGGCGATTTTCGGCTCAATCATCATAAGCTGGAGAATCTCATTGCGCTTCTTTTCCCCGCCTGAGAACCCTTCATTAAGATAGCGTTGCGCCATGTCTTCGTCCATTTCAAGTAACTCCATCTTTTTATCCATTTGGCGGATAAATTTCATTAAAGAAATCTCCTCGCCTTCTTCACGCCGGCTATTAATAGCTGAACGAAGAAAATCGGCATTTGTCACACCGTTGATTTCACTAGGATACTGCATAGCAAGGAAAAGACCGACACGCGCCCGCTCATCAACTTCCATTTCAAGAACGTCCTCACCATCAAATGTGATGGTTCCGCTAGTCACTTTATATTTTGGATGACCCATAATCGCCGAAGATAAAGTAGATTTACCTGTTCCATTCGGTCCCATGAGTGCGTGGATTTCTCCGCCCTTAACTTCAAGATTCACTCCTTTTAAGATTTCTTTTCCTTCAATTGATACATGAAGATCTTTGATTGTTAGTGTAGAACCTGCCATATTAATACCTCCGTGGAATAAATCCTAATTTATAGCATGGAAAACCATATTGTTTTCCGTCAATCTCTCCTGTTTACATGTATTCTCACTTTATTCTCATTACAATCTTATAACAAATAGAAAGTGTAAGCAACTAATAAAAACTGGATCGACCCTCCTGAGCATAGTGGTAATTAGGTTTTGTAATTACACGTATCCTCATTCTGAAAAATCCCTTTTTCCTATCATATATCAAATAATCTAAAAAACAAAAAAGAGCCTGCCTATAGACCCATGATCAACGGTAAAGTGTAAAAAGTTTTCAAGCAGATTGCACTTCAGAAACTTCTCTCACTTTACCATTTACATGGAGCTGTATAAGCCCGCCCCCCTGAGTTCTTTCATTAGGTGATCCTATAAATGCAGTTTGCGCTGAAGATCATTAACGATCTGATTGCATTGTTCATACTCTCTTTGTCTTCGTTTTTCCACCTGGATCCGGACATCTAACTTTCTGCTGTACTCACTATAGCCAATACCATGTGACTGTTGCATTGCCTTTTCCATTTCGCTTGTAACGTTTAAATCTAGAGAGTTGATAATGAATCAATCCTTTCAGTTTCTTTTCTTTTCTTTTCTATTCTAGCACTGAACTACTTTAACGTTCAAAACTCATTTACCCTGATAATTAGTGAATAAACCTGATATACTCTCTTAAAGCAGCTCTCAATGGATAAAGGTTTACAATTCCTCCAGATAACTGCCAATACCTTTTTTGTCCGGTTTTTAGGAAACTCACAAGGAAGGCCGACTACAACCGTTCAGTTCAGGTTTTCTTCTTAATGAAACTCTTTTAGTTCCTGCATGGCATCCTGGACGAGCGTGACAGCCTGGCTAATGACGGCTCCCCCGCCAAAAGCTGCAGATACCCCCATCGCTTCCATGACTTCTTCCTCGCTCGCCCCGTTATCAAGACAGCCCTTCACGTGATAAAGAATACAGTATTCATCCTGAGTGTAGAGGCTGATGCCCAGTGCGATAAGCTGTTTTTCTTTTTGCCCTAACGCACCTTCTCTAAAGCAGGCTTCTGTAAAGGCATTATAATGCTGGGCCAGATCGGGCATTTTCTGCATAAAGACTCCAAGCCCCTGTTTATAATCCTGGATAGCGGCTTCCGTTGCATTTCTCGGTTCATTTTCCATTCCATTCAACTCCTCCGATTTTATTCCTCAGTAGTATAAGCTGCTGGATAAGTTCTATACCGAATTATAGCAGGTTCCTTTTTTGAAAAAGAATTGAAAAGTTATTTTCTAATTCCACAAAAAAAGTCCTGCATTAATAACTAAGTAGTTCCGATAATGTGGAGAAAACATTAAAAGACATATCAAATTTCACTTTAATTCATAGTGAAAATCGCATATCAAAGAGTTGCTTGAAGAAACTTTATATAAACGTTATTTTTCCTATCTGGATAAAACCTACTCAGATTTCATCCTGTGTCCAAGGATAGATAAAATCGAAAGTATAGAGGGCGATACGCAAAGGCATATAGTTCATGCAAGTGCTTTAAACTATGCAGGGCATCATGATGGCCCATATGATAAAATCAATTTCACTTTGACTGATACGCCAGAATATGGTGTTAAAATCAATAAAGTTATAAGACATAAAAATATTTCCAAGATAAACAATGATTCGTTCTGTACGGCAAAATAATATCCAAGAGCGGATGACGGTATGATTGTAAGTAGTAAATAAACATTTAGTTTGATATAAAAGGTTTCTTTAATTCTCTTCTCCTTTTTAACTATTTTACCATAAAAATCAAATTTCTCATTAAACTAAACTAACCGTTCGTATTAGTTTAAGCACAGCTCTTCACAATCTATACCTTTTCTACATATAATTACAATTTTCCTTTTATCCTTTTGAATTGAAGGTCTAATTAACAAAGCAATTAACAATCAACCCTAAAGAGCAAGATGACAATAGTTATTGTCACACAATTATTTGGTGCGCTATTTACTATGCTGTTTTAAATGCCAAAAGTGAAATAATCTTTGATATAACAGGGATTAGAAAAGACCAAATCAATAAGCGATTTGGTCTGATAATTAGAATGGTATTTACGATGTTACTCCGCAAAAACGGAACTGCTTAACTAATAACGCAGGCCTTTTTTGATTTGTTTTTTTATTATTCACTTACAGGCACTACCGCACCTTTATATTCTTTTTTGATGAAATCTTGGATTTCTTTAGAGCGCAAAGTTTCTACAAGTGCTTTGATTTCTTCTTTATTTTCATCACCTTTTCTGACTGCAATCACGTTGACGTATGGTGAGTTTGAATCTTCAATAGCAATCGAATCTTTAACCGGATTTAAGCCAGCATCGATTGCATAATTGGAGTTGATCAGGACTGCATCGCCTTCATTGTTTTCATATACCTGAGTTAATAAAGAAGCCTCGATATCTGTCTTGAACTTGAGATTTTTTTTATTTTCTGCAACATCCTTTACAGTCGCAGTTGTTTTATCAATGCCTTCTTTTAGCGTAATCAATCCATTAGCTTCGAGCATGGATAGAGCACGGCCATGGTCAGCCACGGAGCTGCTCATGATGATGGTAGCACCTTTTGGAAGTTCTTCTAACTTTTTGTGCTTTTTAGAGTAGATTCCGATTGGTTCGATATGAATGCCGCCAGCATTTACAAAGTCATAGCCATGTTCTTTCTTTTGGGATTCTAGATAAGGGATGTGCTGGAAGTAGTTAGCGTCCAGTTCTTTTTCATCCAAAGCCTTATTTGGCAATACATAGTCCTGGAACGGCTTGATTTCGAGTTCAATCCCTTTTTTCTCAAGCAAAGGAAGGGCTTCTTCAAGAATTTCAGCGTGCGGCACGTTAGAGGCACCGATGACCAATTTCTTTGGTTCCTCTTTGTCTCCAGCGCCATTGGAATTGGAGTTGTCTGTGCCGCATGCAGCAAGCACAATCGATACTACTAAAAGTAATGCAAAGCTTACAAGTTTCTTCATTTTTTTCATCTCCTGATTTTTTATCTTTTGTCCAGCTTAGAAGTAACAAAGTCTCCAATAAATTGAAGGATAAAGACGATAATTAAAATGATAATGGTTGCAACTAAGGTCACATCATTATGGTTTCGCTGGTAGCCATCAAGGTAGGCAAGGTTGCCAAGGCCGCCTGCGCCGATTACACCAGCCATCGCTGTATAACCTACGAGGGCTATCGCTGTTACGGTAATTCCAGATACGAGTGCCGGCATCGATTCAGGCAACAGTACTTTCCAGATGATCGTCCCTGTCCGGGCACCCATCGACTTTGCAGCCTCGATTACTCCCTTGTCGATTTCACGAAGGCCAATTTCCACTAGACGTGCGTAAAATGGTGCAGCCCCGATGATGAGCGCGGGCAATGCCGCATTCTCCCCAATCATTGTATGGACGATCGCTTTCGTAAAGGGAATGAGCAGCACGATTAATATAATGAAAGGAATCGATCTGAAAATATTCACGAAGGCACTAATGATGAAGTTAATAGTACGGTTTTCCCAGACATTATCCTTTGAGGTCAAAAACAAGACCAATCCTAGCAAAATCCCGAGGACAAATGTAGCTACAACTGAAATCCCCGTCATATAAAGCGTTTCATTGGTCGCTTCGATAATATCTTGCCAATCGATGTTTGGAAACAATCCCTCATTCATTGTCAATCACCTCCACGCCTACCTGCTGTTTCTCGATATATTCCAGCGCGCGGGTGATTTCGTCATTCTTTCCGTCTATATGAATGTATAATGTCCCGTATGATCCATTTTGCGTTTGTGATATTTTCCCCTGGACAATGTTAACATCCAGGTCAAAGTTACGAATCAAATTGGCTATCAGCGGATTTTCAGTACTTTCCCCAACAAATGTTAATTGAATGACTTTCCCTTCCGGATAGCGCTCAGCTAAATGGACGATCGCTTCCTTCGTTGCTTCCGGCTCGGTGACCTGCCTTACAAATCGTTTCGTAATTTGTTGGGCAGGATTTCTGAATACATCCAATACTGGCCCGAGTTCTACAATGCGGCCGCTCTCCATTACTGCGACACGATGGCAGATTTTCCGGATGACATGCATTTCATGAGTGATCAGGACAATCGTAAGCCCAAGCCGTTTGTTTATATCGACAAGCAGCTCCAATATGGAATCGGTAGTTTGCGGGTCCAAAGCCGATGTCGCTTCATCGCAGAGTAGTACTTTAGGGTCATTTGCAAGGGCTCTCGCTATGCCTACTCTTTGCTTTTGGCCGCCGCTCAGCTGGGAAGGATACGCATTGCCTCTTCCTTCAAGGCCGACGAGATTAATAAGCTCTTTTACGCGGGCATCACGTTCGTTTTTAGGCATTCCGGCAATTTCTAACGGAAATGAAATATTTTCATGTACCGTCCGGGACCAGAGCAAATTGAAATGCTGGAAAATCATCGAAATTTCCTGGCGTGCTTTTCGAAGCATTGCCCCTTTTATTTTGGAAATATTATGTTCAGCTACAACTACAGAACCTTCCGTTGGGGTTTCCAAGCCGTTAAGCATTCGGATAAGCGTACTTTTCCCGGCACCGCTGTATCCTATGACCCCAAAAATTTCGCCCTGGTTGATCGACAAGTTGACGTCATCGACCGCTTGAATGGCTTCACCTGATGCGCGGAATATTTTACTCACTTTTGAAAGTGTTATCATCTGTACTCACCTCTATCCAATAAAACTATGAACTCCTATTCAACAAAAAAGCCCTTCCGCGTGAGCAGAAAGGCAGATGAAACGAGACCTTTCTCTCATCTCCCAAAGCACAAGGCTTTTTGTGAATTGGCACCTTTTCAAGGAAGAACCTTGCCGGTTGCCGGGCTTCATCGGGCACATCCCTCCACCTCTCTCGATAAGAGCAGTAACTATATGAAATTGACGCATTACATGTAAATTCATTAATTAGTACGTTAGTGATTTTATCACGCTGGCAAATAGAGTGTCAATGTATAAGATTTCTATATCCAAAATTAGAGATTTACTATCCAAAACTACCAGTTTACTAGCCAAACTAATGACTTTACTATCCAATTTAGTTTTATGCCAGATCCTTCAGCACCTCATACAGATAAGGGACTGACTGGAAAGCATATATCTTTCTGTTTAGTTTGCCTTCTTTGAATATCATCAGGCAGGGAACGCTTTCTATTTCGTACTGCATCGCCAACTTTTTTGAAAAGTTCATATTCATTTTGCCGCAAGTAACATCGGGTAACAGTTCAAGTGAGACTGACAGCATTCTCGACGCGACCTGGCAGGTTCCGCACATTGGCGTATATAGATATAAGCAAAATGTTCTTTTCCATTGTATTGCCGTATTCAGTTCCTGTTCTGTCCATTCTTGCATAATCTGCTAACTCATCCTTTGTTCTACAAATTCCATATTTACATCAATATTTGCACTTAAAAGTACCGTCGCAATGTGATAGGCAGGCGCCGCGGCAACTTCGCGGTACATTTTGTCGATGTATAGATGCATGGCCTCAGGGATTTCCTTCTTGAATTGCTTTCTTAGCTTTTCCCCTGACTCATCAGCGTCCACCAGGATATAGACATCCCTGTTGACTAACTCATCAACAAGTTCGTCCAATCTGGCTAACGAAATCGTACCATTTGTACAGATAATTTCAATATCTTCCTTTAGCACACTTTTTACTTTCCTTCTATCAGAAGTTCCTTCAACAATGATAACTTTATCCAGTTGCCTGCTTTCCATTGTCATCACCTGTTAGATCGGCTTCGTAAGAACAAGCCTTATTTGGAAGTTAGTGTTATAAAAACGGAGAAGACTTAAGCAGCCTCCTCCAACATCTTAGCCTTCGTTCGTCATTTCATCATACTGCTCAGCAGTCATCAAGTTGTCAAGCTCGCCTTTATCGGAAGGCTCGATAACAATCATCCATGCTTTTTCGTAAGGGGATTCGTTCACATATTCAGGGTTGTCATTGAGGTCTTCATTTACCTCCACAACCTTGCCGCTGACTGGCGCGTAAAGCTCAGAAACAGTTTTTACCGATTCAACGCTGCCAAATGGCTCGTCAGCAGTGACGCTCGCACCCACTTCTGGAAGTTCAACGAAAACGATGTCTCCTAGTTCGGATTGTGCGAACTGTGTAATGCCGACACGAACATTTTCCCCTTCTGCTTTTACCCACTCATGTTCCTCAGAATAATGAAATTCCTTTGGTGTTGTCATGTCAAATTCCCTCCATACCTATGTAATAAATTAGATCTATTATGGTTTCAATAGATTTTGAATTTTTTGCAACGATCATGATTGCCAGGTTTGCTCATACTCTTCCTCTTTAAAACCGATAGTTACCTTATTGCCATCAGAAGCAATGGGTCTTTTAATCAGCATGCCGTCACTCGACAATATGTCAAGCATTTCATCTTCCGTCGCATTCTTTAGCTTGTCCTTCAAACCAAGTTCTCTGTACTTCTGTCCGCTTGTATTAAAGAATTTCTTCAGTTCCAATCCGCTTTTTTGGTATAATTCTTCCATTTCATCCCTAGAAGGCGGCTTTTCCGCGATATGAACTTCATCATATTCAATATCATGACTGTCAAGCCACTTTTTTGCTTTCCGGCACGTTCCGCATTTTGGGTACCAGTAAAATGTTAAGGCCATTGCTTCACCACCTACTGATAGAATACCCGTTTTCCCTTCCCAATACAAAATATTTGCTGTATTTTTCTTCGACATTTATTTAAAAAAAGCGGAAGCGCCTTAAAATAAGGAACGTCGACTAAAAAAAGACTTTTAAAGTAAGAAAAAAACGGAAATACCCTCGTAAGGATATTCCCGATAGGCTTTGTAAAAGCCAAATTACAGTACGTATTTCTCAGCTTCAATCAGTTTAACGGATGCTTCGCGTTTCTTAGCGATAACATTTACAGGGTTGTGTCTTGTCAATTTACGAAGTGCAGACAACATGATGCGCAAAGTGTCGCCGCTTTCAACAGCGATAAGCGATTCTTTTGCATGTTGTTCAATCAGGTTGAAAGCTTCCTGGCAGAAAATCTCTGTGTAAAGAACTTTTTGTTGGTTCTTTTCAAGTCCTGTTGCTGCGATTGCTTTTTCGGTGCGCAAGACGACAGATTCCATTGCATAAGCGAAGGAAGCAATATCGGCAATGTTCACAAGGACTTCTTGTTCCTGCTCCAATTCATTGCCATATTTTTGCGCAGCGAGGCCGGCAGCCAATAAGCCGATTTTCTTGGCGTTTTGCACTAATAATTTTTCTTGTGCCAACGGTTCATCACCAGGCTCTTCAGGCATCATCATCATCAATTCTTCTTGCAGCGCCTGTGCTTTTTGGAAAAGCGGAAGCTCACCTTTGATTGCTTTCTTGATGAATGTTCCAGGAACTAAAAGGCGGTTGATTTCATTTGTTCCTTCAAAAATACGGTTAATACGGGAATCACGGTATGCTCTTTCGATTTCATATTCCTGCATGAAGCCGTAACCGCCATGTAGCTGAACACCTTCATCAACGATATAGTCTAAAACTTCGGAAGCGAAGAATTTGTTAAGTGAGCATTCAATTGCATATTCAGCAATCGAGTTTGCAACCTCTTTTCCATCCCTGACTTCTTCGTCAGTAAGCTTGCTCATACGGTCCTCGAACAGGCCTACAGTGCGGTAAACAGAGCTTTCAGCCGCATATAATTTTGATGCCATTGTCGCAAGTTTTTCCTTTGTCAGATTAAAAGAAGAAAGCTTTGTTTTGAATTGCTGGCGCTGGTTTGTATAAGAAGCAGTTATAGCAAGTGCATGCTTGGAAGCGCCGACAGCACCTACTCCTAACTTATAACGTCCAATATTCAAGATGTTGAATGCAATTACGTGTCCTCTTCCAGCTTCGCCAAGAAGATTTTCGGCAGGAACCTGGGCATCTTCAAGGATTAGTGTACGAGTCGATGAGCTCTTGATCCCCATTTTCTTTTCTTCTGCACCTGTAGATACACCGGGGTATTCACGTTCAACGATGAAAGCAGAGAACTTATCGCCGTCAATCTTTGCATATACAACGAATACATCGGCAAAACCGGCGTTTGTAATCCACTGTTTTTCACCGTTCAATACATAATGAGTTCCTTCAGCGTTCAATTTTGCTGTCGTTTTAGCTCCAAGAGCATCGGAACCAGAGCCCGGCTCAGTCAACGCGTACGCAGCGAGTTTTTCACCAGTTGCAAGCAATGGCAGGTACTTTTTCTTTTGCTCGTCGTTGCCGAATAGGACGATTGGAAGCGAACCAATCCCAACGTGTGCGCCGTGAGTGATCGAGAAGCCGCCTGCTCGGGCCATTTTTTCTGAGATTAGCGCTGAACTTACTTTATCAAGACCTAGGCCGCCATATTCTTCAGGAACGTCTGCCCCTAATAATCCAAGGTCTCCAGCTTGTTTAAGCAATTTAACGGAACGGTCAAATTCATGATTTTCAAGATGCTCAACTTGAGGGAGGACTTCATTTGTTACGTAATCCTCTGTTGTTTTGGCAATCATTTTTTGTTCATCCGTATAGTCTTCCGGTGTAAATATTCTATCATGAGTGACGTCTTCGACTAAAAAGCCGCCGCCTTTTATTAAGGACTCAGTTTGATTTGACATTGATTATTTCCTCCTATTTCAAAAATGCAAAAACGTATTAAGCTAGCAATTCGAACACGCCAGCAGCACCCATTCCGCCGCCAATACACATGGTAACAACACCGAATTGCTGGTTTCTGCGCTTCATTTCATGCAGCAATGATAACGTCAATTTAGCACCGGTACATCCAAGCGGATGCCCAAGTGCAATCGCACCGCCATTTACGTTCACTATTTCTTCATCAAGGCCAAGCTCGCGGATGATTTGGATCGATTGTGAAGCGAATGCCTCATTTAATTCAAATAACCCGATGTCGGAAAGTTCAAGACCGGCGAGTTTAAGCGCTTTAGGAATTGCCGCAACCGGGCCGATTCCCATGATTTCCGGCGGAACGCCCGCTACAGCAAAGGAACGGAATTTCCCCATCGGCGCAAGGCCAAAGGATGAAGCTTTTTCTCCGTCCATTACCATGACCGCAGCTGCCCCATCGCTAGTTTGCGAAGCATTCCCTGCAGTAACAGATCCTGTCATCGAGAAAGCAGGTCGCAATTTACCTAATATTTGGGAGGTGGTTCCTTCCCGGACTCCTTCGTCCTGAGTGAACTGGAATGTTTTTTCTTTAAGCTTATTGTCCGCGCCTACGAAACGTTGGGTTACGTCTACAGGTACAATTTCATCTGCAAATTTTCCTTCTGCAATCGCCTTCGCTGCTTTTTGGTGGCTGCGGACAGCAAAAGCATCCTGATCTTCACGTGAAATTCCGAATTTCTTGGCAACCTCTTCTGCTGTATGTCCCATTCCCATGTAATATTCAGGAGCTGTTTCAGCAAGTTTTGCATTCGGACGGGTTGTATGGCCCATCATTGGTACAAGGCTCATCGATTCTGCTCCGCCTGCGATGACTGTATCGCTCTGGCCAAGCATGATTCTCTCAGCGCCATACGCGATTGCTTGCAGACCGCTTGAGCAGTATCGATTGATTGTGATGGCTGGAACTTCGTACGACAGGCCTGCGAGCGCACCAATGTTCCGGGCCATATTCAACCCCTGCTCTGCCTCAGGCATTGCACAGCCAATAATCAAATCATCGATATTTCCTTCATAATTTCCCGCACGCTTTACTGTTTCTTTAACTACAAGAGCTCCTAAATCATCTGGACGTGTGGCAGCAAGAGAACCTTTTTTCGCTTTCCCTACCGGAGTACGTGCCCCGGCAACAATTACCGCTTCTCTCATGAAGATCCCCCTTACCTATTTTTTGTCAAGAAAAGCGCAAGCGCCTTTGCAAGGATATTAATTACGCAGCGGCTTGCCTTTAACAAGCATATGCTGCATTCTTTGCTGTGACCTTGGCTGAGCGACTAAGCTTAAGAAAGCCTCCCTTTCTAAATCCAGCAAGTATTGCTCATCTACTTCGGTACCATACGGTACTTTACCGCCCGCAAGAACATAGGCTAATTTCTTGGCAATTTTCATATCATGATCGGAAATAAAGCCTGTAAGCCTCATCGATTCTGCACCTAATAGAAGGGCTGCGTAACCTGGCTCACCTACAACCGGAACCTTCGTTCTCGCCGGGGCTGTATAACCTTGTTCATACAAGGCAAGTGCTGCTTGTTTTGCATCATATAAAAGGTGATCCGGATTCACTGAGATCCCATCGGCAAAATTCAAGAAATTATTTTCGCTGGCTTCTTCCCCTGATGTGGATACCTTGGCCATCGCAATTGATTCGAACACTTTGTTGGCAACCTTTTGCAGGTCGAAGTCAACGCCTTTAGGCAGGCTCTTTAAGTGCTTGATATAAAGCTCTTTGTTCCCGCCGCCGCCAGGAATCAGACCAACGCCGACCTCCACAAGGCCCATATAAGTTTCACTTGAGGCCTGGATATGTGCTGCAGGGAGGCAAACCTCAGCACCGCCGCCTAGTGCCATGTTGAACGGAGCTGCTACAACGGGCTTCGCACTGTATTTGATTTTCATCATCGCCTGTTGGAAGTGGCGGATCACCATATCTAATTCCAAGATATTGTCATCCTGGGCTTCCATCAGCATCATCGCGAGGTTCGCGCCGACACAGAAGTTTTTGCCCTGATTTCCGATGACGAGGCCCTTATAGTTTGCTTCTACCTCTTCCACTGCAAAATTGATCATTTGCACGATATCAAGACCAATTGCATTATTTGGGGAATGGAACTCTAATAGAGCGACCTCGTCTCCAATGTCTATCAAGCTCGCACCGCTATTTTTCTTGATTACTTTGCCTCGCTTTTTCAGTGTCTTCAGATTGATGACCTTTGAATTTTCAAGCAATTCTTTATACCCGTCATTTGCATAGTAAGAAGTTTTGCCTTCGTCATTTTCTTGATAGAAAGTAGTAATCCCGTTAGCGAGCATTTCCTTGATCCATCTAGGAACCTGTTTACCCTCTTCTTCCATACGGGCTACTGATTTCTCTAGGCCGATCGCATCCCATGTTTCAAATGGGCCTGCACTCCAGCCAAATCCCCATTTCATCGCCTGGTCAATTGCCACGACGTCATCAGCAATGCTGCCAGTCAATTCGGCTGAATAAGTAAGAACAGGACTAAGGATGTTCCATAGCAATTGGCCAGCACGATCCTCGCTATATACGAGCGCCTTCATTTTGTTTGCAAGCCCTTTTTGCTGTTTGCTCGCTTCAGTGGAAGCCGTCTTCAATTTCTTTCTTTCACCGTATTCGAGTGTTTCCGGGTTCAATTCAAGGATTTCCTTGCCTTTTTTCAGGAAAAACCCTTGACCGGATTTACTGCCAAGCCAGCCGTTCTCAATCATTTTTTCAATAAAATCGGGAATTTCAAAAACTTCTTTTTCGGCACCATCTACCTGGTCATAAACGTTCCTGGCAACGTGTGCAAAAGTGTCTAATCCCACGACATCAAGCGTACGGAATGTGGCACTTTTTGCCCTGCCGATCATCGGGCCGGTTATGGAATCTACTTCCCCTACGCTGTAGCCTCCTTTAAGCATTTCGCGGACGGTCACTAGCAGGCCGTACGTACCGATGCGGTTTGCGATGAAGTTCGGCGTATCCTTTGCTTCAACGACGCCTTTACCTAGTACATCTTCGCCAAACAGCTTGATGAACGAAAGCACTTCAGGATCGGTGTCTTTCGTAGGAATTACTTCCAATAGTTTCAAATAGCGCGGCGGGTTGAAAAAGTGAGTCCCAAGAAAATTCTTTTTAAAATCTTCTGAACGCCCTTCTGCCATCGCTTCGATTGAGATACCTGAAGTATTTGAACTGATGATGCTGCCCGGCTTGCGGAATCGATCCACCTTTTCAAATACTTGCTGTTTCACCGCAAGATTTTCTACAACCACTTCGATGACCCAATCTACTTCGCTAAGACGCTCAAGGTCATCCTCAAGGTTTCCCGCTTCAATTAATGCTAAGTTTTTCTTCGCGGTCAGCGGTGCCGGCTTTTGCTTTAAAAGCTTTTGCACGGAATTTTGGCTGATGCGGTTTCTTACTTGTTTATCTTCAAGTGTCAGTCCTTTTTTCTTTTCATCCTCTGTCAGTTCACGAGGAACAATGTCTAATAATAAAGTTGGAATGCCGATGTTCGCAAGGTGTGCAGCAATCCCTGATCCCATAACTCCCGACCCTAGAACAGCAGCCTTTCGTATTTGTCGAACCAAGTTCATATCCCCCTTACATAGTGTTTTGAATGAACACTCATTCATTTTGTCTTCAAAAAAATATTCATCTTTTTTCCTGCTGATTTAAATATAAAATATTTTCGAAAATTCCGCAATTAAAAAGATGTAAAAAGATCATTTTTTCATATATTTTTTGTTCCTGCATATCATCGATGATTATTTTTAATCCGTTCGGAAAAAATAATCTCAAGACCAGGAGGTGAAGTGAAAATATGGCCAGACTCAAAAAGAACCCCTCTAAAGCCGGAGTAAGTGCAGCAAGCGTCAAAGGAAATGCGGGCCCTACTGTGGAAAATGACGGCGGGGGGAAAGTAAACAGCCAAAATAACCAGTATAAAAAATAAGCGTAAGCGCCAAAAGTTATGCTTGCCAATACTTTGGAAAATGCGGAAAAGACATTACGGATGCATACCTTAATACTTTTCCGCACTGATTCCTTCAGGAAAAGATAGCGCTTTCAAAAGGATGATTATTTTTTTAGCATTCCTTTTAAGACAAAGGTCACATTAGCCGGCCGCTCAGCCAGACGGCGCATAAAATAACCATACCAGTCTGTTCCATATGGCACGTATACCCTCATTTTATAGCCTTCCTTCACTAATCCCAACTGTCGTTCGGTACGAATCCCATAAAGCATTTGAAATTCGAATTGGTCATTCGGAATGTTATACTCCTTCACAAGATGCTTTGTATATTCGATGATTGTTTCATCATGGGAGGCAATCGCCGTATAGTTTCCATTTAATAAATGCATCTTGATAATCTTCTTATAGTTATCGTCGACGTCTTGCTTTTCCGGAAAAGCAACCTCCGCGGATTCCTTATAGGCACCTTTGACAAGACGAAGATTTGGATGAAGGCTATCAAGATCATCAATATCCTTCTCGGTTCGATACAGGTACGCTTGAATCACGGTACCGACATTATCGTATTCTTCTCTTAATTTTTTGAAAATATCAATTGTAGTCTGGCAGTGCAAATAATCTTCCATATCAATCGTTATGAATACATTATTTCTTTTCGCCGCATCAAGGATCCTTCGCATATTCCTCATGACGACTTCTTCGGAAATATCCATCCCCATTGAAGTCATTTTTAACGACAGTTGCGAATTCAGACTATGCTTGCCGATGGCTTCGATGGCAATGATCGAGTTGTCAGCCATTTCGTTCGCTTCCCTTTCGTTATCGACAAATTCACCAAGGTAATCAATCGTGACAGCAAGGCCTTTTTGGTTGAGATCTTTAATTTTTGCCACCGCTAAATCAACTGTTTCTCCAGCAACGAAACGTGAGGCACCAAAGCGAAGACCATATTTTTTAGCCATTTTGGTCAGGCCTTTATTTTTAGAAAGAAAGAGAAAAAAATCCCTCATTGCTTGTTCCATGAGTATAACCCCCTAAAAAGCATATAGGTAGAGAAAAACCTAAAATTCGACAATTTAATCTTACCACTTCTCGCAATATCTGGATATGAAATAGTTATTTCACGCTAATAAAAATAGACGAGATTTGTAGAGTGACATTAAGGCAGCGATTTTAATTATAAGCTTTATCGTTCTCTAACATTTTATTTCCAGAAAACTGAAAAAGTGAAAGCTCGAGGTTATGTTGTGTGAACCCATTTCCCATTACAGGGACTCCTTAACGATATATCTGCCTTTTCCATGGGGGATACATAGAGGCGTACCAAAAAGAGGGTCCACTGTAACCTCACAAGCCATTTGGAAGACTTCTTTTACTAGGGAACGATTCACGATAGATTCAGGTTTTCCCTGGGCACAAACCTTTTTATTTTTCAATGCAACGATATGATGGGCGTAACGGCAGGCTAAATTCAAATCATGGAGTACCATGATAATCGTCCGGTTTTCTTTTTCATTCAAATCAAACAATAAATCAAGGATCTCAATCTGGTGTGTCATATCGAGATACGTGGTAGGCTCATCCAAAAGAAGGAACTCTGTGTCCTGTGCAAGAGTCATCGCAATCCAGGCACGTTGGCGCTGTCCGCCTGAAAGAGTATCGACAGGACGGTCTTTTAACTCAACAAGCCCTGTAGCTGCAAGAGCCGCTTCTACCTTCTGTTCATCTTCTTCACTCCACTGCTTTAACCAGCTTTGGTATGGATATCTTCCCTGTTTAACCAGTTGCATGACCGTCAACCCTTCAGGAGCTGCTGGAGATTGGGGAAGGATCGACATTTTCCTTGCTACCTCTTTTGTGGGGAGCTTTGCGATGGCTTCTCCATTCAATAAAACAGAGCCGGACTTTGGTTTTAACAGACGGGCAATTGAGCGCAGGAGCGTAGATTTACCGCAGCCATTACTGCCGATGAATACGGTAATTTCACCTTTTGGGATGGCTAAGTCCAATTCATCGATGATATTATGTTCGCCATATGATAAAGTTAGGGCTTCTGTTTTAATCGCACTGTCCATTTTTCCCTGCTCCTTTATTTTAGGAATTTCTCGTTTTATATAATAAGTAGATAAAGTAAGGGGCGCCGATACTGGCTGTGAAAACACCGGCTGGGATTTCCAGAGGGTCAAAAAGCGTTCTGCCGGCTAAATCGGCGATGATGACCAAAACAGCACCTATCAAAGCAGCTACAGGCAAAAGCGCTCCAAAAGCACTTCCTACAAGGCGCCTCGCTATGTGCGGAGCCATTAAACCCACAAAACCAATCCCCCCGGCAAAGGCTACCGCACTGCCTGTTAGGGCTGTAGCAATAAGTAATAGCAGCAGCCTTTGCTTCTGTACCTTACTTCCTACACCCCGTGCAATGTCCTCCCCTAATTCCTGAACATTCAAATGGCGGACAAGCATAAAAGCAATCCCCATTAATACTAAAACAAGCGGAGTTACAATTGAGGCATCTGTCCATTTTGAACCGTTTACCGATCCGGTAATCCAAATATTCGCCTGAGAAGCCCGGTAAATCGGGCCAAGTATCATCATCGTCGTGGTGCCAGCTTGCATCAAAGCTGAAATTCCAATTCCAATTAGCACAAGCCGGACCGGGGAAACCCCGTTTTTCCATGCTAAAAAATAAACCAGGAAAGCAGTGATTGCCGCCCCGGCAAAAGCTGCTATTGGAAGCCAGCTGATGCTGACAGTCAGTGCATTGTTCTCGGTGCTGAATAGTGCCAAAAATGACACGACTGCAAATGAAGCACCACTGGTTAAACCGATTATATCCGGTGACGCGAGTGGATTACGGATAATCCCTTGCAAAATTCCCCCGGCAACCGCAAGCGCCATTCCCACCATCATAGCGACCATGATTCTCGGCAGCCTGAAAGAAGTAATTACTGTAGTATGCAATTTACTTCCAAATCCTAGTATTGCTTTTGCCACATCTAAAGGGGAAATATACAATTGGCCAGTTCCCGCGCTTAGCAGAAAAGTGAAGATTAGTAGAAATAGTAGCCCTGTAAAAATAGCAGCTGTCTTTTTGTCGAGTAACATGGAAATGAATCCATTAAACAAACGAAAACTTTTGTACTTATTCAATTTGCGTTGAACCCCTTTCTCGCGATGTGTATAAAGAAGGGAGTTCCAATAATCGCTGTCATTACCCCAACCGGAACCTCCTGGGGCATGATGACATACCGGGCAAGGATATCCGCCGCTAGGAGAAGTATGCCTCCAAGCATGGCGCTATATGGAATGATCCACCTATGGTCGATGCCGATAATTGCGCGTGTGATATGCGGGATTACAATTCCAATGAACCCTACCGGGCCTGCAATTGCCACTGCGCCTCCTGCAAGCAATATAACACAGGAAGCTGCTGTTAATTTTATGAAACCGACTTTAAGGCCCAGCCCTTTTGCTACATCATCACCCATGGAAAGCAGGTTTAACTTTGAAGCAAGCAACAAAGATATGACCCAGCCGACTGCCAAATATGGAAGAACTGCAGTCAACGTATCAAGCTTTCGTCCTTGGACGGAGCCGGCCAGCCAAAACAACACCTGGTCGAGCGTAGTTTCACTTATAACAAGAAACCCCTGTGTTATCGAAGAAAACAATACGGCGACGACCGAACCTGCTAACGTCAATTTCAGCGGAGTAAGTCCTTCCCTCCCAAACGAACCTACTATATATACGCCGATCGCAGCAATCGCAGCTCCTAAAAACGAAACCCATGTATAAGCTTGCGTGCTGCCTGCTGAAAAAATAGTGACAGAAATCACCACTGCCAGCCCTGCCCCGGCATTTATACCGAAAATTTCGGGAGAAGCGAGCGGATTTTTTGTCAGCGTCTGCATCAACACTCCCGAAATTGCCAGGCTTGCACCAATACAAGCGGCAATCAAAGACCTCGGCAGCCTTACCGACTGCAAGATCAGATGTTCTTTTGAACCATTAAAATCGGTAAAGGCCTCCAGCGCCACTTTCCAGGATGTGTCGGTATAGCCATAAACGATACTTGCACATATTAAAAAAAGCAAAAGCACTAAACATAAGTATAAACCCACTGTTTTTTGAAATTGTGTCTTTAAAAGCATAAAGGCATTTCCTCTCACCATATCTTGATCCAATTTATGTGCAGATACTAATAAGCGATTATTGTCAGACATTCCATATTCTCAGTCTAGTTGAATATTCAACACTTTGTCAATGATAATGAAAATCGTTTTCATTTACCTATTGACAAACAGTTTGTTTCATTTTAACATCAAAAAGAAGAGATTGATAATGATTATCATTATTATTATTTCACTTACATTATGCAGGAGGTTTATCATGTCAAAACAACGTTCCATTATATTGGCTATACTATCTTTGATTTTTGCAGTCGCACTAACTGCTTGCGGCGGAAATGACAAGAAGGAAGAATCGGATGAAACAAGTGCCAAGAATGAAAGCTACACGGTCGAACATGCGATGGGGAAAACAGACATTCCCGCAAAGCCTAAGAAGATTGTCATCTTAACAAATGAGGGTACCGAAGCTCTTTTAGCAATGGGTGTTAAACCTGTCGGTGCTGTAGAATCATGGCTGGGTGATCCCTGGTATGAGCATATTAAGGAAGACATGAAAGGCGTTGAAGTAGTTGGAACTGAAAGCGAGGTTAACCTTGAAGCGATTGCAGCCCTTCAGCCTGATTTAATCATTGGAAATAAATTGCGTCAGGAAAAACAATATGACCAGCTGAAAGAAATTGCACCAACCGTTTTCTCCGAAACACTAAGAGGAGATTGGAAAGAAAACTTCAATTTATATGCAAAAGCAATACATCGTGAAGAAAAAGGAAAAGAAGTTTTAAGTCAATATGATCAAAGAGTAGAAAGTTTGAAAGAAAAACTGGGTGATAAAAACAAACAGGAGGTATCCGTTGTCCGTTTCATGGCTGGAGTTACAAGGATTTATTACACTGACTCATTTTCAGGTGTTATTTTTGATGAATTAGGTTTTAAGCGCGCCGGGCAACAAGAAAAGCTTTTTACCGCTGAAAACAAACTGGGTAACCTCGCGATTGAGGTAGGAAAAGAAGCCATTCCTGAAATGGATGGAGATATTCTTTTTTACTTTACCTATGCTCCGGAAGGGGATAAAAAAGCTATTGATACTGAAGAAGAATGGATTAATGATCCTCTTTGGAAGAATTTGAATGCTGTTAAGAATGAAAAGGCATACCAGGTTGATGACGCTACTTGGAATACTGCTGGCGGTATCATCGCAGCCAATAAAATGCTTGATGATATCGAAAAAATCTTGTTGGATAAATAAAATAGTTAACTCTAAAAGGGAAACCACTGTGCCCGTGTTTCCCTTTTTTGTATTTATATCGCTATTTATTTGCACTAATGGGGAAGCCTTCCTATAGAAATAGAGCAGGGCCCTCTGCACGAAACCTCACGGTACTCGCACTACCTGTCAGCTATACATTTCCGCCACAACGGCATGTTAGGGACTTCCACCCATTAGAGCGAAGCGCTGCCGAGCGCACAAAAGACAAATGCTGCAGCGGCCGCATTTGTCTTTTCTATGTATCGGTCGAAAACATATATTTCTTATAGTGATAACGGATGCTGAAGATAAGCCCCATTGCCATCATGTTACCCATCAAGGAGCTCCCTCCGTAGCTTATGAACGGAAGCGGAATTCCCGTAATCGGAAGCACACCGATTGTCATCCCGATATTCTGGAACACATGGAAGGTAATCATACTGATCACACCCACACATACATAGGTGTAAAAATTATTTTTCGTTTCCATGCCAATTTTCGTGATGTGATAGATCAGCAGAAAAAACAAACTGATCACGATACTAGAACCGATAAACCCAAATTCTTCGCCGATGATGCTGAAGATGAAATCGGTTTGTCCTTCAGGCAAATACACTTCACGGGAGCCCACTCCGCCTTTGCCGTCTGTTTGACCGGAACCTATCGCCAGTAATGATTGTGTTAAATGGTATCCTGAGTTACTTTGGTAATTGTATGGGTCGATCCAGGAATAAATCCGCTCGAATTGATATTGATCAACGCCTAAATATTTTTCCAAAATATCCGGATACCAAATGACAAAATACAGAACCGTGCCTGTCAAAGCAATTCCTGTGGAAAATATCGGCAGTAAAATACGCCAGGAGATCCCCGAGATAAAAATCATGCCAACTAAAATAGCCAAAAACACAAGAGAAGTTCCAAGGTCCGGCTGTTGCATGATGAGTGCAAGAGGAAGAGCGGTAACTAGGCCGAGCTTGATCATTAATATTAAATCGGTCTGTGTTGTTTTAATCATTGTTTTCAGATGGTGGTTTGAAATGACGTTAGCTAAAGACAAAATCAGGAATACCTTCATAACCTCCGAAGGCTGAAAAGAACCCATAAACGGTATTTGAAACCAACTCTTTGCACCATTGATAGGCTTTGCAATGCTTTCGGGAGCTATTATTAGGAAGATAAGTAAAATACAGCCAAACCCATAGGAGTACCAGGAGATTTTTTTTAATTGATCCGAGTCTAATGTGATAACTCCAAGAATGATTCCAATGCCAACCACGTAGAAGACAATTTGTTTCAGAAGAAAGTTGGCACTATACTGTTCTGACGTTTGAGCACTATAAATCGCAATTGAGCTTGCAATGAACAAGAGGAATATGATAAATGCCAAACTATAATCGACACGGGTCGATATATTTTTTTCTGACTGCATCGTAACTCTCCCTTTTAAAAAGGATCAAGCAAAGGATCAAGCAAAAGATCAAACTAATTCACACTTTATTATTATACTTGATAAAGAGAAAATCACAACAAAATGAATACTATTTAGTCAGTAATTCCTTGTTGAACCAGTTCTACATCGACATCAACCTTGATAGGGACTGTGCGATATACATCCTCCCAATGCTTACTGTCAAAATTCCTGGTTTGGCTTCGTACCCGATCTCCAAGCGCCAGTGGGTCGATATTATTGTCTTGGAACATTTTCACCATCCTGTCCAGTTTCTTTTCAAGTGTCTTTTCTGACTTTTTTTCTATTGCTGTAACAGCAGACTGGCTTTTCAATTCAATGTTACGGGCTTCGAGCACCCCTCCTTTAATTTTAGCTTTGATGGAAATTTCAGGACTTCCATTTCCATCCTTAATCTCATATTTAACTCTGGAAGAGATATTATCAATAGCTATATAAGAATGTTCTTTTATCCTGGCTTCGTATACCCCTTTTTTAAAGTTCTCAAGGAGAACCTTAAACAAAAAACCGTCCTCGTATTTAATGTATTTGCCGATATATGTATCATCCTTAAAAAGGGCAATCCCTTTTATTTTGATATGGTTTTGCTCTACTTCCAATAACGGCAGAACAGGATCCATATTTTTTCCGGAGTAGTAATATAAAAAACTGTGCAGACTAGTTTCTGGAAGATGTGTTTTACTATTATGGTCAATAATCTCTTCCGTTTTCACACCGGGCGTTTTTAGCATTTTGGACTCTACATTTATGATATCTTCAGCTTTGCCTGAGACAACAGCCAAATAGAGGTCCCGCCCTACGGCTGGATCCCTCCGGTATGTATCTACATAGTCATAGATGCCCTTTCTGGCAAGCTTTTCCCCGTAAAGAATAGCAGACAATCGACCGCCCACAAGACTTCTTGGTGCTTCAGATTCAATTTGCTGGCGGACATTCTTGTCAGTATGCGTGACTGCAGTATATACTTCTTTTCCCATTGATGATTTCTCACCAGATTGTGAAACGGATACTACCGTCGATCCCTTAATCTTATCTGCTTCTGCAGTATCATAGCCCACCACTTCAGCAAGCAGGACATCCTCTAAAATATGGTCTTGAACCCCACAGCCAGTTAACATGACAAAAGATAATAAAACAAGCAGCATTTTTCCCATCATTTACTTCTCTTCCTCACTTTATCGACAATCATATAGTAAACAAACAGAGCAGGGATATAAATAAAAACAGTCCAAAAGCCAACCTGGGATACTATCGTATTTAACTGGTCGATCCCCTGACGTGTTTGAAACAACATGCATGACAGAATGATAATAAATAATAGAAAAAGTAACGACTTGCGCTGATTTACAGCGAACAGTCGTTTCACGCCCCTGCTTGCGGCCCAAACTCCCAGACAGACATTCGGGATAATTTCAAAGAGCCATATGGAAACCCCAACGTATTCAAACCGCTCAACGAACGGTAAATCGACAATTTTCCACATCGTCAAGGTGGCCCAGATAGAATGTGCTAATTCTTCCTGAGTATAGTAGGCAAAAGAAACAAAAGCAGAAAACAGATAAACCGCTGTCGTAAATA
Source organism: Peribacillus cavernae (assembly GCF_003989135.1). Lineage (GTDB taxonomy): Bacteria > Bacillota > Bacilli > Bacillales > DSM-1321 > Peribacillus > Peribacillus cavernae. Next base: position 125,772 of record NZ_RYZZ01000037.1, read on the forward strand.
TAGTACCTATTTGGGCCCATTTCTCCGCCTTTCTTGGCTCATCCAAAAACGGATAGTACATTAATAGTAACTCGAACCCAAGAAAATTCAATGTCACCGCCTTAGCTGAAAGCAATAAATCTTTTACTGAGTGGTCCAGCACAGGAGACAGATTGGAAAAGTTAGCATACTGCAGAGGAAAGTATTTCAGCAGCAGAAGCGGCATGCCAATTAAAAGTCCGATAAATGCAATCCCCGCAACAATCCTAAATCCCCCGGCAACACAACTATAAACCAATAATCCAAAGATAATCAGCAATACCGGAACATTTATTCCAGGGAATAACCATATTTGGATAACTTCCGTGTACGTCCTTAGTATCGTGATTGTAAGAAATACAAAGTAAACAATGAAATATAAGCTTAATCCCCCGCCAACCCATTTTCCGAATAGGTGTTTATGGATACTGATAAGATCATTTCCATCCTTATGTAACATGCGGAAGGACATCCAGATAACGATATTTACGCAGAAACCGGTGATCAGTATAGATACCCAAGCATCGTAACCAGCATTTTTGGCGATGACCCGCTCGAATCCGAGCAACCCGACACCAATTTGCATTTTGTGGACGAGAAACATGGCAAAAAATGAAGAAACCTTTCTATTCTTTTTTGGCAAGTTGTCCATTTCGACCCTACTTTCTACTCATCAATATCCCTGGAGTCTTCTTTAGGTTTAGGCTGCATGCGCGATGAATATTCTGTTCTTAAAATTTCCGGCCTCTGGGTTTGACTCGAAAAAGGAAGCCTGATGAAACTGTCTTTCAAATCCTTTACGCGTAAAGGGAAAATTGGCTCTAAATATGGGCGTCCAAGAGATGTAAGTTTTAATAAATGGCAAACGAAGAACGCCGCGCATATAGCAACCCCTAACAGACCATAAAGCTGGGCTGATAGTAAAAAAGGAAAACGAATTATCCGGATTGTATTGCTAATCTGATAAATCGGAGTAGTGAACGAGGCCAGTGCTGCAAGAGCAGTAAGCATCAAGAGTACATTACTGACAAAACCTGCCTGAACAGCTGCCGTACCAATTACGATCCCCCCCACAATACCGATTGTCTGACCGACCTTTGTCGGCAGTCTTGCTCCAGCCTCCCGAAGCAATTCAATCGTTCCTTCCAGAACAAGGGCCTCTAATATAGGAGGAAAAGGAACAGCACCACGTGAAGCGATTAAAGTGGGAAGCAGGTCTGCCGGAATCGATTGATAGTGATAAGTAGTGACGGCAACATAAATCGCAGTTGACATAATTGAAAACAAGACGGCGAATACTCGGATTAATCGGAAAACTGATGCAATATGCCACGTAACAAAGTAATCATCAAACGCTGTAAAGAAGTTCGTAATAGTCGTAGGACCCGTAAGGATTTGAGGAGAGCCATCTACGATAATCACGACTTTCCCCTCTGACAAACCGCTTGCAGCTCTATCGGGACGTTCTGTATCAATAAATTGAGGAAATACCGAGTTTTGGTTATCGGCTATCATCTGGGCAATAAATGAAATGTCCACAATCGCATCATAGTCAATGTCTGATATTCTTTGAATGACAGTCTGTACATTTTCCTGATCGACAATCCCATCAATATAAAGAACTGCTATCCTTGTTTGCGAAATCCTCCCGACCTTTATTTCCTTCATCTGAAGTTCGGGAACCGGCAGCCGCTTTCGAATTAAATTGATATTGGTCTCGATCGATTCAACAAATGCTTCCTTTGGACCGACGACACTAAACTCGGTTTCAGGTATGGAAATCTGCCTTTTCTCCGAACTCGCGCACGGAACAAGAAGACAATGGCTATTATCAGGATTTATTTGTATAATCACCGATCCGGTCATCACTGCATCCTGAATAACTTTCAGGTCGTTGGAAATGATTATGTTCTCAACCGGTATCCCGTTTTTTACTTCTTCCAAAGTGGATGGGTGTTGTTGTGTTAGAACAGGCAGAATTTCCTGGTGAACCTGATCAGGGCCTACAATCGATTTAAAATAAGATACCGTAAAAGCAGCTTCAGAAGGATATTGAAAAGAGAGAAAATCAGCAGAGGCCTTAAATTTCTTAAAAAGTTCCTCAAAATCCTTGGCAGGAACTTCCGCATACGGAATCGAAGTATCATGCTGTAAAGGTGGTACTTTTTTCTCGCTTTTAAAGAACTTCATTGCTGTTCCCCCTTTTCAAAACGTCAAAACTGTTCATTTATGTACTATATAAAGAAAGGCAGGCTCTTTTTGGATCAAAGCTGTATTATTCCAAACAGCAACCATAGAGAGCCAGCCCCACTTCATTATCAACGAGCGTCAGGAAATACCCTTCTTACTGTTTCACCAAATTCATCAGCAAGTCCTCGAACAGGATTGCCATTCTGAATATCGTTTGCATAACCGTCCATCCTGTCAATAAAATCAGGATTGGTTGAAACGTAAACACGGTCTACCGAATTATCGCCTTTTCTTACTGCATTGGCTATCTTGTCTTCTAATCCCTTTGTCAATTTTGTTCCTTCGTCCAACGTCGCCGCTACATAGGCATTATTATCAGTTGTGATCACAGTGGCACGCTTGACGTTTTTAATGTCTTCAACTCTGTTCACTGCATCATCAGCAGAATTCAAATCACCCTGGCGGTTGCTTAACTGACGGGTATCAAAATCGTTTACACCATTTCTGTTATCATCTCCAACATTCCGGGTGTTTTGATCTACTCGTTCATTCACATTGCTTGTATCCCGCCCAATATTATTTCTTCCGTCGTCATTTCCATTTGTCGCACATCCCGTAATAGACAATGCCATTACGGCACTTGCAATAACTGCATATTTCATTTCTTTCACTCCTTTTCAGGTTCTGTTCACTGTTACTATTTGTCATGATAATTGTTTTATTCATTGACAGTAGAAGAAAAAAAATACAGCACCCCTTAATAGAGTGCTGCCCGAGTGTCTCATTATATAGAATTTCTTGCATGCCTTCTTTTTATCTGTGAATGTTTTCTTCCTTTCACAGCCTGCCATATTTCTTTAAACGGCTTCGGTGTTTGCTTAACAGTTTCAAACGTTCCTTTGACAGCATCCTTCTTATATTGAACATCAGAAGTAAATTCCTGCTGTGTTACCGTTAATTTATCTGTTTCGGATTTTAATTGCTCTGTTTTAGCCTGTATCATCGCTGTCGTTTTCGTGATTCGGTTCATTACCGGCTTTGTGTCTTTAAATGTTTTTACAGCATAAAAAGCTAAGTAAATCAGCGAGCCGACAACTAAAGCGATGCTTAAATAAACAATAATCATTTTCTTCCTCCTCGTAACCGCTTTACATATCTTTACCCAATTGTACCTGTTGAAAACGGGCAAATTTTAATGGACCCAACTAGGAGTATCCGATGACATTTAGGACAGACTATTCAAATCGATTAAACAAGATTTGGAGTGAAACATATATGGTATTGTTATGGAGTTTAAAAACCATCCTCTTCTTATTGGTAGCTATCTATGTATACAAGAGAACCGGCCTCAAAGGGCTGTCACAGATAACCATATCCCATACTGTCGTAATGGTTGCAGTCATAACGATGCTTTTACATCCGATAGCTGCAAGCAATTTGTGGTTAACGATGGCAACATCTATTCTAGTGCTTATAATTCTGTAGGGATATGGACTTTTTCACTAATAAGCGGTTCCTAATCCTGTGATCAACCCAACTTATATTTTTTGCTATTTCTCAATTCAAAAAAACAGGCAAGAAGAATTTTCTTCTTGCCTGCTCCGTTTTATTCACTCGATGTTTTCGCTTTTGGTTCATCATCGCCATTAGTATAATCATAATCGGCCGGATCGATTGGCTTAAAGCCGTTTGGCGTATAGAAACGCAGCAAATCTCCGTTTACGACTTCATCTGATAGCTTAAGCGTGGTCTGAACCATTTTTTCATTCTGGGCAATCTCAGCGTTTTTCTTGATTATTTCACCAGTTGCATTGTCATAGTATTTGCCATTCAGAGCAGTGGCTTTAGGTGTTACAAAGTCCCCATTTCTGAACGGAACGACTTGATTATGTTCTTTCGATAACAAGTCAGTACCAAACTGGACATAATCTTTAGTGTCAATTCCCAGCAAGTGAAGCATTGTTGGCATTAAATCAATTTGGCCGCCATATTGGTGCATTTCGCCGCCTTTTACACCCGGTGCGTGTATCAATAAAGGCACACGCTGTAATTGTGCATTTTCAAATTTGCCAACTTCTTTTCCAAGTACCTGCGACATGGCTTTATTGTGGTTTTCTGAGATTCCATAGTGGTCACCATACATAATAATGACAGAGTTGTCATACAGTCCAGATTTCTTTAGGTAATCAAAGAATTCCCGAAGCGATTCATCAGCATAGCGTGCAGTCTGGAAATAACCATCTACAGATGGATCGCCGGTTGTATGCTTAGCGATTGTAGCATCCTTCTCATCCAATGGGTATGGGAAGTGATTTGATAGCATGATGAACTTGGAATAGAAAGGCTGTGGCAATGTCTCCAACAAAGGAATGGATTCTTTAAAGAATGGCTTATCCTTTAATCCATAATTCATCACGTCTTCTGAGTTCATATTATAATAGCTTGCATCGAAGAATTTATCAAAGCCAAGCGATTTATAGGTTTTATCCCGGTTCCAAAACGTCCTGTAGTTACCGTGGAAGACTGCTGACGTATAGCCTCGCTGGCCCAAAATTGCCGGTGCGGCCTGATACGTATTTTGACCCTGAGTAGTAAACGCCGCACCCTGCGGCAATCCGTACAATGAGTTTTCGAGCATGAACTCCGCATCCGCTGTCTTCCCCTGACCAGTTTGATGGAAGAAGTTATCAAAGTACATAAAGTCAGAACTGTGAGCAAGCGAGTTCAGGAATGGTGTAACTTCCTCACCGTTTAATTTGTAATCGATGATGAAGTCCTGCATGGATTCAAGATGCAGATAAATGACGTTCTTGCCTTTTGCTTTACCAAAGTAAGCCGGGTTTGGCTCTGCCTTGGTGGCTTTCGTATAGTTGACAACCTCAGCGATATCCGTGCTGTTCGCAGTCGCACGCTGGGCGTATGTTTTTGTATTTTGAATCGCATCATATACTGTATAGTTATACATACCAAGATATTTCACGATAAAGTTACGGTCAAACGTCCGGGATAATAACTGTGGACGATCCTTTTCCGCTAATGCGAGGTTCACCGTAAATGCCATGACCGCTGTAACAAACACCGAAACCACTGTACGGCGTTTTAGCTTAACCGTTTCAGGTTTAACGATTTTTGCCGCAAAGAGGACAATTAAAATAATCGTATCCATGAAATAAAAAACATCATAAGGATTCATTAACGCTGTAATACTCTGCCCCAAGTCACCGGCATTCTTTACCTGTGTAAGTGTCGGCAGTGTAATGAAGTCACTGAAAAATCGATAGTACATAATATTCGCATACAAAAGAAAGGATAAAAGAAAGTCAAGCCCAATGATCCATTTGTATGCCTTCTTGCCTGTCGCAAAAAGAGCCAGGCCGAAAATGAATATTGCCGAACTTATCGGATTGATCAACAACAGGAATTCCTGCAGCAAACTATCGATCCCAAGGTTAAACTCAACTTTGTAAGCACTGTACGTTTTGATCCAGAACAAAACAACAGCGATTGCCAAAAAACCAATCATTTTATTTTTAAAAATGTTTTCACTCTTTTTTAAGAAAATTTTCATTTACATTCACCTCTATTAAACTAGTGGTAACGGTCCGAATCAATGGTTAAAGTAAAAAAACTCTCTCAGACAAACCAATAAGAGAGATCAGACATAAAGTAAATAATAACATACCGGGATGATAAACACAACATGTTCCCTGTTATTTACTCTATTGCCATCTCATTGATAATTACAAATTGTACCGGATTGTCATGGACAAGTTAAGGTCCTAAATACTCATTATCTTATGAAGATGTTCACAAAAAAATTACACGTCTTTTACAAAAAGAAAAGATACCCTTCATAAAGAATACATGATGAATATCTTTTTTACAAAAAATTATAACTCAGATTTTTTACCCTGTTCCCTGCGACGCTAAACATGCTTTTAAAAAAATACTATGCGTTGGTATCCCCCATATAAGAATTCGATATTATATTCACTGTTTTACTAAAACCTCAAGCTTTTGATATATGAAAAGATTTACCCCTGCAAAAGAATTTTTGCAAAAAACATAAAGAAAAGAAGCCTTGTGTCGAAATTAGGCTTCCTTTTTCTTATTAGTTTCTTTTTAAACCATTTAGTTAACGCTTCTTTTATTCAAATAAACTGAATTACAAGCATCTATTTTTAAATGTTCATCACCTATAAATACTCCAAATTAAAAAACTGCCCACCTCGGTTTATATGAGGATAGACAGTTTTTCGGATTGCAATTTTATTTTATTCCTGTTTCTGCTTCATTAACCATTTCAACAACAGATACTAATCCACCGCCGGATAAGTACCAGTAGTCTGGATCAAGGTAAACGATTTTGCCGTTTTTGTAAGCCTTAGTTTTCTTTACTAAGTCATTTTCAATAACTTTTTTGGCATTATTGCCTTCACCGACAGCTGCATCTCTGTCAATTACATAAAGAATGTCAGGGTTTTGCTCAGCGATGAATTCGAAAGAGATATTCTGTCCGTGGACAGGGTCTGCCTCCAGATTTTCAGCAGCAGGCTTAATTCCGAAGACATCATGAATCAGCCCAAATCTTGATGATGGGCCATAAGCCGTCACCTTGCCGCCTGAAGTTAGCGTGATTAACGCTTTTCCATCATTTGCGGATGCTTTTTCTTTTAGGCTGGCAATTGAATCATCGATCTTCGCCAGCTCCTGCTTTGCCTGATCTTCTTTGCTAAAGATATCACCAAGAGTGGTGACGTTTTCTTTAAAGGATTCCATATATCTCTTCGTATCCACCCCCATGAAGATCGTTGGGGCGATTTCATTGAATTTATCATAAGCGTCTTGCTGTCTACCGGAGATAATAATTAAATCCGGTTGAAGTTCATTGATTTTTTCAAAGTCTGGCTCCGTTAACCCGCCGACATTTTCCACACTTTTGTACTTATCGAGATACTTCGGCAGGTTTTGTCCCGGCACACCGGTCACTTTTACACCAAGCTTATCCAATGTATCCAATGTACCAAAGTCGAATACAACTACTTTTTCAGGATTTTTCTTTACTTTTGTTTCTCCCAATTGATGTTTGATTGTGATTTCTTCCGATTCTTTCTTTCCTTCAGACCCGCTTTTACTTTCAGCAGAATCGTTTGAACCGCATGCTGCAACAACAACAGCCAAAATGGAAATAAGTAAGAATAAAGAGAGTTTTCTTATCATTGTCGTTCACCTCTGAATTTATTTTTTTTGTTATTTTCAATCATCTAGCTTTCTATGCGTAATATACGGCAATCCTGTTTTCATTAATATGTTCAATATTGATATCCATTTCATAAATGCCTTTTAAAACAGAGCTATCAATAATTTCCTCAGTAGGGCCTTCCTGAACAACCTTTCCATCCTTTAGGGCCACTATGTAATCTGAATAGCAGGAAGCGAAATTGATATCATGAATCACGATAATAACCGTCTTCCCTAATTCATCAGTAAGCCTTCTTAATACCTTCATGATCTGGACGGAATGCTTCATATCCAGATTGTTTAATGGTTCATCGAGCAAAATATAATCCGTGTTCTGCGCGATGACCATCGCAATATAGGCTCTTTGCTGCTGTCCGCCGCTTAACTGATCCAGAAATTTATCCTCGATGTCCTCGAGTTCCATATAGTGGATCGCTTCATCCACGTACCTCCAGTCTTCTTTCGTAAGCCTGCCCTGTGAATAAGGGAATCTCCCAAAGGATACCAGCTCCCGGATAGTCAACCTAATATTTATATGATTCGATTGCTTTAAAATCGAAATTTTCTTCGCGAGTTCGTTGCTGTTGCATTTGCTAACTTCTTCACCATCAATGAAGATCTCACCGGAATCCTTAGAAATCAGGCGGCTGATCATCGACAACAAAGTGCTTTTCCCGGCACCATTCGGCCCTATAAAAGAAGTGATTTTCCCTTTAGCTATTTGCAAAGAAACGTTATCCACGACATTTTTGTTACCATACTGTTTCGAGACATTTTTTACTTCTACCATGAATTATTCTCCTTTAATAGCAGATAGATGAAATACACACCGCCAATGAAGTTAATAATGACACTGAGTGTCGTTGAAAAAGTGAATACTCTTTCCACAATCAAAAGGCCGCCAATTAATGCGATGATGCTGATCAAAATAGAACCAAAGATCAGGTGCGTATGCTGGTATGTCTTAAAAAATTGATAGGCTACGTTTACGACAAGCAGTCCAAGGAATGTAATCGGTCCGACTAAGGCAGTTGAAATCGAAATCAGGATCGCCACGACAATCAACAGCCGTTTTACAACATAATTATAATCGACCCCGAGGTTAATTGCCTGCTCCCTGCCGAGTGAAAGAACGTTCAGGTACTTTATGAATCTTGCAAAATAAAGCGAGACCAGTAAAATGAGCACAAACGAGACCAGAAGGAGATCAGTGTTGATATTATTGAAGCTTGCAAACATTCGATCCTGGACAACTTGGAACTCATTCGGGTCGATAATCACCTGCATAAACGACGAAAAGCTCTGAAACAATGTTCCCATGACTAAACCGACTAATAGCAGGAAATAAATGTTCTGCCCCTCCCGTTTGAAGAGAAACCGGTATAACAAACCTGCAAATAACACCATCAAACCTACGGAAATCATAAAATTCAGGCTCTTGTTCATGACGGTAAGGCTGGATGACCCGAATGCAAAAATCAGAAAGGTTTGAATCAGCATATATAGCGAATCAAGTCCGATTATGCTCGGTGTGAGTATTCGATTATTAGTGATGGTTTGAAACACCACTGTTGAAAAAGCTATCGCTGTCCCCGTCAGGATGATCGCCAATATTTTAATTGCTCTGTTAGGAACGACATACTCCCAATAGTTCCCCATATCAGTAAAAAGAAAGATAATAATCAGGATAACGGCAATGCTTGCGAGTATTCCCATTTTGATGTTTTTATGCATATGCCTTTCTCCTCATCAATAAGTAAAGAAATATCACACTTCCAATTACTCCGACAGTAAGGCCAATCGGAATTTCATAAGGATAGATGAGAATCCTGCCCAGTATGTCACACAATAGCAGGAAAACTGCCCCTAATAAAGCGGTATGTGAAAGGTTTTTTTTCAGGTTGTCGCCATGGTAGATGGAAACGATATTAGGAACGATCAGCCCCAAGAAAGGAATCGTACCGACAGTCAACAGTACTACGGTTGTTGATAAAGCTACAATCACCAAGCCTATGTTAACAACGAATCGATAGTTCAGCCCAAGGCTGGTGGAAAGTTCCTCGCCCATGCCTGCCACGGTAAATTTCTGAGCGAACAGATATGAAATGATCACGAGAGGAATGCTGATATAGATCATTTCATACCTGCCTGTCATGACCATTGAGAAGTCACCATGCAGCCAGGAAGAAATACTTTGAATCAAATCATGCTTGAAGGCAAAAAACGTTGTAATCGAATTGATAATATTTCCGAACATCAATCCTACAAGCGGAATGAAGATCGCATCCTTGAATTTGATCCTGTCAAGCAGCTTCATGAACAGGAATGTACCGGCAAGTGCAAAAAGCGAAGCAATAATCATTTGTTCCATCATTGTTGCCGAGGAAAAAAGAATAAGCGAAACAAGAATCCCAAGTCTTGCTGCATCCATTGTCCCGGCTGTGGTCGGCGAAACGAATTTATTCCGGCTGAGCTGCTGCATAATCAATCCGCAAATGCTCATGCTTGCACCGGCTATAATTAGACTCACCAGCCTTGGCAATCGGCTGATCATCATTATCTGCAGCTGGTCCTCGCTTAAATGAAATAAATCAAGCGGCGTGATATCCTTTACACCAACAAACAATGAAGTGATCGACAGTATTAAAAATGCAATAAACAAATATCTTTTTTTCATGATGATTCCTGCTCTTCCCTCAGACACGCTGGATTTAACGTATGTTTGGTACATTACAAACAAAGACTGAGATTCATTGTCAATTAAACTCATAAAAAAAATGAAGTCATTATTTTAACAATAATGAGAATCATTATCATTTTAGTGGATGAAAAATAATGAAACCATTACTCGATTTAGTAATGATACTCATTATCAATTAGAATGTTACATTAATTTCAGTTGGGGGTCAATCGTTTTTATGAAAAAAAAAAGAAAAGAGGAGGAATAGTTTCTCCCCCTCCCTCTTTTATCCTTTTAATTTTCCCTGAAGGAACAACAGCTCGTCTGCCAGATCGTTCAGCCTTCTGCCGACGTCTTCGTTAACGATTTCATTTTCTCGGTCAAAGCTGTCATTTGAAACAAACACATTTTTGCTTCCAACCAGTGCCTTAAAAAAGGAAAGAATCGGCCGTAATTGGTTCTCCGCAACAAGGGAATGATGATTGGATCCTGCCGTGGACACAAAACCGACAATTTTGGTTTCAAAAACAGTAGTCGGAAGATGGTCAAACAGGTTTTTGAGTACACCGGTAATCGATGCCTGGTAAACAGGTGTGCCGATGACAAAGAAATCAGCTTCCACTATTTTTTCAATGGCATTTTTGGTGTCATCATTGTAAGACTCAAGAGGCCTTCCATCGACAAACTCTATTTTGTATTTCCTTAAATCGATCAGTTCTATGTCGATTGCTGGATTTTTTTGTTTTGCACGTAGCAAAACTTCTTTCACAACCTTTGCTGTCTTGGAGCCGATTAAAGCCCCGGAAATTCCCACTAATTTCAATGTACTTCCTCCCAATTGTTAATCCTAAGTTGTATGAATTGATGTTTCCATTATAAACGGTATGAAACTAATTGATGTACTTATCTGCTTTCCAGTTTGCATGATTCTTATGAAAAGACATGTTTTTTGCAAATCGATGTTTCATGGTTTACCTTGACTAGTAAAAAACAGTAAACTATAAGTAGTGTATAACCAAAATCCCTAAGAATTATAATATGAAGGAAGAAGATAATGTGAAATCATTCATCACGAAAATGTTCTCAAAAGAAAAGAAAGTGACTATTGAATTCTGCCAGAATAACCTGGATAGATTTTTAAATGAAGAAACGTTTCCTCTCTTTCAAAAATTCCTGACCCAGCCGTCTGTAATATATAAAGAATTTGAATGCTTAAGTGAGTGTAAGCTTTGCAAAAAGTCACCGTACGCCAAAGCGGATGGCGAAATAATCATTGGGGAAAGCCCGGATGATTTATTGAATAAATTAAAAAGCTTAGGAAGTACCCGTTAAATTTGCAAAAGATGTCCCATCAAACCGGGCCATCTTTTTTTATCAAATGGAAGGGAAACGTTTTCAAAATATTTCTTTTTAAATAAGCCAAACGAATTGACATTTTTTCTAACGCGGCATATAATTTATCTCATGTTAATATATCTTGAGTTTGAGATACATTACTTAAATACACTACAAAATATGGAGGAGATTTTCATGACAAATACAAAATGGGTTGTAGATGCAAGCCATAGCAGCATTGATTTTTCTGTTAAGCATATGATGGTAGCAAAAACAAAAGGTGTATTTAACAAATTTGATGCATCCATTGAAGCAGATCCAGCCGATTTGACTTCTGCAAATATCGAATTTACGATCGATACTGCAAGCATCGATACACGCAATAACGATCGTGATACACACTTGCGTTCAGCGGATTTCTTCGATGTTGAAAATAAGCCATCTATCACTTTCAAGTCAACGAAGATCGTCAAGACGAGTGACGATGAATACGATGTAACCGGTGATGTAACAATCAAGGGAGTTACCCGCTCTGAAACTTTTGCTGTAACTTTCGAAGGACAAGGGAAGAATCCTTGGGGACAAGAGGTAGCAGGCTTCAGCGGTAAAGGAACGATCAACCGCAGTGATTACGACCTTACCTATAATGCTGCACTAGAAACAGGCGGAGTCCTTATCGGCGATAAAATTACAATCTCTTTAGAAATCGAAGCTTCAAAGGAAGCATAATTACTGACGAAATAAAGGCGGGCATTCTTTATGTCTGCCTTTATTTTTTTGTAAAAAGGAAAGATCCTCTTTACATGCTGGTTTTCACTTCCAGGAATTCGATTATTTCCGCACCAGCTCCTTCCATTAATAAATTGGTCCAGCCTAAGAATCTGATTGTGAATCGCGGATTCGAGCCACGAACCACAGTTGTCCCTACAGGCCACTATTCTCCCCCCGCTGATCTTGTTCGAAGTATTCTTTCCATCGTTTCTACGGGTATTCGATATTCTTCATAATTATCCTTAGGTTCGTTGTGCCACTTCATCTAATAGGTAGCTTAACCCGGTATGAAGCTCCAGGAATGCAATTTTATGCCTTTTTGCTGAAGACAAGGCTATATATATCATTTAAAAGCTCAGGGATGTTTTTGAAAAGACTTACCGACTTCAAGGGAACTCACAGTTTATAAGCAGCAAAATTAGGGAATATTCACGAACAAGACGAACACCACCATGGAGGGGTTTTATGGAATATACAGAGGTAGAAACTTTTTATTTTGAGGACGATGGAAGCATCCCGAACAATCCTGATATACCTGTTCTTTTTTATCCAGCTGCATTAAAAGATAAGGCAAGTCAGATTGAGAATTTTTTTAATGAAAATAACTGGGGAAACAGTTGGATGAATGGCATTTTCGACTTTCATCACTACCATAGCAACACACATGAAGTAATAGGGGTGGTAAAAGGTTCCGCAAGGCTCATGATCGGCGGTGAAAACGGAAAGCAATTCGAGGTAACCGTAGGGGATGTACTCGTCCTGCCCGCGGGCACAGGACACAAGCGGCTAGATTCAAGCCCCGATTTCAAGGTCGCTGGCGCATATCCTGACGGGATGGAATACAACACAAACACAGGAAAAAGTGAAGAGCGGCCGTATGCGCTGGATGAAATAAAAAGTGTGCCTCTGGCAAAACAAGATCCCGTCTTCGGAACAGATGGGCCGTTATTGAAAAAGTGGGGGATCAAATAGTAGCAGGGAAGCAGCAGGGTCCCATTTATATTTATATTTATATTTATATTTAGTGGCTTTATTTGTGAATTGGATTTATTATCGCTCCAATTGGATTATGGTCAGTAGAAAGTCTTGGTTGGAAAAGTAAAGTTCCTTTATAGCACAAAAAATGCCGTTCGTGGAGAACGGCATTTTTTGTGCTATCTTATTGGTCAGGCTGCAACAATTTTCAAATTGCCGTCTTCAACAACCGCTTTAAAGTTCTTCATCTCCGGCTGTTCAAAGATAAAGTCAACAATTCCATCTTCCAATTGCTCCTGGATGATGCGGCGAAGCGGTCTTGCACCGAATGAAGGGTGATACCCTAATTCAGCCAATTTTTCTTTTGCTTCCACTGTCACTTCAAGTGACAATCCTTGAGCAGTGATTGTTTCGTAGAGATCTGCCAGCATAATATCGACGATTTGAAGCAGATCTTCTTTCTTCAATGCCGAGAACTCGATAATGTTATCGAAGCGATTTAAGAACTCGGGCTTGAAGTAACTTCCTAATGATTGCAGGATTGTCGCCTCTTCAACTGCAGAGTTTGTACCAAAGCCCATTACTTTTCTCTTCTCTGCGGTTCCAGCGTTACTTGTCATAATGATAACTGTATCCTTAAAATTCACTGTACGGCCCTGGCTGTCGGTCAAGCGGCCGTCTTCAAGAATTTGCAGGAACATATGCATGACATCCGGATGGGCCTTTTCAATTTCATCCAAAAGAATGATGCTATATGGTTTGCGGCGGACTTTTTCAGTCAACTGTCCAGCTTCCTCGTGGCCTACATAGCCCGGAGGTGAACCAATCAGCTTGGAAACACTATGTTTTTCCATATATTCACTCATATCAAGGCGGATCATCGCATCCTTAGAACCAAAAAGCTCTTCAGCAAGCGTTTTGGATAGTTCCGTTTTACCGACCCCGGTAGGACCGACAAATAAGAAAGAACCGATTGGGCGAGTTTTCGATTTCAATCCGGCACGGCTTCTGCGGATCGCTTTGGCCACTTTTTTGACTGCTTTCTCCTGGCCGATTACCTTTTTCGAGAGCTCTTCCTGAAGATGAATCATTTTTGCCTGTTCATCTTCCTGCAGCTTGCCGACAGGAATCCCCGTTTTTTGTTCGATGATTTCTTGAATATGCTCCACTGACACCGTTGGACGGACATTTTGTTTTTCTGATTGAAGCATGTTTTCAAGTTTTTCTTCTTCATCTCGAAGTCTTGCTGCTTCTTCATAAGCCTCTTTTTTCAAGGCTTGTACTTTTTCTTTACTAATTTGAGCTAGACGTTCTTTGACATCTTCTTCTTTATTGCCTTCAATTGTTAGGTTTAATTTAGAACCTGCTTCGTCCATCAAGTCAATTGCTTTGTCGGGAAGGAAGCGGTCCTGTATATAACGATGAGACAGCTCAACTGCAGCTTTAAGCGCCTCTTCGTTAAATGACACTTCATGAAAAGCCTCATAGCGTTCTTTTAAGCCTTTAAGAATTTCCAGCGCTTCTCCTGGAGCGGGTTCGTTTACGGTAACAGGCTGAAAGCGGCGTTCGAGCGCACCATCTTTCTCGATTTTTCTATATTCGGAAAGGGTGGTGGCTCCAACAAGCTGGAGTTCACCGCGTGCAAGCGCAGGCTTAAGAATAGTCCCTGCATCCATTGAACCCTCCGCTGACCCCGCACCGACAACCTGGTGAATTTCATCAATGAATAGGATGATGTTCTTTTTTTCCTGCAATTCAGAAATAAGCTGCTTCATCCGCTCTTCAAATTGGCCGCGGATGCCTGTATTGGAAACAAGGGATGCCATATCAAGCAGATAGACTTCCTTCGTACGCAATTTAGCAGGTACTTTGCCTTCCGTTATTCTCAAAGCAAGCCCTTCTGCAATTGCCGTTTTACCTACTCCTGGCTCACCGATTAAAACAGGATTGTTTTTATTTCTTCTATTTAATACCTCAATCACACGTTTTACTTCCTCATCACGGCCAATCACTGGATCGATCAGTCCAGCTTTTGCATGACTGTTAAGATTCCGTCCATATTGATCCAGGAATCCATTACCTCCGCCCTGCTTGTTGCCTTGAGCATCCTTATTCATAATGTTTGAATTTGTATAGTTAGGGTTTTCGCCAAATTGCTTAAAGAAATCATCGGGTGGAAATCCATTGTTCCCCATATTCATTCCTCCCATGGCTGCTCCCATCTTATTACGTCCTTCTTTATAACAAGTGGAGCACAAATTAAAATGATGTTGATGTCCATTAACATTTACATGTAAGGTAACATTTGCTTGATTACTATGACACTTTTCACAATGCATATGTGACTCCTCCTTTAATTTTAGAGCATTCATTTTGGGTCATTTTATCTGACTATCTTTGACCTTATGTTTTTATTATACTCTGACCTTTTTTGACTTTCAACTATTTTGATTGGAAAGATTCATATAACCTTCCATCTCGAATTATTTCAAAGAGATAAAGCAAAAAATGATTTATTTCGGCTTTAAATAAGAGGGTTTTTACATTCAGTGTCAAAATTAATGAATGATAGTAGCTATTTTCGTCGAAAGAAGGGTCGTTATGAATGAGCAATTAGAATACATCGGCAATAAGATTAAACAAGGCAGCCATTTCCTGGCGCAGAAACTTTCGAATATATTAACTGTTGAGATAGACCCTTCTTTATTTATTCCTTTTGAAGATCAGCCCATTGATTGGCTGGAGCTGTATTTTCAAAGCATTGGTGACTCCTTATGTTCCGGCGAAATAGCCGAAAGGAATATATTATTGTGTGCCGATATATTTGGCCGGAGAGCAGTCGATTCCGAAATTCCGCCCGACAAATCCATGGATCTCTTTGTCCATTCCCGTACAGTGATTTTAGATTTTCTTCTTATAGAGATAGATGGTATTAAATTATCTACAAAAACGATACTCCTTGCAACTAAAACGATTAATCAGCTAATTGATAAAGCCTCTAGCGCCTTTATCAGCCATTATCAGAAAAGCTTATCCATTGCCAAGTATGCATTGGCCGAATCCAGTGAAGATTTAAAAATCACCTTAAAAGAGCTCAATGACCTCAAAAATGCCCTGAATGAAACAACTATTTTTGCCATTACTGACAAGAATGATAACATCACCTATGCCAATGACAAATTCTGTGATATTACAAAATATACAAAAGAGGAAATCATTGGACAAAACCATAATGTGCTTTTTTCAGGGTATCATCCTGAGGAATTTTTCGAAAAGGTCAGGGAAACGATACGGCAAGGAAAGGTTTGGAAGGGCGAGATCATGAATAAAGCGAAGGATGGAACGACTTATTGGGTCGATAGCACACTTATTCCCTTTTCGGATAGAAATGGGGAAACGTATCAGCATATTTCCATCCAAAATGATATTACCGAACAGAAGTTTACAGAAGAACTTTTACAAAAAACAGAAAAGCTGTCTTTAGTAGGAGAATTGGCGGCGGGGATTGCGCATGAAATACGTAACCCTCTGACTACTATCAAGGGATTTGTACAACTATTGAGCCAAGCACTCGAAAATGGTGATTTACCTTATTCATCAATAATTCTTGGTGAAATTGATCGGATCAACTTCATCGTCAGTGAATTTATGGTGTTTGCCAAACCACATACAATCTATTACAACAAATGCAATGTGTCCGAGATTTTGTACAGCGTTATCAGCCTGCTTGGGGCAGAGGCCTCTTTGAAAAACGTTAGGATCACCAACCGATTCTTGTCTGAAAATCCGTATATTTTCGGAGAAAAAAACCAATTGAAGCAGGTATTTTTAAACATGTTAAAGAATGCAATTGAAGCGTTGCCGGACGGTGGGAATATTCAAATTTCCCTATCATCCGAAGAGCAAGATATACAGGTTTTAATTGCAGATGACGGCATCGGAATGTCCCTGGACCAAATTCAAAAGCTTGGGGAACCATTCTACACCACGAAAGAAACCGGGACTGGATTGGGTTTGATGGTAAGCTATAAAATAATTCAAAATCACAAAGGCAGCATACATGTAAAAAGTAATGTGGACGGCGGAACTACATTCACCATTGTGTTTCCGATGTTAGCGGAAAAAGACCATGCAGAAAATATTCAATGAACAAAAATAACGGTTTACTCAAAGTGGCATAAGATATCTCAATTCTAACGGGGATATCTTTTCTGGCTCTGTATTACTATTGCTACTTAATAAGCAATAAATTGAGATACATCAGAGAACAACTAAGCCTTTCATCTATCTCTGTATCATCTTCCCGAGGCGCTTTGGCGCGGTTCGGAGATAAGCTTCGGTAATCAGACTTTCCAAATGGTCCAGTTCTGCAATAACCGCTGAGTCCATGGAAGTCCACCCATGCTGGCCAATATAAGGGGTTTTCGTATAACCTTTCTGTTGCAGAAGGAGTTCCTGAGTTTCCGGGGCGTTTTGACAGCTACTGAAAATTCGTCTTTCACGCCCATCATTACAAACGGTTTGTCCTTAACACGAAAAGAAGTGTGGCCAAACGCATCCACTTGTTCCGACACTTCAGGGAACTTACTGCAAATCTTTTTCACCTTCACAAACATATCAACAGCAGCTTCTGATTTGACTGTTTTATTGTTCTCCATAGATTGTGCCCTCCATGATTTTAGGTTTGTTCAAAATTTAGTGTTCGCGTATTTTAGATTATCGCTCATAAACTCTGGACAACAGCTCTTAAATGTCTATAATGGCTCTTAAACTTGGATAATAGCTCTCAAACTTCTATAATAGCTCATAAACTTCTATAATAGCTCATAACGTTGCACATCCGCTATCAATGTGAATACAGTACTATTATCTTTGAAGGTTTTAGCTGCATTATATTCTTGAACCATCATAAATTCGGACAATAGCTCTTAAATTTCTATAATGGCTCTTAAACTTGGATAATAGCTCCTAAACTTCTATAATAGCTCATAACTCTGCACATCCGCTATCAATGTGAATACAGTACTATTATTTTAAATGGTTTTAGCTGCATCATACTTTGATTCAATCATATAGTCACTTTCTTATAGCTTCAATCGGTACGTATATGTGAACGCATTCAATAAAATAAACCATCCTGGACCATCTGCCAGTGAAAAACCATAAAATACAAAAGCAATGCCGAACAGCACCAGGAACATGACAGGCTTACGGCCAAAGCGGTCCGATAAATGTCCGCCGACAAAGCCTCAGACTGTTGCCATCAATGACTACCTCTTCCCTCCTTCCTTTTAAAATAATTCACTCCAATTTCTTTAAATATACATAACTGGTTTTATTATACTCCATTTTCTCTTCATAGAAGCGATGGGCATCCACTCTTTGCAATCCCGATGATAACGAAACAATCGGATATCCATTGCCCTTTGCCCATTGATGAACATGGGAAAGTAGCATTTCTCCGTACCCTTTGGACCTTTGGTTTTGATCAGTGACTAAATCGCACACCCAAATGAAGCGGCCATTGTATAAGGTGATCATAGGCATAAACCCGACAACCGCAACAATTTGATCATCATATAATGCAAACATTCTATATCCATCTTTTTCTTGCGACTCTTTGACTAATTCGAGATATGTATCTCTATCAAGATGAGTCCGCAATTGTTTCATTACTGAAAAAGCTGTCTTCCATTCTCCTTCGGTTGTCAATTCCTTAATTGTTATATGTTCCATGTGACTCTCCTCCTTTTATATATACTGAATTATAGGAACAAACTGATCCTCCGTTAAGAACCAGATTTGCTATAATTGATGGTATCAGTTTAAGGGGGCCAGGCGGATGTTCGAAATGACACCAAATTTAGATAAAACCAAGAACGAGCCATTATATATTCAGCTTTATCATTACATAAAGAAAGAGATTCAAAATGGCGGCATAGAGGCTGGAACAAGATTACCGTCGAAAAGAAAGCTGTCTGCCCACCTTGGAATCAGCCAAAATACGATTGATGCTGCCTATCAGCAACTAAGCTCGGAAGGTTATGTCGAAAGTAAATTACGGAAGGGTATTTTTGTAAATAAATTGGAAGAGGATATTGTTCCCTTGTCTTCTTGGAATCTTCCTTATACGAAAAAAAGAGCCGTTGAAGAGAAAGTGAAAATCGACTTTAATCACGGGAAAATTGATCTGGAACATTTTCCGTTTATGACATGGAAAAAGCTGACTCTTGACAGTTTATATGATGAAGAACGCCAATTGCTTCTGAACGGCGACCCTCAAGGCGAACCACGGCTTCGCGAAGAAATTGCAAAGTATCTTTTTCAATCAAGAGGCGTACTCTGTTCACCGGATCAGATCATCATCGGTGCCGGAACACAATATTTAGTCGGCTTATTATGCTTGTTAATTGGCAGAGATCATATTTACTCGATGGAGGATCCCGGCTTTCATAGAATCAGGACTGTACTAAAGGATCAAGGTGTACCACTGGAACATATCCCTCTCGATGACCAAGGAATTGACATCAGTCAGTTACGAAAGAGGAAAGCTGATATTGTTTACGTAACTCCCTCGCATCAATTCCCCAATGGGTACGTGATGCCGATCACAAGAAGAATGGAGTTATTGAAGTGGGCTGAAGAAAAAAGCGGCTATATCATTGAAGATGATTATGACGGTGAATTCAGGTATATCGGGAAGCCGATCCCGTCTTTACAGGGACTGGATTCGCACGGAAGAGTTATTTATCTTGGGACTTTTTCCAAATCGTTAATCCCTTCGATCCGGATCAGTTATATGATTTTGCCGCCTGATTTAGCATGCAGGTATCATGATGGCTTTTATTCTTATAAACAAACAGTCTCCCGGCTCACCCAGCATACTCTTTATCAATTTATCAAAGACGGCCACTGGGAACGGCATTTGAATAAAATGAGGAACTTATATCGGAGAAAGCATCATGTATTGATATCTGCCATTGAAAAAACATTTCATGATCAGGCAGTCATCATCGGCAGCAAATCAGGGCTGCATATCCTTCTCGAAATCTGCAATCAGATGTCTGAGCAAGAATTACTGCAAACAGCGTCAAGAAACCAAGTTAAAGTTTATCCAACATCCGTTTATTATGAAAACAAAGATTCATCGTCAGGGGTTTTATTGGGCTATGGGGGATTAACAGAAACAGAGATTGAAGAGGGAATAAAATTATTGAAAGATGCCTGGTTCAATTAGGGATCGAATCGAGGGGGATAAAAAGTGATTAAGGCCGGTTTGTTTGACCTTGATGGAACGCTGCTGAACCGGGATGCTTCGGTTCTGGAATTTATAGATGACCAATATGATCGATTTCATAACGAGTTGACCCATATAGTAAAAGAAGAATATATCTCTCGGTTCATTGAGTTAGACTGCCGCGGCTATGTCTGGAAGGATAGGGTATATCAGCAATTAGTTCAGGAATTCGAAATTAGAGGATTAACCTGGGAAGCGCTCCTTCAGGATTATCTGAACCACTTTAAGAACAGCTGTGTGGCTTTTCCCAATTTGAATAAAATGCTGGACGAATTGAAGGGTAAGTCCATCTCTTTAGGAATCGTCACAAATGGCAAAGGCCCATTCCAAATGGACAATATCCGGGCTTTAGGGATCGAACACTATTTTAATGCCATTCTCGTTTCCGAATGGGAAGGGATAAAAAAACCGGACCCGCAAATTTTCAGAAGGGCAATAGAACGGCTTCATGTAACGCCCGATGAATGTCTGTTTGTGGGAGACCATCCGGAAAATGATGTGAAAGCAGCCAAAAACGCAGGACTCACGGGAATTTGGAAAAAGGATGATCAATGGAAAAATGTCCAGGCTGATTTTGTTGTGGAGGATTTACTGGAGATTTCTTTCATTATGGATCGGATTACTGCTTCTGTTTGAAAGATATTTTTATCTAAAAAAAAGCCAATGGCAAAGAGGGTATGTTTCGTATCTTACAACCCTCTTTTATATCGGTTTATGTAGAAGCCAGGCCAATTCGGGATAAAGCTTCCCTTACATTAGAATAAATTTTGACATCGCCCAAATCAATATTGATTTCATGGGCTTTTATCGCCATATCTGGGCGAAAACCTGTTAAAATCGGTTCTACTCCAACCAAACGCAACATGTTCACCATACTTAATAAATAACCGCTTATTGTATTGTCAATTTTCAGGATACCTGATAAGTCAATCACTAGATGTGTAAGAGACATTTCCTGACTGTATGAGAGAGCAATGTGTATGATCGTTTGAGCACGTGTTCCCGTGATATCGCCGATAATTGGCAGGATTGCCAGGCCTTTTGTAATAGGAACAATCGGGGCCGACAGGTTTTGAATTTGCTGATTGGCTTGATCCAACTCAAGGACATAGGTTAAAAGCGAAGACATTTCTTCAAATAATCCAACATGTTCATCGGTAAACTCATAAGTATTTCATTCCGGTTTAAGCATTACCAATGTGCATCATGTTCGTATCTAAAATTATTTTAAACTACTAGATGACCTCTTTACAATAGAATCTATTGATGGTAATATATCGTACAATACGATATATTACCAAAGGGGAATCCGATGAGCATTCATTCACTTAACGAAGACTGGACCGATATTTATTATTTTTTACATTATGATCATAAAGAAAACCTGACGCACCAAAATATTAGATGTTTGCAAACAATTGAAAAAAACTCGAAAGTTACCGTGCAGGCTGTAACTAATCGAATGGGCATCTCCCATAATACTGCTTCTGAACATATAAAAAGACTTATACAAAAAGGATATATCAAAAAGTACAAAGGTGAAAAGGATAAAAGAGTTGTTTATTTAGAGCTTACCGCCCTGGGTAAAGGTGCATTGGAGAAAAACACTGAACTGGACAAAGAGAAACTCAAAATCATCTTGGAAAAGCTGAATGAAGAGCAATGTTCCCAGATTTACAATGCATTCGAATTGCTAAAGAAGGCAGCAAAACATGAATTTCCTCGTTAAAACGATAATCTCAAGCATCATCATAGCCGCCGTGACTCTAATCGCAAAACAATATCCGAAATATGGCGGGATCATTGCCGCTTTGCCGTTAGTAAGTTTATTAAGCCTTTTTTGGCTTTATTTACAAGGGGAGCCAACCAAGCATTTAGGGAATTTTCTATTTGGGGTTTTATACGGATTGCCCGGCACCATCATACTCATTCTCATTGTGGCGTTATCATTGAAATATTCCCTGCCATTCTTGATGTCGCTTCTCCTTGGGATAAGTGGATGGCTGGTGTTTTTAAAACTGCAGGGAATGATTGTCGAAAAGATTTACAAGTATTTCTAATGTATAATTAGATGACTCAAAATTTGAAAATTAAGTTCATACTTTCTGTTCTTGTAGATATATGAAGTATTCAGCTTTTGGGATAAGGATAGTCAAGAGACTGCACACCATGAAATCCAGCAAGGCTTTTTGTTAATTCTTTCGCTCATTATTGAATTAGTAAGTAAATTCCCTGCGGCATCCACAAAATCCTTCGCATCAATCTTTTTTAAGGAAAAAAAGTTTACCCTTAGCGGGTTACTATCCAAATCACATCATTTACTATCCAAACTATATAAGTTGAATTAACCGGTTCCTATTTCGGTTAAAGTTTTGGCGTCACTTTTATTGTTTTCGCGTCTTTTTTTCTAGTTTTGTCGTCTCTTTTCTCATTTTGGCGTCTCTTTTAACTTTTGTCGTCTGTTTTTCTGTTTTGGCGTCACTTTTATCGTTTTCGCGTCTGTTTTTTAGTTTTGTCGTCTCTCTTTATCGTTTTGTCGTCTCTTGTAATTCCAAGTATTGACCGTTTGTGTTAGATGCAATTCTTAATCTCAACTTATATAGTGAATTTATTATCGAAACAAAGGGGGACCTTTCCTGCCACAGTTGCTGCCTCCTGTTTCGGCTAAGCATATTACTTTGATGTTACATAATATTGTTATATACTTATATTAAGTAACCATCATAAAAAAGGTGACTACGGAATAGGTTTGAACCAAGCAATATTTCTTTCAGAAAAGGGATATGATGCTCGATATTAAGTAAAGGATATAATAACAAGGGGCTTTTTCGGTTTTTTTACATAATGTTTTACATTTTTCAAAAGTCAGAAATTAGAGGTGGAAAATGCTCAATATTAATCAAAGTCCGGCGGTCTTGACGAAAAAGCAGCATCGACGGCGGTCAAAGGTGCTGCTTCTGCGAAGGATTTTGCTGATTACTCTGGGAGCTGTGTTAATGTCAGTGGGCCTGGAAATTTTCCTGGTACCGAATCGTGTAATCGACGGAGGAATTACAGGTATTTCGATTATGATGTCGTCCGTTACAGGGTGGGGAATCGGTGTATTCTTATTCATCCTCAACTTGCCGTTTATCTTTATTGGCTATAAACAACTTGGGAAGACCTTTGCCCTCTCAACTCTTTATGGAATTATTGTCCTTTCCATAGCTACCACTTTTTTTCATCCAGTACCGGCTTTTACAGACGATTTGCTTTTAGCAACCGTATTTGGCGGGATTGCGATTGGAGTGGGCATAGGTATTGTAATTCGAAATGGCGGTTCGTTGGATGGAACCGAAGTTTTAGCAATACTCGCCAATAATAAACTTCCTTTTTCTGTAGGTGAAATCATCATGTTCCTCAATATTTTTATTCTGGGAAGTGCCGGATTTGTCTTTTCCTGGGATCGGGCGATGTATTCACTTATTGCGTACTATATTGCCTTTAAAACTATCGATGTGACGATTACCGGTTTGGAAGAGTCGAAATCTGTTTGGATCATCAGTGACCAATTTCAGGAAATTGGCGATGCAATTCTTAACCGCCTTGGCCGTGGAGTGACCTATTTAAATGGAGAAGGGGCTTTTTCGGGAGATGAAAAAAAAGTCATTTTTTGTGTCATCACCCGGCTGGAGGAAGCCAAATTAAAGGATATTATTGATGAGGCAGATCCCAATGCCTTTCTATCGATCGCTGATATTGCAGAGGTGAAGGGCGGGCGTTTTAAGAAGAAAGGGATTCATTAAAGAGGCCGGCAAATGTCGGCCTTCTTCTATTTATAATGTGTTATTCAGGCGGCAGAGTCATCTCTGAAGGCTTCGATTCTTGGCCATAGAGATCTACTGCCGTTACATAAAACTCATTTTCAAGTGCTTTTGGATCGGTATAGCTTTTCCGCTCCAGCGCTGAAATGCTGCCTACTTGCTTAAATGTTCCGTCTTGCTCTTTCTTGTAAACACGATACCCAATGATCGTATCGTCTCTTACAGCATGCCATGTTAGAAAGGTCCCACTGACCGCTAAATGAGAAGGCAGTTTTGGGGAATCTAGGATTTTTTCAGGTTTTTGCTGGTCTTCTCTTAGTTCTGAATAAACGACCAGGCGTTCTTCATGACTGCCTCTGGAACGATTGAACTCACCGGTGCATGTAATCAAATTAAGTCTTTGAGAGTCCCGATTACCAAAGATTTCTTTGATCGGAGCATCATTATAAGGATAACTCGCTTTTTTCTGTACAACAAAGACCTTCTTGTTTCCATTCTTGTCAGAAACGATAATTTCATCCCCGGCCTCTAAATCTTTCAATTTATAAAAGACGGCAGGCCCTGTTTTATTGTCAACGTGGCCCGCGAAGACAGAGCTCCCTATTTCCCCAGGCAACGTTCCTGGTTCAAACCAGCCCACCTTTTTATCATCTTTTGGGACGTCCATTTGGCCATTTTCGAGCACTCCAACTTGTTCGATTGAAGTTGTTACCTTGATTTCAGGGATTTCTATCGTCTGGGGGACGATTCCTTTACTTTTTTTCATTGCTTCTCTTTCAAGTTCCATCCGTTTCTTCTCAAATGAAACCGCTTCTTTTTCTGAGAGTGCAAATTCTTTAAAAATTGGATCCTTTGAGGCTTTTACTTGAATTTGCTCTGTCTTGGTTTGCGTCTCACTTGGACTCACCTTATTTTCCAAAGGCAAGGTCTGGCATCCGGAGAGGAGTATACTTACTAAGCCTGCTAGTAGTATCGAACGTACCTGTTTCATCGTCTGTCACCTCATTTCTAGTGAAGTCGCCTTATTTAAAAAGAAGAGAGGGGCAAACCTCTCTTCTTGCAGTATACCACCTTGATCTAAAATCTACTGTTCACGTGTCATTTTTCTTCTAACAATGAAAGCAGAGGCAATTGCAGCGATAGCTCCAAAAGTGACAACCATCATTTCTGTAGTGCTGGTGCTGTCACTTGTACCGCCCATACCTGTTTTAGGCATTTCTTCCGGCATAGTTGTGCCAGCAAATTTGTCCGGCATCTGTTTAACGATCGCATCTCCTAATGCAAGTCCAATACCAAACATGGTCTTGTAGCCTTCACGGAAGTTCTGATACTCGGCATCATAGTCACCTGCTACATAGCTGTCAAACGTTTTCATAACCTGCTCTTCATGAGTTTTAACAGCTGCAGTTGCGTCTGCTGCAGGAAGGTTTTCCTCTGTGGCGGCTCCAAGGAATCCACCAAAGTCTTCTGCAAATTGGTTAAATCGTTCTTCCACTTGGGCTCTTGCATCTTCATCCTTGTTTTTAACCGCCTGCACTAAATCGCTTTGGGCAGCGATGTGATCTGTCTGCCAGATTTTTTCAAACTGGGCAGCGCCTTCATCTCCGTAAATAGAAGCAACCGCACCTTTAAACTCTGCCGTGTTGGCATTCTCAGCCCAGCTTACAAAGTCAAAGTCTTTCGCCCCATCGTATTCCTTTGCCATACCCATTGTCGCTAATGCAAAGTGTTCACCGGCCAGGCTGTTTAGAGTGGAACGCAAGTCAGCCGCCGCTGTGTCAGACTTTGTATCATTAAATTTCTCCGGCATTTGCGTGGTGATGGCGCCGGAAAGGGCTTTACTAATTACAAACATATGTTTATAGCCTTCGCGGTACGTTTCATACGCTTCTTTGTAGTCACCCTCTACATAAGCATCAAATGTATCTTGCACCTGGTCTTCATGTACTCTTACTGCTTTTGCCGCTGCTTCAGTAGGCAGCTTGCCTTCTGTGGCTGTGCCAAGGAATTCCGAGAATTCTTTAACGAACTGATCCACTTCCTGTTCTGCCGCTTTTCGTGCTTCAGGGTCATCTTCCTTCGTTGCCTTTACCAAATCTTCTGTGTAATTATTGTGCTCCCTGAAAATCTTTTCAAATTGTGCAGCACCTTCGTCTCCATAAATAGAAGCAATGGCAGGTTCCATATCAACCGCATTTTGGTCTAAAGCTTTTGCAGCCGCTTCCCAATTCTTTGATCCGTCATACATGGTAGTCATAGAGGAAACAGCCAGTACAAAATGCTCTGATAAAAGTTGATCTAAAGCTGCCCTTAAATCTGCAGCTGGCGTTTCCGCTGTAGCCTTTGGCTCCGCCGCTGACGACATGGTTGGGAATAACAGTGATAAACCTAGAACGGGTGCTATAAACTTTTTCATTTTCATTGTTTCCACTCTCCTCAAAATTTTTCTCTCTACTTACATAACGAACAGGAAGTTCATTTGGATCATTTTTTTTGTTCTTTTTTTCTTTTGTTCTCTTTCAAATGACTTTGCTGCTTTCATAAGGAATAACGCCGCAAAGTTTTACATGGATCACTAATTTTTAAAAAAATCTCAAAAAAGAAAGGCAGAGAGTGAATTCTCTCTGCCTTTTGTCTATAACGCACTGCTTAATAAAATTTCTCCCTTTGGAGTTTTACTGTCATTCGAAGGCTCGAGTGTAATGGCAACGGTATCCCATTGATGTTCACCTGGATGATTGATACCATACG
The DNA here is from genome assembly GCF_003989135.1 of Peribacillus cavernae. Lineage (GTDB taxonomy): Bacteria > Bacillota > Bacilli > Bacillales > DSM-1321 > Peribacillus > Peribacillus cavernae. The sequence goes on from NZ_RYZZ01000037.1 coordinate 152,833, forward strand.
TAACTGCCCCCTGGCCTTCACTGCCTGGAACAAACGTACCGGCTCTGTATGGCTTCCCTTTTTCTAAAAGCCATACTTGGTATACTTGTGAACCTGTTACATTCTTTAAATTATCGGCTTGCACCACCAGCTCAGTTTTCCCATCCTTGTTAATCAACATCGCCGTTCCATTCACTTGTTGATTTTTTGAAGGCTGTAAACTGACCGTCTTTTCAAATTTATCGATAGTTACCTTACTTTCTTGAACCGTATCGTTCTCATTATCTTTAGATAACAGAGCATAAGCGTTACCGACCAAAGAAAGGAATAACGAAGCTGCAAGAAGGGGCTTAAGCCATCTATTCTTTCTCTCACTTTCCGGACGATATGCTGGTTTTTGCTCGGGAATCTCTGTTTCAACCATCTCCTGCTTTTCCTGAAAAACATTGGCCAGGATGCGGTCTTTCATGTCACTCGGAGGATCAACCGGTTCTGAAGCAAAGGGGAGATTTTCCGTCAACATTCTAAGTTCAGTCAATTCTTTGCGGCAGTCTTCACATTCTAAAAGATGTTGTTCAAATTTTCTGTGGGAGATATCATCCAATTGGCCGTTGAAATAATCAACAAGCAAATCGCACTGATTATTATTCATCTACTTTCCCCCCTTTACGTTAGTTTGCGGAACCATTTTCTTTAAGTGTTTTAGAGCCAATCGAATTCTTCCTTTGACAGTGCCTAACGGTATGTCAAATTCATCTGCAATATGTTGCTGTGATAACCCTTTAAAGTAAAATAAATCCACCATCTTCTGCTGTTCTGCACCTAATTCTGAGATTGCCTGCCTCAGCATAGAGCCTTCTTCTTTCCACTCCACAAGGTTCTCCACACTTGGATTTTCACTGGGGATTTCCCCATATTCAAAATCTGAAGGAATTTCCTTTCTTTTTCTCAACTGATCGATGCTTGTATTGCGTGTCATCGTCATGAGCCAGCTGGAGAACTTTCCTTTTGATGCACTGTAAATCCCTTTTTTCGTCCAAAGTTTAATAAAGACCTCTTGGACAACCTCTTCCGCCAATTCCTTCTGACCTGTAATTTTATAGGAGAGTGAAAATAACAGCTTTTCATACCGATCGTATATTTTCTCAAGTGCCTGTTTTTCACCAAGGTGCACTTGTTCGTAAAGTTCTGCATCTGTATCGTTCATATGAGTCCCCTTTCTGGCATGGTCCATATTGATTATACCAATGAAGCAAGCAAGCGACCATATTTGTCTGAGAAATCCTGTTAGAATGCACCTATAAGATATACGATTAAAACGGCGTTTTGGATGACTTAATTTTGATTTATATACTCTTTATTTCAGAAAACTGAATTGTTTGAACTAAAAAGGAGCAGGGTAAAAGGGGGTTTGTGTAGCAATGGAACCAAATCACGCAATAAGCATTAGCTGACATTAGGAATCCTATATCCTTTTAAGTAATAGGATTCCGGTCCTATTTACTCTTTTATATCATCAGTTTCTTCGTATGTTAAAGTCCGTAATCGGCCATCTCTGACTTCTTCTGGAAGTATAAACGAATAGCGCCCTACTATATTAATATGTTCATGTCCAAGTGGCGAAAGCCTGGCAATATCGTTCTTATCAAGGACGTGGCCACGATTGCGAAGAACTTGTAATGCTGATTCCATATAGCGAGAGTATTCCAGACCACAATGGAACGAAAACGTCAAAGACGCGATTCACCTACGTCAGCTAAACGTGGGCTAAATGGAAGAAACTTGCGGACTGTACCGTAATATTGTAGTAGTTCTGAATACGCTAGAGTTTGATCTGGCGGACGTGTTAACGATTCAACCGTGTGGATAGCTTGTATAAGGTCCCTTTCTGGAATTTTCTTAAACACAGCATCCTTTGGACTTATGGAGGGGTTTTTATGCTCTAACAATGTTATACAAGCTTCTCGGAGCTGGCGTGCAGCTGAATAGGTTACACTCAACTGGACAGTAAAATT
>NZ_RYZZ01000038.1 GCF_003989135.1 Peribacillus cavernae
GAGTGAATGGCTAGTTCTTTCTCGGTGGGAATCCCTCCCACTATATGTTGCAACCTAGGCTCGGTCGCTCTGACAGGGACGCAAAACCAACTTTAAAAACTTGATAGGGATTACAAAATAAGGTTTAGAATGAACTTTTTCTAGGGAAACGAATACTTACTTCTGCCCACCTTCTAACCATGTTTGGGTTGCGCGATAATCTCCTCAAGATGGTTATAGGGTAGGTAATTTATGACATCAAATGAACGTGGATAATTGTGGGAATGACGAGTGCCACATATAAAACGAGATGTCAAAGTGGTGCGCTGAACACCCCGGCTACCGCTGTCATATCATATAACTATATAAATAATAATGGCCAACCAGAAAAGTCTGGTTGACCTCTTAATACGAAGTTATTTACTATCAACAAATGACACGAACAAGGAGATCTGAAAACAATTAAGGAACTGTATAAAATCCGAACAATATTGAAAACCCTTAGTAAACAAATTTTTTGTTTAGTTAATCAATTTTGTTCGGTAAAGAACTTTATTTATATTTAGCGACAAAAGAATAGATCATTGTAGCGTAATACACTCGGTTGGAGCAACCAGCCAGGTTTTTTCCAGAGAATCAATGTCAATGGTTGAAAATATAGTTGGGTAGGTTCTATATGGAGATAATCCTTGTTTGATATCACTTTTAAACTGGCTCGATAAGAGAGGTGTATAGATCTGGTCTTCTATCGCGGAAATATGACAACCTTAGACGAGCATCATCGATCATGTCCAAAGATAATTCTACCTGAAAACTTTGGTCTGACAAGTCTTCTAATGATTCAATAACATTCCCCAAAGGATCGATGACACAGCTCTTTCCATAAAACTTCTTTCCTTTCTTCTCTTCTTCCATCTTTTCTGTACCATATTTATTCACAGCAACTACAAATACGCCATTTTCCAAAGCCCGAATACGTAGTTCCTCAACAAAAGCTTCTGAACGGAACCCAGAGCCCGAAGTTGGTACAAACACTACTTTGGCGTTATTTAGAACCAGCTCCCTCCATGCTTCTGGGAAAGAACGGTCGTAACAAATAAGTATCCCAACGGATTGGCGATTAATGATAAATGGTTTTAATTCTTCTCCAGGACTAAAATACTTTTTTTCCAGTGCTCTAGTACCTGGAACATCGATAAATGGAATGTGCGTTTTACGATATTTACCTATCAATTTTCCATCGGGGGAACTGATAAATGCCGTATTATAATATTTATTTAGCTTTGAATCCTTTTCAAATAACGTTCCTATAATCGTTGTATCATATTTCTTTGCTAAAGCTGTAATAGTTTGGGTGGTTGGACCTGGGATGGATTCTGCATATTTTTGAAAGTCATCCAATTCAACTGAACAGAAATATGGACTAGTCATAAGTTCCGGTAAACATAATATATCAACCTCTTGAGAAGATAACAGTTTCTCTGATAATTTAACGATATTGTCCATTTGTGTATTATAGCTACCCAAATACGGCCCCAACTGAATTCCAGCTACTTTTAGCTTTACCGAGGATATTGCTTTTTCCCCTATCATACTATTTCCTCCCTTTTTTCATTAAATTGAAAACTTTGAAATACTTAGGAATCTTATGAGCGGCACAGTTATGTTCGAACCCTAAACACCACCTAGAGGTAATTGGGAAGAAAGTTATTAACTTGTTATTGCGAACCTAGCTTCACTTTACTTGGCTTCTGTGGACCGTATTTGCTTAAAAGTGCAACTCATTTTTACTAATACCATCTTCTACACAGTTCAAAGAGAAAAGCAGGAACCCAGAAATCTAGCTTGTTAGTATGACTAGCGGAGAAAAGTAATAGGGTCTCCCTATGAAGATCATGTTGTTTTTATTTACAATTTCCAATCATTGGCAAGGGTAACTTACCCATAACCCTCTCAATCGGCAAACAGTTTTTGATTAAATCAAAATCGCTTCCTGGGGCTGAAGCAAACATCATAGCCAATGGAAGCCCTTTGCCATCGAGCGCAGCTGGGATCACAACTAGAGGTACGCCAAGGGCAGCCCATGGTGTTGTAAATTTCGGATTACCTGTCGGATCGAGGCCTTCGGGTGCTGATGTATCTGTAGGAAGGGTAAGTAAAACATCAAAAGAATCGAATAATTCCAGCATTTCACTCTTCACACGATGGATGTTGTCCATCGCATCTTTGTATGCCCCTTCACTAATTTGCTGCCCTTCTTCTACGAGAGCGCCAAATTTTCCGCCAATGTCATGTTCCTCAACCAACGCATGATGATGTTGTGCTGCTTCATAGGCCATGACCAATCGATGAAGATCGATTAAATCCGAAAAAGAACGTGGGGCTTGGACTTCTTTGATTTCATAGTGGTTTACTTCGAGTCTTTTGATAGTCTCCTCTTGTACATTTTGCAGATCAATTGAAGCCTCTGAATAGATCGCATCGGATACAACGCCAACCTTACAGGAACCCCCTGTTAATGACTGCAGGTATAATTCATCTAAATCGTTTACTGATCTGTCACTAAAAGGTTGATAACCAATTGCAAGGTCAAGAAGACTGTTGGCAAATAAACCGGGACTGTCAAAAGATGGAGCTAATGGAAAGACGCCGTCCATCTGAATACTATGCGTGGTCGGTTTGAAACAGACCGCCCCGCAATAGGCCCCCGGTCTACTGATAGAAGCATTGGTTTGAGCACCTAAAGTCAGCAATGCCATATTAGCAGAAATGGCTGCTGCTGAACCGCTGCTAGAACCCCCCGGCGTATGTTGAAGGTGATACGGATTCCGCGTGGGAGACGGTTCATAAAACGCAAGCTGGGTTACATGTGTTTTGCCGATGATCACGGCTCCCGCTTCCCGAAGCTTTGCTACTATACTACAATCCTCAACAGCAGGATCCACATTTTCGAAAATTACACTTCCTGCCCGTGTCGGTAGTCCGGCCACATCAAAGATATCCTTGATCCCGACCGGAATGCCATGTAATGGGCCACGAACTTTACCATTTTTCATTTCCTGAGTCAGTGACCTGGCTGTTTCCATCGAACTTAATTCATCAACCACTCGCCATGCAAGGAGTTCTTGATCGACTTCTTTGATTCGGTCAAGACAATCCTTAACCAATTCTATTGGAGTCACTTTCCCGGCTTTGATGAGTTGTGAGGCTTCGTAAATCGTGAGTTGATTCAAATTACTCAACTTTTTATCCTCCAAATCTCCAGATTAATTAAGGAAGTTGCCATTTTTCAGATACGTGAACTTACATTTATTACGTTCCTTAACTAAAGCATTCAAATGTCTTATCTTTTTTATTTTGCAGATAGAAAGATCGAATTTTTCTCCAGCCATTCGTTGTAATCTTCAAACGACTTTTTTAAATCAAAGGGAGGGACATACTGGGTGTCTTCCACAAGTCGATCGATTTGTAAGGGAGCAAAATCAGGACGGAAAGTGACATTCGCTTCTTCAGGATTCTTAACGATTTCATAACTGAAAGAGGGGTATTTTTCCTCCAACAACTTACACCATTCTTCAACGGACCAATAATGTCTTGAACTTACATTGTAAACATCATGCTTTAAAGAATCCGACTTTAACAATGCAAATAATGATGTTGCAATATCCCTGCTGTATACCCATCTTTTGTACCCAGACCGAGGCAACAATGCTTTTTTTGCTGAAATTGCCAATTGGGACACTTGAAATGGAGCGCTCATTACATCTCTTACACCCGAATAATATTCCCACGGACCAAATATATCCCCCATTCGAGCCACGACAATATTCATGTCCAGCAATTGTTTGTATCGAATTGCAATACGTTCGGCTGCAAATTTAGTAATATCATAAAGTTCCTCTGGTTTTAGATTACTGCTGTCTTCGATTAAGATGTCGTTTTCGAGCGCCGTTCTCCCATAAACCGCTTGGGTACTAAGATGAATGAATTTTTCAATATTGTTTTTTCTTGCCGCTTCTAGCACTTCAACCGTACCCATACAGTTCACATTCACAATGGTTCTGCCATCTTTTATTTCTCGTTCCACATCCGGCGTTATCGCCGCTCCATGGATAACCGCTGTGAGATTATATTTTTTAATTGTTGAATCAAGCAAATTTTGATCTAAAATATCACCTTGGACAAAAACATGTGTACCCCTGCTTTTTTGAAAAGCCCGCTCAACCTCCTCAGGTAGAGAATGCAAGCCATATATAACAACATCTATACCTTCGTCCAATAATTTTTCTGCAATATTTATGCCCACAAATCCAGTTCCGCCTGTTAGTAAGACTTTCATGGTATACGCTCTCCCTTATAAGTAAAATTTTTTACCATCCAACGTGCTTAAAGGAATCCGTTTTAACAATGTAAATAGAGAAGCTACAATACCCTTCTGTATACCCGGCTTTTGCACCCAGGCCAGGGTAGCTGGTGCACTTTTACTCTGAAATTTCCAGTTTAGCTGCTTAGAAATGAGCGTTCATTAGATCTCGTAAACCCGAATGGTATTCCTAGGAATCTTTTATCCTACAACATTACATCACCTGAATTCGGTCCTAATGATTGTCCCGTATATATATTTCCATCCGGATCGGAAGCCAATAAAACGGCTGTCGGTACAACTTCTTCCACTTTTCCGAAACGGGGAATTGCAAGTTCGGCCCGTTTTTTGTTTCTCCAGTTTTCGTCAATTTTTTGCATTTCTTGTGTATCAATTGGTCCGGGAGCGATACAATTGGCGGTAATGCCATATTGGCCAAGTTCCAGCGCGATGGATTTTGTAAATCCAATAATCCCTGCTTTAGCAGCGGCATAATGACTATGTTCGAGTCCTCCTTTTTGACCAATTTGCGAAGCCATGTTGATGATTCTCCCCGATTTACGCGAAATCATATAGGGCACAACATTTCTTGTTGTGAGAAATACACTTTTTAAATTTACTTCAATCATTCTATCCCATTGCTCAACAGTCATATCCTGAATAAGAGCTAAGGAAGAAATATTTGCGTTGTTTACTAAAATGTCAATTTGACCAAATATATCTATCGTTTTATTGACTAATTGTTTTACTGTCGTTTCCTTTGATATATCGCCTTCCGTTAAAATAACCTTAACCCCATAACTTTCCAATTCGCTTTTAAACATCTCAATATCCGCTTTGTCATGTCCAAAATAATTAAGAGACAAGTTTGCTCCTTCTTTGGCAAATGCGGCAGCAAAGCCGTTTCCCATACCATATAGGGGACTTGCACCTGTTATAATAGCTACTTTACCCTTTAATTTCATAATAGTTCCTCCTCGTAAATTTGAATTTATGTTACCACTTTCGCTAAAGTTGACAATGTGTATGGAGTTGCATTATCAGGTGCCTGCCGAAAAATCCGTCGCCTCCAACTACGAGAATAGTCATAGTTCAGTTCTTTTGTGTGACAGGGATCCTTTCTTTTTCCAATGGTGCGGCATGATGACAGTTAACAAAATGTCCATTTCCAACATCAATGAAAGGCGGATCGATTTCCCTACATTTGGCCTCGACTTCTGGGCAACGCGAAGCCAGATGACATCCTTTCGGCAAATTGATCGGGCTAGGAATTTCTCCGGAAAGCCTGTAATCCGATCTGGGGATTTTAGGATCCGGTTTCATGACCGAGGCTAACAGCGCCTTGCTATACGGGTGTCTATGGTTGTGAAAAACTTCGTTGACATCGCCATATTCGACGATTCTCCCCAAATACATGACTGCAACTCGATGGCATAAAAACTGAATAGTACTAAGATCATGAGAGATGAACAAATAAGTGATACCTGAATCTTTTTGGAGTTTGACTAATAGATCGATGATTTCCGCCCTTACCGACAGGTCCAAAGAGGAGGTGGGCTCATCTAACACGATGAATTTAGGTTTGGGAGCAATTGCACGCGCGATTCCTACTCGCTGCTGCTGGCCAGCACTTAATTGATGTGGATACTTTTCATAATCATTCTCGAAAAACTGCACCTTTGCCAAAGCATCCACAGTCATCTTTTTGCGATCTGTAGCCGCCAGATTTTTGTTCACCCGCAGCGTGTCTTCAACCGTTTCCCAAACCGTTTTCCTGGGATTGAGAGAGTAATAGGGGTCCTGGAAAACCATCTGCATTTCAGTACGAATGACAGCAGCTTCCTTTTTCCCGAACTTTGAATACTCCATACCTTTATATCGCATTTCACCTGATGTCGGGCTAATCAAATTCAAAATGCATCTACCGACACTTGATTTTCCGGAACCGCTTTCCCCAATTAGCCCGAACGTTTCCCCTTCCCGGATATTAAATGAAATGTCATTGACAGCCGTAACGACGTCTTTTGTGCCTCTAACAGGAAAATGCTTTTTAATACCTTTTATATCAAGCAAGTTTTTCATTGGCGCTCCCCCTATTTTCGGTCTTCTCCTGATACAGATGGCATTTTACATTATAGTTATCATCTACGTGCAGCATTGAAGGTTCCACTTTCCGACACACATCCATAACATAGGGACACCGAGTTTGATAAACACATCCTGTCGGAAGCGATAGGGGACTGGAAAGGCTGCCTTTTAATTCAATTCTTTCTTGAGTTATTCTGCGCTCGGGCAGAGAATTTAGAAGATTTCTGCTGTACGGGTGTTTCGGTTCATCGAAAAACGCCGTTACCGGGCCCTTTTCTACAATCTGGCCGCAATACATAATGGCGATCTCGCTACAGCATTGAGCAACAACACCTAAATCATGAGTGATCAATATGCCCGAAGCTCCCTGCTTATTTACAATATCTAAAATTAAATCCATAATCTGTGATTGAACGGTGACATCAAGACCGTTTGTTGCATCATCAGCAATGAGCAAGTTGGGAGAGTTAACTAGTGCAAGTGCGATCATTACACGCTGGGCCATGCCTCCGCTCATCTCATGGGGATAAGCTTCCGCCCTACGCAGGGCGTCATTCATGCCTACCATCCTTAGCATTTCGACTGCCTTTTCCCAGGCTTCTTTTTTGTTAACTTTATTATGGGCCAAATAAACATTAGCGATTTGATTGCCCACTTTTACAAGCGGGTTCAAATTGCCCCGGGCATTTGCAGCGATCAAACCGATTTCCTTGCCTCTGTATTTACGTAGCTCCTCTTCACTTAACTTAAGAAGATCTTGTCCTTGGTAAATCACTTTTCCTTTTACTACTTTTCCTGGCATACGTACACGGTTGACAACAGACATAGCGGTCACGGTTTTGCCCGAACCTGACTCGCCCACAACGCCGAGCAGTTCTCCTTCACGAACGGATAATTGAAGACCATTAACTACTTTCGAGATACCTTTTCGAAGGTAAAAATAAGTGTGTAGGTCCTGTATTTGCAAGAGTGTTTTCAAGCCGATCATCTCCTCTCCGGATCAAGGTATAAGCGGAGAAAGTCTCCAAATAGTGCAAAGCCTAAAACCGTAATACCGATGGCTACACCTGGAAAGAATGAAGACCACCACTGGCCAGTAATAATTAATGGCGCCCCAATTGCTATCATCGAACCCCATTCTGCCGTAGGTACACGTACCCCTGCACCGATAAAGCTTAACCCAGCAGTTAGCAAAATCGCCCACCCCATATTTATGGATGCTTGCACCATGGTGGGTCGCAAAGAGTTCGGCAGGAGCTCTTTAAACATAATTTTCAGGTTAGACATACCCGCACAACGCGCAGCCTCTACATAGGGTCTTTGTTTGATAGAAAGCACTTCACTTCGCACGAATCGCATATAAATTGGCGCATTAAGAAAAGCAATGGCGATGATGATATTCTGAACGTTGTTTCCCAATATAGATACTAGAGCGATAGCCAGTATAAAAACAGGAAAGGCTTGGAGGACATCCGCGATCCGCATCGTGATTTCTCCGAATAGACCCTCCCGGTACGCTGCGGCCAGTCCGATTGGAATGCCGATCAAAAGCGATAATAATGTTCCAAAAACTGCGATTGTAACGTCGATTCTAGTTGCATGAACCACCCGAGAAAAAACATCCATTCCTGTTTCATCAGTCCCGAAAATATGGTCCGAGTTCGGAGCAAGGCGGCTGTCTTCCACTATGGCTTCCTCAGGAGCGTAAGGTGCTATGATTGGCGCAAAAATTGCACACAGTAAGGTAATCATAATAATTAAAAATCCGATGAAACCACCGCGGTTACGTCGCAAGGAATAACTAAAATCTCTTAAATACAACAATATAACCCTCTCCTTTAAAACTTAATTCTCGGATCAAAGATCATATAAATTAAATCGACGAACAAATAGATAAATAACGAAAAAATAGTAGCGACCAAGACGAATCCCTGAATGGCCGAGTAGTCCTTATTCACCAAAGCCTGCGTGACGTATTGTCCTAATCCGCCCCATCCAAATACCGTCTCGACCAATACCGCACCGCCTAGCAAAGAACCATAAATTACTCCAAGTATGGTGACAATAGAAGGCAGCGAATTGCGTAGTGCATATCTCATCACTTTCTTGTCCGACAAGCCCAATACCTTGGCATGATTGATAAAGTCCGATTCCATCACTTCTTTCATAGACGAAAGTGTCATTTTCATGATAGGTGCTACATTAATGAGACCAAGCGTTAGAACAGGTAAGGCAAGATGCGCAATACTGTTCATCAAAGCATTCCAATTCCCCGCAAGTAAGCTGTCTATCACCAAAAACCCAGTAATTTGTAGGGGAGGTGTTATTGTCAAATCCAAACGACCAATTGGCGCTGGAAACCAGTTCAATGTGGTAAAGAAAACAAACACAAGCATTAGTCCGAACCAAAAATCAGCGATGGATCCGGCAAAAAAACCGTAACCCGTGGAAATGCGGGAAAATATACTTTTCGGTTTGATCGCTGCCACGATCCCAAGAGGTACACCGATTGCGATTGAGAAAAGAATACTTAATGTTATCAGTTCCAATGTAGCGGGAAAGCGTACGATCAAATCATCGAGAATAGGCTTATTTGTAAACCACGATTCTCCCAGATTTCCTTGTAGAACATTTCCCAAATAGATGAAAAATTGCTGCCATATAGGTTTATCCAAACCCATGCTTTCTCTTAGTGCTGCAATCGTATCCCCATAAGCGAAATTCCCAGCCAATCGGGTTGCCGGGTCTCCGGGTAGCAATCGGACCAGAACGAATACGACGAGGATAACCCCGATTAACAGCGGTATAAAAGTCAGTAGCCTTTTACCCAAGTATTTTGCGATTCTCATAATACATGCTTCCCTCCTTTACGTTGTCCGCCGAGATTTTGTCCAGCCGTCTATTAATTTCGTTCACGGCTCAGCATATTCCATCGAATATCTTGAGATGTCCCCCATGCTGGATTTTTGATATCTTCTCTCATGGCAATATGGTAACCGGGCTCAGTCAGATAGATCCATATTGGATCTTCTTTCACGACGATCTCCTGTATACGTTTGAAATTCGCGTTCCGTTTTTTCACATCCAATGTTTCCGTAGTTTCTTTGTACAGACGGTTAACCTCTTCGTTTTTATATCCCCCATAATTTATATTGGAAGGATGCTGTGCCCATAATTTGGTCGAAAACCCTCCATCGGCGACACCAGGCATGTCTTGGAAAATAAACATGCCGTCCATATTGTGCTGGACGAGATTATTATAGTAATCTCCCGTTTGAAGTTCTTGGATCTCAATCTCTACTCCAATGTTTTTAAAGCTAGACTTGAGAAGGATTGCAATTTGCTGTTCCTGCGTGATACCCGCATTGATGGTGAGCGTTGTTTTGAACCCTTTATCATATCCTGCTTCTTTCAAAAGTTTCTTGGCCTTATCAAAGTTAGTTTTATAATCCCAGTACTCGCCCGTATAACCTGGATAAGTAGAAGGAATGATGCTAGTGGCCTGTTTGGCCATCCCTAAATATACCGATGAAAGAATATCTTTATACGGCGTAGCATATGCCAAGGCTTTTCTTACCTTAGGATTGTCAAACGGCGGTTTCTCTTGGTTAAACTCTACTCGTTGTATCAAATTACCTGACCAGCTGTAGACTTTCACACCGGGTTTACCCTTTAGTGTTTGCAGTTCGTTTGGAGTAAGAGAGGTCGCCGCATCAGCCGTACCAGAAAGTAACAACGCCACCCTGTTTGACGAGGAAGGAACTTCTTTCATGATTACCTTTTGAAACCAAGATTTGTTCTTTTTATCCCAATAATCGTTAAACGCTTCGAATTCGACCTGCTGCCCAGGAATGTATTTAGTAACCTTAAATGGACCATGACCTGAACCGTTAACGGACAAATATTTGGTCGCCCACGGATCGCTCTTCGTGGAATACGCTTTTGCGTCTACTGAATCCATAAGGTGTGTAAAAATGTGAGTCATCATAGGCTCCGCTATAGGATTCGGGGTGTCTACTGTTAGAGAAAAGGTATATTTGTCAATTTTCTTTAGTTGTTTTTCGGGGTCATTAAGCTTTAGCCCGTCTGCTGAAAAGTTTTTGTACATGGCGTTCAGGCCCCAAGCCCTATCCACCCATTGGTACATAAAATCATCTGCAGTGAGTTCATTTCCTGCATGGCTCTTCACACCTTGACGAAGGTGAACGGTCAGCGTTTTCCCGTCTTTTGATAGTTCCCACGATTCGGCCAAAGAGCTTTCCACTTTACTGTAGTCAGGTACTAAGAAGCCGGATTCGTCTTCTTTGAACGGATACCGAAGCGCGGAGTCGTACATGTTTGATTGCGCTTCTAGCGCTTGCAGGGAATTATGGTACTCTGAATCAAGACCGTTTGGCGTCGCGGGCACTGTCCATATCAAAGTACGGTCTCGGTCAACATTAATGTCTTCGCTTGAAACGGTTTTCGATTGTTTTACACAGCCTGTAATAATAACTGTTAACAAGAGTATTAATGCCGAAATTAATAGAATAATTCTCTTCAATAGAAACCCCCCTCTTCAATGTAACTGAAATAAAAGACCATGGATTTAAAACTGATGGGCTTCTGGTATTCTCAGTAGCTATGCTCTCACCCGATTGTTTCCCGAAAACCCATTCATCTAATTTGACCGTCGGTCCTCTCAGATTGCTAGCAGTACAACAATTCATTCAAAAAGCTTTTTTCTCCCCTGAAGAGATACGTCGTCTAGTTGCAATCAGCCGGAATCTCATTATCATTGACACTTTAATTTAAATTTTGTTAGACTACTAGAGAATACATAAGCAAATTAAGTGCTGATTCATGAGATAGTAACTCAGAGACGGCGATATCTCTCTGCAAAATCATACCACCGTGAGTTACCCTTCCAATAAATAAACCTGATAATGCGTTTGCTTAAATTGCTCTAAGCTGATCTTTGTTACACGTAAATTGACAGTTTGGTACTGTTGTTCGTCTGTGATTCATTCCTTTAATGTAATGGAAAAATCCCGCACCGTTGTCCAGTATTCCATCAGTGTATATACATGCCAATACATTTCTACTAAAGCAGGCACTATGCCGGAAATATCATTTTACAGTGGTCTGGGTTGGGGTGACCGATGCCACTGGGCCAAACATATTAGCAGGGACTCCATACCTTTAAACGATCCAGTTGGGTATGTGTCCCCCTAAATTAGTGATGCCTTGCATAAAGGTTCAATAACTAGCCATCATCACCCACATTTTTTCATCGATGGTTAGTTCAATCGCCTGTCATAATTCTAATTTTTTCCTTTGTATTAATTAATATTTTTCTGTTCTACTAGAGCTGCTATGATAGCATCCATGTGTGTTCGCATTTCATTTTCCGCCTCATCAACATCCCCCTTTTTAATCGCCTCAGCTATCAATCGGTGATGCAGCGCATACTCAGCACTCCGCTCCTTCCTAATCTCCTCGATCTTGGATCCCAGCTTCAATTCCTCATTTACCAAAATATCAAGGGAAGCAATGAGAAACCTGTTATTGGATGCTTCGGCAACCTTCCCATGAAAATCCAGTGCGGGAAATGTCGGATCACCACAATTGCCCAAGCACATTTCATGCCTTTTAACTGTATGTTCCATTGCTTTGATATTCGTGGTAATTGCCCGGCTTGCTGCCAATCTTGCGGTTTCACATTCAAGTACTTTTCTCGCACTCATTAAATCTATCAGTTCTTGAAGGTTTTGCGGTTGTGCAGCTTTCATAATTTTCTTTTGAAGTTGCTCTCTTCTTACCCTTTCCGATAGCTCGTGGACAATATTTGCTCCCTGGGCCGTAATTACCCTGCCCCTCGACCCTACAAGTTCGGTATATCCTTTGGCATCCAGAGTTTTGAGTAAACGTCCGATTGTAGTAGTGCTTACAGTGACGTTTTTAAGCTCAAGCATGACCTTTAGCACCCAGGATCCGACGGGCTCGTTCGTTTTCAGCAGGTATTTCAAGAGCAAATAATTCACAATATCTGTCTTCGAGGAAAAGAGGTCCACTTCTTCCAAATTAATATTTTCTAATTCTGGGTTTTCTATCAAAACAAACACTCCTAAGACTATTAAATTTTGTTCCAATCAATGATGAGGAGAAGATACAGTCAGATAAAGTGATGAAAGTTTTTAAATAGTAATGTTGCTGGTTTGTGATTAAATAGGACTCACCCAAAAGGATTGAAGTTCCATTTGAGCTAAACTGCGGAAAGTACCACTTCTCCTATAAAGGTTTTCACATTCGGAATCATTATGTGAAACCATTTCCGATGATTAAGTAAGGGTAATCTAATCAATAATTGTTAAAAATTATTAAACAGAAAAACTCTTCATTTCACCTAATTATATTGAAATGTAGAACATGCAAAACTATTTTGTAATAGCATCTAAGATGATGTAGTTCAATGTAGAAATTGGGTATTTGGACTATGCATGCAATAAAAAGAAAAGAATGGAAACCCAAAACAAATTGCATAATTGACCGGACAGGAATTGATATAACCTGCCAAATAGTTTTTTCTACCCATTGGGATATTAACTCGGTTTGTTATAAATAGCACCTATACGGGTGATTTAGATTTGTTTTCTATTAAATTCTGGATTAGTAATACTCCAAAGTAGTTTGCTGAACCTGAGCTTGAATATCTTTAAGAGTGGCTATATCCTCTTCTGACCAATCGCGCTTCCCATCATTAAAATGGACTGAGATAAGACCAACTAATTTTTCCCCATGAACGATAGGAGCCAACATTTGTGCTGTCACTCCGTAATGCTCTATTAAATGCTGTGGCGGTGCTGGGTCAGCTATATGACAATCATTTTGAACAAGAATATCTAACGTTTTTTCTAAATATTGAATGGGCATTACCGTCTGACGCACATTAGTAATACTTTTTCCACCAGTTAGCTTTATTACTCCATTTACTGTTGCTTCAGCAATAACATCTTCCAATTTAATGTCATGTTTAGGAATATCAAGTCGAAGCGTTGTTCGGCTGGATTTTGTTTCCTCAAGTAATTTTTGCATTAAATCATTCCAATTATCTAAGCGAAGTTTTGTTTGTTGTTTCATATTCTTTCTCCTTTCATAATGGCGGTATCCCTAACAATACCAACAAACGATTTGTTATATTTCCAAAAACAGTTCTCATCTTACTGTTTATAAAGATGGAGTTTTACTAGCCCATGGTCTTTCTTTTTCAAAGGCCGATGCTAACTTAAAAATATCAACCTCACGATTTGTATTAGAGATTATCTGTAATCCAATAGGTAAGCCTTCAGAAGTAAAACCACACGGGATAGAAGCAGCTGGATTTCCACTTAAGTTAAAAGGATACGTGTAATAGACCCAAGAAACAATGCTGCGGTCGCTCAGTTCGGCTGGTACATTCTCTCCTGCTCCAAATGGTGGTACCGGTAGTGTTGGTGACATAATTATGTCAAAGTGATTAAAAGTTTCCCGAACATTTTCTCGGAACTGAAACCTTTTAATCACTTTTCTATAGTAATCTTCAATTGTCTGATTACGAGCTAGGTCTAAAATATCTGCTACAGCTGGATCAAGTAGATCACGAGAGTTTTCAAGTGCACTCTTAAGTTTTGTACCAACACCTGCATAAAACTCAGAAGTCCATAAATCAATTGGATCTTCCTCAAAAAGACGGTCTACAAGCTCTATATGACATCCCATATTTTCAAATGTTTTAATAGCCTGATTTGTAGCATCCACCACTTCCTTATTAGGTCTTGCATATCCTAAAGTTGGACTCCAAGCAATTTTCAAACCATTAATCGGCTGTTCACATGCTGCAACAAAATCGGGAACATTTTCTGACACACTATATGGATCACGACTATCAAACCCGGAAATGATGCTTAACAGCAATGCTGCATCTTTTACAGTTCTGGCCAACGGACCAACATGTGCTAGTGTCGGTGTTGCACTTACTGGATAAATAGGTACTCTCCCAAACTGAGCTTTAATCCCAAACAAGCCACAGTAAGAAGACGGGATTCTAATCGATCCTCCACCATCTGTACCAAGTGAAAAAGGTGTAATACCTGCAGCGGTACTCGTCGCTGCACCAGCGCTTGAACCACCTGTTGTTTTCTCAAGGTCCCATGCATTTCGAGTTACACCTGTAACAGGACTATCCCCTCCACCTGCTTTACATCCAAATTCTGTCGTGGTAGTTTTACCGATAATACACGCTCCAGCTTTACGAATACGCTCCACAGATGGAGCATCCGTTTTAGCCACATTGTTTACCATCGTTCTTGATCCAAAGGTCGTTTTGAGATCTTTAACATCAATTAAGTCCTTTATTGAGATGGGTAAACCATGTAAAGGACCGAGTTCTTTACCATTAGCAAGTTCTTCATCTGCTTCCTTAGCTTGTTTCAATGCACCTTCATAATCAACTGAAACAAAGGCATTTAGTTTGGGTTCAAGTTCATCAAGACGATTTAGCGATGATTTGACCAGCTCAATTGACGAAATTTCGCGGTCTAGTATTGCTTTTCGCAAATCTATTGCACTCATATATGCTAAGTCGCTCATATTTCACTCCTTTGAATCATTATTCTTCTAACACAGCAAAAGCTCGGACTGGTGATCCGCTACCACCATGGAAATTGAGAGGTACACCATAAAACATAAATTCACCTTTTCCAACAAGTTCATCTAAATTAACTAGCCATTCATAGTGCGAAATACCTCTGTCTCGACATACTCGATGGCTTGGAAATTCACTATTGTTTGGTGCGTCTGTAGAAGGGCCTTCAACTCCATGAAGTTTTGAGCCACGATCTGCAAGCCAATGTGTCGCTTCAGCACTTAGACCTGGGTTACTCTGAACAACAGAAGCATTTGGATAGTGCCGCTTATGAAGGCCGGTATTCATCAAAACAATGTGTCCATCCACATTTAAACCCGATTTTGCCTCCGCTTCCTCCAAATCATTAACGTCTATAATTCCAAGGTCAGGGATATGAGTTAGATCAAAGCAAACAGCTTTTCCAAAAAACATATCAAGTGGCATCTCATCAATACCTGCTCCTTTAGGATTAAAGTGGTAAAAAGCATCTACATGTGTCCCTACATGGTCTAACATACTGATATGGCTTGTCGCAAACGAAATTGGATCCCCTTCCACACCAAGACCAAGAGAAACACTAAAGTCATGTGTCCACTGCTTTCCGTAAATTGGACTCTGAAATAGTTTGTGTGCTGGAATGTTGTCTTCAATTTTCAACGCCAAATCAATAATTCTTTTCCCCATAAAAAATCAACCTCCACTTAAAAAATTTTAAAAACATAATTCATAACTAACAAATGTCAAGGAACATAATAAATGGACTAGACTATCGTGACTACAAATCAATCCTTCACCGATTTTTATTGAATCCCTAAAAAAGACAAACAAAATGAACAAAAACCCCATTTAAAATCAACTATAGCAGTGGATCGAAGACCTATTAAGTTACAACAAGGCTTTTTTCCCTATTTCTTTCTGCGAAGTTAAGGAGTAAGAAAAAAAATTACTTTTTTTTGTATGCGGTAATCTTATTTTTGTGTGGTAGGCCTGTTGTTTGTGCTCTCCATTGATGAGTAGGTGGATAGAACAACGTTTCTAGTCATGTGTGTGATGTCTTGTTTGTTTGAGGTATATCTTATTTTTGTGTGGTAGGTCTGCTGTTTGTGCTCTCCACTGATGAGTAGGTGGAGGGTACTCCGAAAAATAAAGTTAAAAAGGGAAATCAGGCTAGACACTATTTCTAATTCAGAAAGTTATTTACTAAGAACAACTTCATATTAGCATAGCATCTAATAACAGTATGCATTTATGTAAGATTACCTAACATAAATTTTCAAAAAAAATCGATTAACGCTTTGTCAAAATATCACGCCCTATCAAATATTATATCGAAAGTAGTGAAAGCCCTTTCAAAGTATTTCAAGTACATCATATCACCAGAAACGAAGTAATTCAATATAAAAATTGATTTTTTTTATATTCAGACTCTAAGATGGAAAAAGTTAAATAAAATACCAATAGCGTTAGTCAAAATTTCAGTTTATACTTTTCCTTGAATTGAGGCCAAAAAATCAAAACCTAAAGAAAAGGTGTACTGACCACACCAAAAACATATGGGGTAATTTTATAAAGCTGAAGAGTTTTGTTTGCAAAAATGCAAAAGTCTTGATTGGGTCGATTGTCTGTAAAGTCGTTGAGAAGCTAAATATCACGTTGTTTGATTTGCGCGCTAATTAAGGTTGAGAGCCTTTTGATATAATGGTTCTATATTTGTAAAAATTCAATACTAATTCGGTCAACTTTCAATTCAACAAATTTACCAATTAAATCAGGACAATCAACAAAATACTCATCCTCATCAGAAATAAGTATTCCTGCATCTATTGAGTTTTCATGTAAAAAACCACGAATATAGTATTGGTAACCTACACCAATATGCTCCAACTCTTTCTTTTCATCATATATTTCATCACTAGTGTCGCATTAATTAATTTCCAATATTAAAAAGACTCAAAATCTTCTCTAACCTTATTTCGCGCAAAGAAAAAGTCCTTTATAATGGATAAAGTCAGGTGGTAACCCGTTCAAATCCACTAAAAAAGGATCCATAAATGGACAAGATTACAGGAAAGACTTCATTTGGACAATGGTTTTCACCGATAAATCTTCCATTATTTGAAGAAAACGTGAAAACGATGAAATTAGATTACTATACGAAAAAGTTAACGACAGAGTCACTCCTGAAATTACTACTTTTCGCGCAGCTTCAAGAAATAGAAAGTCTGCATGCGTTGGGCGATTGTCTTTTCGATGACCAGCTTCAAAAAGGAACTGACCTTGATTCTATCAGTATTTCTCAGCTGTCACGCCGTTTAAATGGCATGAATCCAGATATATTCCATCGGCTTTTTCTTAATTTAGTGACCAAGATTCATGCAAAAACGCATTATACTAAGCTCGTGATGCCGTTGAAAGTTATTGATTCCAGCACATTACCACTCAATTTGACGAATCATCCATGGGCAAAATTCCGTAAAACAAAGGCAGGCGTGAAGTTGCATCTTCGACTCGTCTTTATGGAAAAAGGGACATCCAATCCTGAAAAAGCTGTGATGACATCCGCGAAAGAACATGATCGTGGCCAGCTTGAAGTGCTGGTGGATGACAAGGATTGCATGTATGTGTTTGATCGTGGCTATCTGGATTATGAGCGCTTTGATCGTATGACAGATGATGGCTACTTTTTTCTGTCAAAGCTTCGAAAAAATGCCGTTATACGGGAAATTTATGATTTTAAATTGCCAGAGAACTCACCTGTTTTATCAGATCAAATGGTGTTGATTGGCACAACGCAAAACCGGGCAGAAAATTATTTCCGCCTGCTAAAAGTCGTTGATACAAAAGGAAACGAACTCCATTTACTTACGAATCGATTTGATCCAGACCAATTAATCTGTTGAGGAAGCCGTTGTGCAAACCTGACTAACGCCAATTAAGGCAATCTTCCGAAATGGAGGTGATGCCATTGGTTCAACAATTCGACTATCCAAAATCAGAATCGGAACTCCGAAACCTGCAAGATAATTTATATTCGGTAGCTAAGGCAAAAATCCAACACGGAGATATACCAAATTTCAAAGGACTACTAGAAATTATATCCTCTGAAGTGGTCATTTTAACCGCAATCCATAAAATCAAAGCAAATAAAGGGAGTCAAACGCCGGGCACAGATCAAGAAATCATGAGGAAAAACATTCTTGAGCAGGATTACCAAAAAGTGATTGATCGAGTACAAAAGGCTCTTCAACACTATAAACCCGGACTCATACGAAGGAAGTTTATCCCCAAACCGGAAAAACAAGAAAAACGTCCCTTGGGGATTCCTACCATAATCGACCGGATTATTCAAGAATGCATAAAGATCGTGATCGAGCCAATATTAGAGGCACAATTTTTCATACAATCAATAAAATAAATTCCAAAATTCGAGGGATTATACAATATTACGAAATTGCAACATGGGTAAATATCGAAATGCGAAAGTATAGCCAAGTAATCCTATATTCAGCATACAAAGCCCTAAAGAAATACGGAGGAAACTGGACACCAGCCAATCTAGTAAACAATCTTACGTCCGTTCATTCTGAATATACCACTCAGATACCAGCAATTCAATACAGCGGGGGATTGAAGATTGGCATAACCAATTTAGGCTTCTGCAAATGGAAAAGGAATACAAGCAAGAATCAAAACGAGACTCCTTATTCAGAAACAGGGAGAAAAGAGCAGATGATATGTTAAGCCTACATTACTCTGAACTCATTGCAAAAGGAAAAACTAACAAACTATATAATTTCGAGTATTTTCTAAACCGGGCATATGCTTTTAATCGCGATGGCGGAAAATGCAGAGTATGTACAGACCCAATATGGTCACCTGAGGATATTCATATCCATCACATACGCCCTTATTTACCTATGGATGAAGTAAATCGTGTACAAAATCTAGCAACTGTACATAGAAAATGTCATCAAGCAATTCATAAGAAAAAGATAAAAGATTTTAGAGAAAAGTTAAAAGGGTCTTGTTAAAAGCAAATAATTGATGGAACGACGTGTGCTGTGAAAGTCGCACGCACGGTGTGAGGTGAGGGAAAAGAGCCCCGAACGTTATATCTCAGATATAGACGTGGGTGACTCTTACCTATCGCTACAAATGGATCAAACAGCACCACAGTATCAAGAAATTTTACGGGCAAAGCGAATGGGCCATTCAAAACCAAGTATTTATAGCGCTTATCGTATTTTGCCTACATGTGCTGGCGCAAATCGAAACGAATAGTAAGCGAAAAACCTTACAAATTAGTCGTTATGTAAGAGCCGCTTTATGGAAGCCAGCACATATTCGGATTCGGAAAATCAAGGGAGAATCCGTACCGTAAAGAGTAAAATGTCGCTGTCACTCCAGTCTAAATGTAAATAAATTTCCAAATGGATGAAGCCACCTTAGATTGGGTATTACCTTTTTGGCTCTAGACAGGGAAATATATTAAACTGAAAATTCTGACGGTATTTATGCAACACTAGTGAACTGCATTATTCAAATTATTCTTAAGTACAACTTGACCATTAATTTTATAGAATACGTCAAATGCATACATTTCGGGCTCATACGAACAATAAATGTAAATATCCTCAGCCTGATTTTCAAGATACTCCAAACAGATAGCGGCCTTATCTGTTTGTAACTTAGATAGATATTCTTTAAATTCTTTACTCATAATCTAGCTCTTCATTTAGCATATTCACTAGGTATATCATTATCTAGATAAGTATCCTCTCCATAATTTTCATAGCTTTCTCAATCATTTTTGAAATGCATATAGCCAATTTAGGTTCTCATATGTTTTATTTTAATATTAGTCCCCAAACACTAAACTCATAAAAATATTCCGTTCGTTCTATACACAAACCAAAATAAAGATCTTCTGCAACTAGAATAAAATCCCCATATCCCTCTAAAAACTTTGTTAACTTAAGAACTTTATCTAAGTTACTAAATACTTCATTAACATTAATCAACACCGCTTCTATTTCGTTTTCCCTAAAAAACAATAGGCTTCCTTTCTTTGGGATTCCTTCTATATTATCAATAGTTTCATTTAGCAACTGTATTGACTTTTGAATATTTTCTTTATAGTCATCTCCCTCCAAAAGAACCTTATTTTTCTTTGTGTTAAGTAATGAAAATACTTTTTTACAAAATAAATCGTTATCTTCAATATCTAAAAAAGGTTCCTCTATAATATTCATGAAGTTTAATTCCTTGATTAAATTCTTCCTTCTATTTTTTCTTTTTAACAACTCCATCTTTTTTATTCTCTCGCCACTCAAATTATTCACCTTCCTCATGTTGCCCCTTCTTTTTATAACCAACAAAATCTTCTGGTGAATGTCCAGGATACTGATTATATCTTCCTTTTTCTAATGGGCTTCCCTTTAAATCGTCAGCACCATGAAAATGAGGACCTCGTCCAAATTTATCTTCTCTGTGTTCTATTATATATTTTTTCTTTCCATCTACTTCAAATTCATATACTCTTCTATTCTCATTTGTCCCATCATAAACATCAACATGATTCTTGTGCTGAGTAGAGTTAGGTATTCCCGCCCTTCTCTTCGCATCCCTAAATGCTCCATTTTTTGTTAGTACCTTGTCAATATCCACCGTACCCTTAGTTGTATTACCAACCGTAGTCTCCCCGGCTTCCCCAGCCTTCACACTCTTCAGAGAGAAATCCTGCTTTAATTCATTTACTGTTTACTTTTAAACCTCGATCACTTTAGCATATATGCCGTAGCCTGCAGCTTCTTGCACCCGAACTCCAACAGGTATTTCCACTTTCCCAACTTTCTTCCCTATGTCCTTTAGCATTCGCTGGGCTTCTTCCACTTTGGCTTTTGCATATCCATTGCTAAACGGCAGCTTCAGGCCATTGGAGATCTTTCGGTCCGTGTAACGGGCAGCCCCGGAACGCCTAGAATTCCAAGTGCTTGATACAAGCTTTGTTTCTGCTGTTCTACAGTAAGCTGGTTTCCGAACATGTCTTTTCCGGTGACTGCCTCAGAGAGACCGTTTGCAGGTACCAGGCCGTAGATGCCCATTTCGGTCTGTTCGAGGATTTTAAAGGATTTGGCCGTTTTATAAGTGTCTAGCGCATGGTTCGCTGCGTTCATTCCTTTGGCTGTTCTATAAATAGCTCTTCCGACTTTAAAGGCTCTTCCTGCTGCAGCCAATGCCCCGGCAGTGACACGCTCTGCATTGGATAGCTTTCGGTCGGTGACGGGATCAAATATATTGAAATTATACCAAGTTTCCCATAATTCATTTCGTTCAATTTATTGGTAAATATCCCCTCATCCTGTTCCATTCATCCGATTTACCTCCAGGTACATTCTCAAATTTAAGGCAAAAAAATACCCTGAAAGGTTAAGACCTAACAAGTTATGTCAAAATATTTAAAACTATTATTCTTTACTTTTCGCTAAAAATTTATCAATAATTTCTTTTGGTCTAGGTCCATCAGCTATGATACCAAGATTCTTATATTCCCAGATAATTTGTTGCTTATAAGAGTCCACCTCAGATAAGTTTTCATAACTATACTCAATATTAATATCACCAGTATGATCCAATGTAAATGTTAGATTTGTCCATTTCTCCTGCTTTTGCTGTTCAAATTCGTTCCATAGTTCTGTAAAACAATCATATAAGTCATCTTCCAATTCTTCAAAAGCTTGTTGATCCGAACCATAATACTTTGTAATTTCCAAGTTATATACAGGTTCACTTTTCCTTTCAGGATAGTAGTAAAAAAATACCTGTCTTCCATCTTCACCAACTTCAGCATAAAGATAAATTTTAATCCATGGTTCCGGAATCATCTCATTTAAGATAGTGGCTACTCTTTGATATATTTGTTCCATTTCTTTTGTTTCCATATTTTCCTCCTAAGGATTATCCAAACGCTTCCTTATTTCTTTTCCATCTATTGTATACTTTACTACAAACTCTGTGGGTCTCAATGAATCTCCTTTATATTTTGGTGTAACATTTACAATTACTTCTTGGCCTGCCTCAATAGCAGTTTTCCACGATATTTCTAACTGTCGATAATAACCTTGATTTACTAGTTTACCGTTCATAGGGACCATGTTGTCAACTAACCCTGAGCCTCCAAATATATGGGCAATTAAGTGGCCGCCATGATCTCCTTGTTTTCTGTCCTCTCCGCCAGTTTTTATCTGGTGAGTTGTATTTCTATTTCCTTCACCTAATTGTAATTTACCTTTTGCACTATTAATTCTTCCTAATCCATCTGTAGAATAGTCATATCCATTTGAATTATATTTAATATTTGGTTTTAGTCGATATTCTCCTTTAATTATATGTTCAGGTTTAGCTTGTTTTCCTGATTCCACCTTGCCGACTAGATCCTTCCCAGTTTCCCTAGCCCCCACACTCTTCAAAGAAAACTCCTGCTTTAATTCATTAATCGTTTTCTTTTGAACCTCAATTACTTAAGCATTTATGTCGTAGCCTGCAGCTTCATGCACCCGAACTCCAACAGGTACTTCCACTTTCCCAACTTTCTTCCCTAAGTCCTTCAGGATTTCCTGGGCTTCTTCCACTTTGGCTTTTGCATAGCCATTGCTATATGGCAGTTTCAGGCCATTGGAGGTCTTTCTGTCCATGTAACGGGCAGCACCGGCAACGCCAAGAATCCCAAGTGCTTGATACAAGCTTTGCTTCTGTTGTTCTTCAGTAAGCTGGTTGCCGAACATGTCTTTTCCGGTGGAAGCCTCGAAAAGGCCGTTTGCAGATATGAGTCCGTAGACGCCTGCTTCCGTCTGTTCGAGGATTTTAAAGAATTTGGCCGTTTTATAAGTATCTAGCGCATGGTTCGCTGCGTTCATTCCTTTGGCTGTTTTATAAAATGCACTGCCGCCTTTAAAGGCTCTTCCTGCCAAGCCAACAACAGGAATGAATCCTGTTGCAGCCAATGCCCCAGCAGTGACACGCTCTGCATTGGATAGCTTTCGGCCGGTGACAGGATCAATGCCTCATCGAATATACCCCTGACAAGATGGCTTCTTCTCATAAAAAAACTTGAAAGGTAGAATACCAATCAAGTTCACTTAAAATTTCACACATTTAAAGAATAGATGTATTACAATAATGCATCTGACAATATTTTTTTAAGCATGTCATCAAAATGTGTAAATCTATCCATTTCTCTTCCTGATGGATTATCTAATTCTATAAATTGTTTTTTATTTATTTCATATACATACCAACTGATATTACTTTCTCCTAAAAACAAATATTTTTCCTGTTCTTCATTTTCATACCAAATCTGATTTAAAGAAATTAATCCATTAATATGTTGATTCGGTGTAATTTTTAATAAATATTCATCAATTCCATATAAAATAAACCCATTAAATTCTATACCATTTATTATTTTCAAAAATTCACTATATTCATTTAGTAACTCGCAGTTTAACTCTTCTTTTACAGCTTTCTGAAATTTAGTTAATTCTGCTTCACTAGCACCAATGTTTACTTTTTCACCATACAACTTTTTTTCCTCAATTATTTCTTCTAGATTAATTTTCCACATTTCTTTCGCCCTTTAATGTTTTTTCGGATATAGCTTCCCTTTAGGATCTCGAACTAAAACTATTAATTTTCTGAAAAGAATGCACAAAATATTCGGCACTTCACCCCCATTAATTAACTTTGAAAGGCTTATAGCCAATCAAGGTCTAGTTTTACAAATTAGTTTCCTTCACTTCTTCGAACCATAAATCAAAAATATCATCAGGTAATAGTTCGTCATCGTTTGAATAAACTAAATCATATTTATATTGTCCTTTTAGACCGTTTTGCTTCACATTATAATGCAATTTCATTTCTGTAGGCATTTCGTTATTGAATTCTTCACACTTTTTATGGATAAGCTTCAAGTTTTGATTACCGATTCTTAGTGCAGCATTCTGTCTTTCTCTTGAAACATCATAATCTTGATTGTGTTGAATATCCAAGTCTTTTATAGCCTCATTTAGTTGATTTTTATGGACAATCTTTCCGTTAATTTTATAGAAAAAATCAAAAACATACATTTTTGGTTCATATGAACAATAGATAAAGATATCATCAGCTTTATTATCGACATACTCTAAACAAATCGCCACCATGTCTGCTTGTAATTCTGAAAAATAATCCTCAAATACCTTCACATATTCACCTCCTAGTTCTCTATGCTAGTAAACCTCATACGACCATCTATTTCATATTCTATATCAAAACTGCTCGGTCTTAAACCATTCCCTTCGTAATTCACTTTAACGTTAACTGAAACATTCTTTCCCTCATCTATTGCTTTAGCCCAATGATTTTCTAACTTTTTGTATATACTCAAATTAACGCTACTTGATTGAGACACAAGATTATCTAAATCTGGAGAACCTCCAAATCTATCTGCAGCTAAATGCCCTGCATGGTCTCCAGATTCTTTTCCAGGAGTATTGGACTTATGCGGTAATCTATTATCACGTTTTGTTAATTTTAAGTCATCCGCATTAAATTCAGTAAGTCTTCCAAATTCATCTGTCTTATATTGATAATCATATTCACCTGCTTGATATTTTATATTTGGTTTTAATTTTCCACTTATATTTATATGACTTCCATCTTTTATAATGTCATCTGAGATATCACTAGCTTTTTTTACATCATTACCCTTAGCTGGATTTCCCATCGTAGTCTTACCAGTTTCCCCAGCCCCCACACTCTTCAAAGAAAACTCCTGCTTTAATTCATTAATCGTTTTCTTTTGAACCTCGATCACTTTAGCATTTATGCCGTAACCTGCAGCTTCATACACCCGAGCCCCAACAGGTACTTCCACATTCCCGACTTTCTTCCCTAGGTCCTTTAGGATTTGCTGAGCTTCTTCCACTTTGGCTTTTGCATATCCATTGCTATACGGCAGCTTCAGGCCATTGGAAGTCTTTCGGTCCATGTAACGGGCAGCACCGGCAACACCAAGAATCCCAAGTGCTTGATACAAGCTTTGTTTCTGCTGTTCTTCAGTAAGCTGGTTGCCGAACATGTCTTTTCCGGTGGAAGCCTCGAAAAGGCCGTTTGCAGATATGAGTCCATAGACGCCTGCTTCCGTCTGTTCGAGGATTTTAAAAGATTCGGCCGTTTTATAAGTGTCTAGCGCATGGTTCGCTGCGTTCATTCCTTTGGCTGTTTTATAAATAGCACTGCCGCCTTTAAAGGCTCTTCCTGCCCAGCCAACAACAGGAATGAATCCTGCTGCAGCCAATGCCGCGGCAGTGACACGCTCTGCATTGGATAGCTTTCGACCGGTGACGGGATCAATTCCTTTGGCGGCTCTGATACTATCATAATATCCCGTTACTTCCCCCGTAAAGGTGGTCACACCATCCCAGGCTTTTTCGTACCATGGTCTTTGTTCTTGTGCTTCGATTTCCTTCTCGACTATTCTGGCTTCCGCCTGATCCTTCTTGAAAGTCAAATAAGCTGCTTTTTGTTTTTCTGCTTCATCTTTAAGCTGATAGACTTCACTATTATGATAGGATTTCGCATCGAAATAAAGCGGCGAAATGGTGCCTCCCTGGCTGCTCGATGCCAGCAGTTGTCCGAATAAGGTAGCCAAATACGTTTCTGCACTTTCCGATGATTCATATTCGCTTGTCATGTTATGGTCCAATATATGGACTTGTTCAATGCTGTTTTTTCTTTTTTGTTCAGCTTTATCTATCTTTTCGTCAAACGCGTCCCGTGAAAAGATTTCCAGAGGAACCAAGTCATTGATGCTATCAAAAATCTTTTGCAGGTCATCCTGCTGGGCGGAAACAAGTTGATTTGATCTGGTGTAGGCTTGTCCTAATTCGTCTTGCAAAAAAGGAATCTGGACAATCGTGTCTCCCGAAAGCTCCACATCCTCAATAGAACCAGATATCCCCTTAAAAAATGCAACTCTCACATCGATCAGCTGGATCCAGGCATCGACAACTTCCACCTGAGCTTGGAAAAATCCTTTGATCGCTTCCGCACCTTTTCCCTGGAAGGCATCATCCAGCTCTATAATACTGGCAAAATTCTTTTTTAACGTACCAAGCTGATTTCTGAAATTTTCGTACTCACTTCCCCGCTCTTCCATTGCACTTATCAATGTTTTCGCTTCATAGATTTTACTATTCACCATAGGTTCAGGGTACCCTTTCCTCGTTTCGTAGTATTGCCGTTTTTTCGAATGATAAAATCTGCATGTCCGGGTTCCTGAGATTCATGCAGACTAAAATAGAATCATACATATGATGTTAAATTATGGTTCCCCCTTATTTTAAGTCAATGATTCTGAACAACTCAAGGAAAGTCAGATGTTCTGTTGGAAAACGATAGGAAAGTCCTAGTCTATAGATTTACTATTGTTTTGCAGCCGTTGTTAAAGTTACTTCTCCTGTTTCCTGTTTCCGTTTGGAGAGTCAATCCTGGTCGCATCTTTAGTATCTAGTCCCGATCTTAAGAAATAGAAAAATATTCCGCCCAATAATCCTAGACAAATAGTAAATCCTACAGTTATCATCCATAAATAAGCCAAGAAAAATCCTCCCCTTTTTATCATGTATATGCACTGTGGCAAACATAATTTCCACGTATAAAATGCAGGGGTTAATTTTCGACCTAATGATTGTAACCGTGAGCTATAACGGATGATAAAAAAACTGGAAGTTTTGATTTAAACTTTACCAATACCAAGGCAGGATTGGTCCTTATGGGAAAAAAGTGAATAGGAAAAAGCTACATAATTGAGGAGAATCTACAATGACTAAAAGAGAGCATTTTTTAGAAAAGCTCAATAATAAAAGCCTTACCTCTTATTGAAGTAAAGCAAGGCCACCCGATCATTTAATTTTCCGGTTTTCCCCCATCTGGTAATGGCATACCATTTTGGCAAAAGCATATATCGATTTTAGTTTACAATTTGCCCTTGGATAAATCTGATCCCTCGCTGATCGCAATAAGTATCCATTAGCTGTTCAATTTGATCAAGATTCGGTACTTTTTCGGAAAAAGAAAATTTTATTTCTTCTATAAACTCTCCATTGTTATATACATGAATCGCGCCATTTTGATTGATTACACTAGGTTCTTTCGTAAAACGGTTATAAAACCATCCAATATATCATGGCTAACAGAAAATCCTTTACGTTTATAGAATTCCAAAGCGCTATTATTGCCATTTGAGACAAAGATAAAATAATCTTCAATATCATCAAATTGTTTCAACCACTTCATTGACATATTGAAAAGTTTAGATCCAACCCCATATTGTCTGTACTCTTCTTTAATATAAAATTGGGATAGACAACCTACATTATTTCTGCTAATAGAAGAAAGGTCCTCAAACGTTTTTCTTGGATTTCTCATCTTTTGGGTACTGATGTCACCAAGGAAACTTGTCGCTCTTTTTAAGAGCTGCTTTTTGGCCATTTCCAAAGAAAAGACAAGGCATACATCCTTGTTGGACGCGTGAGCCGCTATGTTCAAGGCAAAAGCTGTCTTCCCGACGCTGGGCCTGGCTCCTATTACGATAAAGGCAGATTCCTGAAATCCGCCTGTTAGCATGTCGAGCTTTCGGAAGCCAGCAGGAATGCCTGTTATGTCCGCATACTCCGTTTCACAATCATGGTAAATTTCGGCCAGGCAGTCTGACCCCTTTTTCCTTTAAAATGAATACTTTATTGTGTATAATAAAGGGAAATTAATCTCATTTAAGGGGTGGTATAATGAGTATTCGCAAAGAAGACCTTCATCTACTTGTAGACCTTGTGACTGATAATGATGCAAAACTCGTGTATGATCTAATTAGGGTTGTTATTGATAAAGATGATGAAAAAGATATTATTGTTGAAGCTGATAACTCACCATTAACAGATCAAGAAAAGAAAATATTAAAACAAGCTGATATTGATATTAAAAATGATGATCTCGTTGATTGGGACGATCTCCGTGCCATGATGTAAAAATCAGAAAGCCTGCAGTTAAGTATTATCAGAAGTTACCACCTAGGTTACAAAACAAAGTCAAAGAGGTCATTAGTCAACTTCGTGAAAATCCATATGCTGTTGCAAATGTAAAGCCTTTAGAGGGATCCGATCATGATGATTTTCGAATTCGTATCGGATCCCTTCGGCTATTGTATCGTATAGAGAATGATAATTTGATTATTATTGTATTAGATATTGGACCCCGTGGAGATATTTACAAATTATGATCTAACGTCAGTTGAGATAAATTACAGGGGACTTGAAAATAGTGGCCACCATGATCAAACTTATTATTCACACCCTTCTCTGTCTCCTCAAACCTCCCATATTCTTTATGAAAGGCAAGCTTCACCGTCCCAATCGGACCGTTCCTTTGTTTTGCCAAAATGACTTCAACGGTATTTTCCTCTTCGGAATCCAAGCTGTAATAATCATCTCTGTACAGGAAGGCGATGAGGTCGGCATCCTGTTCGATTTGTCCGCTTTCGCGCAAGTCTGACAGCATCGGCCGTTTATTTTGCCGGCTTTCAACGCCGCGGCTGAGCTGGGAAAGGGCAATTACTGATACATGGAACTCTCTTGCCATGTGCTTCAAACCCCGGCTGATTTCCGCCTGGCGGTTCTGTTTGTGCTTTGCATCCCCGACAATTAGTTGAAGGTAGTCGATCACAACAAGTATCCTTTTTACGAATGAACCACCACCTTAAGAGTCAGCTATCTTGTAGCAGTCGATATTCAATTATATTAAAGGCAATAATACACCCCTTCTTAACTTAACCTAACCCATATTCTGCGGTACTCTACAATTCCAGTTCACAAGTTAAACAGAAGAGTAGAAGATCATTCAGTCTCCATTTTCTTTGCCCTATCAGATCAGTCGTTATTATGTCGTTAATTGCTTAAAAATATATAAGAAAACTATTTTCTTCATATTTATTAGTCCAGTGAAAAATTCAGTTGAAGGCCAGCGTGATATCAAATGCCCTTAACATATTCAAATTGAATTTGGTAAGGAATCTTGATCTGTTTCTAAATTATTTTGATTATTCCTTCCAGGTTTAACAAATAGCATGGCCAACATTCCCATCCCAGCTACAATTGCAGCCGCGGCAAACATTGCAGTGTATCCACTGTTCGCTACGAGGACACCGGTAAAAGTCGGTGCAATAATTGTCGCGGTATTGGCGATGAAATGAGTGACACCTCCAAATGTCCCTGCTTTTGAAGGTTCTGTGTCAATTACTACCGTCCAATAAATATTAGCCGGCAAATAGTTAAAAGCATTTCCAATCGCCATCAGAGTCAGCACAGCGCCAACACTATTTACCGTAGGAATCAACGTAAAGCATATGGCTGTTAATAACAACGAGACAAATGCCAAACTGGATCTCGCGATGCGGAGATTTCCTGTTTTCCGGCGAAGATAATCGGAAAGGTAACCACCTAATAACACAGTAAAGCAAGCGCCAATCCAAGGAACCATTCCTAGATACCAAAGAGATGATAACTGAAAACCAAAGGTATCTTGCAAATACTTTGGGGTCCAAGTCAGGATAAGGAAATTTACATACTGAAACGCAAAATATGCTAAAGAGTTAAAGACGAGTGTAGGGTTTTTAAAGAAATGATACCAAGGAACACGGGCCTGTTCTGCCTGAACCAAAGTCGTTTCGTTTTTCAACAATCCTTCAGTTGATCGAATTTCAGCCAATTCTTCTTTCGAAACCTTAGGATGATCCTCAGGTCGATTTGTAAACATCCTTGCCCAAATCACACACCAAACAACACCAAGTAAACCAAGGAAGATAAACATAAACTTCCATCCGCCGAGACTTATTAAACCTACGGCAATCGGCGCAGTTAACAACGCTCCTACCGGACCTCCCAAAAATCCCATAGAAACGGCGAATGCCTTTTCTTTTGGAGCTGCCCAATTCGCCATCGTTCGATTCATCGTAGCAAAAATTGGGCCTTCTGCAAGTCCAAACAGCACTCGAAACAATGCAAATCCCACTAAAGCAGAACCACCAAATAACATTAATCCTATATTTCCAGCAAATGCGGTCCCTATTTCAAAAATAGACCAAAAGGCAGCTACCAATAACCAAACAAACTTTGGACCTTTTTTATCAGCAAGAATTCCCCCAAACAAAGCTCCAAACATATAACCGTATCCGAAATAACCTAATATGGCTCCCCAAGCCTTAACATCTAAACCGAATTCTTCTATAATATCGGCTTGAGCATAAGAAATGGCACCTCGGTCAGCATAATTAATGATCGTTATAAACACAATCATGATCATAATGACAAAACGGTATTTTCCGTTCATCGATCTTCCTCCTTTTATTTAAGAACACTAGTGGACTTTCGGGTTCTTTCAATTCAAGAGTTCCATCCTAAGCCATGATATAGACCTGTATGCTGTTCTTATGAGGTTTATCTCTTCTATATAGTTGAGGGCGGAACGATGGTTCGGATATAGATTGTTGTAGAGCTCCCTCATTTTTTAATTAAAGAGGTACAACATAAACATTCAATACTAGAGAGGAAGTAGTATGCAAGGTGGTGTAATTTACGAGTTAGTAACTCTCTCAACATTAATTTTATATAACTTAATCAATGCTTGTGTTCCGCTTGTGTCTTCTCCAGACTTTGACAATTCTACATACATGTTCTTGGCTAATTCAAGCCCTGGAGTATTCAGCCCCATTTCTTTGGCAGACTCAAGAGCTATTAACATATCTTTGATAAAATGCTTCACAAAAAAGCCGGGTTCGAAATTTCCAGCTATCATTTTTGGACCCAGATTGCTGAGTGACCAACTTCCTGCTGCTCCGGTTTCAATACTTTTAAGTACCGCAGTCTGGTCTAGGCCAGCTTTTTCAGCATAAACTAATGCTTCACATACACCAATCATCGTAGAAGCGGCTGCAACTTGATTGCAAATCTTCGTGTGCTGCCCGGCACCAGCTTCTCCTTGAAGCACTAGATTTTCGCCCAAAACAGAAAAAATTGGACGCATGGCTTCGAAAACAGACCTATCACCGCCCACCATAATCGCGAGCTTTCCGTCCCTCGCTCCAATATCTCCCCCTGAAACCGGTGCATCCAGAGCAAATAAGTTATACTGTAGTGCCTCTTGATGGATTTCTTTTGCCAGCATTGGACTAGAAGACGACATATCAATTAAATAGGTTCCAGGAGAGGTACTTTGAAAAATTCCAAATTCTCCAAAATACACCTCTTTTACATCAGTAGGGTCTCCCACCATCGTAATAATAACTTTAGCTGATCCAGCAAGCTGTGAAATGCTATTTCTCCATATACAACCTTCTTGTATCAATTCTTCCGCTTTTTTCTTTGTTCTCGTATATACATGTACAGGATAGCCAGCTTTTAGCAAATTCCTCGCCATGCTTGTTCCCATAACCCCTGTTCCGATAAATCCTATAACAGTCTCTTCTTTAATGAATTCCAAATCTTCATCTCCTCTCAAAAAACGAACACTTTAATAAATTCGGATAATCTTTTGTCAATATTACGGTGACAGGAAGGGCGTAGTGAATACGACAATTCTATTGAAGATTATGATTTATGAAAAAGGGCCATCCGGCACAACTAGCAGCGGCCAGATGGAAGTTCTGAGGCACAATAAATCGCCATAGTATTTCAATTTTTATCTCTCAATTTACTAAATCTATTAATCACTATAGCTCTTGCAAACATTACCAGGTTCGTTTGGTAGCACTGGAGAGTTGTTCACAACCATTTTCCGTGACCACAATCATATCCTCAATACAGACGGTACCCAAGCCATGCTTTATAATCATGGGCTCTACGTAAAAACACATTCCTGGCTCTAGAACGTTGGTATTTCCCCAGTAAAGGTAGGGTTCCTCCACGATGTCCAAACCATAACCGTGTGCGAAACCAACCTTGGTGTAATCATATTCCTCTAATCCAGCCTCCTGAATAATACCGAACATGAGTTTTTGGAGATCATGGATAGGAATTCCTGGCTTAATAGCTTCGATTACCCTTTCTTCCGCCTCCAGGCAAGTCTCCAACATATGGCGTAGTTCGGCCGTAGGTTCGCCAGCTACCACGTTTCGAGAGATATCTGTCGTATAACCACCATACTTGAGACCGATGTCGATTACTACCAGCTCTCCCTCCAATATTGGTTTCGGGAGGGGCTGAATATTCTTGAGTGAACTGCGGGGACCAGAAGCTGCCATTACACCATAGCTCATCCTTTCCGCACCAGCTGCCACACACGCCCTGTAGGCCTCTGCTGCTACTTCCGACTCAGTAGCTCCCACCCGTACAGCATTAATAGCTGCCTCCATCCCGAGATCGGAAATTCGTCCAGCCTCCCTAAGAACCTTAATTTCCGAAGCTGTTTTCAGTCGTCTCATCGAACCGACTAAGTGGGTAGCTGGAAGGAGTTCTGCCGATGGCAGGCTTACAAACAGCTGCTGATAAAGACTGTATGGGATCGTTTTATCCCCAACTATGCCGATTCGACCGTTTGTCAGACCCTGTTCCGCAAGTACTTCTGCAGCAACCTGCGAAACGTTCTTCGGCTTTGATGTCGAGTGAGGATGAAGCGTTGGACGAAGATCCCGTATAAATGTAGTCTGAGCATTGGAATGCATAGGCTCACCGTGGAAAACGGAATTTGTGCAAAGAGCAGGTTCTCCTCTGTATGGGATCACCAAAAGGTTCTCGCCCCACCAGTTCTCGAAGTTTGAAAGATAACGTAAGTTACTAGGATCATTCAGACCTCCGTATACCACTACCGCATCAAGGTGTTCCTTTTCCATACCTTGCTGAAGCCTCCGGATCCGTCCCACAAACTCCTCTTCAGGAAAAGGTAGCTCTACCCATTTTCCACGCTCTGTCCAGTCATATGATACTTTTACCTTATACTCGCTCATCTCAATTCCTCCTTATCATTTTTTCAGTCGTTATTATGTCGTTAATTATTTGTTATTAAGAATATACTTAACTTTTTGAATATTGTCAATACATATTCATTTTATAAACGGAGCGGGGTCTTCCTTTTAAAAACGGCTGTTCCTCTCCAACAATCTTTACAAAGTGATGGTCAAGGAGCTTTTTAAGAATTCTTTCAGCACTCCTTCTGGTGACTTGTAGATACTCAGCCAACTCATGAGCAGTGAAACTGGTTTGCTTTCGGATACTGGCCCATTCAATTAATTTCGTAATCGTTGCAACACTAGTTCCCGTTTCTTTTGCGATGTTTAGGATTTGTTTATCTTCCGTTTTAAGCTGATAATTTTTCTTTTCCCCGTTTATCGGACCAAGTACTTTTTTTTCTTCTGTTACAATAAAAGCCGTGCTTTTATTGGGTATTTCCTTTGCATGAAGTAAAGCAATATTTGCATTTGCTTCTGCTTCTTTCGCTGTCCGTCCAAACCCAAAACCGATGTTTATTGTACAGCCTACTATTTGTTCCATTTTGGTTAATATGTCTCTATTTTCATTGGAATTGGTTAAATACTCAATTCCTCCCCTCGTCCCATACAACATAAATTGGTAAGGGCTAAGTTGTTGAACTGAGGCATCAATTTTATGAGTGATGTTAATAAGTTCCTGAAACAAAAGATCAAAATTGAAATTCAAGCTATCAGATCCACTTTTTTCGACCTCACTAGATTGATTTATACTTAAAAACCCCACGGCAATCTGCGCATGTTGGCTAATAAGGAGATCTCCATATCCAATTGCTTTTACAAGAGTATCTTTTACACTCTTTTCAGGAATAGACATGTTAAGACAAGGGATGCCTTGCTTTTGAAGATGAACGTACACGTAATCAATACTCGTTAAAACCAGGCTTATCTTTTTTTGCTCCCATAACTCTTGATGAAAACGAATAATGTCGTCTGTATCAAACAGCGTTCCTTCATTGTTGATGATTTGACTGTAGTCTTTCACAAACCAAGAAGAAGAGTCAATCTTGAGTTCATCAGCAACCTGCCTAATATAATCTTCTTTAGGAACATCAATAGACAATTCTTGAAATTCTTTATTATAATTCAACTTAATATCAAGTAAAGAAAGAGTTAGACTATACTCATCAACAGGAATATACAAAGCTGGCTGGTGCTTTATTTTTTCCTTGGCAAAAAAGTACGGGACTGGACCGGTGAATAGCAATACATCACAGTTGATAATTTCCTTTAAAACATTACTACTCTCCTCAGGCTTTTTATACGGATACGGAATCAATTCTATATCCTCTCTTAAATCACTGTACTTTAAGATACGAGGAAATTGTCCCTCAGGCCCAATAATAGCTATTCGAATCATAAATAACCCCTTTTCTGACTATTATTCTAATGTGTAATTATATTTTATTATACTTAACTTTAATATTTTCGAGCAATCAGATTAAGAATCGATTCGAATTTATAGCATAAAATTTATTGACAATTCAAAATATTTCCTTTATGATCATTCATATAACGACAACTAAGCGACACATTACAGAAAAATTAATAGGAAAGAAAGGTGTAAGTATATGGAATATAGAAGTAATGTAATGGTCAAAGCAGTAAAAAAAGCAACCGATCTAATTAATGAAGAGGAAGCGATTGAATTTTTAATAGAATTAATAAAAACAAATAGCATGAACCCACCTGGAAAAGAGATAAAGGTGGCGGAAGCTATTCAGCGCAGATTTAAAAAAACCGGTATTGATACGACTTTAGACGAAGTGGCAGAAGACCGCGCTAATCTTTTTGTTACCTTACCCGGAGAAAGGGGAACAGGAGAAAAAAACATTCAGAAAGTACTTACTTACAGTGGTCATTTAGATACTGTGCCACTTGGAAATGAAGAATGGCATTACGATCCTCTTGGTGGGGTAAGAGACGGGAATTTACTATTTGGACGAGGAGCATCAGATATGAAAGGTGGAGTTGCAGCGATGCTTCTTGCTCTAGAATATTTACATCGTGCAGATGTCAAATTAAAGGGGAAACTACGGTTTGTTGGTTCGGTGGGAGAAGAAGTAGAATGTTTTGGTGCAAAAGAAATCGTAAGAAAAGGGCAAATTGATGATACCACCGCCATGATTATTTCTGAACCAAGTGCAAATCAACTCTTTTGTGCTCATAAAGGAGACTTACAGTTTGAAATCATAGTGAAAGGAAAAACAGCTCATGGTTCAATGCCTGAACATGGAATTAATTCCATTCAAGCAATGTGTAACATGATAAATGAACTAAACCGTTTCTCTTTTGTTTACGACGAACATTACCTTTTAGGAGGACCTACTATAAATATTGGAACCATCGAAGGAGGAATAAAGCCAAACGTAGTACCTGATAAATGTATCATGAAGATTGACATACGTACCGTTCCTGGTCAAAGTCATGAACATATATTCACCCAAGTTAACAATCTATTGCAAAATACTTGCGATTCTTATGGTACTTATGGAGAAATAACAGTATTAGTTGACATGCCAGCAGTTACTACGTCTGAAGAAGATCCATTTACTAAACTTGCATTAAAAACTCTTAATACGTATCTAAATCAAGATATGCCTGCAAAAGGGGTTAAATACTTTACGGATGGATCGGTGTTTTATCCACATTTAAAAGTGCCCATTTTAGTTTATGGCCCTGGAGAACCTACTATGGCACACCAAACAAATGAGTGGATTGAAGTTGATAAATATCTTGAATCAATCCGTTTCTTTATTGTCTTTGCTGCTGAATACTTAGGTGTAGAATAGAATTACCTATGCACTGTTTTAGAAATAATTTGTCAGAGGAGTTAGTCATATGGAAGACAGCTTAATTGCAGGAAAAACTTTAACAGAATGGAAAAAGGCTTACCCTTTATTAAATAAAATCATTTCAATGGAAGAAGTTTTTTGGAAAAACCCTAAATACCAAGTATACAAAGAAGCTGTTATTACTGCTCGATTAAACGAAGAAAATGTAAGAGATGCCGAAGAAAGATTATCTCGATTCGCGCCATATATAGCCAAAGTTTTTCCAGAGACTCAAGAAACGAACGGTATGATCGAGTCCCCTATCGTCGAAATTCATAACTTTCATAATCAATTGGAAAAAATGTTTAACCAAAACATACAGGGTAAAATATTGTTAAAATGTGATAATCAACTTGCCATATCGGGTTCTATTAAGGCTAGGGGCGGTATTTATGAAGTTTTAAAGCATGCCGAAGATTTAGCGATTGAGAATAACATGCTTACAATGAATGACGATTATTCTATAATAAACAACGACGAATTTAGAAAGTTTTATTCCAAGTACTCTATTTCAGTGGGATCAACTGGAAATTTGGGTCTTAGTATCGGTATCATGAGTGCAAAAATCGGTTTTAACGTAACTGTCCATATGTCAGCTGATGCAAAACAATGGAAAAAAGACCTTCTGCGAAGCAAAGGCGTTATCGTTATTGAGCATAATTCAGATTACAGCAAGGCCGTTGAAGAAGGAAGAAAACAATCCGATGCTAATCCTAACAGTTTTTTCGTTGATGACGAAAATTCCACGGACTTATTCTTAGGGTATGCTGTTGCTGCCTCTAGGCTGAAGAAGCAATTAGATGAGCTGAATGTGAAAGTAGATGAGGATCATCCACTCTTTGTCTATTTGCCATGCGGAGTTGGAGGGGGGCCAGGGGGTGTCACCTTTGGTCTGAAACTGATATTTAAAGATCATGTCCATTGTTTTTTTTCGGAGCCAACACATTCACCGTGCATGCTTATTGGTTTGATGACCGAACAGCATGATAGAGTTTCGGTTCAGGATTTTGGAATTGACAACCTTACAGATGCAGACGGACTTGCTGTTGGCAGACCTTCAGGGTTTGTAGGTAAATCGCTAGAGAATGTAATAAGCGGAGTTTATACAATTGAGGATAAGATGCTATATGCTCTGTTAAGCACCCTAATCGATACAGAGGATATCTATTTAGAGCCTTCCGCATTAGCAGGAGTTCTAGGACCTGTCCAATTATTTAAAAGCAGATCAGGGCGAAAATATTTAGAACAAAACAAGTTATTCCACAAAATGGCTAATGCCACACATATCCCGTGGGCTACTGGAGGAAACATGGTACCCAAGGAAATAATGGAATCGTATTATAATAAAGGTCTACAAATATCGTCTGAAATGGGTGATATGTTAAGTAAATTAAAAAAATCAAAAAAGTTTTAGGTCAACATAATCTGTGAATGTAAGATTAATAATAAATGATCAACCCAAAGAGGCGTTTCGTCAAAGCCGTTGATCAACGACCTTTAGAGACAGCCTCTTCATTTTTTGACGTGTTTCTTCCTATATAATACGCGTTACTGTCTAACAGGCCACGTTTTTGAACAAATGGGAAAATAATAAAAAAGAAGAGTCTGCTAAACACTTCTCATTTCAACCCTTTCCGTTAAGCGGTGATTGCAATCGGATGCCAAAACAATGAAAGATGTTCTTGAAGATGCCACCTCTATTCAATACGTCACTGCGGATGGTATGTACCAAAGCAAAAACAACCAAACGCTTTGTAAAGAGATAGTGGGAGCGAAGTTAATCGCTCCGATATCAACCCGAGAAATCGTAAAGAGAAGCCACCTGAAGTCGAGGGATGCAAAAACTAACTACTATAGACATAACTTTCATTAACGTTAGTTTATAAATAATTAGCATGAATCTCTTCCAATTTGGAGACGGCCTTTTCATCTACAACTACAACCACATTTGAATGATTTCTTAGTACAGTAGCTGGACAGTTGCTACCTACCTTTTCTGTAAACATGCGATATACTGCTTCTGCCTTACTCTCGCCAGAAGCAAGAAGTATTATTTCTTTACTTTTTAAAATAGTTGATATACCCATTGTGATTGCATGATTAGGTACTTCATCGTAATTATTAAAATAACGCGCATTTACTTGCCGGGTTGATTCTGAAAGAGCTAACACATGTGTTAGCATATTTAACGCTGTTCCAGGTTCATTAAAACCAATATGTCCGTTTTCGCCGATCCCCAATAGTTGTAAATCAACACCACGTATTTTGTCTATTTTTGCTTCATAGCTTATAGCTTCTTGTTTCAGATTGCTTGCCACACCGTTAGGAA
The DNA here is from genome assembly GCF_003989135.1 of Peribacillus cavernae. GTDB lineage: Bacteria > Bacillota > Bacilli > Bacillales > DSM-1321 > Peribacillus > Peribacillus cavernae. Next base: position 38,308 of record NZ_RYZZ01000038.1, read on the forward strand.
TATTTACATTTTCGCTTGGTATATCAATGTAATTAAATAAATGATTATACATGAAATAATGATAGCTGTTTGGATGGCTAGATTCTAATCCTACATATTCATCCAGATTATACGTAAAAACATTCCTGTAGGTTGTTTGTTTCTTCTTATAGTCATCAATTAAAAATTCATAAGTACCAACAGGTGTACCTCCAGTTGCAAGACCAAGTGATAACATAGAGGAAGAACTCACTTTTTCAATGATTCGTCTTGCTGCAAAAGCGCTCATCTCTTCAGGATTTCTAACTTTAACAAGTTTCATCTTAACACTCCTAAATTTAAAAGCTATAAAGAAAAAATTATCGTTTTTAAAATACTATTACCGAACTCAGGTCCCATACACTTTCCAAGTTGGTTAAGATAGCTAAGGTATCTATATCGCTTCTTTAGTTCCAATAAGAACTATTTTATTTTTTGGAAACTATTAAAAGTGGGGTTGTTCCCTTTAGGGTTCGAATGGCCGTGGGACCATTACCATCCATCGTTCGTTACTCATTGATTAATGGCCTATAAATTAAATATTTCTTCTAATGCTAATGCAGCACCATCGTGATCATTATCTTCGGTTATCCAATTTGCACTTTTTTTTACGTAGTCGGGTGAGTTTCCCATAGCGATTCCTAATCCGGCTGCTTCTAGCATCTCTATATCATTTATGCCATTACCAATTGCTACTACTTCACTTTTAGAAATTCCCAATCGGTTTAAGATAGGTATAATACCAGACCATTTAGATCCAACCGGATATACTTCCAATCGATTGTCTTCATCAAAAACATATTCATCCGTTATTTCAGCTCTAAGAGATTCACGATCTTTAGCAGAATCGAGATAAAGGGCTAAGCGGTGAGCGTCAAAATTTGTATCCGTAAGATTAGATAGCGTAGCTTGTGGCAACAAATGTTCAATACCAGGCTGGGGACGATTCGAACGGGAAGTTTTATACGAAAAATGAAAATAGGCCCCATTGTATTCTTTCGTTTTGCTGCATAAATTAAAAGCTAACTGTGATGGTATTTTGACATCATATAATACCTCATTATTCGAAATGACATAGCTTCCATTGTATGTTACATAAATCGAGCATTTAAACTTTTCTCCATATATTTTTGAAGCAACCAAAGATCTTCCTGAAGCTAAAGCTACCAATATACCCTTTTGTTGTAATTTAATTATGGTTTTAATAAGTCTTTCTTCAAATTGTTCATTAGAGTTTAAAATAGTTCCATCGATATCTAGAAAAGCAATTCGATACATTCTGATCACACATCCTTATTATGGTGGACTTGATGCCTATGTCATTGGGAAAAACAGGATAGAAGGAATAGGATGGCTTAGTCCCCACACTCTAAAAGAAGTTTTGTACAAGTCTCCATCTATTTAAAGTTTAGAGCCTTTCCCTCTTAATTTACTAAATTACCAGTTGCATCATAAATCCCAAGAAGTTCCGGTGTAGTTGAGAGATTTTTTACAATTGCGATTTGGGCATGAGTGACAAATATTTGAGTACGAAAAGCAAATATGGCAGTGTCACCAATTTTGACATCACGTGTATTTAATGTTCCATAGTAGTCGATATTGGATGGGTCATTTACAATGATAGGCACTTTTTTTAAATGATTTATATTTTTCCCAACAAAAGCATTTTGCATATGGGAACGCGGATAAAAACCGCCCCCAAAGACATAAGCTCGATCTTGATAAAGATGTGAAACTTCAGAAACGTATGTCATTGCTGGTCTTTCTTCTAAATGTTGGATTGCGTGTAACGGAGTTGTACCAGTAAGAGCGTGTCCCGGCTCTCCTTGAGTTGCTCCGTTTTCTTTTAACAATTGCATCGTTGATACGGAGGTTGCGCTCGGCATATTCATCTGCAAATGTTGATGTCCTCTTTGCTGAAGCAATTCCTTTGCCAGTTGCATCGACTTGACATTCTGTGTAACGGCAGGAGTACCTTCTTGTATTAATATGCAAGGAAAACTCGTTAATCCCGCTATAACAATACCATCCAACTCTTCAAGTTTCTTTACTTCTTCCTGGAGCTGATCAAGAGTAAAACCACCCTCTTGACCGTTATAAATAAAGTCACCATTGTTTGCAATGCGCAAGAAAATTTTTTGTATTCTTCCCGCTTGTTTTGCAGCATCACTTACATTCTTTGCATTTTCATAGCTGAAAACGGTGATAAAATCGGGTTCGATATTTAAAATTTTAGGTATCATTCTTTTTGGCAATTGCACTAGATGTCCTACATGACCAATTTTAATTCCGTTTTTGTGAAGGGTGAGTGCTTCCCAAGGATCCACAGCCACTGCTTTTTCAATTCCTGCCTCAACAATAGCTTTAGCTACCAACGGATTGCGACCGAATTGTTTGGTCATAAATAATAATTCAATATCCTGTTTTTTGGCTTCTCTTGCTAAAAGAGTGGCATTCGATTTTACAGCATTCAGATCAAGTACGTACGTATTTGGAGAAATGGCACCTTGCTGATGTAGTTCTAAGGAAGCTTCTATTAACTTCGGATTGCGTTGTTGAGTCATGTCTAAAAACATTCAAATCTCTCCAATCTAATTTCCTTTGTTACTTTCCTTCATATTGTAAAGACTGGTCCCGTTTTCAGTGGAATCAAGCCCCAAATAATCAGCGGCTGTTGCAGCAATATCAGAAAGTGTTTCTCTTTCTCCAAGATTCATTGGTATAAACAGTTTATTATAGACTAACAAGAAGGTTTTTTCTCGTGTATGCTGACTATGACCGATTGTAGGATCGTTTCCATGATCTGCACTTATGATTAGTAAATCATCTTTCGTCATTTTTTCTAAAATTGTTGCTAAATACTGATCTACTAATGAAATTCGGTTAGCATAGCGCTCTGGATCTTGAGCATGTCCAGCTAAATCCGTTTCCTGTACCGTTGCAGCAATTAATCCATTTTGAACAACGTCCATTTGAGTTAAGATGTCCTTCATTACTTGTCCAGTATCAACACCAGGGAATTTATTTGCCCCTTCACAATAGATGACATCCTGCATTTTCCCCACGAGAGAAACTTCAAATCCCTCTTTAACAGCCAAAGTTGGCAATTGATGATCGGGTAAAATGCCAAATCCTAAGTGCCGAACTTGATATCCCTTTTTATATACATTTGACTTTGGTGAGTTAACGCCCACCAATCCATCTTTACGAAGTTCAACTGAATTTTGTAGATGTTCAGGTGTTACGTTCTCACCGCCAAGTGCAATTACTCGATTTACCTTCACATTTCTACGAACACATTCACCCATTTTTAGAACTTCCTCAAAGGATATATTGTCGAGTGGCGCGCTAACATTATAAATTTGTCCATAGTCTGTCTCAATGTTATCCGCGACAATGACCAAATCATTCACCAATAAATAGGGTAGATCCCGATTAGGAATGTTTACTTTATAGCCCTCTAATTCAAGGGCTGTTTGAACTTCAGCCATATTATCGATAAAAGGGGCAAGATAGGCTTTTTTAGGCTTGGAGCCCATTATTTCATTATGACCTTCATAACTATCAGCGCCATTGTGCATAAGTTTTAAGACACCATAGCTAGCCAGATTTTCTTTTTTTTCTAAGCTGGGATGATTCAGTACTTTATTAATCCCTAACTTTTCAAAAGTAGGAATCTGAAGTGAGGGAACGGAATCTAAAATATGATAAAAGGTGTTTGCACCAACATCTTGGGGATGATATTCGACTGCATCATCCATATAACCAACACCTAAACTGTCTAAAATGATAACGATGACTCTTTTATTCATTGTTATTTCTCCTCCATCTAGTGCAGTCTGACCAAAAAGTCACTGTCTTTTAGCTTGAGCCTTTTGAATGGATAGATGTAATATCCTGATAATCGTATCTGTTCCACTTCTTAGTGGATTGATCCGGATCATTTTTTTATTTAAAGTAGGATCCGATGTAAGAAAAGTATTTGAAACTCGATAGAACATAGGAACAAATTCATATTTGGATTCGGCACCTACTGGATAAGGAGCGGCTCCAAGTTCGTTTGCATAATAGAGTACGTCTTCTGCGATTGGTTCCGTTAACTCTACTAATACTACTTTTGATTGAGCATTCGCTAAGAAAGCACACTTTACACCTGATACTGTCCCTTGATTAAGAATTGATACTAACTTTTCATTTACATCAGCTTGAATGGCTAACATAACTGGAGCATAGACGAGCCCGCGCAGTCCTTCCAGCGCCTCATAACCTTGTACCTGGCTACCGCCAGAGTAGTTCATTTTTTCGATTTTTCTAATCAAGTCTTCCTTACCAATAATGAGACCGATTCCTTCAGGGCCTAACAATTTAAATAAGGAGAAGGTTGTCAAATCAGCACCAGCTTGAACCCCCACTTCTTCTACTTTCATTGCGGCATAATTATCATCAGTAATGATGTAAATAGAAGGATTCATCGAACGAATGTAGCCAATGACTGTACCTATATCATAATGATCATCCATTTTTTGACGTGTATGCTGAATGAGCGCACCTTTTAAATCTGGATGAAGTTGAATCACTTTTTTCACTTTCTCTTCTTGATGAAAGTCAACAGGTATCGCTTCTATCCCCATGCTATCTAGCGTTGTCTTGCTTGTTGGATAAATGGGTGCGTCATGGACCAAGATGTGGTCCCCGGGTTTCAAAAAACTCATAAAACCATATCGTAGTGCTCCGGTTCCTGCGCCGCGTACAAGCATGGCTCTTTCGACTTGAAAAAAATCCGCCAATATTTCTTCTACTTTTTTTGTATATCGAGGTTTATTCATCCCTCTCACAACACCTAAATCCCCAAGCGAAAGTATTTCATCACCGCGAAAATAACGAGTAATGATATCAATTAACTGAAATTGCTTTTGTTGGGCTACTTCCATTGAAAGACTTTTTAAAGGGAATGTTTGCATTTTTTTCACCTCATTGGTTCATAAATACCATGGGATTTGTTGCTAACATTTTTTCAATAGAATCATCTGTAAGCCCATGGCTATTAAGTAAAGGAATGAAGGAGTCTAATAAAAAGTTATAACCTAGCCCACCTTTATATTCCAGATGTGATTTTCTTGTAATATCCATGGAAAGGAAAACTCGATCGATATATCCCGCATCCTGAATTTTTTTCAGGATTTCAGCACGTGTGCGGTCAGGCATATAGCTCTCTTTTCCAACAGTATCAAACTCGACATAAACACCAGCTTTCAACATCTTCAATATATAATCAGCATTCCCGGTTAAATCAACATGGCCAATAACAACACGGTTTAAGTCGACATTATGCTTTTTAAAGAAGTCTACTTGTTCATGTCCCAATGTACCGATTGAGGTATGGGTGGTTATTGGTTTTTTGGTCTCTTGATGAGCGATAACAACCGCTTCAAACACTTTTTTCTCTGTATCCGTCCATACGTTATAGCTTGTTCCGATTTCACCAATGATTTCTGCCTTTACTCCCGTTCCCTTAATTCCTTGGTTGATTTCATTAACCATTCTTTCAACTAATTGTTCACGTGTTTCACGAAAAACCTGTATTGGATAAAATTCCTCTTGATAAAAACCAGTGGAATAAATAATGTTTATTCCACTTTCATCAGCTATCTTTTGGACAAATGGGATATTCCTTCCCATTCCAAAAACAGTTACATCTACAATATTTCTAACACCATTTTCATATAATTTTTTGTATTCTTTTACAGTTTCATTAAAGACATCAAGTTGACAATCCTCTGTATTTTTAACTTCTGATAAATCAATCGTGGTATGTTCGTGCATTAAGGTAATACCGTCCACTAACACTAAAATCACTTTCTTTCATAAAATTTTGATTGAATTGATTTAGTTTGGTGAAAAATAGATTCATAGTTCCTTTTAACTAATGAATACCTCCCCCATTATTATTCTTTTAAATAATTATGGAAGAGGCATTCAATTTTCATTACATTATTTAGACCATAAACCAAATAAATGAAGAATATTCACTAAAATGCCTAAGGCAATAACCCCTACTGGACCAACTGCTAATTCCACAAGTGGTTTTTTCGCTAAACGATTAAGCAGATAAAAACCCATTACCCAGAAGAAGCCCATTCCTGGTGCAATTTTTTCTGCTGCCATTGCACTACCAATTAAGATCGCCATCCCGAGAACATCTGCTAAGGACGTTCGAATGTGTTCACCCATTTCGCGTACACCAGGCAATTTATCCATGCTTTTTGTAACAACAGATAACAGCATAACTTCTCCATACATAACGATTGCACCAACGACAAATGCTACTATCGGCATTTCTCTAAAAATAATTCCTATCACAAACACCATTGTTGTACCGGCTAAACCATATACACCTGTCACAATGGCAGTCGAGAATACTAAAGGTATAAATCCAATGGCACGTGCTAAAGTTGCTATTGCGGCTTCCGAATATTTCCCATCATTAATTAAAGCTTGTGGCATCGCGTCAACAGCAAGAATCATCTGGGCTGAAACTAATGCAACCAAACCACCCATAATCGCAAGCAACCAACGATTTTTTTTAATTCTGTTCACACGTTCTGTAAATATATTAACTAAATCGGAGTTTGTAGTTTCATTCCCACCTTTTACTCTTACTGCAAAATAAACCATCATAAACATCCCAAATAATAAAGACATTCCTTCAGGACTTAATGCAATTTTGTAGCTTGAAATAGTAAAAGTCCCAAAGCGAGCAAACAATAGATAAGAAATAAATGTAATGCTAGCAGTAGCTACAGCTTTCTTAAAACCATGCTGGTAACCTACGGCTACTGCAGGGAATACAGTAAATGCAATAATAATAGGTGTTCCCACTAGACTTAAAGAGTCAAGGAAGTTAATAGGAAGTTTATCAAATAGATCAACAACAAATTGTAGTCCAAGACATACACCAATACTATAAACAGCACCTACGACGCCAGAAATGATTATGCCCTTTTTATTGTCAGGTGACCATATTCCGATAATGTCACATGCAAGTAAAATACTATGCGCAATAATGATTGTTGCACCTATGGACAGCGGGATACCAAATCCAATAATTAATCCAAAGCTTAAAGCGAAGCTTGTTGCTGCCAATTCTTTTCTGGTGATACGCCCTTCTAAAAACTCTGGCACAATGGGACGTAAACCGTCATTAAAAACAGCTACACCTCGGTTAACAAGAATGGAACCCATAGAACCAAGAGCGGCTATGGTTATTAGTTGTATGATAGAAAAATCCAAAAATACACCCCCTGATAGTATTATTTTTATTTAGTAAGTAACGCTGGAACTAAAGCTTTTAACACACTGACTGACGAAGGGGCAGTAAAGCCAAAAGCGATCTTCCCACTAGCAACTTCTGCAAGAATTTCTTCTTGATTCTTAACTTTACTTGGGGAAGCAAGTGTTACACAATTATCCCGTCCTAAGAGTGCTAATGCCATAGCTAACGCCCCGCCAGACCCTGTTTCACAAGCGCCAACATAGTAATCAACCTGTTTATTTTTTAACGCCATTACAGCTTCTAAATCACTCTTAACACTTACTTCAACTTCACTACCGCCTAACTCCTTAATTAGTTTTTCAATAGCTTGCTTGTTTAATTGTCCACCTATTACAATTTTGATCATTAGTAAAACCTCCTATTGATTTTTATCTAGTACTTGATGTAGATGCAAATAGAAATAATCCTGTTCTTCTTTAGGAATTTCCTGATGGAATTTATTATTTACAAATGTGATAATTTCCTCTATCTCATTTTTATAAGGGGTTTGTCTGATTTCTACCATAACTATTTCAAGTGGTCCTTCTATAGATTCATTGCGTTGAATCCTTGTTAATGCCATACACATATGTGTCCAAAACATATCGGAGTCAGACAAAGCAGTCTTTCTGTACTTTTCAGATATAAAATCAAATGTTTCGTTTGTAATGTCATAGGCTAAATCGGTAATAATCTTATTGTCTTTTAATATATCTAATTTTTGATTCATTTCTACCTTATTCAATTTCACATACTCCAATCTACTGTATTTAGTATATTGATAAAAATAGTATAGAATTTCCTCGCTATTTTTAGTAACGAGGAATCTTTTCTCCTGTTTCGACAAGTGCTTGAACTTTAAGAATCATTTCTTTGGTTACATAGTTCCACTTTTGTTTAATTTCATCTTCCCTGTTTCCATCAATAACTATGACAGCTTCTGATGTGTCCAATGACAATTGCCGCGCTAAAGGTGATTGAAACTCTACTGCACTAAAGGTTTCAATCATTTTTTTTTCATCCACATTCCAGATAGTTGCATCTATTTGTTTGGCATGTAGCATATCAAACAACTGCATATAGTTTACAGGAACTAACTGAACGTCTATGCCCTCAACTTCTGCTAACGTTAATCGGCTTTGGTCAAGGGATTCAATGTCCAAACCGATTTTCATTCCTTGTCTAATTCTAGTTTCACTCGAATTAGCCAAAAACACTTTATGAGCCGATACATAACTATTATGTGTAAGCTCTTCGAATATTTTTAAATTTGGAAACTGTAATAATTGGGCTTCTGCAGTCATTTTAGAAACAACTGCGAAATCGCATCTTTTCATACGAATGGATTCAATTCGATTAATTCCACCCCGGATAAAGGTTAAATTAATTCTTTTACCTTTTGATTCGAAGGCTTCAACTAACCCTGTTGCCAACCCCTCATATTTGCGTGAATAAGGAAGCGGCATGGAACCAACCAAAGGTGCAATACCAGCAATTTCAAGTAACAACTCATCATCTTTTCCTAATAAAAAGGTTCCGAGATGACCACGCGCCTCCAATTTAATCGCTTTCATTTCTTCTAACAAATTAAGAGCACTTTGAACTGTTCCGCGTCCAAATGAAAATGCCTCACAAAAGTCTGAAACCCTGGGTATTTTTTTGCCTATCTCTAGTTCTATCAACTCTTTGGCTATATTTTTCGCAGCTAACCCATTTTTAGAATAAAATTTATCCCACATAATCAACTTCCTATAACAAAATCAATATACTAAATTTAGTATACTGTAAGTGTAATCGTTTTCGTATGATTTTGCAATAGTTTTTTTAACTTGTTTTCGTGATCTGGTATTATTCCCTCTATTACAGAGGAATCTCGATCATTGTCTTTTCTCTCACAAATGCCCATTCTTTATATCCGATTTGTTTGAGTCGCACTCTCACCAATTCAAAATCATCAGCTACACGGTCCGGGTCATGTGCATCTGAACCAAAGGTGACTTTAACTCCATAATATAGTGCCATCTCCAAGATATCATCTGCCGGGTACCAGCCTCCGGAGTATTTGGTTTTACCGGATGTATTTACTTCAATGGCAATATCATATCCTGCGATAACTTTTAATGTATGTTCTACAACTTCCGTTTGAATAGAGGAAAAAGAAGGATAAAAACCCTTCATGGCATCAATATGGCCAAGAATCTGAAACATCCCGCTCCTGGCGGATTGTTCTATGAGTTTATAATAAGTTTCTTTCGTTTGTAGTTTTTCTTTATTCGAGAGACCTTCCCATCGATCCTTATTAAATATACTTATCCCGTCCACATGGTGTACGGAACCAATAATATAATCAAGTGGGTAACGTTCGTAATAACGACGATAAATTTCTACATGTTCCGGAAAAAAGTCTGATTCAACACCAAGTAGAACTTCAACCTTCCCTTTATACTCTTCTTTAATCCGCAGAACCTCTGATACGTATTCAGGAAATTGGCTTTTGCCCATGGCGATATGAGGATAACGCTGATCTTCATCACTTGTAAAATAGGGTGAATGATCAGATATACCAATCATATCTAGCCCATTGCGGGCAGCAGCTTCAATATAATCACGTATATTTCCAATAGCATGTCCACAACGTTGATGATGGGTATGGAGATCAAATTTTAAATCAGAATTCATTTTTTAGTTAGCCTCTCTTTTAAAATAGATTTCATTTTCAACTTAATATCTAATTCATCAACAATGTCAGAATAAGATATGATTATCCATATCTAGGCAATACCAAGATATACTAGAATCTCCAAAAAAACAAATAATTACTATCCCAATCATTATCACGCCATATTTCATTTGCTCCAATGAACCCATTGTTATCATCATTAGGTTGGGCATTGTAGATAACTAGTCCATTAAATTCTAAACCATTTACTTTTTTCAAAAAATCTTCATATTCACTTATCCAAAGATTACTTTTAATATCTTTTGATATCCACTCTTTAATGACTTTGATATTTTCATAACTTGCAGGTATCATTATTGACTTTCCATCTCGGTTTTTGATTCTTTCGATATCTTCCAATAGATCTAAAACCATAATATCACCTCTATTTTTTAGTTGATGGATATATAAACCCATCTGGGATGGCCATTTAATTTTAATTGATTTTATGGGGAAAAAAGTGAATTGGAAAAAGCTATAGCTGAGGAGAGTCTACAATAACTAAAAGAGAGCATTTTTTAGAAAAGCACAATAATAAAAGCCTTACTCCTTATTGAAGTAAAGCAAGACCACCCGATCATTTATTTTTCCGATTTTCCCTATCTTGTAATGGCATACCATTTTGGCAAAATCACTTGTCCATTTTAGTTTACAGTTTGCATCGGGAAAGTCAGATCCCTCGCTGATCGCAGTAAGTATCCATTAGCTGTTCAAGTTGATCAAGATTCGGTACTTTTCCGGAAAAAGAAAATTTTATTTCTTCCACGAACTCTCCATTGTTATATACATGAATCGCGCCATTTTGGTTGGTTACAGTTGGTTCTTTCGTAAAACAGTTATAAAACCATCCAATATATCATGGCTGACAGAAAATCCTTTACGTTTATAGAATTCCAAGGCGTTATCATTGCCATTTGAGACAAAGATAAAATAATCTTCAACATCATCAAATTGTTTCAACCACTTCATTGACATATTGAAAAGTGTAGAACCAACCCCATATTGTCGGTACTCTTCTTTAATATAAAATTGGGATAAACAACCTACATTATTTCCTCTAACCGAAGAAAGGTCAAAAAAAGTGGCAAAGTCGCTTGAATAGGCTTCTTTGGGAGAGATATTTGAATACACATAGCCTACTGGTTTATCATCATCTTTAACTATCACAGTATAATTGTCTATTGCACTTTTTATCGAAGGAATCATCCGTGTTTCAAAATTCATGTCGTTGAATAATTCCGGCTTTATGTATGACTTCGACTTTTGAAAAGCCATAAGTTCATTGCATAAATCTCTGCAGCATTCAATTTTGTCATCAGGTATAATTTCATATTGTAAGTTCATCGTTTTTACTCCTTTTATTTATCAATTTCCAATAAGTCATAGAATCCTGCCTCGGCTAGTAACTCACTGACTGAAACAGGAGTGGACTTGATACCAACCCCAGAATCACTAGCAAAATGGGGGTAAGCATATGCCAAATAAGTGAATTTCTTTTGGACGGCTGGGCAGAATCTATGCTATTTAGAAGACCCAAGATAGGTAACTGCAGGAAAAACACTCATAAATTTGAAATATATTCCTGGCGCTGTCATATTGGCTCTTTTGAAAACAACCCTTTGCATGAAACGGTACATGTTTCTTCCGAAAGAAATAAGCCCTTTCTTCTCGCACAATTCCCTTCAGAACTTCTCGTAGAAATTCTCCTCCCCTGAACGGAAAGAAGACCGACAACCAACCTCCCTCATGCAACTCTATCTTATCACGATTTTATCAATGACTTATAGCACTTTACCTAACAAATGCTCCACTATTCAAACCTCCCATACTCCTTATGAAAGGCAAGCTTCACCGTCCCAATCGGGCCATTCCTTTGCTTCGCCAGAATCACCTCAATGATATTTTCTTCTTCGGAATCCATATTGTAATAGTCATCTCTGTACAGGAAGGCGATGAGGTCGGCGTCCTGTTCGATTTGACCGCTTTCGCACAGGTCAGCCTGTATGCCAAAGTATTAGACGGTTCAGTATAAAATGGAGTTTTTAGATTTTATTGCGAATTGTAAGTGTTTTTCATTAATAAAGAATTGGATTTTGTTTCTTTGGAAAACGGCTTTTTTATCAATGTCTTGTTTAGATAATAAACGCATGTTAAATAAGTGAACAAAAAAAGCAATTATTAGAGCAGCAATTGGGCTACTCTAAAATTACTTTTTTTGTGATAATCCATTTTCAGTATGAATCGGATATCTTGTTGATGAACTTTGTGTTGAAGTAGAGCATTATTTGGTCTTTTTTATACTCAGCAATAAAATCGTTATAGATGAAAAATAAGCGCGTGGATCCTGAACGCTCGCTTCAAATGCCATCCCACTTCTTAGCCCAAATGCAGTCGTTGCTGCGATACCAAAACAATTCTCCAATTGCTGCACATCTAGCTTTAATAAATAACCTGCTGCAGCTGCTGCTCCTAACACACCTACAACGCTCGTAGCATGCCATCCATTTTCATAAAGGGTTGGCTTTGTTAATTCCCCAAGTCGACAAGAAACCTCCGTTCCAATAATGAAAGCTTTCAACACGTCTGCCTCACTGATTTTATATGTCTCACCAACGGCTAATACTGTGGGTACAATAACAGCACTAGGGTGTCCCATAAATCCCCAGGTGGTGTCATCATAATCAAGAGCATGACACAGAACCCCGTTAACAAAGGCTCCATTTTGGACAGATGTTTTCTGTGCGGTCCCTAATATAGAAGCTTGATTACCTGGTTCTACTTCCTCTGAATAATCCCATCAGAATAGCGGCAATTCTATCCGAGTGGCCGGCTAATGCTGCACCAATTGTATCCAGGAAAAACGTTTTTGCTTTCTTCATAACGACATCGGTTATTAAATCTTCGGCATTTTCTACAACAAATTTAGCTGTTTTCTGTTGAACGTTCATTAAGCCATTCCACCTTCTGAAATAATGTAGGTATTGATTTTCTTTTTCGCGAATAATGGTGTAATGGTCGTTTGTAAGTCGGACTTATTCAGTTTTTGTTTGTAATGGCTTATCAGTATTAGTAAAAAGATAACCAATAATACCCAATACTGTAACTGCCGCATTCATAATAAAGACTGCATTCCAACTAATATTCTGTGCAACGACAGGAGCAACTATGGGAACGATGCTTGCCGCAACAAACCCCCATGTATTGATCCATCCACTTACTGTTGACGTATATTTTTGCCCTAAATCAGTAGACATAGACCAAGCTAATGTTTGAGCAAATCCAGCCATACCCAGGGCAAGACTCAGCCATAAAATATTGCCTAAAGCTGTTGCAGCAGTAGTACTAACAATTAAGGCAATCGCCGATAAAGTTAATCCTACTACACAGATCATATTCCGTGCCCAAAATCGTGAAAAACCTTTTTTAATCAAATTGTCACTAAGTGCTCCTGCAGTGAGAACCGCTATTACTATGGCAATCCAAGGAAGACTGGTATAAAAGCCCATAGCTTTAAACGTCAGACCTAAGGCCTCTTGTAAATAAAAGGGCAGCCAATAAAGGAAAAATTGGATGGTCCATAGTGTTGCAAAATAACCTAAGGCAAGCATCCAAAACGATCGCTGTTTTAAAAATTGGGACCACTGGGACTTCAGTTTCTCTGGTTCCTTTTCAGTGCTTATAAAATGACCTTCCATTATGATGTTTAACTCTGCTTGATTTACCTTGGGATGCTCGCTTGGCTTACTTCTCATGGACTTATACCATATTATTGCGATTATAATCCCAAATACACCAAGAGCGAAATAGGTTGACCGCCATCCTATTAAACTAACAACGACGACAATAATGGGGGGAGCAAATATGTTAGCACTAAATGCTCCTGCATTCATCAATGAATTGGAACGTCCGCTCTCTCCTTTAGAAAACCAATTTGCAGTAAAGTTATTGGCACCTGGAAATAATGGCGCTTCCGCAACACCGAAGAAGAAGCGTATAATCGCGAGCATCACAACTGCATTCGCGACACCTGTCAATGCTGTGAAAATGGACCATCCTATAAGAGAATACATGATGATTTTCCGGGAGCCCTTTCGTTCTGCCAATATGGCACCAGGTATTTGAAAGATGAAATATCCTACCGAAAACACAGTTAACATGATACCAAATTGGACAGGTGTGATATTTAGTTCTTCCATAATCGGGATTGCCGTCACAGAAAAAACGGTTCGATCCACATAGGCCAGGCAACCGATAAATAATATCAAAAGACCACCTAACCATCTTACACGTGTAGGATTTTCATAGGTTGTTGCCACATTCACATTTTCCTGCAATTTAGGCATCTTATCATCCTCCGTTTAATATTTTCTCGTTTTTCACTTATTCTTGGTATTCCAACCTTGCCGACTAATGATAACGCTTACAAATTGATATATAAGTGTTGACTCCCTTACCTCCTTTCATTGATATATACTAGTCGCACTTATCTAATAAATAAGTGCGACGTATGACATAAAGCGTTCATTCATTCAAGTATTTCCTGATTACTAGGGCAAGAGTTATCAAAGCAATGACACATTGTGTACGTCAACACGGGACCCCGCGTGTATATCAAATCGTTCTAGCCACTCGATGTGCTTCATGAATGGCAGCTAAAATCTTTCGTGGTGCATAACTATCCCCGATATTATACGTTTCATATTTTTCCTTGAGGTTTTGATAAATGATGTTATTCGCTGAATTGCGGGTAACCATTACCACATCACTGCATCCAATATATTTCGGCTGCCCACCGAATACATCTTGAATTTCGATTCCATCAGATTTGATTTGAACAATTTTATGGCTTGTAAAGAAAGTAATATTTTCAAAGGAACGAATTCTTCGATTTATCCCAATCCAGCTTAAATAATTTGCTTCCTTTGCTAACTGAGGCTTTTTGGTTACTATGGTTACATTTTTTGATAAGGTTGCGATCTTCTCCGCCAATGCATATGGAGGAATGTCGCCATCATCATCGAAAATAACGACATGATCTCCCCATTCTTCCATGTTTATGGAATCGACAAAACTATGGACACGCATTGAGCGGTTTTCGAATTCAGGGAGGTTAGGGGTTGACCCAGCAGCAATGATCACCACGTCTGGCTGAATCGCATCAATGAAGTCTTCGTCGGCAACTTCTTTTAACCGGATTTCAACGTTATGACGCTTCAGCTCTCTTGTCAGAAAAGACAGTGTTTTAGTTAAATTTTCTCTCCCCGGCAGTTTGGCAGCTTGCAATAATTGCCCCCCTAATTCTGGTTGTTTTTCAATTAACATAACGTGATGCCCTCTGGCTGCAGCTATTCTGGCTGCCTCCAGGCCAGCTGGTCCGCCGCCAACAACGACAACCTTTTTAGGCAGACTTGTTCTTGTCAACGTGCCCATTCCGTACTCTTTTTCATAACCGGCTTCTGGATTATGCATACAGACTAAAGGCTTTCCGCCGTGAATCTCTCCCCAGCAGATATTACATGAAGTACATTCTCTTATATTGTCAGGATTTGTTGCCGCTTTATTGGCAAATTCCGCATCACTAATCAGAGCACGTCCAAGTCCAATAAGATCGGCAGAACCGCCCACAATTAACTTTTCCGCTGTTTCTGGATCAGTTATCTTTCCCATTCCCATTACAGGTATATTTCCGGAGATTTTCTTCACCTCTTCAGCCAAATGTATAAAAGGGGTTGGGGGAAAATGCATGTCAGCAACGTGATATTCGAGGCTAAAACTAAAGTTTCCCTGACTTACCCCAATATAATCCACTTTGCAATGCTGAATGATGTGTTGAATGAGTATTTTCGATTCTTCGAGATCCAAACCGCCTTCCACATATTCGTGCACCGTTAATTTGATTCCAACAATAAAGTCATCACCGCACGTTTCGTGAATTCGATTAATAATATCAACGACAAATCTTGCTCGATTTTCAATCGACCCTCCGTACTGGTCCCTGCGTTTATTGCTCCACGGTGAGAGAAACTGTGTAATAAGGTATCCATGAGCTCCGTGTAAAGAGACACCATCAAATCCTGCTTCCTTTAGATTACGGGCTGATAGGACAAAACTTTCCACAATCTCATTGATGTCTTCTACCGACATCTCATGCGGTACCGCATTACTTAATGGACATGGCAACGCAGAAACACCCCATGGAGACATCATTGGACTCCACAGTTGCTGCCTCCCAACATGCCATAGCTGCCCTAATAAAATGGTTCCGTGCTGATGAACCGAATCGGCAATCGAACGAAATTTTTCAATGTTTTCCTTTAGATAAGCGGCAGGCACATGGGGCTGCGGTACGGAAGTTGGATGAACGGAAAGTCCTTCTGTAACAATCAGTGCTACACCTCCTTTGGCACGTTCAGCGTAGAAATTCGCATTTCTTTCGGTTGGCTGCTGCTGTTCTGCATAATTGGTTACAAGTTCAACCATGGCCATTCTATTTCGCAACGTTTTATTTCCTAACTTAAGAGGAGAGAATAACAATGGATAAGTTGTCATTTTTTTGGCTCCTTTATTTATCATTTTGAAGTACCTAAATTAAGAAAGTTTATTATAACTGGTTTAAATCCTGATTAAGTTGATCGATTTTCGTTCTTCCAATGGAAGGCGCAAGTTTAACCGTATACTTATAATCTGAATGATTATAAACATTCACAATATTTATCGGAGTGCCATTTCTATCAAAAATAATAATTTCGGTAAAAAGAACGGAACTTTCCGGTAATACCTGAAGTTTAGCTGCTACATGTGTTGTGGCATCAACAGCTGAAACTGTTTGTAAAGCACTTTCCTGTTCATATCCATATTTGTACAATAGCTCGACAAAAGAATACATTTTTACTTCTTCTTCTGTAAATTGGCTTGCTATTTCTTTTGAGAAAAAGTTTTCTACATAACTTATGATTTTTTCACCCACTTGACGGGTCCGTTCCACTTTAACAATGGTTTCTCCTGCAGGCACACAAAGATTAGTGCGAATCTCTTCATTTGGTATAATTTCTTCTATTGTTACATCGGATACTTTTGTACTCAATTGCTGCAGCATAATATCTTCTATGTATCCTGAAAAAACGATGGGTTGAAGTGTTACAGTTTCACTTACAAAAGTACCAACCCCTTGTTTTCGAACAATCATCCTTTGCTCTTCCAGTATCCTCATTGATTGGCGTATTGTTACGCGACTCACTTCAAAGTCCTCGCTAAGTTGCTTTTCTGTCGGCATTAATTGGCCTTTTGGGTAAAATCCATTCACAATTCTGTTCCGAAGGAGATTGGCAATTTGATAATATTTTGGAATTAGTGAGTGACTCAAGTACTAAACCTCCTCTTATTTAAAATAGACTCTCGGCATTCACCGAGCTAAGTATGTCTAGGGTTTACCTGACCTACTCTAATGATGTCCCTCCTACTTTTGTGGGTGGGACATTTATTTTTGCAATATTTTGAACTGGAAATTAAATGTTGAAATATTGTCGTAAATATTCTAAGAAAACACTTGACTTTTTAAAAACATCCCAATAATCAGGCGGAAGGGTATTCATTTTCCTTACTACCGAATACTGGAGAGTTTTTATGAAACCTAATCTTATTCCCCATTCTTCGTATCAAGACTTTGTTATCAACCAACTACAGGAGCATTACTCCGGTGGCATTCTCGTCATCCATAAGAACCAGTGGCCACTTATTACCAAACTTTGGATTACTGACTTATCTCACATTACGACAACCCTTCGGCCGTTCTATGGTGATAAGGGTCCAAAGCCCCGCGATCCAGCTTCCATGTTCCGATCGCTTCTGGTGAACCTATTGGTCCGACCGGAACTTAGCATCACCCAATGGGTAGAAGAAATGCATACGGTCCCACTGTATGCCATCCTCAGTGGTTTTGAACCTGGTGACATTCCTGGTGTCGGCACCTTTCTCGATTTTTTCCCGCGCCTATGGGATTCTGAAAATAAGAATGCGACACGGAAAAAAAAGAGCAAAAAGTTTCGTAAACGCAAGCCCAAAAAGGGCAAGAAAGGTGAAAAAGCGCCTATCAACAAACCCGGAAGGGTTGAGCGATTGGTCCAATGGATTCTTTCCCGACTGCATCAGAAAAAGGAGTTGCCATCGGATCGGCTATTTGATTTCTTTCAGTCCCAGTTCCTAACCATCTCTGCGAAGTTGGGCTTGCTTGGGGACATGAATAAGCTGAACGTGGCTGGTGATGGTACACCCATAGAGACGTCCGCCCGTCCCCGGAGCAAATCGACTTGTGATTGTCGTGCCCAAGGCCTTGCGGATTGCCACCATCCCCGCCTCTATTCCCAGCCAGACTGTGACTCCGGATGGGATAGTTCAAGGGAAAAGTATTTCAACGGATATCACCTGTATATGATGAACGCAAGCGACAGCCCGAATGATTTACCCCTGTACCCGCGTCTGCATCCGGCATCGTCGCATGACTCGGTCAGCTTTGTTCTTAGTTCAGTGGAATTTACGCAACGTTTCACCTTGGGCACATTCGATAAAATTTTACTGGACGCCGCTCATGATGCCGAAGCCATTTACCGCCTGATCGATCAACAGAACCAGGAACCCATCATCGATCTGAACAAGCGCAGTAAAAAGAATATGGAGACGGGCGGGACATTCGTATTTCGCCCGAAGGGGTTCCCATATGCCCGAACGGCAAGAAAATGAGACCCAATGGATACGACAAGTCCCAGAACCGTCAAAAATGGAGATGTTCGCCATCCTGCGGATGTTCCACCGCTAAATATGGACGAACCTTCCATACTCACAGTAAGGACAATCTTCGATTGTTTCCAAAAACTTCTCGGGAAACGGAACAATGGAAAACGATATATAAACGCCGGACTTCCGTAGAACGCTCCAACAAGCGTGAGAAGATCGACTACTCGAAGCCGGACGACACCGTTCCACGATGATGTGGTACATCCGAATCTACGGAATTATGATGTGTCAGCACATCGATGCTTGGTATCAAAACTTGAAAGATCAAATCAACATGAAAGAGTTGCTTCAATCAGCTTAAGAAATCACAATTAACTTTCAAAAATCTTCCATATGGAGGATTCTTAAGTGTATCCTTTTTTTGAAAAGCGAGTAAAAATATTCAATCCAGTTGCCGCCTAAAACAGAAACAAAGATTTTCCAGTAAATAACTAGGTTAATGTGCTAATTATTGGGTATTATCACTTCCTTAATTCCGAGAGACTATTTAAAAGATTGAAAGTAATAAATGTATTATTAGTGAGCTCCCACTTTCACCCCTATCAACTTGCACGAATATTTGTCTTAATGTACTAAAGATAATACATTTTATTTGAGCGTATCGTGAAATATTCCGGATATATGTAATATTCTAATTGTAAGTAATATTCAAGTCGATGCCAGCAGTTGTCCGAATAAGGCTGCCAAATAAGTTGCTGCACTTTCCGACGATTCATATTTCGCTTTTCAAGTTATGGTCCAATACATATACTTGTTCAATGGTGTCTTTTCTTTTTTTTCATCTTTATCTATTTTTTCTTCAAACGCTTCCCGTGAAAAGACTTCCAGAGGAACCAAGTCACATGACATAGGTCAAACGCCTCTTCCGCTTCTTGATTAAACAACCCGATTCCTTCCATCGCCTTCAGGCCCTCCTGATTCCAAGTATCTCTCTCATTTTTGCTAATTCTTGCTGAATGACTTCTTTTGCTGCCGGCTTTTGATGGGTTTTCAGGATGACAACGGTCTCCTGGTAATCAGGAATGGCACGGGAAACGACCGCTCCTGCAACAACGAGATCCGAAACTTTTGGCGGATAAGTTGACACAGATACGAAATGACAGCAGTCTATCTTTCACTTTTTCAAACGAACAGGTCTGCAATACTTCATGCCAGGCATCCACTTTCTTTTGATCGATTTCAAATTGGTCATAATACACGATAATTAATTCCAATATTGTGAACAGTTCATTCTTCGTCATGTAAATCAAAATCCTCCCTCCGCCATTTTTTCTTACCTGGCTTTTGGTTGAGATAAGATTCAAATTTCGTCCCGAATAAAGTCTACGGCCGGAGATACTTGCTCCAATGCGGATCATTCAGCCATTCTATTGCTTTTAGGTCAATGACTTTCTTAAAATCATCCAGTCTAAAACTTTCACGATACCTGGCTCTAATGAGTTCCCTGTTTTTTCTGGTAGTCGGTTTGTAGGATGAATTCGTTTTTTTGTTCAGGTATTGAATGATTTCGCGAACAGGCAATATCTCTTTTTCTCTGTTGTAGTCTCTGTAGTACTCTCTGGTATTGCTTGACTCACGGTGCTACCTTCAGCGGCTCTTTCTGAATCCGATAACATATCGTCCTTGCACTCTGACATGCCATCATGAACCTCTCGAAGTTCTTCCTCCAATTCCGAAACTTTTCATAATCAACCGAATACCATTTCGTCTGATCCATTTGGCTATAGTTAAACCTGTCCGAGATCAAGTACCCCATATCCTCCAGTACCTTGACCGTCCGTTTGACTGTACTCACCGACCAAACGATAGATTGATAGTAGTGGAAAGTCTAAAATAGCTCTATCTGTCTTTTTCTGTTTTGTTTTTCAGTTTATGGGGGTTTTGTTGTTTGTGTGGAATATATGATATACGCCGCATTAGAAAGCCCATTTTTTATCCTCTTATTTGCTGCAAGGCCATTCTTATTAATAATCCACTTTATCTTGTTTCATTATTTTTTCAGACTTTGAAAATAATTTATACGTATGGAGGTTGTATGTAGTTGACTGTCAAAGTTTCTAGTATTGGATTAAAAGGTTTAGCCAAGCAGCAATGGAGTAATCGTGTTCAAATCAAGATCATTCGTTTAGCAAGAACAATCTCAGATTTAAGCAGACGATCCCGATATGGATGAATTCATCTGGAAAGTCATCACTTGAAGGCCAACCAACGCATCTTCAAAAACCACTCTTGATAGCGAGGAAAAAGTAATGCCTCGCAAGAAACTAAGTAAGTTAATTCCGACTGGCCATACTCAGAAGTAAAATGGATTCGAACTTGTAAAAGAATAAAAATTCATATTGGGTGGATATCTTTATAAAAATTGTTTATACTAAAAGTAAGGAAGTAAGGAATACGAAAGGGTGAGAATAACGGGGATTATTAAACCTAAATCAGCTAGACTGACGTCCAAAGGACAAATTACGATTCCTAAATCAGTTCGACAAGCACTTGATTTAAATGAAGGAGATCGTGTTATTTTTGTGGAAGAAGAGGATGGAAAAATGGTTGTAAAAAAAGGAGCACTTGTGGTTTTTGACGAATTTGCAAACTCAATTAGTCAGGATGCAAAGGAAAAAGGGATTACAGAAAAGGAATTATTAGATGACTTGAAACAAGTTCGAAAGGATTTATGGAATGAACGAACCAAAAAATAAGCTTCGAGTATTCATTGATACAAATGTTCTAATATCTGCGGTGATCTCAGAAACATCACCTTGTAGAAAGTTAAAATGTTCCACGGGCGGCTAAAACCCCATAGGTTTGGTTACGGAAATATTATTAAAGTTTATAGTCGGAGTACGGAAATTATGCAAAGCTGCAGAGGTGGCTTCTTTTATGTTATAAGGGACAATCCTGTACAATAATCGTTATCGAGCTAACGCAGTTCTTATGTTGAACAAAAAGTTATAATCCATAAAAAAATCCCGGCTAATCATAAGTCGGGACTTGTTTCAAGATTGAAATGAAAGTCTCTTTGTGAATCAAAAGAATGCCCCGATTTTCATTTAACGAGCCTGTATCAAAATTTAGATAATGATTGGCTGGAATGGGCTTTAGAATTGGTATTTAATCAAAAAAACCTTTACTTTGTCTTTGAAGTTGTTCACATGTTTTATGTTGTCCGTTACACAATAGTAATTGTAATATCCAACTAATGAGCGGTCTAGTCGTCTCTTCACTTCATGAATATCGGTTGTTCGATTAGCTTTCAACCATTCTTTGAGCTTTGCACGCATTTTCTTACTGCTTGATTTGATTTTCACTCGAAACTTTCCCGTTTGGCTTTTACTGCAGTAATGAGTAAAGCCTAGGAAATCAAAAGTCGGTGGCTTTCCTTCTCCGTTACTTTTGCAGTTTCTCTCGGCAAATCGGCCAAATGGTATGATTTTCGTTTTATCTTCTGCTACCTCAAGGTTGAATATCTTCAAACGCTGAATGAGCGCTTGATAAAATGCTTGTGCATCATCTTTGTATTGAAAGCAACATACGAAGTCATCTGCATACCTAACAATGTATGCTTGTCCCCTACATTGTTTTCTTACAACCCTATCAAACCATAGATCTAGTACATAATGGAGGTAGATATTCCCTAATATTGGAGAAATAATTCCGCCTTATGCAAAGTAAAATATTATGCAAAGTAATC
>NZ_RYZZ01000039.1:0-2935 GCF_003989135.1 Peribacillus cavernae
TTGGTTAAGTCCTCGATCGATTAGTATCTGTCAGCTCCACGTGTCACCACGCTTCCACCTCAGACCTATCCACCTGATCATCTTTCAGGGATCTTACTAGCTTGCGCTATGGGAAATCTCATCTTGAGGGGGGCTTCATGCTTAGATGCTTTCAGCACTTATCCCGTCCGCACGTAGCTACCCAGCGATGCCTTTGGCAAGACAACTGGTACACCAGCGGTGCGTCCATCCCGGTCCTCTCGTACTAAGGACAGCTCCTCTCAAATTTCCTGCGCCCACGACGGATAGGGACCGAACTGTCTCACGACGTTCTGAACCCAGCTCGCGTACCGCTTTAATGGGCGAACAGCCCAACCCTTGGGACCGACTACAGCCCCAGGATGCGATGAGCCGACATCGAGGTGCCAAACCTCCCCGTCGATGTGGACTCTTGGGGGAGATAAGCCTGTTATCCCCGGGGTAGCTTTTATCCGTTGAGCGATGGCCCTTCCATGCGGAACCACCGGATCACTAAGCCCGACTTTCGTCCCTGCTCGACTTGTAGGTCTCGCAGTCAAGCTCCCTTATGCCTTTACACTCTACGAATGATTTCCAACCATTCTGAGGGAACCTTTGGGCGCCTCCGTTACCTTTTAGGAGGCGACCGCCCCAGTCAAACTGCCCGCCTGACACTGTCTCCCGCCCCGATGAGGGGCGCGGGTTAGAATTTCAATACAGCCAGGGTAGTATCCCACCGACGCCTCCACCGAAGCTGGCGCTCCGGCTTCTTTAGGCTCCTACCTATCCTGTACAAGCTGTACCAAAATGCAATATCAGGCTGCAGTAAAGCTCCACGGGGTCTTTCCGTCCTGTCGCGGGTAACCTGCATCTTCACAGGTACTATAATTTCACCGAGTCTCTCGTTGAGACAGTGCCCAGATCGTTACGCCTTTCGTGCGGGTCGGAACTTACCCGACAAGGAATTTCGCTACCTTAGGACCGTTATAGTTACGGCCGCCGTTTACTGGGGCTTCGGTTCAAAGCTTCGCCATACAGCTAACCTCTCCCCTTAACCTTCCAGCACCGGGCAGGCGTCAGCCCCTATACTTCGCCTTGCGGCTTCGCAGAGACCTGTGTTTTTGCTAAACAGTCGCCTGGGCCTATTCACTGCGGCTTTTCCGGGCTTTCACCCTAAAAAGCACCCCTTCTCCCGAAGTTACGGGGTCATTTTGCCGAGTTCCTTAACGAGAGTTCTCTCGAACACCTTAGGATTCTCTCCTCGCCTACCTGTGTCGGTTTGCGGTACGGGCACCTTTCATCTCGCTAGAGGCTTTTCTTGGCAGTGTGGAATCAGGAACTTCGGTACTAGATTTCCCTCGCCATCACAGTTCCGCCTTATATGGAAACGGGATTTGCCTCGTTTCCGGCCTACCTGCTTGGACGTGCGCATCCAACAGCACGCTTACCCTATCCTCCTGCGTCCCCCCATTGCTCAAACGATTACAGGTGGTACAGGAATATCAACCTGTTGTCCATCGCCTACGCCTTTCGGCCTCGGCTTAGGTCCCGACTAACCCTGAGCGGACGAGCCTTCCTCAGGAAACCTTAGGCATTCGGTGGAAGGGATTCTCACCCTTCTTTCGCTACTCATACCGGCATTCTCACTTCTAAGCGCTCCACCAGTCCTTGCGGTCTAGCTTCAACGCCCTTAGAACGCTCTCCTACCACTGACACCAACGGTGTCAATCCACAGCTTCGGTGATACGTTTAGCCCCGGTACATTTTCGGCGCGGAGTCACTCGACCAGTGAGCTATTACGCACTCTTTAAATGGTGGCTGCTTCTAAGCCAACATCCTGGTTGTCTAAGCAACTCCACATCCTTTTCCACTTAACGTATACTTGGGGACCTTAGCTGGTGGTCTGGGCTGTTTCCCTTTTGACTACGGATCTTATCACTCGCAGTCTGACTCCCATGAATAAGTCTTTGGCATTCGGAGTTTGACTGAATTCGGTAACCCGATGAGGGCCCCTCGTCCAATCAGTGCTCTACCTCCAAGACTCTTATCATGAGGCTAGCCCTAAAGCTATTTCGGAGAGAACCAGCTATCTCCAGGTTCGATTGGAATTTCTCCGCTACCCACACCTCATCCCCGCACTTTTCAACGTGCGTGGGTTCGGGCCTCCATTCAGTGTTACCTGAACTTCACCCTGGACATGGGTAGATCACCTGGTTTCGGGTCTACGACCTCCTACTCACTCGCCCTGTTCAGACTCGCTTTCGCTGCGGCTCCGCCTCATCAGCTTAACCTTGCAGGAAATCGTAACTCGCCGGTTCATTCTACAAAAGGCACGCCATCACCCATGAACGGGCTCTGACTACTTGTAGGCACACGGTTTCAGGATCTCTTTCACTCCCCTTCCGGGGTGCTTTTCACCTTTCCCTCACGGTACTGGTTCACTATCGGTCACTAGGGAGTATTTAGCCTTGGGAGATGGTCCTCCCTGCTTCCGACGGGATTTCTCGTGTCCCGCCGTACTCAGGATCCACTCAGGAGGGAACGAAGTTTCGACTACAGGGTTCTTACCTTCTCTGACGGGCCTTTCCAGGCCGCTTCATCTACCCCGTTCCTTTGTAACTCCATATAGAGTGTCCTACAACCCCAAGAGGCAAGCCTCTTGGTTTGGGCTAATTCCGTTTCGCTCGCCGCTACTCAGGAAATCGCGTTTGCTTTCTCTTCCTCCGGGTACTTAGATGTTTCAGTTCCCCGGGTCTGCCTTCCATACCCTATGTATTCAGGTATGGATCCTGTTCCATTACGAACAGTGGGTTTCCCCATTCGGAAATCTCCGGATCAACGCTTACGTACAGCTCCCCGAAGCATATCGGTGTTAGTCCCGTCCTTCATCGGCTCCTAGTGCCAAGGCATCCACCGTGCGCCCTTTCTAACTTAACCA
>NZ_RYZZ01000004.1 GCF_003989135.1 Peribacillus cavernae
ATCTCCCCCTGTGAGAGTAGGACGTCGCCAAGCTTACATATGGAGGATTAGCTCAGCTGGGAGAGCATCTGCCTTACAAGCAGAGGGTCGGCGGTTCGATCCCGTCATCCTCCACCATATTTATTGGCCGGTGTAGCTCAATTGGTAGAGCAACTGACTTGTAATCAGTAGGTTGGGGGTTCAAGTCCTCTTGCCGGCACCATTTACTTACCGATGTTGTACGAGCTAACTTGCTCGATCGACTATATGAAGTTGAGCCATTAGCTCAGTTGGTAGAGCATCTGACTTTTAATCAGAGGGTCGAAGGTTCGAGTCCTTCATGGCTCACCATTTCTAGAAGTGAGAAATCGGAAGTCAGATTGAAAGCTTGATTTTTTTGAAGGAATTGCTTAAATCTCTGACATCTATACTTGCGGGTGTGGCGGAATTGGCAGACGCACCAGACTTAGGATCTGGCGCCGCAAGGCGTGGGGGTTCAAGTCCCTTCACCCGCACCATTAAATGCGGAAGTAGTTCAGTGGTAGAATACAACCTTGCCAAGGTTGGGGTCGCGGGTTCGAATCCCGTCTTCCGCTCTATTTCCTACTTTTGCCGGGGTGGCGGAACTGGCAGACGCACAGGACTTAAAATCCTGCGGTAGGTGACTACCGTACCGGTTCGATTCCGGTCCTCGGCACCATTTATATTGCGCCCGTAGCTCAATTGGATAGAGCATCTGACTACGAATCAGAAGGTTGTAGGTTCGACTCCCGCCGGGCGCACCATATTTTACGGGAAGTAGCTCAGCTTGGTAGAGCACTTGGTTTGGGACCAAGGGGTCGCAGGTTCGAATCCTGTCTTCCCGACCATTTCCGATAGTGGGGCCTTAGCTCAGCTGGGAGAGCGCCTGCCTTGCACGCAGGAGGTCAGCGGTTCGATCCCGCTAGGCTCCACCAATATCACATCATAACCATATATTTTATTTTGGCGGCGTAGCTCAGCTGGCTAGAGCGTACGGTTCATACCCGTGAGGTCGTGGGTTCGATCCCCTCCGCCGCTACCATAATATAAAATATTGGGACCTTTAGCTCAGCTGGTTAGAGCAGACGGCTCATAACCGTCCGGTCGTAGGTTCGAGTCCTACAAGGTCCACCATTTTTTCAATATACGGAGGAATACCCAAGTCCGGCTGAAGGGATCGGTCTTGAAAACCGACAGGGGTGTTAAAACCCGCGGGGGTTCGAATCCCTCTTCCTCCTCCATATTTTCTAAATATCGTATAATTGTATAATTTTTATTATCGCGGGGTGGAGCAACGAGCAATACTTCACCGAATAAACGGCGAGTTGTAACGATCGAAATGCTTCTTGATTAACTTCCTGAGATCGGGACAGTCAAAGAAAGACATAGTGCATAAGCAAAATTATATCATTATTACCGTCGCGGGGTGGAGCAGTCCGGTAGCTCGTCGGGCTCATAACCCGAAGGTCGCAGGTTCAAATCCTGTCCCCGCAATCATTGGTCCGGTAGTTCAGTTGGTTAGAATGCCTGCCTGTCACGCAGGAGGTCGCGGGTTCGAGTCCCGTCCGGACCGCCATTTTTATGTTCATTAAATTATTTTCAGATTGTCATATATGGCTCGGTAGCTCAGTCGGTAGAGCAAAGGACTGAAAATCCTTGTGTCGGCGGTTCGATTCCGTCCCGAGCCACCTTTTTTAAAAAAATTCTTTGGCGGTTGTGGCGAAGTGGTTAACGCATCGGATTGTGGTTCCGACATTCGTGGGTTCGATTCCCATCAGTCGCCCCTTTCTAAATGCGGGTGTAGTTTAATGGTAAAACTTCAGCCTTCCAAGCTGATATCGTGGGTTCGATTCCCATCACCCGCTCCAATAATTTTGAATGGGCCTATAGCTCAGCTGGTTAGAGCGCACGCCTGATAAGCGTGAGGTCGATGGTTCGAGTCCATTTAGGCCCACCATTCCGCAGTAGCTCAGTGGTAGAGCATTCGGCTGTTAACCGAACGGTCGTAGGTTCGAGTCCTACCTGCGGAGCCAATCGGGGAAGTACTCAAGAGGCTGAAGAGGCGCCCCTGCTAAGGGTGTAGGTCGCGTAAGCGGCGCGAGGGTTCAAATCCCTCCTTCTCCGCCAGCCGGCCCCTTGGTCAAGCGGTTAAGACACCGCCCTTTCACGGCGGTAACACGGGTTCGAATCCCGTAGGGGTCATATGAAAAAGGATGTATACTCAGTATACATCCTTTTTTCGTATGTTTTGCGATCCTTCCATTAAAAGGAATCAGCGATTTTTCCTGATATTGACCACTTCTTACTACTTGCCTTTCTCTCTTTTTTCATCATTCACATAACCATCTGTACGTTTATACGGCACATTTCCCAATGGGGACTCGATGTGTTCATTATCCAGTGCTTCTTCATATTCCTTTTCCTGTTTGGAAGGATATGCTTTTTTGTTCTTACCGTCAATATCATTGCCCAGAAAGCTTTCGTATTCCTCGGTAAAACCATCGTTTTCATCCTCGTTCTTATATAGTGTATCGTAGGATTCATGGTCGCCTGTATAGTCAGATGGAGTCTCAGAGGTACCAAAACGGGCCACTTCCCCGAAGCTGTCTTCTTTGTCGTTGATTTCATTCCCTTTCCTGCGATTCTCAAAATGATCTCCATGTGAAGGTTCTAAAACCTCCTCTTCCACAGGACGGTCTTTTCCAGGTCTTTGCTCTGGTGCATGGTCTACACAATATAGGCTGGTTGGGACCGCTTCTAATCGTTCAAAACGTATTTCTTTGCCGCATGTTCTGCATGTACCGTAAGAACCATTCTCGATTGCCTCCAGGGCAGAATCAATTTTCTTAATTTCCGCCTCGGCATGGTCATCAATCGCCATGTTTTTTTCACGTTCGAATAATTCTGTTCCCATATCGGCAGGATGGTTATCATATGCAGAGAGTTCGCCGACAGAATCGCTCTGGCTTGTATCCATCAAGGTATCTTCGTCTTGCTTGATCCTATGCTGTAATTGTTCTTTATTATTTAACAATTCTTTTTTTAGAATAGTGATTTGTTCTTTAGTGGCCATAGTTGACACTCCTTATGATTATTTATTATTAGTATTATATATTTATACCCGAATCATTAGAGATGGAAACAAAGCAGATTATTCAACAAAAAGATACCCTTGCCAGCAGGCAAGGGTATGGAAGGAAGCTTATATGAAATAGCTAATAAATAAACCGATGGATAAAAGAAAACCAAAGATTGTATTAGTTTGCGCAGTTGCTTTCATGGCAGGCATCATTTGAGTCGGAATTGTTTTCCCGATAAATCCTTTTGTTGCTTTAATAGCTTTTGGGACACTTAAAAATACCAACAATACCCAGGGTGATACAATTCCCATGGCGGTCAATCCAATTATCCACATATAGGAAACTGTAAACATTCCTCCAAGAAGAGATACAGCCTTTTCCCTGCCTATTAAAATGGCTAACGTTTTTCTGCCATTTTTCTTGTCGCCATCTAAATCCCGGATGTTATTGGAAAGGTTGATTAATCCTACTAGGATACCGATAGGAATAGCAACTAAAATCGATACAGTTGACACATTTCCTGTTTGGATAAAAAAAGAAAGCAAAATGATGAGAAAGCCCATAAAAAGTCCTGCAAAAATTTCTCCAAAAGGTGTTGATGAAATCGGCCAGGGTCCGCCGGTATATAAATAGCCTGTTGCCATACAGATCAAGCCGATAAGAGCCAGCCACCATGAAGATTCCATACATATATATACACCTATCAATGTAGCAATGCCGTATAGAGAGAGGGCAAGTCTTAAAACAATGCTCGGAGACATACCATCTCTCACGATGGCACCTCCAATTCCGATTGATTCTGCATTATCGAGTCCTCGCTTGAAGTCATAATATTCGTTAAACATATTGGTAGCCGCCTGTATAAGCAAGCAGGCAATAAGCATGGCGATGAACAATGGGATATTGATATCACTTGTCTGAATAGCGAGTGCCGTACCAATCAATACCGGGACAAATCCCGCGGTTAATGTATGTGGACGAGTCAGCTGCCATAAAACTCTCCAGTTAGGTTTGTT
Organism: Peribacillus cavernae; assembly: GCF_003989135.1. Classification (GTDB taxonomy): domain Bacteria; phylum Bacillota; class Bacilli; order Bacillales; family DSM-1321; genus Peribacillus; species Peribacillus cavernae. Next base: position 4,097 of record NZ_RYZZ01000004.1, read on the forward strand.
ATCCTGGAGGAGTGGAGCTGAATCTGTATGAATTCGAGTTTGCATTTTTTCTCTCCCCTGAAAATATATTTATATTTCAAAACTATATCGAGAAACTAAATGTGTACGAAACGTTACAGAATAAGTTTAGAAAAACAAAAGGGCGGTGTCAATGCCTTTTTTGGCATAAATAATGGAATTGGCCTATTTCCTGTCGAGTTTTCATTACGAATTAAATATTAGGGAGAAAAGATGGTTGAAATTGTATGCAAGGGGGCCTGAATGATTGACATGAAGTTAAATCGGGGTGTATCTTTAAATAGGTTTGTATAGCTTTTTAAATGGAAAGGATAGGGGGATTTTTCTTGGCAATCTCACATGAAACTGAGCTGATTGAAGGGCTTAAAGCAGCACTGGATGAAGCGAAAAGAAAAAAGCATAAAATCCTGTTCAGTGAAGTTGTAGAAGTTGATAATATCAGCCCCCTTTCATTTTATCAAGTAGGAAGAGAACAATATATAGGTGAACGCTTTTTTTGGCAAGATCCTAACAAAGATATTATCATTGCGGGTTTAGGTAAGGTTGAGAAAATCCAGGTGTCCGCGGCTGATTCACGGTTTATGGAAGTGGAAGCCAGTTGGACTGCTCTTATCGAAAATGCGGTAAAAACGGGCATTCTTGAAAAAGAGGGGACAGGGCCGTTATTGTTTGGAGGCTTTTCTTTTGATCACAATAAAAGCAATTCCCTTCTTTGGGATCAATTTGGGGATAATTTATTCTATATTCCTGCATTCATGTTATCTATTGTGAAGGGACAAGCATATCTAACAACCAACCTTATTTGTTCACCAGAAGACCATGTACAGCTCTTCATAAAAATGATAAATGAACGGGATACATTATTAAGCGGTTCAGTCAATTTTGGAAATGGGCATCATGAAATTATTGAACAAAGAGAAATCGCACCTGAACACTGGAAATATACCGTTGCAAACACGATAGAGGAAATCAAGGGTACGGATTTGAAAAAACTGGTGCTGGCCAGAGAAATGCGGCTTATTTTTAATCATTCAGTCCTTTCAGAGCAAGTGCTGCAGAAACTAGCTGTCGAACAACAAACAAGTTTTGTATTCAGCCTCGAGACTGGCAGTGATTGCTTTATCGGTGCTTCCCCTGAAAGATTAATTAAGAAGACAGGCAATGAAATGTTTTCAACATGCCTGGCAGGATCTATTGCCAGGGGTAAAACCAAGCAAGAGGACGACAGGCTTGGATATGAATTACTGCATGATCAGAAAAACCTTGTCGAACACCAATACGTGGTTTCCATGATTGGAGAGGCAATGAAGTCAGTGTGCAGCTCGGTGAATATTCCCAAAGCACCTGCGCTTATGAAAAACCGGCACATTCAGCATTTATATACACCTGTAAAAGGGATGTGCAATAGGTTTGTATCTATTTTTGAAATGATTGAAAAGCTCCATCCTACGCCAGCACTTGGCGGTTTACCGAAAGAAAAAGCAGTAAGACGGATTCGTGAAGTTGAGCAGCTTGAACGCGGGTTTTATTCAGGACCTATAGGATGGACAGATTCCTACGGGAACGGTGAATTTGCGGTAGCAATCCGTTCGGCATTGTTGCAGGGTAAGGAAGCCTCCCTTTTTGCTGGCTGCGGCATTGTCGAAGATTCAACGCCTGAAGGGGAGTATAACGAAACTTCGATTAAGTTTAAACCGATGTTAAGCGCTCTGGGAGGAAATCTGCATGAATGACAGAGAAGCAATAACCGCATATATCGCATCTTTTGTTGATGAGCTTGCCCGAAACAATATAAAACATGTTGTCGTGAGTCCGGGGTCAAGGTCGACTCCCCTTGCATTGGTGCTTGCTGAACATCCTGATATTACAATTCATTTGAATATTGATGAACGGTCGGCTGCTTTTTTTGCCCTCGGGTTGGCAAAGGCGCTTCATGAACCGGTAGCGATGGTCTGTACATCAGGAACGGCAACAGCCAATTATTATCCCGCAATAATTGAAGCGTATTACTCGAGAGTGCCGCTCCTCGTCTTGACTGCTGACCGGCCTCATGAACTTCGGGATGTGGGTGCACCTCAGGCAATCGACCAAATTCATTTGTACGGTAAGCATGTTAAATGGTTTGTCGAAATGGCGATCCCTGAGCACACGGAGGAAATGATTAGGTATGCGAGAACAATTGGAGCACGGGCATTGGCGACGGCTGCAAAAGAGCCGGCAGGGCCGGTGCATTTGAATTTCCCGCTTCGTGAACCGCTTGTTCCGCTTATGGAGACTGTAAAGAATTATCGAATCAACGAGAAAGCACAATCATCTGCAGCAGCCGTAGAGGGTGGGGAATTAATACTAGCTTCCATGCAGCTGCAAGCGATGGCAGAGACATTATCAGAATCTAAACGGGGCATCATTATTTGCGGAGAATTGAGAAATGATGAAATGAAGACAGCTATTATTTCTTTGGCAGAAAAGCTTTCCTTTCCCATTTTAGCTGATCCTTTATCGCAACTAAGAAGTGGAAGCCCGGGCGGTGAAAATATTATCGACTGTTATGACACATTTCTGCGTGGTGAAAATGCATCCAGGCTGTTCAATCCGGATTTAGTGCTTCGCTTTGGGGCCGTGCCTGTTTCAAAAGCGCTGTTGTTATATTTAAAAAAGCATCGGAATACCAGACATCTTGTAGTGGATGGCGGTGCAGGGTGGAGAGAGCCGGCCGGACTTGTTACAGATATGATTTACAGCAACGAAATCTTTTTTTGCAACAGCATTGGGGAACATATCGAACAAAGAGAAAAAAGTTCGTGGCTGGGCAGATGGCGGCAAGTAAATGACGCCACAAAGAACGCACTTGAATCCATTCGTGATGAAGAAGAGTTAAGTGAAGGCAAATTGTTTATCCTGCTTCAAGACTTAATGCCGAATAAGTCTCATTTATTTGTCGGAAACAGTATGCCAATCAGGGATTTGGATACATTCTTTTTTTCCAACAACAAAGAAATCAGAACGTTCGCCAATCGTGGTGCAAACGGAATTGATGGCGTGGTTTCTACTGCTCTTGGTGTTAGTACTGTTTTAGACAACACGGTGTTAGTCATCGGCGACTTAAGTTTCTTTCATGATATGAATGGGCTGATGGCTGCTAAGCTGCAGCAGACAAACATCACGATTTTGCTAATTAATAACGATGGCGGCGGGATTTTTTCCTTTTTGCCGCAAGCTTCAGAAAAAGATTACTTTGAGACCTTGTTCGGGACTCCGCATGGTCTTGATTTTTCACATGCCGTTGCCCTTTACGGTGGCAAATACACCAAGGTTTGCTCCTGGGATGAATTTAAGGAAGCATTCACGAATTCCTTTGAAATTCAGGGATTAAAGGTCATTGAAGTTCCAACCGCCAGAGAGACAAATGTCTTAAAACATCGAGAATTGTGGAGTTATGTTTCCCAGGAAATAAAGGAAGCATTAAATGAGGAAATAAAATGAAAATTGTCAGCAAGGATGTCGCGTATCATGTTGAAATAAGGGGTGAAGGTGAGCCGTTGCTGCTTTTGCATGGCTTTACCGGAAGCCTCGAAACATGGCATTTTCTTGTTCCTATATTAGGTTCAAGATACAAGCTTATTTTGGTTGATATCATCGGACACGGAAATACCGACTCCCCCATTGACTATAGACGGTATGAGATGGAAAAAGCAGCGGGAGATCTGCAACACATTCTCCACACCCTAGAGATGGAGAAAGTACATATCCTTGGCTATTCCATGGGCGGCAGGCTCGCCTTAAGCTTTGCCTGTTTGTACCCGCAATATGTAAATAAATTAATTCTTGAAAGCGCTTCTCCCGGCCTTTTAACAGAGGAAGAAAGACAAATAAGGCAGAAGATAGATAAAGAGCTCGCTGAGCGAATTATATGTGATGGATTGGCGGAATTCATTGATTACTGGGAAAACATCCCCCTATTTGCTACCCAAAAAAATTTGCCTGGCGAAAAGAAAATGAATATTAAAAGACAACGCCTTTGGAACTCGGAAACAGGCTTAGCTAACAGCCTGATTGGTATGGGTACCGGTTCTCAGCCTTCCTGGTGGGAGAGTCTGCAAAACATTGACTTACCTGTCCTGCTTGTAACCGGTGAATTTGATGAAAAATTTTGCCGGATTGCAGAAAATATGCAAAAATTAATGAAACATGGCGATTGGAAAATAATAAAAGGTACCGGACATGCAATACACGTGGAAGTTGATGAAAAGTTTGGTAAAATAATAAGTGAGTTTTTGTCCCACTAATAAGTTTTACCTTATCGAAAGCATAAAGGAGGAGAAATAATGACAATTGAATGGGCAACTGTTCGTGAGTATGACGAAATTCTTTATCAATCGTACAATGGAATTGCAAGAATTTCTATTAATCGACCTGAGGTACATAATGCATTCACTCCTAAGACGGTTATGGAATTGATCGATGCATTCTCAAGAGCAAGAGATGATTCCACTGTTGGTGTGATTATCTTGACTGGTGAAGGTGAAAGAGCATTCTGTTCTGGCGGTGACCAAAGCGTGCGGGGGCATGGCGGATATGTTGGCGACGACGAGATCCCGCGTTTGAATGTCTTGGATCTGCAACGTTTAATCCGGGTCATTCCTAAACCTGTTGTAGCCATGGTTGCTGGTTACGCCATTGGCGGCGGCCATGTGCTTCATGTTGTCTGCGACTTGACGATTGCAGCTGACAATGCTGTTTTTGGCCAAACCGGACCAAAGGTAGGAAGCTTTGACGCAGGCTACGGTTCAGGCTACCTTGCCCGTATCGTTGGTCATAAGAAAGCCCGTGAAATCTGGTACCTATGCCGTCAATACAGCGCCCAGGAGGCACTTGACATGGGTCTGGTAAATACAGTCGTTCCTTTAGAGCAATTGGAAGAAGAAACGGTTAAATGGTGTGAAGAGATGCTTGAGAAGAGCCCGACCGCTCTCCGATTCTTGAAAGCAGCCATGAATGCTGATACCGATGGACTTGCTGGCATTCAGCAGTTCGCAGGTGATGCAACGCTGCTTTACTATACAACAGAAGAAGCAAAAGAAGGCCGTGACGCATTCAAAGAAAAACGCAAACCCGACTTTGGACAATTCCCGCGCTTTCCTTAAGAAAAGCAGAAGCGCCTTGTAAAAGGAACGTCGACTAAGAGCCGCCATGTCCTGTGGCGAACATCGACGTCAGCGCGTCCTGCGCAAGTCCGACAAGCATAAGAAGAGCAGCTGTATGGGGGCGATTTCCTCCCCATCAGATGCTTGGCTTATGACCTCGAGGCCGACTAAGATCGCCACCTCCTTATGTCTTCGTCGGCACTAGCACGTCCTGTGCATCGAGGCTAGGAGCTGGAGCTGGACATTTAATAAAAGCAGAAGCGCACTTGAGGATATCATTTTATAAACAGCTTGACGGAAAACCCGTCGAGCTGTTTTCTTATCATGACGGAATTGGAATTCTTGCAGAAGGAGAAAGATGAATAATGATGACAGCAGAAAGATTGCCAAATTGGCTGCGAAAAAGAGCGGAGCTATCACCCGACAGAGTTGCTGTGGAATTCGATAACCGCTCATATACATTTGACGAGCTTAACAAAATGGCTGAGGAGACTGCTAGAAAACTTGCCTCAAAAGGAATTCGATATGGAGATATATGTGCAGTTTTAATGCGGAATCATATCGACAGCGTAGTGATGCTTCACGCTCTTTTCTATTTAGGAGTTAAGATTGTCATGCTTAACAACAGGTTGACACCTAATGAATTAACCTGGCAGATCATAGATAGCCAGTCCGAATGGTTCATTTCCGAAGAACATTTTTCTAAGAAGCTCAAGCAGATTGACAAAGGACTTTCAGGAGTAAAAATTCTAAAAAAAGAGGAAATCCGGCTGTTCACTGGAATGGATGAAGCAAGGATACAAGAGGAATTTATTTTGCAGGAGACGGCCACCATCATGTATACATCAGGTACCAGCGGAAACCCAAAGGGTGTGATTCAGACGTTTGGTAACCATTGGTGGAGTGCGATGGGGTCTGTTTTGAATCTTGGACTGACGGAAGAAGATTGCTGGTTTTGCGGAGTGCCAATTTTTCATATAAGCGGGCTATCGATCTTTATGAGAAACGTAATTTATGGAATGAAGGTAATACTTGTCGAGAAGTTCGATGAAACAGAAGTAAATGCAATGATCCAGCAAAAGGGAGTCACCATCATTTCGGTAGTGACGGCGATGTTAAACAGGGTGCTCCTGGATTTAGGGAACAACAGCTACCCCGACAGTTTTCGCTGCATGCTGCTTGGCGGGGGTCCTGCACCAAGACATTTACTTGACGAATGTAAAAGCAAAGGAATCCCTGTATATCAAACCTATGGCATGACAGAGACATCCTCACAGATTGTGACACTTGCCCCTGAGTACAGCATGACGAAAATTGGCTCTGCCGGAAAGCCACTTTTTCCTTCGCAGTTAAAAATTGAAGTAGAGGGCCGCAAAGCAATGCCGGATGAGCCGGGGGAAATCGTGGTATCGGGACCTAATGTTACAATGGGTTATTTAAACAGGGAAGAAGAAACAGAAAAAGCAATAAAGAATGGCTGGCTTTATACTGGTGACATCGGTTATTTGGATAGTGAAGGTTTCTTATATGTTATGGACCGTCGCTCCGACTTGTTCATTTCAGGGGGGGAGAATGTGTATCCTGCCGAAATTGAATCCATTATCAGTCAGCACCCTGCCGTATTTGAAGCGGGGGTTACTTCAACAGATGATGAAAAATGGGGGCAGGTTCCCGTTGCCTTTGTCGTAGTACACGAAGATACAGAGACTGACGAAAAAGAGCTGATTTCGTACTGTAAACAGCATCTGGCTGCTTATAAGGTGCCAGGGCAGATTATATTCTGCAGCTCATTGCCGCGCAACTCATCCAATAAACTGCTAAGACGGGAGCTAAAAAAATCGCTGGGGGCGAGAAAATGAATCTTGTCGCTCTGTTGGAGTTCCTGATAAACCGGTAAATAGGGTTTGAGGTTAATAAACGGCAAGCAATGATAACATATCAGGAGACTTTTCAACGCTAAAAGAGTAAACATTTTATTTGTCAAAACCGACAGGGTTCACCATCTCCAAAAGCGGATTTTCATCTAAAGAAAAGATGCTTTTCACAGCCCGTTTTTAATGAAAATGGGCGATTGCCGATTTTTTTTGCCGAAGACTTTTAGATATAATGATGATATCAGCGACAGAAAGAATTAAAGGCAGGGAGTTGACTTTTACTTGATGAAAAAAGCTTACCTTATTGCAGAAATTCTTTTGGAAAGAGGGATGCCAGTATCTGTTGTGAAAGAGATTACTGATCTGGGCGAGTACGAGATTCAAGTATTACAAAGAAAATGGACGGCAGGCAGCCAGCCTACCGGGTTATAACAGCTATAAGTTTAAGATGAATATTAAAAGAGACCGGAATTAACCCAATGAAGCCATAATATTCATACTCCCCAAGTAAATCATTCCGGTCCATTCCTTATTTTAGCCGCAGATCGTCTCATTGAACCCATTAGAATAGGCTGAATTTCGAAGTTTCTTCAGGAACCAAATTCAATTTACATATGCTTTTTTAAAATATATTTATTAATCGGCCGGCCGATGCTGCCGTACTGAGTGTCCAAATGAAGCACTCCCTGGCCTTTGAGATAATCGAGATATCTCCTCGCGGTAACGCGGGCAATGCCTATTCCATCAGCCACTTCTTCCGCGGACAAGGAGCTGGCCTGGAGGTTCAAAAATTCGATGATTTGGTTAAGCGTCGCTTCATTCAATCCTTTCGGGAGTGCTTCTTTCGTTCGTTGGTCAGCGGAATGGCCCTGATCCTTTTGGAAGATCATCTTATCCAGTTGTGACTGAGAAAGAGGATTATCTTTTTGGACCTGTGTCCTGAAACGATAATACTTTTCCAGTGTTTGCTTGAGCCGTTCGAATTTGAATGGCTTAATTAGATAATCAAATGCACCGTTTTGGATCATCTTTCTTATCGTTTTTTGATCGTTTGCGGCAGAGATAACGATTACATCGACATCAGCTTGCTGTTTTCTGATTTCATAGAGAGTGTCAATTCCATCCTGTACGGGCATGAATATATCGAGAATCACGAGATCAGGGGGACTGTGCATGATCTTCCTTAGTCCTTCCTGGCCATTGGAAGCAACATCCGTCACTTTAAAACCATTGACTCGCTCGATAAACTGTTTGTTCACTTCTTGCACCATTGGATCGTCTTCAATCAGCAGTACGGATATTGATTCCTTAATCACGGGACCCCTCCTTAGATTTTTTCATAGGGAATGCTACATAAAAAGCGGTTCCTTCGCCCGGTTCGGAAGTGACTGAAATTTCCCCGCTGCCTTTTTCAACAATTTGTGAGATCAGGTATAAGCCGATACCTGAACCTTCCGTTCCTTTTGTGGTAAAGCCATATTCGAATATTTGCCGTTCGATGTCATCAGGAACACCGCTTCCATTATCCTCGAGAACAATTTCACACGTTTTTTCATTCTGGTTTATATACAAATAGACTTGCTTTTTATCCCGTTTTATATCTTTTAAAGCAGCAAAAGCGTTTTCAATCAAATTGCCAAGAATGAGAACGAAATCATGGTGGTCCAATGCCTCTGGAAAACGGTCAAGGCTAGTATTTCTGTCAATCAGCAATTCAATCCCCAGCTCCTTTCCGCGTGATACTTTGCTGATAAGCAATCCGGCAATGCTTTCATGATGGATATTCTTGCTTAGAAACCTTGTCAGTTCTTCCTGCTCTTCGGTTATTTGAAAAACATAGGCAAGAGCTTCATCAAGCGTTCCGAGCTGTATCAAGCCTGCAATCGTATGCAATTTGTTCATATGCTCATGATTTTGCACCCTGAGGGCTTCCACGAACATCTTGACTCCGGTAAGCTCTTCAGCAAGCTTGGTAGCATCGGTCCGTTCTTGGAAAATCGCAACCGCCCCTATTGTATTATTTCCAACCTTGATTGGGACCCGGTTGGATACAATGTTGCGGTACTGAACCGAGATCTCCTGATTATAAATCGGCGAAGAACGCTCCAATATCTCTGGAAGCCGGGTATCAGCAATGACCTCACGAATCTTTTTTCCAATTACATCCCCACTGATGTCAAACATCTTCATGGCCTTAGCGTTAAAAACGGTAATGTTTTCGTAATTATCAATCGCAATCACACCCTCATGCATCGCGTTAAATGCTTCAGTCCTCTCCACAAGCATCCGCGATATTTGGTGGGGCTCCAGCTGAAAGGTTTGCTGCTTAATATGCCTGGCCAGAATCCATGAACCGGCAGCTCCAAACAGCAGCGTCAGGAATAATAGCATAAAAATATCTGTTTTTAATTCTGATAGCATTTCCGCAAAAGTGGGCAGGATGCTCCCTACCAAGGCAACGCCTACCTGTTGATTATCATTATTCAATATGGGAACAAAAGCACGTACGGAAATACCGAGATCTCCTTTTGCCTTTGATAAATATTCATGCTCAGCAAAAGCGGCGCTTTCATCCTTGCCGTGTGAAACAGTCCCTAATTTGCTGTACATTGGATGCGAATAGCGGATGCGTTCCTGATTCATGACGACTATATAATCAGCTCCATGAATGATCCGGAGATTTTCTATGATTGGATGTAATGTATGCCACCCTTCCGGTTCTTGCACTAGCTCCTGAGCCTGGGGCAGCTCGGCGATTGTATGGGCAGTGATCATCAAACGCCTGCCCAATTCATCTTCTTTAAGGGAAACGGCCTTGCCGAGCAGAATAATGCCACCGATAAAGATAGAGAAAGCCACGATGCCTAAAGAAAGTAAGGTAATCTTTAATTGGATCGGCATGTGAAAGGATTTGTCCATAATGCTCGCCTCCGTCATTTCTACAATAATTCTACCATGAAAAAAACTCTATGATACAATAGTTTTACGGTTATCCGATTTATGATAAAGGAGAGGGAAGAATGCGTTCCTTTTGGGGATTTTTCATATTGATTTTACTTGGTTTAGGGATAGCATCGGTCATTGTTTTTCATTCATTTTCATCCGAGGAGCAGCTGGTGGAAGATGATGAACAACAAGGGATAAACGATCAAATCATTATTAAGTTCAGCCACGTTGTCGCCGAAAATACCCCAAAAGGATTGGCAGCCCAGCGGTTTGCAAGGCTTGTGGAGGAATATACAGAACACAGAGTGAAGGTAGAGGTATATCCGAACCAGTCCCTTTACAGCGATGGGGAAGAAATCAAGGCACTGCAACGAAATGAAGTGCAATTGATTGCGCCTGCTACCTCGAAAATTACTGAATTGTCGCATAAATGGCAGCTGCTCGACCTCCCATTTATATTCCCAAATGCCGCTGCCTTAAAGGAAGCTCTCACTGGAGAAGTTGGGGTTGAGCTTTTAAAGGCATTGGAGGAACAACAGATTAAGGGCCTTTCCTTTTGGTCCAATAATTTCAAGCAGATTACCAGCAATTCACCAATCCGCCATCCTTCCGATCTTAGTGGGAAAAGCTTCCGCATTATGTCGAGTAAAGTGTTGGAAGAGCAATTCGAACATTTTGGAGCGACAACCTCGATTACGGGTTTTAATGACACGTTCAAAAATCTTGAGAAAAACAGGCAGGACAGCCAGGAAAATACGATTACAAATATCAATTCAAAAAAGCTTTACCAGGTGCAAAAATATATGACAATCAGTGATCATGGCTATTTAGGATATGCGGTCATGGTAAATAAACCATTTTGGGACGATCTACCGGGAGATATCCAAACAGACATACAAAAAGCGATGGATGAAACATCCAATTGGCTCTGGCTGAAATCAGAAGAGATGAATAAGCAGCAAATGCAGGAGATTAAAGCAAAATCCAATATAAAGATATACACCTTATCCGAAAGCGAAAAACGTGAGTGGATGGAGGAAATGACTGTAGTATATGAACAATTCGAGCCGTCGATAGGGAAAGATCTTATGGACAGGATGCAAAAGATCCGGCAAAAATATATTCGGTAAACAATAAAAGGGTAACCAAATGCTGGTTACCCTAAAAAAATTAAATTTCAGGTACAAATGTTTTACAATCTGTTTCTTCACTGTTGGATGCTTCTTTTCCTTTATGGCTGACCACATAAATAGCATCCGCCTGACATTTGTTTCCCGATCCCCAATATTTGCAATTATTGACTTCACAAAGAACATCTTGAGCCATGTGATCCACTCCTTGCGTTGTTTTATGATGGTACAATTATAGGGTGAATCAAAAAGCTGTTGTTCATACTGCGATTCGGTTGTTGAAAAACTGGGAAGGGAACCAAAAAGAGTTGATTGCAGGATACGCATCATTTCTCCTTTTCTAATGCAAGGCAGTTTTTAGTGTCTCTGCGTTCCGGTTCATCAGGCTGAAATAATCCTCACCACTCTTGATATCCTTTTCCGTTAAAACCGATAAATTATGCAGGGTTAACGATTTTGCGCCAATTTGCTTCTGGATGGTTTCTGTTAGCTTGGAGCTTACATTTTGTTCAAAGATCACGTAGCGGATATCATTAGCCTTCGCCGTTTTTATGATTTCTTCGAGCTGCCGTTGGGAAGGTTCGCTTGACGCGGAAAGCCCAGTCAAGCTAATTTGTTCAATGCCGTAGCGTTCTTCCCAGTAGTCATATGCACCATGGGAGACGACGATCTTATTCGTTCTCGGATTTTCTGTAGATTTTTTGAACTTATCATCAAGGTCATTTAGCTGGTTCTCTAATGTATGGTAATTAGTTTCGAAGTATTTTTTTTGTTCTGGCATTTGCTGGATTAATTTATCTGTAATGATTTCGGCGATTTCCTTGGAATAGCCAGGGTCAAGCCATAAATGGGGGTTTACATCACCATGGTGATGCCCGTCATCTTCATGTGTGTCATCATGGCCATCCTCATGCCGAAGTTTGATTTTTTCCCCAACGGCAGTTAAATGGACTCCTTCCTGCTTCAATATTGGTTTAGCTTTCGTAACAAAGCCTTCAAGATTGTGCCCGACATAGAAAAATAGGTCTGAATCAGCCATGTTTACAATATCCTTTTGTGATGGCTCAAAGGAATGCTCATCTGTTCCGGGAGGGTATACCGTTTCTACTTCTACGTATTTGCCGCCGATTTTATCGGTAAAGTCCTTTAGTGGATAAACGGTAGTGAAAACCTGTAATTTATCTTTGTTTTTCTTGCCGTTACTATCTTGAGTATTGCAGCCGGACAGAACAAGAATAAAGCTTAGTGAAAATAAAAGGAGTGCCTGTTTTTTCATAGGTATCCTATACCTCCTGTTGAATTCGGATTGATTCCGATTTGATCCGCATTAATTGGCGGTCATTCTCTTCATGTGAGCCGCGTGACTAACACTAGGAAGAAGCGAAGAGTAACTTCGCAACGAGGTGTCGCAACGTCTCACGGGAACAAAAATAATAAACGTAATGATTACGATTTGATCTTTGTATAATACATGATTGTAGGATTGAAGGCAAGATAAATTTAAAAGTCCGATTAGTTTTTGAATTTTTGCTTTTGCTCCGGTACCGGATCAATGCCGCCGGGATGAAAGGGGTGGCACTTCAAAATCCGCTTAATTGTCAGCCAGCTTCCTTTGACGGGGCCAAATCGTTTGATTGCTTCTAGGCCATAGTGAGAACAAGTGGGATAGAATCGACATGTTGGCGGTGTGAGAGGAGAGATCGCAACCTGATAAAACCGAATGATTCCGATAAGAAGTTTTTTTAGCATGAAGGTTTTCTTCCTTTTCATTTAGAGATTGATGTAGATAATATAGCACATTTTATACAAAAAAGGCATGAAAATGCTGCTGGTATTCGGAACGGAAAGAGGTATATTTAATGAATATCAGCCCAAATAGATGAAGAAAATCGGAATTAGAGGTAGAATAGAAATACTTAATGTTAAGGAGTGAATGTGAATGCCTTCAGTAGAAAGCTTTGAATTAGACCATAACGCTGTTAAAGCACCCTATGTAAGACATTGCGGTGTGCATAAGGTAGGAACAGACGGTGTTGTCAATAAATTCGATATTCGTTTTTGCCAGCCTAATAAACAAGCGATGAAGCCGGATTCAATCCATACGCTAGAACATTTGCTTGCTTTTAATATCCGCAAGCATTCCGAGAAATACGACCATTTTGATATTATCGATATTTCGCCAATGGGCTGCCAGACAGGTTTTTACCTTGTTGTCAGTGGGGAGCCTACGGTTTCGGAAATCATAGATGTCCTCGAAGATACAATGAAGGATGCAATTGAAATTACTGATATTCCAGCTGCTAACGAGAAGCAATGTGGGCAGGCAAAGCTCCATGATCTCGAAGGTGCAAAGAAATTAATGCGCTATTGGCTGGAGCAAAGTAAAGAGGATCTTCACCAGGTATTTGCTTAACCTGTTATAACCAAAAGTTCCTGCCGCCTGCGGCAGGAACTTTTTTAGTTAAAGAAAAAACTTTATCGTTCCTTTTTCGGTTCCTTATCTTCTTCAGGAAGGGGATCGATTGGATCGATCGTGTGTTTATAGCCATAGCCTTTATTTATCGTTAATACTGATAACAGCAGGATTACCAAAACAATCAGGATGCCTATGATGATAATGATCTTCATGGAGTGCCCTCCCTTTTTACTTAATAGTTTATCATTTAATTGTGAACCTCTCTACTTAAATCAATGGGATTTGAAGAGCAGTATGGAGCAAAATTCTGTTCAAAAGCAGGAAATATGTTTTAACTTAGAGGAAAAGGGAAATATATAAACTGAATAGGAGGAAGATACTATGTCAAAAAATTTAGTAGACGTTGTTAATAAGGAAATTGCCAACTTTAGCTTGCTTTACACGAAGCTACATAATTATCATTGGTTCGTGAATGGACCGCACTTCTTTGAACTTCATGTAAAATTGGAAGAGCTGTATAATGAAGCTTCCACAAATATCGATGAGTTGGCTGAAAGGCTTTTGGCAATTGGGGAAAAGCCGGTTGCGACCATTCAGGAATTCATGAAATTGACTACACTTGAAGAAGCTACTGGCAACGAATCCACAGAGGATATGGTGCAAAGCGTCATTAACGATTTCGAGAAAATTTCCAAAGAGATGGAAGAAAGCATTGAACTGGCTGAAAAGGCTGAAGATCAGGTAACAAGCGATATGGTTACCGGAATGAAAAAAAGCCTGAACAAACACGCATGGATGCTCCGTGCCTATCTTGGAAAATAACTTAATCCGTCAAAAGCCCCTGCTGTAAAACAGCAGGGGCTTTTGGCGGATTAAAAAGGAAAGCCCTAAAGAAATGGATACCTTAGGGCTGCTATGTAAAAAGTGAACGAGTTTAATGAATATTACGATGATGAAAAGGGGAAGGTTTTGTTTCTTCCAGACTTTCCTGTGCAAACTTTCCTTTTAAAGATTCGATGATATAAATTCCCATAAGATTATTCAGTTCCTGGTCATCCATTTCATGAAGCAGATCTAAAATTTCCTTGCGATTGAGCTGCTCCAAAACAGCAAAAGCAAGCATATCAATATCTTCTTCGTCACCGGTAAGCTTATTCCTGTACAAATTATAAAGATCTTCAATTAATTTCATACGTCTCACCTCACAATTCCTTACTCATTTTAAATAGGATATGTAAAAACTTAGGTTTGTGTACCGGGTTAGATGACGGTTTGTCGTGTTTTATTTTCCTCGTCATAATATATTATATGTTTTACCCTTTGAAGGATACTTTAATCTGTTATTTTACATTTATACAGAAAAGATTGCCAGTAAAAAGAACTTTTTTGTAAGAAGATTATTCCCCTTTTTTTGGATGCTTTTGGAGTCAACGTATGAAGAAGAGCGGAATGAGGAAAACTATTTTTACCAAACGTTTGAAAAGGGGTTGGACTTTTTGTCTGAAATGAAAAACACCTATTATATATACCTGGCCAACGGACAAATATCCCAGGATCGTGAAAGTTCCGAATGGAATTTTAAAATTGAAGCAACCGATGAAGAAATTACCCAGCTCAGAGAATACTTTGACCAAAATTATTCAACGGAGATTGAAAACTTTTATCGTGCCCATGTCCCATATGTGCAGTATCATTATGACCGCGAAAACGATGCCTATGATGAGACCATTCAAAGAATTTATGGAATGATTTATGAGCTGGGTGACGAGGAAGCGAAAAATCATATCGAGAGCATGGGAATATTACATTCGAAACCTACAACAGATGGCTTCTCGCAATGAGAGGCCATCTGTTGTATTAAAAGATAAGGCGCTTACGTTTTTCTTATTTCGTAATATCCATTTCTTGTGCCGATTGTAGAACTTGTTCGGGAACCTCGATGGATTTGATTGCATTAAAATTGCTGAAAGTGCTGTTTGCTTTCTGGTTAATCGCTATGTCTTCATTTGCTTGCTTTGTGACGATTTCCATTTCATTAATCATCTTAGTCGGATTGTAGGTTTCTTTATCAATATAGTATACATAACTAAGGCTTTTAATGTTCATGCCATCACTGAGTTGCAGGTTTTCTGCAAGCTCAGGGCTTAGATTATTCTGTAATTCCTCCTGTAAAAAGGCTTGGAATTTATCTCCTGAAGCGTGTAGAGTTAAAATATAATGAGAATCATCCATTTCGAATGTAATATCCTTGATAAATTCCTGCATCTTCTTTAATTCCGCTAAAGGATCTGCCTGTTTATTTTGTATTTTTAATAGTTCTGTTGTCATATTTTCCGGAAGTTTGATCCACTTTTTCGAGACAGGATCGAATTGAAAGAAACCATCGTCCGTTAGATAACTCTCTGTTTCCTGGGGCGGCTGCCCCTCGACTGTCATCTTCATTTTTTGATAAAGGCTAAGCGGTTTTTTTACGACATCCATCTGAATATCAGACTTAATAGCAAGCGGCTCGGGCTGATCTTTCAAAGTGATCGATTGGTTTAATTCAGAGGCGAGTGACAGGCTTTCAAGCTTATTGGAAGCTTCAATCGTTTTTTCGTATACTTGTTCCAGAGTAAGTGACTTTTCCTTATCTCCACTTTCGGCAGCAGCTTTCTTATCCGGTGAACTTTTGGCAACAGGCTCTGCTTTCTGATTACAGGCACTTAACAGCAGGATCAAAACAGGAATACATAGAAAGAACTTTTTCATTATCTTGCCCCTCTCACTTTGGAATATATATACAGAATAAATGGTTTTTTTGTTTTATGGTATTAATTTGTACAAAATGGTACTTTTTCTCTATGGATTGGAGCGGGTTATTTTGAAACAATTTGTCGATGCCAATGGAAACAAAGTGGAATTTTCGGCTAATGAGAATGCGTTTGGAGAAGCAAGGCATGTGTTAGTTCTATGCCAGTTGGATAATCAATGGGTGCTGACAAACCATACAAAGCGGGGGCTTGAATTTCCCGGTGGCAAGCAGGAGAAAGGCGAGTCGATCGAAGAGGCAGCGAAGAGAGAGGTTTTTGAGGAAACAGGGGGAGTGACAGGTGAATTAGTATATCTTGGGCAATACCGGGTCGATTCTCCTGAGGAGAGCATCATCAAATCAATCTATTTTGCCAAGCTTGAAGAACTAAAGCCTCAAGATCATTATTTGGAAACAAAGGGTCCTGTTTTGTTGCAGCAGTTACCGGATAATCTGAAAGAGGATAACAGATTTAGTTTTATCATGAAAGATGAGATCCTGCCGCTCAGCTTAAAGGCGCTTACGGCCGTAAAAAAAGGAACATAGGGAGATTCCCCCTTTGTTCAAAGGTAAGAAAGTATAACTTTTTGAACTTAGACTGGTGTCTAACCTTACACCTGCCACCCTCGGGTCATAAGCCAATCAGCTGATGGGGAGAAAACCGCTCCCCATGCATCTGCTTGTCTTATGCCTGTCGGGTGTCTCCTTGGCTAATCAATGCTTTAACTGGAGAACAATTGCTTTGTAAGCCAAGGACCGGTGACGGTTTTTCTTTACTTGTCACTCATTTTTAATCAGTTTCCGTTCAAGTAGCTCCACAAGCTGATACATAATCGTGGCAAACACGGCAATGATCATCAGTGAGAGCATAACGAGGTTGAAATTGAATACCTGGAAACCATAAATAATCATGTACCCCAGTCCTTTTTCTGATACAAGGAATTCTCCGACAATGACCCCTACCCACGAAAGCCCGACATTTACCTTCAAGGTTGATATGATTGTTGGAAACGAAGCTGGCAGGATCGCTTCCTTAAACATTTGCGAGCGGCTTGCGCCAAAGGTCTGCAGTACTTTTAAGTAATTTGGATCGACTTCCCTGAACGAGGTATAGACAACAATTGTGGTAATGATGACTGAGATGATGGCGCCCATTGCGATGATCGAAGTGAGGGTAGGCCCGAGTGCCACGATTAAAATAGGGCCAAGCGCCACTTTTGGCATAGCATTTAAGATGACGAGATAAGGATCCAGAATTTTTGATAAAAGCGGCGACCACCAGAGGGTCGCTGCAAGCATGGTCCCAAGCACGGTCCCAAGGATAAAACCGAGCACGGTTTCAAATACGGTAACACTTAAATGGGAAAATAATGTCCCGTCAGTGATTTTAGTGAGAAATAAATTCCACACTTTTGATGGGGAACTAAAGATGAGCGGGTCAATCCATTCTAATCTAGATGATGTTTCCCATGCTCCAAAAAAAACGATGAAAATCAACAGCTGGCAAAATCGGACCCAGCGTTTTTCTCTTAGTAAGGAGGCCTTGTATTGAGCATGGAGGTTTTTAATGTTCACCGATGGTTTCAAGACTTTCAAGCTCCTTCCATATCGTTTGAAATAAGTCTGAATACAGTGGATGGCTCCTTGCTTCGAACGGGGAAAGTGAACGAAGCTCACCGGGAACTGGAAACGCCTTGTGGATCCTTCCCGGTTTCGCTGCAAACAAATAAATCCTGTCACTCATCGCAATCGACTCGCCAATATCATGTGTGACGAGTACGGCTGTTTTCCCGAATACCTTCAGCGTCTCGGAAACCAGGTCTTCAAGTTTCAGCTTGGTCTGGTAGTCAAGCGCCGAAAAAGGTTCATCCAATAATAATATTTTCGGATTGACAGCGAGAGTCCTTGCTAATGCGGCCCGTTGCCTCATTCCACCCGAAAGCTGTTTCGGAAACTGTTTTTCGATATCTTCCAGGCCGAAATCCTTCAGCAGCTTCAGTGCCTTGCTTTTGGATTCAGGATCATCCTGTTTTAACAGTTTTAATCCAAGCGTGATATTTTCTTCGATTGTCTTCCATGGAAATAGATAATCCTGCTGCAGCATATAGCCGATGAAGAAATCTTTATCTCCATGAATCGGTTTATTATCCAACTGGATGTTCCCTGAGGTGGGCGGGAAAAGCCCGGCGATAATCGAAAGCAGGGTCGTTTTCCCGCAGCCGCTCGGACCGAGGAAGGAAACAAATTCCCCTTCCTCAATATCGAGGCTGATATTATCCAAAGCTTCAGTTGCCGACTTTTCTGAAAAATAGGTATGGTGAATATTCTTTATCGATAAAAAACTCATGATAAAGCCTCCCTTATTTAGAGACCTTTTCGGCAAATTCGGTATTTACCAATTTGTTGTAGTCGATGCGCCCTGGCAGCTCCCCGGCTTCGTCCATGATGTCCTGGAGGTTATCCCATTCTTTTTGATCAAGGATTGGGTCTGTTGCAAAGGAGCCCTGGCTTTTATATCGGTCGATTACCGTCTCGATTGTTTCAAGGTCCGTATCTTCGAAAAATGGTTGGATTACTTTGGCTGTTTCTTCTGCACTTTGTTTTTGAACCCAATCCTGGGCTTTTTTCACTGCTCGTGTAAACTTTTCTACCGTTTCCTTGTTCTTTTCCATATAGCTTTGTTTTGTCATAAAGGTGGTGTAAGGAACGTGCCCTGATTCAGTCCCAAATGAAGCTACAATATGCCCTTTGCCTTCTTTTTCAAACACACTTGCTGTTGGTTCAAACAGCTGGACAAAGTCGCCGGTACCGGAAGCAAAAGCAGTAGAGACATTAGCATAGTCAATATTCTGGATAAGCTTCAAATCACCATGCGGATCGATTCCATGCTTTTTCAAAACAAATTCACCGACCATTTGCGGCATACCGCCTTTGCGCTGTCCAAGGAAAGTAGTGCCCTTCAACATATTCCAATCAAAGTTTTCAATCTTTTTTCTGGAAACAAGGAAGGTCCCATCAGTCTGGGTCAGTTGAGCGAAGTTGATGACGGGGTCTTTAGAACCTTGCGCGGCGACATAAATCGAAGTTTCTGAACCTACAAGCGCTACGTCGGCCCCATTTGATAGCAGTGCCGTCATCGTCTTGTCACCGCCTGCTGTTGTCTTAAGGTCAACATCCAACCCCTCTTCCTTAAAGAATCCTTTCTCAAGCGCCACATATTGCGGTGCATAGAAAATCGAACGTGTTACCTCAGCAACCCGCACCTTTTGCATCTCTTCCTTGCCGCATGCTGCGAGGGGAATGATCAGAAGGCAGGTTAGTAAAAAAAAGGCACCGGTTTTTACCCATTTTTTCATGGAAATCCTCCTCAGTATTCATTTTTGATGTATGTGTTGCAGGCCTAACATATCGTATTCGCTATTTAAAAATGTGTGAATGCCCATGGAACATTTTTCAAGTTGAAGTACACAGACTTACCTAAGATAAAAAACATCCGGGCATTTTGAACCGTTCATCCGGGATAAATAGATATATTTGTTTTACAATAAAAGAAAATGCGGTGAAAGGAGAGTTTGGCATGAAGGACGGCACCATCATCGAGAAGCGACGTTTTCCGTCACCTCACCCGGGGATCCACCTATATTCGATCACATATCTTTCACAAGGACTGAAGGTAAAGGGACTGCTTGCAGAGCCTGTTGAAGGCGATGTCCTTGACGGGTTTCTATATTTACGGGGAGGCATAAAAAATGTCGGCAAGGTTCGCCCTGCGAGGATCGTTCAATTTGCGGCCCAGGGATTTATCGTATTCGCGCCTTTTTACCGGGGAAACCAGGGTGGTGAAGGGGATGAGGACTTTGCAGGCGAAGACAGGCACGATGCGATTGCTGCCTATACCTTGCTGGAAAACCACCAAAGGGTCAAATCTGATTCCATCCATGTCTTCGGGTTTTCACGGGGTGGAGTCATGGCTCTGTGGACCGCGATAAACTGTAAAAATGCTGCATCTGTTGTCACCTGGGGAGGAGTCTCTGACATGTTCCTGACATACGTGGAAAGAGAAGACCTAAGAAGGATGATGAAGCGCGTAATCGGAGGAACCCCTAAAAAGTATCCAGAAGAATATGAATATCGCACCCCGTTATTCGAGGCCGACGAATTAGAGGCGCCAATCCTGATCATCCATGGAGTAAAGGACGATAATGTCTCGGTTGAACATGCCTATAGGCTGGAAAAGATACTGAAATCTAAGGATAAGCCGGTAGAGAGCTGGTATTTTGCTGACTTTACCCACTACTTTCCTCCCGCAATAAATCGAAAAGTGGTGGAAGATTTAACACAGTGGATGAAACAGCAAGGGGAAAGATGATACTATAAAGATATCTTATTAAGGAGGCAAGGATTATGGGGATGCCTTTAGAATTAAATACGATGATTGTAACCAAGGGCCGCGAAAAGAGGAAAGAAGAGAATGTTTTTACCTTGACCAAGGATGGCTACCGACTGTACCCGCTGGATATTCCACTGGATGTACGCAAAACGATCCAAAGTGAAACCAACGGGACGGCAACGATTCAAAAGGTGGAGTGGTCGGGCGGCCAGACAGTCATTACATACAAGCTTGTATCGTTGAATTCGACGAACTAAGTAATTACCAGCGGCAGGAATAAGGAAGAAATTGAAAAGTTTCTTCCCTCTTAACACATATCTTGGTCATCTCTCTTTTGATGAAGAAGGCGAATATACTATTCAAATTGACGATGAAAAAGTGGATGTGGATGTTAAGACGAAATAAAAAAAGCCCAAAATCCGAACTTCGGATTTTGGGCTTTCAGAGTTCAAGATTATGCGTTCGGTCCGCCAAGCTCTTCAATTTCGCTTGGAATGTTAGAGAATTTCTTGAAGTTGGCAAGGAACTTGGCTGCAAGATCGTTAGCTTTCGCTTTGTATGCAGCTGTATCTTCCCATGTCTTGCTTGGCTGCAGCACCACATCCGGTACACCTGGCACATGAAGAGGAATTTCCAGGCCAAAGATATCGTCCGTGATCGTTTCCACATTTGATAATTCGCCTTCCAGTGCTGCTTGAATCATTGCCCGTGTATAGGCGAGTTTCATACGGCTTCCAACTCCGTATTCTCCGCCAGTCCAGCCTGTATTGACAAGGTACACCTTCGCACCATGCTGGTCGATTTTTTCCCCGAGCATCTCTGCATAGCGATTTGCAGGGAGCGGCAGGAATGGAGAACCAAAGCATGTAGAGAAAGTAGCTTCGGGAGACGTAACCCCGCGCTCTGTGCCAGCGAGCTTACTGGTGTAACCGCTCAGGAAATGGTACATCGCCTGCTCTTTTGAAAGCTTGCTGATTGGAGGCAGTACGCCAAAAGCATCGGCCGTCAAAAAGATAATTGTATTTGGATGTCCTGCAATGCTTGGATCGACGATGTTATCGATTGCCTGGATTTGATAGGCAGCACGAGTATTCTCGGTTAACGAATTATCATCATAATTAGCGATTCTTGTGTCTTCATCTATCATTACATTTTCAAGCACAGCTCCAAAGCGGATTGCATCGAAAATCTGCGGTTCTTTTTCACGGGATAAGTTGATGCATTTTGCATAGCAGCCGCCTTCGATATTGAATACACCGTAAGAAGACCAGCCGTGTTCATCGTCACCGATTAATTTACGGTTAGGGTCTGCAGATAAAGTGGTTTTGCCAGTTCCAGATAAACCGAAGAATAAGGCAACATCACCTTCCCTGCCTACATTTGCAGAGCAGTGCATCGGCAAGATTCCTTGCTCGGGAAGAAGGTAATTGATGATCGAAAAGATCGATTTTTTCATTTCCCCGGCATATTCAGTACCGCCTATTAAAACAGTGCGGCGTTCGAAAGAAACAATGATGAATGTTTCCGATTTTGTACCGTCAATCGTCGGATCAGCTTTGAAATCCGGGGCTGAAATCACTGTGAATTCAGCCTTATGGCCTCTAAGTTCTTCTTCGTTCGGTCTAATGAATAATTGGTGGGCAAACAAATTGTGCCATGCATATTCGTTAATGATTTGAATTGGCAGGCGGTATTTCTCATCAGCACCGGCAAATCCGTTAAATACAAAGATATCTTCTTTTGCTTTTAAATGATTGATAACCTTATCATATAGGTTTGTGAAAACTTCTTCAGAAATAGGCTGGTTCACCGCGCCCCAATCAATTTTGTCCTTTACGGAAGATTCCTCAACTATATATTTATCTTTGGGGGATCGGCCAGTGTACTTGCCAGTTTCTGCTTTGACTGCCCCTGTTGATGTTAGTACGCCTTCTTTTCGCTTCAATATATTCTCCACTAATTGTGGAACAGAGAGTTGTACATTTACGTTGCTTCCAGCCAATAATCCGTGCAGCTCATTTGAAATGTCAACAGAATTCATATATGTGATACCTTCCTTTATTAAATTTAATTGAATACGATTAGTATAACACATTGATTCAATTAGTCTATACTATTAAAAATAAAATTGTGAATGTTTATCTAACAGTAAAGTGATTTATCCTTTCTAAAAGGGACATGAGATACTGGGGAGAAAAGATAAAACAGTTGGAAGAGGTTGTTAAATGATTGGGAGCAGGAAAAACTAATTGACTTTTTTCGTTATTTTGTTATGATTTTACCTTGTACGGATTCTCTTATCCCGAGTTGGCGGAGGGGACAGGCCCTATGAAACCCGGCAACCTGCCAAAAGAAACCCGTCCGTAAGAAATCGATTGCGGACAAAAGGGATTTTTTCCTTTTAAGGATATGTTTTTGGCGCTGGTGCTAACCTGATGCAAGGCTTTCAAACCCTTGAACGATAAGAGTGAAAGGATAGATGTCAGACAACAAACCTTTCCTCTTTGATTTGGAAAGGTTTTTTGTATACAGTATGTAAAGGAATGGTACATTGGATAGTGTCGTAACTGACTATTCTTTGCTGCATCTATGATCGAAACTTGTAAGGGAATGGGCTCCGTCAAAAATCTTGGTAAAGGAAATGAATCGTCCATCATGCATGGGAAGGTTGGAAACGGCCTGCTGACGTTCATTTATTTCTGTAGCCTAAATCATACTATTTCTAAGGAGGAAATAAGATGTCAAAGAAACGTCGTCTATTTACTTCTGAGTCTGTAACTGAAGGTCATCCGGATAAAATTTGTGACCAGATTTCAGATTCAATTTTAGATGCAATTCTTGCGAAAGATGCAAATGCACGTGTTGCATGCGAAACTTCAGTAACAACAGGCCTTGTGCTTGTAGCGGGAGAAATCACTACTTCTACGTATGTAGACATTCCGAAGATTGTCCGTGAAACAATTGCCGATATCGGCTACACACGTGCAAAATACGGATTTGATGCACAAACCTGCGCTGTATTGACCTCTATCGATGAGCAATCAGCAGATATTGCAATGGGTGTCGACCAGGCGCTCGAAGCACGTGAAGGCCAAATGACCGATGAAGAAATCGAAGCAATCGGAGCGGGGGACCAGGGGTTAATGTTTGGTTTTGCCTGCAACGAAACCAAAGAGCTTATGCCGCTTCCGATTTCATTGGCCCATAAGATTTCACGTCGTCTAGCAGAAGTACGCAAAGAGGAAATCCTTCCTTATCTGCGTCCTGACGGAAAAACACAGGTAACTGTTGAGTATGATGAGAATGATAAGCCAATTCGCATCGATACCATCGTCATTTCCACACAGCACCACGCGGAAATCAGCCTGGAGCAGATCCAGCGCAATTTAAAAGAGCATGTCATCAACCCTGTAGTTCCTGCTGAATTAATTGATGAAAACACAAAGTATTTCATCAACCCGACTGGACGCTTTGTTATCGGCGGTCCGCAAGGTGATGCAGGATTGACAGGCCGTAAGATTATCGTTGACACGTATGGCGGCTATGCACGCCACGGCGGAGGTGCGTTCTCCGGTAAGGATCCGACAAAAGTAGACCGTTCTGCAGCATATGCAGCACGCTATGTGGCTAAAAACATTGTGGCAGCCGGCCTTGCAGATAAAGTGGAAGTCCAGCTTGCTTATGCAATCGGGGTTGCCCAGCCTGTGTCCATTTCCGTTGATACTTTTGGAACGGGAACAGTAAGTGAGGATGTTCTTGTTGAACTGGTTCGCAGTAATTTTGACCTTCGCCCTGCCGGTATCATTAACATGCTGAATCTTCGCCGTCCAATCTACAAGCAAACAGCTGCATACGGACATTTTGGCCGCAGTGACATCGAATTACCATGGGAACGGACAGATAAGGTTGATGCATTGAAAGCACAAGCAGTAAAATAAAGAAGGGCATAGCTATTAAGCTATTTCCAAAAAGTTTATCTGTCGATAATATGAATATAAAATCAAGAAAGAGGACTTACAGCTCATGTAAATCCTCTTTCTTTTATCTTCCATTTTAATAAAGAGCGAAAACGATTATTTTCATTGATGTTACTCATAATAACTATGTTACGGCAAATTGAAAAACATTTATTTGATTTGCTCAGCTTGCTTATAGAATTGCCCTTTCTCGGCATATTCTCGGCAAATTCGTTCCATGTCTTTCTTGTCTTCATCGGTTAACTCACGAACGACTTTTGCGGGCCGGCCAAAGGCAAGGGTGTTGGGAGGAATCACTTTCCCCTGGGAGACAAGGCTGCCTGCACCAATAAATGCCCCTTCACCGATTTCAGCATTATCAAGAATGATCGAGCCCATGCCGATTAATGCCCCTTTTCTGATTTTACAGCTATGCAGGATGACCTGATGGCCGACACTGACTTCGTCTTCAAGAATCAGCGGGTTGTTCGGGCTTTGATGCAATACACTATTGTCCTGGATATTCACTTTATTTCCAATGATGGCTGGGGCGACATCGCCGCGGATGATCGAATTGAACCACAGGCTTGAATATTCGCCGATCTTCACATCACCTGTAACAACGGCATTGTCTGCGATATACGCACTTTCAGCAATCTGAGGTGACTTGTCTTTATAAGGATACATAATCATTTTGAAATCAAATCCTTTCCGAAGTATGTGACTTTCCGGTATTATTTCTAGTATAGCGGTTCGTTGAAATACTTTTTGGCTAGTAAACACTACTCTTATTTTATCGGGAATATAAAACGGTGTAAAATACCTTGCTGCAATGTTAATCCACCACCAGCAAGTTTGGCATCTGAAGAAAGTAAAGGAGGAGTTCCTATGTGGAAATGGGAGGCAGAGGGCAATGCAAAAGCCGTCATTATCATGATTCATGGTGCGATGGAGCACCACGGCCGTTACAAGTGGCTATCCCAGATGTGGCGGTCGGCCGGATACCATGTAATTATGGGAGACCTTCCGGGACAGGGAATGACTACCCGAGCTTTCAGGGGGCATATTGAATCCTTTGATGATTATTTACATGAAGTCAGGCGCTGGATTGACGAAGCCTATCATTTATCGCTGCCGGTATTTTTATTTGGGCATAGCATGGGTGGTCTTATCGCAATCCGGCTTCTGCAAGAAGAAGATTTGGATATAGCGGGAGTCATTCTTTCTTCTCCTTGCTTAGGGCTTGTCACACAGCCGTCGAAGTTGTTGAATGCCCTGTCCCACGGCTTTAATATCGCCTTTCCAAAGTTTAAAATCGATGCGGGACTCATCCCCGAAATCGCAACAAGAAACCTCGACGTGCGTGAAGAAGATTTGAATGATAGCCTGTATGTGACGAAGGTATCGGTCAGATGGTATCGCGAGCTTGTCCATGCGATGAAACAGGCCTTTGAGGATATTCCCCAATTTCAGGATGTACCGCTGCTGGTAATGCAGGGCGGCGATGACCGGATTGTGAGCAAAAAGCCTGTGAGGGAATGGTTCAATTATAATTTGTGCAGTGAAAAGCAGTATAAAGAATGGCCGCATCTATATCATGAAATCTTTAATGAGCCTGAAAGAGACGATGTATTTCAGTATGCATTAGGGTTTGTTGAAAATCGATTGAAGGCGCTAGGATATATCATTTAAGTGAGGTGTAATGAATGTCAGTTCCGACAAACCCTTTGGCATTGATGAAAAATGTCTATCGGGATATATTTCCGATTGTGCATGAAGAACTTATGTTATGGACGAAAAGAGCGGAAACTATACCTGATCAGGAGTTAAGGAAACAGGCGATGGACAGTATTTCTTCCAAAACGTTCCATTGTGAGGGAGGTTCAATCCTGGCATTGGTCGCTGAGGAAAAGAGAGCGGATGCGATTCGTTTTATTGTTGCCTATCAAACAATCAGTGATTACCTAGATAATTTATGCGACAGAAGTACTTCACTCGATCCGGAAGATTTTAAAGCACTGCATGAATCAATGCATCATTCACTCGATATTGATGCTGTGCAAACTAATTATTACCGTTACCGTGCTGAACAGGATGATGGAGGATATTTGCGTGATTTAGTGGGCACCTGCCAGTCCGTCTTACAGAAGATATCCAATTATCCAGTCATCTTACCCTATCTAAAAGAACTGTGTTCCTATTATTGTGATTTGCAAGTTCATAAACATGTAACGGTAGATGAAAGAATTCCGCGGCTTCAATCGTGGTTTGACACCTACAAAGAAAAACTGCCGACAATGTCATGGTATGAATTCTCGGCATGTTCAGGTTCTACGCTCGGAATTTTCTGTCTCGTTTCCTACAGCTTAAGGGAGGATTTCGAGGCTAATTATGCGGACATAATACGAGAAGGATATTTTCCCTACATACAAGGCCTCCATATTTTACTGGATTATCTGATTGACCAGGAGGAAGATAAGGACGGCGGGGATTTGAACTTCTGCTTTTATTACAAAAATGATGAAGAGCTATTTGAACGTTTTTCTCATTTTGTTAAAAAATCTGACCAGTATGCAAGGAAGCTGCCGCATAAGCGTTTCCATCAATTAATCCACAGGGGGCTGTTAGGGCTGTATTTGTCGGATGATAAAGTGAAAACGCAGAAAGGCGTGAAATTATTGGCGAAAAGGTTGATCCGTTTCGGCGGTTTCGAATCGATCTTTTTCTATTTTAACGGTAGGGCTTACCGGAATCTGAAGAAGAGGAAGCCTGGTGGATTATCTTTATCAGGAGTTAAGTAATGGGATTTTGCATGCGTATTGTCACTGGTTTATTTGTAACGTCGCTACTTTTTAATATTGTTACCAAATCTTCATCTTGGCGCAGCTAAGTTTCGTAAAGGCCGCATTTCATTTTTTCCGGATGGACATTGAATATAATGAATAAAAAAGGAGTCTGCTTTCACGTTTGGAAAGCAGACTCTTTTTGAATTATCGTTTTTTCGATAGCAATAATAAAAGGGGGATGATTTACCTGGTTCATTTAAACTTCCATTGCCTGCTTGCTGTAATGTTTTCCCTGCCAGCTATTTCGTCTTTTTAATTCGGCATCAATCGCATTGAGAACTTCCCATTTATTAACGCTCCACATTGGTCCAACCATAAGCTCGATAGGGCCATCTCCGGTAATTCTATGGATGATCATTTCAGGCGGAATGATTTCAAGCTGGTCGCATACAAGGGATATATAATCTTCAAAGGACAAGAATGAAAGCAGCCCTTTTTCGTATTGTTTCACCATTGGAGTCCCTTTTAGAAGATGCAGGAGATGTATTTTAATCCCCTGGACATCAAGCTTGGCGACCTGACTTGCCGTTTCCATCATCATTTCATAAGATTCGAGCGGCAGCCCGTTAATGATATGGGAGCAGACGCGGATGCCTTTGCTTCGGAGTTTATTTACCCCTTCCACATAACACTCGAAATCATGGGCCCGATTAATCAGCATCGCCGTTCTTTCGTGAACAGTCTGCAAGCCAAGCTCGACCCATAAATACGTACGCTGATTCAGTTCTGCAAGATACTCGACAACATCATCAGGAAGGCAGTCGGGACGGGTTGCAATCGATAGTCCGATAACTCCTTCCTGTTTTAAGACCGTTTCATATTTCTCCTTGAGTTCTGCAAGCGGAGCATGTGTATTGGTGAAAGCCTGAAAATAGGCCATATACTTGCCGTCTTTCCACTTCTGGTGCATTTTGCCGCTGATTTTTTTAAATTGTGTCTCCAAGTCTTCAGCCCTGTTGCCGGCAAAGTCCCCAGAACCGGCCGCGCTGCAAAACGTACAGCCACCGTGGGCAACCGTACCGTCACGGTTAGGGCAGTCAAAACCGCCGTCAAGGGCAACTTTAAAAACTTTATGTCCAAACTCGTGGCGCAGATGATAATTCCAGGTATGATATCGTTTATCATCGTTGGCATATATAAACGGGTTTGTCTGATTCAAATCAGAAACCTCCTTTTAGAGCTATTGGCAGTAAATCTTCAGCCTGCAATTACACAAGATAAACCGTATTTTATCATGAAAGCAGGGCTTCCTCCAAATGTATTTATTACTGGAGAGATTTGGTCTGGTGTGTATCTGATATTCTACACGTAATTAGACAAAACTAAATAAGATGATGGATATCATCTATACTTGGCTACGGAAGGAGAGGATTCTATTGGCAACAAGACAGTCGGTTGAGAATTGCATCCAGCAGTGCGAAGATGCTCTCCGTACCGCACTTGATCAGTACAGGGAAGCATCGACCCAGGAGCATGTGAATGACATGGAATTTACAAACTCACAACAAGAGATAGAAAACGCGATTAATACGGTTGAAACGATATCCAACAGCGCCAACCCCCAGCAAAGAGAGCAGCTAATTAGAATGTTGCTTCAGCTCCAACAAATGCAGAATAACTTGACTTTCCTAAACCGCTGAGAACAAAATCAACAGTTACTGATCCGGATATCGCATACAGAATCGATATTTGGATCGGTTTTTTAATAATTAGAATCCACCTAATCTTATCAAAAGTTTAGTATTATAAGGATGAAAGAAAAAGTATTTCAGGCAAATATGCTTAAAGAAAAAAATTGTTTTGATGCTAAATAACATAAAAAAGGGCACTTTTCTTTCCGAGACTGCATATATAAATGAAAACCTGACGATAATCTTAACGAACCGCTATTGCTTTTATGAATAAAATTTACTAGAATACCTATATATAATTAAATATTTGCAAAAATGATGATGACAAGGAGCAGTAACGATTAGAGCCTGTATAGAGAGTTGGCGGGGGTGCAAGCCAACCGGGATTGATCGTGAACTCGCCTTTGAGTTTCAGGCATGAAGCAAAGTAATGCTTGACGCAGTGTCCACGTTACGGATAATGAGCAGGGCGATATAACAGTCGCCAATTTGGGTGGTACCGCGGGAAGGAATACATAATCCTCTCGTCCCTTTTTTGGGATGAGGGGTTTTTTATTGTTGAAAGCTTTGTCGATATGAACTAGTGTCTAGCTACAGCGCCCAGCTGCTTGTGGCCATAAGCCATCCCGCTCTGGAAATCAGGATTTCCCCCAGCGGCGTGTCTTATGCCTGTCGCGGTTGAACAGGCTGCTTTTGCTTTTCTAGGAATTAGGAGGAAAAGGTTATGAGTTTCAATCATTGGAAAATTGAGAAAAAGTGGCAAAAATATTGGGAAGATCATAAGTTGTTCAAAACGAATGAGGATAGCGATAAAAGCAAATTTTATGCGCTTGATATGTTTCCGTACCCATCAGGTGCAGGCCTGCATGTTGGGCATCCGGAAGGCTATACGGCAAGCGATATTTTGTCCCGCATGAAGCGGATGCAAGGCTATAAAGTGCTTCATCCGATGGGCTGGGATGCGTTCGGTCTGCCGGCAGAGCAATATGCTCTGGACACAGGAAATGACCCGGCTGAATTCACAGAGAAGAATATCAATACGTTCAGGCGCCAGATTAAATCCCTCGGTTTCTCTTATGATTGGGACCGTGAAGTCAATACGACCGATCCGGACTACTATAAGTGGACGCAATGGATTTTCTTGAAACTTTATGAAAAGGGACTCGCTTATATCGATGAAGTACCTGTAAATTGGTGCCCCGCGCTTGGAACCGTGTTAGCAAACGAAGAAGTCATTGACGGAAAAAGTGAGCGCGGCGGCCACCCTGTTGAACGCCGTCCGATGAAGCAATGGATGCTTAAG
Organism: Peribacillus cavernae; assembly: GCF_003989135.1. Taxonomy (GTDB): domain Bacteria; phylum Bacillota; class Bacilli; order Bacillales; family DSM-1321; genus Peribacillus; species Peribacillus cavernae. Next base: position 34,542 of record NZ_RYZZ01000004.1, read on the forward strand.
ATCACGGCGTATGCAGATCGTTTAATCGATGACCTGGAAGAGGTTGATTGGCCAGAAAATATTAAAGACATGCAAAGAAACTGGATCGGGCGTTCTGCAGGCGCTGAAGTAACGTTTGCAATCGATGGGCATGATGACACATTTACTGTCTTCACTACCCGCCCGGACACATTATTCGGCGCGACATATGCCGTCCTTTCACCTGAACATCCTTTTGTCGATAAAATTACAACTTCCGCTCAAAAAGAAGCGGTTGAGGCTTATATCGATGAAGTAAAAAATAAAAGCGATCTTGAAAGAACGGACTTAGCGAAGGATAAAACCGGCGCATTTACTGGAGCATACGCGGTCAATCCGGTAAACGGCGAAAAAATGCCAATCTGGATTGCGGATTACGTGCTAATGAGTTATGGAACAGGTGCAATCATGGCAGTTCCAGCCCACGATGAGCGTGACTATGAATTTGCACAAAAATTCGGCCTTAAGATCAGAGAAGTTGTTGCGGGCGGTAACATTGAAGAGGAAGCTTACGCGGGCGACGGCAAGCACGTTAATTCTGATTTCCTTGATGGAATGGGTAAAGAAGAAGCAATTAAAACAATGATTGAGTGGGTAGCTGAAAAAGGCATCGGCCAAAAGAAAATCACGTATCGCCTGCGCGATTGGCTCTTCAGCCGCCAGCGTTACTGGGGTGAGCCAATTCCAATCGTTCACTGGGAAGATGGCAGTGTCGAAACCGTAAGTGAAGCAGAACTTCCCGTGCTTCTGCCAAAGACGACGGAAATCAAACCGTCCGGCACAGGGGAATCTCCACTTGCAAACATCACTGACTGGGTGAACGTAACAGACGAAAACGGCCGCAAAGGGCGCCGTGAGACAAATACAATGCCGCAATGGGCAGGCAGCAGCTGGTACTTCCTGCGTTACATTGATCCGAAAAACGAGGAGACAATTGCCGATTTTGAAAAGTTAAAAGAATGGCTCCCAGCCGACATCTATATCGGCGGAGCGGAGCATGCAGTGCTTCATTTATTGTATGCACGCTTCTGGCATAAATTTTTATTCGATATGGGTGTGGTACCTACGAAAGAGCCGTTCCAAAAGCTCTTTAACCAGGGGATGATCCTTGGGGAAAATAACGAAAAAATGAGCAAGTCAAAAGGCAATGTTGTAAACCCCGATCAAGTGGTCACCAGTCATGGAGCCGATACTCTTCGCATGTATGAAATGTTCATGGGGCCTTTAGATGCTTCCATCGCTTGGTCCGAAAACGGTCTGGATGGCTCCCGCCGCTTCCTTGACCGCGTATGGCGCCTGCTTGTGGACGATGATGGTTCGCTTTCTTCGAGGATTGTCGACCATGATGACAGCGGCAAGCTGGAAAAAGTGTATCACCAGACCGTTAAAAAGGTTACAGAGAACTATGAAGACCTGAAGTTTAATACAGCCATTTCACAGCTAATGGTATTCATTAATGATGCGTATAAAGCGGATACGCTTCCTAAGGCGTACATCGAAGGCTTCACGAAGATGCTGTCTCCGGTAGCGCCTCATATAACCGAAGAGATCTGGGAAAAGCTTGGACACACGGAGAGCATTACGTACGAAACATGGCCGGCTTATGATGAAGCAAAGCTTATCGATAATGAAGTGGAAATCGTTCTTCAAGTCAATGGCAAGGTCAAGACGAAATTAATGGTGCCGACTGATATTACAAAAGAAAAGCTGGAAGAAATTGCGATGGGTGATGACACGATCAAAGAACAAATTGACGGTAAAACCGTCCGAAAGGTCATTGCAGTACCCGGCAAGCTAGTCAACATCGTTGCTAACTAACATAGACATACTTCTTGATACACCACTAATATGAGTGGTGTATTTTTTGTGCGACGGGCAGCCGCACTTTATGCAGTCCTCTACACTGAATGAATCGTTAATGGTTGGAGTACGATACCAAAGGAAGGAATGGGAGGAAGATTGATGATAGAACAAAATAAAAACAAAGAACTGAATATAAGGCTATCGGTAATTCTGCAGTTCGCTTTAAATACAGCCTTGGTTTTACTTGCGGCTACCTTATGTGTATTACTTGGAAAAGAAATCATCTATTTCATTCGATTTTCTATTTTTGAACCAGGGGTTGAGGTTCATTACAAGCTGCTTGAAAGGATTTTGATTTTCTTTTTGTATTTCGAATTCATCGCTATGATCGTAAAATATTTTCAGGAGAATTATCACTTCCCGATGCGCTACTTTCTGTATATTGGCATAACGGCAATGATCCGTCTTATTATTGTATATCATGATAATCCAGTCCATACCCTTTTGTATACCTGCGCCGTTCTCGTGTTAGTTATCAGTTTCTATATTATGAATTCTGCAACAGCACGAAAGGGAAAATTATAGTTACACACACCGGTAAAAAGTAAAAGAGTTTGGTTGGAGCGGCTCTTATTGGTATAATGAAAGGACTATAATGTAAAATATGAGGTGCCAATATGGAAGAGTTAAAAACCATTACTACGGATGAATTAGAGGAAAAGCTTGAGGCAGGGGAAGAGCTAGAATTAGTGGATGTTCGCGAAGATGATGAAGTCCAACATGGAATGATTGAAGGGGCAAAGCACATCCGCATGAGCGAAATTCCCGAAAATCTTGAATACTTTGATAAAGACAAGGAATACATTTTCATCTGCCGATCCGGAGGGAGAAGCCAGAACGTCTGTTATTACCTTCAGGATCAAGGTTATAAAGTGCGCAATATGGCCGGCGGCATGATGAACTGGAACGGTGAAGTGATTGTAAAGTAACTGTATAAAATTTATAAAAACAGGCAACCCTGTTCCTAAAAAGGGCAGGGGAAAGCCATGATACAAGTAAAGCTGTTTGATTATGAGCATGAAAAAGACTTAGAGGAAGAAATGAATTTGTTTCTTGAAGATATCCGTGATAATCAGATTGTCGATATCAAATATAATATTGCGGCAACCGCTGAGGAAGAAGAGGAGCAAATTTACTGTTTCAGTGCGATGGTTGTTTATAAAAAGTAAGCCCTTTATCGGGTTCCATCAAGGGAACATTTCAATACTTGCGATTGAAATGTTTTTCTTTTATTTAATAATGGAGGTTGGCTTTTAAATGAAGGTTGTCAATAATATCACAGATCTAATCGGGGAAACACCAGTCGTCCGGCTCAACAAGTTGGTCCCTGAACATGCAGCAGAGGTTTATGTAAAACTTGAAATGTTTAATCCTTCAGGAAGTGTAAAGGATCGTGCTGCCAATCATATGATCCGGGTTGCCGAGGTAGAGGGATTACTTAAACCGGGAGATACGATCATTGAGCCGACCAGCGGCAATACGGGAATTGGTTTAGCCATGACTGCCGCGGCAAAGGGCTATCGTGCGATTTTGGTTATGCCCGACAATATGACAAAAGAGAGAATCAATATTTTAAAAGCATATGGTGCGGAGGTTGTATTGACGCCAAGCGAAAATAAGATGCCTGGATCCATCGAAAAAGCATTGGAGTTGCAACGTGAAATTCCCGGAAGTTTCATCCCGCAGCAATTTGAAAACGAGGCAAATTCTGATATTCACCGGAGTACAACAGCACTTGAGATCTTCGACCAAATGGACGGCCGGCTTGATGCTTTTGTAGCCACTGCCGGTACAGGAGGAACCATTACCGGCACTGGGGAGACTTTAAAAGACAAGATTCCTGGTTTATATATTGCAGTTGTTGAACCTGCGGGATCTCCCGTATTATCGGGAGGTAAACCAGGTGCCCATAAACTGGTTGGTACAAGCCCCGGATTTGTCCCGAATATATTAAATACAGAAATATACGATGAAATCATTCAAATAGCCGATGAAGAAGCAGTCGATACATTTAAAAGATTGGCAAGCGAGGAAGGAATATTTGTCGGACCTTCTGCGGGTGCTGCGGTATTCGCGGCCATCCAGGTTGCAAAACGGTTAGGTAAAGGCAAAAGAGTCCTTTGTATTGCACCAGACACAGGGGAGCGTTATTTGAGTATGAATTTATAAGTAATTCCGTTCAGTGATGGTGCATATTCAAGGGATGAATTAATAGATTTAGCATTGCGAGTAATAAACGGTGTTTTAGAAGGGAAACCTGAGGATTTAGTCGTGACGACACACCTATGCCGTGGAAACTATCAATCAACTTGGGCGTTTGAAGGAAGTTATTCACTTATCGCGCCAACATTACTAGCAAAAGAAAAAGCAGATGGATTCTTCTTAGAATATGATGATGAACGTTCAGGAGATTTTAAACCGTTAGAATATATTCCGAGTGGCGGTGCGCAAGTCGTCCTAGGTATCGTAACATCGAAAAGTGGTGAAATAGAAGACAAAGAAACAATCAAAGCACGCATTAAAGAAGCGTCACAATATGTGCCGCTAGAACAATTGTGTTTAAGCGCACAATGTGGATTCGCTTCAACTCACCATGGTAATATGGTAATAAGCTAACGGAAGAACAACAATGGGGCAAACTGAAATTTATCGTCGATGTAGCAAAAGAAGTTTGGGGATAACCAACCTATTAAGTTAATAAAAAAGAGCAAAGCTTATCCAAAGCTTTGCTCTTTTTTGCGCTTGGCAGCGCCTCGTTTGATAAGTGACAAAATATACGCTAATTTTTTATTTCTTACTGGTATAAGTAGCAGCATTTAAGCCGGCCAGCCGGCCAGTTACAAGAGCAGACGTAATATTATAACCTCCTGTATAGCCGTGGATATCGAGGATTTCGCCGCAAAAATATAAACCGTTCATGAATTTGGAGCCCATTTCCCTTGGATGGATTTCCTTGATCGAAACGCCTCCTCCGGTTACGAACGCTTTCTCAAGCGGTTGGGTTCCATTGACGGTGAATTGGAAGTCCTTGCAAAGCTCTGCAAATCTGCGGAATTTATCGTGGGAGACAGCGCCCCCTTGTTCCTGGAGATCAATGCCGCTTTTTTCAAGAAGAAAATGAAGAAAACGTTCGGGTAGCAGTCCTTTGAAAATATTTTTTACCGCTTTCTTTGGTTCAGCTTTAACTTCTCTTATAACTTGCTGAAAAAGTTCTTCCTTATTTTGATCAGGCAGGGCATCGAGTTTCATTGACACATGGGAAAGTCCCCACTTTTTCATCGCTTTCACAACGAATTGGCTGCATCGTAACACTGCAGGCCCTGAAATCCCAAAATGGGTGAAAATCATGTCCATTTTGTGAGTGATTAACGGCTTTCCTTTTGGACTCAGTACACTTAAGGAAGCATCCCTAAGTGAAAGCCCCTGTAATGTTTTTTGCTTGATGAATGGTTCATCGCTTAATAACGGGACTTCGGTAGGGAACAGGTCAGTAATAGTGTGACCCGCTTTTTTTGCCCAAGCATAGCCGTCACCGGTGGACCCCGTATGCGGCACAGATTTGCCGCCGACTGCCACTACAACCGCTTTGGTCTCGAAATATTGGCCATCCTTCAGCCGTACTGCTGCCGTTTCTCCGTTTTCGTATATCACTTCTGCAACAGGGGAGTTTGTAAAAACGGTAACTTTTAGATCCTTCATACGGTCAATCAACGCATCAACCACGCTTTGCGCTTTATTGTTTACAGGAAACATCCGGCCATGATCTTCTTCTTTCAAAGCAACGCCAAGTTTTTCAAAAAATGAAATGATATCCTCATTATTGAATTCCGAAAAGGCACTGTATAAAAAACGCCCATTTCCGGGAATGTGTGTAATGATTTCATCAATGGAGAGCCGGTTCGTTACATTACACCGCCCGCCTCCTGATATGGCGAGCTTTCTGCCGAGCTTTTCACCTTTATCTATTAGAAGTACCCTTGCTCCTTTTTCTCCTGCAGCGATCGCTGCCATCAATCCCGATGGACCGCCGCCGACTACAATTACATCATACTTCACCTACATCACCGCTTTTATGTCTTATTTTCAGTATCCTCATTATATAGCAATTGCCCATAAAGAAAAAATGCAGACCTAAAACATTATAATCGTAAAGTAAAAATCTCCCCTGAATCTATACTAAAGTTCTATAATAGCTTACCGATATTAATAGTAATAAAAAAAAGTTTGGGAGATTCTGATATGATGCTTACTTTTTTCAAATCCTCGATAAGAACCAAGTTAATCATTTCCTTTACCGTAATTTTGCTTATTCCGAGTCTGACAATTGGTTGGACCTCTTACACCACTTCAAAAGAAAAAGTTGCGGAACAAATGACGTTGTCTGCCAGTGAGACGGTAAAGCTTTTAAGTTCAAATCTTGATCGATTCATTGAACCTGAGATGCAAAATATTGATTATCTTGCAGAGAAAATTACAGGAAGTACATATAACAAACAAGATATTCTGCGTACTGATACTTTAAATCCTTTCGTCTCGAAGCATCCCGAGATTTCGACCATGTTCGTCGGGTCAACCGGTGGAGTGTTTATCAATTCTCCCCAATCAAAAATGCCTAATGGCTATGATCCAAGAGAAAGGCCCTGGTATACGGCAGCCATGAGGGACAAAGGTAAGGTGATTATTACAAGCCCATATGTATCAAAAACTACCGGGGATTTTGTTGTAGGAATTGCAAAGGTCATAAAAGATGGTTCAGGAGTATTGGGGTGCGAAGTTAAACTAGAAACATTATCTGAGATTACCAAACAAGTCAGTATCGGAAAAGAAGGATACCCATTTATCTTGGATAAAGAAAGCAAAGCAATTGTTCATCCTACCATAAAACCTTCCGAAGAAGTAAAGACGGACTGGTCAGGGAAAATGTTCGAGGCTGGATCAGGAAAATTTGATTACAATGACGGCGATGAACCTAAAAAGTTGGTATTTCAGACTAACGAGATAACAGGGTGGAAACTGGGCGGAACCATGTTCGCCAATGAAGTGGAAAAAGAAGCAGAGCCCATTTTTAATAAAACAATTCTCGTACTTGGGATTGCTCTGTTCCTTGGTGGATTATTAGTCTACTTCATTACGATCTCTATCACCCGCCCTCTCAAACGGTTAGTCTATATTTCTGAAAAAACAGGACAAGGTGATTTAACTGAAAAAGTTGACATTCATTCAAAGGATGAATTAGGCCAACTGGGAGCCAGTTTCAGTAAAATGTCTGAATCGTTGCGTTCCCTATTGTTAGAGGTAAGGCAATCGGCCGACCAACTGTCCGATTCCTCAGCGGAACTTAGAGAAAGTGCAGACCAGACTGGACAAGCATCAGAGCAAATTGCCTCCACGATTCTAAATATGGCGGAAGGTACGGATAAGCAGGTGGAAAACGCGAATAAAGGGTCAGAATTAGTTAATGAGCTTTCTGACGGAATTCAACAGGTAGCTGTTAGTGCGCAGAATGTTTCCGTTTCAGCTCAACATACATTAACAAGGGCTTCCGGGGGAGAGCGGACGATCCAGGAATCTGTCAAGCAAATGAACTCTATTAGTCACTCTGTAAACGCTTCAGCAACTTCAGTAAAAGAGTTAGGGAAATATTCGGGCGAAATTGGTAAGATTGTAGAAGTGATTACTGCAATTGCAGCACAGACCAATTTACTGGCTTTAAACGCGGCGATTGAGGCAGCGAGAGCTGGGGAGAATGGTAAGGGGTTCGCAATCGTAGCTGATGAAGTCCGCAAACTGGCAGAACAATCAGCTGATTCAGCAAAGCAAATTGGTGTTTTGGTTGCTTCTATTCAGAAAGAGACAGGCAATGCTATCCAGTCAATGGAAATAACCACAAAAGAAGTAACAGAAGGCATCGGTGTTGTTCATACAGCCGGGGAATCTTTTCATGAGATTCAGCATTCCATTAGTGGAGTGGCAGAGCAAGTTGAGCAGGTTTCCGCTGCGGTTCAACAAATGGCGGCCGGAACAGAACAGGTCGTGGGCTCTATTGAAACGATAGCGAATATCGCTAAAGAGGCAGCCTTCGGAACTCAGAACGTGTCTGCGGCGACAGAGGAACAATTAGCATCCATGGAGGAAATTGGTGCTTCGGCATCCTCCTTATCTCATATGGCTGAAGAACTGCAGGCTCTAATCAGCCGATTTAAAATATAAAAAAATATTGCCACATCCTCAGAAGATGTGGCAATGCTAATATTAGCTACACTATAAAGGTATGGTTAAATCGTTTGCTGCGCCTGCCATCACTTTTTGATTTTTTAAACCATAAAGCATATTAAGAAGGCGATCAAGCTGCTGGCTTGCATCAATAACTTGGGAAGAAGACCTTCCGTGGCTTCTTTCCAAAAGCAGCATTTCTTCTCGTTTTTGTTCAATTTGGCAACATAATATTTCGTATAAGTCCCACATGGTATTTTCTCCTTGTCTATATAATGTTCGTCTTCATCGTTAGATCAAATTTCCTATATCTTCTATATCGGTCAAATTTCCCATTTGTTGCATCGATTCCTCGTTTTTTATGTGAAAATTTTACTGTTTACTCAGCTTGCCTAATTGTCAGCTGCAAAAATCCAGTAATATTTTCTTGTTTGGATGAGGGAGTTTTGCTACACTTCTTGAGGATACCATACGGAATTATGGTAAGATAAAAAGCGTGTAAACGTAACTGAATATAGGCAGGAAGGGATTGTATGTCATCTAAGCTTCTCAGAGGGACCTTTATCTTGACCCTTGGAATGGTCTTGTCTAAAGTTCTCGGTTTATTATATGTAATACCTTTTGATGAAATGGTAGGACCAAAAGGGGCCTATCTTTATCAATTTGCTTATGTTCCATATACATTGTTTATCAGCCTTGCAACTGGAGGCTTGCCATTAGCTGTTTCCAAATTTGTATCGAAATATAATGCTTTGGGTGAATATGCAGTTGGGCAAAAACTGTTTAAATCTGGTTTAAAGATTATGCTTGCAAGCGGCTTTCTTGCTTTCTTATTATTATATATTAGTGCTCCTGCAATTGCCGGCGTTGTTCCGGTAACCAAAGAGCAGAGTGTTTCAACTGATGATATTACCACTGTGATCAGGGCAGTCAGCTTTGCCTTGATCCTTGTACCTTTTATGAGCCTGATCCGCGGCTACTTCCAGGGCCATCAGTCCATGGGGCCAACCGCTGTGTCGCAGGTAGTGGAACAATTAGTGCGGATTATCGTTTTGTTAGGCGGGATCTTTGTCGTATTGAAAGTCATGGATGGAAGCTTAGTGACCGCGATCAGTGTGGCGACATTCGCAGCAACAGTCGGGGCTGTCGGCGGTCTGGCAGTGCTGTTACTCTACTGGAAAAGGCGGAAGCCTTATTTAGACCAATTGCTGCTCGAGGATAGAGGTACGCTTGATTATTCATTAAAGGATATTTACAAAGAAATCCTAATCTCCTCGATCCCCTTCATTTTTGTCGGAATAGCGATGCCGTTATTTCAGGTTGTTGATACGTTAACCTTTACTCGGGCAATGGTATCGATAGGATTGGATGCTGTTTCAGAAAATGCACTGGGACTTTTAAATGTACAAGTCCAAAAGCTTGTCATTATCCCAATGACACTCGCAACAGCGTTTTCCATGAGCATTGTCCCGTCAATAACAAAAGCATTTGTGGAAGATAAAATGGAAAACTTTAGCGCTCAGTTAAACCAGGCTTTTCAGATCCTCTTGTTTTTAACGATTCCTGCTGTTGCAGGCATGTCATTGCTGGCGAAACCGGTTTATTCTGCTTTTTATGGTTATGATCCATCAGGAGTAGATTCATTAGGGATAAGCATTCTGCAAACCTATGCACCCACAGCGATCTTTTTTACATTATTCTCGGTGACGGCAGCAGTCCTGCAGGGGATCAACCAGCAAAAATTCACAGTACTCAGTCTTTTGGTAGGGATTTTAATTAAGCTGAGCTTAAATATCCCGCTGATTAAAATGTTTGAAACAGAAGGTTCAATCTATGCCACTACGCTTGGTTATTTAGCTGCCTGTTTGATCAACATGTATGTCATTACTTACTTTACCGGGTACCGGTACAAGCTTGTGATCAGAAGGACGCTGTTAATGTTTGTGTTTACGGTCATCATGATGATTGTCGTTTTTGGAGTCGAATCCGTGCTCACTCTTGGGTTGAATCCAGAAGCAAGGTTCCAGGCGGTTCTGATTACCGCTGTATGCGCGATTGCAGGCGCAGCCGTGTACTTTATCCTTTCACTCAAATCCCAACTTGCTCAAAAGTTATTTGGGAATCGGATTGAAAGACTTCAAAAAAAATTGAAATTAAAAGCGTAAAGGATATACTAGGGAAAGCGATAAAAAAGACCTTGCCTGTTTTTTAAGCAGCAAGGTTTTTTCTTCAGGAGGATGCTATGAGAATCGATAAGTTATTGGCCAATACAGGCTATGGAAGCAGAAAGGAAGTAAAAAAGCTGCTGAAGTCAGGCGCCGTAATCGTAAACGAAACGGTAATCAAGGATGCGAAGGAGCATGTTGATCCAGAACGGGATATGGTGACCGTAAATGGAACCCCGGTCGAATACCGGGAATTTATTTATTTGATGATGAACAAACCTCAGAGTGTCCTCTCGGCGACGGAAGATAGCCATCAGGAAACGGTGATTGATATCCTCGAGCCTGAGGACGCCGTTTTCGAACCGTTTCCTGTAGGGCGTCTGGATAAGGATACCGTAGGATTATTGCTGCTGACTAATGATGGACAGCTGTCCCATCAATTGCTGTCACCGAAAAAACACGTGCCAAAAACGTATTTCGCCGTGATTGATGGCGAAGTGGGTGATGAGGACATTATTGCTTTTGAAAATGGTGTAACACTGGATGACGGCTACGAGACAAAACCGGGTGTGCTAAAGATCCTTAAATCAGGAATTCGCTCTGACATTGAGCTTACGATTACAGAGGGGAAGTTTCATCAGGTAAAGCGGATGTTTGAAGCTGTAGGAAAGCGAGTCGTTTACTTAAAGCGGATCTCGATGGGAAGCCTTGAGCTTGATGAAGAATTGGAGCTTGGCCAGTACCGTGAATTAACGGATGAAGAAGTTAATGACCTGAAGTCAGGATATACGAAAGAAAAAAAATGAGGCAGGCCCTTTGGTCTGCCTCATTTCATTTAAAAAACAACGTATAAGGTGGTAGTATATTCATGTTTATCAGTTTTACGATGACATCTTTACTCTTTTGCTCGTGGTTGTCCAAATACCTCGGCTCGGGCTTTTTACTAATTCGTTATAAGCTAACACATTTAAATCGCGCTGTATCGTCCGAGGAGTGATGCCAAATTCTTCTACAAGCTCTTGAGTAGAAACCGTACCGTTATTGCTAATGAACATATAAACGGATTTAATACGGGTTAACATGCGATTTGTTGAAGGTTTCAAAAAATCACTCCTATTCATTTTTACATGATTTTAAAAACGAATTGAAAACAACCGATAAATAGGAAGCATCTCAGCAACCTATATGTACTTGCTATACCACCTCAGGACTCCTTTGAAACAAGTTGTAAAAAGTAAGCTGTCATCTGCTATTATTGTACTCCTTTAGCGCATAAAATTCTAGGATAAACAACCGAATTAACAAAACATTGAAATATTTACATGCTTGTTATATTTCCGGGAATTAAGCAGGAGGAAAAAGTTTATATAGTAAAGAAATGTCGGCTTCTTTATACTTTTCTTGTTCTTACTCTTATGTAAAAAACGAGAAATTATGCAGGGGGACGAAAAATTTCGTTCCAAGAAATCAAAATTAAACAGCAGCTCCCTAGCCGTCCAGGCAGCCAAGTTAATGGAAAGTTCATAATTAGATCCTTCCGATTACTTGGAATTTTGAAGATATCGAATCAATCAATATTTCACTTTTCAGATTTATGATCGATTATTGAAATTTAAGAGCTATCAGCCAAATTTATGATCGATGGCCAGTTTTCCTATAGATAAATGATGTGTGTGTAGGGAGAAGTTCATGCGTGGCTACCAAGATACTTTGCTGGATTTCCCCTTTTTAAGTTATATGAGCGATTAGAGAAATTTAAGAGCGATTATCAGAATTTAAGAGCCATTATCGAAATTTATGAGCGATGGCAGGCATTTAAGAGCTATCATTGGGAATTATATGCCAAACATCGTTTTAAACGGAGAAAGTTTTCTTCAAAATAGTCCCCTAAATAGAGCCTATTTCTGTATAAAGCAGGAATAGGTTTTTTTATAGAGAATTTTCTAATTGGAACTTTTTTTGGCTAGCGCGTCGTATATAAGATGGAGGTGTTTTATGGTGCTATTGGATGTTTCTATAAAACTAGCAGGTTATGAAGCCGAAAAGTCTGTGATTAGCGATATTGCATTTGAATTAAATCCAGGGGAGTTAATTGGTGTAATCGGACCGAATGGGGCCGGTAAAAGCACAACCATTAAAACGTTGCTGGGTTTAATTGAACATTGGAAGGGAAAGGTTTTCTTCCAGGATGGAGCAAGTTATACCTACATACCAGAACGACCGATTTTTTATGATGAACTAACGCTCCAGGAGCACATTGATTTCATTGCGGCAGTTGAAGAAGTGGATTCAGAGATTTTACAGGAAAGGTCATCCTATTATTTGAAAAACTTCCGGATGGATCAGCATATTCACGAATTGCCGGCTACCTATTCAAAGGGAATGCAGCAAAAGGCAATGCTTATATTGGCGTTAATCACAAGTCCTGATATCTATATCATTGATGAGCCTTTTATCGGGCTTGATCCTGACGCGATGAAACTGCTGTTAACGACAATTGAACGGGAGAAAGAACGGGGAGCGGGCATTTTGATGTCCACACATGTACTTGATACAGCCGAAAGAGTATGTGACCGCTTTTTGCTAATTATCGGAGGAGAGCTTAAAGCTGGTGGAACATTAGAAGAAATCAGAGTTTCTAGCGGAAGGCCGGAAGGGACACTCTATGACTGCTATCATGCAATCAATGGTTACATAAATGAATAGCTTTCACTTCAGCAGTCTGTTTTCGATTATGGAACTTCAGCCCAACCATACTGATTGTTGTTGCTGCATTTCTGATTGTAACATCAATATTTCTATATTTTCCGAGAACAATTAGAATGTCTCATATCGATGATGAATTAGAAATTGAGGGCCAGGAACGGGTCAAATATATCAATCTGATCTTTATGTTGTCCAAGGAAGTTGAAAAACCTAAAATTATCACAAGAAAGAAACCGCTGCTCTTCCGGAACTCGATGAAGATTTTCAAGAGGCGTACACCGGGAAATGGGTTTCTGGAATTGTTTATCAAGGTTTTCTTCCGTAATGGAAGCTTTATTTTCAGTTATTATCAACTGCTTTCTGTAACCCTATTGGCCGTTTTTCTGCTACCGTCGCTATGGTTGAAAGTTCCCGTATTTGCAGGGTTTATCATAATGATGTCGATCTGGCTGTCCAATATTTACGACAAAGTGCTGCTCACCCATCCTTTTACAAAAAAATATGAGGGTAGAGAAGCATATTTGAAAGCAAAACATCATGCTGTTATGATTTTCTTGATTCCTGCTGTGTTAACTGCAGGGGTAGCTTTGTTAATAGTATTATTTTTGTTTTAATTTTATTAATGTTTAGGAGAGTTGATCATGTTAACATTATTCCAATACAACTGGGATGTAAGAGAAGATTGGTTCGATTGGTGCAAAAGGATCCCGGCTGAAGAACTGCTGTGTAAAGGATGATGAGGAAGGCCTATGCAACAAATTTCCCCGCCTATGGAAGCTATACGGTGAGAACCCATTAGAATAGTAAAACCTTGCCTCGAGGTGTTTACATCAAAAAAAATATAGCTGATTCCCCTTAGCGTAGGAGGATTCAGCTTTTGTTTTCCTTTTATCTCCTTAAAATGGTTTTTATGTTAAATGGACATCTGGATTTTCTGGACAGTGGGATAAGGTAAAAAACATATCATCCTTAAAAACCAAACAGCATAGATAACAGTTTTTTCTTTTTTGTTTTTGGCATTGCTTTGGATTGGTCAAAAACCAATAAGTCTGCAGGACGGCTTTTCTTCTTTTCCTCCTGATTCTTTTCTAAAGCTTCTAAACGTGCATTCAACAATTTTACTTCCTGTTGCAATTCCTCAATTTCCCGCCGATGCTGCAAAATTTGATAAGAAGCGACGTCATCCGCTTTGGTATCCAATCTTTTTTCCAACTCGCTAACCTGTACTTCCAGCTTTTCGAGACCGGATTCGTTGATATGGTCCTTCACTGTTCCTTTGCGGACTTTTTCATTAGTAATTACGATATCCTGCAGGACCATTCCGCTGCATAGCTTCTCCTGTATTTGTTTTAATAGCTCAATATCTTCTTCTGAAAACAAATAGTGGCCAAGATCATTGCGCTCCATATCCAGCTGAAGTTCTTTTATCCAGCGTTTTATGGTGCTTGGCGAAACGTCCAATAATTTCGAAACAGTACTTGTATTCATTTTCCTCACCTCTTAAATTCACACATTCTCTTTTTCCTTTTTATTTCCTTTATAAATGACAAAACAAGTGGCCATTCGGCAAAGAAAGTGAATTTTACTGTTTTTTTCAGAAGAAATCGACTTTTTTTGAACTTGATGCAGAGGACAATGGGCCGGAAACCAAGCAAAGAACCGGAGCATTTTATGCGTCGGCATCACTTATGCTTCTCATGTGAGTGAGCGAAGAAGCAACCTTCGACATACAAGATGGCCGCTAAACACAGGTGGCAGATTTACTTTTCTGATGATAAAGCCTTTTTAGTCAGGCTTACATCATGCTGAAGGAGCTGATTCAAGTTGTATGCAGGATATAATCCCTCTTGATACATATAATTAAAGATCCGTTCATGGGTTTTAATGGCCGAGATAAATTTCTTCTAAGCATGAAATAAAGGGAAGTAGTGATAAAATAGAAATAGCTTATCTAAAGAATAGGAGTTGTCGTTCGTGACCGAAATCAATTGGCAAGAAGAAATAGAAAATCGGAAGGAATCTTTATTAAAGGATACACAGGCCCTTCTCCGGATTAAAAGTGTGCTTGATGAGGAGAACACAGCTGATAATGCTCCGCTAGGCATAGGGGTCAAGGCAGCGCTTGATTTCATGCTTCAATTGGGTGAAAAAGACGGCTTTACAGTGAAGAATGTCGATAACCTTGCCGGACATCTGGAAATGGGGCAGGGGGACGAGCTGTTGGGCATCCTTTGCCATGTCGATGTTGTTCCGGAGGGAGACGGCTGGAGTTCGGACCCTTATGCTGCCGAAATCAGGGATGGTAAGATATTTGCCCGCGGCGCGATTGATGATAAGGGGCCGACCATGGCAGCGTATTATGCGATGAAAACCGTCAAGGAGCTGGGGCTTCCATTACATAAGCGCATCCGTATGATCATCGGTACTGACGAGGAATCAGATTGGCGATGTGTGGAGCGTTACTTCGAAACAGAAGAAATGCCGGCTCTTGGATTTGCACCTGATGCGGATTTCCCGATCATCTATGCGGAAAAAGGAATCTGGGATTTTACGATCAAACAAATCGATGAAGCGGCCCACGCATCCGAGGCTGAGCTGGATGTAGTCGAGTTTTCATCAGGCAGAAGACCGAACATGGTACCGGATTATGCAATTGCCCGTGTCCATGCAAAGGCGAGACAGGTAGAAATCGCAGAGCAGTTCAAGCTGTTCAAGCAAAAGCATTCCCTGAATGGAAAAGCAACTCTGGAACAGGATCAAGTCATTCTTGAGCTTGAAGGAGCTTCGGCCCACGGGTCTCTGCCAGACAGCGGAATAAACGCGGGTTTATATTTGTCTGCGTTTTTATCTGGGCTCGATGTTTCGGAACAAGCAAAACATTACTTTACTTTCGTACATGATTCCTTATTCGGTGATTCCCGCGGCAGCAAGCTAGGCATTGCTTATGCGGATGATATTAGCAGCGATTTGACGCTCAATGCAGGAATTTTCAATTACTCTAACGAAAAAGGCGGAAGTGTCAGCTTCTCTATGCGGTACCCGGTTACATACAAATGGGAGGAAGGCAAGAAAGCTTTTGAGCATACGTTGAAAAAGCTAGGCTTCAATGTGTTGTCACACTCCAATTCTGAACCCCACCATGTGAAGAGGGATAGCTTTCTGATTCAAACACTTCAAAAGGTTTATGAAGAGGAAACAGGAACAAAGGCTGACTTGCTGGCGATTGGGGGCGGTACTTATGCAAGATCGCTCAAAGAAGGGGTGGCATTCGGGCCCTTATTCCCTGGCAACGAGGATATCGCTCACCAAAAAGATGAATATATTGTGATAGATGACATGTTGAAGACAGCTGCAATCTATGCCCGTGCCATCTATGAATTGGCAAAATAAATAAACCAGGGAGAGGGATTTGCTATGGAAAAAGTGATTTTAAACGGTAAGATTACTTTGAAAACAGACATAAAAGTTGATTTTGAAGACCGCGGCTATCAATTTGGCGATGGAATTTACGAAGTAATCCGGGTCTATAACGGGCAGCTGTTTACAAGTAAGGAACATTTAAACCGCCTAATGGCCAGTGCAAAAAGCATTTCGTTGGCCATCCCTTTCACGGCCGGAGAGATCGAAGGACATCTGCAACAGCTGATTCAGGAAAATCAACTGGAAAACGGGATGATCTATATGCAATTTACAAGAGGGGTGTCGCCACGGAATCATGCCTTCCCGGCACCTGCAATCGATTCTGTGTATGTAGCCTATACGAAACCAATCCTTCATTCTTCGGAAAATGCCACTGCAGGTGTTAAAACCATTTTAACAGAAGATATCCGCTGGCTTCGCTGTGACATAAAAAGCTTGAACCTGCTTGGGAATATCCTTGCGAAACAAAAGGCGGCAGATGCAGGCTGCTTCGAAGCTTTGCAGCACCGTGACGGGATAGTGACTGAAGGCAGCTCATCCAATGTTTCAATCGTCATCAATGGAAAAGTGAAAACACACCCGGCTACGAACCTGATTCTTAATGGAATTTCAAGACAGGTAATGCTCGGGCTTTGTAAGGATAATGGAATTCCTTTTTCGGAGCAAACCTATACCACGGAAGAACTCCTGCAAGCAGATGAAGTCTTCTTGTCCAGCACAACTGCGGAAATCCTTCCGGTTATTGAAATTGATGGCAAAGCTGTCGGGAACGGCACTCCCGGTCCATTTACAAGGAAGCTTCAGAAATTATTTCAGGATGAAGTAGCAAAACAATGCGGCTCGAAGCAACAGTTACATTTATAAATGAGATTAATGTCCCTGCAGAATCCATCAGCAGGGTTTTTTTCTGAAAAGAATAAAGATGGAAAGATATGTTTATGATAAAATGAATAAAGGAAAAAAAGGAAGGTATAAATATGAATTCGAATACTCACTTTTTCTTTGCCTTGACATTGCCCGATGAAACGAAAGAATATATTTATGAGATTACGGAGCAAATCAGGACGGAGTTCCCGTTCAAAAAATGGCTTCATAAAGAGGATTATCATATCACCCTTGCTTTTCTTGGAAACGCACCTGACGATCTGAAAAAGAAATCGATACAGCTTGTTGAGGAAGCCTTGTCAGAGGAAGGTTCTTTCCCGCTTACGCTTTTTCAGATTGGTACGTTTGGCAGCAAGGATTTCCCAAAAATCCTTTGGAGTGGTACAGCGGTTCAGGAACGGCTGTTTGAAATACAGAGAAATGTGTACAATGCTTGCCTGGAAGCTGGTTTCTCGTTGGATAAAAAACTGTTTAAGCCGCATATTACCATAGCGAGAAAATACATAGGCGAACGGCCTTTTTCGATTGAAGAACTTCAGGAGAAGGCAGGCCTCGCATCAAGAGGCCATTCCTTCACTGCATCAGCGGTGACGCTTTATCAAACGCATATCGGATCTTCTCCGTCATATGAAGCGATCTTTACAACACCGTTAAAGTAAATGGGTTATCGTCTTTTAGTAACGAAATCTGAATTTCAGCAACGGAAATTCAAATTTAACAACAAATCAAAAAGCCGGCTGAGTATCGACCGGGAGATAACTGTGCTGAATCTAGATAAAAGAGACGGGTAGTGATCACGATGGGACAGCTAATTAAATTGCAGGATTATATTTCGAGGTATGAACAGGATATATATCGTTATCCGATGCAGTTTGTTCGCCTGAAGAATCAGCAATGGGAGAAGTTGAAGGCGGCCTACCTTGCGGGGGAAATGGAACAGGAGTTTTCCCATAAGAAAGCCAAAAGTCCGGAAAAAGAATGGTTGACGGATGCCAACTCCGGCTTTGTCGAAAAGGTAAAAGGGGTTTTTAAACGCGGTGAAAAAAAGGATGAAAACTTTGCAGAAGAAAAACCTGTTTCTACAGAAGAGAAAAATCTGTTTTCCCTTCAAAATGGGTCGCTTGTAAATAGCGTTGATGAACTAAAACAAACCTTTTTGAATCAGTTGCTCCGCTTTCAGATGAAGTGGGCAAGCTCGACGATTCACGAGAAATCATACATTGATCAGTCATTCTTCCTGGATGAGAAGCTTCGATTCTTTCTGCAGCGTTTTCCCGATACCTTTCTATTATTATATAAACCTGTTTTTTTGTTAAAAAATGCTCCGGTCGAGGTTGATATCCTTTTGATCAGCCCAACAGATGCCTGGTGTATTACCTTTCTCGAAGCCGAAGAGGACGCGGCTTTTATCGGCTCCAATGAAAGATTCTGGCTGAAAAGACATCATTCGCGTGAAGATAAGAAGCTATTAAACCCCATGCTTGCCGTAGACAGGATGGAAAAAATAGCAGCACAGCTTTTCTCAATATATGACGTGAGCTTGCCGATAAAAAAGGTAATCCTTTCGAGGAACGGATATATCGATTACCCTCTCGCCCCTTATGGTGTGATGCTTCTCGACAAGCGCACGTTCCCCGAATGGTTCCAAAAAATGCGAAATCTGTCTGCACCTATAAAGCATCAGCAGTTAAAAGCGGCCCAGGCAATGCTTGATTATTGCCAAACGACTTCGAGCAGACGATTGGAGTGGGATGTGGATGAGGATGTTACAGAAGAAGGAAACAGGTTTTGATGCTGCCTTATTAAAGCGGGCAGGTATTGCGAAAGATTTATACTTTATTATCAATCCTGCTGCCCAGAATAATCGCAGCCTCAAGATTTGGAAGAAAGTCGAAACAAGGCTTCTCGCTGAAAACATTGCTTATCAAGCATTTCATACGCAAGATAAAGGCCATGCAAAACAAATTACAATTGATATTCTCTCGAAAACAGACAGGGAAACAACAATTATAGCAGTGGGAGGTGACGGGACACTGCATGAAGTCATTAATGGGGCAGCAGGCTATCCTCACGGCATTATTGCATGCATCCCGGCTGGTTCGGGGAATGATTATGTACGCGGAATCCAGCAGACAAACAGCCAAAAGGATGCACTCTCGCTGATTTTAAGCCAGTCCGAAAAGAGAATCAGCAAAGTCGATATTGGCTATTTGGAGACGCAAGAAACGAAGGGTTTTTTTATCAACAGTTTTGGAATCGGGATCGATGCCGAAATTACATACGATGTGAATCATTCCGCCTCGAAGAAATGGTTTAACTTTTTTAAGATAGGAAAACTGGTGTACATTTATTCTTTCCTGAAGAAGCTGTTTACCTACAGACGGACAGATATGACTGTGACGATTGATGGAAGAAAGCATATATTCAGGAAGGTTTGGTTCATCGTCGTCTCCAATCAATCCTATTTCGGCGGCGGGATCAAGATTTCCCCGCGTTCCGAGTATGAAGACGGCCGGTTCAATTTGATAGCTGTCCATGATATCCCGCATATCAAACTCTTATTTGTCTTTTTGACTGTCTTATGGGGCGGCCATCTGCGTCTCAAAAATGTGTCATCCTTTTTAGGAAGAGAAATGGAGATTACTTCTGACAAGCCGGTGAGGATCCAGGCTGACGGAGAGATTGTCGGTAATTCGAAAGTGTACGCTGCAATTGCACCTTATAAGATGAGGATCCTTTCGAAGGAGCCCTAGCAGATGAATCCGGAAATCAAGCACACCGGTGAGTTGAAATCGCATTTGGCGAGTAAAAGTGATAGGATGGGTTATGTGGGTTTTTCCTATTAGAAAATCGTGATATTACTTGACTAAGAAACGGCTATTCAACTAAAATTTAATAAGATAGCTGTTGTAAAATCGTCAATGGCTGTCTTTTTTATTTGATGCGAAGAAATTGAAGGTGACACTTTTGGAACATTTATTAGGTCAGGAGTGGGAAATAGTTCCCGCTGGAGGAGCTACCGGAGAAGCCTTCATTGCCCTTAAAGATAAAGAGCAGAAACTTTTTCTGAAACGGAATACATCCCCCTTTTTGGCGGTTTTGTCAGCCGAAGGAATCGTCCCTAAGCTTGTATGGACAAAGCGCCTTGAAAATGGGGATGTAATCACTGCACAGCATTGGTTAAATGGAAGAGAGCTTTCCCATCAGGAGATGAATGAAGAGCAGGTTGCAAAGCTGCTCCAGAAAATTCATAAATCCGAGCCATTGCTGTCTATGCTGAAAAGATTGGGAAAGTCTCCTTTAAGGCCCGAAAGTATATTGACACAAATAGAAACAAGCCTTGACCAGGATGTTGTTAAGATCCCGGCAGTAAATCAGGCCGTCGCCTTTTTACAAAATCATATACTGCTGGTTGAATGTGATGAACTGGTTGTCTGCCATGGCGATGTGAATCACAATAACTGGCTGATATCAGACGAAGAAGCATTGTTCCTGATCGACTGGGATGGTGCTATCATCGCCGATCCAGCCATCGATCTTGGCGTTTTGCTGCATTCCTATATACCAAAAAAGGATTGGCGCGCATGGCTGGGCCGGTATGGCCGGACCCTTGATGCCGGGCTGGAAATGCGGATGAAATGGCATGTGATTGCCCAGGCGCTGTCTTCGATCCAATGGCATAAAGACAAAAATCGTTTAGAGGAAATGGACCGCCTTGTTCAACATATTCATTCAATCCTTCAAGACGATCAGGAAAGCTGATCGATATCATCGACCCATCCGGACAGCTGGTTTTTATGAGCCGTGATATGTGCATCCAAACTAGATGCATTGATTCCATCCTGGCTATATCGATAGATTTCTTCCAAAACTGTTTTTACATTATGATTAATTTCAGTATTAACCATTAACGATTTTACCAGCCGTTCCACCTGCTCGCATTCTGAAATAGATCCGTAAGCGTCACTTTGTTGATTGCTTAATATATCTTTTAATAAAGAAACTTGATCCTGGTGAGAAAGCGGCATTTGCGCACACCCTTTCTTAAGAATGATTACTGTCTTTTTTATAGTGTGATTAGTGGACACATTTATACTCCCAATTGTAATAAAAACCGTCAGCACTTATCATGCGGCGGTTTTTTTGATGGAACCATTGCCTGTAAGAAAGTCCGGATTCAAGGTTCACTAAGACGGTCCTTGCAGGTATCGCATTTTCCATGGTATGGTGTGAAAGATATAATTAAAATAGGGGTGTCATCAATGCGTTTAAGGAATAAACCCTGGGCTGAAGAAAAATTAGCTGACTATCCAAAATATGTGATTCAACAGCCAAAAAGCCACAAAGGGCAATGGAAAGAAGTATTTGAAAATAACAATCCGTTATATATAGAAGTAGGAACGGGTAAGGGCCGTTTTATCACAGAAATGGCAAAGGCACATCCTGATGTTAATTTCATTGGAATCGAACTTGCCAAAAGGGTGATTGTTTCGGCACTTGATCTGCTTATTGAGGCTGATTTGCCAAACGTGAAGCTGATGAATGTAAATGCCAATGACTTGCATGGGTTTTTCGCGAAGGGCGATGTATCAAGGGTGTACTTAAACTTTTCTGATCCTTGGCCGAAAAATCGCCATGAAAAACGCCGTCTGACATATGAAACATTCTTAAAGGTCTATGAGAGCATCCTTCCAGAAAAAGGGGAGGTTCATTTTAAAACGGATAATCAGGGATTATTTGAATCCTCGCTAATGAGCATTTCACGGTATGGTATGCTGCTGACATATGTAAGTTTAGATTTCCACAATAGTGATTATCAAGGAAACATTATGACGGAGTACGAGGAACGATTCTCGCAAAAGGGAAACAGGATTTACCGGCTCGAAGCGCATTTTCAATAATATTCATTTAGCTGTTTCTTTATAGAGAGCAATGAAAAAATAAAGGCTCATTACCAAAAAGCTAATGGAGGAAAAAGAATGCGGAGTCCCTGATAGGGACTCCGCTAAAATGGTTAGTCTTTATAGTCGTCATAGTCTTTATAATCGTCATAGTCTTTATAGTCGCCATATTGATAATTAAAATCTCTTACATCAAAATTACCGAATATTTTTTTAATACTAGAAATAATTAGTAGCGTTCCTAATGTTTGATTTATGTTAGAATCAGGTGCTAGATCCATTATTTCTTGATAATTGCGAAACACTTTTTTTTCTCTCATTAACGTATCTCCCCTAAATTTGTTATTTTGTCCATATATACAAATATGCATTTTTGGCGTGGCTTGCTTGGATAGATGCCTCGTAGGAAACAAAGAATTTTTTCATGCTTCGGAATGTCTATATCGGTTCAAGGTTAAACTGGATTTGCTTAGCTGCTTCCTGAGCCGCTTTCTTCGCTTCTTTTTCAACATCTGAGGAAGCTAATACGTATCCGTAACGGTCACCCATGGATAATGGGGGGCGGAGTATCTTTCCCTGCCGCGGTTTTATAAAAACTTCTTCAACTCCAGGATATCTTGAAGCACGAGCCACACCTGTCACATTAACCAGCCTTCCTTCGGATTTTACAGTTATATAATGGACATATACGGACTTACTATGTTTTCTAGTAAGATTGGGTGTATTCCCCAGGAATAACTGAATCGTTTCTTCTATCAAGTTAATTCCATATCCGACCTCAATGATGCGATTCATCGCACCTCCTGAAATCCGCGGGTTGACTTCAATTAGTTTCCATTCTCCTTGTACGAAACGCATTTCAAAATGGCAAGCACCATTTTTCATTCGAAAAGCCTGCACAATCGCATTCACTGTTTCGTAAATATCATCATATACTTGTTTTTTTATATCTGATAATAAGCTATAACCCGTTACGATAAAACGTTTTTGAAAGGTAATTTCCTGTTTAATAACCGCGACAATATGCACTTTACCATCATGAACTAATGTTTCAATTAAATACTGAGGGCCCGTTAAATATTCCTCCACTAAAATAGGTGTGTCTTCATACTTGTTTGATAATCTTTTCATCGACATTCTTAATTGAATTTTATTATTCGCCAATAGAACATCTTTTGATCCTGCTGAGACAGGTGACTTTACAATTAACGGTAAATGCCCGGTCTGTTTGTGGATAAAAGTTCTTAAGGAATCGTTTGGTGAATAAATAGAAAAGTAAGGCGACATAGAAAAATCCTTAAGGAGGTTTCGTGTTAACACTTTATCTTCCATATTCAGAATAGAATGGGATGAGACAACACTCGTACAGAATTCTTCGGCCAAAGTTGCTGCCAGATGAACATAAGGGTCTATAAAACTTAGAATGGATTTGATTATATTCCCCCTTTTTTCCAACTTAATGATGTTTTCTTTTAATAACTCGTAATTCGACAAATCTGTGAAAATCATTTGATGTACGTCAGGAAATTCTAACCTTTGCTGCACAAATTGTTGTTTATCAGTTAATAACACTGTGAAAAAACCAAGACGCTCCGCTGCTCTAATCGCTTCTCTGGTTGACCCTGATTTATTAGTACCTACAAAAATAATCGTGTTCATAATTTATTTATCCCACCCAAATATGCCAATTTTTTCACTGTCTGCATAAGGTAGGATATAAATTTAGGACAATAATGGTTCTTGAAAAACAGAAAAATAGGAATACAAAAACGCCCCTTTTAATATTTTTATGTAAAGGCATTATAAAAAAGGTGGGATATAGCAGTTATGACCTTAATTGGCATGCTTCATCATCGAACTGATCCGCAAAAAGTGAGAAAAGCCTATGCCTATTCCGTTGTTGCAAAGGCTGAAGGCGTGAACTTTTTTTACTTTACGCCAGGAAAAGTCAATATCGATACCGAAACAATCATCGGAAAAGTTTATGAAAACGGTGAGTGGATAGATAAAGAATTTCCTTTTCCTGATGTGATTTATAATGCGCGTTATCCGGTAAGTGATAAACAGGACGATATTATCCGTTATTTATACAAAAGGATCCCAGTTACAAGTCATTACGTCGGAGATAAATTACATGTATATCACAAAATAAAAAGAGGAAAGGATTTTGAACAATACCTGATACCTACAGATGAGTTAACTAATACCAAAAAATTGACTGACATGCTTGGCCTTTATCAAAAAGTAATTATTAAACCAGCGTCTGGACATCAAGGCGAAGGTATTGTTTTTATTGAAAAAACCGGAAAGGGAACATACACAATTAATGAGTCAGGGCAAATCTCAACATCCAATAAAGAGGAGATGCTAAACTTGGTGTCTCAAAAAATGAAAGAACGAGAATATGTAGTCCAACGATTTCTTACTTTTCAAATGAAATCGGGTCAGGTATATGATTTCCGTTTGCATGTGCAAAAAAATGGGGAAGGCAAATGGACTATTACCTCTATTTTTCCACGGATAGGTCCAATTGGTACGATTACATCAAATATGGGTAGCGGCGGCTATACCGGTTTCTTTGATGAATTTTTACAAAAAGAGTACAAAAATGCCTGGTATGATATGAAACGAAAGCTTGAGCAGTTCTCCATAAGTTTTTCCAACCACTTTGATAATTTATATGATGATGTATCGTTTGATGAATTAGGCATCGATGTAGGCGTCGATGAGGATCGAAAATTGTGGGTGATTGAAGTAAATTGGAGACCAGGTCCGCCTGTCATATTTAATTGTGAATTGGATGTTGCCAGGAATGCAGTCCTATACGCTAAATATTTGGCTGAAAAGAAAAAGAGGAAGCCTGCCAAATGATGGTGTAAAAACAGGTGGCCCTATAGGGCCACCTGTTTTTAGGTCTCAGATGTTTTTGTGTGTGAAGTCGATTACCGTGCCTGTGGAAGCATCAGCAACAAATTCGAATTGCTCCCGCTTGCCCTCGTTATGGCGGGTAATGCCGCCTCTGTACACCTGGTAATCCAAATCGAATTTTTCATAGGTTTCCGGTTTCATGAGGATCCAGGAACCATAGATTTTGCCATCTTTCTTGACAGCGGATTTAACATTTTCCAGCACTTTTTCAGGAGAAGGATTACCTGATTGTTCCCATATTTGTTTTCCAGCATATCCTGCGGCGAATCCCGCTACCGCACCGAGCAGCAAGGTTTTCCAATTCATACTTATTCCCCTCCAAAATAGTTATTGAATAATCTTCTTCTAGTATACAAAAGAATAAAAGGATTGACTAACAACAGGAGTTATTTTTTAGCACCGAAAGATCAACCAGTTAAAGAATAGTAACCGACAATAATTTTCTGTAAAATAAAGATGTACATAAAATCGTTTTGATTAAGGGGCAGTGAGATGAATTGAATCAGGAAACGTTAACACTATTTAAGACTTTGACGGAATTGCCTGGCGCACCCGGAAATGAACATGCTGTTAGAAAATTCATGCGATCGGAGCTGGAGAAGTATACAGAAGAAATCGTCCAGGACAATCTGGGCGGAATTTTTGGCGTCAAAAAAGGAGATTCTGAAGGACCGCGGGTTCTTGTCGCTGGGCATATGGATGAAGTGGGTTTTATGGTTACATCAATAACAGAAAACGGAATGATTCGTTTCCAGACTCTGGGCGGTTGGTGGAGCCAGGTGCTGCTGGCCCAAAGAGTACAAATCATAACGAACAACGGCCCGGTCGTCGGTGTGATTGGTTCTACACCGCCGCATTTGCTTGAAGAAGCCCAGCGTTCTAAGCCGATGGATATCAAACATATGCTGATCGATATTGGTGCTGATGATAAGCAGGATGTGACTAAGATAGGTGTTAAGCCCGGCCAGCAAATTGTCCCTGTTTTTCCGTTTACCCCGATGGCAAATAAGAAAAAAATCCTTGCTAAAGCATGGGATAATCGCTATGGATGCGGTCTGGCGATCGAGTTGTTGAAAGACCTGAAAGATGAAACATTGCCGAATACCTTGTATTCAGGTGCGACTGTCCAGGAAGAAGTGGGGGCAAGAGGCGCCGAAACAGCTGCTTTTATGCTTAAACCTGATATTTTCTTTGCGTTGGATGCCAGTCCGGCAAACGATATGTCTGGAAATAAATCAGAATTTGGCCAGCTTGGCAAGGGGGCCTTACTGCGTATTCTTGACCGTTCCATGGTGCCCCATAACGGCATGCGTGAATTTATTCTCGATACCGCTGAGTCGTACCAAATCCCTTACCAGTATTACGTTTCCCAGGGCGGTACGGATGCTGGAAAAGTACATCTCGCAAACGGAGGAGTACCGAGCGGGGTGATCGGCATATGTTCCCGTTACATTCATACCCATGCAGCGATGATCCATGTGGATGATTACGCCGCAGCACGCGAGCTGATTGGCAAGCTTGTAAGGGGATGTGATAAAACGACAGTGGCAAGTATCAGAAATAACGGGTGAATGATTGCTGGCTTTCGGAATTAGTTAAACTATACTGGAAGGCCAGCTTTTGTATGAAAATGCTCATAGGCCAATATGAATATAAAAAATGAAAGCTGCATAAAAAATCCTTGTCAGGATAATAAGCTGACAAGGATTTTTTCGTTTTTAATCAAAGATATAAGACAAGACTTTTAAAGCCTGGTTTACGGATTCAACCGTAACATTCGCTTTGCGGGAAAGCTCTTTTAGCGGATGATGCAGTTCCTGCGGCCGGATCAGGATCAGCGGTTTTCCGAGAGATACGGCAGCACTTGCATCCATTGCTGTATTCCACTGTTTATACTTCTCGCCGAACAGGGCTATGATAAGATCTGATTTCTTCATAAGCAGCTCGGTGCGAAGATTATTCACACTGGAAGCCGAAGCATCTTTCAGGATGCTCGAAGGCTGGGAGCCTAGGATTTCTTCGCCGATATTGTCTGAACGTTCATGGTCTTCCATCGGACCGACAAAATCCAGCGGAAGCTGCAATGCTTCCACTTTTTCCTTCAATTCATTCCTCCAATTCGTATGAATTTCTCCTGCTAAGTAAACGGTCATTTTCATAATAACGCCTCCATACTCATTTGATGTGTTTCTTATACTTAGTTAGTTTTCCTATTCTTTCATTCCGGAAACTTCTTTTTTGTGTTCATCGTTTTTTTGTTTGCCAGATTAAATTGGGAAACGACAGATTGGAACGGCAAAGCCGCGGCCTGCATCCCCTGCCCTGCTGATTCAATAGCAGCATTTAAGAAAATGAAATAATTACTATATTATATAATTTAATCCTCATCAAAACAATAGAAGTTTGATAGGAATAGGCTTAAGGTTGGAGTATCGAAAAAGTAATTGAACCGAAAAAAACGTTTGAAGCGGGTTAAATGATGAAAGACTCGGATTTCAAGTTGCATTATTGGTCTGGTTCAAGCTTGTCTGGTATCATCAAAATAGTATTTGCTAACACTAGCATTAACGATTAAATGATAGAGATGATGAGGAGAGAATAGAAATGAAACAATTGGAATCAATGGAACAATTTGATGAAATGAAGAATACAGGCAAGCATATCTTTTTATTTTCGGCAGATTGGTGCCCTGATTGCCGTGCGATAGAACCTGTCCTTCCTGATATAGAAAGTAATCATACGGAATATGATTTCGTATACGTCGACCGTGATAAGTTCATTGATATATGCTCGGCCAATGATATCTTTGGAATCCCAAGCTTCCTTGCTTTTGAGGATGGCAAAGAATTAGGACGTTTTGTCAGTAAGGACCGTAAAACACAAGAGGAAATTGAAGATTTCATTCAATCATTATAATGGGTTCACCCCCGTCAACCGATGGGGGCAATTTATCTTTTGATCAGTATAGACGTGGCGGGTGTTAGTCGACGTTCCTTTCTACAAGAAAAGAAAATAACTTTTTCAATGTGTACTGGTGTCTAGCGCAAGCAGCCTAGCCCCGACGCACAGGACGTGCTAGTGCCGACGAAGACATGAGGACGTGGCGGTCTTAGTCGGCCTCGAGGTCATAAGCCAATCATCTGATGGGGAGAAGATCGCTCCCCATACAGATGCTCGTCTTATGCTTGTCGGGGCTGAGCAAGGCGCTTGCGCTTTTCTACAAGAAAAGAAAATAACTTTTTCAATGTGTACTGGGTGTCTAGCTCCAGCGCCTAGCCCCTCGAGGTCATAAGCCAATCATCTGATGGGGAGAAGATCGCTCCGCATACAGATGCTCGTCTTATGCTTGTCGGGGCTGAGCAAGGCGCTTGCGCTTTTCTTTTAAGGAGGGACCAAATTTGAAAATGGATGGAAAGAAAATGAAGAACATTTTGAAGGAGCGGCTTGATTCGGATAACCGGACTTTCAGCTTTGATAGCAAAAAAGATGTCCTTCGTATCGAGAATGCTTTAACAGGCAAAGGAATCTCGATAGAATTGCCCGGGATTATTGCAAAATGGGAAACACTCAAGGAAAAAGCGATTGACGAAGTGGTTTATTATGTGGAAGAAGCATTGAAAGTAATGGGAGAAGAACAAACACTTGAAGGCCGGGAAAAACAGATCTTTCCGGTCATCAGATCTACTTCATTTCCGGATGAAGCAGCCGAAGGGAATCAGTTCCTTTTCGACGAGCACACAGCGGAAACAAGAATTTATTATGCGCTCGACCTTGGCAATACGTATCGCTTAATTGATCAGCAGCTGCTGAAGAAAGAAAATTGGCGTCCTGAGCGTATCCGCCAGGTAGCCCGATTTAACGTCCGTTCGCTTTCGGCACCGATCAAATCGGACACAGTGGCAGGCAATACGTTTTATTTCTTGAATACAAACGATGGATACGACGCAAGCAGGATTTTAAACGATGCGTGGTTAAGAGAGATGAAAGGAAAAATGAAAGGCACGATGGCCCTCGCTATTCCTCATCAGGATGTTATCATTATCGCAGATGTAGAAAATGATACAGGATATGATATACTAGCACAAATGGCGATGAGTTTTTTTGCCAGCGGGCATGTTCCGATCACGGCCTTATCCTTCCTGTATGAAGAAGAAGGGCTTGAGCCTGTTTTTATCCTGGCCAAAAACAAAAGCCGCAAGGAGTAAGAATAAACTGTTCTTTTCAATGATATTTTATGAGGAATGGAAACGATGCAGGGGGACTTTTTATTTATACAGCATAGGATATTGCTTGTATGAATAAGAGTTTATCCCTGTTTTTTTGTTATTCTTATGCCATTGCGTCTCATTTTACAGGACAAATGAAACGGATTAAATTATCCTGAAATAAGGTTCTGCGTTTACATATCTAGATATAGGGATAAGTAGGGAGGGAGGGACCCTCAGCAGGAATCCTCGACAGGGACCCATGATAATCGGGCTACAAACAACTAGTCAGGCAATGTTATCCAATCCTTACTCATATGGTCCCAATCTATTATTTTTGCTCGATATTTTGTGAAATACTGTTAAAATAAGAAAAGACTCAGCAATGAAAAGAGTGATATTTTTTGAAATGGCTAAAGAAACTGAAGAACTGGTTCCAGGATGAAGAAATCATTGAAATAGAAGAAATTATTGTAGACGAGCCAATTGATAAAGAAAAGCTAAAAACGATGGACTTTTCCAAATTAAAAGCAGAGTCCAAACCGACATATCTGCCGCGGCCGGCCCAATCAATGAAAATGAATGACCCGGATGCAAAGGTTCTATATCAATACCCAAAAGGGCAATTTAAGTTCCCTGTGATCCCAGACCGTGAACGTTTGAGAAGAAATAGGCAGGATGAACAACCCGTTCGTACTGCCGGAAAGAAACAAAAGGCGGAGCATCAAAAAAAGCATGAGACCAGAAAGAAAAGCAATTCCGCATCTGGAGAAGATCAGAGAGAAAACAAGCTGAAAAAGATACAGCCTTCCAATGTTCCGTTTCGGCCGACAGAGATTCCCTCTCCCATTTATGGATTTACACGGCCGGAAAAAAAGCCAACCGCAACAAAAGAGGCAGTAGAATCCCAGTTTGAGAATAAAATATCGATTCTGGAAAATGAACCTTTTGAAATACCAGCTATCTACCATAAAAATGAAGGCGAATTAAGTGAACCAAATCCCTCTTCTGAAGAAATTGAAACAGAGAGAAAGGAGACTATCGACAAAACGATTCCAGAAAACGGGGTTTTCTCCGAAGTCGCTGTTTCGGCACAGGCTCCTGTTTTACCAGCGGACACTCCTGAAACTGTGATAGCTGAAGCGGGAATGGAAATGGACACAAAGCTACAAACAGAAATTGATGCAGAGTTTCACGAAGATGAACGGGCTGTACCTGACGGAAGTTCTTTCTTTTCAGCTGAACTTGTGGATATCGATACGGATACCGAAGCCGTTCAGTTGAATGCAGTAGAGGAAAATCATGATTACTGGCATGAGGAAAGCGCGCCGGTTTCCGTCATAGAGGAGAGAGTTCCCGTGACCTCTGGTATCGAAAGCGATGTTTGGGACGAGCCGATCCAAGAACAAACAGAGAAGAGGGAAGATGTTTCCCGCAAAAAGCATATTCCCTTCAATGTGATGATGACAAAGCAGGACAGAGACCGCTGGATTCAATTACAAAGTGAGGCCTCTCAAAAAAAAAGCCTTTTTGAGGATGAAGAAGCCGGGGTTTATGAAAATGTAAGCACTGGAATGCAGCAGTCCGAAACAATCACGGAAAACAGAATCGAAGCGGTTAGTGATCATGATGAAGAACCGCCATTTTATGCGTTTCCTTCCATCGAACTGCTGACACCGCCTGCCTATGCCCAGAACGATCAGGAATGGCTCGAAGAGCAATCACAGTTGTTGAATGATACACTTAAGAATTTCAATGTCAGGGCAAAAGTAGTAAACGTAACTCAGGGACCTGCGGTGACGCGATTTGAGGTACAGCCGGAACCTGGGGTAAAGGTAAACAAGATTACCAATTTAACGGATGATATTAAATTAAGCCTCGCAGCGCAGGATATTCGAATGGAGGCGCCGATTCCCGGGAAACACACCATCGGGATTGAAATTCCGAACCGCAAGAGCAAACCGGTATTTTTGCGGGAGGTTCTTGATAGTGAAGCGTTCAAAAAAGACCGGTCACCGCTTGCGGTTGCGCTTGGCCTCGACATTTCGGGACAGCCGATCGTAACTGATTTAAAGAAAATGCCGCACGGATTAATCGCGGGTGCGACAGGATCCGGGAAAAGTGTGTGTATCAATACAATGCTGATAAGCTTGTTATACAAAGCAACGCCCCAGGAATTGAAGCTGCTGCTGATTGATCCGAAAATGGTCGAACTGGCACCCTATAATCGAATTCCCCATCTGGTTAGTCCGGTCATCACAGATGTCAAAGCTGCTACAGTGGCACTGAAATGGGCGGTTGAGGAAATGGAGCGCCGCTATGAGTTATTTGTCCATGCCGGTGTCCGCGATATCAGCCGTTTTAATGAATTGGCCGACAAAGCGGGGCAATATTCCGATAAACTGCCCTTTATTGTGGTGATAATAGATGAGCTCGCTGATTTAATGATGATGTCGCCGGCAGATGTGGAGGAAGCGATTTCCCGGATTGCCCAGAAGGCCAGGGCATGTGGAATCCATCTGATTGTCGCCACCCAGCGTCCTTCAGTAGATGTCATAACGGGGCTAATCAAGGCAAATATCCCAACACGCATTGCTTTTTCCGTCTCGTCTCAGGTGGACTCCCGCACAATCATTGACAGTGGCGGCGCTGAAAAGCTGCTCGGTAAGGGGGATATGCTCTTCGCTGAAAATGGATCGTCAAAAACGGTGCGCCTCCAGGGTACATTCGTAAGTGACGAGGAAATTGACCAAGTGGTAAACCATGTGAAAAATGAACAGGCACCTGCTTATTTATTTGAACAGGAAGAATTATTGAGCAAGGCACAGGTGACTGAAGAAACGGATGAATTGTTCTATGAGGCCTGTGAATTCGCGGTCAACCAGAGCGGAGCATCGGCATCAAGCCTGCAAAGAAGGTTTCATGTAGGTTATAACAGGGCGTCAAGGTTGATTGAGATGATGGAACGCCAGGGAATACTTTCGGAATCCAGAGGCAGTAAACCTCGTGATGTATTAATCTCCCAGGAGGAACTTGAATTCATTCTTGAAACATCGGGCGGAAATTAACGCTGGTATTCTACCTGCAATTGTTTAAAATAAGTAGGAGTATGATTATTACAGGAAATTAGGGGAGCTACTATGGATGAAGGAAATCCAATTGAAATTGCAGGGGGAAATCAAGAGGTTAACAAATAAAACCTTTAAATTTGATGAAAGAGTAAAAGATTGACGGCATTCTTTCCCGCAGAACTTCAGTGGCTACGAACGTATATAATGTCGTAAAGGCGGCAGCTCATTCAGGAATTCAAAAACCGGTTATTTTCATGGGTGACCGGGATGACCATTTTACACAGCAGGCCGGGGATGGATATGCTGCCTATATTGGGGGAGCTACTGCCCAGGCTACGCATGCCATGAATGAATGGTGGGGCAAGAAGGGTATGGGACGATGCCGCATGCGCTTATTCAGCTGTTCAATGGTGACATTGTGGCAGCATCGGATGCTTACCTCCTAGGAATTTAATGTTTGAAACGCACCTCACATGGCTGACTTACCGAATAAATGTTATAATGAGCTTTATTGGCTGGGAGTCTTAGTACAGCAAAGAAAAACATGCCATTGATGAATAAACCAAAAGCACAGATTGTTCATCGGTAGGCAAATAACAGAAAACGTCATATACTGTCATACAGATAGACGATTGGTGGAGGTTCTATTTATGACTGTTTACCATTTTGTTGGAATCAAAGGTTCAGGGATGAGTGCACTTGCACAGGTGCTGCATGATATGGATCAAGAAGTTCAGGGTTCCGATTATGAAAAAAGATTTTTTACACAAATAGCGCTTGAAAAGTCCGGAATAAAAATTCTTCCGTTCAGTGAAGAAAACATACAGCCGGGTATGACAATCATCGCAGGCAATGCATATCCGGATACACATCCAGAGATTTCAAGAGCGATGCAGCTTGGTTTGCCTGTAGTCCGCTATCACCGTTTTCTTGGAGACTTTTTGAAAAGTTTCATTAGTGTGGCTGTTACCGGGGCACATGGCAAAACGTCAACGACCGGATTGCTTGCGCATGTCATGGGCAGAACAAAGCCTACATCCTTCCTCATTGGAGATGGAACAGGCAAAGGGGTGAAGGACGCCGATTACTTTGTGTTCGAAGCATGCGAATATCGCCGTCATTTCCTCTCCTATCATCCTGACTACGCAATTATGACAAACATTGATTTTGACCATCCTGATTATTACGCCAATCTTGAAGATGTTTTCCAGGCGTTTCAGGAGATGGCATTGCAAGTGAATAAAGGGATCATAGCCTGCGGGGATGATGAACAGCTTCAGCGGATCCAGGCTAGAGTTCCGGTCATTTTCTATGGGTTTGCCGAAGAAAATGACTTCCAGGCAAGGCATATCACAACCTCTAAAAAAGGAACAAGTTTTGATGTCTATGTCCGGAATAATTTCTATGAAACATTTACGATTCCAACATACGGAAACCATAGCGTGCTGAACGCACTTGCTGTCATTGCTCTGTGTAATTATGAGAGTTTGGATACCGATGCCGTCAAAGCGCAGCTGTTGACTTTCAGCGGAGTAAAGCGGCGGTTCACTGAAAAGCCAGCCGGAAGCCAGATCATCATCGATGACTATGCGCACCATCCTACTGAAATTAAAGCAACAATCGATTCTGCCAAACAAAAATACCCTGAACGGAAAATCGTTGCTGTATTCCAGCCGCATACTTATACCCGGACGCAAGCATTCCTTGGAGAATTTGCCGAAGCGCTTAATTTAGCGGATAAGGTATATCTATGCGAGATCTTTGGCTCTGCCCGTGAAAACCAGGGCAAGCTTTCGATTGAGGATCTGCAGGAGAAAGTTCCAGGCAGCGAGCTTCTCAAGGAAGAAGCGACTGCTCCGTTATTGAATCATGATAACGCGGTCGTTTTGTTTATGGGTGCGGGGGATATTCAAAAGTTCCAGGTGGCCTATGAACAACTTATCCAATAATTTAAAAAACGGAAGTCCGCATTGTGGATTTCCGTTTTTTTGTTAAAAGGAAGATTAGTCGACGTTCCTCTGCAAGGCGCTAGCGCTTTTCTTATTACTTCAAGTTTTCCCGGTTTAACTTTTCCAATTCCCGGAGAACAAAACGGCCGTCCTTGCGGATCAACACGCCATCAAAGTAGATTTCACCACCGCCGTATTCCGGACGCTGGATATTTACCATATCCCAGTGGATGTTGGATTGGTTTCCATTATAGGCTTCATCGTAGCATTGTCCCGGTGTAAAGTGGAAGCTGCCATCAATTTTTTCATCAAAAAGGATATCCTGCATCGGATGGTGGATGAAAGGGTTCACACCGATGGCGAATTCGCCGATAAAACGAGCGCCTTCATCCGTATCGAAAATCTGGTTAATGCGCTCGGTATCATTTGCTTGAGCCTCGATGATTTTTCCATCCTTGAAAGTCAACTTCACATTCTCAAAAGTGAAGCCTTGATAAGGTGACGGAGTGTTGTACGTAATAATGCCGTTTACTGAATTTCTAACAGGAGCTGTGTACACTTCGCCATCCGGGATGTTTAACTCACCGGCACATTTTATGGCTTTAATACCTTTGATAGAGAATGTTAGGTCGGTTCCCGGGCCAGTGAGGCGTACCTTATCTGTTCTATCCATTATTTCAACCAAGCTGTCCATCGCCTCACCCATTTTTCCGTAATCAAGGTTGCAGACGTCGAAATAGAAATCTTCAAATGCTTCGGTGCTCATTTTGGCCAACTGGGCCATGGAAGAAGTCGGATAACGAAGCACGACCCACTTTGTTTTCGGTACACGGATTCCCAAATGGACCTTCTTGCCAATGGTATTCCCATGGATGGACGTCTTGTCAGACGGAACATCGGCATGCTCATTAATGTTGTCACCTGAGCGGAGTCCGATATAAGCGTCCATCTTGCTCATGACATTTGCCTCAAATTCGGCCATCATATTAAATTGCTCTTCTTTGGCGCCCATCAGTAGAGCACGGTTCACCTGTTGATCTTTCAATGTGACAAAAGGAAGGCCGCCTGCAGCGTAAGCTTCTTTAACAAGCGCAGTAACAAGTTCGCGCTGCAGGCCGAAGTTTTCAATTAATACCTTTTCCCCTTTTTGAAGCTTAATGGAATAATTAATTAGGTTCTTTGCCAGTTTTTCAATTCTAGGGTCTTTCATAGTCATTCCTCCGTATGTATATACTGTTAAACACATATATTGTAACCGATTATATCGTTTATTTTCACTATTATATTTCGAAATCAGAAATAATAATCATCCATCCTATTTGTTTAAATAACCACGCTTTTGGAAAATAATAATAAGAGAAAGCAAAACCTTTCTTTAAAAAGCAGGAATTTCAAGGGACAATATCGAAAAAATTAAGTACGTTTATAATAAAAGGGAATGGGTATTTAAAATAACAAGTCAAATACAACAAGATGTATTGGAACATTTACCGGAGGTGTCTGTATGGAAGTAATTTTATATCTAAGTGCTGCTATAGCAGCGATTGCCTTTCTTGTGCTAGTGGTTTTCCTATCAAGGACACTAAAATCACTTCAGGCCACGCTTGACAGTGTAGCACACACTTTGGATGGCCTTGAAAAGCAAATGCAGGGGGTAACCGTTGAAACAACCACACTCCTTCATAAAACAAACGTGCTTGCTGAGGATTTGCAAAAGAAATCTGAAAATCTGAATTCGGTAGTCCACGCGGTGAAGGATGTGGGAACATCCATTCAGAATTTCAATTCTTCGATTCAAAAGGTATCCAATAAAGTCCAGGCAGGAATTGACAACAACCAAGAAAAAATTTCCCAAATTGTTCAATGGAGCAATGTCGCAATGGAAATCCGCGACAAATGGAGAACGCGAAAAGACCAAAACCTGCCTGCTGTCCAAACAACCTCGATTGTCAAAACCGAGGAAGAACCAACAGATAATTTACCCAAAAAAAGATTTTTACGATCAAGGTACTAAGAAGAGCGCAAGCGACTTGTCAAGATCAAAATAATAAAACTATAAAAAAGGAGCAATTATTATGACTCAGAAAGAATATCAGGAATTCACAAGGGATTATCAGAAGCCTTATCAAGAAGACAGCAATTCCATTAACTCCAAGGATTTTATTATCGGAGCACTGGTTGGCGGGATGGTTGGTGCGGCTACTGCCCTTTTCATGGCACCTAAATCCGGCAAGGACTTACGAAACGATTTAAATGTTCAAGCCAAAAATCTATCCGAAAAAACAGAGAAGATCAGACAGGTTGCAATGGAAAAAGGAGGAAGCCTTGCAGAAACAGCCAAGGAAAAAACAAATGTAGTAACAGACATGGTAACGAATAAATCCGCTGATTTAATGACTAAAGTGAAGAGCATGAAACCAAACAGCGGCGAATCAGATTCTACTTTATCCAACGATGGAAGCGTCAGTGATTATTCTACGTCAAAAGCACCAACTACCGATTTTACCGCTGCTGATAGAGATATTTCGACGGCTGATGCAACTTCTTCCTCAAGTACGGTACCAGGCAAGAATGCTGCCCAGTTGAAGCTTGATGAAACTAGAAAAGCATTCGAAGAAACAGAAAACCAATACAATAAATAAGTTCCTAAAAAAGAAAGGGGCAAGTAAGATATTTGTCACAGGAGGCGGTGAAGTGGTAAGATGGCTTCACCGCTTTTATGTGGAATACTTTTGATGAAAATGAAAAGGGGAACAATAATGGCAGAAAAAAAGAAAATTGAAACACGAGAGCAGTTTGATGAGCTGGCAAAAAAGGAGAGCTTTTTACTTATCAAACACAGTTTGACATGTCCTGTAAGCGGCGCTGCTTTCGAAGAGTATGAAAGCTTCCTTGAAGACCATGGAGATATCAATACGGCTTATCTGGCCGTGCAGGAAGCCCGCCCGCTTTCCAACTATGTTGCGGAGACATACAATATCAAGCACGAATCTCCACAAGCCATTTTATTCAAAAACGGCGAGCCGGTATGGAATACTTCCCATTGGAAGATCACTTCCGATTCTTTGTCAACAGCATTAAAATCTTAATATTTTATAAGGAGCCTTCACCTTTCTTTTCTAGTAAGGGAGAAGGCTTTTTTTTGTAAAAACCCTACTGATTGGAGGTTAAAATTGTGGTGACAAAAAAGAAAGGTTGCTTTTTTAATTTTAATATATTAAATTTTTAGAATATAACAATACTATTAAGGGGGATTTCCTATGAAGAAAAAAATCAGTGCAGCATCATTAATCATGGCCGGGCTTATTGCTTTAGGAGGATGCGGCAGTGATGCTGCAAACAGCAATAAAGAAGAAGGGCAAACAAAGCAGTACAATATTGGTATCACACAGTTTGCGGAACATCCATCGCTTGATGCAGCGACGGAAGGCTTTAAAAAGGCTTTGGAGGAAAAAGGATTTAAAGAAGGAGAAAATGTGGAGTTTGCCACTCAGAATGCGCAGGCCGATCAAAATAATACACAGTCGATCGCGAATAACTTTGTGGGAGACAAGGTTGATCTT
This sequence comes from Peribacillus cavernae, assembly GCF_003989135.1. Taxonomy (GTDB): domain Bacteria; phylum Bacillota; class Bacilli; order Bacillales; family DSM-1321; genus Peribacillus; species Peribacillus cavernae. The sequence goes on from NZ_RYZZ01000004.1 coordinate 72,429, forward strand.
ATTTTCGCGAATGCTACCCCAAGTGCGATTAGTGCATTGAATGCAACAAAAGAGATTCCGATCTTATTTACATCAGTAACTGATCCGGTTGGAGCAGGGCTGGTCGAAGCATTGGATAAACCAGGCAGCAATATTACAGGTACGACTGATAACCACCCTGAAGCAACCGGCAAAACCATCAACTTCATCACAAATGAAATTGAGGCAAAGAAAATTGGCGTTGTCTATAATGCCGGTGAACAAAATTCTGTCGTTCAGGTCGACCAGGTAGAAAAACTGGCAGAAGAAAAGGATGCGAAGCTTGTAAAGACATCCGTATCAACATCCGCGGAGGTTAAGCAGGCAACCGAATCACTTGTCGGCAGAGTTGATGCCATTTACATTCCAACCGATAATACGGTTGTATCTGCACTTGAGTCTGTCATATCTGTGGCCAACAGCAAAAAGATTCCTTTATTTGTCGGCGAATTGGATTCAATGAAAAAAGGCGCATTGGCTGCAAGCGGCTTTAATTATTACGATATTGGATACCAGACAGGGGTCATGGCGGCAGATATTCTTAAGGGAGATAAAAAGGCATCCGAGATACCGGTCGAACTTCCAAAGGACTTGAAATTAATGATCAATAAAAAAGCTGCAGAGGAGCAAGGGGTGAAAGTAAAACCGGAGTGGGAGAAAATCGGCGAATTTTTTGAAGGGGAATAGGAAGGGATGATCTACGATGTTTACTGCTTTGTTTGGCGCATTTGAATCGGGAATCATCTATGCCATTATGGCACTTGGCGTGTACTTGTCATTCAGGATTCTGGATTTTCCTGATTTGACAGTTGACGGAAGCTTCGTGACCGGCGCAGCAACGGCCGCGATTTTAATTGTAAATGGGGTAAATCCATTTACGGCAACAATCATTGCCATGTTAGCAGGGTTTGTTGCCGGTTGTTTGACAGGCATTCTCCATACGGTTGGCAAGATTAATACTCTTTTATCTGGAATTTTAATGATGATCGCCCTTTATTCGATAAACTTGCGAATCATGGGGAGATCGAATGTACCTTTATTGAACACGGAATCGGTATTTACTCATGTGAGTGATTTTTGGGGTAAAATCGGGATCGATTCCGCACTGAATAGTATGCTGGTGGCAATAGGACTTGGGGATAGCCTGCCCCGGACCTGGGGTATTTTGCTTTTTATGTTTGTGATAACCTTTGTGATAAAATTTTTGACAGACTTTTTTCTTCGCACTGAGATTGGGTTGGCGCTGCGGGCAACAGGTGATAACCAGAGAATGATCAGAAGCTTTGCAGCAAATACGAATGTCATGATTGTGTTAGGGCTTGGTTTATCGAATGCAATGGTGGCCCTCTCCGGTTCCCTGATTGCACAGCAAGGCGGCTTTGCTGATGTTGGAATGGGGATTGGAATGATCGTCATCGGCCTCGCGTCTGTGATTATCGGTGAAGCGCTGTTTGGCACAAAGACGATTGCTCGCACCACTCTAGCGGTCATTGGCGGCAGCATTATTTATCGTATCGTTGTCACGCTCGCACTTAGAGTGGAGTTCTTCGAGCCAGGTGATGTGAAAATGATTACCGCATTCATTGTGATTCTTGCCCTTGTACTGCCAAAGTTTATCGACGGCTATAAAGAACGGAAACGAAAAGGCCGCAGACAAGCTGAATACAGAAAAGCAGTTGGTGTTCCTGAAGAAGGGAATGGTGGAAGCAGTGCTTCAATTAAATAATGTCCATAAAGTTTTTAATGAGGGAACGCCTGATGAAAAAATCGCCTTGAATCATGTTAATCTTCAATTGAATCAGGGAGATTTCGTTACCGTGATTGGCAGTAACGGAGCGGGAAAGTCTACACTTATGAATCTCGTATCCGGAGTACTGCTGCCGGATGTAGGAGAAGTGAAAGTCGAAACAAAAAAGGTCACATATCTCCCCGAGTATAAACGTGCCGAAATGATAGGAAGGGTATTTCAGGATCCAATGGCCGGGACTTCCCCGACTATGACAATAGAGGAAAACCTGGCGCTTGCCTACTCCCGGGATAAGCGGAGAACATTGAAAAAGGGAGTGACCAAAAAAAGAAAAGAGTACTTCAAAGATGTTCTCGAAACTCTTCATCTTGGTCTGGAAAACAGGCTTTCGGCAAAAGTGGGTCTGCTATCCGGTGGAGAAAGACAGGCGCTTTCCCTGCTGATGGCAACCTTTACAGAGCCTTCGATTCTATTATTGGATGAGCATACTGCAGCTCTGGATCCATCACGGGCAGAGTTGATTACTTCGTTAACGAAAGAGATCGTAGAGAGATATCAATTAACGACGATCATGGTGACCCATAATATGCAACAGGCATTGGATTTAGGGAACAGGTTGATCATGATGGATAAAGGGCAAATTATTTTAGAAGTCGATGAGGAAAAGAAACGAACATTGACGATTGACCATTTGATGCAGGAATTTAAGAGCATTCGGGGAACAAGCCTGACAAGCGACCGGGCACTTTTATCGTAATGGCTCTGTTAAACTTTAGTGTTGATAATTGAACTAAAATTTGGAGAAACCCTAATAAATGAGGTTTCTCCAAAACTTAATAAAATTAATGCAATCTTTAGCTTAATAAGAACCCTTCTTGGTAGGGCTTTTATTCACTGATTTAACAATTTGTCAGACGCTATATTCCATAATGATTCTATTAATACTCAATTATATATGCACACAACGAGCCAACTAAAGATAAAAGTAAAATAAACAAAAAAATGTTAATTTTATATTTTCCAAATTCTCCCGTGATTTTGGAAAGGTGCGGCTCTAGGAATTTTACTCCTATTCCAATTAATATAAAAAGAATGATACGCACAAATGTATTACTATTAAATTCAACAATTATATTAGCAATGATAATTACAACACTTAACATTAATAATGCATTGATATTAAATTTAGCTTTTTTATCAGCAACAGTTTCCAATCCAATTTCCCCCTTTAATGCGAGTATATAATATAAATATATTTTGATGATGGGCAATAGGGTAAACCAAATGAAATTCCAGCAGGTGATGTGACTAGTGGTCATTTAGTTGGTTCTAGAAAATTAGTATATGGTCCAAGAACTGCTACTTTTGTCAATAATGTTACAAAGGGTGCAATTACAGGCATAGCGACTGCTGTTGGATATACATATGGTAGGGCAGGGGGAGCGACTATAGCCGGTCTTGCAACGAGTGTCGGTGAGTACGTTAATACAAAACCTACTTATTTGAAGATCCGTACATGGGAATCTTATAGTTCGTATTATAAACGTTATCTAGTAGACCATTATGCGACTTACTACACAAGCTCTTCATTTACAACCGTAAAAAAGACTTTTACAAGATATGACGTTCATAGAGTAGGCGCAACTATAGGACAGTAATTTTAATTAATAAAATGATTTCTACTACGCGCGTATTAATTCGGTTAATATTTTCGTTGACGTAATATGGTATATAACTAAGAGCTCCTATTAAATAGGAGCTCTTAGTTATTCACTGACATAGTCAGTTTTTAAAGAGGTGTTTCTCAAATTTCTTATTATTTTCGGTTCTTTTCTAACCTCTATTTAAAATGAGCACCCGGTTCTCTATGGGATATCTGTTTACATTCTTTCTGCAGCAGTGATGCTATCCAGTAATATGTATTCCATATCATCATTCTCCATGTCTATTCTTATCCGTTTAAGCTGATAATCCACTTGCCCAACAATTCCTGTGACCTCTTCAAAACACCAGTTTTTCCATAAGGTTAGTTTAATTTCTAGTGTGTAATTGTGGGAATCTCTCAAAACAATACCGATCTCTTCAAATGCCTGTTCATCCAATATTGGCTTTTCAATGTATTTTTGTTCCTCCCACAGATCACGCAGCATCTTTCGATGTTCCAGGGGATTATTTGGTAAAGGGGTACCGCCAACATTTTGGAAATTTTGTACGCTAACAGAATTTTGAGCCAATAAAAGTCGTATTCAGTACGCTAAGGAGCCCCTTTTAGTTGAAGAGGGCTTTCATATGAATATACAACTTATTTAACTAATTTCTTTTCATAGCAATTTCGTAAAAAGAAGACAAACTTGAATGTAACTCCTCCATTAACAATACTGTGCTAAAGTATTGTTTTGTAAGGTTTTTTTGTTCAAGATTACCTATAATGGATTTATAGTACGCTTTCTATTGGTGTATCTAACCTTATTTCGTATTAATAGATACGTTCAACATCGTATCCTTTTTCCTCGAGTTCGCTTAGGACACTCGGATCAATCACAGTGTGTAGAGATCCAATGATAGCAAAATAGGTCTGACCATTGTCACTTTGTAAAATTTCATCGAGTTTATTTGCCATATTAATATTACGATTATCATTTAACTCTTGTTGGTACTCTTCATCAACACCCTCAAAGCTATCTGATAACTGGTTAACAAGTGAATCTCTATTACTATTTCCATGCACCCAGTTATATCCTAATCGGTTTAACCAATCAGCTTGATCCTCATAGGCACCGATATAATCTTCAAGAGTTTCAACTTGTGTGTCCATACTAAAGCCAGTCAACATTTCATATTGCCCTTCAATCGTTTCTAATTCAATTATTTCTTTATCGTCTTCTAAGGCACGTTGAAGAAAATACAAATCAACCCCATACTCTGATGATAAATCACTTTCCTCTGCAACAAATTCTGTTAATAAACTTTCTACAAACCATGGTTGATATTGCTTAAAATCTTCCACGTTCATTCTGTGTGTTTCAAATATGTCTGAAAGCTTAGCATATGACTCCTCCGATAAAACTTCATCCAATGTCGTACCATCATCAAATAATGCCATCTCATTTATTTCTTCTTTAGTTATATCAACTTCAAACATATTAATTTCTGGAAGGATTACATCCGAGCTCTCATACGCTTCTTCAATTTCAGTCACAAGTGGGTAATAATCTTCATGACCTAAATGGACGCTACCAAGGACGTAAGCAGTGGTTTCACCATTAACAACTTTCCATAAGAACCCTCCATCTCCATCATAATCAAGTGCTGTTTCATTCGCTTTCTCCTCTGTATCAGTTTGCTGATTTAATTCTTCATTTTCTAATGGGCTACTATTGTTACTTGCACAACCAATTAGCAATACCATAATCAATAGAGAATAAATCAGTGATGTAAATTTTGACATATTATTCATCATTCCTTCCTTAAAATATCAATCTTTGTTTGACGAGATTTGATAGACTTAACCAAAATTAGGTTGTCTCTTTAAGAGACTGAATTAATCTCCCCCCAAACTGCTGCCCATTTCGATATCGATTAACCAATGACTCCGTAGCATAAGAGTCCGTTCTGTTCCAGCTAATGCCGCTGCAATACCAATCCAAAAATAAGTCCAAACTGATAGTGTGATTGGAGATACAAATGTGCCTATATTTTCAGAAACCCATGGAATCTCAGAGATTGTTTCCATTAGTTGAGGTACGCTTAGGGCTATTGATATTAATAAGATGACAACCGCCATTCCTCCGATAAAGGAGCTGATTTTGGGAAATCGTTTATGCACCCACATTCGAAAACCTCTAATCGAACGTTTATCTGGATATATTGTAAAGGCACCTTCTTGATCTGTAATATAATGAATTCGATTAATTCCGCTCGAACTGTTTGTTATTTCAATTACGCCATTATCTACTGGAAAAGCTGCTGGAAGCTTAGAAAAGGCAACATGTCTACCCTTGCGGTATAAATCAACGCTTGGCTCTTCTGCAAAATATCTTGATCGTATAGCGTAATTAGTGATTTTTCCATCAGTATCATTAGTTATTTCTATATGAAATAATGAGTGGGTAAATATATTCCATATTCGGTACTTTTTCAAAAGATGACCATCGCCCTCTTTAACTTTTTTCATTCTCCTACGACGTTTTCCATGACGACTAAAACGAAACATGGAATATACACCTTCCTTTATTATTTGTTTTTCCATAATTGAGTTAACCATATTAATACTTACATTCACTATTGTCTGCGCAGCAAATATGGAAGTGGGATCAACAAGTTGATTATACATTTTTTATTTTAACCGACTAATCAATTTTTATTATAAATATATCCCTATCTATTGTCATCTGTTTAGATAGAGCTTTTTTATACAAATAATAAATCACGATAAAAGATTTACTCCAGATACAGACAGAATACCAACAGCAACAGACGCTAGAATAATTGAAATGGTAATCCATAAACTTACGTAACTTTTGTTTACCTTTGCCGCTAAAGGAATACCAGCTGAAACATAAAATCCTATTAAGATTCCAGCTAAAGAAACGCCAGGAACACCATATTTCTCAAAATAGCGTCTTGCTTTTAAAGCACGCTTGCTTGGTTCTTTATCTTTTTTCTTACTTTTGACTCTAGAACGCAGTTTGCTGAATATCCATATAAAAGCCATTACACCTACCCAGTTTCCAATTGCTGCTGTTAAAATTACTGGTATAGAGGGGAACCCTAAAAGTATTCCCAAGGGTATTGCTCCATGAGCTTCAAAAAACGGGATTAAGGAAAGGATAAAGATACTTAATAATTGTAAAAATAAATTTCCCTCCAGACCTGGTAATAAAGTCAAATAATAATCTTGTAATTCTTGCATAAAGTTGCTCCTCTCATTTCTACTGTTTAATGCCACACGTGTCTGTAAAGTTTCGAAGATGGTTATTTAATCATTTTTAAAACGCTCTTAACCAACTTTTCACTGTAATCTTCAAGATTTAGCTTATTTTCATATTGAGGTAAAGACATCGACCCTGATATAGCACCCCGAATGACAATTGCAATCACTTGAGGATCAAAATCACCAAATTCTTTAGTTTCTTGTCCTTTGTAAAGAATCTCTTTCAACAAAACACTTAATTCATCTTCATTATCAGGATCAGTTTCTACCAGATAATAAGGGACATTGTCTGGTGTGCGACCATTAAAAACAATTTCAAGGAAAGCGATGTTATTTCCACGGTTTGTACCCTGATATGCTAAACTTGCTTCTATAAAAACCATTAATTTCTCCATATACGTTTGTTTCTGTTCTACTTTTTCTTTAATAAACGCTCGCTCTTGTTCAACCAAATACATCAACGTATTTCTCATCAAATCTTCCTTGCCAGAGAAATGATAAGATATAAGTCCTGTACTTATATTTGCTCTATTTGCTATTTTGGAAAGGCTCGTGCTGTGATAGCCAATTTCTGCTAAAATCTCTATCGCAGCTTTAATGACTTGTTCTCTCCGTGCATTAGCTATCAAATATTGTTTGTTTTCCATTTTTTAATCACCCACTTTCATATTATTAATCATCCATGTTTCATTTTGATTGACCAATCAAATTTATTGTATACACTTTTCTTATTCCTGTCAAGTGTTCAGTACAAATAAAGTTATTTCCTTTTAACAGCGAGAAGCCGCATTCTTCCGTTGAAAAAATGCCACTGTTTAATAAAAATAATTGTTTGTTTTTGATTCATACGCAAATATCACATAGTGACAATAAAGTTGTTTCTAAAGATCCCATTTTCCGTCTGAATGAAAAACCCATATACTAAGAATTTCTCTCTTCAGGGAGGGACAGTCTTCCAATATGTCACTACTTACCTCTATGGTAAATTATCAAACTTTATTTCAAAGCAATACTTTTTTGGAATAAGTTTTTATTAGTGTTTATAAAAGTACACTTTTACAAACGGGTGTTTTTTTAATATAATGGCTCTATTTTAACGTTCGTTAAAGTTTAAAAACATTTTACGAACGTTCTTTGTCTTGTATGCACTATTACGAATGTTTTTGGTAGAATAAGAGAGAGAAAAATAGAAGAGGGAGAAAAAAATGGATGTTCGTAAATTTGGTTACATAAGAGCCAGCAGCAAAGATCAAAATGAAGGACGACAACTTCAAGCCATTAAAGAAAAGGGGCTTGATGAACGAGATATCTTTATGGATAAACAAAGTGGGAAAAATTTTGACAGAGAACAATATCAACTATTAAAACGGATGATCCGGAAAGGGGATGTTTTATATATTCATTCACTCGATCGTTTTGGACGAAACAAGGAAGAAATTCTACAAGAATGGAATTGTAACTCCGTGTTATTCACATGTAGATAACAGTTCGGCTTCCGGGTTATACACAACAGCCGGTGTATAGTTTTGTAAAGACTGATGAGGCAAGTAGTGATTGTGCAGTTAGATATAATGTTCCACACCTTGCCTGGTTTCCCGTGGGCTATTGTAGTCATTGATATAAATTTCATTATACTTTAGGCTGCGCCAGAAACGTTCTATGACGATGTTGTCCTTTGCCATCCATACTGATGCGTGTTTCGTTCTCCTTAAGCAAATCTGTGTATTGTGGACTAGTGAAGTGGCTCCCTTGATCACTGTTGATAATGGCTGGTTTATGTTTGGCCAACGCCCTTCTCATCGTTTCCAATGCGAACTCGATTTCAAGACTTTGACCAGCTGCCAATCCACAATGTAGCGAGAATACCAATCCATGACCGCGTAGAGGTACATCCAGCCTTGCTTCATTCGGATATACGTGATATCTACACTCCATACCTGGTCGGGCTGAGTAATGTTTAGTCCTCGAAGCAGGTAGGGGTAAATCTGATGCTGGAGATCCCTTTTGCTTAGATTTGGACCAGGATAGATAGCCATAATACCCATCTCTCGCATGTAGCGTCTTACTGTATTTTCGTGAATAAAATCCCCTTCTCGATTCATAATGGCTGCTATCTTTCGATAGCCTAGAAAGGAATGCTTCGTGTAAAGCTCATCAATCCGGTGCTTGAGGCGAATTTCCTCCGGAGATGGAGGGACCGGCTTATAGTACAGGCTGGTGCGGTTTAGGCTAAGTAAATCCGCTTGTACGAGGATGGAATGTTCGGGGCAATCCCATTCAACAAGATCGATCCTTTCTTCACGAGAAAGGTTAGAGGCCAGATTTTTTTTTAAGCCACGACAATTGGGTGGTTAACTTACCAACCTCGGCGTAGAGTTCATTGATCTGTTGCTCGTATTCCTTTTTCATTTTTGTGATACCTTTACGATCGTCCACAAACAGCTGCGAAAAGTTTTGCACCGCCTCGGATTTCCACCGGTTGAGGACATTCGTATGGATTCCTTGCTCAGAAGTGAGCTGTGAAACTGACTTTTCTTCCTTCAGAATTTCCAGTACAATTCGTGCTTTTTCTTCTGGGTTAAACTTTCTTCGAGTGTTCGACATACAACTAAGAAACTCCTTTTTTATTGTCTAGTTTATATGCAGCATTATACTAAAATGTTTTTCTACTTTCAGGACATTTATTTTACATTTGATTCTCTTGATCATAAAAATCGATTACAGCCCTTGCCATATCATATATATCTTGCTTTAAGGTGTTAGGTCTTATGATTTTTATCTGATTCCCTAAGCCTAGAATATATTCTTTTGCTTCTTGTTCGGTGTCAAAACACAGCTTTATTGAGGTCCATCCATTTTCTATGGGAGATTCAATTTTTAATATTTGCACAAATCGTCCAGTAAACTTTATTCTATGAACGATAGAGGGAGATACTTCAACATCTACCTCATATCTTGGTAGGTTTTTAATAAATTCTTGTGTTGAGCTATTCCAATATTGGGCTAAATTAAAGTCATTTGGTCGAGTAAATGTTTCACTCATTAATAGAGCAGATTTGATTCTGGATGCTCGATAATTTCGAATTTGATCGTTTGATAATGCGATTAAATACCATGTGCTGCCTTTGGCAACCAATCCCAAAGGGTTAACAACTCGTTCAACACACTCCCCATCTGCCCGTTCATAATTCAATTGTAGTTTCCGATCTTCCCAAATTGCTTGTTGCAAAACTTTGAATGACTCCATTTTTTCAGTTGACTGCCTCCAAGCACTTGTATCAACATGGATTCGGTTCCATATGTCATCGGCATTTTTCTGGAAGGAGCTTGGAATCGAAGCAAGTATTTTCTGACGTGCTTCATGCCAATCTTTTGTTAATCCTAAGTCAGTAAGCAACTGGAATGACGGTGAAATAAGCAAAGACTTAATTTCATTGGCTTTCAAACCAGTTAGATTTGTTCGATATTGTTTTAGTAATCTCCACCCTCCTGCCTTACCGCGTTCAGCCACAACGGGAATACCTGCTGCACTCAATGCTTCCATATCACGATGAATGGTACGTTCAGTTACCTCTAATTCCTTAGCTAATTCTCTGGTTGTCAATTTTCTTTTATGTTGCAGCAGAAGTATAATGGAAATAAGCCTATCAGCGCGCATAACTACCCACCTAAATAATTATTTAAAAGATATTTAATTATGACAATAGATGTCATCATTAAGTATTATACTAGGTGTCTGTGTACGAATGGAACTTTCTTAATAAGTATTAGCGGACATACAAGTCTGATTTTTATGCTTACGATGTCAACCAATATTACTTAGGGGACATTATCACGCTAGGTGAATGGAGATGAAGTCAAAATTTCTCCTTGTATGTAGGGGTCCCGGCAGAAAAAATGGATGTTCACTATTACTTTTTCTCGTTTTTTATGTCCGCTAATGATTAACGTAATATTTGGTTACATTACTACACACAGGCCATATCTATTTGATTAAAGGGAGGAAGAATTATGTCCAAAAACGTAGGATCAAGAAGAATAATTTTAGATTTAGCTGTAACTTTAGATGGTTTTATTGAGGGAAAAAATGGGGAAGTTGATTGGTGTATCATGGACTCTGAGATGGGTTTTATTAATTTCTTAAATCAAATTGATACTATTTTATATGGTAGAAAAAGTTACGATGAATGGGGACAATATATCCCGAAAACGGAAGAACCTGATAGCGACAAGGAAATGTGGGATCTGGTTCATAGTAAAGAAAAATACGTGTTTTCCAAAACGCAAAAAGGGACAAATAATAAAGCAATATTCATAAATGATAATATTCTTGAAGAAGTTAATAAATTAAAGATTAAGCCGGGTAAAGACATCTGGCTATATGGTGGAGCAAGTCTTATAACAACTTTTATCAATTTAGGGATTGTGGATGAATTTAGATTATCTGTTCACCCTGTTATTTTGGGAGAAGGAAAACCGATGTTTATTGATATAAACCAGAGAATTAATTTAAAAATGGTTAAAACAAGAACGTTCTCCTCTGGCGTTGTGCAACTAATCTATCATTTGAATAGGATTTAATAATATTGCACATTCCGAAGATAAAATACATTAAATCATTAGGATATACCCGATAGTAATTTTCACTTCTTCCATAATAGGGCGCTTTTCCGAAGTAACGGTAAAAGTCCAATTTCTCAATTTTAATGCTGAGAAATTGGGCTTTTTAATATTGTAATTTCCTTAAAGTTGTAAATCTGCATTTTCCTGATGCTACCCCCTTATGGAGGTTTTTTGAGCGAATGGATGATGATAGTTTATTAAAACGTGCCGGTCATTAAAGTGTTATAGAAAACCTTTGAGCCATCTTATTGACAAATTCTTCATCACTTAATACCTTTTTTTCTTTCAGTAGAAACTTTTCAGCATCTTGACCGGCAGGGTATCTCAATTGGTTTGTGTTATCAGTGGCAGCCTTGTAGATTACTTTAGCAATGATATCAGGAGATGATAAGCTTTGAGGTTCTTTATACATATTTTCGTATCCTTCCCTGACTAGTTCTTCATAATGGTTGTATTCTTGTAAAGTCTTATCCTGTAGAAAGTCCATTGAACCTCTGGCGAATTCTGTAACCGTAGCACCAGGCTCAACCACCTTTACCCGAATGTTAAAAGGAGCCAATTCAAAAGTTAAAGCTTCGCTAAATCCGTTCACCGCAAATTTTGTGGCGTGATAAAGCGAATAAGAAGGAAATGTAATCCTTCCTCCTTGGGATGTAATATTTATTATAGTTCCACTCCTTCTTGCTCTAAAATGTGGTAGAACCTCCTTGATTACACGCATCATACCAAACACATTAACTTCAAACTGTCGATGAATCTGCTCTTCAGCAGCTGCCTCAAAAATGCCGAACGCACCATAACCAGCATTGTTTACTATAACATCTATATTGCCAAATCTTTTAATACCTTGGGCTATTGCATTTTCAATGGATTCTCTATTCTCAACGTCCAGCTTGGTTACTAAAATGTTTTCGTAATTAGTCAGTATGGTTTCCTTTTCGGGTGATCGCATGGTCGCTATTACATTCCATCCCTTATTCGCAAAAAATGTTGCTGCTGCTTTGCCTATACCTTTAGATGTGCCTGTAATTAATACTGTTTTCATCTTTTATATGTCCTCCTTAGTGTTAGAAATTTTAATTGATTTCTAGCATAATATTGAAAACGCATGTATAAGCCTAGGAATTTTACCCCAAGTTGTTAGAATAAAATTTAATCTTGTAATCAATCATTGACATTCTGTTTAGTAGTTGGTTAATTTGAGAATTAATTCTTTCTTTTTGTTCTTCAAGCAGTGTAATACGTTCTTTAGTTGTTTCTTGTCCTTGTATAGTGAGTTGTGCAAATTTTTTCATTTCATCGATGGTCATTCCTGTGTCTCGAAGACAACATGCAAACTTAAGCCATTCAATGTCCGCAGAGTCATAAATGCGTCTGCTGCTTTCATTTCTCTTAACTGGTGGAAGGATACCTTCCTTTTCATAAAATCGTAAAGTGTGAACAGACAAACCTGTTTCTTGGGCAACTTGACCAATTGTATAACTCAAACAAATCCCACCTTAATAAGTGATAATTGTAAATCTACTCATTTGAAAGGTATTGAGCCCATAACAAATCTTTTCTCTTTCTGGGATCCTTAGCCATAAAATCTTAACATTAGCTGTAGATGTGATAGCCTCCTCTCAATAATAATATTGCGTACAATGAATATCCTACAACCTAGAGTGTACTCTAGGTCAAGGGATAACATTTTCAATCTCCTAATTGATAATGAATATCTTAAACTATAGGGTTGTTTACTTCAAAAAAGTCTTCAACGGGAAGTTTGATCAAAATCCTGTATTAGTTTAAATAGGATTTTTCTTCTTTGCTCTTGTTGATGTTGACAACCCCCTGGCATGTTCCTCCATTAAAGGGCCATTTAATGGAATAACATACTGTAATGAAAACTGTTATAGGTAAAGAGATTGTGAGGGCTTTCACTTAAATGTAGTGTAGTGCTTTATTTAGTTCATAGGAAATAATGAAACTATTTTCATATATTGTTGAGTACTTTAATGGAAGTAACTACAGGCAATTTGTCACTTTACTTGGAGCCTCTGCGGGCACGATTACTAAGCCATGAAGCCAGACCGCATCAAGATCCTGGCTCAGCCAAAACAGGCTATCATGCCCGCCTCTCCAAATAAAGTGCACGTCTTTAAATGGGTGCACTATTAGTCTGTAAATTAAAAACTTATACATGAAAAGCTTTATAATAGCCATTTTTCTTTGATAAGCACTACAGAAACTAACGATAGGCTAAAGTCACGAATATTCTTTATGTATTTGAACCGTCATGCTATAATAAATACTACAATTGTAAAAGTAGGAGAGTTATCATGAAGGAGATTCCACAAATATCAGAAGCAGAATATGAAGTGATGAAGGTTATATGGAACTATGAGCCGATTTCGACTCCTGAGGTAGTGGAGAAATTATCGAATAAGAGTGATTGGAAGCCAAATACCATTCACACCATGTTGGCACGCCTTGTTAAGAAAAAGGCTTTGCATGCAAGAAAAGATGGGCGAGTGTTTATATATACTTCACTGGTTGAAAAGCACGATTATGTTGAGCAAAAAAGTAAATCCTTTCTGCAGCAGTTTTTCGGCGGTACGTTAAATTCAATGGTCTTAAATTTTATTGAAAATGATCAGCTATCGAACGAAGAAATATCGGAATTAAAGAAAATATTGTCCATGAGGGATAAGAAAGAAGGGGAGAAATAATGGATACCATTCTGCTGCGGATTTTAGTAAGTACAATCGTGGTATCCCTCCTTATTTTCATCATTCTGTTAATCAAAAAGCTATTAAACAATCATATGACAGTAAAAGCACATTATCATATTTGGTATTTTCTTTGCATTCCAATCCTTGCTGCCTTTTTACCTTGGAATTATTTTCGCCTTAAAGAAGGAACTGACTATTTTAAAAGCTTACTTTTTTTTCATAGAGAAGCGCCATTGAAGAGTGAAAGGATTAATGGCGTGGCTGCCTCTCAGGCGCCAAACAGCGATTTATTACATGATTTCACGATATCGGTAAACAAGTCAACGCCCGATTTCGTCTACCATACATTTTTTACAGTTTGGGTCATTGGAGTGGTTCTTTTTGTTGGAGCTGCTGTTTATTCAAACTATCAAATCTATCAAATCAAAAAGTCGGCTGTGGCTGTTCATAACCAAAAGGTAAACAAACTATTAGAAATGTGCAAAGAGATGGTTGGGGTGAAAAGAAACATAAAGTTGAGGGAGACCTCTCTTATTTCCTCGCCGATCACGTTCGGGATTTTTCAGCCCTTTATTTTTTTACCAAGCAAAACGACAGAAACGTTCTCGTTAAATGAATTAAAATACGTGTTATTGCACGAGCTGCACCATCATAAAAGCAAAGATCTGTTCGTGAATTACGTCATGTGGTTGTTTCAGATTATTTATTGGTTTAACCCGGTCGTCTGGTATGCTTTAAAAAGGATTCGAATGGATCGGGAATTGGCCTGTGATGCATCCGTTTTAAACCTCTTGGATGAGAGCGGATATATCGAATATGGGTATACCATCATTCGTTTTGCAGATAAAAAATATAATCGGCCCCTTGAACAGTTTGCTCCAGGTATAGGTGGGACAAAAAAACAAATCAAACAAAGAATCCAGTGCATTGCAAGTTACTCTAGAGATTCTCTATTTTTGAAATGGAAAAGCAAGGTCATCTGTGCTGTTTTAGGAATTGTTGTGCTATTCCTTGCTCCAATCACCACCGTTATTGCCACACCAAATGATGTGTATCAGTTTAGCGGGAAGAATGCAGTCTATGAAGATCTAAGCTCCTATTTTAAGGGCTCCAAGGGCAGCTTTGTTTTATATGATCCCTCTAAAAACCAATATCAAATATATAATCGAGAGATGAGTGAACAGAGGATTTCTCCTGATAGTACCTATAAAATATATTCTGCCTTATTTGCATTGGAATCTAAAGTGATTTCCCCGAATAGCAATAAACAGGTTTGGGACGGGAAAATTTATCCCTTTCCAGAATGGAATCAAAATCAAAATTTAACGACTGCTTTAAGCCGTTCCGTGAATTGGTATTTCCAGAATACCGATCGAGAGGTAGGGAGAAAGCCGCTGCAAGATTATTTTCACAAGATAAAATACGGGAATGAGGATCTTTCAGGGAATTTGGATAGTTACTGGATGGAATCTTCCCTAAAAATATCACCCATTGAACAAGTCCAATTATTATACCAATTAGAAGAAAATAAATGGGGTTTTAAAGCGGATAATATCAAAGCGGTAAAAAAGGCCATTTTAATAGACGTGCAAAAGAATGGGCGGTTGTATGGTAAAACGGGAACCGGTATGGTTAATGGGAAAAATGTAAATGGCTGGTTTATTGGCTTTGTCGATAAAGGTGATGATCGTTTTTATTTTGCCATTAATATTCAAAATAAGGATGGTCAAGCCCAGGGAAGTAAGGCAGCGGAGATAGCCAAGCAGATCCTGCATTATAAAAAGATATATTAATAATTAAATAAATCCCAGAAAGGATTACCCTTCCTTTTTGGGACTTTCTGGGATAAAATACTACAATTGTAGTATTTATAACTACCTTTTACACAAACATTCTAAAACGAAAAGGCTGATGTGTTTTGAAGCAGAAAAAGCAGAAAGAAAATATAGTAAAAAACCCAATCCGATGGAGATTGAATGGTCTCTTTTTTATGGTCTTTGTTTTTTTTCTATCCTGATTCTCCGCCTTGGCTTTATCCAAATTATTTAAGGGGAAGTCTAGGCGGCTCAGGCAAAGAAGACAGATGTGACGCCCATCAGCTATTCCGTTCCGCGTGGAAAAATATATGATACGAATAATAAGTTAGTAGTCTACAATATTCCAGAAAAGGCGATTATCTATACATCGCCGAAAAATCCGCAGCCGGGCGAATTGCTTGAACTGGCCAAAAAGTTAAATACCTTTCTGGTCATGACTGATAAAGAGATCAATAAAGTGACCGATAGGGATTTGAAAATATCTGGCTGTTAGTTCATAACAATGGCACGGATTTAATCACAAATAAGGAGGAGAAATTATACAAACAGGAAAAGCTGAATGACAAGGATTTATATAAATTAAAATTGAAACGCATTACAGAAAGCGATCTCCAGGCAATGGACAAAAACTTGGCGGCCATTTACCGGAATCTTTCGTCCGCCACCTCTTTAACCCCGACGATGATCAAAAATGAAAATGTAACAGATGAAGAATATGCGAAGGTCAATGAAAATCTGGAAAACCTGCCGGGTGTGGATGTCACTACCGATTGGAAGAGGGGCCACACCTACGGGGAAACGTTTTGGAATATGCTTGGGGAAGTAACGAGTGCAGATGAAGGCCTTCCGGCAGAAAAGGTAGATTACTATACGGCTAAAGGGTACAAACTGAATGACCGCGTCGGGAAAAGCTATATCGAAGAGCTTTATAACGGCGTGTTGCAAGCCCAAAAGGAAAAAGTGAAAATGGTGACAGATTCAAATGGAAATGTGGTGAATAAAGAGACTGTATCAGAAGGGAAGAGCGGCAAGGATATTGTTCTGACCATCGATATGGAGTTTCAAGCCCAAGTAGAAAAAATTATGCAGGAAGAGTTAGTCAGTGCAATCCAAAAGCCGCATACGGATACGCTTGACACTGCCTTTGTTGTGGCTATGGAACCGAAAACAGGCCGCATTCTTGCGATGTCAGGAAAAGTGTATAACAGGAAGACCCAGGAGTTTACCGATTTTACACCGGGAACCTTCACTTATGCCTTTGAACAGGGGTCCGTTGTAAAAGGGGCCACCGTATTAACCGGATACCAGACGGGTGTCAGGGATTTCGGGGAAATCGAGCTGGATGAAGTCATGCGATTTAAGGGGTCGGGAACCTTTTCCTCTTACCAAGTCATGAACAGAATTACCGATTTAGAGGCATTAGAACGTTCGTCTAACGTTTATATGTGGAAAACCGCGATTGAAATCATGGGCGGCAAGTATATCCCCAATGGCACATTGAATATCAATCCGAAAAAATTGAAACCATCCGCTATTATTTCAATCAATTTGGTTTAGGCATCCCGACCGGTATTGGTTTTGATAATGAAACGGCGGGAATTAAAGGAACCAATACAAGCACCTACTTTCAAATTGCCATCGGACAATTAGATACCTATACACCGATGCAAATTGCCCAGTATATTACAACGATTGCCAATGGTGGATACCGGATGAAGCCCCAATTGGTGAAGGAGATTCGTGAACCCAATAAGGATGGCAATGAACCAGGCAACGTAATCGACGAAATTGAACCAGTGGTGCTGAATCAGGTGGATATGAGTGAGGAGATGCTTAAGCGGGTTCAACAAGGTTTTTGGCTGGTTACCCATGGTTCCAAAGGAACAGCGAGAGGATATTTTAAAGACGAACCGTACAATGCCGCGGGTAAAACCGGGACCTCGGAATCTTATAAAAATGGGGTGAAGACTTGGAATCTTTCTTTTGCTGGTTATGCCCCATTCAATGATCCCGAGATTGCCATTGCAGTTATTGTGCCAAATGCCTACCGCGATGGTTATGCTCAACCGCACAGTGCAGCTAATATCATCAGTCAGCGGGTTTTTCGGGCATATTTTGACCATAATGAAAAAGGACAGCCAACTACAAAATGAGATTGACATCTTTTTATTACGAGTGTAGTATTATATGTGTAATCAAATATTACATATGTAGTACTATGCATAATTTAATATTACACATGTAATCAATATTGGTGAAAGGAGGAAATTCTCCCTCCGGTATTTCGGGGCAGCTTAAGGTTATGAAAAAGTGATATTGAATAGGATTAAATAAGCTGTAAGCGGGATAAATTTTTCGTTGTAAAAATAATGAAATTGAATCTGAAAGTAATACACAATTTTTAGAATCTGCTGTTTAATAGCCGATTGGTGTTAATCAAACATAATGATTAAACCCGCTTATTCTATTTTCAGGACATCTATTATTAATAGAAAGAGGTTAAGATTTTGAGGAAAACACATAATATTTTCAGTATGAATAATTTTATTTTTGCCCTGCTTGTGCTAGTGGTTGCAATTGTACCTCTCGCCGGCTGGTCTATGACCACCCATAACCCTTCTGACAAGCCCGGAAAGGCTGTCACGAAAACACCAGCATCCCATATACACCGTGAGTTTGTAGATCTTGAGAGCAAATTTGACGCCCGGCTCGGAGTCTACGCTATCGATACAGGTACAAATCGGATTGTCTCCTAT
The DNA here is from genome assembly GCF_003989135.1 of Peribacillus cavernae. GTDB lineage: Bacteria > Bacillota > Bacilli > Bacillales > DSM-1321 > Peribacillus > Peribacillus cavernae. The sequence goes on from NZ_RYZZ01000004.1 coordinate 91,037, forward strand.
CGGCCTAATGAGCGGTTCGCTTACGCATCTACTTACAAAGCTCTAGCCGCAGGTGCATTGCTGCAGCATTACTCAATTGATAAACTCGACGAGTTAGTCACATACAAAAGCGAGGACATCGTTTCGTATTCACCCGTAACACAGCTTCACGTAGATACCGGGATGACTCTTCGGGAAGTTATTGAGGCTGCTGTTCGATATAGCGACAACACCGCAGGGAACCTTTTGTTAGAGAAGCTGGGAGGCCCTGAGGGATTTGAATCTGCACTGAGGCAGATTGGCGATAACGTTACCCAAGTTGATCGCTACGAGACGGATTTGAACTCAGCTATTCCTGGAGATAAACGGGACACAAGCACACCAAAAGCACTTGCTACTAGCCTCCAGGCTTTTGCAGTCAGCGACTTGCTCCCTACTGAAAAACGTACGATCCTGACAGATTGGATGCGGGGAAATACCACTGGAGATGCATTGATCCGGACAGGTGCACCAACAGGCTGGGAAGTCGATGATAAGAGCGGGGCAGGAAGCTATGGAACACGGAATGACATTGCGATTGTTTGGCCGCCGAATAGAGCTCCCATTGTCATCGCAGTTCTATCCAGCCGCGATACACAGAATGCCACCTATGACAATACGCTAATCGCAGAAGCTGCAAAGGTCGCACTTAATGCTCTTAAGTGAACAGATAAGTAAATTTACTCATCACAATTCTCAATTGCATCAGTGAACAGGCTTATCATTCAGTCATCATATACAATCTTTAGAAAGATTAGATGTTCTGACTGATATTTTTTTATACAATAATAGGAATGGACAACATTTAGGCTACGGCTGTAAATAATTACTAGTGTAGATGTTTATTTGTGGATTTTCCTTTACGGCGATAATCCATCATTAGGCTGGGTTGGAGCTTATGCAGATATAAAATCCCATCGTGTAATTGGATTTGGGTACAGAGACTAAAATGATAAAGGACTTAATTGTTTCGTGAAAAATTAGTTCAACTTAGTGAAATTACTGAGGATTATTTTGCAGCTCTTTCGCATTTTCAATCTTCCACAATCGGGCCAGATTGTTTAGGAATCTTGTATAATAAACTCAAAAGTTTTTTAGATAGAGGGTAAAAAATGGATAATGAAACAGCCAAAAATATTAGAGAAAATCTAACGGCTGATTGTACGAAGCGCTTTGGACTTTGTTGCACAGCGCTTAATATTGTAGCATCAAGTGATTTTCCGATTAACAAACCGGCAGGTACTCCTTGTATGAATTTGCAGTCTGATTACAGTTGCCAAATTCATAGTCAGTTAAGGGATAAAGGTTTCAAAGGCTGTACAGTATTTGATTGTTTGGGTGCAGGACAAGTCGTTTCTCAAGTTACTTTTAACGGTCAGAGTTGGCGAGAAAACCCTGACATTGGGAAGGAAATGTTTCAAGTGTTTCCCATCATGGAGCAAATTCATGAAATAATTGCGTACGTGGCAGAAGCTCTGTCTTACGATATACCGAATGATTTAGCTGACAAGTTGGGAAAACAGTTAAAGGAATTGCAGGCTTTAACGAAGTTAGACGCAGATAATTTATTGTCACTTGATCTAGTGATGTACCGATTTTCTTCAAATGAG
>NZ_RYZZ01000040.1 GCF_003989135.1 Peribacillus cavernae
AATTTTACTGTCCAGTTGAGTGTAACCTATTCAGTACCCTCCTTAAAAACAGTAAAAGTCCTATAAATTTTTTACAATATTTTTTTAAGAATTGGGCAGGAAAATACATTGCTGCTTTTATACAAAAAAAGAGAGCCTTGTAATAGCTCCCTCCTGATCCAGCATATTTGTTTTCAAATCAGCCAAATAATTGTGACTCACTTTCCATCCTTAATCTAATTAATTCTTAAGGAGGTTTTTGTAAAAACTTATTTTATTTAAAATGTTCTTCCTTTAAACTTAAAACAGCATGGACAGTTGCTAAATAATAATGGAACATCCATTCATGCCAAACTGGTTTCTCATAATCTTCTTTTTGATCAATATCATTGTGTCTAATACCATAATTATTCACAATGCCAAAAATCATTGTATCATGTTTATTAGTAGTGTAATTTTTCAAATCAGCCCTATATGGCTCTAAAATGTCAGCTAAAATATTGATAGCTTTTCTTTTTTCCTCTAAGTTTGAATCATACTTAAAAAACATCTTTATTGCAGTTTCCACCTGCATTGTCACTGTATCACTGGTATGTACAGGGAGGTCTTGCCTTATAAGATTACTAAGACCATTATCTGGCAAATCAATTATGTAGCCCTTTTCAGTTAATTCATAACCTTCATCTAAGTGCATCAAATATTTGTTAATTTCATCTCTAAATTCTTTTTGGGCAGAACTTTTAGTATCAGGAAAAATTTCAATCATATCAAAATCATCTATTTCATCAGTTTTCCAAATAAACTGATGTAAAATCTCAATTAGAGTAAAAACAGTAACTTTATCTAATTTATGACCATATTGTTCAATTGGGAAAACATCTTTATTCCCTACATGATTAAATAGGTATGCTTCTGGGCTTGGCTTCATTAATCTAGGTCTATGTTGAAAACCATTAAAAGCTAATTTAAAATCACCTCTTTCTTCAAAAAAAATATATGTATCAATAAAAAAATTTCTAAACTTATTAAAACTAATTTTCAAATCATCTAAATTTATTTTTCCATTTCTAACACCATAAAATTGCATAAGTAAAGTAACCCCCAAAGTATTTTTTAAATATATTCTCAATTTTGGAAAATAGTACATTTGATTTATTTCTTGCTATCTCTCCAATCCTTAATTGTCAATAAATTATCTTTAGATAATTGGATTACTTTTTTCTCCTCTAATATTTTCTGTGTTTCCTTGGTGTACATATCAATAATATCAATAGCAATAAACACTTGTTTTGACATTGAGTTGTAAAACTTGATGATTTTTTCAACAGCTTCTTTTTCAATATTCTTGAATAAGAAAGAGTCATGCATAATAAAAGGCATTTTTGTTAGTGTAAAAATGGCTAAGTCAAAAATTATTAAATTGGTATATGCTTTCCCAGTACCTGTATTATCAAAAAACTTATATTCATATTTACTGTAAGTTAAAGTTAATTCAGGTGCAGTCCTTTTGTCCTCATGAATTAAGTCATTAATTTTTTTTAATTTTGTATTGATAGCCTTGTTAATTTCTTTAACTATTATTTCCTTTAACTCTTCAAGTTCACCTTTTTTGGTGTCAATATTAACTTTTAATCCTGACAACTTATTGTAATAATCATTTTCTAGTTGGAGGCTCTTTAACCTTGATGACAATTCAATTAAGCTGTCAATAAATACATTAAGTTCCTCATCAGGCTTTAATAGTTGCTCCTGCTTTTTAATAACTTGATTAATTTCCTTCTCTAATTCTTCTATTTTGTTTGCTAACTCTTTTTTTGCATTTTCTAACTCATTACTAAGGATAGAACTGATTCCCTGGTGGAATGATTCTATATTCTGCAATTTTTCTACATTAACATCTGGAAAAAATTCTAGAAGGTTTTCAAACCCAGCACCTGCTGAGCTTTTTATAGTTCTTGTTGTCCTATTAAATCTAGATATATAATATTCTCTCTCATCTATGAGTCTTTTCTTCATTTCTCTAAGGGAAATCATTTCATCAGAAACAATCTCAGTAATATCACCTGAGGGGCTGTATGCACTTTTTCCCAACCTTGCAATTTCTTTAGTAAGTGAAACTATGTCTATTATATTTTTGTCAAACTTTGTTTTAGTTATTTTGGGGATTAATTTGTGGTTGCCTGCCTTATTTAAGACTTGTTTTTGATCTTCAAGTTTTTTTAGTTCCTTATCCTGCACTTCTATAGCACCATATTTGTTAAAAAGCTTAATCAAGTTTGATACAGTCTGACTAAAATTGTCTTGAGCAAAGCTATGTAGGGGTTTTTTAACATTATTGTTTTCTTTACCCCAAACTCTAGAATAGGTATTAACAGCAGCTCTAAAGGATAAATGATCTGATTCTAATTCATATAGGCTCTTTAGTTTCTTTGTAAATTCATTAACTTTCATTTCAGATAGCTTTTCATATTTATTGTTGCTCTTATATACTGTATCTGGATTTTCTGTACCTCTAACAAAATGATATTTAGTTTTGTTAAATTTAAAAGTGAACCCAAAGTCATGATGTCCTAAGTTTGCAACAACATCCTTATTATGAGAAATATATGTATTACCACCAAAGACAAAATCTACAATCATAAGTAAGGTTGATTTACCAATAGAGTTAGAGCCTTTATTATCACCTAATACCACATTCAAGCCCTCATGGAAATCTATTATCCCCTCTGCAAATATTGCACTTTTAATCCTTTCTAACATAGGTAACTACTCCTTTATCAAAATCCACTTTGATTGCATCAAGTAGAAATAAAACATCAAGTGAATAAATAAACTCATCAATTTCTTCAAAGTAATCTTGTGTTGTAAAGAATAATTCCTTTATTGTCATATCTTGCTTTGATATATATTCAAGAATAATGGGCATTTTCCCAATAATTGACTCACTAAATCTAATTACCTTGTTAGGCACTATCATGAAAACACCTCACAATTTTGAACAAAAAAAGAGATTATAATCCCACAAGCACCTAAAGAACTATTGCCAGTCTTTTTAGAGAGCCATTCAGTAAGTTGCCCATAAACCACTTCTTGGGATGGCTCAATTCTACTTAAACTGTTATAAAATGCACTAACTTGTGAGGCTATATGATTGAATGATTTTGGATACTGACTATCTAGTTGTACAAATTGCTCCTTAATATAATAGTAGTATTCAGTTATTTCATTTCTAATCCTCATCTTTGTTATTCTTGTCAATGTTTCATTTGCTTTTTCATCCAACTTTAATGCTTTCAGTTCTAACTGTTTAAGAGCACCCTCATTAAACTCCTCTACAAGCATTGTAATAACTTCTTTTATTTCTGATTCAATTTGATAATCAGCATACTTTGCTCTTGTCTCACTCTTAGACAATATGTTTTTCTTGATGCTTAATAACAACCTATATTCCTCAACAGTTCTGGGGTTATCAAATTTTTTGTGGCAATCACCACATATTGCTATAAAATTTCTTATGTTATTTATATCCTCATGCAATCTCTCTTCATCCTTTAATAATTCAATCTCTTCTTGGTTAGGATTAAGAGGGTATATATGTGCACCTTCCCATAGCTTAAAATTCCTACCTTTTTTCTCATACATGAGTGGTTTAGTACAAAAAGGACACATATTTTCCACCTCTGAAAGTAATATTGCATTCTCATGAGGGGTTAGATCTCTTCTTTTAGGCATATAAATCACACCACCTTTAAAACTACTGCACAACCTATATATCATTCTCCAAAACTGGATAAAATCCTCTTTTTTTCAACAGTTTTTTACAACAAAAAAGAGGAGGGCTTATCTTAGCCCTGCCTCCTTAACCTTATTGTATAAAGTTTTCCTTGAGATACCTGTTATATCTGCTATTGCCTGTCCTGTATGATTTCCCTCCTGCCATAACTTGATTGCATAGTCTACCTTATTCTTATTAGCCTTAGGTCTGCCAAACTTAACTCCCTTAGCCTGAGCTACCTTGACTCCCTCTCTCACCCTCTGAGCTATCATCTGTCTTTCCATCTGTCCTAAAGCTCCCATGACTGTCAAGAGAAAGTCTGACATAGGATTAGCTGATGTAGTATCTAGCCATGAGTCATTAATGGACTTGAGAGATGCTCCTGCTGTCTTAATCTGCTCTACAATCTCTAATAAATCTTTGGTGCTCCTTGAGAGTCTTGCTATTTCTACTATATGTACTACATCTCCCTCCTGTAGATCAGACAGCATCTTATTAAGCTGAGGTCTATCCCTCTTAGCTCCTGACATCCTATCAGAATAAATAACCTCACAGCCCAATGCCTGTAGCTGTGTCTCCTGCCTGTCAAACTTTTGAGACTCCTTATCTGTACTTACCCTCATGTAGCCAATGACTTTGCCCATTTATAATGTCTCCTTGTATTCAATTACTGTAACAAAGTCCTTTTCCCCACCTACATCAGACTGCTCTTTCCAATAATAGACCTTATCTATAACCTCATGTAACAACTTGTTAGCCTTAGTAGGATTAGCCTCTATGTCCATTGACAATAGCCTCTCAATCTTTTCCTTAGCTTTCTTTTGCTTGTCTACCTCAGACTTAGCATCTGCTCCCTCTAGATTCTTTAGCTCCTGCTGTACTGCTAACTGTTGCTCCTTAATTGACTTAATCTCAGCCTGAGCCTCCTCAGCCTCATAGATGCCCATCTTAAAGCCATCCTGTACATTCTTTTTCTGTGTCTCTAGGTTATTGTATTGGAGAGTTAGCTCTTGCTGTTTTAATGCTACCTTACTAATAACATCCTTACTGCCTGATAATACAGCCTCTATCTCCTTATCAATGTCTGTCAGATGCTCTCTGAGCTTATTAAGGATGTCCTGCTCTACTCTAGCTGACCTGATGCCATTATTGGAGCATCTTTCTTGTCCTTTACTCTCAGCCTTAGCTTTTTGACCTTTAGAGGCATGACAATTAAGTACATATAGCTCTCTCTGTGTCTTGTCCAATACATTCCTAGCTGACCTTTTTGTATATTTCTGACAAAAGGATAATGTCTGATTACATTTAGGACATACAAGCAACCTAGACAAGCTGTATACTCCTCTTTGACTGCTCTGAGGTACAACTCTCTTACCTGCTCTGATTAGCTGTGCCTTATTATATGTCTCTGAATCTACTAAAGCAGGATGAGCCTCCTCTACAGTAATAACATCCTCTCCTGTAAGCTCATAATGTACAGTACCTCTGTAAGCTACATTAGATAAGATAAGAGATGTAGCTCTAACTGTAAAAGGCTTACCTGCTCTAGTCAGCTTACCTCTCATGTTTAACTGTTCTACTAGCTCAGCCTGATTTAATCCCTCATTAACATACATATTGTATATTTCCTCTACTACCTTAGACTCCTCAGGATGAGGTATAAGATGCTTTGTCTCATCTTTTGTAAAGCCATAAGGGGCTATGCCAAAATATACTCCCTTTTTAATTGCCTGTATTCTACCCCTCTTGAGCTTTCTCTTTGTCATCCTCATAAAATGGTTATCCATCTCTGACTGTATCCCTGAGGTAAAGATGTCATCATCATTCATAAAATTGTAGGTCTTGTTAAGAGTAAAGAGCATCAAGCCCTCAGCTTTCATAAACCTTACAAATAGTCCAAAGTCTGTCCTATCCCTAGTCAATCTGTCCTGATCTGTACAAAGGACTCCATCATAGATATTCCTTTTAAGCTCCATGAGCATAGCCTGTAGCTGAGGTCTACCATTCCAATCCTCAGAGCTACCTTCCTCAGAAAATATCTCATAGTCCATGTTATTCTTTTCTGCATAATCAGTAAGTAGCTCTAGCTGTCTGCTTATCTCCATGCTGTCATCTGTTTTCAGTCTGCTTTTTCTCACATAAATAGCTACTAGCTTATTATTTGTCTTTGCCACAGCCTACTACTCTCCCTTAGTGTTATGATATTGCTCATACTATCTAAAGCCTATTATAGCAGGCATTGGATATGTTGCAAGATTTATTACACTCCATTGTCCAATGTACTTATCAATACATTTTAATTCATTGACATAAAATACCCTAATATACATAATGGTAAAGGATTAAAAAGACAGGAGCAGATAAGATGAAACAAGTTAAAATTAAACAAACTCCACAGACTGATGCTTGGGAGGCTTATCTAGATGTAGAGCAGTATGGTAAACAAACTTTATCTAGCATAGAATTTACTACTACTCATCTATGTAATATGAGATGTAGACATTGTGCTGTAGGACATACACTAACTCATAAAGATGCTAAAGCTCTCCCTATAGAGCTGTTACTGCAAAGATTAGATGAGATTCCTACCTTGAGGACAATAAGCATTACAGGTGGAGAGCCTATGATGTCTTTAAAGTCAGTAGAAAATTATGTATTACCTTTATTGAAATATGCTCATGAGAGAGGTATATACACTCAGATCAACTCTAACCTAACATTAGACTTAGACAGATATAAGCTCATAGCTCCTTATTTAGATGTATTACATATCTCACATAATTGGGTAACAGAGGATGAATTTATTGATACAGGCTTTGCCATGATGGAAAGAAAGCCTACTAGACAGCAAAGAAAAGCACTCTTTGATAAAATGATTAGTAACTCTAAGGCTTTATCTGATATGGGAGTTTTAGTATCTGCTGAGACCATGTTAAATACTAGGACAGTACCCCACTTAGAGAAAATTCATAAGCAGGTAGTAGAGGAGATGGGATGCAAAAGGCATGAAATTCACCCTATGTATGATAGTGGATTTGTTGGTATGACAGCATCTACAAATATGCAAGATTCATTACATTCTATGTATCCAAGTGATTTTGCTTCGAGCCTCGAAACCTTATCATTAAGCGAGATGCGCGCAGCGATCCATCACCTGCTTGATATTCGTGATAAGGAGACGTGGATGCTGTTCGGGACACTGCCTTTCTACCCTTGCAGCAATAATGAAGAGGATTTATCGCTTTTAAAGCGACTGTTTACCACCAATAAAGTAACAGTACGAAATGATCCTGACGGCCGTTCCCGCTTGAATGTTAATATTTTCAGCGGCGAAGTAATTGTAACCGATTTTGGCGATGCACCGTCACTCGGTAATATTGTCGAGCAGCCGCTTTCAGCTTCGTATGAAACATGGATGAATTCAAGACTTGCCGGCCAATTGAACTGTCATTGCCCATCTGTTCAATGTCTCGGTCCCAACGTGCTCGTCAAAAATGCGTACTATCCCGATACGAACTTTAAAGTGAGAAAAACGAATATTTGATATTAGAAAAGGCAGAGAGAAAACCCGGCTTCTTGCAGCCGGGTTTGTTTATTTTGGTGTATTGCTGGCTGTAAAGCTGAAAGACAGCAAATCCTGAACGGGAATCCAGGCCCCAATGCCCTGGGAAGTCACATTTTTCACGGCTAGAGTCCGCTTATTGCCCTTTAAGATTAAGTAAACTTCTCCGTAAGTGACTTTTCCTTTTTCGTTGACTGCTGAAGCATAGGCGTGCAAATAGCCAAGTCGGTTTGCAGGGATGTTATAAACCTGATCTTTTTTGGTCCCTCCGCCAATTATTGTTTCAAATGAAAGCGGCAAATTGGTTTTTTCCGTCGCTTTTAACAGCATCATTTTCTGCACGTCATCAGATGCAGGTATCTTTGCGGTTAGTCCGCCACGGATTGTTTTTTGTGCTTCTTGAACGTAATGGATTTGGTAAGGGATATTTGCCCCCCGGTTATCGAAATAGTTTGTATTGATTTTTTGGTATTCCCAATTTGGAGATGTTTCTGTGGATTGATAGTTCAATGCCCAGTGTCCCAAATAAATGGTTGCACGATATCCAAACGCAAGTGGTGCTTTAGCAATGTTTGATTCATTCATCATATGAATGAGATCCGGATTTTCTATCTTCGTATTGGAAGAATCAATTAACTGCTTTGCGAACTCGCTAGGCTGCAGAAATGGCAGATCCTGTGTAGAATTTGGATATGTGTTCTCCTTAGTGATATTCAATACCGACGGAGGTATATTCACCTTAGAAACGGCCGGCTTTTCATGCGGTGTTTTCTGAGGGGCAGCCTCACCTGTGCCCGGCTGACTGCTGGCCAATAACATGATGGCAAAAAAGAATACAAGGCGTTTCATGATGTCGCACTCCTTTTAAGAGATAATCTAATTTGTTATTAGATTTTGCAGGCGCCCTCGTTTTTATGCGTCCATCCGAGTTGGAATTAAATTCGAGTAATTTATTTCTTTTGTAACAAATTTGTAAGGTTCCGAATATTTACACTTTTCGAATTATGTATTATACTTAATGTACCTTACAACAAAGGAGGCGAAATCTTTCTCATCATATTGTTAAGGAGGCATGTTTATCGACTAATTCCCCAAATAGTGCAATTAGAGGGACGATGATTTTGCTTATTGCATCTTAAAGATAAAGGATGGTGAAATTTCTAGAATTATTGAATCGTTTGACCTAAAAAAATGATAATAATTTTGGATGAATACATGTACTTACTTTTTTCTAAGGAAAGATAAATGACTCTGCATGAAATCAGGCAGAGTCATTTTTTTATGTCTTTTACAGTAAGTAAAAGCCAATCCCCATAATGAGGTAGGCGGCGAGCAAGGTCAGTCCCTCAAACCAGTTTGTTTCCCCATCATTGGATATGGTAATCATCAAGAATACAGATGTGACCATTGCTATCAATTCCGGCAGCGAGAAAACCAGCGGCATCACTGTCGGGAATAGTAAAGATAACAGGACAAGCACCGGCGCAACAAACATCGCTATCTGGAGAGTTGAACCTACAGCAATTTCAACGGCAATATCCATTTTATTTTTATATGCCATGATGATTGCAGATGCGTGTTCGGCTGCGTTTCCGACAATCGCAACGATGATAACCCCGATAAATAACTCAGACCATCCGAAGGCTTCCCCTACTTCATTGAAGGTATGGACAAGGTTTTCCGAAACATAAGCTACAGCAACGGTCGCAGCTGCGAGAACAGCCATCGCTTTGCCTTTTCCCCATTCCGGTTCTTCTTCCTCATTCGGTTCAACTGTCCCTTTTTCCCCATGCTGATAGACACCGCGATGAGAGACAAGTTTAAAGAATAACGCTGATAGATACAGCAAAATCAAAATGATCGAAATGCCGATGCTCAGTGTCATCGTTTTCGTATCAGACATGTTCTGGGAGAAAACTTCAGGAATGACGAAAGCGACGATCACTGCAAAAATTAACAGTCCTGCGTTGTGTCTTGCATCGTACACATTGAATTTCTGGCGTTTGAATTTCGTGCCGCCAACTAGAAAGGACAGCCCAGCTACCAGCAGCAAGTTCCCTAAAACCGACCCGGTAAGCGATGCAAGCACTACCCCAACCAGGCCAGCCTTTAAAGAAAAAATCGAAATGATCAACTCTACTGCGTTACCGAATGTTGCGTTCAAAAGGCCGCCAATCCGCGGTCCCATTACAATCGCCAGGCTCTCTGTCGCTCTTCCCATAAAGCCAGCCAGGGCGACAATCGTTAAACAGTAAACGACAAACATCAGCACACTTGGCCAATGCAGCAATGACCCGATTACGGAAAGAGGCACCCCTACTAATACAAATACCAGAAACAATTTATTTACCATCTGTTCATCCTCACAATCCTAAAATTTAAATAAATTCAGTATGTATTTATGATGTCCAAAACTATCTAAAAAATATTTCTGAACGTTAAAAGCACCAGCGAACAAAGCCCTTCTTTACTCGACTTTTCTAATAAAGATTACATGATCTTCCTCCAGCCGAAAAGCGCTAAACATCACTCCTGCGCGCCGGAAACATTCCACGAAGAACTTATACCCCAAAATCCCTTGCCTAATCCCCCCGTTCCCATGTAACATCAACAAGGTAGAACTACTATTAGGAGATAAGAAATGATGAATCAAACAATATTATTCTGGGTGCTTGTCAGTATTGTTGGGATTTCCGGTTTTTCACAGGGGATGCTTCTGCCATTGATTGCGATCATCTTTGAAAATGATGGAGTCAGTTCTTCTTTAAACGGCCTCCACGCCACCGGTTTATATGTAGGGATTTTACTGGCCTCTCCGTTTATGGAGGCACCTCTTCGGAAGTTTGGCTATAAACCGCTGATTCTTTTTGGAGGTCTTGCCGTTATCATTTCACTAGCGCTATTTCCTGTCTGGAAGTCCTTTTGGTTCTGGTTTCTGCTCAGATTACTAATCGGGATTGGGGACCATATGCTCCACTTTGCAACGCAAACTTGGATTACGGCTATCTCCCCAGAACATAAGCGGGGACGGAACATTTCGGTGTACGGGTTGTTTTTCAGCGTTGGCTTTGCCGTTGGTCCGTTGATGACCAAGCTTGTCGAAATGAATGAGGCGCTTCCGTTTATGATTACTTCCATCATCAGCCTGATCACCTGGTTCTCTGTATACCTGTTAAAAAATGAACGGCCTGAGCATGATCATGAAATTGAAACATCTTCATTCTTTGGTACATTAAGACGCTTTTCCAAAGTAAGCAAATATGCATGGGTCGCTTTTCTGCCGCCTTTTGGATACGGGTTCCTTGAAGCCTCCTTGAATGGAAATTTTCCAGTATATGCGCTTCGATCAGGAATTGATCTAAGCATGGTTTCCATCATTATTCCGGCATTTTCTGCCGGAAGCTTGATTACCCAGATTCCGCTTGGAATGATGAGTGATAAATATGGCCGCAGAAAAATTTTGTTGTTTATTCTTTTTTCCGGATTTCTGATTTTCCTGGCAGCCGGTTTTCTAAACGGTTCAGCAATCGGGTTATTCTTATGCTTCCTATTATCCGGAATGGTGGTCGGTTCCACGTTCTCGCTCGGTATCAGTTATATGGCAGATCTGCTCCCAAAAACCCTGCTGCCGACCGGAAATTTACTGTGCGGTATTTTCTTTAGCCTTGGCAGCATAAGCGGCCCGTTTATCGGCGGGATGGTCATTCAATTTTTGAAAGGCGGCAGCTTCTTCTTTGTCATCAGCTTCATGCTCCTGCTTATTTTTTCAGCTCTCTTGCTTTTCAAGGAACATGCAGACCATTATCAACAACTTGAATCAGGGACGGCTTCAAAGTGATATTTGTCTGCCAAGTCGGGATTTATTACTGTGAAATACAAGCAAACTTCTTTATCTATGAATAGGATGTATGATAAGATTAATAAACAAAAAGTTAAATTCGAGCAACTTGAGATTTTGCTGTCATCGATCCCGATGACAGCTTTCGTCATTTTAGGGGTAATGATGTTGAATATCTTTCTCAATAAGAAAAACCGTCACCGGTCCTTGGCTTACAAAACTTGGTTCTTCAGTTAGGTCATTTATTAGCCAAGGAGAAGGTGTAAGGTTAGGCACCCGTTTAAGTTCAAAAAGGAATGCTTTCTTATTTAGTTAAAAATACCAAATTAGTAGATAAAGAGAATTGCGAATTACGGGAGGGAAACAGATGACTGCAGAAACAAAGGCATTAGCCCGTCAAAAAAAGGAGAGGCTTATATCGATTGGGAAAGTCAAACCTCATCTTGAGCTGATTGCGGCACTTTTCAGCGGGGTTTTAATTTTAGCAGGCTGGATTTTATCAATCAATGATTTAAAAGTAGCTTCAATTATTGCTTATTTGCTTGCATTCGTAATTGGCGGCTATGCAAAAGCGAAGGAAGGTATAGAAGAAACGATCGCAAATAAAGAATTGAATGTCGAAATGCTGATGATTCTGGCGGCAATCGGCTCGGCTACAATTGGGTATTGGACCGAGGGTGCCATTTTGATCTTTATATTTGCAGTAAGCGGTGCATTGGAAACTTATACGATGAATAAAAGCCATAAAGAAATTTCCGCATTAATGGATCTTCAGCCAGAGGAAGCACTGCGCATCTTCCCGAATGGCATGGAAGAAAGAGTTCCCGTCTCAAGGCTTCAGGTAGGCGATTTCATTTTAGTGAAGCCCGGTGAACGCGTCCCTTCTGATGGAATGATTACAGAAGGGCAGACGAACCTTGATGAAGCGGCGATTACCGGCGAATCTCTTCCGGTGAGTAAGTCATTGAAGGATGAAGTATTCGCGGGAACCGTCAATCTGCGCGGGACAATTACCGTTTCAATTACAAAACCAAGCAGTGAAACGCTTTTCCAGAAAATCATTACACTTGTACAATCAGCACAAAGCGAAAAATCGCCTTCCCAGCTATTCATTGAAAAATTTGAAGGTGCTTACGTAAAGATTGTCCTTCTTGCTGTTTTTCTAATGATGTTCCTGCCGCACTTCCTGTTTGGCTGGAGCTGGACGGAAACCTTTTACCGCGCGATGATTTTACTGGTTGTAGCATCACCGTGTGCCCTTGTGGCATCTATCATGCCGGCAACTTTATCGGCAATTTCCAACGGGGCCCGCCATGGAATTTTATTTAAAGGCGGCATTCATCTTGAGAATCTTGGCAATTTGAAAGCCATCGCCTTTGATAAAACAGGTACGTTAACAAAAGGGAAACCGGAAGTTACCGATGTGATCATTAGGAAGGACTTGACCGAAGAAGATTTTCTATACCCTATTGCCTGTATTGAAAATTACTCCAACCATCCGCTTGCTTCCGCCATTGTTCGCTATGCCCGGACAAAAATCAAGAAAGAACTTGTAAAGCCTGAAGGTATGGAGGATATCTCCGGTTACGGTGTTCAGGCAACATTCGGCCCTATCCTATGGAAGGTCGGTAAAGCGGAGTTTGTAGGCCGAAAAAAGGCGGAAAGTTTCCAGGACGGCATTGCTCTAACGCTTGCAGGCGAAGGTAAAACAATCGTATATGCAAAGGACGACAAAGGAATTGCTGGAATCCTTACCTTGAAGGACCAGGTTCGTGTTGAAACGATAGCTGCGATCGAGGCACTGAGACATGAGGACATTTATACGGTCATGCTTACGGGCGACGGCGAAAAAACAGCAAACGCAATTGCCGCTGAAAGCCATATGGATGAATATATCGCCGAATGCCTCCCCGAAACAAAAGTAGAAGAAGTAAAAAGGCTAAAACAGCGTTATGGTACGGTGGCAATGGTCGGAGATGGAATCAATGATGCTCCTGCACTCGCGACAGCATCTGTTGGGATCGCGATGGGTGAAGGTACCGATGTCGCCCTTGAAACGGCGGATGTCGTGCTCATGAAAAACGATTTGCCTAGAATAGCCGAGGCAGTCCGGCTTTCAAAGAAAATGAATAAGATCATTAAACAAAATGTCGTTTTCTCCATTACTGTGATCATGCTGCTGATTGCTTCGAACTTCCTGCAGTTCCTCGACCTCCCCTACGGAGTAATCGGCCATGAAGGAAGTACAATTCTCGTCATATTGAACAGCCTGCGGTTATTGAGAAATGGAGGAACAAAAGCGCCTAAAAGGGACGTCGACTAACATCCGCCACGTTCTGTGGCGAGTACAGCATGTACTTTCGAGCTGAATAGAGATCACCCAGATAAAAGCCAAATTGTGATTTACCGGTATAGAAATAAAAAGGCACCTCTTTAGCAAAGAGGTGCCTTTTTACCGTTAAGTTTCTTCTACATGGTACACAGGACGGCGTTGTTGCATGGATGCAACGAAATTAGCCCGCGTTTCGGTTAATGGTATCCATTTGATCCGTTAGCCGATCCAGAAGTTTTATGCTTCGGTTTTTTCTTTCCTTTTTGCTTTGTTTTTCCCATATAGAACTCCCCCTTTGATCTAAACGGCTGATTATCAACCATATTTATTTTTCCCTGGGAAAGCCTGTTTTAAGAAGGAAAGTGCAGGGATTTTAACAATTAGGTTCTTTTCGTTCACTTTCGACGGCATTAATTTCACCGCCAATAATGATGATAAAACCTGAGAGGTAAAACCAGATCATCAACACAATGATCCCTCCAAGGCTTCCGTATGTTGATGCATAATTACTATATTTGTCGACATAAAAAGAAAACCCGAGTGAAACCAGGCTCCAGCCGATCGTTGCTGTAAAAGCACCAGGAAAAACGCTCAGACAGGTTACTTTCTTATTGGGAGCCATCCAATACAGCATGACCAGCACGAAAAATAGAACAAGCGAACTAATCACCCAGCGCAATGCATTCCATACCTGGATGAATTCATCTGAAAAGCCAAAGTGGGCCGTTAACAACAAACCGATTTGCTTACCGAATACAGGAAGCAGTAACGCAACAATAAATACAAAAATCATCGCAACGGTTAATATGATCGACATACCCCTTGCAACAAGGAAATGCCTGTCTTCTACAACGTTGTAAGCTTTATTGAAGGCGCGCACGATCGCATTGATGCCATTGGATGCTGACCATATGGTGGCGATGATTCCGAACGAAAGAAGCTTTCCGTTTCCCCGCATCACTTCTTCCAGGTTTTCCTCAATAAGCTTCATCGATTCCGGCGGTGCATAGCTGCGCACCACACTCAGAATATCCTGATGGCTAAATGGCAAATATGGCAGAATTGTGACCAGAAAAAGCAGGAGAGGAAACAAGGAGAGCAGGAAAAAATAGGCGAGCTGTGCTGCCAATCCTGGTACGTCATCTCTGTGTATCCGTTTAAATAAATTCACTAAGAATGACGGCTTCATCCATTCTTTTTTTCCTGCCATACTCCCACCTCTGTAAAAGTCAGACTTTACCGTTTGCTCAAATGAAGAAGACTGCGCTCTAATGTTGAAGATTTAGATTAGCGCTTTGCCCCGTATGTTTAATGGCTTCTTCTGAAACGAATGCATCCTTCGTTTCCTTTACTACTTGCGCAACTTGTGGCGGAATATCTTTCATTTCCTCGACACGGGAAGAAATGAATGCAACATCAGCAGAAATATTTTCAATTGTTGACCGAAGCCTGCCAGTCGCTTGCTTCACCTGATTTAAGGCATTGTTTGGATTCATTAGTAAAGACTTCATTCCGCTCATGCATCTATTGCTGCTGCTCATGACAGCATTTCGTGTTTGCCGGTCAAACAGGCTGATTGCTGCCCCGGTAAATGCGCCTAAAACGATCGCTTGCATGAATTTGCTTCTATTTGCCATACGGTATCCTGCACGATTGTTGTCCATGCTAAGTTCCTCCTTTACTTTCCTTTTTATTACTAACGCAAATAGTGAAGTTGTTCCTTTTTTCGATAAAACGTGCTCTTCCCCGATTGTAGTATCTGTCAAAACCTAAAATCTTATCGTTTGAACTTTTTGCCGATATTGTCCAGACGTCGTTGCCAGGTTATCATTGACTTATGCAGGCAATCATGAAAAAATAATTATACCTGATTTCTGAAAGGATGAATTTCGGATGGACTTATCGAAAAATTCGGCCGAGAACGTGGAATATATCGTTGAAGCCATAAAAGAAAGACTGAAAGTGATGAACATCGGAGCAATTAAATCAGCGCACTTTAATGCTGAAATGTATGAAGAATTGTTTGAGATTTATGAAATGGTTATGAAGAAAAATAATTTCAGTCCAAGTGAAATGCAGGCCATTGCTGAAGAACTAGGCAAATTAAGAAACCAATAGATCCGTTTACATAGTTTAACTCATAATTCAGGCAGTTGCACTGTCTGTTTTTTTTATCAAGAATGGTCTTTTGTTTATTTTACTGATTGGAGTGAAAAGTATGGTAGAGCGAAGAACGCCGATTAGTGTTTCTGACGCAGTAATCAAAGTGATGAGCAAAAAGCAGGCGGGCGAGGCGGAGTGGGTTCCCATCGATCAATGCGATCGGCGTTTTCTTGCTAAAGATATCGTTGCCACACATGATGTTCCCCATTTCAATCGATCACCTTATGACGGCTTTGCACTAAGATCGATTGATACAGCAGGCGCATCCCGAGAAAACCCGCTTGAATTCGAAGTCATCGAAGAGCTTGGGGCTGGAATGGTCCCCACGCGCCCGGTAAATCCATTTCAGGCTGTCCGGATCATGACTGGAACGCAAATGCCAGTGGAATGTGATGCGGTCATTATGCTTGAACTTACCCAAGATATAGAAAAGGACGGGAGAAAATACATTCGTTTCAAACGTTCTCTGAAAAAAGGCGAAAACGTTTCTTTCCAGGGGGAGGATGCATCAGAAGGAGAGGTTCTCGTCAAAAAAGGGACAGCCATCAACCCAGGAATAAAAGCGGTTCTTGCAACATTCGGATATGATAAAGTCCCCGTTGCCAAAAAGCCGATTATCGGCCTGTTTGCTACCGGATCAGAACTTTTGGATGTTTCCGATCCAATTGAACCGGGAAAGATCAGAAACAGCAACTCCTACATGATTTCTTCACAAATCAACAGGGCGGGTGCTGAAGTCGTCTATTTTGGAAAATTAGTCGACGAGCTTGAAGTAAGCTACGAGGCAATCGAGAATGCCTTGAAAAAAGTCGATATCCTGATCACCACAGGAGGAGTTTCCGTCGGCGATTTTGACCTGCTGCCCGATATTTATCAAAGGCTCGGCGCAGAGGTTTTCTTTAATAAAGTCGGGATGCGGCCAGGCAGCGTAACAACGATCGCCGCCTTACAAAACAAGTTACTATTTGGCTTGTCCGGTAATCCGTCTGCCTGTTATGTTGGATTTGAGCTATTTGTAAGGCCGATTATTAGAACAATGCTCTTTTCCGAAAAACCGCATCTTCAAAAGGTGCAGGCGGCTTTAGGAGCTGATTTCAAGAAGCCGAATCCGTTTACCCGGTTTGTCAGGACAAAGTTATCTTTCGAAGACGGACAATTGGTTGTCGTACCGAGCGGCATGGATAAATCGAATATTACCACTAGTCTTGCCGGGTCTGACTCACTTACGATTCTTCCCGGCGGAACACGCGGCTTCGAGGAAGGAGATACAGTTGATGCCCTTCTCCTCGATGATCAGGAAGGCAGCAGCTGGCCATGGTAACACCTGTCCTGTTCCAAATAACAGGATATCAAAATACGGGGAAAACGACTGTTATTATAAACCTTATTGAATATTTAAAAAGTGCCGGGTTTGCTGTATCTGTTTTAAAACACCACGGCCACGGCACGCCTGACCTACCTGATAAAGATTCAGCGAGACATTTTAAAGCTGGTGCGGGTGCAGCTCTGGTTGAAGGAAACGGAACAATCCAGCTCCATGCATCCCTTTCCGACGAGGAAACTGACTCAATCGAAAAGCTTTTGGAAATCCTTAATATGTTTAATCCGGACATCGTTCTAATTGAAGGATATAAAAATAAACCTTTTCCCAAGGCCGTGATCATAAAAGAAGAGAACGACCTTGTTTTGTTGAAGTCGCTTCGGAATATCCACGCTGTCCTTTGCTGGCCTGAGGTTGCGGGCAAAGTGCATAGTCTAAACTTGGCACTGCCCGTTTTTGAAATCAATTCCAGCGAATTTCACAACTGGTTTCTCCAGCACTATAAAATAATGGGTTAATATAATCGAAATTAAAGAGGTGCACTATGTACATAAAATTTCCCCTGGAGCAAAAGACTGCCATGATCCGAAGCATCCAGGAATATGTTTACCGCGAACAGGGAGAGGAAATCGGCGACCTGTCAGCAGAAAATCACTTAGAATTCATTCTTAAAGAAATTGCCCCGTTCATTTATAACGAAGGCGTTAAAGATGCGAAGGCTGTAGTCGAGGATAGAATGATGATCATTGAAGAGGATTTAACTTCGCTAGAGCGCCCTGTTAAATAATAATAAAGATTTATTAAAAATCAAGGTTATGATGAAATGACTTGATAACAAAGAATTATTAAATAATGTCACATATTATATAAGGTAAAATAGAAGGATAGATAAAAGCAGAACTTTATCAGCTTTAACTATCCTTTATCGTGGTACATATGACTCTATCATGGCTTACAACAATTTAGTATAGATGACCTTAGTCTTCATCTTTAATATCTTTATCTTCTGGAATTGGTTCATTCCCCAATTCCTCCACTAGCATCTTATATTTCTCAAGCTGTTCAAAATGTGTCTTGAACTGTTCCTTGTACACTAATATTACACCCTCACCGTCATGCAAAACTCGTATTTTTCCTTGTAAAATTAAATTCTCCACATATGGTACAGACACCGATAAATAATCAGCAGTTTCCTCTACTGTTAAATACACTTATTTCGTCACTCCTACTACTATCATTATAGAGCCTATTATAACTTATTTTAGCAGGAGTTACTTTATTTCTTCTTTTCTCGTTTATTAAGCAGCTCTAATCGATTTCATATTTTCGTAATAACATAAACAAATAGATTCAACCTGTTTTCTTCAGTTATGGTTTACCCTTACAAATAGCTTCAGTAGAAAATATCCAAGTTTTGCTATACACTCAATATAAATATAAAGGTGATTTGTGTGGTGATTTATTTGTTTAAAGTTCTACTTATTGAAGATGATATAACTTTATATAACGAAGTAAAAGAACGTTTATCTCAATGGTCTTATCAAGTTTATGGAATTTCAGACTTTGGCCGTGTCATTCAAGAATTCACCGACATCAAACCTGATTTAGTGATCATTGATATACAGCTGCCTAAGTTTGATGGTTTCCATTGGTGCAGAAATATCCGGTCTCATTCCAATGTTCCGATTATCTTTTTGTCTTCTCGTGACCATCCCAGTGACATGGTGATGTCCATGCAACTTGGTGCAGATGACTTCATTCAAAAGCCGTTTCATTTTGATGTTTTAATCGCTAAAATCCAGGCGATTCTTCGCCGCGTTTATAACTATAATACGGAAGCAATTAATTTAAAAACATGGTGTGGGGCAACGATTGATTATGAAAAGAGTTTAGTAGCTAACGATAAAGGCTCTGTTGAACTTACAAAAAACGAAGTATTTATCTTGAAGCTTTTGATTGAACAAAAAAATAAGATCGTTAGTAGGGACAATCTCATAAACAGTTTATGGGATGATAAGCGTTTTATAAGTGATAACACATTAACCGTTAACGTTAATCGGCTGCGGAAACGCCTTGACGAGATCGATTTGGGACAGTTTATTGAAACGAAAGTAGGCCAAGGGTATCTGGCGATTGAAGAGGAAAACGTATGATTAGGCGATTTATAGCAGAAAGAAGAAGCTGGATTCTTTTCTTCCTCTTCCAATTGTTGATTTTGTTATTCATTGCTTATCTTGATCCATCCATTTCCCTTTCAGCTATGAGCTATATCGTTTTCCTGTCGCTTGTTTTATTTATCTTTTTCCTATTTTTGCGTTATCAAAGAGAGACGGCCTTCTTTAAACAACTAGAAGAGAGAGTCAATGACTTGGATCTTTCTAGCTTAACAACATCCAGGTCTCCCTTTGAAACAATTGTAGAAAAAAGCATCATCGAACAAACTGAACATTTAAAGCAAACCGCTTCCCGCAATCGGGTTCAAATGGAGCAAGAGAAAGATGAGATGCTTTCCTGGATTCATGAGGTGAAAACACCATTAACAGCTTTGCACTTAATGATTCAGCGGATGGAAGACGATCAATTAAAAGCCCGCTTAACGTATGAATGGCTGCGTATTCACCTTCTTCTAGATCAGCAGCTGCATCAAAAACGAATTCCATTTATTGAAAATGATCTTTATATGGAAGATACCGATATTGAAACGCTGCTTTTTACTGAACTAAAAACACTGCAATCCTGGTGTATTCAGAAAGGGATAGGCTTTGATTTTGATTTACAGGTGACACATGTTCTTAGTGATTCAAAATGGCTGGCATTTATTATCCGCCAGATCCTTACGAATGCGGTTAAATATAGTGAGTCTTCCGATATTATCATAAGAAGTTATCTCAAAGCGGATAGGACTTTTCTTGATATCACGGATCATGGACGAGGAATTGATTCAAGAGATCTATCACGTATTTTTGATAAAGGGTTTACTTCAACTACCGTACACCATGATCAAGCATCAACGGGAATGGGATTATATTTAGCCAAAAAAGCGGCTGATTCTTTACACATTAAGATGTCTGTAAACTCAAAGGTGAATTATCGAACAACCTTTACACTCGCTTTCCCGCGTAAAAATGAATTTGTTCATATTATCGGCATGTGACAAAAGTGTCACATGCTTTTGTGTTTTGTTCGGCTAATGGAAGGAAAATGGATTCAGCCCTTTCTATAATGGAACTATTCAGAGAGGAGATTAAGAAGATGAGTATATTAAAAGCGGCTAAGCTTTATAAAAGTTACGGAACTAAATTCAATAAGCAGCAAGTATTAAAAGGAATAGACCTTTCCATTGAAAAAGGAGAATTTGTCAGCATTATGGGGGCGTCAGGCTCTGGCAAAACGACTTTGCTAAATGTTCTTTCCTCTATTGACCGAGTTAGCGAAGGGACCATTCATATCAATCAAGTTGAAATGACGGCAATGAAAGAAAAGCAGCTTGCAGAATTTAGAAAGAACCATTTAGGTTTTATTTTTCAAGATTACAATCTATTAGACACGTTAACCGTTAAAGAAAATATTCTTCTACCGTTATCGATTACAAAAACACCCAAAAAAGACGCCGAACAAAAATTTGACGGGGTAGCTAAAGAGCTTGGCATATACGAAGTAAAAGATAAGTATCCAAACGAGATATCAGGCGGCCAAAAGCAACGGACTTCTGCAGCCCGGGCATTTATCCACGAGCCCAGCATCATCTTTGCCGATGAACCAACAGGTGCTCTTGATTCAAAGTCCGCTTCCGACTTATTAAATAAACTAAGTGAGTTGAACGAAAATCGAAACGCTACTATTTTAATGGTTACACATGATCCAGTTGCTGCGAGCTATTGCAGCCGGGTTGTCTTTATTAAAGACGGCCAGATCTACAGCCAATTAACAAAAGGCGAACAAGATAGACAGAACTTCTTTAAAGATATCATGAAAACGCAAGGTGTTTTAGGCGGTGTCCAGCATGAACATTAATCAGCTTATCTTTCGAAACATAAAGAAAAACCTGAAAAACTATTATCTATATGTGTTTGCTTTAATCTTTAGTGCCGCTCTCTATTTTGCTTTTGTCACGCTGCAATATGATCCATCAATGGACGAAACGAAAGGCTCTGTGAAAGGAGCAGCCTCAATCCGGGCAGCTTCCATTCTCTTAGTTGCAATTGTTTCCATCTTTCTTTTATACGCCAATAGCTTATTTATTAAAAGGCGCAGCAAGGAAATTGGTTTGTTTCAGCTCATTGGAATGACGAAAAATAAAATATTCCGGATTCTATCCTTCGAAAATCTTATTCTTTATTTTGGTTCGTTATCGATTGGAATTTTCGCCGGTTTCTCTTTTTCAAAACTTATCATTATGGTCCTGTTTAAAACAACCGGGGTTGATGCGATCGCATCCCTTCGTTTTTCGTCGCAAGCTCTTATACAAACGCTTATTGTTTTTACGGTAATTTATCTTTTCATCATGATCATGAACTATATCTTTATTAAAAGACAAAGCATTCTGGCTTTGTTTCGGGTCACTTCTTCTGCCGAAGGCAAAGTTAAAAAATTATCAATCTTTGAGATTATTATAGGAATTTTCGGGATAGGTTTAATCATAACGGGTTATTATATTTCCTCTAAATTATTTGGCGGGGATTTTATAACGATGACTGAGTTATTTACCGCGATGATTGTGATTCTTGCATCTGTCATTATTGGAACATATCTCTTTTATAAAGGATCTGTAAGCTTTCTCTTTAACCTGCTCAGAAAGCGGAAAGACGGGTATTTATCGATTCATGAGGTTATCTCATTAGCATCGGTCATGTTCCGGATGAAATCGAATGCTTTACTGTTAACGATCATTACAACGGTTTCGGCTCTAGCTATCGCCTTGTTGTCACTTGCGTATATCTCCTATTATTCAGCAGAAAAAACAGCAGCAGATCATATTCCGCATGACTTCTCCATCATTAACAGAGAAGTAGCAGATAAATTCCAGGCGGCTCTGCGTGAAAAAACAATCGGATACACCGAGAAAACAATAGAAGTCATACAAGCAAAAGTGAATGCTGAACAGCTTATCGATAAGAACATAGAAGGATTGATGATAGACCCTAAAGCGATGCCGCTTCCTTTTATCAGTGATAAAGCGGTTGATTGGGTGGATGTTTCACCAGAGGAAGTTTTATTTACTGGTTATAACGATCTCTTGCAGAAGGTAATGCCATTAAAAGATTCAGGGACTATCGAGGTAAAAGGAAAGACTCAGGTTATTCCCCACACATATTTAGGATTAGAAAGACAATATCCTGTTTCCTGGTACTTTACGGGTGGCGGAGTACCTGTAGCGGTTGTAGATGATGCGGTTTTCAAACGTCTTAAAAAGGATTTGGATCCAAAAATTCAAAAGGAATCCAATCTCTATATCGGAGTTGATATTAAGGAGAAAGGGGATCTGGAAGAGGCGAATGCTCTTTTCAAATCAACAGGTTCATACGAAAAACTTTACAATGAATCACGCCTTGAGATCAGCAATAACCAGAAGAAAAACATGGGGTTAATGATGTTCATTGTAGGATTCTTAGGACTTACCTTCCTTATTACATCAGGCTGTATCCTTTACTTCAAACAGATGGATGAGGGAGAAAGCGAAAAGCCAAATTACACGATTTTACGAAAGCTAGGGTTTACCCAGGGCGATCTTTTAAAAGGGATCCAGTTTAAACAGCTCTTTAATTTTGGGATTCCTTTAGCAATCGGCTTGCTTCACAGTTATTTCGCAGTACAATCCGGATGGTTCTTATTCGGAGCTGAAGTATGGACACCGATGATTATCGTCATGGTCGTTTATACAGTCCTCTACTCCATATTTGGGATGTTATCTGTCCTTTATTATAAGAAAGTAATTAAGGAAGCTTTATAACTGTAAATGTAACTTTTGAATGTTTGAACAAATATCGTACGGATTACTTGCATATCGTAACCCAAGCTGAGCAATTGAACGAATGTGTTCTAAGTGAAGTGCACATTATGTTATAATCGTTATAACAGTCATAACAAGGATGTGAAAGTTGTGGAACAAATTGAAAGAAAAGTTACTAAAATAGGGAACAGTATTGGAATCACACTACCTCCTGAGTTATTAAAGCAAGTGGGATTAGCTCAAGGAGATGACGTACAAGTAGAAGTAAAAGACGGAAAGATCATTTTACGAAAGAAAGAGCAGCTACAACTTCCAGATGGAGTAGATGCTGAATTTATGGATATTCTAAACGACATAATAAAAGAGCATGACAAAGCATTTAAAGGACTAGTAGACAGATGATTGACGAAATAATGTATTTAACAACAAATCAAGTTATTGCTATAAATACAGTGCAAATTCGTCTATTCTCTCCACAAGAACCAGTAGGAGTAAAAGATCCAAACCTACTTGACTCTGCAATTAACCGACCTATGCAATCAGTATTTGGTAATGATGCTTATCCATCTATTTATGAAAAAGCAGCTGCACTATTTGAATCAATAGCTAAAAATCATGCTTTCCACAATGCAAACAAACGAACAGCTCTTGCTTCATTCATTGTGTTCTTGAAAATAAATCATTATAGATGGACAATGGGAATAGAGGAGGAACAAGACTTTACAGTAGATGTTGTCAACCATAAATACACATTTGAAGAAATTGTCTCAACTATTAAAGAGAATACAAAAAAGCTATAAAGCCCTTGCACACTTAAAGAATGGCTTTTCACTATTATAGCGCTCGATTTCGTGGAATACCTAAACACATGAATAAGAGCTAAGGAACAGGTACTCTTTAACTAACGCACCCTTAGCTTAGGTAAGTAATCTTCAGCTTTTCTGTTAATTGTTCAACAAAAGGAACTAAATTCTGTTTGTTCATTGTATTGAAATTATGTGCTAAATAATCTAAAGCACTCCAAGACTTTGCTAAATGAATTTGTTTTGCTAATTTTTCAACGGAAAAAGGGAATACAAAAGGAATTTTTTTCCATTGTAAAATGTATTTTTCTACAAATATTCTAATGAACCATCTTGACTTCCAAAGCCTGGCATAGTTATAGCTAAATCAATAGCAGGATTTCCATAGCCAATACGTTCAAAATCAAATAACACTAAATCACCATTGTTTCTGACTCCCCAGTTCGTTGGGTTTGGGTCACCAGAAATACAACATAATGGTCTAAATAAGACTTTTGCTTGTTCTTGTAGGAAACTTAGAATATCGGTTAATTCAAGGGGGAGAAATTGTTGGACTCTTCCCATTGTTTCTTCTTCCCAGAAAAAATGATAAGGATTTTTTAGATTTATACAGCTATCCCAGCTATTCGAATGTAATTGGTAAAGCATGTATATTGAATCTGCTTTCCAACGGCTTTTTGGGAATAAGTGGGGTATGTCCTCAATAACAATCCAATATTCTCCATCTTGTTCACAAGAAAAATAAAGATTTGGATATTGATGTTGTTTTCTTTAAAAAAAGAGGAATGCTTGGTATAGACATCAAATTCCCTCTTTTGTATACAATTCTTCAAAATGTAAGATTTTTTTGTTGAATAACCCCTGTAAGAAAACACTCCTCTTTCTGAATTGACTCCATTTAGCTTATCTATTGAGCTTAAATCTATATCGTTATATTTTCGGAATTTTTGACTAGGGAAGGTAATCTTGTCATAAGATCCTCCTGTATTATCAAACCTTAGTACGTTATTTGCTTTATATTTAAGTAATACTCCTTCTTTTTGTTCAACTAAATGTCCCAATATAGTTCTTATTATTAATCAAATAAATAGTTGGAATAGACTCTCTATTGCAATGGGCAATACAGCAACTAAGACTTAATTTTCCTAACGAACATCCTGTGATGTTCGTTTTTTCATTTATTTTGCTGCACAATTATTGTCAAATAAGTAATATTATGTTCAAGATGATAACTAAAAAAGACACTATTTCCTTGTACTAAAATTGCGCCCGATCGCATCTATAAATGTTGTTATCGGCATTCTTAAAAAATTCATGAGCGATTCTAATCATTTCTTCAGGTCTCTCTACAACAGTCCAATGACCGCAATTTTCAATTTCTATAAGTCTGGCATGAGGTATAAATTTTATCAAAAGATCTTCGATTAGCTCTGGTGTTAAAATGTCATGACTTCCTTGTGCAACTAGAATTGATATTTTTGAAAGTAAATCTAGTTTTGCTGTTAAGTCATAGTTATTTAAAATATCTCTTCCTATCGATTGATTAACTAAATTATTAATAGAGATTTTTTCTTTATGCTTTAAGGCTTCTCTAGAAAAAACATAATAAGGGTCTAAGATATTCAAAATATCATCCAAAGATGATTCATCAATTTTTAGTTTCTTTTCTAATTCAGAAAGTTTTACTTTCTCCTGTTCAGAGATTTTTTTCTCTAATTCTTGTCCGAACCTTTCAAACCCCTCTTTTGTAACACCAATTGAAGCAGTTAAAAGTATTTTGTTTACTCTGCCCGGATACTTAGTTGCATATAGTAAAGCAAGCATTGAACCCCAAGATTCACCGAATAAGTTAATCTTTTGGAGACCTAGTTCTATTCGCAGTAATTCTAAAGTGTTTACTTCATCCTCCATAGAATAATGATTTTGTTTAGATGGTTCTGATTTACCACAACCTCTTTGATCATATAGAATTAACTTAAATTGTTGTGATAAAGGAATAACATGGGGTAAAAAAAAACGATGCTCACTTCCAGGAACACCATGGAGAAACAAGATAGGTTCTCCATCACCGATAATATTAACATTTAGTCGTTGACCATCTATAGAAATAAATTTTTCACCAGTCATAGTTACCTCCTATAATTCCAAGTATTGACTGATTTGTGTTAGGTGCAATTCTTAATCTCAACTTATATAGATTAGAACATATGGGATGATAGGACATTCTTTTTCTTATATACTTTGCTGTAAGGAAACATTTAGGAGGTTAAAATATTGAAGCAAACGATTAGAGAGAATTGGAATCTTAATTCATTATACGCCGGTGGGGTTGAATCAGAGAAGCTAAAAGATATAATTACTCGTCTTAATCTTGATATTAAGCAGCTATATGAAAAGATTAAAAGTTTTGGTTTACCAATTGAAAGAAGCAAGATCCCAGATCTATTAAATCTTTTTCAGGGTATTCAAGAAGTAATGAGTGATTCCCTTGAGGTAGATGAGTTTCTTATTTGTGTTTATTCTGAGAATGTAGAAGACACCAAAGTGTCTAATTTATTGGCAGAAAGCTCAAAAATTAAAGCAGAACTTGAATCCCTTAAAGTAGAACTCGATCAATTACTAGTTAGACTTCCAGAAAAGATATGGTCAGATTTGCTTCAGCAGGAAGAAGTGAAGGCTTACCAGTTTTATTTAGAGGAACGTAAACAACATGCGAACAATAAATTACCGTTAGAAATGGAAAAAATGATTAATGATTTATCCGTAAATGGATTTAATGGGTGGGGGAATCATTATGATCTTCTGATGTCCAAGCTTAAATTCTTCGAAAAAGATGAGAAAGAAGAAGAGATATCCATTGGCCAGGCTTTAAATCAGGCTATGTTTTCAAATGACAGATCACAACGTCAAAAAATAGCTCGTTCAATTATTAAAGTGTGTGAAAAACATGCAGATTCTTTTGCTTCTGTTCTTAATCATATTACTGGCTATAGATTGGATGTTTATAAAAAGCGTGGTTGGCAGAATGTCCTAACAGAATTATTAGAACAAAATAGAATTAAAGAACAAACGTTACTTACCTTGGTATCTATCGTAAAGCAAAATAAAGATATTATAAAAACATTTTTAAAACGCAAAGCTCAAGTAGCAAAGCTTGATAAATTAGCGTGGTATGACATTTTAGTCCCAAGCTTCACGACGGAGAAAAAAGTTACCTACACAGAAGCTGCTGAAATTGTGATTACTCAATTTCATAGCTTTCATGAGAAATTAGGCTTGTTTGCGGAAAAGGCATTTAAAGAAGGTTGGATTGAGGCTGAAAATCGAACAGATAAGACACATGGTGCCTTTTGTGCATCAATGCCACTTTCGAAAGAAAGCCGCGTATTTCTTACCTTTGGAGGTAATTATCAAGATGTTGTGACACTAGCCCATGAACTCGGGCATGCTTACCATAATTATATTTTGCATGAAGAACCAGCCTTCTCACAGCATAAAGGGACTAGTGTAGCAGAAACCGCATCAACTTTTACAGAAAATTTAGTTCTTGATGCTGCCATCGCCCGAGCTTTAAACGATGAACAAAAATTATCTTTACTAGAAATGAAAATAACAAATGGTTTGAAGTATCTTGGAATGGTACCTGCTATGTTTGAATTCGAATTGAAATTATACGAAGAAAGAAAAAAAGGGATGCTAACCGAAAAAGAGATTTCAAATTTGATGAATGAAATGGATAATAACTTATATGGAGATATAGTAAATGAGATTGATTATTACAGATGGATAACAATCCCACACTTATATAGCACCGAACAAGCTTTCTATAACATTCCTTATACAATTGGTTTCTTATTTAGTAACGGGATTTATAATTTGGCCAAGGAACAAGGTACTCTGTTCCCAGCACAATACGATGAGCTCTTACGTAATTCGGGCAGAATGACAGTAGAACAACTAGCAGAGCGTTACCTGAACCAAACTGTTGAAGAGAAAAGATTTTGGGAGGCATCTATTCAACCGACAGTAGACGCAATCAACGAATATTTATTGATTACAGAAAAAATGGTTTAATTAGCTAATAATTAATCTGATCCAAAACACCGTCCATAATAATGATAGACGGTGTTTTTTGGACTTTGAAAAAAACTATAAAGTGGTGATCCGCTATTTTATTACGGCTTCCTCCCCAGTCGCTTCCAGTAGAAGGTCCACAATATGAACAGCTCTAGCATGACTGGATAACCCTTCTCGCTCCATACCCAGTTTCATTTGTAACAAACATCCAGGGTTTGCAGTGACAATCGTCGTCGCATGTGTCGCTTTCGCTTGTTCCATTTTATAGTCTAAAATCTGCATAGACATTTCGGACTCCACGATATTATAGATACCAGCTGAACCACAACAACGGTCTGCATCCTTCATTTCCCGATAATCAATGCCTTCGATGGCTTGCATTAATTTTCGTGGGGCAGAAGCTGTTTTCATGACATTCCTTAGATGGCATGAGTCCTGGTAGGTGATAATTTGGTGCGGCAGCCTAAGATTGATGTTTTTATGAAAATCAACTTCCACCAGGATTTCGGTGATATCCTTTAATTTATCTTTAAATTCAATTGCACGTTCCTTCCAAAGCTTGTCGTCCTTTAATAGGTGGTCATAATCAATCAGAAAGGCGCCGCAACCGCCGGCGTTTGTAATGATGTAGTCCACATCCAAATCTTCAAAAGCCTGTATGTTTCTTTTTGCCATCTCTTTTGCGGTAGCTTTTTCGCCGCTGTGCCCATGCAAGGCACCGCAGCAAGATTGGCTTTTTGGGATGACGATTTCGCATCCGGCAAGCTGCAGCAATTTCATTGTTGCATTATTTGTTTCTAAAAACATTGTATCCATTAGACAGCCTGTAAAAAAAGCAACTTTTTTCGTTTTTGGTCCCTGAGCTGGCAGATGCTCTGGACGATCCCTCATTTCTTTCATGGTTGGAACAGCGGGCAGAATTTTTTCCATCGTTGCCAGGTTGTCCGGCAACAACTTCATAATCCCGGTTTTTCTAGCTGCATTTTGAAGACCGGATCTTTGATAAAAGCCGAGCAAGCCGGTTATGGTTCTCATCCGGTTTTGATGGGGAAAAAGACCGTTAAAAACGGCTTTGCGAACAGTCCGCACAGGCAGGGAATGCTTTTTATTTTGGTTAATGATATCTCTTGCTTCTTCAAGCAAATGTCCGTATTTAACTCCTGATGGACATACAGGTTCACACGCCCGGCAGCCAAGGCAAAGGTTCAATGAGTGTTCAACATCCTCATCGGGCTCGATTACCCCGTCAACTACAGCTTTCATAAGCGCAATTCTTCCGCGGGGAGAATGGGATTCATTAAAGCCTGATTCTATATAGGTGGGACAAGATGGCAGGCAAAAACCGCAACGCATACAGTTGAGCAGTTCATTCTCATCCATCCGTTCCTGAAACTGCTTTTGAATTGCTTCCTGTTCTTTTACTGTCGTCATTTTGACACCACCACTCGTTTTCTGCTGTCTTTTGCGAACACTTTTCCGGGATTCATGACATTATTTGGATCAAGCGCTGTTTTCACAGCCTTCATCGCAGCGATCCCTTCCCTGCCCAGTTTCCATTCCAAATACGGCGCTTTCATCACCCCGACCCCATGCTCACCGGTAATCGTCCCGCCAAGTTCAATTGCTTTTTCAAAAATTTCAGCAAAGGCCTGTTCAACCCGTTCCATTTCCTCGTGGTTGCGGGCATCTGTCGGACAGGTTGGATGCAAGTTTCCATCCCCGGCATGTCCAAATGTGCAAATCTTTAGGTTGTACTTTTCAGCAATGTCGTTAATGGCATTAACCATTTTAGATATTTCCGATCTTGGCACTGTTGCATCTTCCAGTATTGTTGTTGGACTTAGCCGCGCCAAAGCGGAAAGAGCTGTACGGCGGGCTGTGCGAAGCGCTTCTGCTTCTTCTTCCGATTTGGCTACCTGGACGGAAACAGCCTGCTCCTGTTTGCAGATTTCCTCCATTTTCAGCATATCTCTTTCGACGATCTCTGGTGGCCCGTCTTGTTCAATCAGTAAAACAGCTTTAACATCAGTTGGCAAGCCGATTTGGGCATAAGCTTCGATCACTTCCAGGGTAGGTTGGTCGATAAATTCCAGGGTAGCAGGGATGATTTTACTGGCAATGATTTTAGAAACGCTTTTTGCCGCAGCTTCTAAACTTTGATATAGGGCAAGCATTGTTTTCTTGGTCTCGGGTATGGGGATCAGTTTTAAAGTAGCTTCAGTAATGATTCCAAGCGTACCTTCAGACCCCACAAATAAACGGGTAAAATCGTATCCCGCGACATCTTTCGCAAGCTTTCCGCCAGTGCGGATAATATCTCCGTTCGCCAGGACAATTTCGAGCGCCATCACATAGTCCCGAGTCACTCCATATTTGAGTCCTCTCAATCCTCCTGAATTCTCATTGATATTTCCGCCCATTGTGGAGATTTTCATTGAACCCGGGTCCGGCGGGTAAAACAGCCCTTTGGCTTCAACAGCCTGGATCAAATCAAACGTAATCACACCGGGTTGGAGAGTAACCGTTAAGTTTTCTTCATCGATTTCCAATATCTTATTCAAATGCTTAAACAAAAGGACAATGCCGCCTTCTGTTGGGCATGTTCCCCCACAAAGATTTGTACCAGAGCCCCGCGGAACGATAGGCACTCCATATTCGTTACATATTTTTACGACTTCTGCGATTTCCTTTGTATTGCGAGGACTTATAATTGCATCCGGCAATGATTGAAAGTTTGGTGTTGCATCATAGGAATATACCAGGCGCCCTGCTTTTGAATCCTGATAATTTTCATTTCCGACAACAGCTGTAAGCTTTTGAGCGATTTCTTTGGTAATCATAAAAGCCCCCTATTTTAAGCATCTACATTAATACTTAGTTATTGATCCATTAATGATGTAAGCGTTTCATATCTAACTTAAGTATAAAAAAAAGCGGGAGTTCCCGCTATGGATAATCATCTGAAATATGAACGTTCAATCATTAGTTTTTTGTATGATCATCTAAAATGATTAATCCTAAGTAAATGGTAAGCAAATCTAAGATATTGCCCGGGTTAAGGCCGGTCAGCTCGTCAATTTTTTTCAGCCTGTAATGGAGGGTATTGATATGAATGTGTAAAGCTTTCGATGTCCTGGTTAAAGAATGGTTTTGTTGAAATAATTCCCTTATTGTTAAAATAAGCTCACGCTCAGCAAGGATAGGGCCAATCGTTCTTTCTAGGAACACGCTTTTCGTCTCGGAACGTAAATCATCAAGAACCATCTCGATGGTAAGGTCTTCGTCAAACAAGATTCTATCTTCGTGTTTTATTGCCTTTAAAGCACGTTCGGCTTGCTTATATGACTTTTGTAATTGTTCGGGGGGAACCTGTTGTCCGACTCCTATGGGTATAGGAATGTGCAGGTAGCTTTTCAGAAATTGATGAAACAAAGAGATTCTTCGAAATATATTCCCCTGGTTATCTGCTTCCTTCGTTTCTAGAAGCATCACAAGCCGGTCATTGCCCCAGCGAATGATAATATCATTGTCCCCCCCGTTATTCCACCTGAAAATCGACTGCCAAATGTCACGATGAACGGGCTGTTGTTGGTTTAATTCAGCAATGACCACCTGCCTATGTACGGAAAGATCGACATGTAACAATTGGGCTCTATCATAAAAGGCCGGCTTCCATTCTCCCGATTGGACCCAGTCAAATACAAAGGCCTCAAGTGCCCTGGATTGCAGGTCGAGCTGTTCTGAAAAATAGTTTTCCCTGATAAACAATTCCGTCATTTTTCTAAGGATCTCCCCGAAAGGAGATACCTTTTCAGGATCACCAGTGATTCCAATAACACCGATTACCTCTTTTTGAAAAAAGACTGGAAGGTTGATCCCCGCCTTCACACCTGATAAATGTTTTTGATCTTCCTCTGTAATGGTTAATTTTTCCGCCTGTTTTGAGGCGATAAGTGCTCCTTCGTGGAAGGTACCAATTCGATTTTGATCTGTACTGGCAATGATTGTGCCTTCTGTGTTCACAACAATGATGTCCTCGTCCATCAGCTTTTTTACTTCTTCAATGATTTTTTCAGCAAGCTCAGGCAAGATCATGTTTTTACCCCCAACTGTTTCTCTATCCTTATTATAAAAGAAACAGAAAGAACAGACACAAAAAAATCCAATGCAGCATTGGATTTTTCCACCTTATTGTTCGGTCAAGATCAGCGGGCCATCTTTGGTAATCGCGATGGTGTGCTCGTATTGGGCGGAATATTTCCCATCTGCAGTGGATGCTGTCCAGCCATTTGGGTCCCTTACTGATTTATAAGTACCGACATTTACCATCGGTTCAATGGTAAACACCATACCCTCTTTAAGCCGGGCCCCTTTATGAGGCAGACCGTAGTGGGGCACTTCCGGTTTTTCATGAATGACAGCACCTATTCCATGGCCGATGAAGTCTCGTACAACCGAAAAGCCTGCAGACTCCACGTATGCCTGGATCGCATGGCCAATGTCGCCAATCCGGTTGCCGTCGACAGCCTGCTCGATCCCCTTGTATAATGATTCCTTCGTAACATCCAGTAAATGCTCCGTTTCTTTTGTTACATCGCCTACCCTATACGTCCAGGCAGAGTCGGACAGGGCCCCGTTATAGTTCACAACCATATCAATCGTTACGATATCCCCGTTTTGTAATGGCGATTTCCGCGGGTAGCCATGGCAGATTTCCTCATTTATACTGGCACAAGTTGCATACTCATACCCTTTATATCCCTTTTGCTCAGGCCTTGCACCCGCTTTACGCAAATAATTCTCAACAAATTCTTCAATCTCCCATGTAGTAATGCCTGGTGCAATCAATTTAGCGATTTCCCGGTGGCATGCGGCTAAGATTTCACCTGATTTATGCATAGCCTGGATTTCGCGTTCTGACTTCAATACGATCAATCATGACACTTCCTTTATTCAAGATAAACTATATTTCTATTTTACTCCAAATAATCGGGGATATGAATAGTTAAGGACTGAGGAAGATAAAGTGGAACTTCCATCAGTGGGGGTTTTCTTTACTCCCACTGATGGTTAGTTGAACAAATCGGGAAATTACGGACAGTTGTCCCACATTTAGACTTCGTGGTTTCTTCTTAGCCTTGAAGTGGGGTCTTACTGTCCGTTAATGCGCGGCAAATCGTGTGATGAAGTAGTATTACTATGGGGGATTAATGATGACTGGTACAAAAAATTAAAAAAGCCCCGGCAATGTGGCCGGGGTTTCGTGCTTACTTAAGTAAATTTAGTGATTCACGATTAAATGCCGGGATATCCCTCGGGTCACGGCTTGTAACCAGCTGTCCGCCGCAAACGACAACTTCCTCATCCTTATAGGTAGCTCCTGCATATTCCATGTCCACTTTAATCGATTTGAAGCCTGTTGCGTTTCGTCCCTCTAATGTTTTTGCAGTAATTAACAGCTGCGGACCATGGCAGATGGCAAGTACCGGTTTCTTCTCATCCATAAATGACTTGGCAAATGATACAAAACGATCATCCGCACGAAGCTGGTCAGGAGAGAAGCCTCCAGGGATGAATAAAGCATCGAAATCAGCAGGATTTACATTGTCTATGCTTTCATCAATTGTCACTTTGGCTTCGTTATTTTTACCGGTAACGGTTTTGCCTTTTTCCTTCTCAATCGTAACCACCGTATGGCCAGCTTCCTCAAATGCTTTTGCAGGTTCTGTGTATTCAACATCCTCAAACATGTTAGTTACAACGCAGGCTATTTTCTTACTCATTATTTATCCATCTCCTTATCGTTGATTGAATGAACTCTTACTCTCTTCTTCTTCCCTTTATTATAAAATATAAACGAAAATGAAAAGCCTAACCTTTTCTTCATAACGATCTCTTCACAAAATGAACGTTTTACTATATATTAATAAAGGAGATATTTTCAGTTAAAGATATTCGGGTGATTGCGGACTTACCGTTTCGATGCTCTTACTGATCAATTCACTCTTGGCATGATTAAGATCTCTACCCTTCGATTCTTCGCACGTCCTTTGTCTGTCTTGTTAGAGGCAACCGGTTTAAATTCCCCATAGCCTTTAGCGCTGAACGATTCGGGGTTCAGCTTCTCATTTTCAAGCAACATCTTCATAAAGTTGACGGCACGCATAACACTTAAATCCCAGTTTGAGTCATACTGGGACGTTTGGATCGGGATATTGTCGGTATGTCCGCTGATGATAATGCTCCTGGGAGGGTTCATGACAAGCAATTCAGAGATATCTCGAGAAATTTTTCGATCTTCTTCCCTGACATCAGCGCTTCCTGACCCGAACAAGACATTGTCGCGAATCGTGACAAGCAAGCCTTCTTCTGTCAACGATGTGGCTAATTTATTGGTCAGCTGTTTCTTCTGAATATATTGGTTCACTTTCCGCTGGATTTCGGCCAGTTCCTGTTCCTCTTCCTTTCCCGGAATCCCCTTTCCGCTCTCCTGGTTAACGCTTTGGTCCATTTCTTTTTTGTTCGTATTAGAAGGGTTATTATTATTAACCGGGCTCTGATAATCCATCACGCCTGTCCCGCCGTTGAAAATCTGATTGAATACAGTTGATAACTGTTTGAACTTATTGGCATCAACTGAACTGGTTGCAAACAAGACAATAAACAAAGCGAGCAGCAGTGTTAAGATATCAGCATATGGAA
Source organism: Peribacillus cavernae (assembly GCF_003989135.1). Taxonomy (GTDB): domain Bacteria; phylum Bacillota; class Bacilli; order Bacillales; family DSM-1321; genus Peribacillus; species Peribacillus cavernae. Next base: position 34,503 of record NZ_RYZZ01000040.1, read on the forward strand.
CTAACCATGATTCATCTACATGCTCTTCATGCCTTTTCTGTTTTTTCCGCTTAGCCATCCTGCTTCACGCTGCCTTCAAGCCATTTTTTCCGATCCTCAGCCGGCAGGTATGAAGTCAATTTCTGTTCGATGGTTCTCGGAGCTTCCCCTTCAATGATTGACAGGATTCCCTCTATCATCATTTGCTTCAGGCGGACTTCCTGCTGCGATTTACGCTTTAGTTTGTTCGCAAATGGATGCCACAGTACATACCCGGTATAAATCCCCAACAATGTAGCCACGAATGCCGCTGAGATGGCATGGCCAAGTTCATCAGTATTGTCCATATTGCCGAGTGCTGCAATCAATCCAATAACGGCTCCGAGTACTCCAAGAGTCGGGGCATACGTTCCGGCTTGTGTAAAAATGGCGGCACCGGAAAGGTGTCTTTCTTCCATGGCATCAATCTCTTCCGATAATATGTCACGTATATAATCTGCACTTTGGCCTTCTACTGCAAGATTCAATCCATTCTTCAAAAACTGATTTTCGACTTGCTCAGAAATTCCCTCCAATGCAAGCAACCCTTCTTTTCGCGCAACGACTGCCCATTCAGAAAAGGTTTGGATTAATTCTTCAGGCTTTGTCAGTTTCTGTTCCGTAAACAGAATCTTGAATAATTTAGGAAGCTTTTTAAGCTCCGACAGCGGAAAAGCTGTTGTTACGGCAGCTATAGTTCCGGCAATTATAATTAAAATAGCCGCGGGATTAAGAAGTGCAGTAAGGCTCACCCCTTTTAAGACCATCCCTGCTCCTAATGCAATAACACCGAGCAGAATTCCGATTATTGATGTTTTATCCATAAAACTCACCCATTCATTAATTTTCTACTCTCTCTTTTATATCGGAAGGTAAGACAAAAAAATGAGCGTTTTTCGATAAAATTCCGTATAGTTGCTTCTGCTGGTTTCGTTGCTAAATTTCTGGGTTGGTTGCTAAATATATGATTTGGCTGCTTAAATTCTGACTTGTTTGCTGAATTTAGGATTTGGTTGCTTATTTTCTAATTTAGTTGCTCCACAAATTATTAGCTCGGCGACTTCATTCAACATTATTCCACTTCCACTCGTTGAAAGTTTATATAAAAAGAACTGGTGCATTTAGCCACAAGGCTGCACCAGTTTTTCAACACTTTGCTTTTTAGAAAAACACCAGTCATTAACGAATCTGACCGTGTCCATACATTAAATATTTTACCGTCGTGAGAGCAGGCAGCCCCATCGGTCCGCGTGCGTGAAGCTTTTGTGTGGAGATGCCAATTTCGGCACCGAATCCGAGCGCCCTGCCATCAGTAAAACGAGTAGATGCATTATGATAAAGAGCTGCTGCATCCACTAATTTCATAAACAAGGCTGCTGTTTCCTGATTTTCTGTCACAATTGCTTCAGAGTGTTTGGTCCCGTAAGTTTCAATATGTGAAATAGCCTCGTCCAGATTCATGACCGTTTTAACGGCAATCGCCAAACTCAAATATTCGTCTGCCCAGTCTTTGCTGCCCGCTAATTTGGCATCTGGAATGATGCTCACTGCAAAATCGTCTCCAAAGACTTTAATATCGAACTGGTTAAAAGTATCAATTATTGCCTGTTGATGCTTCTCAAACCATTCTTTATGGATTATCACCGTTTCGATCGAATTACAGACAGCAGGTCGGTCCGTTTTTGCATTGACAAGAATGGATAACGCCTTTTCAACATCTGCTTCTGCATCAATGTAAAGATGACAGTTTCCAACCCCGGTTTCTAACACCGGAACAGTTGCATTATTAACAACAGCATTGATAAGAGAAGCACCGCCGCGAGGGATTAACACATCGATATGTTCTTTCATCGTAAACAATTGCTCCGTTGTTTCGCGATTTGTGCTTGTAATAAATTGAACAGCCTCTTTCGGGATTTTCGTTTGCACAAGGGCCCGATGCATTACTTCAACAATGGCTTTATTCGAAAATAAAGCAGATGAGCCTCCTTTTAGAACAATTGCATTTCCCGATTTTAAGGCAAGTCCTGTAGCATCCACCGTAACATTTGGCCGTGCTTCATAAATCATTCCAATAACACCGAGGGGTACGCGAACGGTGTTGACTTTCAGGCCATTTTCCAAGGTTCGGCTTGAGAGAAGCTCTCCAATTGGATCGGTCAGGTTTACCACTTCCCGCAAACCGTTCGCAAAATCAAAGATCCGTTCTTTAGTCAAAGCAAGACGATCCATAAAGGCATCTTCAAATTCTTTTTCCCGTCCCATTTGCAGATCTCGTTCATTTTGCTTCAAGATTGTTTCATATTCTACTTCCAATTGATCCGCTATCAATAATAATGCTTTATTTTTTTCTTCTGTAGTCAATATACTTACAGTTTTTGCTGCTTTTTTTGCCTCAATAGCCTGTAACTCGACATTTGATTTTTCTATTACTAGTGTCATGCAATTCCTCCCTTTTTTAATCCCGTTCTAACGGACAGTAAAACCCCAATGAATGAAACGATACTTTATAAACCAACTGGTATAGAAAGTTCTAAATCACACACAAGATCATCAAAATCAACAACTGCTAGTTTCCCATCAACACCATTTTCAGCTGTTCTTTTTAATTCCTGCAATTCTTCTGAAGAATAATTAACAACACCAAGTCCGATTCTTTCACCGTCTACGTCGATAATCCGGACCACAGCGCCTTTTTGAAAGTGTCCGCTTATCTCTTGAATATCAGCAGAGAGAACATTTTGTTTTTTTTCAACTATTGAATTTGTCATACTTGGATTCAGCATAATTTCGCCTTCAGGTCCAGAATTAAAAGCAATCCATTGCTTCTTGTGATTTAGATTGTTCATATTTGTTGCCAATTCAAAATAGGTTCCCTTTGCTCGTTGGCTAACCGCATCAATTAATATATTAGGAATGCCTGCTTTCCCTAAAAATGTCGATATTCCGGAGGCCATCGCGATTTTAACAGCATCAATTTTGGACTTCATTCCACCAGTTCCTACCGAGCTCCCTGGGTCTCCTGCTGCTGCTTCAATTTCTGGAGTGATTTCATATACTTTTTCTAGCAATTCAGCTTGCGGATTCGTTCGTGGATCAGAATCATACAGACCTTCAATATCTGAAAGAATGATGAGCTGATCTGCTTCAACTAGTCCGGCAACCTTCGCTGATAGCGTATCATTATCTCCAAATTTTAACCGGTCAATCGTAACAGTGTCATTCTCATTGACAATCGGGATGATTCCGCGTTCTAATAAGACATTAATTGTATTTCGAACATTGTTATAGCGGTATTCATCAGAAAAGTCACTTCTTGTAATGAGTATTTGGGAGGCAACATAGCCATGTGATAAAAACAATTCGGAATAAGCTTCTATTAACAGTCCCTGTCCGATTGAAGCCGCAGCCTGTTTTTCTGGTAAGGTATCAGGCCGATTAAGACATCCAAGCTTACGATATCCTGCAGCAACAGCGCCGGACGAAACAAATACCACCTCATGTCCTGCATCCTTTAATAACACAATTTCATCAGCAAGCTTTTCTAATTTTCTTCGGCTGATTTCGCCATGCCGACTTGTTAATGAACTGCTGCCTACTTTAATTACGATACGCTTTTTCTCATGGTCAAAAGTTGTCATTCTATCACTCCTGCATCTCTATTTGTTACTACTTTCACATGTTTAAGAAACGAGTTTTTCTTAGCTTAATAAAATCCATCACTTTTTATTATTTAGACCATCACTTTGGCTTTTTCAACCTTTTGATTCACAAGATTTTCCTCAAGTTGAGAACTTATCTCTTTAGAGCGCGTTGCAGCGTGCTTAATAGCTTCGGCAATCGCTTTGCCCCCGCCCTTACTCTCTAACGCTTTTAATCCTGCCTCCGTTGTGCCGTTCGGAGAAGTTACATTTTCTCTAAGAACGGTTGGTGTTTCATTTTGGGACTGAATCATTTTCGCAGCTCCAGCGATTGTTTGGGCAATAATTTGCCTTGTTGTTTCGGCATCCAATCCTCCGGTTAAGCCTTCCTGTTCCATATGTTCCATTAAGAAATAAAAATAAGCTGGACCACTGCCGGCAATGCCCGTAAATATATCCATCTTCTCTTCCTCGATGATATATGCTTCGCCAATAGTCTTTAGTAATTCAGCCGCAATAGCAACTTGTTGTTTTGTTGTGAATTGACCAGGGGAGAGGGCTGTAGCAGATTCCCCGATCATACTCGAAGTATTCGGCATCACCCGAATAACTGCTTGGCCTGCTTGGAGATTTTGTTCCATAAAGAAGGTTGAAATTCCAGCTAAAACGGAAAGAACAAGCTGGTGCGGTTTTATATATTCCTTAATGGATTGTAAAGCAATATCAGCGTCTTTCGGCTTCATCGCTAAAATTAATATGTCAACATGATCAAACTGTATGTCTTCTCTTTTTGAAGTCTTAATCCCATATTTGTTTTCTAATTCTTGTAATCGTTCTTGATTGTTTCGGTTCGTAACAATGATTTGATCGGCTGGAACTTTTTCTGAGTTCACAAAACCAGAAATCATTGCCTCTGCCATTGATCCTGCACCTATAAAAGCAATTCTCTGTTTGTTTAACATCTCGGCCTCCCATGTTGTTTGCATTTTCGTTCGCTTTTTTACAATGACTTCATACTAACACGCTCATTTGTATAATCAAGGTCTTAGCGAAAGATTGTAAGGATATCTCCGAATTAGTTAGGGTAAGCGGTAACATTCCAATCTAATTTTGCTTGAACCACTTTTAAGGGCGATAAAAGCCGCTTATCCTCAAATACAACAGGTGTGCCTTCCACAGGTCTAGATTATTACAGGTTCCTAAACGACGATAAATTAGTTCCTGATCCTGACAGAACATAATTCACCTTCAAATTAGCCACACTTTAAAGGAATAAAAAAAAAGGAGGCAATTTCATGAGCAGAGGTCAACATTTGAATTCTAAGAAAAAAAGACATCCGGGTGAGTTCCCGCAAAACAGTATGGCAGAGAAAAAAGACCATATTGGCGAACATGAAGAACCAGATATGGTTGCACTCGAAGCGTTTAAAAACAGCGGAAGAGAATTGAAATAACCGTCTAAAAGCAAAAGTGCAAGCACTTTAGAGGAACGTCGACTAAAACCGCCCCGTCCTGTTGCGACGTCGGAGCTGGATGAAGGTAACCTGAATTAAGTTATTCACTTAAATAATCTATAGTTTTCTCTTAAAAAACAAAGAGGCCAACCCATACATGATTGGCCTCTTTTCCTTATGACTGGTTTAATGCAGAATGCAAGGCAAACTTCAATAGTTCTGGGAGTTTTTCGGTTGAGAAATCAAGTTCTAACCGTTCGGTCCTTTTATGTGCGTCCTTACCATACGGTCCAAGGTTTATCGTTGGAATATCCAAAGCCTGTATTTCTTTAAGCGGCAGTTTATAATTCTTACCGTATAAAGGCATCTCGTCGACAAGAGAAGGTATAACCTGATGGGCATCAAGAAGCCTGCAGTAGCTGACATCGGACAATCCCGTAAAAAACTGCTTCAGCTTCAGCACTTCCTTATGCTTAACTCGTGCCTCTTTGATAATCCGCTTTGCGATCGCTACTATCCTTTCATCTCTTCCCCCATCCTTTTGTAAGGAAACATGAGGATAATACGGCGGCGCAATCATGATTAGATAAAAAGGTGCCAGGTCTTGGAAATAACTGCTGATCTTCTTCGCCAACTCCACTGTCGCCAGGGGGTAATCAGTAACCACTTTAGCCTCCATTTCGCGCAGGCTCGTTTCGAATCCCTTTCCAAACCGCTCCTTCCCAAGTTTATAAAGCGTCGAATACGTGTATACCTTAGGCTTTATAACGTCTATTAGTTCTTCCTTTGAATGGCTGTACATTTTATTCATTTTGCTGAAAATGGCTGCCGAACTTTCTTCAGCTATCACTGTCAGCTTTTCAATCACTTCCGCAGGAGTTTGCCGAATAGTCAGGACATTATAAAGCGCATAAGCATGCGTAGGTGTCTGCACACTGTACTGCTCTTTCAGGTCGGTAAGCTTCAGACAGGTCGGCGGTGGATTTCTTTCTTCACCTATATGCTCGATAAACCGTTCCGACAACTCCATGTTGGCTGTAAATACTGCCGCCATCCAGGAAGCATTGATACCTTCCAGCGGCTCGCCCACATGGGTTTCCTTTCCATTGCAGAATATAAGCGGCAGCAGTTTCCCTACTGACCCTAGGTAAATATATTTCGATTGATCACCCGGATAACTGGCAAACGATGGCTCAGAGCAAATACCAAGGACATAATCAAGTCCATGCTGCTGTTTCAGTTCGCTCAAGCATTCAACAGCGGCAAACATCCCTTCAGAATACCTTTCCTCATCTGGCGTCGATAAGAGAAGGATATTGCCTTCAAAATCCCTGTCTTTGCCGTATTCCGATAAAAGCGCGATATGCACTGCCAGCCCCGCTTTCATATCCATGATTCCTCTGGCAAACAACCAATTTCCTGATTGTAGCTCCTCTTCTATATGTTGCGGCAGTATCGCGGCCTTTAATTTTTCCGTATATCGATCAACATCAAATGCATCGTTTTTGAGATATCCATAGTCCTCTACCCCAACCACATCAAAGTGGCTTAATAAAATAACCGTTTTATCAGAATTACCTTTCTTTCCTCTCAATAGCGCTGCAACCGCCTTTCGATTCAGCGGGTCGCCTGCTAGGTTCTTTTCAAAGACTAAATATGGATTTTTCTGAAAGAACGGGATTTCTTTCAAGACAGATATAAGCTCATTGGCCATTACATTTTCTTGTTCCGTACCAGAAATGCTTGGTACCTTTACTAGCCGTTTTATCAAAGTGACGATAGCTTCGCGATTATTCCAGTGGGCGGCATTTTCCATCGTTCTCAACCCCCGCGAATCGTTTTTTTACTATTTTATTATGGAATTTCCAGAAAATTCTATCACTTTTGAAGTAAGTATTATTTAATTCCAAATTTTATAATGGAACAAAATGATGAAAGCAAAGAGATAAACCATGTATCTATAAACGCGTTACTCGTACGGCGACACTAGTCTAGTCCTTTTACTCTTTCTGCACAGCAGTCCACTTCCCAGCCATCCATTTCATAACAGGTGATAAGAGAAATAAAATAAATAGTATTCTAAACAAGTGAAAGCTTGTGACAAGCGAAACATCCGCATGGACGGCCATTGCGGTAACAGCCATCTCTGTTACTCCACCGGGAGCAATACTTAGAAAAAGCTCATTAATCGGGAACTGAAAATATCTTACCAGAATGATAGTTAGCGCATAACAGAAGCCGATAAGCAAAACATTAGTGACAAATATCATACCGAACATTCTTCGAAACAGTCTTGGATTATTCACTTTCAATGTGTAACCTAAATGTGCGCCAAGCAAGAGTTGGGCGAAATTAAGCCAAAATGTCGGGATTTGCGGCGCCTCGCTCCCCGCTACATTAAACAATGCCGCTGCAAGCAGTGGACCAAGCATAAATGGGATGGGAACGCTGGCCTTTTTTCCGACAGTAATAAAGATAGCTGTAACCAGAATGATGAGAAGAGCCAGCTTCCAATCATATTCCAGCAGAAAGAACGTCTGCTTCCCCGCATTTGTGATCCCCAATGATGCGCGTTCGGAAAGAATATGGATCACTAGCCAAGGCACAATCGAAATGACAAGAATTATCCTCAGGGTCTGCATGAAGGCTACGACCGTTTCATCTGCATCTTCTATTTCCCCGCTAAGGACGACCATCTGGGATAAACCACCCGGGAAGCTTCCAAGTAAGGCTGTATTCAGCGATATATTCATTCGTTTGGCCAGCAGATAGGCAGTAAATATCGTGAACAAAATGATAAGCACAGTCGTCACAAGCATGAGCGGCAAATATTTTCCCATCTGACCCAGTGCCTCTCTTGTGAAAGAACTCCCCAATTGAAGCCCCAGTATAATTAGCCCTAAACTCCTCAGCACCCCGGGCCAATGCATATATTTTTCAAACTTTATTCTTGCTGCCATCACAATAAATAGCGGACCGAGCAGCCATGGTAAAAACAATCCCAAATTCTGAAACAGAAAGCCGCCTAATAAAGCGAAGGGTACTACGAATAAAATGTGGCTTTGTTTATTCTGAAGAAATGATGCCAGAAAATTCCCCAACAATTTCAACCTTCTTTACCTATTATTGTGTACCTTTTAATGGTATCATATTTGGCCGTTCTATCATTTATCAAAATAGGAAGGTCCTATGTTTTTGGCATTACTTTCATCAACATGAAGACTGGCTTGAAAATAGCATTGATTATAAAAGATGATCAATATTGTCTGGGAAATATCTTTTAAATCCGACATCGTTTTCTCCTCGATAAGACAAGACAAAAACAATATATCCTTTTTTGAAAAATTTGCTTGTTTTAAACTCCTGTATCAGCCGTTTTAAATAACTATTTAACATGGCCTGGAATAATATAATTGTAATTTCGTGAAGCACAGGCTAGAAAATCTGGATGATATCTCTGATTTTCAAATAATTTGACATTAAGTAAGGAATTCCCACAAATTCCTACCCCCATAAATCGACAAGTTTATGTAGAATGCTTATATGGGGGTCATCTGACGAAGGAGTGACTTAGATGTTATCAAATATAGAAATAGGAATTGACCTGGGTACGGCTAATACGCTTGTTTATAGTAAAAACAAAGGAATTGTCCTAAATGAGCCGTCGGTTGTGGCCATTGACACAGAAACGAAAACCGTCCTGGCAGTCGGAACAGAAGCAAAAAGCATGATCGGCAAAACGCCAGGAAATATCATAGCAGTACGTCCATTAAAGGACGGCGTAATTGCTGACTTTGATATTACAACACAAATGCTGAAACAAATTATGAAAAAGGCAGGCAAGAAACTTGGTTTTTCAATCCGAAAACCAAATGTAGTTGTATGTACACCTTCCGGATCGACTTCCGTTGAACGCCGTGCTATTCATGATTCAGTGAAAAGCTGCGGGGCAAAACAAGTTCACTTAATTGAAGAGCCTGTTGCAGCTGCAATTGGTGCTGACCTGCCGGTTGGTGAGCCAATTGCAAATGTAATCGTCGATATTGGCGGAGGCACTACAGAAGTAGCAATCATCTCATTTGGCGGTGTCGTATCGTGCAACTCTGTCCGCATTGGCGGAGATCAAATGGACGAAGATATCGTTCAGTTTGTTAGAAAAAAATACAATCTTCTTATCGGTGAGCGAACGGCGGAGACGATTAAAGTGGAAATAGCATATGCATTAGTCGAACATCCACGCAAGTCCATGGACGTCCGCGGCCGTGACCTAGTAACTGGCCTTCCAAAAACCATCACGCTTCATTCAGATGAAATTCAGGAGGCCATCCGGGAATCGTTGCTTCATATTCTTGAAGCAATCCGCGCAACACTTGAAGATTCTCCCCCGGAGCTGAGCGGTGACATCGTTGATCAGGGAGTTGTACTGACAGGTGGCGGTGCACTTCTGAATGGAATCCAGGAATGGTTGAGCAATGAAATCGTTGTACCGGTACATATTGCCCCCTCCCCGCTTGAATCTGTCGCAATAGGCACCGGGCGTTCTCTTGATGTCATTCATAAATTGCAAAAAGCGGCTAAATAATTATCGAGATAGAATGTACAGACTTTCGTCGAAAGACGGGGGTCTTTTTTTTCCCTGTTCAAGCGGTATCCATGCAAAAGCCGGCCAAAATACTTTCAAGGCGATACCGAATCAAGGTATGATAGTGAAAGAATCAATTTACGGAGGGATGCTAAAATGAGTTCACTTAATAGCTGGTTTGAAAAAGGGATGACAAAAGACAGCTACATCAGCAGCATGCAAACCCACAAAGAAAATCTGCAATCAGTCTACGAAAAGTTCCAGTTAACTGAGCAGGATAAGCTTGAGCTGGCTTCTGTAAAAGAGAAAAACCTGCGTGCCATCGTTCTAACCGCCGATTGGTGTGGCGATGCAATGGTCAACCTGCCAATTCTAATGAAGATGGGCGAAGAAGCCAATATAGATATCCGTTATTTGATACGGGATGAAAATCTTGAATTAATGGATCAATACTTAACCAATGGAAAAGCCCGTTCCATTCCTATTTTCATTTTTATCAATCAAGCTGGAGAAGAAGTAGCCAAATGGGGACCTCGGGCGCCAGTTGTCCAATCATTTGTCGATGAACTGCGTAACACAATGCCTGCAAAAGAAGATCCCAGCTACGAGGCAGCTTTCAAACTATTCGCTGAAACTTTAGCAAGCCGCTTTACAACGGATGAGACGTTGTGGGCTCAGATCAAAGAAGATCTAATCAACGCTATAAATTGAACTGAAAGCTAAATCGTAAAGCCATTTATTTAAAATGAAATTTGAGGTGATATCGCAAAGATCCACCTCTTTTTTTGCTTTGTCGCGTTTATATTTGATGGTAACATAAGCCTATGATAACCTGTAATTTAGCATCGTTGATTATAGGAGTGATTTTCTTTGGACTATGTCGAAGCCTTTAGAGACATAAAGCAAATACATGCAATCAAAAAGTATTTAAAAGATCATTCCGAAAGAGATTTTCTTTTTTTTGTCATGGGCATCAATTCCGGCTTAAAATTAAATGAGATTCTGGAAATAAAAGTCCACGAGGTTCTTGATAAGAACGGGACTATTAAGGATTTCTTCCTCTTACCCGCTTATGACCAACATCCCGAAAAACAGATTTACCTGAATGCAAAGATAAAGAACGCCCTTGCCCAATACATTCAGGTTTCGCATCTTCAAAGTAAAGATTATTTATTTTTTTCTCCTAAAACAAATAAACCGATAACGCGCCAACAGGCTCACCGAATCATCCACCAGGCTGTTGACGCACTGGGAATCGAAGGCAAATATGGCGCCAGTTCAATGCGGAAAACCTTTGGGTTCCATGCTTACAAACAGGGTGTCTCTCTTTCTCTGATTCAAAAGTATTTCCATCATTCAACCCCTTCAGAAACGCTCAAATACCTGGGAATTACAAAAGATGAAGGCATCCAAACAATTATTGACGTGAATCTGTAGCAAATCAAAGCCATGTTAAACCTTTATTCCAGGAGTTACTAAGTCTTATTGTGCTTTCAGGAATTAAAGGAATTATCCGTAACAGGATTAAACAGGCAGGCATACGGGAAAAGGGAGTCTACACGCAATTTACCCGGGAGTTGATGCTGAAAATGATAAAACTGAAACCATTTGCTAAACAGCTTGGAGAGGAATTCAAAGAAGACAGAGCCACCGGATTGGCGGCTGAGCAGGCTTATTATTATATGCTCGCGCTTTTTCCGATGCTGATCCTTTTGCTTTCTATCCTGCCCTACTTGTCAATAGAGCCACAAAAAGCACTGGACTTTATGGAAAGTGTAATGCCTTCTGAAACAACAAATATATTTAGAGACAATATAATAAAGATCGTCACTGAACGAAATGGAGGCTTGTTGACATTTGGTATTCTCGGCACCCTCTGGTCGGCATCAAACGGGATGAATGCATTTATCCATTCAATGAATATTGCTTTTAACGTGGATGAAACGAGAAGTTTCATTAAGGTAAGACTTCTGTCGATCGTGCTGACTCTGGGTTTAATCCTGGCGTTTGTTGCGGCGCTTTTGCTTCCTGTTTTCGGCAATGTCATTTTAGATGTAATAAAAAATGTCGTTCCTATACCCGAAAGCATGCAAATCCTGATAACAGTATTGCGCTGGCTGGTTGCCATCGTGATAATCGCAATTGTATTGGCCGTTATGTACCGCTACGCTCCAAACGAACGTTTTCCGTTTAAGCAAGTCATTCCGGGTGCTATTACAGCGACAGTCCTTTGGCAGCTCATTTCATTGGGTTTTTCCTTTTATGTAAGTCATTTTGGCAACTATTCATCGACTTATGGGAGTTTAGGCGGCGTCATTGTCCTAATGCTCTGGTTATACTTAACCGGGCTTGTGCTGGTCATTGGCGGTGAAATTAATGGGATTATCTATAGAAGATCGATTACTGCCACAACAAGAACAAGCAGGAAAGCTCCACCCATCACGACTTGATAGTTAGTGGATAGCACAGCGATTTGCAGGTATAGAAAACAGAATACACAGACGTTATATGGATTGGATTGATTATTAATCGATTTGGATTAATTACGACCTAATTTGGATTAAAAGCTGCTCGATTGGGTTGTTTAATCGAGAAAGCCGGCATCACTTGATGCCGGCTTTCTTTTCAAGCTTTATTTTTTTTCATTTTACTATGATATTTTAATAAATAATCGACAAATTTATCATCCCGGACCAGATAGGCTGAATATTTCCGTTTGATGTGTTTTTCAATATCGCCGAAGGAGGAGAACATCTGGTTTTCTTTCTTCTCATTAAAATCGAAAAACCAGCCTCTGCTTTCTTCAAGATAGATGAAGATATTCTCATCATGTTTTCCATTGTATAAACAGCCCCGCTCTGATTCTTTTGTATTATATTTATTTTTAAAAGCATCCCGTTTCAGCGGTTCAGAATGGTATGTCTTTTCGACGAATTGCTGAAAGGCTTTTGGGGTCAAATTACAGCCTGATGCTTTTTGATGTCCGCCTCCATCATATTTTGCCGCTACTTCTGATACATCCACTTCGTCATGAATCGTCCTCAAGGATATGCGCTTGCTGCCAACCATGATTATCGCTATGTAATCTAAATGAGGGAACTCCTTGGAAAGTTCGTTGCCAAGCTCGGAATGATATGATTCGGCATGGACGATTCCCGCTAAATGATTGCCAATGTTTATTTGATAGACCTCACGTTTCTTTCTGACGATATACCTTTCCACGCGGTTTTCTTCCACATTCAACAGCTTTTGTTCTATTTCGTCAAATAAGAAGGCTGTATTGTTTGTAAGCTTATGGATTAATTTTTCTTCGAATTCATTAATGGAGAACATAAAGAATAGGTCATTGAGCTGTTTTGAGGTAATATTGTTATTTTTATCCCATTCCCATGTGTCATATTGCCTGACAAGTTCAATAAACTCAGTGAGAGTGGCAGTTGGGTCCAGCAAACCTCTCTGGAGTAGATATTCAAAAAAAAGTGAAGTCGCCGACGCCTGTTTACCGTCTGTCTGTGTCACCGTAACAGCAGCCCAATTATATTGATTAAGGTGTTCTGCTGACTTATGATGATCGATCAATTTCACATGACCGCCAGCAGCAACAAACTCCGAAATCCTTTTTTCATTCTCTTCGTTAACCGATAAATCAGTAATCAACAGTTCTGTTTCCGGATCTCCCTTTTCAAGAAATGCTTCAACCTGGTGATTAAGCGCTGATATGGAGTTGTAACTAACATCTACCTTACCCTTTAAAGCCAACTTCGCAAGGATGCCGCAGCTTACTCCGTCCAAATCATTATGGGTCAGCAAACGGTACATATGGATTCCCCCTAAAAAATCACGAATACTAGTAATATTCCCTGTTATTCTTCGTTTATAGCGTTAAAATCAAATTTCGAATAACAGGATCGGTTCCACAATGGTCACGGTAATTATGAAAATGCATTTATATACTTTAATTCAATATATGCACGCTCGACTTGGGCAATTTTGGTGCGTTTAGAATCATTGATTTTAGGAAATAGAGAAAATAAGATATTAACTTTAAACAAGGAGGAATAAGAATGCCTTATCATTCCTTAAATGAACTTCCTGATGCAGTAAAAGATAATCTGCCACATCATGCTCAAGAGATTTTTAAAGAAGCTTTTAATTCAGCCAGTGATGAATATAAAGAAGAAGAAAGAGCATTTAAAGTAGCTTGGAGTGCTGTTAAAAAGAAATATAAAAAAGACGATAATGACAAATGGGTTGAAAAATAGTTGGTCCATGTTATCGTCAAAAACATAGATTCGCCCATTTGGTAAATTTTGTTATGTTGAAATTAATATACCCAATCTTTTATTTTTGCCCAAAAAGAGGGTGTTCCAGCTAGACTTTTGGAACACCCGCATATATTCAATGCTCTGTTGGTATGCACATCTCTTATTCCATGCTTTTTTCCAGAAACTCTTGAATCCGCTCCGCCGCCACAGCAAGCCGCTCTGGAGGCTGAACCAGCGCTATCCGAACATAGCCTTCACCTTGGTTTCCAAAAGCATCCCCAGGCACAATAGCAACTCCCGCCTGTTCAATCAATTGATAAGCAAAGTCGCGGGACTTCCAACCCTTTGGAATTTTCGCCCAAACAAACATAGTTGCCGAAGACCTTGGTACTTGCCAACCGCTTTTTTCAAGTCCTAACAGCAAGGAATCCCGGCGTGCCTCATACTCCTTTACCTGTTCACGAAGAATCGAGTAGTCGGAGGTAAGCGCAATTTCAGCTGCTTTTTGAACCGGGTAAAATACCCCATAGTCAATGTGCGATTTTAACGTTCCAAGTATGTTAAGTACTTGTTCATTACCTACAACATAGCCGATACGTGTGCCTGCCATATTGAATGTTTTAGAGAGGGAATTAAATTCAATTCCTACGTCTTTTGCTCCTGGTACCGACATAAAGCTAATCTGCGGATTATCGTCGAATATTAACTCGGAGTAAGCAAAATCATGAACAACCAGGATATTATGATCTTTGGCAAACTTGACTACCTGTTCAAAAAAGACTTTGTCCGCTAAAGCAGCTACCGGATTCCCGGGATAACTGATGATCATCATTTTCGTTTTTTCCAAAACTTCCAGTGGGATTTGCTCCAGGTTTGGCAGAAATTTATTTTCAGCTGTTAACGGCATCGGATAAATGATTCCGCCAGCAAGCGAGACACTTGCTTCATAAATTGGATAGCCAGGGTCTGGTACCAACACATACTCCCCAGGGTTAACAAGAGCAGTTGCTAGGTGGGCTAGTCCATCCTGTGAACCCATGAGCTGAAGCACTTCCTTATCCGGGTCGAGTTCTACCCCGTAACGATGTGCATAAAAATATCCAACCGCTTCATGAAATGCCGGGATTCCTTTCAACGTATAGCCATACTTGGTTGTGTCTTTAGCGTACTGAACAAGTGTATCAACAACAAAAGAAGGTGGCGGCAAATCTGGACTTCCTACACTCAAATCGATTACGTCCATCCCTTGTTTCATAGCATCGCGTTTTCGATTGGCTAACTCAGTGAAAATACCGGTTGTGAAATTTTTCATCTTTTCTGACGGAGCTATATTCATTTCCCATTTCTCCTCCATTGCTACATATCACTTAAAATTTATAAATGACCTTTGTTTCATTTTATAAAAACATTTCACAATACACCATGCTTTTATGATGATTTTTTCACAATGCTCTGAAAGAAGTCGACGACAGCTTGCCTTCTTATAGGAACCTTTCTAATTGCTGATATATTTCATCCCGCTTTTCTTCCATCAATTTCTGTTGTTCAAAGTAGCTTTGCAATTTCTCAAGGGAATTTTCCTGTTCCATTATGATAGTCAATTCCGCAAGGATGCTCTCAGCTTCTTCCAGCTGTTTTTCCAGTTTTTCAATCTCTTTTTCAATCGAAGTATTTTTCATCTCCACCATTTTTATAGGTGGTACCTTTTCCTGCCTTTTTTCTTCCTGTGTCTTTCGTTCGTCCAGCTTCTTTCTTGCCCAGCTGTAATTCCCCGTAAAATGGTGCAGCTTTCCGTCTTCCAGCCAATACGTTTTTTCAAAAAGCTTATTGAGCAAATACCGGTCATGCGAAACTGCTAAAATCGTGCCCTGAAAAGTCTCAAGAGCGTCTTCAAGGACTTCGCGTGAATCAATATCAAGATGGTTTGTTGGTTCATCGAGAATCAAAAGGTTAATATCCTGGTGCATAAGCTGGGCTAAACGAAGCCTCATCCTTTCCCCGCCGCTCAACTGTCCGACTTTGCGAAAAACAGCCGGACCGTAAAATAAGAACCCGGCGAGGATATGTCTTGCTTCCCCTTCCGGAACAAGTGCTTCTTCCCGAAAGGCTTCAAGGACAGTTATGTTGCCGTCAGTAGTATACAGATGCTGCGACAAATAGCCCGCCTTTACGTTGCTCCCTACACGAACTCTCCCAACATCCGCTGTCATCTCACCACGAATCATCTTTAAAAGAGTTGACTTCCCGGTACCATTATCCCCAACAATAGCCGCTCTTTCCCTGAACTGAAGATCTAGATTGACATCTTGAAAAAGCAGTTTTTCTCCAAAGGACTTTGCAGCTCCTTTTACCGATACCACGTCTTTTCCGCTTCTATCAGCAGCATCAAATTGCAGCCCTATTTTCTTTCTCTCTAAAATTGGCCGTTTTACTTTCTCTATTTTCTCGAGCGCACGCTCCATATTCCTCGCGCGCTTATGAAGGCCTTCATTTGGCGGGTTTGCCTGATTAGCCCATTCCCGCAGACGTTTTATGGCTTCTTTCATCTTTTTGATTTTCTTTTGCTGTTCCTGATAAGTCTGAAACTCTTCCAGGAGACGCTTCT
This sequence comes from Peribacillus cavernae, assembly GCF_003989135.1. Classification (GTDB taxonomy): domain Bacteria; phylum Bacillota; class Bacilli; order Bacillales; family DSM-1321; genus Peribacillus; species Peribacillus cavernae. The sequence continues at coordinate 51,068 of NZ_RYZZ01000040.1, forward strand.
CTTTTTCTTTCACAAAGCCCGAGTAATTTGCATGATAGATGGTCACTTCCCCATCCTCTAAATCAATGACTTTTGTCGCGATTTCATCCAAAAAGTAGCGATCATGCGAAATGGTGACCACGGTTCCCTCGTATTCTTTTATAAACTGCTCAAGCCATTCGACAGCTGATATATCGAGATGGTTCGTCGGTTCATCAAGTAACAGAAGGCCAGGCTGTTGAAGCAGAATAAGCCCTAAACAAACCTTTGTCCGCTCCCCTCCACTCATACTTGAAAACGGAGACTCCAGCAAAGCTTCGATTTTCAGCCCATTTACCACCTTCATGACCTTCGCTTCGATTTCATAACCATCAAGAAGTGTGAATTTCTCCTGAAGGCTTCCATACTCATCAAGGACCCTTGCCATTTCTTTTTCATCCTGTATGCTTGCCATATTCCCCTCATACTCATTAAGCCTTTTTGAAATGGACAAAGCCTCAGAGAAAGCGGACATTAGTACATCCCGTCCTGTCATTTTCTGTGAGAAAGTTGGTATTTGGGCAAGGTATCCTACTTGCAGTCCTTTTTTCAGATGAATCTGGCCACTATCGGCAGATTCTGTCCCCGCGATAATTTTCATAATTGTCGTCTTGCCGCTGCCATTTCGGCCCACCAAGCCGATTCTGTCATTTTCATGTATTTCAAAAGAAAGATTTTCAAAAATTAGATTTCCACCAAACATTTTCACAACTTGTTGTACACTGCAAACGATCATTAGTAAAACTCCTTTCAAAAAGTAGAGTAGGACGAGGGCTTTCGCCCTCGGACCCCTCGTCAAACTTATCCCGACTTTTGGATTATCCCGACTCCCTAGTTGAATCAAATCAAACACATGGAAAATAACTTCTTTTTTCTAAAAACAGTAAAAAAAGTCGGAATAATAAATTTTCCTGTTGTGACTTACATATAGACCATCTAATAATAGATTTGGCTAACAACCAAATCTATTTTTATTGGAGGTAATATGTTATGAATGAAGTCGCAATCAAAGAATTAATTGAAATTGCTACCGCCAAGTTGATCGAACTCCAATTGTGTAATGGCAGTATTGATTCCTATCATCATCGCGCTTTCCAGCCAGTCTTAGATTTCTACCAAAAGAGATCTGAAACATTCTATCGTACTGAGCTGATGGATGAACTCAGCAGTCGTTACCAGGAACTATTTTTTGAGGGTAATATTTCACGAAAGACCTTCCGTTGGCGAATACGAGGTCTTAGAATTCTTAATGAGCTATACAAAACTGGCAGTTTTGAGTGGAAAGTTTTTATAACCAAAAATGATTCCCTACTTTCCCGCTATTATGAGGAATTCCTGACAAGATTTCTTTCGAGTCTCGGTAATATCTGCCGAATCGGTATATATAGATCCATTACCGAGAGGTACTTCCTTTTTCTGACTACACAAGGTCACCACACTATTGAGGGTATCTCACCATCAGATATTCGCTATTTCATTGTTGATATGTTTACCTATCGTCCAAAAAGCATGGATGATGTAATAACGGTACTAAGAAAACTTCATACTTACTTCCGGGCTGAGGGAATGCTTGATATCCGTTTCGAACCAGTTCTTTTTGTACCAAGAGCCCGTGACAAGAAAGTGCTCCCCTGTTTTTTACCAGAAGAATTAAACCTAATACTAAAACAGATAAATACAGAAACACCGGTAGGGAAAAGGGATTATGCCATCATCCAACTTGGTATCACCACTGGACTACGTGCAGGTGACATCGCAAATCTAAAACTGACGGATGTTGACTGGAAAAATAATGAGATTCATCTGATACAAGGAAAAACAAAACAGCCGCTATCACTCCCCTTGGAAGAACGGGCTGGCAATGCCATAATTGATTACATTCTTAACGGTAGACCAAAATCAGAATCCTCTTATATGTTTCTGAGAAGTCTCGCACCCTATCATAAGTTTCAAGACGGAGTGTCTGTCTCCTGCGTATTTCGGAAATATCTCAAGAGTGCCGGCATCAGCCATACTGTTGGTGACGGAAAAACCTTTCATGGACTTCGCCGGACACTTGGGACGGAAATGGTGGTTCAGGGAATACCCGTAACTACAGTTTCACAGGTACTAGGGCACCATTCGCCAGAAACTGCTAAGCAGTATATCTCCTTAGATACTAATGGTCTGAAACAGTGCGCATTAAGTTTTGGCACCATCGGGGAGGTCCGAGTATGAAAAATGAAATCGAAAGCCTTTTTACCCCATATATTGAGGAAATGCTTGAATTTAAGGTGAGTCTAGGATATCAAAGACGTACATATGAGGGGTTTCTTCGTGATTTTAGCAGATTCTGCAGGGAAAATTATCCGCAGGAAAACAGACTGACCATGGAACTTGTCCATGCGTGGGCAATAATGCGACCTACAGAAAGTCAGTCAGGATTTCGCAGAAGGCTTGTTCCTTTAAGAGAATTCGGAAAGTATCTAAATGCGATTGGTATCGAGAGCTATGTTATACCTTCTAACTTTTCAGGAGGCAAGTCCTTATTTATACCGTATATATTTACAGATGAAGAACTTAGAGCTATTTTTACCGAAGCTGACCGCATAAAGAGAAACCAAAACACACCAAATCGTCATCTAATTGTCCCTGCATTATTAAGACTGATTTATTTCTGCGGTCTACGTCCGAATGAGGGACGTGAACTTAAGAAATCAGATGTGGATCTGGATAGTGGTACCCTCTTTATTCGTAAGAATAAAACGCATAGAGAACGTATTGTGCCAATGTCAGATGACATAAGAAATTTCTGCATAGCTTATAATGAAAAGCTTAAGATATTTTCACCCGAAAGCGAATACTTTTTTCCAAATCCAGAAGGTATACCGTATTCCGCTAAATGGCTTACCAGGCAATTTCGATCGATATGGGAACGTTTCCAACCTGTACAATGTTCTGCAAGAGTACGCGTATACGATCTACGTCACAGATTTGCATCGGCAGTCATGATGAATTGGCTAGATGAAGGAGTAGACTTATATGCAAAGCTTCCATACTTAAGTACATATATGGGACATGTTAGATTTTCTGATACCGCCTATTATATCCATCTCCTTCCTGCAAATCTGACTCGCTCCAATGCGATTGATTGGGATTCATTTTTAGCACTGATACCGGAGGTATCGCCATGGTAAAATCGGAAAACTTGAGGTTTTACCAGATGGTACGGGATTTCCTCACAGTTTATTTGCCAAAACAAAAGGCAAGCAGTGCGAATACTATTAAGTCTTATAGGGAGTCGCTGAACCTTCTACTAGAATACCTGAAAGAGGAGGAAAACCTTCAGTTGATTGATGTTTCTTTTGAAAGAATATCTAGGAAAACAGTGGAAGGCTATCTTGATTGGTTAGAAGAAACCCGCAAATGTAGCATTCCAACCAGAAACCACAGGCTTTCTAGTATACGTTCCTTCTATAAATATGTCGGAAGTAGGGACCTGTCGGTCACTGCCTATACCCTTGAACTTGAAAAGATACCCATTAAAAAGACGCAGAAAACACAACAAGTGAAATTCTTTGAAGAAGATGCATTAAAGGCAATCCTAGCACAACCTGATACGGGTACCAGAAAAGGTATACGAGATCTCTTTTTCATGATATTGATGTATGACACTGCTGGAAGAAATCAGGAAATACTTAACTTAAAAGTCAGTGACATTCATGTGTCTGCGAAGGATTCTCACGCAGTATTAACAGGAAAAGGAAACAAAATAAGAATCGTTCCACTCATGAAGAAAACCATTGATCACTATAATAATTACATTCGACTCTTTCATGACGGAAAGGTTACAGACGAATTTTTGTTCTATGTTATACAAAAAGGGAAAAGACAGGCAATGTCAGCTGATAATGTTGAGAAATTCATGAAGCGATATGGGAAAACAGCGAGAGATCAATGTAATAAAGTACCTGAAGGTATTCATCCGCATATGTTTCGTCATTCCAGATCAATGCACCTTTACCGCGGCGGTATGCCACTGGCACTCCTGTCGGAATGGTTGGGACATGCACAATTGGAAACAACTAAGATTTATGCAAATGCGGACACACAAATGAAAAGAGAAGCGATAGAAAAAGCAACAAGCAGACTAAATCCTTTGACACAGGAACAGAAAGTTACATCATGGCAGAATGATGAAGAATTAATCAAACGTCTTTATGGTTTATTATAGACCTAATTATTCCGATTTTTTTAAGCTGGTTAGCCATCAAAAACATATAAAAGTCCTGTGTTTTTTGATGGTTAACTATAAAAGTCGGAATAATATAGAAGTCGGGATAAGTTTGATTATCCGGAAGTCGGGATAATCAAACCGTACGTGCGGATTTCCCGCATACGGCT
>NZ_RYZZ01000041.1 GCF_003989135.1 Peribacillus cavernae
AAACATATGAGGTTTCACTTTCGAAGGTACAAGGGTTGATGTTTTCCTCGATAATTCAACATATTTTGAAATAATGTAAGCAATCCCTTCCTTGGTAAGCTTGTTTTTCTGATTGTTTGTAAAGAGGGGATATTCATTTTTCCATGGTTTATCCAGATTGTTTTCAACAATATAGCGTTCCAATAAAGATAAGGTATTCTTCATAAGGGGAACACGTCGTGTCTTATTTCCTTTTCCCGTCAATACAACCACTGCCGGCGTATCTAGGATTAAATCACTGACTTTAATATCAATTAGTTCTTGCACCCTGGCTCCTGTATCATACAGAACACTCATTAGTGTTAGGTCACGGCGGCCTTTCAGACAGCCCCTGTCGGGCTGTTCCAGAAGTAGTTTCATAGCTTCTGGTGTCAGATGCTCCACCACTGTTTTATTTGCCTTTTTAGAAGGGATTGCGATTACCTTTTGAAAATGGAATAGACCGGAAGGTTCTTCAGCCTGTACATAACGAAAAAAGGAATGGATCGCTGAAAGTCTTTGGTTTCTGGTTGAGATGCTACACTTTCTAACCGTTTCCAACCATTCTAGAAAGCCAGTAAGCAGTCCGCTTGTAAGAATATCTAGTGTAATTCGTTCCGCTGGAATGCTTTTTGTTTCCTGGCAGTACTTTATCAAAAGTTTAAACGTATCACGGTATGAGTGGATTGTATTCTTACTGACATTTTTCTGTGATGGAAGGTAAACCGAAAGGAATTCTGTAAGGTGCTTCGCAAAATCAGTCGGTTTCATTGGTATAACCTTCCAATTGAGGGATTATTCCCGGGTACCGAGTTTCTAGCTTTAAAGTGATTTTTGGAAACACATCTGCAGTCAGACGCAGATAATAGGCGGTTTCCTCAAAGGAATCGTGCCCCATATACGTTTTAAGTACTGGAAGATATGCCGTTAATTCCTTTTCCTGTTCCGTCCATTTTTTCAGGCAATGAACTGCATAAGTATGGCGAAAGTCGTGAATACGTGGACCCAATCCTCTTCCACCATGTGAAATTCCCGCATTCCACAAAAACCTACGGAAGTTTTTATATACATTTCCTGCCGTCATCGGTTTGCCATCAAGCGCCGGAAAAAAATAATCTTCTGCTTTTGGGTAAGGATGTACTGCTTTCGAATAAAGGCGACAACGTTCCGTAAGGGACACGGACATGGGTACCAACCTACTGTTATCCTTTTTGGAATGATTTATGGTGAGGATACCATTTTCAAGGTCAACGTCGGCTACTTTGAGAAGCCTTGCCTCGGATACCCTCAATCCACACATATAAATCATACGAAAGAACACGGGCATAATCAGATGTCTGTTTGGGCATTCGTAACAGAATTTGCATTTTTCCGTTTCGGCAAAAAAACCTTTTAGTTCATCAACAGTATAAATATAGGGTATATATTGTTCTCCTGTAGGAAAATATCCCTTGGGGATAATGTAAGCTTTGACTTCAATTGAATCTAGATATTTCCCAAACTGACGGATAACTGAAGCGCGTGAACATAGATTTGCCTGTCCCTCGTAAGGTTTTTTGCTGCACCAGTCTAATACGATTTCCTTGGTAAGGTCAGTGGCATGGGGGTATTTTTCCATTGTAAATCTGTCAAAACGTTTTAAATGGTGTGAATCTGTATCGTATTTGTATCCGATAGCCTTTTTCAGTTCCACATGATTTTGGATATGATTTTTAAAAGGGCCTTCATAAATGATTTCACTCATGATTCAGCACCTCCTCAAAATCAAGGGAACATTCTTTCAGCTTTTTGATGTCAACCTTTAAATAAACTGCTGTTGACTCTGTATCCACATGGCCAAGGATATCTGAAATAGTGGAAAGCGGTGTATCTTTTTCAAGAAGCATGCTGGCCATGGTATGCCTAAGGGAATGCATTCCTCTTCTTTTTTTTAAAGTAGGAAGGTGTGCTAATTCCATGTACCTTTTAATTAACTGATGTAAATGATCTCCTTCTGAAAAGGGACCAAATGGTGCCATGTGTTTTACAAATACATATGGACTGCTTATTTTAGGACGACCGTATTTAAGATAATCAATGATTGCCCATCCCACCTCCGGTGTTAATGGAAGAGATAAAGGCTGTCTCGTTTTTGATTGTGTAAATACAAGCTTTTTCTCTGCCCAATGGAAGTGCTCCATTTTCAAATTTTTAATATCTGTACACCGCAAACCGAGGCAACATGCCATTAAAATAATCGCATAATCTCTTTTGCCCTTTGGACTCCCTCTGTCAATAGCAGCGATTAATTTTTTTAATTCATCCTCTGTCCATACAGATGGAATACGGGTCTGTTTTCTTGCCTGAACCATAGGCGTTTTTGAAGCAAAATCAGTCTGTATTTCTCCTGAATACAGAAGAAAACGGAAAAAGGTACGTATGGAACAAATATTTTGTTCTACTGTTTTGTAAGTATAACCAGCCAAGGTTTTAATGTAGTCGTTAATCAATGTAAGAT
>NZ_RYZZ01000042.1 GCF_003989135.1 Peribacillus cavernae
TCTCCCCCTGTGAGAGTAGGACGTCGCCAAGCAAAATGGAAAGACCAGTCGATGAGGCTGGTCTTTTTTGATGTTTCAAGCATGCAGGAGTAAAAAGCATGATAGAGACTTCTGTTCGAGGTGGGAACCGAATACATGAAGCTAATAGTAGTCCGTTTTCAGATTTAAGAGCGATAGGCCAAATGTATGAGCGATCATCGAAATTTATGATCGATTGTCGTTTTTCTAATAGGAAAATGAAAATATTGAGGAGAATTCCTATGGTTTGTGGAAGAAACCTTACCGGAATCCTACCATATTCCCAGTTAAGAGCGATTATTCAAGAGGTAAGAGCGATTATTCGGATTTAAGAGCGATCATCGAAGTTTATGATCGATCGTAGTTTTTCCAATAAGAAAAATGAAATATTGAGGAGAAGTCCTATGGGTTGTGGAAGAAAACCTTGTCGGAATACTACCGTTTCCCCATTTAAGAGCGATTATTCGGATTTAAGAGCGTTAATCCAAATGTAAGAGCGATCATCGAAATTTATGATCGATCGTCGTTTTTCCAATAAGAAAAGTGAAATATTGAGGAGAATTCCTATGGGTTGTGAAAGAAACCTTGCTGGAATCCTACCATTCTCCCAATTAAGAGCGATTATTCAGATTTATGATCGTTTAGGGGAATTTATGATCGGACAATTGATGATTTGGGCAGATTCATATTCCTCCACTAAATTGAATGGAGGAGGAGCAAGAAGTATGAGGACCGGAGCGAAGGAAGCTGACGAAGAGATCCGCCGCTCATCGCTATCCATGAGTCCGAACACGGAAGGTAAGCTCGAGCGCCGATGGTAGTTGGGGGGATTAAGGAGCTTCTCCTAAAACCGCCACATCCATGTGGCAACGGAGAAGTCAGCACATCCTGTGCAAGTCCTGTGAGATTAGGACGCCGCCAAGCAAAATGGAAAGACCAGTCGATGAGGCTGGTCTTTTTTTGATACATCAAAACCGAAGGTTGAGAAATACACGAAAGAAGTAGAATGCAACTACAAATAAAATAAAGAAAACGTAGACCTGGATGGGGAGGAGCAAGGAGGTCGAGGAAGCGAGAGAGCGAGGACCGGAGCGAAAGCGCACTTTTATGAGGTTCTGGAAGAAACCTTGCCGGAATACGAACCTTTTTACAGTTAAGAGCGATTATTCGGATTTAAGAGCGTTAATCCAGATTTATGATCGATCGCGGTTTTTCAAAAAAATGGTTGAATTCATCAGTCATTAGGTTGGACTATAGTGTTAGGTTGAAATCTGATGAGTGAAATTATGGCTACCGGGAAGTGTGAGTTTAAACCAGCAAACCTCTATACAATTTCATCGCAAACTTCTTCCTATGTTATACTACAGGTATAATCAGCCAGCTTAAGGCTTGTGCGGGAGGTTTGTTTATGGGATTGACAGATCGTGAAATACAGGTATGGAATGGGATTAGCGAGTGGGAAGAAAAGCTGTTTCAATATGAGCGGACCGATTTTGCCTCGCTTTATGACAAGTGGCTGGAGCAAGGTTTTTCACTGCTTCCTGAAGAGGCACAGAAACAATTTTTCGAGAAGCTTGATAGTTCGTTATTCCATTTACACGCAATGGTGCAAAGCTCTCAAATTCAGATGGATGCACGTGATCGAATTTTAGGAACGGCCCGGGTTTTTCATCAAGATATTTCAGCTATTTCCGATATGAAATCATTGACAATTGATCAGTTAAACTATATAGCAGAGCAGCAAATTGCAAAGCACAAGCTTTATTCGTTTGCGCAGGGTGGTGCAAGCGGCTTCGGCGGTTTCCTGCTTTTTGGCGGTGATATCGCGGCGATGGCTGTTATTAATGTTAGAGTCGTTCAACTTATTGCGATGTCTTATGGATATGAAGTAAATACTCCATATGAGATGATGATTGCCCTGAAGGTTTTTAATGTTGGGATGATTCCGAAACGCCTGCAGGGAATAGCATGGGAAACTCTTATACAAGAGACAAAGAATACGGAGAATTATTATTTTTACGAAGGAAATGAAGAGTTAACGAATGTATCCTGGCTTGAACAGCCAATGAAGCAGTTGTTAAAAGCAATGTCGATCACTGTTTTTCGTAAAAAGCTAATTCAGGGCGTTCCGCTCATTTCAATGGCGATTGGAGCGGGAACGAATTATCAATTGACACGGAAAGTGAGCGAGTTTGCCCAACGATATTATCAATACAGGCATTTGCACGATAAAAGAGAGGGACGGGAATGAGTGTAACAGAGCATAAAAAAGATGTGCCAAATCGGATACGCTGCATGGTTATTACCATAAGCGACACAAGGGATAAAGATACAGATAAAAGCGGAAAACAAATGATCGAGCTTTTACAGGCAAACGGGCATGGCGTGATTGAATATGAGATCGTAAAGGATGAGCGCGAAGAAATCCGAAAAGCGATTGTAAAGGGAACTGAAAGTATCGGAATCGATGTGATCCTGACGAATGGTGGAACAGGGATTGCTAAGCGAGATGTGACCATTGAAACGGTTAAGGAGCTTATCGATAAAGAAATCCCCGGGTTTGGTGAGTTGTTCCGAATGCTTAGCTATCAGGAGGATATCGGCTCTGCGGCTATTTTATCAAGGGCGGTAGCAGGTGTGGTACAGAATAAGGCGATCTTCTCCACCCCCGGCTCTACTGGTGCAGTACGGCTTGCCATGATCAAGCTGATCTTGCCGGAGTTAGGGCACGTTGTGAAGGAATTAAATAAGGATCTATGAAAGAAAAAGGCTCGGAGATTTTCCAAGCCTTTTTTTACGTATGCTTTTTTTCGGTTATACCCTGGTTAACCCGGTACCAGAGCCACAGGTCAACGATCGCGGATGCAAGATTGGCAATTTCCGAATTAAGCTGACAGGAAATAGCGAAGTCACTTTCATCAGAAAGCTGGTCCTGTTTGATATTTATTAGCTTTTCCAATTCTTTAATCCGGTCGGGAATGCTGCCCCTTATATTCTCCCATAACAATAGTATTTCCTGTTGTTCTGCCTCGCCGTATTCACTCCACTCTTTCGTAAATATCGGAACCGGAATCCCGAGCCGTTCATCAACTGAAAATATCTCCTTCATCACTTTGCTCCTAACCACTGCATAATATGGTAAGTGTACTATATTTATTTTCATACTTCTAGTATCATATTGCTTGACTCAATGGGCATGTTAATCTTAAAAAATCAGCAAAAACACCTTGCATTTCCAAATAAAAGCTGATAAAGTTTTAATCAGATGAATTGAATAAAAATAATGTAAAGTGAATTTTTATTCAAACAGGGAGGACGACTAGCATGGATAACAAAAAAATTGTTTTAGCTTATTCCGGAGGTTTAGATACTTCTGTGGCGATAAAGTGGTTGCAAGAACAAGGATATGATGTGGTGGCATGTTGCCTGGATGTTGGCGAAGGAAAGGATTTGGAGTTCATTAAAGAAAAAGCGTTGAAAGTAGGGGCTGTTAAATCCTACGTAATTGACGCTAAAGAAGAGTTTGCCAATGAATTTGCACTGGCAGCGCTGCAGGCTCATACATTATATGAAGGGAAATATCCGCTCGTCTCGGCCTTATCACGCCCGCTGATTGCCAAAAAGTTAGTTGAAGTAGCCGAAATGGAAAATGCGGTTGCCGTTGCTCATGGTTGCACTGGGAAAGGGAATGATCAAGTCCGTTTTGAAGTTTCCATCCAGGCTTTGAACCCAAATTTAAAGGTAGTGGCTCCTGTACGTGAATGGAACTGGTCACGTGAAGAAGAAATTCAATATGCCATGGATAATAACATCCCAATTCCGATTAATCTAGACAGCCCGTATTCGATTGACCAGAATCTATGGGGCCGTTCTAATGAGTGCGGTGTTCTGGAAGATCCATGGGCAGCACCGCCTGAGGGAGCTTATGAGCTTACTGCCAGCTTGGAAAAAACACCGGATATTCATGACATGATTGAAATTGGTTTCGAAAACGGTGTACCGGTCACATTGAACGATATTCCTTATACACTTACTGATTTAATCCTGGAACTAAACCAATTGGCAGGAAAGCATGGCGTTGGCAGAATCGACCATGTAGAAAACAGATTGGTCGGAATCAAATCCCGTGAAGTGTACGAGTGCCCTGGTGCGATCACATTAATTCAAGCGCATAAAGAACTTGAGGATATTACATTGGTAAAAGAAGTAGCCCATTTCAAACCTGTCATTGAAAAGAAACTGACAGAACTGATTTATGAGGGACTTTGGTTCTCGCCTTTAAAAGATGCATTAATGGCCTTTATAAAGCAGACACAACAGACAGTAACTGGTACGGTACGTGTAAAATTGTTCAAGGGCCATGCAATTGTGGAAGGAAGAAAATCAGATTATTCCTTGTATGATGAAAAGCTGGCAACCTATACCGCCAGTGATGAATTTGACCATAGTGCTGCTGTCGGATTTATCTCACTCTGGGGGCTTCCGACTAAGGTTTCAAGCATTGTAAACCAAAAGAAGGTGACAGTGTGAGCAAACTGTGGGGCGGGAGATTTACAAAATCTGCCGAAGAATGGGTAGATGAATTCGGGGCCTCGATATCTTTTGATCAGGAGCTCGTGATGGAGGATATCCAGGGAAGCCTTGCACATGTAACGATGTTGAAGAAATGCGGCATTCTTCCAGAAAGCGATGCTGAAAAAATTATCGAAGGCTTGGATGTTTTACAGGATAAAGCAGAAAACGGACAGCTATCTTTTTCGGTTGAGATGGAGGATATCCATCTCAACCTTGAGAGCATGCTGATTGCAGAAATCGGTCCGGTTGGAGGAAAACTTCATACCGGACGGAGCCGCAATGACCAGGTTGCAACCGATATGCATTTGTATTTGCGCAGCCAGACAGAAGAGGTCCTCATACTTTTAAATAGTTTGCAGGAAGCGATCCTGAATCAGGCAGAAAATCATATAGAAACATTGATTCCTGGATACACACATCTGCAGCGGGCCCAGCCTATTTCGTTCTCACATCATGTGATGGCCTATTTCTGGATGCTTGAGCGTGACAAGCAGCGCTTTACAGAAAGCTTGAAAAGAATTAATATCTCGCCGCTTGGGGCTGGCGCGCTTGCTGGTACTACGTTTCCGATTGACCGGGAATACACCGCCGAACTGCTTGAATTTGAAGGGATTTATGAAAATAGCCTTGACGCTGTCAGCGACCGTGATTTTATCCTTGAATTTCTAAGCAACAGCTCAACACTTATGATGCACCTATCGCGTTTCAGTGAAGAAGTCATTCTTTGGTCGAGCCAGGAATTTCAATTTATTGAACTGGATGATGCCTTTTCAACTGGAAGCAGTATCATGCCGCAAAAGAAAAATCCTGACATGGCGGAATTGATCCGCGGAAAAACAGGCCGTGTATATGGGAACCTAACCGGCATGCTCACGGTTTTGAAGGGCTTGCCGCTTGCTTATAATAAAGACATGCAAGAGGATAAAGAAGGAATGTTCGACACCGTCAAAACAGTGCTTGGATCTTTGAAAATATTCGAAGGCATGATCTCAACCATGAAGATCCGAACTGAAGTGATGGACAAGGCCACAAAATCCGACTTTTCCAACGCGACGGAGCTGGCGGATTATCTCGCTGCCAAAGGAATGCCATTCAGAGAAGCGCACGAAGTAGTAGGGAAGCTCGTCCTTTCCTGCGTACAGAAAAATTGTTATCTTGCAGATTTGACAATAGAACATTTTAAATCAGCCTCATCTCTTTTCGAGGAAGATATTTATACGGCCTTGAATCCGTATGAGGCAGTGAAACGCCGCAATAGTGCAGGCGGAACGGGGTTTGAACAGGTTAAATTGGCAATTGAAAAAGGAAAAAAACTTGTAGCAGAATACAAATAAGTTTTATTAAGTTGGGGATTTGGGAACACTTTTCTTTATATGAGCCTAATCCTAATAAGAGGGTAGAGTGAAACAGTCAGTGTCTGTTTTACTCTACCCTCTTTGTTTATTCTTCCTTTATTTCCAACTTCAGGATAAGCGGCTTAATTGTCAGACCTTGCACAAGAAGGGAGAATAAAACAATACTAAACGTAAGGATGAGCACATCATCCTGGCCTTTGTATGAATGGGGCAAGCTAAGTGCCAACGCTAAGGATAGGCTGCCTTTAAGACCTCCCCAGTTTAAAATAATCTTATGCTTTGGAGAGAAATCCTTCACAAATAGTAAGCTAGCGTACAATGCTACCGTTCTTCCAATTAAAACAATTAGTATCGCCACTACAATCACTTCCCACTTTTCAAACATATTGATGTTTCTTATCTCAAGCCCGATCATGAGGAAGATTAAAGAATTCCAACAAAATGGGTTATTAGTGGATGATAGCATTCTACCCACTTGATTTGTCTGATACTCATGAAGCCTTAAATTGAGGAAAACCATGGGAAGTATTTAGTGAAAATCAGGAACCGCAGGAACATTTTTTTGCAATTGTGACATTGATATATAAACGATATATTAAGAATTGTAAAACCCCATTGACAATAATCGGAAAGGGCATTATGATAAATTTCGTGAATTTCATTGTTGCAACTTTCTATTTTCAAGCGTGATCTCATAGCAAGCAAGGGGTTGCAGAAGCTCAAAGTTTATCAAAAAAATCGTAAAACAGCTTACGGAGATGCATGGCAAAATACATTTAAAAAGGTGGGTAATTATGGGGAATACATCTTGTAGATATGTTATTAATGCTGTAGGTAAAGGTGGAGAAACATATTTAACCCATTGTCAGGATAAACATGCGCTAAGGAAATGGATAGCAGACCATGAGGATAAGCTGGTAATGAATGAGTTAAAGATCGTTGATAAGAAAAAGCATCCATTCTTAAAATTGTTTTCTTTAAAAAGATAATATCACCTGAATTGGTACGCCATTCTAATCAGAATGGCGTTTTTACTTTTATGAATTTCGAAATGAAATATAGAAACAGAATAGAACGAGGAGGGGAGAGTAGATGACATTTTGGTTTATACGGACAAAAAGACAGAAATAGCATACTATATAAGTTGAAATAACCATTTCCTATTTCCGTTAAAGTTTTGGTGTCACTTTTATTGTTTTCGCGTCTTTTTTTCTAGTTTTGTCGTCTCTTGTAATTCCAAGTATTGACCGATTTATGTTAGATGCAATTCTTAATCTCAACTTATATAGTAAATAAACCAAACATGATGAGGCAGCTAAAGGGGCTTAGATAATGAAAATTGGGGTTCCTAAGGAAATCAAAAATAATGAAAACAGAGTGTCATTGGCCCCGTCAGGAGTGGTACACCTGGTTGATTCAGGACATGAGGTTTATATTGAAATCGGTTCCGGTCTTGGTTCGGGATTTAGAGATGAAGATTATACAGTTGCAGGTGCGTTCATGGTCCAGTCTGCCGCAGAGGCGTGGTCAAAAGAAATGGTGATGAAGGTCAAAGAGCCATTGGCAGAGGAATATAAATTTTTCAATGAAGGTTTGATTTTATTCACCTATCTTCACCTTGCACCTGAACCGGATTTGACAAAGGCATTGAGTGAGAAGAGAGTGACGGCTATTGCCTATGAAACGGTTCAGCTTCCAAACCGTTCCTTACCGCTTCTAACCCCAATGAGTGAAGTAGCCGGAAGAATGGCTCCGCAAATCGGTGCGCAGTTCCTCGAAAAGGTGTATGGCGGAAAAGGCATCCTTCTTTCTGGTGTACCTGGTGTCCGCAGGGGGAAGGTGACAATAATTGGAGGCGGAACAGCGGGAACAAATGCGGCAAAAATCGCCGTTGGCCTTGGGGCAGATGTTACGATACTCGATGTCAATCCAGACAGGCTGCGCAAGCTTGATGATATATTCAGAAATGACCTTACTGCGATGATGTCTAATCCGTATAATATTGCTGAATCTGTAAAGAACTCCGATTTGGTGATCGGTGCTGTTTTAATACCGGGGGCCAGGGCGCCGAAGCTTGTGACAGAAGACATGATAAAGGAAATGGCGCCAGGCTCTGTCATTGTTGATATAGCAATCGATCAGGGAGGCATTTTCGAAACGACCGATAAAATGACAACCCATGATAACCCAACATACGAAAAGCATTCAGTCATTCATTATGCGGTGCCAAATATGCCGGGGGCCGTCCCGAGAACGTCCACCATCGCTTTGACAAACGTGACCGTACCTTACGCGCTGCAGATTGCCAATAAAGGAGTAAAGCGGGCAACCCTTGAAAATGAGGCCCTGCTATTGGGGTGCAATACAATCAGCGGATATGTCACCTATCAGGCTGTGGCCGAGGCACATAGCATGGAATATAAAGACGCGAAGAGAACAATCGAGCAATTACCTGAATAAACTACCTCCACTTACCGCTATGGGTTGATTTGATTTATATAGCTGATTCGAGAAATAGGCTTTTTTCATCTTTTCCCACATACTCCAGAAAAACATGCTACCTTATATTTATTTTATATCTCAAACATATGTTCTGTCAAGTGTTACCTTGGACTACCAAAAAGCAGCCCCTCTCCACCTTCGCTACGCTTAGAGGAGGGGGCTTCTCGGCTATTATTTAATGATTTGCAGTGTTTTTGGATATTTCGTTAATACTTCAAAACCATTTTCGGTGATTAAGATATCATCCTCAATCCGGACACCTGCAACATTCGGTACATAGATACCCGGTTCGATCGTGTAAACCATCCCTGGTCGTAAAATCAACGGATTGGTTTCGGTCAACGACGGATATTCATGGACGCTGATGCCCAGCCCGTGGCCAAGGCGGTGCGGGAAATAGTCTCCATAGCCCTTTTCGGCGATTAATCTCCGTGCGGTCAAATCGATTTCAGAGCAAGAGGTGCCTGCGAGACTTGCTGTGACAGCAGTTTCCTGTGCTCTTAACACCGTTTCATATATCTCACGCTGCTTGTCATTGATATCTCCATAAGCAACCGTCCTTGTAATATCGGAGCAATAGCCTTCATAAACAACCCCAAGGTCAAATAGCACCAAGTCCCCGCGCTGAACCTTCGTCGTGCCGGGTGTACCGTGGGGTGAAGCGGCGTTCTTTCCAGTCAGGACCATCGTTGAAAAAGACATTTCGTTAATTCCTGCTTTTTTTAGTTCAAATTCGATTGCCGCAAGGATTTCCATTTCTGTTTTGCCCTCATTGATTTCACTTACGCCAACTTCAATCGCATAATCGGCAAGTCGGCATGCCTCACGGATTTTCATCATTTCTTCTTCTGTTTTGATCATGCGGAGCTGCCGCAGTTTTTCTTCTGCAGAAACAAATTCAGGAACAGAAAAGACCACATTTACTTTTTCATAACGTTCGACATTCATATGTTCTTTCTCAATCGCAATCCTCTTTATTGTCAGCGAACGGTTTTCCACAGATTGTTTAATTTGCTCCCATGGGTCTTCAATGTCCGTATAGCCAATGATTTCAGCATCCCAGCCGGATTCCTTCGCTTCTGCTGCTTCCATTTTTGGAACGACGAGAAACGGTTCGGCATCCTGGAAGACAGCTAATGCAAGCAATCGTTCATGGGGATTGCTCAAATATCCGCTAAGATAGAAGACATTTTCAGGTGCTGTAATCAGCGCGGCATCAATCGTATTTTGGTTTAACCATTCCTTAACTGCTTCCATTCTTTGGTTCATAGATAAACTCCTTCACTATTACCGTATAAAACGACCTTATCAATAAGAAAATCAATTGTAAACTGTTAGATATTTTGGAAAAAGGGTAGAAAAAGAAAGTGTGCATCTTTTTTAGAGGATTATCCGCATATCATAAAGAATTATATTTTAGTGTACACAAAGAAGGGAGAATGAATATGAAAGTTTCTTATCATGGACATTCCGTCATTAAAATTGAGACGAATGGAAAAACAATTTTATTGGATCCGTTTATTACCGGAAATGAATTAACGGATCTGAAAGTGGAAGACGTGAAACCAGATGTAATTATTCTGACCCATGGGCATGGTGACCATCTCGGGGACACGGTCGAATTGGCAAAAAAGAATGGCTCTTTGGTAATCGGCACTGCCGAGATGGCGGCGTACATAGGCTTCCAGGGTGTGGAAAAAACACATGCGATGCACATTGGCGGTTCCTATGAGTTTGATTTCGGCAAAGTAAAGCTTACACCCGCCTTTCACGGCAGCGGCTTTATTACGGATGATAACCAAATCATCTATTTGGGGATGCCGGCCGGGGTCTTATTTATGGCAGAAGGCAAAACAGTATATCACGCAGGCGACACGGGTGTTTTTTCCGATATGAAATTAATTGGGGAAAGGCACCCAATTGATCTGGCCTTTTTGCCAATCGGCGATAACTTTACGATGGGACCTGAGGATGCCGCGCTTGCAGCCAAATTCTTAAATCCGAAACAGGTTGTCCCGATTCATTACAATACGTTCCCTCCTATTAAGCAGGACCCGCATAAGTATGTCGAGATGCTTGATGAGGGAATTGGGAAGGTCTTGGAAGCCGGGGAATCGGTTGAATTATAGCCGATACCTTCCTGTAGGGGGTTACTCTGCACCGGCAAGCATATGGATCAATCTTTCATGAAAATATGGATCAACAGCCAGGGAATCTAATCGTCCTGGCTGTTTTTATTGCGGATAAAAAGTCTGCCATTGGTGACTTGCATCGACGAAACAGGGTGTAATACTACCAACGAAGATATAAGGGCGTGGCACTATTAGTCAACATGCCTTTTTACAGAACGTCTTCGCTTTTCTAATCGGCGCCGTCTTTTTGAAGGTAGACGAGCATAAAATAGAGCGCAGGAATATCGAAAGGAGGGATGATTATTGAAGCAAAGATTATTACTTTGTCTGCTGTTAATTGGCGTGATGCTTTATTATGCGGTACCAAGGCTTTCGTTTACTGGAACAGACCTGGAAAGCCTATTTGCTGCCAGCTGGCTGCTCCTTGCCCTGTTTGCCGCTGCCGGCAACCTGACAGGGATGCTTTATGCCCCCGGTAAGCGTAAGAATGCCGGAGCGGCAAAAAAGCAGCAAGTGCGTAAAAGAATCCATTATTATCAGTAGTTGCGTTGAATAGCCAATTCTTTCCCCTTATAATGAAGGGAAAGGAAATTCGCGAAAAGGGTGAAGGACTTGGCTACTAAGCATGAACAAATATTAAAATATATCGATGGACTGCCGGTTGGCGAGAAAATTTCCGTACGCCAGATTGCAAAAGCTTTGATTGTAAGTGAAGGAACCGCATACCGGGCCATAAAGGATGCGGAGAATAAAGGATACGTATCTACCATTGAGAGGGTAGGTACGATCAGGATTGAACGGAAGAAAAAAGAAAATATCGAAAAGCTTACGTTTGCAGAGGTAGTTAACATCGTGGACGGTCAAGTTTTGGGCGGACGCGCCGGACTTCATAAAACGTTAAATAAATTTGTAATCGGCGCCATGAAACTGGAGGCAATGATGAGATACACGGGTGCGGGAAATTTATTGATCGTCGGCAACCGGGACCAGGCCCACGAACTGGCATTAAAAGCGGGAGCCGCTGTTTTAATAACCGGTGGCTTTGACATGGAAGAACAGGTGAAAAAGCTTGCCGATGAACTGCAGATGCCGGTCATTTCCACCAGCTACGATACGTTTACTGTGGCGACGATGATCAACCGTGCCATCTATGATCAGCTGATTAAGAAGGAAATTCTACTGGTGGAGGATATCCTGACACCGATTCATGAAACCATCTTCTTACAAACCGCTGATCCCATTTCGGTATGGCTTGAGCACAATAAAGAAACAAAGCACAGCCGCTTCCCTGTCGTGGATGAAAACATGAAGATACAGGGGATGATCACATCTAAGGACGTCATGGGAGAAGACGAAAATATCCCGATTGAAAAAGTGATGACCAAAAACCCGATGGCGGTAGGTCTAAAGACAAGTGTGGCATCCAGCGCTCACACGATGGTTTGGGAAGGTATTGAGCTGCTTCCCGTTGTCAATGACAATCATATGCTGCAGGGGATTATCAGCCGGCAAGACGTTTTAAAGGCATTGCAAATGAGCCAGAGGCAGCCCCAGGTTGGGGAAACGATCGATGATATTATTACAGGCCAGCTGTCCATGAACGAAAACCAGACCAAGGGTGAGGAAATATACCGGTATGGAGTGTCCCCGCAGATGACCAATTATCTCGGTACGCTTTCCTACGGCGTATTTACGACCATCGTCACCGAAGTCGCCAATAGGGTACTTAGAAGCTATAAACGCGGCGACCTCGTCGTTGAGAATACTACAATCTATTTTATTAGACCGGTGCAGATTGACAGCATGCTTCAAATCATTCCAAAGGTACTCGAAGTCGGCAGAAAGGTCGGGAAAGTGGATATCGAGGTTTACAATGAAGGTAAGCTTGTCGGAAAAGCGATGATGACCTGCCAGCTCCTTGACCGATCATAAGTTATACTTTCCTATCCTTTTAAAAAACACCGGGCACAGCCCGGTGTTTTTTAACTAAGAATTTTTTGATACGTATTCCGCTTCTTCAATGGCATGGGGAAGATAGAATCTGTAAGCTTTATAACCGCCATATATGCTGAACGCGCCAATTACGATGAAAATCGCGGCAACAAAATACGTTATTTTTGTTTGATACAAAAAAAGCTGATTGATTCCGAAAAGGGCGACAAACAGACCTAAGGCAATCGAGGATTTCGCGGAAAGCCACTTTTTCTCCATCGGAAGATGCGTCCTGAAAAATTTAACTTTATAAAAAATATAGAACATGAGCGAAATGACAATTAAAATGGCAAATAACAACATGATGAATAGGCCCCCATTTTCCGAAAGTACCATTATATTGTAACGGGAAATCAACGAGAAAGCCACCATTAAAAGAGATCTTAAAGGAGCTCCCTCTTTCCATTCTTTTCTTTTTTTGCTTAAATAGACTTATAAGATAGGTTTACAAAAGGAGACATTTTTATGAAAGCGGAAATTTTAAAAGAGATAGAGCGTTATGAAACGATCATCATCCATCGGCATGTCCGTCCAGATCCCGATGCTTACGGATCGCAATGCGGCCTCGGTGAAATCCTGAAAACCTCCTTTCCGGAGAAGAATATTTATCTGGCAGGAAAACAGGAAGAATCGCTGAACTATTTAAAAAGGCTTGATACCATTTCTGATGATACATACAAAGGTGCCCTGGTCATCGTCTGTGACACAGCAAATACAGCACGTATTTGTGACAGGCGCTACACCCAGGGTGATAAGCTGATAAAAATCGACCATCATCCAAATGAAGATCCATACGGGGATTTGTTGTGGGTTGACGAGGATGCCAGCTCAACAAGCGAAATGATTTACGAATTCTACCTATCTGGAAAGGATAAGGGATTGAAGATGAGCGATGAAGCCGCCAGGTTATTATTTGCGGGGATTGTCGGCGATACGGGGCGGTTTTTATTCGCCAGTACAACGGAAAAAACGTTCAGTTATGCCGGCGAGCTGATTCAATACGATTTCTCCCGGCCGGAATTATTCAATGGGATGTATGACGTGGATGAAAATATAACCCGATTAAACGGGTATGTTCTGCAAAATTTTGAAATCCTTGAATGCGGTATCGGAAAAATGGTGATAACGAAGGATATTATGCGGAAATTTAACACAACCCCAGCGGAAGCCTCGTTGCTAGTAAGCGCTCTCGGCTCTGTAAAAGGGGTCAAGGCCTGGGCCTTCTTTATCGAAGAAGAAAAAGAAATCCGTGTACGTCTTCGTTCCAAGGGCCCTGTCATTAACGGAGTTGCCAGGAAGTATAATGGCGGCGGGCACCCTCTGGCTGCCGGTGCCTCGATTTACTCATGGGACAGGGTAGATGAGGTGCTAAAAGATTTAGAGGATGTGTGCCGATAGTAATATCCGGCTTTCAAGGGCCTTGCCGTAGCGACAGGCCCCTTGAAAAACATACTGTGATCTGGATTCAGCTGGTTATAAACGTACCAGGCGGACTTCTATATTCATGTTTGTGTAAAAAAGTATTTCAGCCACCTCTAATTTGTAGCGCTTTTTGTTAATCTCAATAACCTTGTTTTCAATCGATTTTTTTAACAATGCTTTTCCGTTATATATCGTCTCTACATCTTTGGCAATAAGGGAAGCAAAATCATCATGGATGGCATCTTCAGCTTCTGCTATGCTTAAATGGTCCAAACGATACCTGCTGCCATTTAAAATGGCAACTTGAACTTCTTGAACCTTCAGTTTTCTTTCTGCTTCTTCGTTTAACTTTTCATAGTCCTCTTCCCAGATTTCATTTCTATCCATGAGATCTCCAATAACTTCCTTCTGATTAGATATTTTCTGGATCTGTTTTTCTTGAAGGATGCCGAACATATACAGGAAAACGAGCCAGCCGATTATCCCGCCGATTGCTACCCCGGCAAAGAAACGCTGCCACCCCGGTTCCCGATAATATGGAGGCACCCTCATGATGAAATATGCTCCTGGGTCAGCCAGTAAATCAGCAATGCCCCTGTTTGGGCACCTCCTAAAGCAGAGAGGATCAATAGAAATTGCTTAATAATATCCTTTGTTTCTCCATTAAAGAGCCCTCGTTCAAAAACATAGACTGTGTCAAATGTACCGCCTATGGCGGCAATAATAGCCCAAATTCTCAGGGAATCTGATAACCTGGATATGACTGTAAGCGGCGCCTGCCCTGTAAAAAAGGCACCCAGAGCGCCAATAAGCGAACCTCCCAGCAGCACACCAAGGGATATGAAATAACTGTTAGCAAAGGCGGGGAAAAATGCCTCCTTCATCGCTATCATCCTTTTGTAAAATATTTGTTCAAAGATAAGTATAGCTTTTTCAATGAGTACTGGTGTCGCGCAAGCAGCCCAGCCCCGACGCACAGGACGTGCTAGTGCCGACGAAGACATAAGGAAGTGGCGATCTTAGTCGGTCTCGAGGTCATAAGCCAGCTCCCTACAGAAGGCAAAAAACGCCTTCTTTCGGGATCTGTCTTATGCTTGTCGGACTTGCGCAGGGATGCGCTGACGTCGGTGTTCGCCACAGGACGCGGCGGTTCTTAGTCGACGTTCCTTTTTACATGGCGCTTGCGCTTTTCTTAAAAGATAAGAAAGTATAACTTTTTGAACTAAGCCAAGGACCGGTGACGGTTTTTCTTATATGGTTATATATATGGACAATCCTGAACACATATGATTGCCATGGAAAAATAGCATGATTTTTAAAATGAGAACATATTTTCTTTTTCAACGATTAGGCTCTATAATGAAAGCAAGAAAGCTTTGAAAAGGTGTGAGGAAAACGTGTTCATTCATCTCCATATCCAAAGCGCGTACAGTTTATTATCAAGTACAGTAAGAATAGATGAACTGGTGTCACAAGCGAAAGTGAAGGGCTTTTCAAGTCTTGCTTTAACTGACAGAAATGTGATGTACGGTTCCCTTTATTTTTATAAAGAATGCAAGAAGCAGGGCATTAAGCCTATTATCGGATTGATTGCCGATGTTCTTGATGGCCAGGGTGAGCCATACCCGCTTATTCTTTTGGCCAGGAATAACAGGGGCTATCAGAACCTGTTGAAAATCAGCAGTGCGATTAAAACAAAGGCCTCGGAAGGGCTTCCTTTAAAATGGCTCAAAGCCTATTCAGGCGGACTTATTTCCATTTCACCGGGGGCAGGGGGAAGGATTGAGACATACCTGGCACAGGGGATGCTTGAGCAGGCCAAAGAAACTGCGCTATTATATCAAAGCATGTTCGGGGAAAAATCCTTTTATCTATCGATGCAGCGTCTTTCGCTGCCGGGTGAAGAAGAAGCCGCAGGGCTTGTGAAGCTTCTTTCCGAAGAAACGGGCATACCGATGGCAGCTACAAACCCTGTCTTTTATTTAGACGAGAAAGACGCTCTTGCCAGGGAAGTACTCGTGGCGGTCAAAAACGGCGAAAAATTGGCAGATGAAAATCGTCTTGGACCTGCTTCGGGCGAGTATTATCTGAAAACTGGAAATGAAATGGCCGAGACCTTTAAGAAATATCCTAATTTGCTGGAAAATACTCTGAAGATAGCGGAACAATGTGAGGTCAGTATCCCATTTAACCGGTCATTGCTGCCAAAATATCCTGTCGACGGTGACATGACAGCGGATGAAATGCTCACTGCTGCCTGCAGGGACGGTTTGAAAAAAAGAGATCACAATCCGCCTGCTGCCTACGAAGAAAGGCTTGATTATGAATTATCGATCATCAAAAAAATGAAATTCAGCGATTATTTCCTCATTGTCTGGGATTTTATGAAATATGCACGGCAAAACCAGATCCTGACCGGACCGGGCCGGGGATCTGCGGCAGGTTCGATGGTCGCGTATGTCCTGGAGATTACTGATGTCGACCCGATCAAGCATAACCTGCTGTTCGAAAGATTCCTCAACCCCGAACGGATCAGCATGCCAGATATCGATATTGATTTTCCAGACAACCGAAGAGAGGAAGTCATTTCGTACGTCGCCTCGAAGTATGGAGAGCTCCATGTGGCCCAGATCATTACATTCGGTACCCTTGCCGCCAAAGCGGCCCTGCGTGATACCGGACGTGTATTCGGTTTAAATCCCGGGGAACAGGAAAGACTGTCAAAAATGATCCCGTCAAGGCTGGGCATTGCCTTAAGTGACGCCTACAAAGAATCGAAAGCATTGCGCGAATTTGTGAACGAAAGCGAGTTAAACAAGTCCATGTTCGAAACGGCATTAAAAATTGAAGGGCTGCCACGCCATACGTCTACCCATGCAGCCGGTGTCGTCATCAGCGATATGCCGCTGACGGATATTATCGCGATACAGGAAGGGCATGAAGGCGTTCATCTTACTCAATTTCCGATGGATCTACTTGAAGAGCTAGGGCTGCTTAAGATGGATTTTCTTGGGCTCCGGAATTTGACCCTTCTAGATAACATCCTGACTGCAATCCAAAAGGGAACCGGACAGAGAATAGATATTGCCTCGATTCCTGGCGATGATGAAAGCACGTTCCGGCTCTTGAGCAAAGGGGAAACAACCGGTGTGTTCCAGTT
The DNA here is from genome assembly GCF_003989135.1 of Peribacillus cavernae. GTDB lineage: Bacteria > Bacillota > Bacilli > Bacillales > DSM-1321 > Peribacillus > Peribacillus cavernae. The sequence goes on from NZ_RYZZ01000042.1 coordinate 17,157, forward strand.
CGAATCTGAGGGGATCAGAAAAGTCATCATGAAGCTTGCGCCCACCCGTTTCGAAGACATTGTCGCGGTAAATGCTTTATACCGTCCAGGGCCCATGGAAAACATCCCCCTTTTTATCGAACGTAAACACGGGCTTAAGCCGATTGATTATTTGCATCCCGCATTGAAGCCAATTCTTGAGGATACTTACGGGGTCATTGTCTATCAGGAGCAAATTATGCAAATCGCCTCCACTTTGGCCGGCTTTACGCTTGGGGAAGCAGACTTGCTTCGCCGCGCTGTATCAAAGAAAAAGAAAGAAATTCTCGACAAGGAGAGAGCCCACTTCGTCAATGGGGCGAAAGCACAGGGATATCAACAGGAAATTGCCAATGAAGTGTATGACAGTATCGTCCGGTTCGCAAACTATGGCTTTAACCGCAGTCATGCGGTGGCTTATAGTTTTATCGCCTATCAATTGGCCTTTCTGAAAGCCCATTTCCCGAAATTTTTCATGGCTGCGCTGTTGACTTCGGTAATTGGAAATGAAGATAAAATTGCACAGTATGTTAGGGAAGCGAAGGAACACGGAATAGCTGTCCTGCCCCCCTCGATTAACAAAAGCATCTTTTCGTTTCAAGTTGAAAGTGAAGGGATCCGTTTCAGTCTTGCAGCGATAAAAGGAGTAGGCGGAGCGGTTCTGAAGGAAGTTTTTCACACAAGAAGGCAAAAGGTGTTTGATGATTTATTTGACTTCTGCCTGCGGGTCTCCAGTAAAATTGTCAACAGAAAAATATTGGATGCCTTCGTTTATTCAGGTGCCTTTGATGAATTCGGCGAGGATCGCAAGACTTTGCTTGCCAGCCTTGACATCGCATTGCATCATGCTGAACTTGTCAAACCGGGTGATGATCAATTCGACCTTTTTGCCCAGGATGAGTTCTCCCTGAAACCAAAATATACAACCGTGGACCCGATGGGTATGGAGGATAAGCTTTTTCATGAAAAAAGTGTACTTGGCCTCTATTTATCGAATCATCCATTGGCTGCATATCGGCCGACTTTTCAGCACTTCGGTGCGGTAACAATAGACAAAGCCTTACTAAAAACGGAAACAAAGGCTCTTTTGGGAGCGTATATCACATCGAGTAAAAACATCCGTACCAAAAAGGGTGAAGTGATGGCATTCCTTTCGCTTAGTGATGAGGGCGGCGATCTTGAAGCGGTCATTTTCCCGAATGTGTACAAAAAGCAGATGCAGCTCTTCGATAAAGGGAATATCGCGTTGTTTGGCGGTACGTTAGAGGAACGGGACGGCAAGAAGCAACTGATCGTCCAGGAAGCCTTCCCGCTTGAGGATCTGAAACGAATGAAAGAGGAAGAGACATCACGCCTGTTTATTAAAATTGAAAAAGCGAAGCAGACCGTCCCGACTCTGCAAAAAATTAAACAGATATTACTGCATCATAAGGGAACAACAAAAGTTATGCTCTATTACGAAAGTGAAGATCGTTATATACAGCTGTCAATCTGGGATTGGATCACGCCGTCACCGGCACTTTTGCAGAAACTAAAGCAAATTGCAGGTGAAATGAACGTTGTGTTAAAAAAAGAATAATTGTGACAACACAGCGAGTTATGTTATATTGAAGGAAGACTATCGTGGTCTGACCACTTTTTTAGCGAACGGACATCAAATAGTAATTTTCTTACCGAATAGATTAGGGAGTGAAAAAATTGTCATTAAGAGAAGAAGCATTGCACATGCATCAGATGAATCAAGGAAAGCTGGAAACGGTCTCAAAGGTTCCAGTAAGGAATGCTGAGGATTTAAGCCTAGCCTATTCTCCGGGAGTGGCTGAGCCGTGTAAGGAAATCTATGATAAACCTGAAACGGTTTATGATTATACAATGAAAGGGAATACGGTTGCCGTTGTTTCGGACGGAACTGCTGTGCTGGGACTTGGAAACATCGGTCCTGAAGCAGCTCTGCCGGTGATGGAGGGAAAAGCGGTCCTATTCAAAAGCTTTGCAGGAGTCGATGCTTTTCCAATCTGTCTAAAAACAACGGATGTGGATAAAATTGTAGATACTGTCAAACTGCTGGAACCTACATTCGGCGGAGTGAATCTGGAGGATATTGCGGCTCCGAACTGCTTCGTCATCGAAGAACGGTTAAAAAAAGAAACGAATATCCCTGTTTTCCATGATGATCAACATGGAACCGCAATTGTTACCGTCGCAGGACTTGTAAATGCGCTGCGGATTGTCGGCAAATCGATGTCCGAGATTAAAGTCGTTGCAAGCGGTGCCGGCGCTGCGGGAATTGCAATCATTAAGCTTCTGTATAATTATGGAGTAAGAGATATTATTATGTGCGATTCAAAAGGAGCGGTCTTTGAAGGACGTACATACGGCATGAATGAAATTAAAGACCAGATTGCAAAAGTCACAAATCGGGATAGAGTTGAAGGGAGCCTTAAGGAAGTCATCAAAGGAGCGGATGTGTTTGTCGGAGTATCCGTGGCCGGCGCATTGACGAAAGAAATGGTCGCATCCATGAATATCGATCCGATTATTTTTGCAATGGCTAATCCAGATCCGGAAATTATGCCGGAGGACGCAAAAGCTGCCGGTGCAAAAGTGGTTGGTACGGGAAGATCCGATTTTCCAAACCAGGTGAACAACGTCCTTGCCTTTCCAGGGATTTTCCGCGGCGCATTGGACGTGCGCGCTACCCACATCAATGAAAAAATGAAGGTAGCGGCTGTCAACGCGATTGCACGGTTAATAACAGAAGCTGAGCTGCATGAAGACTATGTCATTCCTGCACCTTTTGATGAGAGAGTCGCTCCTGAAGTGGCAGCGGCAGTGGCCAAGGCGGCCATGGAAACAGGTGTTGCCAGACTCAAGGTCGATCCAGAAGATGTAAAGGAAAAAACGAGGAAGCTTGCGAGCATTGGAAAAAGCGAGTGATGTACGTTTGAACAATTCCAATCCCTCATCGAAAATATATTTGGATATTGTTGAGAAACTCAGGAATATGATTGAAGTGGACGGGCTGCTGCCCGGAGACAAAATATCTTCTGAACGGGAATTATCCGAGCGCCTGAACGTGGGGCGCTCCTCCGTTCGTGAAGCGTTGCGTGCTCTGGAACTGTTAGGGCTCATTGAGACACGCAGAGGTGAAGGGACATTCATTAAGGATTTTCAGGAGCACAGGCTTGTGGAACTGCTTGGAGCTTTTTTTCTGCAAAATTCGAAGATAAAGGAAGATTTAATAGAAACCAAACAGTTTATCGAAAAGGACTGCTTGAGGATTGTCGTCCAGTCTGCATCTAATGACGAATTGGAGCTGTTGTTGCATTGGGCGCAGAAGAACTGGTTTGATGATGATTTATTCTTCCAAAAAATCGCAGAACTGAATCGCAACAAACTGATTGAAAGAATCTGGCGCATCGTTAACAGCTATTCAAAAGCTTCTTTTAGGGCGGATCAAACAGTTGATCACAAAACATACATACGTCTCATCGATGCCCTGTTGGAACGGGATGAACAAAAAGTGCTGGATATTTATTGCCAGGATATTAGAAATATGTCGAAAAAGGACTGACATGGTTTTACACGATTTTTATCTGCCATTTGGTATAGTTAAGGACAAGTGTCAATGGAAATGAGAATGAGCGGCAAAGGGGGATCCATCTTGCTTAAAGAGCTGTTTACAAAATCGAAAAAGAAGAAATACGCAACGATTCCTTCCGAGCGGGATAAGCAGGATGTACCTGAAGGAATAATGACTAAATGCCCGAACTGCAAAAAGATTATGTATACAAAAGAGCTGGTGAAGAATGCCAAAGTCTGCCTGCATTGCGGCCATCACCATACCATGACGGCTGATGAAAGAATAGAGAGCCTTTTTGAACCAGGCAGCTTTACCGAATTGGACGAAGGTCTTCTAACTGCTAATCCACTTGATTTTCCGGATTATATGGATAAAATCGAAAAAGATCGTGAGAAATCAGATTTAAATGAAGCTGTAGTTACTGGTGTCGGGAAAATTGGAGGACATGAGCTTGCGGTCGCGGTCATGGATTCCCGCTTCCGGATGGGAAGCATGGGTTCTGTGGTCGGCGAAAAAATAACCCGAGCGATTGAAAAAGCAGGTGAATCAGGGATTCCGTTCCTTATCTTTACAGCATCCGGTGGAGCCCGAATGCAGGAGGGAGTACTCAGCCTTATGCAGATGGCAAAGACAAGTGCTGCCCTGAAAATGTTCAGTGATGGGGGCGGCCTGATTGTTTCGGTCATGACGCATCCTACCACAGGCGGTGTTTCGGCAAGCTTTGCGTCATTAGGCGATATCAATTTAGCCGAACCAGGCGCGTTAATCGGTTTTGCCGGTAGAAGGATTATTGAACAAACGATCAGGGAAGAACTGCCTGATGATTTCCAGACGGCTGAGTTTTTAATGAAGCACGGTCAATTGGATGCAGTTGTTTCCAGATTAGATATGAAGGAAAAACTGGAAAATATTCTGGAAATTCATGTTCCGGGTGGTGAATGGGTATGATCGGAGAACTAGAATTCGAACGTCCGATAACAGATCTTCGAAAAAAGATCGATGAATTAAGGGAAATCACGAAAGATGCCGATGTCGATTTATCAGCTGAAATAGGAAGGCTGGAAAACCGTCTCGAAAGGCTTGAGGCCGACATCTACGAAAATATGAAGCCTTGGGATCGGGTACAGGTTGCGAGACACCCTGCACGTCCTACGACTCTTGATTATATCTCTCAGTTGTTTACCGATTTCTTTGAACTGCACGGTGACAGGTATTACGGAGACGATGAGGCAATCGTTGGCGGAATTGCAAAGTTTGAAGGCTATCCGGTAACGGTCATCGGCCATCAAAGAGGCAAGGATACCAAAGAAAATCTTCGGCGCAATTTCGGGATGCCGCATCCTGAAGGATACCGAAAAGCGTTGCGGCTGATGAAGCAGGCGGAAAAATTCCACCGTCCGGTCATATGTTTTATTGACACGAAAGGGGCCTATCCCGGTAAAGCGGCAGAAGAGCGTGGACAGAGTGAGGCAATTGCCAGAAACTTATTTGAAATGGCAGGTCTGAAGGTACCGATCATTTGTATTGTCATCGGTGAAGGGGGGAGCGGCGGTGCCCTGGCCCTCGGCGTCGGCGACAGGATTCACATGCTGGAGAATTCCACTTATTCGGTCATTTCGCCGGAAGGAGCGGCTGCTTTGCTCTGGAAGGACTCCACACAGGCGAAACGGGCCGCAGAAACAATGAAAATCACCGCTCCTGATTTGAAGGAGCTTGGCGTCGTCGATGAAATCATTCCCGAGGAAAAAGGCGGGGCCCATCGGAATGTAAAAGGGCAGGCCGATGCGATTCGTACCGTTCTTAAACAGTCCATGACCGAGCTGCTTACCTTAGATGAGGAAGAGCTTATCAATAAAAGATATCTGAAATACAAACGAATCGGGAAGTATTCGTTAGAAGAACAATTTTCAGGGATCAAATAAACGTGTTGCCGAAAAGGCACACGTTTTTTCATAAAGAAGTATTTGCAAAATTACTTAGAAAAAACAGTTTGTTTACAAATTCGAGATGAAAACGCTTAAGATAGAGGAATTCCAGATAATGAGGATAAAAGGTTTACGAATTTGCCCATCTATTCTAGAATGAAAGCGCGGAAGCCAAAAAGTAATGATTATATAAGCGGTTATCAAATAAGATAGGTAAAGTTTGTCTATATTAAGAAGTAGTTATTCAACGACAAAGAGTGAATTCACTCGCTCAAACCATATGTTAATAGCTTAGCAATTTATTGGTGTTTACATGTTATGATGAGGTGACTTTTGATGAAAAGATTAGGTGTACTTACCAGCGGAGGGGATTCCCCGGGAATGAACGCAGTAATTCGTGCTGTAGTTCGTAAGGCCATTTACCAGGATCTTGAAGTGTATGGGATCTATCACGGCTACCAGGGGTTGATAGAAGGAGAAATTAAGAAGCTTGAAATCGGTTCAGTCGGTGATATCATTCACAGAGGCGGAACAATGCTTCATTCCGCACGCTGCCTGGAATTCAAAACAGAAGAAGGGCAATTGAAGGGAATCGAACAATTAAATAAACATGGAATTGAAGGTTTGGTCATTATTGGCGGAGATGGTTCTTACCGTGGAGCAAAAGCATTGACAGAGAGAGGATATCCTTGCGTCGGAGTACCGGGCACCATTGACAACGACATTCCGGGCACAGATTTTACCATTGGTTTCGATACAGCGTTAAACACTGTCATTGATGCAATCGATAAAATTCGTGACACAGCCACCTCCCACGAAAGAACATATTTAATTGAAGTCATGGGACGCAATGCGGGAGATATCGCGCTTTGGGCCGGACTTGCCGGGGGAGCTGAGACGATTCTCGTTCCTGAATACAATTACAATATGGAAGACATTATCGCCAGGCTAAAACGTGGAAACGAACGCGGAAAAAAACACAGCATCATTATCGTTGCCGAAGGAGTAGGCAGCGCAGTTGACTTTTCTAAAAAAATAGAAGAAACGACTGGATATGAAACCCGTGTCACTGTACTTGGCCATGTTCAGCGCGGAGGCTCTCCTACTGCTTCGGACCGTGTCCTTGCCAGCAGATTAGGCGCGCTTGCAGTGGAGCTCTTAATGGAAGGCAAAGGAGGCAGGGCAGTTGGAATCGAAAAAAACCGCCTCGTCGATTATGACATCATCGAAGCCCTTGCCATGCCTCATAATATCGATAAAAAAATGTATGACCTTTCCACGGAATTGTCTATTTAACAAGAAAAGCGGAAGCGCCTTGTAAAAAGGAACGTNNGTCCTGTGGCGAACGTCGACGTCAGCGCATCCTGCACAAGTCCGACAAGCATAAGACGAGCATCTGTATGGGGAGTGGTTTTCTCCCCATCAGATGATTGGCTTATGACCCGAAGCCGAGACGAAGATCGCCACGTCCTTATGTCTTCGTCGGCACTAGCACGTCCTGTGCGTCGGGGCTAGGCTGCTTCCGCAAATATATACTTTTCCCTTAAAGAATATTTTTTTTAGAAATCAGGAGGTTATAAAACATGCGCAAGACAAAAATCGTATGTACCATCGGCCCTGCAAGTGAAAGTATTGAAAAGCTGACGGAACTGATCGAAGCAGGGATGAATGTTTCCCGATTAAACTTTTCCCATGGCAGCCATGAAGAGCATGCAAAGAGAATCGTCTCCATCCGTGAGGCGGTCCAAAGCACCGGAGAGCAGGTAGCTATTCTTTTGGATACAAAAGGTCCGGAAATCCGTACAAATAACATGGAAAACGATTCGATCGAACTAAAAACCGGATCTGATGTGATTGTATCGATGACAGAGGTTCTCGGAACTCCAGAAAAATTCTCGATTACATATGAAGGACTGATAGACGACGTCCATGTCGGCTCCAAAATCTTATTGGATGATGGATTGATTGGACTTGAAGTGACAGGCGTCAACAGGGATCGCAAAGAAATTTTGACAAAGGTACTGAACAGCGGGACGCTTAAAAATAAGAAGGGCGTGAATGTGCCCGGAGTTTCTGTAAAGCTTCCCGGAATCACCGAAAAGGACGCACAGGACATCATTTTCGGGATTGGACAGGGCATCGATTTCATTGCTGCTTCTTTTGTACGCCGTGCATCTGACGTGCTTGAAATCCGTGAACTTCTTGAAGAACACAATGCAGGCCATATCCAAATCATTCCGAAGATTGAGAATCAGGAGGGTGTCGACAGTATAGACGAAATCCTCGAAGTCTCCGATGGTTTGATGGTGGCCCGCGGGGATTTAGGCGTGGAAATTCCTGCCGAGGAAGTACCGCTTGTTCAGAAGCAACTAATCAAGAAATGCAATACGCTTGGAAAGCCGGTCATTACTGCGACTCAAATGCTTGATTCGATGCAGCGGAACCCCCGTCCTACTAGGGCAGAGGCCAGTGATGTAGCCAATGCGATTTTCGATGGAACGGATGCAATCATGCTTTCCGGTGAAACAGCTGCGGGGTCCTACCCGGTCGAAGCGGTTCAAACGATGCATAATATTGCTTCCCGTGCTGAATCAGCCTTGAACCATAAAGATATCTTATCAAGAAGAAGCAGGGATAATGGATACAATGTTACAGACGCGATAGGCCAGTCGGTCGCCCACACTGCTTTAGATCTTAAAGTTGGGGCGATCATTACTCCGACTGAAAGCGGCCATACGGCCCGGATGATCTCAAAGTATCGTCCGAAAGCACCGATTATCGCGGTTACAGCTAAGGAACATGTTATAAGACGTCTTGCGCTGGTATGGGGCGTGTATCCGCAAATGGGTACAGAAGCCAAGACGACGGATGAAATGCTCGAATCAGCCATTGATGCCAGCTTGAACTCCGATCTCGTTAACCATGGCGATCTTGTCGTCATCACTGCAGGCGTCCCTGTAGGCGAGGCCGGAACGACAAACTTGATGAAAATTCACTTGCTTGGCGATATTCTGTTAAAAGCGCAGGGCGTAGGAAGAAGATCTGCCAAAGGACAAGCTGTCGTTGCCAGGACGGCTGCCGAAGCAATCGAAAAAGTTACGGAAGGTTCTGTGCTTGTTACGATCGCATCCGATAAAGATATGATGGCGGCAATTGAAAAGTGTTCAGCTCTGATTACAGAGGAAGGCGGTTTAACAAGCCATGCGGCTGTAGTCGGCATCAATCTGGGAATACCGGTCATCGTAGGCGCAGATCACGCTACTGCCACTTTGAAAGATGGGCAGAACATTACGGTTGATGCGAGCCGCGGCATTATCTACAACGGGCATGCGAGCGTTTTGTAAGGTGAACTACTGGAAATTAGAATTTTCTCTGTTGATTGCTGTATAATGAATAGGTAGAGACCTTTCATTATGACTGGTGTCTAGCTTGGACGTATAAGGATGTACTAGTGCCGACGAAGACATAAGGACGTGGCGGGTGTTAGTCGGCGTTCCTTAATACAAAACAAGACGCTTCCGCTTTTCTTATTGGAGGAATGCAGATGAGATACTTGTTGCTTTTGTTAATCGTAATCCCTGCTGTTGAAATTGCTGTTCTATTATTATCTGGAAGAACGATCGGAGTCTGGCCTACGCTGCTCCTTATTATTTCAACAGGCCTGATTGGAGCATTCCTGGCAAAACAGCAAGGTTTGGAAACGCTAAGAAAGGCCCAGGAACAAATGAGATATGGGCAGCTTCCCGGAGATGCATTGCTTGATGGGATATGCATTCTCATCGGAGGGACATTCCTGCTAACACCGGGTTTCGTCTCGGATCTCATCGGGCTCGTCTTGCTCCTGCCACCTACCCGGAAAATAATCAAGCCTGTGCTGTTGAAGATGATCAGAAACATGATCGATAAACGCAAGATAACTATCATAAGATAAAAAGACCTGGCTGAATAACTGCCAGGTCTTTTTATTTTCATTTAGACAAAAAATAATTATTTAAAATTGTTAGAAAACTAGTGACAAACTAAAAAGTGTTGTTATATAATACAAATAGGATAAATAACACCTGTATTATAACATTAGGACTAGGAGGAATTATACGATGAGACAAGAAAAAGCTAAAAGATTAGAAGAAAATTGGAGAAGTGACGAACGCTGGAATGGCATTGAACGGCCATATAGTGGAGAAGATGTGGTCCGTTTAAGGGGTTCGGTTGAAATTGAACATACATTAGCGCGCCGCGGTTCGGAAAAACTCTGGAACTTGATCAATACGGAAGACTTTGTTAATGCTCTTGGGGCACTGACTGGTAACCAGGCGATGCAACAGGTAAAAGCCGGGCTTAAAGCCATATATTTAAGCGGCTGGCAGGTTGCAGCCGACGCCAATCTGTCAGGGAATATGTATCCGGACCAAAGCTTATATCCGGCCAACAGCGTGCCTCAGGTCGTTAAACGGATTAATCAGGCCCTTCAACGCGCTGACCAAATCCATTACATGGAAGGAAATGAAGAAATCGATTGGTTTGCCCCGATTGTTGCCGATGCTGAAGCAGGCTTTGGAGGCCAATTGAATGTATTTGAACTGATGAAAGGCATGATTGAAGCGGGAACTGCAGGCGTCCACTTTGAAGACCAGCTTTCATCAGAGAAAAAATGCGGCCACTTGGGAGGCAAGGTACTTCTTCCTACACAAACAGCCGTACGTAACCTGATTGCCGCACGCTTTGCAGCAGATGTCATGGGAGTGCCTACAGTGTTAGTTGCGCGTACGGATGCTGATGCCGCCGATTTAATTACAAGCGATATTGATCCGGTTGATGCGCCATTTATTACGGGAGAGCGCACTGCAGAAGGATTTTATAGAACAAAGGCTGGTTTGGATCAGGCGATTGCCAGAGGACTCGCTTATGCACCATATGCTGACTTGGTCTGGTGTGAAACTTCTGAACCAAATCTTGAACAGGCACGCCGTTTTGCTGAAGCAATCCATGAAAAATTCCCTGGTAAGCTCCTTGCCTATAACTGTTCCCCTTCCTTTAACTGGAAGGCGAAGTTAGACGACGAAACCATTGCTAGCTTTCAGAAAGAGCTTGGCAAATTGGGGTACAAGTTCCAATTCGTAACACTTGCCGGATTCCATGCCCTTAACCACGGTATGTTTGAATTGGCGCGTAAATATAAAGACGATGGCATGGCAGCTTATTCTGAGTTGCAGCAAGCAGAATTCGCAAGTGAAAAATTTGGCTATACAGCTACAAGGCATCAACGTGAAGTCGGTACCGGCTATTTTGATGAGGTTGCCCAGGTGGTGGCAGGAGGAACATCTTCCATAACAGCCCTTAAAGGCTCCACTGAAGCAGAGCAATTCAATACTGAAAGCAAAGAAGGAGTAAAAGCATAAAAGAAAAGCCGTCCCATGGCGATCAGGCCAGGGGCGGCTTTATTTTTTATTGTAAAGGAAACTATAGATTTAATTTTATGTGGATAACTTAATTGTGGTTATCTGCATCCAGCTCCGACGTACAAGGATGTACTAGTGCCGACGTCGTCACAGGACGTGGCGGTTCTTAGTCGACGTTCCTTTATACAAGGCGTTTCCGCTTTTCTTATTGAGGGACAGATCTGTATTATGCCTTATGAACAGGATTCTTTCCGATTATGAAATTCCAAATATCTTTAAATATATTCGCACGGATCAAGGTGTTTATAATGACAAGCACAACCGGACCGGCAATCAGTCCAAGAAAGCCGATTAATTTAAAACCAACAAACAAAGCGACAAGAGTGGCCAGCGGGTCAAGCCCAATGCTTGAGGATAAAACTTTTGGCTCCATTAATTGACGTTGGACGATGACTACCGCATACAATACTCCAAGACCAATCGCAAGACTTGTATTCCCGGTAATTGCTTCAAAAATAATCCACGGCACAAACACCGTGCCTGTACCTAAATAGGGCAGGATATCAACAAGACCGCAAATTAACGCGATTGTTATCGCATATTCAACTTTCAAGATGAGCAGACCGATCAGCACGATAATCGATGTAAGTGAAATCAAGGTGAATTGGGCCCGGATAAATCCAAATAGCGCTTTTTTTAAATCGTCAATAACACGTTTGAAACTGAAGAACACTTTTTCTGGCAATACTTTTCCACTGAAGCGAGAAAGGCGGTACCAGTCCTTGCTGATAAAGAAGGTTGCCAGTAAAGAGAAAATCAAGACTGTTGCTGCATTTGGGAACCAGCCGATGATGGCAGGTACATTTTGAAAAAAGCCCTGAATGAAGTTCCCTGCCGTGGAACCAATTTTCTGGCCGACATTTTGAATATTTGCCATGATTGTGTCCTGCTGCTGACCATCCAGGTTGTTAAAAAGGTTTGCAATCCTGTTATATAAGGGTAAAACTTGTCCGGCGATAAATTGTTCAATAAAATTAACAAGCGTCTCTATATGATCAGGGACAACCCCGCCCAAATATTCAGCACCGGAAACGATCTCTGCGACTAACAGCGTAATCAAGCCCGCAAAAACCGACAGGATTAAAAGTAGAGAGATAAATACTGCCAGTCCCCTAGGCATCCTGGTCTTTTTTTTCAAAAAATTAACGAGAGGGTTCATGAAAAAAGCAAACATGACCGCGATGATAAATGGATAGGTATACTTGGATAAATAGAAAAGCGCCGCCAGACTCAGTATGATGATTCCAATAACAAAAATGCATCGGAGAAACCGGTTTAAATATACAGGATTCAATATTTCCCCCCCCCCATAGGGTATTCTATTTCTTAATCTATCTAGCTAGAATAAGAAAAGAAAATTTCATCTATCATGAAAGATTCAATCTGTTTGATTATCGGCTGCTTTATTTACTTATATTGTTTCTTTTATTATGCTAAGATAGCAAGATTGAAATGTCAGGAGAATGAGAATGAATGGACCTGTTCTTTTTTTACTTATGTTGGCTGTGATTGGACTATTGGCAAAAAACACTTCGCTTTTGGCTGCGGCCGGTGCGCTCCTGCTGCTTAAAGTAACCGGGCTGGATACAAAGGTTTTTCCTTATTTGGAGTCGAAAGGGATTAATTTAGGGGTGACGATTATAACGATTGCCGTGTTAGTCCCGATAGCAAATGGATCTATCGGCTTTAAAGAATTAAGCGATGCGATTAAGTCCCCATACGCCTGGATAGCCCTGGCGTCCGGAATTGCTGTAGCTTTAATTGCAAAAAGCGGACTAACTTTACTCGCATCCGCCCCGCATATCACGACCGCGCTGGTTCTTGGGACGATTCTTGCTGTGGCTTTATTTAAAGGGGTCGCTGTCGGGCCATTGGTCGGTGCAGGCATCGCTTATCTTTGCATGCAAATATTTACTTTTATCAAATAAAAAGGCAGGGCATGACATACAGAATATTCAAGCTCCCCCATTGAAGTATATTTTCTGCTGTATTTTTCTAATAAAATAATAATTTTTTCACATTTTGTGTGCTTTTCATTCCCAAAAATCCGATAATTGTTTATAATAGTCTTGTAGCTAACCCTTACGTAAATTTAATGATAAAGTATAATCTGTATAGTAGATACGGGAAACATTAATCCTTTATCTCAAGGGGGAGTTACCCGATCAAGTGTTCGATAGAGTGTTTTGATAATATATCTTTAGGGTAAAGTAAGTGGTGGCAATAGAAAGATGCGACTTTTGATTCATATTTATCTATTGGCAACGTTTTCACCCAAAAATGTGTTCCTTCTGTCATTACATAGTGGACGGGCTAGGTCTAAGTCCCCTGCCATCTTGGAAGCGTTCTATCTTAAACTAAAAAATGGGCTAAGGGGAATATTCAAGAAAAGGAGAGGTTTTTCTATGTCAGCAACAAAAGGTCTGGAAGGTATAGTTGCAACAACTTCATCTATCAGTTCAATCATCGACGATACTTTAACTTACGTCGGGTATGATATTGATGATCTTGCCGAAAACGCAACGTTTGAGGAAGTAATTTACTTATTATGGCACCGCAGTCTTCCGAATAAAAGTCAATTGGAAGAACTCACGAAGCAGCTTGCGGAGAATGCCAGCCTTCCCAAAGAAGTGCTTGAACATTTCAATATGTATCAAATCGATAAAGTACACCCAATGGCAGCCCTTCGTTCTGCTATTTCACTGCTAGGTCTTTACGACGAGGAAGCAGACGAGATGAATACGGAAGCCAACTACCGTAAAGCGATCCGTATCCAGGCTAAACTCCCTTCAGTTGTGACGGCTTTTGCACGTGTGCGAAAAGGCCTTGAGCCTGTCGCTCCCCGCACTGATCTTAGTTTTGCTGCTAACTTTTTATACATGCTGAGCGGAAAAGAACCGACTGCAATCGAAGAGGAAGCTTTCAATAAGGCTTTGGTCCTTCATGCAGATCATGAGTTAAACGCATCTACGTTTACAGCCCGCGTTTGCGTTGCCACCTTATCGGATATTTATTCAGGTGTCACCGCTGCCATCGGGGCATTGAAAGGGCCTCTGCATGGCGGTGCCAATGAAGCCGTTATGAAGATGCTTACTGAGATTGGCTCTGTAGAAAACGTGGATTCTTATATAAATGCTAAATTAGAGAACAAGGAAAAAATCATGGGTTTTGGCCATCGTGTATATCAGCAAGGCGATCCGCGCGCCAAGCATTTAAAAGAAATGTCGCAGAAATTGACTGAAATTACCGGCCAGCCTAAATATTATGATATGTCGATAAAGATTGAGGACCTGGTTACTTCACAGAAACACCTTCCTCCAAATGTGGATTTTTATTCTGCATCTGTGTACCACAGCCTTGGCATTGACCATGATCTCTTCACGCCAATTTTCGCTGTGAGCCGCGCATCTGGCTGGTTAGCACATATTCTGGAGCAATACGAAAATAATCGCTTAATCCGTCCGCGTGCCGAATATACAGGTCCGGGAATGCAAAAATACGTCCCAATTGAAAAAAGATAAATTTTTTGTTTTTTAATTTGGCGATTATATAGTAAATTAATAATTGTGAGATAAGAGGTTAGCTGGCTTGCATGAGCCACTAACCTTTGAATTTGAATTGGAGGTAACGTAATGACACAAGGTGAAAAGATTACAGTAGAGAATGGTTCATTAAACGTTCCAAACAACCCGATCATTCCTTTCATCGAAGGGGACGGCATCGGCTCGGACATTTGGGCAGCGGCTTCGCGTGTATTGGAAGCGGCAGTGGACAAGGCTTATAACGGGGAAAAGAAAATTTCCTGGAAAGAAGTCCTTGCAGGAGAAAAGGCATACAACCAGACAGGGGAATGGCTTCCAAAGGAAACTTTGGACGTGATTCGCGAATATTTCATCGCCATTAAAGGCCCCCTTACAACTCCAATTGGCGGCGGAATCCGTTCATTGAACGTAGCGCTGCGCCAGGAGCTTGATCTATTCACATGCTTGCGTCCTGTACGCTATTTTGACGGGGTTCCTTCTCCAGTTAAACGCCCTGAAGACACTGACATGGTTATCTTCCGTGAAAATACTGAAGATATTTATGCTGGTATTGAATATGCAAAAGGCTCTGATGAAGTGAAGAAGTTAATCGACTTCCTTCAAAATGAGATGGGCGTTTCCAAAATACGTTTCCCTGAAACGTCCGGTATCGGCATCAAGCCTGTTTCTGAAGAAGGCACAAAACGCCTTGTACGAGCTGCGATCAACTATGCGATCAAAGAAGGCCGCAAGTCGGTTACTTTAGTACATAAAGGCAATATCATGAAGTTCACTGAAGGCGCATTTAAGAGCTGGGGATACGAACTTGCTGAACAGGAATTTGGCGACAAAGTGTTCACATGGGACCAGTATGACCGTCTCAAAGAAGAGCAAAGCACAGAAGCTGCAAACAAAGCGCAAGCTGATGCTGAAGCAGCAGGCAAAATCATCATCAAGGATTCCATTGCCGATATCTTCTTACAGCAAATCCTGACACGTCCGAAAGAATTTGATGTAGTAGCAACGATGAATTTAAATGGCGACTACATTTCCGACGCTCTTGCTGCACAGGTTGGCGGCATCGGGATCGCTCCTGGAGCCAACATCAACTATGAAACGGGACATGCTATTTTTGAAGCAACCCACGGCACTGCGCCAAAATACGCTGGACAGGATAAGGTAAACCCGTCTTCTGTTCTTCTTTCAGGTGTGTTAATGCTTGAACACCTTGGCTGGAACGAAGCAGCTAAAATGATTACGAACTCAGTTGAGAAGACAATCTCCTCTAAAGTTGTAACTTACGACTTCGCACGTCTAATGGAAGGCGCAACTGAAGTCAAGTGTTCTGAATTCGCTGATGAACTGATTAAGAATCTTTAATCAAGAAAAGCGGAAGGTCTAAAAAGAACGATAACTAATTTAGTAAAGAGAGCTCCCGACGGAAGCCAAGCTTAACGGCTTTCATTCGGGAGGCCTTTAATTGTTGGATTTTTTGAAATAGAACGTCTGCAAGAGAGGGCAATAATGAATGATCTTTACATAATTTGAGGAGGTACAATCTTGTCTATGAAACGAAAAAAAATCTCTGTTATCGGTGGCGGATTTACAGGTGCCACTACTGCCTTTTTATTAGCTCAAAAAGAACTTGGCGATGTTGTACTGGTTGACATTCCGCAAGCGGAAAACCCTACGAAGGGTAAAGCGCTTGATATGCTTGAGGCGAGTCCTGTTCAAGGTTTTGACGCTAACATTACGGGCACGTCAAACTACGAAGATACTGCCGATTCAGATATCGTGATCATCACTGCCGGCATTGCCCGCAAACCTGGCATGAGCCGCGACGATTTGGTGCAAACAAACCAAAAGGTTATGAAATCAGTGACGCAGGAAATTGTAAAACATTCTCCAAACACAACGATTGTCGTACTTACTAATCCGGTTGATGCGATGACTTATACGGTATTTAAAGAATCCGGCTTCCCGAAAAACCGTGTAATCGGACAGTCCGGTGTCCTTGATACAGCCCGTTTCCGCACATTTGTTGCACAGGAGCTAAACCTTTCCGTCAAAGATGTTACAGGCTTCGTTTTAGGAGGACACGGCGATGATATGGTGCCGCTTGTACGCTACTCCTATGCTGGAGGAATCCCATTGGAAACCCTAATTCCACAGGACCGTTTAGAAGCAATCGTTGAACGCACGCGCAAAGGCGGCGGTGAAATCGTCAACCTTCTAGGAAACGGAAGTGCGTATTACGCCCCTGCTGCTTCCCTTGTTGAAATGGCTGAAGCTATTCTTAAAGACCAGCGCCGCGTTATCCCTGTTATTGCTTATCTTGAAGGGGAATATGGGTTTGACGGCATCTATCTTGGCGTTCCTACAATCCTAGGGGCTGGTGGTATCGAACAAATCATCGAACTTGAATTAGCCGGAGATGAAAAGGCGGCACTTGCTAAATCCGCCGAATCAGTAAAAAGCGTAATGCAGGTTCTTCAGTAATTTAGAAACGTGGATACTTTAATAAAATAGGAAGAGGATGCCCAAGGAGATAAGATAGAAGCTATTTTAGTACCTTCTTTTGGGCACCCTCTTTTTTCAACATTGAGTGGAAGGTATTATTACAGAGGCGGTTCCTTTCTACAGATAGTATTCTTGATAACTTTTAAAATGAAAGCCCTGCCATTTTCCTGGCAGGGTTTTTATAGTTTTAAAAAAGATCGGGAACAAATAATAATCAGGTGAAAAAGTTTTCCTCTTCCCGTTTTTTCTTTATAATGAAAATGGATGAAGGCTTTAAGGTTGGGTGCAAGGGGTAATATATATTCAGGAGGAAGCCATGTCTAAGAAAATTCTCGTTGTCGATGATGAAAAATCAATACTGACCCTGCTTCAATATAATTTGGAACAGGCTGGCTTTTCCGTTGTGACAGCAATGGATGGGGAAGAAGGCAAAAACCTTGCGATCGAGAAAAATCCGGATTTGATCGTGTTGGATTTAATGCTTCCAAAACTGGATGGCATCGAGGTATGCAAGCAGCTTCGCCAGCAGAAAATAATGGTACCCATTCTTATGCTGACGGCAAAAGATGATGAGTTTGATAAAGTCCTTGGTCTTGAGCTGGGCGCTGATGATTATATGACAAAGCCATTCAGCCCCCGTGAGGTAGTGGCACGGATTAAAGCGATTCTCAGGCGTTCCCAAATCCAAGCAGAATTAAAGGAAAGCGGGGGGGCTGATGAGGAAGGTGAGCTGCTGAAGTTCGGCGGCTTACGGATTTATCCGGATCGGTATGAAGCTTATTTCGATGGAGACCTGCTTGAACTGACTCCCAAGGAATTCGAATTGCTGCTTTACCTTGCGAAACATAAGGGAAGGGTGCTAACAAGGGACCAGTTGTTAAGTGCAGTCTGGAACTATGACTTTGCGGGTGATACTCGGATTGTTGATGTGCACATCTCTCATCTTCGTGAAAAAATTGAACATAATACAAAAAAACCGCTCTATATTAAAACGATTCGTGGTCTGGGCTATAAGCTAGAGGAGCCGAAAAGGGAATGACAAAATTCAGGACCAGGCTTCTTTTGGTATTAATTAGCCTTATTCTTATCGTTCTGATAGCAGCGGGCCTCCTATTGGGCCAATTATTTAAAAGCTATTATGTGAACATCTTTAATGAGAGAGTCCAAAAAGAAACAGTCTTTATATCGAATTACATAAAAGAAAATGGCGGGATCGCCGTTTTTTTAAAGGATGGCAGAAAAGCTGAACTAAATGCTTTGATTGATTCCCATTTTACAATTTTAGCTGCAGACGGCACGGTGTTATATGATTCCAACGTCAACAAAAAAAATAACCCTGAGAGCCATGCAGCCCTTTTGGACCGAATCGGGGAGAATATAGGTTCCAATCAGGAAGGATATGAATTGGTCGACGGCTCCTCTGACCTTCACTATTACTGGAAGTCGATT
Source organism: Peribacillus cavernae (assembly GCF_003989135.1). Taxonomy (GTDB): domain Bacteria; phylum Bacillota; class Bacilli; order Bacillales; family DSM-1321; genus Peribacillus; species Peribacillus cavernae. The sequence continues at coordinate 35,632 of NZ_RYZZ01000042.1, forward strand.
GAAAAGGGCGATGATGTGGAAGGGTATGTTGTCCTGGGAAATGAAATGGGAGACATCAAACAGGTCAATCGGCAAATATGGTGGATTTTAATTGGCTGCCTTGGCGCAGCCCTGATTGTTATTATCATGCTCGGAAGCCAGATTGCCGCAAGATATACCCGGCCGATTGAAGCGGCTACCACAACGGCAATTGAACTGGCAAAAGGAAATTACCGTGCCCGTGCCTATGAGGAGCGTTCCAATGAAGCTGGAATGCTAAATACGTCCCTTAACATTCTCGCGAGAAACCTCCAGGAAATGGAGGTTGCCAGGGAAATGCAGCAAGACCGTCTTGAAACCCTGATTGAAAATATCGGGAGTAGTGTCTTGCTGATCGATAACAAAGGCTATGTAACACTGATAAATCGTGAATATAAAGAGCTTTTTCAAGTCGAAGCCTCTAATTTTCTTTATAGGGTGTATTATGAGGTAATCAAGCACAAAGAAATTATCCACATTATTGAAGAAATTTTTATAACCGAAAAAAGCATTAAGCGCCAGCTGCGGATACCATTAGAGATTGACCGAAAACATTTCGAGGTGTACGGTGCGCCGATTATCGGGAACCACGATGAATGGAAAGGAATTCTAGTTGTATTTCACGATATCACAGAATTGAAGAAGCTTGAGCAAATGCGGAAAGACTTTGTAGCCAATGTTTCCCATGAATTGAAAACACCGATCACTTCAATAAAGGGATTTTCAGAGACTTTATTGGACGGGGCCATGAAGGACGAGGAAGCACTGCAGAACTTTTTATCAATCATTCTGAAGGAAAGCGACCGGTTGCAGGCACTGATTCAAGAGCTTCTGGATTTATCTAAGATTGAACAGCAGGAATTTGTCCTGAATCTTGAAACTCTAAACTTATGCCAACTGCTTGAAGAAACATGCGCAATCCTTCAAGGGAAGGCAGATGAAAAAAACATTTCGCTTACCCTGTATGCTCCGGATCATCCTATGCAGGTAAAAGGCGATTCTTACCGGGTTAAGCAAATCTTCATCAACCTGATTACAAACGCGCTGAACTATACCGTAAAAGGCGGTACTGTGGATATAAGAATAACCGGGGAAAAACAATTTGTAAAAGTCGCAGTACAGGATAGCGGAATTGGAATCGAGAAAGCGGAATTGCCGCGTATTTTTGAACGCTTTTACAGAGTGGATAAAGCAAGGAGCAGAAATTCGGGAGGCACAGGCCTTGGACTTGCGATTGTAAAGCATATTGTCGAAGCCCATAAAGGAAAAATCACCGTAAACAGCGAACCGGGCAAAGGCACAACATTCACGGTTTTCTTTAACCGGAAATAACAAATCTTTTGGATGAATAAAGGAAGGCTTAAGACAATTTACATGAATTTTACAATTTATTCAATCCTTCTTAATATCATAAGCTTACAATTACTTATGAAAACCCCTTCATCCAGGGAGCCGAAAAAGGTGAGGACACGACCCCGTCCTTGCCTTTTTCATTTTTGGCGTGCATATTAAGCCGTTACCTCTCCTTACCATTTTATAAGAGAACGAAGATTGGTTAGAATTTGTTTTTTTACTGCCCTTACAGCACAGATTTGAACCTCCAAGAGGGGTTATGGAAATGGCTTAAACAGTCTGCTCCCATGCAAAGGCCGTTATTTTTCTTTCCTAATCCTCTCATGGTAGAATATAAGGAAGAAAATAACGGCTATTTGTTTTTGTTGGAACGGATTTACTTAATGACAGGGGGACTTTGATTTGGGTAAGAAATTAGTGCTGATTGATGGAAATAGTATTGCATATCGTGCTTTTTTTGCATTGCCGCTCCTTAATAATGATAAAGGAATCCATACGAATTCCGTTTATGGCTTTACGATGATGCTTAATAAAATCCTCGAGGAAGAAAAACCGACACACATGCTGGTTGCTTTTGATGCCGGGAAAACGACGTTTCGGCACGCCTCGTATAAAGAATACAAAGGAGGCCGCCAAAAGACTCCGCCCGAACTCTCTGAACAATTTCCATTCATCCGCGAGTTATTGGATCACTTCGGCATTTCCCGCTATGAGCTGGACAACTATGAAGCGGACGATATTATCGGGACCCTCTCCCTAAAGGCAGAAAAGGAAGGTTATGACGTGAGGGTCATTTCAGGTGATAAGGACTTGACCCAGCTTTCCTCGCCGACGATCACTGTTGGTATCACAAGAAAAGGGATTACCGATATTGAGGATTATACTCCTGAACATATTCAGGAAAAGTACGGGATTGGCCCGCATCAGATTATCGATATGAAAGGTCTGATGGGAGATGCCTCCGATAATATCCCCGGGATTCCGGGTGTCGGTGAAAAGACGGCCCTAAAGCTTCTGCACCAATTTGGAACGGTGGAAAAGCTTTTGGAATCCATCGATGAAGTCAGCGGAAAAAAACTAAAGGAAAAAATAAAAGAACACAAAGAATCGGCGGTGCTGAGCAAACAGCTTGCAACGATTACAAGGGAAGCCCCGCTAGAAATAACCGTGGATGATACCGTCTATACCGGGATGGATACAGGGAAGGTTGTTTCTTTCTATAAAGATCTTGGCTTCCAGTCCTTGCTTGAAAAATTGGGAGACGCGGGAGAACCTGCAGCGGAAATGGTTCAGGAAGATATTGCGTTTGAAAAAGTGGATGAAGTCACTGCCAGTTTGTTTGCAGATGAGAACTCGCTATATATTGAAATACTGGAGGATAACTATTATCGTGCCGATATCATCGGCATTTCCGTTTCTAATGATCATGGAAACTTTTATATCCCTACTGAAACGGCTCTGGCTTCCGAGGAATTCAAACAATGGGCCGGTGATGAAACGAAGAAGAAAACGGTGTTTGATGCCAAGCGTGCAGTGGTCGCCTTAAGAAGAAGAGGCATCGAACTTCAGGGAATCAGTCTTGATATTTTCCTTGCCTCCTATATATTGAATCCTTCAGATTCGGTTGAAGATGTAGCGGCGATAACGAAATCACAGCGCGGGACACAGCTTCAGCCGGATGATGTTTTTTACGGGAAGGGTGCAAAACGTTCCATTCCTGACGAATCACAGCTAAGTGAACATCTCGCCCGGAAATCACAGGCTATATTTTCCTTAAAAGATCCAATTATTAAATCGTTAGAGAAAAACAAACAGTATCAACTATTTACCGAACTGGAACTGCCTTTGGCACTGATTTTGGCAGAAATGGAAATTCAGGGCGTCAAAATGGATGTCGGCCGCCTGAAGGAAATGGGAACGGAATTAACTATGAGGCTCAAAGCGATTGAAGAGAAGATTCATCAGCTGGCAGGGGAGGCATTTAATATAAATTCGCCCAAACAGCTTGGCGTTATTTTATTTGAAAAGTTGAACCTTCCCGCTGTTAAGAAAACAAAGACAGGATATTCGACGTCAGCTGATGTTCTCGAAAAGCTTGAGAGCGAGCATGAAATGGTCAGGGAAATCCTGCATTATCGCCAGCTCGGGAAACTGCAGTCCACCTATATTGAAGGCCTGTTGAAGGTAGTTGACGAGAAGACATGCAAAGTCCATACCCGCTTTAACCAGGCGCTGACGGCAACAGGCCGTTTAAGCTCGACTGACCCTAATCTGCAAAACATCCCGATCCGTCTTGACGAAGGGAGAAAAATCAGACAGGCCTTCATTCCTTCTGAAAAGGATTGGATCATGTTTGCAGCAGACTATTCGCAAATCGAGCTTAGGGTGCTCGCGCATATCGCCAATGATGAAGGGTTGGTCGAGGCATTTAGGACGGATATGGACATCCATACGAAAACGGCTATGGATGTATTTCATGTTTCCAAAGACGAGGTCACTTCAAATATGCGCCGCCATGCTAAAGCGGTAAATTTTGGAATTGTATATGGGATTAGTGATTATGGTTTATCCCAGAGCCTTTCGATTACCAGAAAAGAAGCTGGCCAATTTATCGACCAGTACTTAAAAAGCTTTCCCGGGGTCCAGGATTATATGAAGGAAAGCATCCAGGAAGCAAAGCAAAAAGGCTATTCAACGACCTTGCTTCAAAGAAGGCGATATATCCCCGAAATTACGAGTCGTAATTTCAATTTACGAAGCTTTGCGGAAAGAACGGCTATGAATACACCAATCCAGGGAAGTGCCGCCGATATCATCAAGCTGGCGATGATTAATATGAGTGAGCGGCTAAAGGAAGAAAACCTGAAAGCACGCCTGCTGCTCCAGGTCCATGATGAACTGATTTTTGAAGCCCCTCCAGAGGAACTGGAAGCTTTAATGAAAATTGTCCCGGAAGAAATGGAAAGGGCAATTGAATTAAATGTACCTTTGAAGGTGGACTACGCGTACGGGCCGACATGGTTTGACGCGAAGTAGAAAAACGGAAGCGCCTAAAAGGAACGACGACTAAGAGCACCACGTCCTGTGGCGACGTTGGCACTAGTACAACTATGTACGTCGAAGTTAGACAAATAAAGGAACAGAGGTGGCAGTATGCCTGAGCTTCCAGAAGTAGAAACAGTCAGGAAAACGTTAGTACAGCTTGTGATCGGCAAAACGATACAGGAAGTTTCGGTATTTTGGCCGAAAATCATCAAAGCACCTGAACAGCCTGAACAGTTCACGGATGCACTTATTGGGCAAACGATCGAGGCTATCGGACGCCGCGGCAAGTTTTTAATCTTTTACCTTGATGATTATGCAATGGTTTCGCATTTGCGGATGGAAGGGAAGTATGGAGTCTTCGTTAAGGCAGAGCCTTATGATAAGCATACCCATGTGATCTTTTCTTTCACCGACGGGACCGAGCTGCGCTATCGGGATGTCCGTAAATTCGGGACGATGCATTTATTTGCAAAAGGAGAGGAGCATGTTAACCTCCCGTTGCTTCACCTTGGACCCGAACCGTTGTCAGCGGAATTTACTGTCGGGCATTTGAAGGAAAAGCTTTCAAAAACCAGCCGCAAAATCAAACCTGTGCTGCTTGATCAAACCGTGGTCGTTGGCATCGGAAATATTTATGTCGATGAATCCCTGTTCCGTTCCGGTATACACCCGGAACGGATTGCATCTTCGTTGACGCCTGTCGAAATCGGTGTGTTGCATAAAGAAATAAAAGCTACCTTGTCCGAAGCAGTTGAAAAAGGAGGCAGTACGATCCGTTCCTATGTCAATTCGCAGGGACAGATTGGCATGTTCCAGCTGGAACTGTTTGTTTACGGACGTAAGGGAGAGGAATGCAAGCGTTGCGGAACGCCGCTTGAAAAGCATGTCGTTGGAGGCAGAGGGACGACAATCTGCCCTTCCTGCCAGCGGACTGATAAATAGAGGGTGATTTGACTCTCCTTCTTACAATGCGCTTGCGCTTTTCTAAACACATCGGATTTGCTCCTTCCATATACTATCCTAGTTTCTGTGAGGAAGGAGCCGTTTTTACGATGTGGCTACAGCTTTTGTTCTTAGCTTTTGCCGTCAGCATTGACGGGTTCAGCGTTGGATTAACATTTGGGATGAGAAACATGAAGATTCCCTTTAAGTCAATTGCCGTTATTTCCTGCTGTTCGGCATTAAGTCTAGGTATTGCGATGATGGTAGGAGAATTTATCGGGCAGTTTATCTCAACTGCAGCTGCTGAAAAAACCGGCGGAATTATTTTAATCATTTTGGGATGCTGGGTTTTATATCAATATTTTAGGCCGGAAAAGCAAATAGAAGATCAAGTTACCGAAAAAGTGATTTTTAATTTTGAAATAAAATCCCTGGGCGTAGCGATTAACATCCTTCAGAAACCGCTGACTGCCGATTTTGATAAATCGGGTACGATAAATGGAGTGGAAGCGCTTGTGTTGGGTTTCGCACTCTCACTTGATGCTTTTGGGGCCGGTATTGGAGCGGCAATGTTGGGGATTTCACCTTTTATTTTATCAATATGCATTGCGATTATGAGCTCATTATTTATTTTTGCCGGCCTTCTGAGCGGAAAAATCTTATCGTCGAGCAAACTTGTACAGCGAATGTCTTTTCTTCCAGGAGTTTTACTAATGATTATTGGTTTTATGAAGCTTTAAAAAGAGATGTAGAAGGAGCCGCGTATGAGACAGGTAATTGGGATAACCGGAGGTATCGCAAGCGGGAAAAGCAGTGTCAGCCAGTTTATTAGGGATGATTTAGGGTTTACCATCATTGATGCTGATCTTGCATCAAGGGAAGTAGTTGAACCAGGTGAAAAGGCCTACAACAAAATAGTTGAATCTTTCGGCCCGCAAATCCTGCTCGATGAGGAAACAATCGACCGGGCAAAATTAGGAGCGATTATTTTTAACGATACGGAGAAAAGACTCCTTTTAAACAGCATTGTTCATCCGGCTGTAAGGAAGCGGATGATTGCTCTGAAGGATGCAGCTTTTGAACGGGAAGAGGAAACGGTTTTCATGGATATTCCTTTGCTCTTTGAAAGCAAGCTGACCACCATGGTTGATAAAACGTTGGTAGTTTATGTAGATAAACGAGTGCAAATCGAGCGCTTAATGAAGCGGAATGATTATTCTGAAGCTGAAGCGTTGGCAAGGATTGCTTCGCAAATGCCGCTTTCGGAAAAGAAAGCATTAGCCGATGCAGTGATCGATAATAATGGCGATTTTGAAGACACGATACTGCAGGTGAGACAGGTCCTGCTTGATTGGAACGTGAATAACGCAGAATAGGGAGGTATCAAAAGAAGTTGCTGTTACTTCTTTTAAATAAAAACAATCAATAAAAATTAAAATGAAGTATCCGCGCAGTGTACGGATGCTTTTATTAAATTAAGACAACTTTTTTTATAGATAAATTTTTTAAAAAATAAGCGCTTTTATCATCACAGTTCTTATCCAATATGTTATACTAATTATATAATATCTCATAAAAGTATAACATTAATTCGGGAGGGACCGAAAAATGAAAGCACGAATAGCAATTAATGGTTTTGGAAGAATCGGAAGAATGGTTTTTCGAAAAGCAATCATGGAAGAAAATCTGGATATCGTCGCAATTAATGCAAGCTATCCTGCTGAGACCTTAGCTCACTTAATTAAATATGACACGAACCACGGTAGATTTGAAGGGGAAGTAATTCCTGAGGACGGTGCCATCATTATAAATGGCCACCGCGTTCAGTTAATAAGCAATCGCGATCCTTCGCTGCTGCCATGGAAAGAAATGAATATAGATATCGTTATCGAAGCTACTGGAAAATTTAATGATCGGGAAAAAGCAGCCCTTCATTTGGAAGCTGGTGCTAGAAAAGTAATTTTAACTGCACCGGGCAAAAATGAAGACGTTACCATTGTGATGGGCGTAAATGAAGAAGCACTTGACATTGATAAGCACTTCGTCATTTCCAATGCTTCCTGTACGACAAACTGTCTTGCACCGGTTGCAAAAGTGCTGGATGATCAGTTCGGAATTGAAAACGGTTTGATGACTACCGTCCATGCTTATACAAATGACCAGAACAATATCGATAATCCACATAAAGATTTGCGGCGGGCACGTGCATGCGGCCAAAGCATCATCCCAACATCTACCGGCGCAGCTAAAGCGTTGGCTCTTGTGCTGCCCGGGTTGAAAGGCAAGCTGCACGGTATGGCATTGCGTGTGCCGACACCCAATGTATCACTTGTCGATTTAGTTGTTGACTTGAAGCAGGAAGTTACAATCGATCAAATCAATGAGGCTTTCGAAACGGCATCAAACGGCTCGTTAAAGGGAATTCTTGAGTTCACAACTGAGCCGCTTGTATCAATTGATTTCAATACCAATCCGCATTCTGCGATCATTGACGGCTTATCGACGATAGTAATTGGTGAAAGAAAAGTAAAAGTGCTCGCATGGTATGACAATGAGTGGGGCTATTCATGCAGGGTCGTTGACCTTGTAAATTATGTTGCCCAAGAAATGTTGACCTTGAAAGAAATGAAAGTTGGCTAATAGAAAAGCGGAAGCGCCTTGTAAAAAGGAACGTCGACTAAGATCCGCCACGTCCTGTGGCGAACGTCGACGTCAGCGCATCCTGCGCAAGTCCGACAAGCATAAGACGAGCAGCTGTATGGGGAGTGGTTTCCTCCCCATCAGATGATCGGCTTATGACCTCGAGGGGCTAGGCGCTGGAGCTGGACATCATAGAAAAGCGGAAGCGCCTTGTAAAACTTTCTAAGTACAAAAAGTTATCCTTTGTTTAACAAAGGTAATCTGAGCTCCTGCAGGCCGCAGCGGGCTTTTTTACATTGGCAGCTGAAGGATATCAGCCAAAAACATCCTCTAAAAATTTCAGTAGATATGTTGCAAAAAAAAATTAAACAAAGTATACTATGATTCGTGAACTTAATCACTTAGTTTCATGATGGCTACTTAAAGGGTTAGGACCTCTTTGGACTAACTTTCCCCCGTGGTAGTTATTACTTTAAGGCACAGAATTCTTAATCATGTTAAGGGGGAACTTGAACATGGAAACAATGGGTAGACATGTAATTTCAGAACTCTGGGGTTGTGACTTCGAAAAATTAAACGATATGGATTTAATTGAAAAAATATTTGTAGATGCTGCATTGAAATCCGGTGCAGAGATTCGCGAGGTGGCCTTCCACAAATTTGCTCCACAAGGAGTAAGTGGTGTGGTAATTATTTCCGAATCACATTTAACCATTCATAGCTTTCCAGAACATGGATACGCAAGCATTGATGTTTATACTTGCGGAGATTTAAATCCAAACATTGCTGCAGATTACATTGCAGAAGCTTTAAATGCCGAGACGCGAGAAAATATTGAACTTCCGCGCGGGATGGGTCCGATCCAAGTGAATAAAAGCAAAGTGAATGCGTTGTAAGAAGTGAAACCTTAAGAGATGTAGAAATTGCTGCATCTCTTTTTTGATACAAAGAAAAGCGGAAGCGCCTTGTTCAGCCCCGACAAGCATAAGACGAGCACAGAAAGAAGGCGTTCTTTCCTTCTTACTGTGATTGGCTTATGACCTCGAGGGGCTAGGCGCTGGAGCTGGACATCATAGAAAAGCGGAAGCGCCTTTTTAAAGGATCTGACTCTTGCAGATGAGTCAGATCCTTTTGCATCGACACCGAATTGTTTATATAATGTGCCTAAGAAGGATGATGGCATTTGGGATTTTTTACAGTTATAGCACTGAGATACAGTCGGCAATGTGAAACAAATGAAAATCATGCCGATGAATGGTTGAGGACCCACTACTATAAGGCAAGGGTAGAGCAAACGCTTATTTTCCTTCTTGTACTGCCGAGCTGTTTTTTATAAGATGAAGATATACAACTTTATTCTCTCGTCAGGCAGCAAAATGGACCCGAGGGATCATTATTGAACACGGAGCTGATAATTATGAAATGCCCGTCCTGCCAATATAACGGAACACGGGTATTGGATTCCCGTCCGGTTGATGAAAGCCGGTCAATCCGCCGCCGAAGAGAGTGCGAAGTATGCGGCTACCGTTTTACGACATTTGAAAAGGTTGAGGAAATCCCTCTCATTGTAGTAAAAAAGGAAGGGACTCGTGAAGAATTCAGCAGGGATAAAATATTGCGCGGATTAATCAAGGCTTGCGAAAAACGCCCTGTACCTTTAAAAGAATTAGAAGACATTACAAATGATGTAGAAAAAGAATTACGGAATCAAGGGATTTCTGAAGTGAAAAGCGACAGCATTGGTGAAATGGTCATGGACAGGCTTGCAAAAGTGGACGAAGTCGCGTATGTCAGGTTTGCCTCTGTTTACCGCCAGTTTAAAGATATTAATGTATTTATTGACGAGTTAAAGGACCTGATTGATAAAGAAAGAAAGTAGAGCTAAAGATTTACTTTGGCTCTTTTTTAGCTCAGGTGAAGGCCTGGCATCGGCAGTTTGCAAGGAAAGGTTTGAATGGATATGTCAAAGCACTGGCAGGAACTGCTTCCTGTTGACCGGTATATGGTATCGTCCGCTGGATTGCTCCACGATTATGATCGGAAAGTAATAACGCTCTTGTATCAACCTTTAATTGGTCCGATCTGTATCAGCTTGTACATGACGCTTTGGAGTGAATTGGAGGAAAACCGGCTTTGGTCGCAATCTTCCCTGCATTATAATCTAATGAATACAATGGGTTTGAAATTGAGTGATATCTATGAATCAAGAAAAAAGCTGGAAGGCATTGGACTTTTAGATGTTTATAAAAAAAAATCGGAAGAAGAAAATCAGTTTGTCTATGAATTGAATCCGCCGCTCTCTCCGGAACAGTTTTTTACTGATGGAATGTTGAATATTTATTTGTACAAAAAAGTAGGTAAGGTACAATTCGGCCGATTGAAAAATTTCTTCTGTGATGAAATTGTTTCAATGGAGGAATATCAGCCGGTAACCAAGACATTTACAGAGGTGTTTGCTTCCGACCATCTGGACAGCTTATATGTTTCAGATGAAACGTTGGAAGAGTTAAAGCCCGAAGCAAATTTTAAACCTATTGGAAGGACCCAGGCCAAAGCTCTTGGTGGTTTTCATGATACATTTGATTTTGACTTGCTGTTTGCCGGGATTAAGAATTCGCTTGTCCCCAAAAAAGCATTTACACAAAATGTACTGGATACGATCGCTAAGCTGGCTTTTTTATATGGGATAGACGTATTTCAAATGCAAAAGCTGGTCATCGGCTCGGTTAATGTGGAAAATGAAATTGATATAGAAGATTTGCGGAAGGCAGCTCGCGATTGGTATCAGATAGAATATCATAACGAGATGCCGTCACTCTCGGACCGCGTTCAGCCTGTGATTTATCACTCACAGACGGAAGGGCCGAACACGAAGGAAGAAGAATTGATCCGCCACCTGGAAACCGTGTCTCCCCGTGAAAGACTATTACAGCTTTCCGGTGGTGCAGAGCCTTCAAAATCAGACCTGCAGATCATTGAAGGCATCATGTTGAATCAAAACCTTAATCCAGGAGTAATTAATGTCCTGATTGAGTATGTGATGATTAAAACGGATATGAAGCTGACTAAAGGGTATGTCGAGAAAATTGCAGGCCACTGGGCACGTAAGAAGATTGTCACAGTGAAAGAAGCGATGGAGATGGCGAAGAGCGAACATCGTCAATACCAGTCCTGGGCCCAGGGGAAAAAGGAAAATAAGTCCAGCGCAAAAAAAGCGATCCGGACGGAAATCGTTCCGGATTGGATGAACAAGGAGCAGGCGCTGTCTAAGGATGAAAACAAAGAGAAACCTGAAAATAAAGAACTCGATGAACGGAAACGGCAAATCGAGGAAAGACTTAATAAGCTGAAAAGCAGGGGGTGAACCTGAAGTGCAGAGAATAAGTGACGCTTTAAATAAACTCGCTAATAATATCCAATTCCAACATAGATATGAGCATGTAAAAAATGAAGTATTAAATGATGAAGAGATCCAGCTTTTCTTACATGAAAACAGCTCGCGGATAACATCGGAAATGATTGAAAAAAGCTTGTCGAAGCTGTACGAGTTTTCTTCTCAAAGCAAGAACTGCGGGAAATGCCCCAATTTGGATGGCTGCATCAATATGATGGAGGGATATCATCCAAAGCTCCTTGTTCAGGGAAATACAATCGACTTGCATTATGAAATATGCCCGCGAAAAAGCATTTATGATGAAAAAAGAAAGCATGAAAGACTGATCCAGAGCTTGTATGTACCAAAGGATATTTTATCAGCTTCCCTTGGTGACTTCTATCAGACAGACACAGCGGGAGGCCGCATAGAAGCAATCGAAAAAGCGACAACCTTTGTGGAAGAGTATGCTCCCGGCAAAAAGCAAAAAGGCCTTTATTTGCATGGAAGCTTCGGCGTCGGAAAGACGTATTTACTCGGTGCGATTGCCAATGAACTTGCCGAAAATCAAATTTCTTCATTGATTGTATATGTTCCGGATTTTTTGCGGGAAATTAAAGCATCGATAGGTGATAACACGATAAATGACAAAATCGAAATGACGAAAAAGGCTCCTGTCCTCATGCTTGATGACTTTGGCGCGGAAACGATGAGCAGTTGGACAAGGGATGAAGTAATTGGGCCGATTCTCCAGTTCCGTATGCTTGAAAACCTGCCTACCTTCTTCACCTCTAACTTTGATTTCGGAGGCCTGCAAAATCATTTGACCTTCTCGCAGCGCGGGGAAAAGGAAGAAGTAAAAGCAGCCCGTATTATGGAACGTATCCAATACCTGGCAGAACCACTGCAGCTAACAGGTGAAAATCGGCGTCGTTAGGAAAAGCCGGGCTATCCCTGGCTTTTCTTCATAACAGCAATGACTTGCGCTTCTAAACCGCTGGATAACCCCATATACATATGAGCAGGACAGGTTTAGGGGGAGTTTTGTTGGTACAAATCCATTTTCAATCGGAAACCGAAGCGTTGAAACTGCTTGAATACGTTTCTGTCCACCCTTTGGGGACAGAACTCAATGAATATATCCAATTTCAGCCTGAACAAGGTTTATTTGTCACCATTCAAGATAAATATCCAAACAATTTATTGTCTTTATTAAGCGATGTTTTTTATTCATTTTTATTGGAGGACAAATTACTGAACCGGCTCGAAATGATTCTACGGCATAAATTCTTTTACCGGGAACGTGAGGAAATCGATGACATCATCGAGATAGCCTGTTCAATCATCGAAGGTGGAGATAAGCAGCGAATTTTTGAAAGAGAAAGGAAGATTATCGGTGAAGGGCTTCAATCCTTCCTTGCCCAAAAAGTTTCCTTTTCCTTTGATTCGTTTGCCACTTTCCGGTTAAAATCATTTTATGATTCCCTGCAGGGTTATGTGGAAGCTGCCATCGATGAATATAAGCTCGAACAGGATTACCAGAGCTTCATTGCAACACTTCGGGATCTCCTCTATGAGCGTGAGCCGAAAATGGAAATCGTTCACTTGCTCCATAGAAATGGGTATCACTTTTTTGATGAAGGCTTTAGAAGATTGGGTAAATACGAGATTTTTAAGATGATCGATAAGAAACTGCTAGCGGAAAACCCGATATATATCGATTCAACAGCACTAGCGCCGCTAATTTCGATTGCTCCCTATCATCTTAATCTTTACACAGATGAAGCTGAGGACGGCCTTGTGCAAACAATTACAAGGATTTTTGAAGAAAGAACGGTCATTTTGCCTATCGCTTCATTTAATGGTGATCCTCCCGCTGGAAAAGACGGGCTGGAGTAGCTGTTTGTCGCTGAAAGATGCACGGTTCTGGAGTGCATCCGATCGTTTTTTTTCTGAAAATAGACCTTGATTTTCTGTACATAACAAATTATAATTTCCTACATACTATCAAATATATTATTCTAAAAGTTATGATGAGGACATGAGTATTCTATAAGCGGTTTGCAGAGAGGGAAGACACGGCTGAAAGCTTCCTAATACGTGTAGAACACTTACCGCCTCTAAACTTCAGCTATGAAAGCAGGTCGCGAGTATTGGCTGACGGGAAGCTGCCGTTATTAGCCACGAGTGTCATTTTGCCATCTAAGCGGCAAGATGAAACGAGGGTGGAACCGCGGGTTATGATTTTTCATACGTAAGCTCGTCCCTGTTTTGATACAGGGGCGGGCTTTTTCTGTTTTCAGGCTAATCTTTGCCCCTGGCACAAGAAACTACAAAATATTGAAGGAGTGAAACGGTATGTCTGAAATGATCAAGATGACTTTCCCCGATGGAGCAGTGAAGGAGTTCGCCAGGGTGACGACTACAGGAGATATTGCTGCATCGATCAGCCCCGGCCTCAAGAAAAAGTCGATCGCGGGGAAACTAAACGGGCAATTATATGATTTGAAACGGCCGATCGAAGCTGACGGTTCAATTGAAATCATTACCCAGGACAGTAAAGAAGCTTTAGAAATCCTTCGCCACAGTACAGCACATTTAATGGCTCAGGCGATAAAGCGGCTCTATAAACATGCGAAATTTGGAGTGGGCCCGGTTATCGAAGGCGGCTTTTACTATGATATCGATCTTGAAGAATCATTGACTCCTGAAGATCTGCCAAAGATTGAAAAGGAAATGAAAAAAATCGTCAATGAAAACCTGGAAGTGATCCGCATTGAAGTAAGCCGCGACAAAGCAGAAAGACGATTCAAGGAGATCGGTGATGAGTACAAGCTTGAATTGATCGACGCCATCCCGGCTGATGAACAGGTAACCATTTATGAGCAGGGCGAGTTTTTTGACCTTTGCCGCGGCATTCACGTGCCATCAACCGGAAAAATCAAGGAATTCAAATTGCTGAGCATTGCCGGTGCCTACTGGAGAGGCGACAGCGATAACAAAATGCTCCAGCGGATATACGGAACTGCCTTCTTCAAGAAAGAGGATCTTGAAAACCATCTTCGCCTGCTAGAAGAAGCGAAGGAACGCGACCATCGTAAGCTTGGTAAAGAGCTCAACCTGTTTACCAATTCACAGCTGGTAGGACAGGGGCTTCCATTATGGCTGCCAAAAGGGGCGACAATCCGCCGCGTGATCGAGCGTTATATCGTTGATAAAGAAGAACGTTTGGGCTATAACCATGTTTATACGCCAATTATGGGAAGCGTCGATCTGTACAAAACATCCGGTCACTGGGATCATTATCATGAAGACATGTTTCCGGTCATGGACATGGATAATGAACAGCTTGTTCTACGGCCGATGAATTGCCCGCACCATATGATGATTTATAAAAACAGCATCCATAGCTATCGTGAACTGCCGATCCGTATTGCCGAGCTTGGAACGCAGCACCGTTACGAAATGTCAGGCGCGCTGTCAGGCCTTCAGCGCGTCCGCGGGATGACTTTGAACGACGCGCATATCTTTGTCCGTCCTGATCAGATCAAGGACGAGTTTAAGCGAGTAGTGAACCTCGTTCTTGCGGTCTATAAAGATTTTAACTTTACGGATTATTCGTTCCGTCTGTCCTACCGCGATCCTCAGGATACTGAAAAGTATTATGATGACGATGCGATGTGGGAAAAAGCGCAGGGCATGCTAAAAGAAGCAATGGATGAGCTTGGACTTGACTATTTTGAAGCAGAAGGCGAAGCGGCATTCTACGGTCCAAAGCTTGACGTCCAGGTGCGTACTGCACTGGGGAAAGACGAAACGCTTTCCACTGTCCAGCTTGACTTCTTACTCCCTGAGCGCTTTGACTTAAGCTATGTAGGGGAAGACGGCAAGCCGCATCGTCCGGTGGTCATCCATCGCGGCGTTGTTTCAACAATGGAACGCTTTGTTGCCTTCCTGATAGAAGAATATAAAGGAGCGTTCCCAACGTGGCTTGCTCCCGTACAGGTTCAGGTGATCCCTGTTTCTCCTGAGGTTCATCTGGATTATGCGGCACAAGTACAGGAAAAGCTTCAAGCGGAAGGATTCCGTGTTGAGCTTGACCGGCGTGACGAAAAAGTCGGCTATAAAATCCGCGAAGCACAAATGCAGAAAATCCCTTATATGCTCGTTCTCGGTGATAACGAAAGCAAAGAGGGCAGTGTGAATGTGCGCAAATATGGCGAACAAAAATCCGAAACAATAGCTTTTGAAGACTTTATAAACTCACTTAAAGATGAAGTAAAACTTCTATCGAACAACAGAGAGAGCGGATTGTAAAAATGAATGAAGATGAACTTTCAGAAGTATTAATTGTTCACGTGGGTTTCTAAAACAAAAACATATTGCAAATATCGCTGAATTTTGATAAGATAAACTTTGTTGTGAAAAACAAGTAATGTATTTGACATATCATCTGTGTTTATGATATATTTTCTAAGGTGAATTGAATACTTGGTTTAGGAAAAGAAGAAGCACCCGCTTCTCACCTGATTGACGCTATATAAGCAGTTAGCAGGTTCATGATTTGATTATTTGGAATTTATTCTGTTTAGTCTATCTGTGTGGGTGCGTTACTAGCATCCACACTTTTTTATTGTTTGAAATAAATATTGTGACTGCAGATCATGGTGAGCGGTTAGTAATGATGGTACTACAGATATTTTCTAACGTTGTATTCGCTAAATATCCTTGGAGGTGGCTAACTATTAGTAAAGACATGATGGTAAACGAGGGCATCCGGGCCCGCGAACTTCGTCTAATTGACCAAAACGGTGAACAACTGGGAATAAAAACGAAATTCGAAGCGCTGGATATTGCCGCTCGTGCAAACCTTGATTTAGTATTAGTTGCTGCGAACGCAAAGCCTCCGGTAGCCCGTATCATGGACTACGGAAAGTTCCGCTTCGAGCAGCAGAAGAAAGATAAAGAAGCCCGTAAGAATCAAAAAATCATCAGTTTGAAAGAGGTTCGTTTGAGCCCGACAATTGAAGAACATGATTTCAATACCAAGCTCCGCAATGCGATCAAGTTTCTTGAAAATGGAGATAAAGTTAAGGCTTCTATCCGTTTTAAAGGACGCGCAATCACGCATAAGGAAATCGGCCAGCGTGTATTGGACCGTTTCTCTGCAGCATGCAAAGAAGTGGCTACGATTGAAACCCATCCAAAAATGGACGGGCGCAGCATGTTCTTAATCTTAGCATCGAAAAACGAAAAGTAATTGTAAGGAGGAGGAATACCTTATGCCTAAAATGAAAACTCACCGCGGATCTGCAAAGCGTTTCAAGAAAACAGGATCCGGAAAACTTAAGCGTTCTCACGCTTACACAAGCCACTTATTTGCTAACAAATCTACTAAAGCTAAGCGTAAGCTACGCAAAGCCAGCCTAGTGAGCAAGGGTGACTTCAAACGCATTCGCCATATGTTAGACAATATCAAGTAATATCGACTCGTCGATTTATATAGGAGGGAAATAACATGCCACGTGTAAAAGGCGGTACTGTTACTCGCAAACGTCGTAAAAAAGTTCTGAAATTAGCCAAAGGTTATTATGGTTCCAAACATACATTATATAAAGTTGCCAACCAGCAAGTAATGAAATCTTTAATGTATGCATTCCGCGATCGTCGCCAGAAAAAGCGCGACTTCCGCAAACTTTGGATCACTCGCATCAACGCAGCTGCACGCATCAATGGCCTTTCTTACAGCCGTTTAATGCATGGCTTGAAGCTTGCCGACATCGAAGTGAACCGTAAAATGTTAGCTGAACTGGCAATCGCTGACGAGCAGGCATTTGCTCAATTAGCAACCGCAGCTAAACAGAAATTGGAAAAATAAAATACATGTAAGCATAAAGCCATTCTCCCTGCCGAGGATGGCTTTTTACATATCAATGAGGGGGAAATGATATGTCTGCAATATGGTTCTATTTTCTTATCATCAATTGCTTTGCCTTTTTTACAATGAAAAGAGACAAAAGAAAAGCTGAGAAACACCAGTATCGAATCAGCGAGAAAACACTCTGGCTGCTGGCCTGGATTGGCGGAGCGACAGGGTCGACTGCTGGTATGTTTTTGTTTCGGCATAAAACAAAGCACGCTTCCTTCAGAATCGGTTTCCCGTTTTTGATGATCATCCAGCTTGCTATTGTGATATACATAGTGGTCTAGTAGTCATATATATATCTTCCAGCGTATATGCTTGTAGTAGCTTCTTTGAGACAGCATCATAGAGGAGGAAGACCATGAATGAGGAACTTTCATTTATAGTAGGGTTTATCGGGGCAAGCAGCATCTTAGCGCCTTTTATATTCGTGACTCTCCATCTGCTAAGGCAATTTTTATTCATTCCGGTTGCGATTATCTGTATTTCGGGCGGTATATTGTTCGGACCGGCGGCAGGAACCATTTATTCAATCCTGGGTCTTACCTTATCCAGTCTCTTATTTTACCTGGTAATCCGAAAGTTCCCGAAAACGATGGAGCGGCTGTTGAAATTGAAAAATAAATTATTTGGCCGCCGTAATCTGAATGTGGGACAAATTACCGTATTAAGACTCATTCCTTTTGTCCATTATCATCTGCTCTCACTCTGTTTGATGGAGAAAAAGCAGGGATTAAAGAATTTTGCTTATTACTCTTTTTTAACTAACATTCCGCTTGCTTTCTTCTATACTGTGTTTGGGAGCTATATCTCCGAATTCAGTCCAACGATGATCGTTATTCTTTTGTTTTCCTTAACAGTATTGCTGTATTTGATGAGAGAAAAATATACGGTCATTACCTGGAAAGAGTTCTTTCAGACTGCGAATGATCAAAAATAGAAGCCTGAATGAATTTGGTTAGTAAATGACCTCATCGAAAAACATCTCCAAAATGACAATGAATAAACGCTTGGATTACAGCGTTATCCAAGCGTTTTCGTTCTGTTATAGTTCCAAAAGCTCCTTAACAGGACTTTTCCAATCGATTTGCGCAATTGGATAACGAGCTTTTATGAATGATTCTAATTTTAGGAAATCATCCCGATCCAGTCCGTGCAGCGCCGTGATGTTTTTAGGCCAGACAATGATAGAGACGACCTCGAAGGAGTTATTGATGACCTCAGCATATTTCTCGCCTTCAAAGAGGATACCATGATAGGTAAGCAGAAAATTTTTGCGGACATTAGCGGTGTCATCCAGAATATAAAATTTTTTTTGTTCAAGGGCGAGCTTCAGTTTACGCCTCGGGCTTTTTATAAACCTGATGGCAGAATAAATAAGGAAAATAAAGAGAAGAAAAATGAATAATCGCAATAACAAGATCACGGAGGCACCTCCTCAACAAATACGTAGCTTCTCTTATCTACGTTCCGGTTTTCAATTTGTTTCAATAATTTGATATAATTTCAGTGAGAAATAAAGAGAGTAGTGAGGAAAATGAATACGGAAAAGTTATTTGAGATGCAGGCCGCTTTAGATCGGCATATTGAATCCAAGCACGAGGTAACCAAGAAAAATCTGGTTGAAAGAAAAATCCTTGCCCTTCTGGTTGAAGTCGGAGAATTGGCAAATGAAACAAGATGTTTTAAATTCTGGAGTGTAAAAGGCTCATCCGCAGCGGAAACTATCCTGGAGGAATATGTGGATGGCATTCATTTTATTCTCTCTCTAGGAATTGAAGGATGCTTTCAGGGCACTGTTCCGGCATGGCATCCCGAAGACAGCAGCAGCCCGGATTTAACAGTCCAGTTTTTAGCCGTATATGAGACGATCACAGCATATCGCATAGAGCAAACCCCTAATACTTACTATAAAATCTGTGCGGAATATTTTAAACTTGGACAATTGCTCGGATTTACCGCCAAGGATGTAGAGACGGCTTATTTTGAGAAAAACAAGGTTAATTATCAGCGTCAAAAGCAGGGGTATTAAGCAAATGGAATACATCCAAAAAGGAGGAGTTTCGTGACTGGATTAGATCAAACACTAACGATGCTGAAAGATCTTACTGATGCTAAGGGAATTCCCGGCAATGAAAGCGAAGTAAGAAAGGTAATGACAAAATACATATCGCCATATGCCGATGAGATCACCACAGACAGTTTAGGAAGTTTAATCGCTAAAAAAACCGGCCGGGAAAACGGTCCGAAGATTGTTGTTTCCGGACATCTCGACGAAGTTGGCTTTATGATTACCCAAATAGACGATAAAGGGTTTTTACGCTTTCAGCCCATGGGTGGCTGGTGGTCCCAGGTTATGCTTGCACAACGAGTGACGATTGTGACAAGAAAAGGAGATGTGACAGGGGTTATCGGCTCCAAGCCGCCGCATATCCTAACTGTGGAAGCAAGAAAAAAGCCGGTCGAAATCAAAGATATGTTCATCGATATCGGCGCGGCCAGCAGGGAAGAAGTCCATGAGTGGGGAGTCCGTCCCGGAGATATGGCTGTCCCTTATTTTGAATTTACGGTCATGAACAATGAGAAAATGCTGCTGGCAAAGGCATGGGATAACCGGATTGGCTGTGCCATCGCCATTGACGTATTGAAGCACCTAAAAGGGACGGATCATCCTAACATTGTTTACGGTGTAGGGGCTGTGCAGGAGGAAGTCGGCTTTCGCGGCGCGCGCACTTCCACGTTCAAGATTAACCCGGATATCGGTTTTGCAGTGGACGTCGGCATTGCCGGCGATACACCGGGTGTAACCGAACGTGAAGCGTTGGGGAAGATGGGCAAAGGGCCGCAAGTTGTTGTTTATGATGCATCGATGGTTTCCCACAAAGGGCTACGGGATTTAGTAACGGATACAGCAGATGAATCGAATATCCCATATCAGTACGAATCGATTCCCGGCGGTGGGACCGATGCAGGTGCCATTCACTTAACCGCGAACGGGGTTCCGGCGCTGGCCATTACGATTGCAACAAGGTACATCCATTCCCATGCAGCGATGCTCCACCGTGATGACTATGAAAACACGGTAAAATTAATTGTCGAAGTCATTAAGAAACTTGATCGTGAAACTGTCGATCGAATTACGTTTGAATAAGAGAAAAAAGCGGTCCTTCACGGGGCCGTTTTTGCTTAAAAATCTATTGTATTCTTTGAGATACGGAAATTCCTTTTTTATCATAATAAAGAAGTTGAATTTAGATATTGCCGAGGAAACATATTATTAGAAGAAAGAGACCCAGCCGGGGTTTTTTTCGTAAGGAAAAGGAGCCGAAGCTTGCCATGGGCAAAAGTTTTATCAATTTTTGCCTATTCACAAAACATTTATCTGTTTAGGGGGTTGTTGTCTGCGGGTATAGTTTAACAAGACCCATAAAGAGATTGAGGAGGAGTTAACATGGAAAAAACAATGTATGGAGTTTTTGATTCCACTTCTGAAGTGATACAGGCGATTCAAGCACTAAAAGCAAAAGGTTTTGAGGGAGAAGATATTACAGTTATTGCCGACAAAGTGGAAACATTGAACCTTGCAGATTATAAAAAAACAGCAGGCGTTAATACAGTAACCAATACACCAGAAGATGACGGCTTCATGGATAAGGTGATGAGATTTTTCATGAATGAAGGCACCTATGGACTTGAAGACCGGCTGCATGCTTCGGGATTTTCGGACAGTGAAACGGCTGCATATGTAAATAATGTGGAGGAGGGCAAGATTTTAATACTGCTCGATTCTGATAAGGATCAAACTGTCCGTGACGGTTTTTTTGAAGGTGATCCTGATCCTGCTGCACTGGATGCGGCAGGAACCAACAGGGATGCAGCAATCCAAACTGGGGTAACCCGTAATCCTGATCCAAACCTCTTTCCTGAAGGGACAGCGGCTGTCCAGGAGACAACCGGAAATCTGAGCAGCAATAGGGACCGTTCCAAAACAGGTTATGTAGCATCTGCACGTACAGAAAAAGACCGAAAATTAACCGATCAAGAAAAACGGCTGCGCGAAAAACAAGATGAAGTTCAATTGGATAGTGAAGGAAATCCACAAGTTCAAGATGAACAATTGAAAAACAGAATCAATACTGACAACCTATAATCGATATAAAAAAAAAGCAATAGCCCGGTCTTGGGCTATTGCTTTTTTAAACCGCCTTCCAAAAGCTGGAGCATCTCATGTTTATCTTGTTCGGAAGAATGCTGCCAAATCACTTCAAATAATACACCGAGACCAGGAAGCATCTTCTCTTCGCCATTTTGAATCGCATCGACGATTGTGTCTTCCAACTGGTCTTGAGAATTTCCAGAAACGTTGTCGATAATCGCATTTCGAAGATTTAAGTTCATTGTTTTTCCTCCCATAGGATCATGATCACTCACATAAATATCATTTCACGGATTGGCATGCATTATGTATTAAAATTACGTTATAATAGGAAAATCAATGAAGGAATGAAGGAGAGTCCACCGTTGAAGTATATTGAAAGTGCAAAAAATCCAAGGGTCAAGCAATGGAAAAAGCTTTTAACGAAAAAAGAGCGTGATAAAACGGGCCGGTATTTAATTGAAGGCTTTCATCTTGTCGAAGAAGCGTTAAAGGAAGCCAGCCTTGTTCAGGCGGTTATCCTCAGTGAGGATGCAGAAGTCCCCGTACAATTCAAGCTCGAAGGTATTGAAGTGATTTATGCGGCAAATGATGTTCTCAAGGCGATTTCCGATACGGAGACACCTCAAGGAATAACAGCCGTCTGCGAGCAACGGGAAGTGACATTGGAAGACATTGATCCGCAAAAGCTGCTGTTAATCGACGCGGTTCAGGATCCAGGCAATATCGGGACGATGATCCGCACCGCAGACGCGGCAGGAATCGACGCTGTGATATTGGGAGAGGGTTGTGCCGATCCATACAACCCGAAAGTCATCCGTTCCACCCAGGGAAGCATATTCCACTTGCCCGTGATTAAATCCGATTTATCCGATATCATTGATTCTCTGCAAAACAGGGGAATTCCTGTTTATGGCACAGCATTAGAGAATGCCGTTTCTTTTGAGAAGGTCGAAAAAGTACAATCATTTGCATTGCTGGTTGGCAATGAAGGACAGGGTGTTGCTAAACAACTACTTTCCAAGACAACACAAAACCTGTACATCCCGATTTACGGAAAAAGTGAGTCATTAAATGTGGGGATTGCTGCCGGGATTCTGCTGTATCATCTGCGGAAATAAGAACGGATGAGCAGAGTAAATCATATCATGACAAAAATCAGTTTGAAAATGGCTTAAAAGTATACTATAATAAGACCAAATTTTATAAAAAAAGACGTTGAAAGAGAAGAGTAGCTTAAGATATCCGTTACAGGGAAAAATGCCTGGGACTGTAAGCATTTTACGGCACTGTTTAAGTGAATTCACCTCTGGAGTCGGCATCGGGATGATTTTTAGAACGAATCGAAAGATGCATCGGCTAAAAGCCGTTATCCAAATGAAGTGGGCACAGTTTTTTAGAGGCCAATAAGGGTGGTACCGCGATACATATACCTCGTCCCTTTTTAGGGAGCGGGGGTTTTTTGTGTTTAACGGCAATACATTTATTTTTCTTTAAGGGAGGAAATACAGATGCAGGAACGTCTACATGAACTGCAGAAAGAAGCGCTGCAAAAGGTTGCCGAAGCTGCTGATTTAAAAGCCCTGAATGATATTCGGGTAGCATATTTAGGGAAAAAAGGGCCAATCACTGAGGTGCTCCGCGGGATGGGCAAGCTTTCAGCAGAAGAACGCCCGAAGATCGGCGCCCTGGCAAACGTAGTGCGCGAGGCAATTGCAGGTGAAATCGAAGAAAAGCAAAAGACATTGGAAGAAGCGGCTGTTAATGAAAAGCTTGCAGCTGAAAAAATCGATGTTACACTGCCGGGCCGTCCTGTCAAAAAGGGAAACCACCATCCGTTGACAAGAGTCATCGAGGAAATCGAAGACTTATTTATTGGCATGGGTTACACAGTAGCTGAAGGTCCTGAAGTTGAAACGGATTACTATAATTTTGAGGCACTAAATCTTCCGAAAGGCCATCCGGCGCGTGATATGCAGGATTCCTTTTACATTACAGAAGAGATCTTGATGCGTACCCATACATCCCCTGTCCAGGCAAGGACAATGGAAAAGCATATAGGCAAAGGGCCAGTTAAGATCATCTGTCCCGGTAAGGTATACCGCCGTGACAATGATGATGCGACCCACTCACACCAGTTCATGCAAATCGAGGGATTGATCGTTGATGAAAACATCCGCATGAGCGATCTAAAAGGAACCCTTGAAGTATTTGCAAAAAAAATGTTCGGCGAGGACCGGGAAATCCGTCTTCGTCCCAGCTTTTTCCCATTCACCGAACCTTCCGTGGAAATGGACATTTCCTGTAAAATCTGCGGCGGATCAGGCTGCAGTGTTTGTAAAGGGACTGGCTGGATCGAAATTCTCGGTGCCGGCATGGTTCATCCAAGCGTCCTGGAGATGGCCGGCTTTGATTCCAAAAAGTATTCAGGCTTTGCTTTTGGCATGGGTCCGGAGCGTATCGCGATGCTGAAATACGGGATTGATGATATCCGTCATTTCTATACAAACGATATCCGGTTCCTGAAACAATTCCATCGTTACGAAAATTAGTTTTATCGAATTTCATGAAGGAGGACCCTACCCATGTTTGTTTCCTATAAATGGCTGCAGGATTATGTGGATCTTTCCGGCATCCCAGCTGATGAGCTTGCCGAAAAGATTACCAAAAGCGGCATCGAGGTTGAAGGAGTAGAAAAGAAGAGTGAAGGCTTGAAAGGTGTTGTAATCGGCCGCGTGTTAGAACGTGAACAGCATCCCAATGCTGATAAATTAAATATATGCCAAGTTGATATCGGCCAGGAACATCCTGTGCAAATCATCTGTGGGGCACCAAATGTAGCTCAAGGCCAAAAAGTGGCAGTCGCCACGGTCGGTGCTGTCCTGCCTGGCAATTTCAAAATCAAAAAAGCAAAGCTTCGCGGCGAAGAGTCAAATGGAATGATCTGTTCGCTCCAAGAGCTTGGAATTGAAGCAAAGCTCGTCGCGAAAGAATTTTCAACCGGCATCTATGTGTTCCCGGACGATGCAAAGGTAGGGGAGGATGCGCTCGAATATCTCGGATTAGCTGATGAGATACTCGAGCTTGGCCTTACACCAAATCGTGCGGATTGCTTAAGTATGCTTGGCGTAGCTTATGAAGTGGGAGCAATCCTCGGACGCGAAGTGAAGTGGCCGGAAAGTAATGCTTCAAATGCTACCAAAAAGGCTTCAGACTACATCAGTGTAAGAGTGGATGCTATAGAAGATAACCCGCTATATGTCGCAAAGGTGATTAAAAATGTAAAAATCGGACCTTCACCGCTTTGGATGCAAACTCGTTTGATGGCAAGCGGAATCCGTCCTCATAACAATATTGTCGATATCACGAACTATATTTTGCTGGAATACGGACAGCCGCTGCATGCATTCGATTATGACCGCATTGGTACTAAAGAAATTGTCGTCCGCAGGGCAAACGATCAGGAAAAGATGACTACGCTTGATACCGCAGACAGAAAACTGTCAGCGGATCATTTAGTAATCACAAACGGCAAAGAACCGATCGCATTAGCCGGCCTCATGGGCGGCGCCAATTCAGAGGTTGGCAGTGATACAACAACCGTTGTCCTTGAAGCAGCATATTTTGCAGGAGGAGTTGTAAGAAAAGCTTCTAAAGACCATGGACTGCGCAGTGAAGCGAGTACACGCTTTGAAAAAGGCGTCGATCCAAACAGGGTCCGCGAAGCAGGCGAACGTGCAGCTGACTTAATGGCCCAATATGCAGGCGGTACGGTTCTGGCAGGCTCTGCGGAGGCCGATACATTGACGGTCGAACCTGCCGTTGTCTCCATCACCCTCGATAAAATCAATACGATGCTTGGAACGGAACTTACAGTTTCAGAGGTTGAACGTATCTTTGCACGACTGCAATTCGAGGTAAGCACTGTAAATCATGAATTTACGGTTACTGTACCGACACGCCGCGGCGACATTACCATTGAGGCAGACTTGGTCGAAGAAGTGGCGCGTCTGTACGGCTATGACCATCTTCCGACGACCCTGCCAGCAGGGGAAGCGACACATGGCAGGCTCACCGCATATCAACAGAAACGCCGCCAGGTACGCAAGGTACTTGAAGGCGCCGGCCTTTACCAGGCGGTCACCTATTCATTAACAAGCAAAGAAAAAGCTTCCCAATTTGCGCTGGAGAAGCGCGAGTCGATCCGGCTTGCGATGCCGATGAGCGAAGAACGCAGCCAGCTCCGTTTAAGCATCGTGCCGCAGCTTCTGGAAGTAATGAAGTATAATATAGCCCGTCAAAATGATTCAATCGCGCTTTATGAAATCGGTTCTGTTTTCCTGAAAAGCAATAGAGCGGATCTTCCGGAAGAAAGAGAGCATCTGGCAGGGGCTATCACCGGCTTATGGGAATCCCATCCATGGCAGGGAGAGAAGAAGCCTGTTGACTTTTTCGTTGCAAAAGGAGTATTGGAAACCGTTTTTGATACACTGGGCCTAGCAGAAAGGATCGAGTACCGTCACGCTGAAATCGACGGGATACATCCGGGCCGCACGGCAGAAGTCCTTCTGGACAATGAAGCGATCGGCTACGTCGGCCAGGTTCATCCAACCATCCAAAAAGAGCTGGATTTAAAAGAAACGTATGTATTCGAGCTTTCATTCAAAGCGCTTGGCGAAGCGGAAATAGAACCGATCCAATACGAAGCAATTCCTCGCTTCCCATCGATCACCCGCGATATTGCACTTGTGGTCGATGAGAAGACAGTCGCCGGCGACATACGGAAGGTTATTGCAGAAGCGGGCGGCAAGCTGCTGAAAGAAGCGAGCCTTTTCGATTTATATGAAGGGGATCACATGGAACCAGGCAAGAAGTCGGTCGCCTATTCCTTAAAATACTTTGATCCGGAGCGAACCCTTACGGACGAAGAAGTAACAAAAGCACACAACAAAGTGCTGCAGGCTGTAAAGGAAAAAACGGGTGCAGAATTGCGCGGGTAATTTGGAACGATAAGTGAAAAACGCCTGGATGTGATAGACATCCAGGCGTTTTTCTATAATAATTTCTGCATTAGTAAAAGGAGGGAACTCGTTTATCACCGCTCATATAAACTAAATGGTTGTGATTCGGCAAAGGATTTTGTAATTCTACCCAGACATTTCTCATTACACATTTCATTTATCTATAGAAAACGATCCATCGCTCAGAAATTTGGCTAATCGCTCTTAAATCTTGATAATGGCTCATAAGTCTCGATCATCGCTCATAAATTTCTGTAATCGCTCATATAAACTAAATGGTTGTGATCCGGCAAAGGATTTCGTAGTTCTGCCCAG
>NZ_RYZZ01000043.1 GCF_003989135.1 Peribacillus cavernae
ACACTAACTTTCCCACACTAAATGGCGAGGAGCCGAAAAAAGCAATTACGAAGTTCGAAGTATTTGGAAGTTTAATATGGACTGCGATTTGGGCAAATCTTTATTTTTATGCGAATCATTTTGTAGGTGTATATGAAGGAGGAGGAGGAGACGGACTTGAATTCGTGACCCCAGCTTTAAATCATGAATTTTTACTTTGGTATTGGCCAATCGTTCTTGTTGTGATCGTTTCGAAATAGCATTAGCTATTTATAAATTAATCAAGGGACAATGAACGAAAAGCATGGAAATATGTAATACTGCCCTCCAGCTTATTGGAACCGTTGTATTCGTTGCTATATTAAGAAATCCGAACGTAATAAGCCGAGATTTTATTACGTATATGGCTGATTTATTTACCATAACCCCTAAGCAATTTGAAACGTGGATAGTTGGAGGTGGAATTTTCATCTTTATGTTATCTGCGGCAATCAATGTATTTGATGGCTTCCGAAAGACTAGAATTCGTTAATTCGTACTTGCTTATTAGAGTAACAGAGACGTTAGCTACAGAAATAAGGACATTATATTAGTCATATTAATTAATGGAATGTCCTTTAATTTATAAGGATTTTTTCAATTTAGGTCTTGATAATATAAAAATGATCAAATACCTTCTTATTATACTCGTTTGTTAAAAACACAAAAAAGTACACCACTATATTATTGTGATGTACCAATTACCCATATAATGCGCGACATTATATGGCAGACATTGATAGCAAAGCAATACTTACTATCCTGAGCATCGAATAACTACTGGTTTGCATGCTACTTTTGAAGTCCGTACTCTTTTGCTAAATTGCTAAAAGATTTGCCCTCTTCTTTTACAGAATTGTTAAAATCAGCTGTATTCTTATAAGATGCCTCAAGTTTCAAATTCTTTAGCTTTTCAATGAAGGTAGGGTCTTTAACCATTTTGGCGGTAGCTTCTTCCCATTTCTTAACAACCTCTTTTGGTGTCCCGACAGGCAGGGAAACACCTGTCCACCATTGCGTAGTAAGACCTGTCACGCCTTGTTCTTCCACGGTTGGTACATCAGGATAATACGGGCTTCTTTTTGAAGAAAGAGTGGCCAAGATTTTCACTTTGCCTGCCTCAA
Organism: Peribacillus cavernae; assembly: GCF_003989135.1. GTDB lineage: Bacteria > Bacillota > Bacilli > Bacillales > DSM-1321 > Peribacillus > Peribacillus cavernae. The sequence goes on from NZ_RYZZ01000043.1 coordinate 1,143, forward strand.
CCATGGAACTAACCTCGTTGACAGAGTGGACACCCAATACTGCGTGTCCACCGGCAATCTTAGGCATAGCGTCAGCAGCACCAGTGGTTACAACCATTCTTGTCTTATCGTAATCAACACCAATTGCATGTAACCATTCCGCTACGGTAAATACGGAAAGACCTGAGGGTCCAACGCTTGTCCACGTAAGCTTCTCTGGGTTTTTTTTCACCCATTCACAAAATTCCTTAAAATCTTTCCACCGTGCATCAGCTTTAACAGTGAAGGCCATTGAATCTTCAGCGAACTGGGAGACAAACAAATGATCCTTCAATTTAACTGGGGGATTAGTCATTCCTGCTGTTAGTAAAGTGGTACTAGTAGGACCGTTAGCCAATGCTGTATATCCGTCATTACTTCCCTGCTGTAAAACAGCCTGGGAGCCTATAATCCCACCTGCCCCAGGTTTATTTACTACAGTTACCGGCTTGCCCCATTCCTTGCTTAAAAACTGGGCTACTGCTCTTGCAACAAGATCGGTTCCTCCTCCTGCAGCAAAAGGTACAACGTATTCAACCTGCTTGGTCGGATAATCAATCTTTTCTTTTTTGTTTGAGTTTGCTGTTTGATTTGAAGCGGAGCAACCAGAAGTAATTAAACCAAAGGCTAAACTTACGGCTAAAAGTAACTGGAATTTGTTTTTCTTTATGATCATATTCCCTCATTCCCTCCATAATTTGTCTTGATAACTGATTCTATCGTATGGCATATATCTTGTATGAAATGGTTAATCAGTTTCTAGTTCTCCACCGACTTCTTTTGTCACTCTCATCTTAGTACGTCTCATTAATCTTAATGAGATATATAGGAGTGCAAAGGCTGATTGATAAAATCGTCATTTTCTTCTCCCGCTGTGAATCCAAGGAAATCCCAAGGTAAAGCACTTACACCTTATCGAATCTTATAATTGGATTATTGATAATCGATTATACTTACATTACACTAAATATTTTAATTTTTCAAATTATTTTTGAAAATTAGATTCTTCTTATGACAATTGGACACTTTCATATTAAAGCCTTTGATAATCTAGGATTATTTCTTAATTTGAAGGAAACCTCCTCCTAACTAACCCATCCAACATCTATCCCAACCAAAGACTTATTATTCCAGTAATCATTTATACAGTAAGGGCAGGTGATATCCTGAATAGCATTTCTGCACGGTTCAATACGACGATTCAAGCGATTATGCAGACTAATCAACTGGAAAACTCTTCTCTTATTTCTATCGGGCAAAGGTTAAGAATTCCTCGAAGGCCGAAGCAGATAATTGATGTGAATGGTTTTACGAACGTTTACGGGCAAGCCGGTGCGCAGCACGTCCGGGAAGTCGCCTATGACCTGACCTATGTAAGCCCGTTTGGATATCAAATGCGTGCAGATGGCAGCCTGGAAGCGATTGATGACAATCCGACCATACAAGCGGCCACGTCTAATGGTGTGGTTCCAATCATGGTAATCACCAATTTTCCTGCCACAGAAGCGGGAACACAGCTTGCCCATACCATTCTTTCCAATCCAGAGTTAGTAGAAAGATTGTTGACAAATGTCATAAGCACAATGAGAAATAAAGGATACCGCGGACTGAATATAGATTTCGAAAATGTGGCACCCGGGGATCGTGAGTTTTACAATCGCTTTATCCAGAGAGCTGTAAGCCGTCTGCATCCTGAAGGCTATTTCGTCTCGTCATCTCTTGCCCCAAAAACGAGCGCCAATCAAACAGGATTACTGGTTGAAGCTCATGATTACCCTGCACACGGCCGAATTCTCGACTTCGTTGTGCTGATGACCTATGAATGGGGGGCCCGAAAAGGGCCGCCACAGGCAATTTCCCCTATAGATGAAATTAGACGCGTCCTTGATTACGCAGTCACAGTAATACCCAGAAATAAAATTTTTTTAGGCTTTCAGATTTATGCCCGGGACTGGCTGGTTCCACATCAAGAAGGACAGGAAGCAGAAACCTTTGATATGCAGGAAGCGATCAGGCGTGCTGTTCAACATAATGCAGAAATACAATATGACAGGGAGGCCGAGTCTCCGTATTATCGATATACAGACAGCCAAGGGCGCTCCCATGAAGTCTGGTTTGAAGACGCACGCAGTGCCAAAGCAAAATTCGACCTGGTCAGAACCTATGGGCTAAGAGGTGTAAGTTATTGGGTACTTGGTTATCCTTTCCCTCAAAATTGGGAACTTCTTGCGGACACATTTATCATCCGGAAACGGTAATTTTCCGTATTCAAAGATAACGAGAATGGGAGATAATATGGTTAAATTCAAATAGCGACTTCTTTTTTCATGGGTTACTCTTTTTCACTCTTTCACGCTTATCAATCCCAAAAAATAGCCCCAAGTAAAAAGAGCTTATCCATTTAAGGAATAAGCTCTTTTGATGAGTTAAAAATATATTCATTTTTGTTCAAACATTATTCAGCCGGTGATAATTCACTTTCTGTTACCCATTTATGATTTTTAACTTCTTCTCCGCCGGTAGTCGGAGTGAAATCAACCATATACAGAGTCGTTTCTTCTGCAGAATCAATTTCAGCGCTCGTGCCGTCCATTCCTTCCATATGAGTTGCATTTACCGTAACTTCTGTTCCAGGTTCTAACGTTTCGTCGCCAACATCTTTAAACTCTTCGTGAATAACCCATTTATGATTTTCCACTCTTTCTCCACCGGTTGTCGGAGTATACGAAATAGCATAGGCTATAGTATCATAGGCACCAACAATCGTTGCTTCAGCTCCCTTCATACCTTCCATATGACCTGTTTCGATAATAGCTTGACTTCCAACTTCATAGGTTGGATTTTCTGCTACTTTCAAACCTTCAGGAACTTCACCTGAGCTGGAATGGTCCATTTTACTATGATCCATTCCTTCCATGTCTTCCATATTTTCTGTGCCTTCTGTGTTTTCTGTGTTTTCTGTACCTTCTGGGTTTTCTGTACCTTCTGGGTTTTCTGCGCTTTCATCATTAGCGTTGGAGCAGGCACCCAGCACTAAGAAAAGGGCTGCAAATAAGGATAAAATGATAGACATTTTCATTCTTTTTTTCAGCATATAAATAACTCCTCCTTTGATGTTTGACAATATCATACCAATAAAATGTGCAGAAATTATGGAGTGCGCTCAAGAGAGGTAAAGAAAAAACAGAGCAGTTTACTCTGTTTCCCCGTTTGATAATATTTTATTCCATTTTATCCACCCAGGCATTTTTGCTGTATCCTCTTTCTTCCCAAAACCCGGTGTGGTCCTTATCGATCAATTCAATTCTGTCTAACCATTTAACCGATTTATAGGCGTACATTTTTGGAACTACCAACCTTACCGGCCCACCATATTCTCCCGAAATCGGTTTGCCATCCAATAAAACAGCAACGATAATATCATCCATCATAGCTTGATCTAAAGTAAGTGAATCAGTATATGTCCCATCACCTGAATAAAATTTTACGAATTTCGCATTTTCCTTTATCCCCGTCATTTTTAAAAAGTCCTTGAGCAAGATGCCTTCCCAGGTAACATTCGTGACACTCCAGCCTGTTACACAATGAAAATCGCTTACCTGTACAGTGCGGGGTATGTTGAGAAATTGCTTCCAATTATAAGCTAATTTTTCATTAACAAGGCCGTCAATTCTGAAATTCCAGTTGTCTGTTGAGAAAACAGGAACCTCTGTTACAGTATAAGGCCTGAATTCCCCTTTTGCCCCGCCTCCAGCAGGCTCAAGAGATTCAGGCATAGGAATTGGTGCAGGAATCATATTATTTTTATCCACTACTTTACGCTCGTACGTGAACACACTTTCAAGATTCATTGTTTTGCCGATCCACTTTAGAAAAAAAGGAGCAATTGACAAAGTTAAAATGGTCCCCACTGAATATCGTATAAAGCTTTTTCTGCCTAAAATAGGATTTGCCCGATCAATAACCAAAGGTTCCTTCAAAGTCTTTGAAGAACTTTTTTCCCTTCCTGCCTTTTTAACCCGCGCACTCCTTGTAATGGAGTGATAAATGGCATAAGGCACCAGAATCCAGGTTAATAAATCATGGGCAATCAATGAGACGGAACTGAGCTTAGATGGAAAGTAACGTTGAAGCCATAACAAAACTCCGGTTATGCCATGGCCTGCCAGAATGAGAAATACAAACAGCAAATTCAAGTGCGCACCCTGCTTTTTTCGCAGCTGTTTATAATGTTTTGCAAACAGAGGAACATACCAAATGAGGATTCCTATAGAAAGAACGCCAATATAAATGTGAACGTCTTTTATCCAAACACGAACTTCAAGGAGTATCGGACGGAGTGCGGGCAAGTACAAAATGATCCCAGTCAACGCTAACAGCAAAAATACCCAGGCATTTGAATTATGAATGGCAATAAGCTTCTTGCCATTTACTTTTTTCTTATTAGCCATGGAACTCTCCTTTCCTCTCTTCTTGGTTTCACCTTCTTCTATAGGATAACGGAGAAAAAAATTATTTGGATCATTTCTTCATAAAATATCTAAAAAAACGGCCCAGTTTCTCCATTATTATTAATTATCACAGCGTTCCTGTTAAAATGACAATAGATTTCTTTTAATTTTATAGCCTATTCCTACTTTTCATATATATTTCAGCTAATAATTGATATAATATATATTGGTATTTTTGGACTATTTAGTAGCATTAACAAAGGTCCAATGATGAAGGAGAAAACAGGATGTCTAAACTAAAGGTGTTAATTATATATACTATTTCAGGGATTCTCTGGGTTTTTGCCACTGATATTTTAATGGAAATGTACATTAAGGATTATGAAGTCATTATGATGATTGAAAAAGCGAAGGGCTTATTTTTCATTCTTTTCACCGGATTGCTGCTTTATCTTTTCCTTACAAAACGGGAAAAGCTAACGAAATTGGATGAGGAAGAGCGGCGTCTTCATACATTGATCAACTCGATGGTAGATTTCGTTAATTTCAAAGATGGAGACGGAAGGTGGATTCAATCGAACGAATACGGGCTTAAACTTTTCCAATTGGAAAATGTCGACTATAAAGGTAAAAGGGATTCCGAATTAGCGAATTATTCAAGCTTTTATAGGGAAGCTTTAAGCTATTGCGAAATATCTGATGAAGAAACATGGAAAAAGGAAACGATAACCAGGTGCGAAGAAATAATCCCGTTGCCAAATGGAGATTATAAAACATTTGATACGATTAAAGTTCCTTTGTTCCATCATGATCGCTCAAGAAAAGGCCTGGTTGTCATCGGCCGGGATATAACCGAAAGAGCAGAAGCGGAAAGAAAGTTATCTGAAAGCAAGCAGCAATATAAATCATTATTTGATTATAACCCCGACCCCGTTTACATGATGGATTTAAAGGGGATCATCACCAATGTAAACCCCCAATTCGAATCGGTCATGGGACTGCCTCACGATGAGCTAATTGGCACATCGGTCAATGATTTCATTTTTCAGGCTCAAGAAGAGAAGGAAAAGCTGAAAGAATCCTTTACTCATGTAATAAACGAGAAAACAGGTATGAATACTGGTGACATCGGATTTCGGACCCGGGATGGGAATATTCACTTTTTCTCCTGTACGTTCGTTCCGATGCTGATTGATAACCAAATAGTAGGCATCATCAGTTACGCCAAGGATGTTACCCATATTCGGGAGACCGAGAAGATCTTAAGAAAAGCCGAAAAATTATCCGTAGTGGGAGAACTCGCGGCCAGTGTTGCCCACGAAGTCAGAAACCCATTAACCTCTCTAAAAGGATTCGTCCAATTACTGAAGGATAATGAGAGTCAATACCAACATTACTACTCCATCATGCTGAATGAATTAGATCGGATTAATCAGATCGTAAGTGAACTGCTGATGCTGGCGAAGCCCCAGGAAATGCAGTTCAAAAAGCATAATCTGATCCATCTTATGACTGAAGTAAAAGCTTTGCTTGAACCTCAAGCAAACTACTATGGCGCTCAAATACTAATGGATGCCCATAATCAGCTCCCTTTGGTTTCCTGTGAAGCGAACCAACTTAAACAAGTATTCATTAATATCATTAAAAACTCCATTGAGGCATCCTCACAAAATATACAAATTAAGTTTGAACGGGAAGATAAATCGATATCCATCATCATGAAGGATGATGGATGCGGGATCGATGAAAGTCGTGTAAAACATCTCGGAGAGCCTTTTTATTCCTCTAAGGAAAAAGGAACAGGTTTAGGGTTAACCGTAACCTACCGCATCATAGAAGCACATCACGGGAAACTTATCATCAATAGTGAAGTCGGTACAGGCACCGAAGTGAAAATTGTTTTGCCAATCAGTTAAGCTTAGAGTGCCCAACTGCATTTTTCCAACTGTGATAATATGAAGATATTAACCATTTAGGGGGTTGAAGCTACATTGAAAAATGAAATAATTGAAAGATTTACCTCTTATGCAAAAGTCGACACTCAGTCCAATGAAGACAATGACACCTGTCCTTCTACGCCTGGGCAGTTGACGCTAGCCAAAATGCTGGTTGATGAATTAACGGCGATTGGCATGTTCGATGTAACGATTGATGATAATGGATATGTTATGGCTACCCTTCCTTCCAATACCGAAAAGCAAGTGCCGACGATCGGTTTTTTGGCCCATGTGGATACAGCTACCGATTTCACCGGCGCCAATGTAAAACCGCAAGTTGTCGAGAACTACGACGGGAGCAACATTTCCTTAAATGAAGCGTTACAGATTGTGCTTTCACCAAAGGATTTCCCGGAGCTTTCGAACTACAAGGGACACACGTTAATTACGACAGATGGCACGACACTTCTTGGTGCTGATAATAAAGCCGGCATTGCAGAGATTATGACGGCGATGGTTTATTTGATTAATCACCCGGAAATCCAGCATGGAAAAGTAAGAGTTGCTTTTACACCGGATGAAGAGATTGGTAAAGGGCCCCATAAATTTGATGTTTCCGCATTCAATGCTCAGTATGCTTACACAGTGGACGGGGGTCCTCTCGGCGAATTGGAGTATGAGAACTTTAACGCCGCCGCAGCGAGGATTACGATTAAAGGCACCAACATCCACCCGGGCTCCGCAAAAGGAAAAATGGTTAACTCTGCTAAAATCGCAATGGAGTTGAACAAAAGTCTCCCTGTAAATGAAGCGCCTGAGTCAACAGAAGAATATGAAGGTTTTTATCATCTCGTTTCCATCAATGGCAGTGTCGAACAAACAAAGCTTCACTACATTATCAGGGATTTTGACAGAGACGGATTCAGTACGAGAAAAGCCAATATGGAGAGAATCGTTGAAAGTCTTAAAGATCAATACGGAAAAGACCGCATCATTCTGGAAATGAATGATCAATATTATAATATGAAAGAAAAAATTGAACCGGTAAAAGAAATTGTCGATATTGCCCATCAGGCGATGGAGAATTTGGGAATCCAACCGCAAATGAAACCGATCCGGGGCGGCACCGATGGTTCACAGCTATCCTATATGGGATTGCCTACGCCGAATATTTTTACGGGTGGAGAGAACTATCATGGCAAATTCGAATATATTTCGGTCGACAATATGATTAAAGCAACCCATGTTGTGATTGAAATAGTTAAGTTATTTGAACAAAGATCTCAGGAGTAATAACCTGTTTTCATTTAAATAACTATACCAGTAATTCAAAAAGGCTAGCCCTATCTAACATGGGTTAGCCTATTCATTCGTTAATCAGTGAAAGAAGAATTGTTTATTAAACTTTTTATTTTTGTCCTTCATCAATTTCATAACGCGAACTTGAACAGTCATTTCATAAATCACTCTAGAATCCCTCCTTAAGATACCTTTCCATTTTGTATGTTCCCGTAACGATCAAGTATTCCTTTTATTGGAGCACTTTTTTTCTGGATGATCCCGGTCAAAACTACACCTCTTTTTTCAACAAGCTTCCCTTTCTCCAATACAATTCAAGTGTTGATCGGTTAGCCATGAATACACCTGCAAGGATCAATAAGGCTCCAATTCCCATAATCGGATTGAGCGGTTCTCCTAAAAACAAATAGCCTGCGATGACCGCAATTAAGGGTGAAATGTAAAGCCATGTGGACGGGAACACCGGATTCGTTTTTGATATAAGCCAGTAATATAATCCGTGTCCGCCGATAGAACCGATGAAGATCAAGTAGAGAATCGGCCATTGAACACTCCATGAAGTTAATACAGACGGGTCAGGGTGTTCAGTAAAGATTGAGGTAATGATCAGCAGCAAGCCGCCGTACAACATCTGAATTCCATTGACTAAAAACGGTGATACATCCTGCAATTCAGTTAAAATCTCCTTCGACTTGATGGAACCCATACCATAGAAAACCTCCCCCATTAAAATAACCATGCAGGCCATGGCCCATAAATAAGACAACTGCTGGTGGAAGCCAGGCAAGGAGATACAAATCACTCCCACAAGCGCAATCATCAGAGCGAGGAATTGTTCGCTTCTCATTTTCGTTTTATTCTGCCTTGCTTGAAGCATAACAATCATCATTGGACCAGTAGCTGAAAGAACAGCTGCCAATCCAGAAGTGATATGCTGCTCGGCCCAATATAAAGTCGAAAACGTCATAAAGGTTAGACAAAAACCGGCGTAGATAATTCTTTTTGAAAAAAGCAAAGGCATGATATGTATTCGTTTTAAAGCGAAGAAAATCAAAACAAGGAGGCCTGCAGCAAAGAAGCGGACTCCTGCTGAAAAAAGCGGCGGTGATCCTGCATCGATCCCGATTTTAATCGTTAAGAATGTTGTTCCGAAAATGATGCAGATTAGAATGTAATTAAAAATAATCATATAGTTTCCCCCTATTCTCTAATGAAACGATTATAGAGGACTTCGTGTATAACAGTACATCACTGTATATAACAGTCTTATGAAGTTTTAGTTGAATATAAAAGGTTTTCGGATTAAGTTATAGTAAAAAGAAACTCAGGTGAAACCCATGAAGTTCGTGCTACATAAAGAATCCAATACACCAATATATCAACAAATCTACGTGCAGATTGTTCAGCGGATTCAGGGCGGTCTTATGACAAATGGTGAACAGCTCCCTTCATTGCGCGCACTTGCAGACGAGTTGGATGTTAGTATGTTGACTGTCCGCAAGGCATATAAATGGCTTGAGACAAAAGGATATGTTTTCGTCCAGGCAGGAAAAGGAGTATTTATTAGAGGAAAAAAACAGACGGCACAGCAATTAACCGATCCCTACGGTTGGCAGCACTCTTTAGCAGTCAACGTCGTGAGGTCTCAATACTTAATCAACCGACAGAAAAAGTATTATGATTTTTCTCAAGCCGTTGTCTATCCCCGTCTTCTTCCTACTCAATTTCTCGCGAATGAAATGCAAAAAATGTTAGAAAAAAATCGGATGATGCTTGCCACATACGGACCTGTCCAAGGGGATGAAGAGCTACGTATTGAAATGGCTAAATATTTAAAAGCCCATCAAGGATTGACTGTCAACCCTTCTAATTTATTAATCACAAGCGGTGTACAACAAGGAATAGACCTAATCGCCCAGACATTACTAAAGCCGGGAGATACAGTTATTGTAGAAAGCCCATGCTACGGAGCCGCCGTTGACGTATTTGTCAATAAGGGGATGAAGCTGCTCCCTATTGAGCTTGATGAACAAGGAATTCGACCAGATTTATTAGAAGACGTTTGTCAAAAAGAGAAGCCCGTCCTGCTGTATGTCAACCCTTCTTTTCACAACCCTACCGGGACACTGATGAGTGAGCAAAGGAGGCGGGAACTACTTGAACTTGCCGAACTATACCACTTTTTCATCATAGAAGATGACTCATTTGGCGATATTTATTTTGATCAAAATATTCCGCCAAATCCGCTTAAACGATTTGACAAAAATGGTCATGTTATTTATTTAAAAGGTTTTAGCAAAACGCTGGCACCTGGGCTACGAGTGGCAGGCATGTTCGCTGAAGGCCCGGTTTTTGACTGGCTGTACGCAGTTAAAGCATTCATGGATATTGGCAGCCCGCTTATAACCCAAAAAGCGGTCCTTCCCTTTTTACGAACAGATAGAATGGTAATTCATCTCGAAAAACTTCGAACCGCTTTACAAATCCGGCGGGATACTACCGTAGAAATCATTTCATCCTTAACAGAGGGAGTTACGTTTCAGATCCCACAGGGAGGATTCAATCTATGGTTGGCACTTCCTGATTTCATCGATCCCCATGCATTGCTCGAGCAAGCAAAAGAAGATAATGTTTCCTTTTTACCTGGTCCAGCCTGTTTTGTCCAACAACCTGAAAATCCTTATATTCGCGTCAGCTATTCCTTGTTAAGTGACCAGGATTTACAAATTGGTCTACAAAAGCTTTGTAAAGTAATACTCCAGGCTGGAACAACTTAAGATAAGCGGATCTTCAAGCGGAAAAAACTTAGATTAAGCGAAAAAACGGATAATTGAGCGAAAATAACATTCATTCAAGCGAAAAAATTACTAATTAAGCGAAAACTGCACTTATTCGAGCGAAAAGATAGAGATGATCGATTTTCAAAATAGGTTATCCCTTTAAACACGGGACACCGCTTTAGTAAGTGTTAAATATGTGTGGAAGTCTTGACCTAATGAGGCTTTTTGCCATTTCACTATTCTCCCTTTTTCATACTATATCTATAAAATAACTATTTTAGGATGTGTTGGTATGCACAAGAAAAGAAGACCGGAAAAGCGGCAAGCACCTTGCCCTTTTCCTGGATATAGATGGTGCGGCCCTGGGTGCAGCGGACCGGGTGCACCGTTAAATGATGTAGATGCATGCTGCCAGAGGCATGATCGCTGCCTGAACCGGGGGATTTCACCATGCCGCTGTGACTTTGAATTTATGAATTGTGTCCGTTCCAAAATGAATAATCATACAAAAAAGGGCAGACAAGCTGCACTTATGTATCGGGCTATGAAAGTGAAAACATCTTTTACCTGCGGCGGATTTTAATCTGGAGACGACATCCATGCTGCCAAAAAACCGATTTCCCCTAAGGAAAAATCGGTTTAGTTAGTATATAATCAAACACCTCCCAATGTTAGGATGCTGTAGATTCTCCACCATCAACATGAAGCACCTGGCCGGTTACAAAACGAGAATCATCAGAGGCCAGGTAAACAAATGTTGGTGCAAGTTCAAATGGTTGGGCTACGCGTCGCATCGGGTTAAAAGCTCCGTATACGGCGACTTGGTCTTCAGAGAAGCTTGCCGGAATAAGCGGAGTCCAGATTCTCCCTGGAGCAACAGCGTTGACCCGAATGCCTTTATCCGCGAGGTTGTTCGCCAGAGCGCGTGTCCAGCCGACGATAGCGCCTTTTGTGGATGTGTAATCAATCATTTGTTTCTCACCTATATATGTCACCACTGAGGAAGTACCAATGATCGAGCTGCCAGGTCTTAAATAAGGTAGCGCTGCTCTGGTAGTGTAGAAGTGAGAGTATATGTTCACCTTATAAGTGTCATCAAATTGCTCATCAGTAATGTCCAGCAAACTTAATTGTTGAAATTGGATACCAACATGGTTACAGAGGATATCAAGTCGCCCGAACGTCTGTATGGTTTGCTCGACAATCGCGACACACTGTCTCTTATCCCGCAGGTCACCTGGCATACAGATACAACGCTGTCCGAGTTCTTCAATCCTTGCTTTTGTCCGGTTCGCATCCTCGTGTTCATCCAAATAGGCAATCGCAACATCGGCGCCTTCTTTAGCGAACGCAATCGCTGCAGCAGCACCAATACCGCTGTCGCCGCCTGTAATGAGCGCTACCTTTCCACATAATTTCCCGCTTCCTTTGTAGTTCGGGTTTTCAATAATCGGCCGGGGCACCATAAGCCGTTCCTGACCGGGGTGGCGGAGCTGGCGCTGTTCTGGAACACTGATTGGGATTTCCTCGTAACGTGTAATCTTCCCATAGTTCGGATACATTGGGTAGTTATCATGCATGTGCTGCATCTTGTGCATTTCATGCATGTGATGTTTTTGATGCATACCCTGCATATCGTGCATGTGATGCTTTGTATGCATACCGTACATGTGATGCTTTTCGTGCATATTTGGCATTTGTTGTTGTTCACTCATATCGTACATATTCGGCATTTGCTGTTGTTCATTCATGTCGTACATATTCGGCATTTGCTGTTGTTCATTCATGTCGTACATATCGTGTATTTGGTGTTTGTGTTTCACGGGAAGCCTCCTGAAAAATTCGATTTTCTTTTTACCGTATGTCAGAGGGTCTATTGCAGTGCATGTTCTAAAAAGTTGACATGGAACCATTTAGCTGGATATTTTGAAGCACTTATCTTCAACCGAACAGCTATATCGACTTTTCATCGAATGATTGGGACTGGCTCAATTGTACGGGGGTTTGAATAGGTTGAAGGGTAGGAAAAAAAGCATGAAGGAGGCTTCCGTTTTGCAACATTTTAAATATAACCCTGAAGTTAAGTTATTGTTAAAAAACTACTCTGATAAAAAAGAAGAGATGGTATACATGAATCATTGCTGGCCAATGCCAAAAATAGGACCCAGACCACCATATTATTGCAATCCGCAGTATGTTAAGAATTATCCTCTTATCTAAACGTCCAGAAGGTTTATAAAAAGCCTGTATTAATGGTTTTGAAAACCATTAATACAGGCTTTTTTCCTTTACAGCTTTAAAACGACCTTGACGCAATTATCCTGGTGATCATTAAAGAAGCAATACCCTTCACTTGTACATGGTTTACCTAATCAGTATGGTAAGTTATAAATAATTAAATACTAGAAACTACAGATTCTTTAACATCCCTATAAAAAGAGTGAAATAATTATATACCCAAAATTTACAGTAAGCAGGTGTGTGGCATTGGACATCAAACATTTACAATATTTTATTGAGGTAACGAATTTCAATAGTTTTTCCCGCGCGGCTGATCATTTGTTTATCACGCAGCCAACCATTAGTAAAATGATTAAAAACCTTGAGGCGGAACTGGGGGTTGCTCTATTTGATCGCTCTCGAAAAAAATTAGCGCTAACGGATGCAGGACACATCATTCTTGGGCAAGCAAAATTAATTAATAAGGCGTTTCAAAATTTGGAAACAGAATTAGGCAACCTTCTTGGATTAAAAAAAGGTCATATCCGCATTGGATTACCACCAATTTTCGATGCTCACTTTTTCCTCAAAATAATTGGATCCTTTCATGAATTGTATCCCGGTATCACCTTCCAATTGGTTGAAGACGGCTCAAAAAAAATAGAAGAGGATGTAGGCAACAACCTTCTCGATGTAGGTGTCATCGTTCTTCCGACTAAGAACGACATCTTTCAACATTTCTCTTTTATCGAAGAAGACCTGAAGCTGATCCTTCACCCTTCTCACCCATTGGCATACCGAGAGGAAATCCGTTTAGCTGAATTAGCAGATGAATCTTTTATATTGTTTAATAAGGATTTTGTTTTACACGACCGAATTATTTCTTCTTGTAACAGTGCCGGATTTAACCCTCACATTATCTCGGAGAGTTCACAATGGTCTTTTATTGAAGAAATGGTAGCCTGGAAATTGGGAGTATCTCTTTTGCCGGAAAGCATTTGCCGTCACCTAACAAAAGACGTACGGTCCATCAAAGTAATTAACCCTTCAATCAGCTGGAAGCTTGCGATTATTTGGGGCAAAAATCACTACCTTTCCTACGCGGCAAAAGAATGGTTGCAGTTCACAAAAGGTCAGTTCCAGGAACTTTGGGAACTTGAACATTGACTGCAGATTGATTGAATTATCTATAAGCCGAAGGAAGACGGTTCTTTTGTCGAAGAGCCGTCTTTTTTTTTACCTAAAAATACACGATATATAATCTGCATAATTGAAAGCAATTACATAGATCCTGTCTATGATTGAAATAAAAAATATCCATTTTACTATCCTAGTAACGCGGCGTACACTTGTATAAGGCAACATCTTAGATTCACACATGAAAGGAACCAGTAAAATGGAAGCAAAATTAGCTAAAGAAAGCCGCATTATTAATACCGCTCAAGTATTATCATGCGATTTAAATAACTATAACACCCTATTTGGCGGGGTTTTGATGAAAAAGCTGGATGACGCCGCAACCTTATCAGCGCGCAGGCACTCCAGAGTGAAAGAGTGTGTAACTGCATCTACAGATTCAATTGATTTCTTATGTCCCATCAATCAAACAGATTCAGTCTGTGTCGAATCGTTTGTCACATATACCGGAAAAACATCCATGGAGATTTTTTGTAAAGTTATTGCTGAGGATATAATGACTGGCGAGCGCAGAATTGCTGCTACAGCATTTTTGACATTTGTAGCCTTGGGAGAAAATAAACGACCCGTTGAAGTACCTGGCATCATACCAGAATCAGAAGAGGAAAAATTTCTCTACAATACTGGCAAAGAAAGAGCTGAAATGCGTAAATTCAGACGACAAAAAAGTAAAGAATTAGCTGGGTATATTAGTTTAAAAAAACCATGGGACGAAGAATAGGATGGGGAAATTATGATAACTTTATCCAGCCAAGATGATTTAAAGGCCGCCAAAGAAGCCCTTGAAGCAGTAAAAAATTCGTATCCTGCCCTTTTTGAAAAACTGGTAGATGTGATTAATTTAACCCGCGCCTTACAATTTAAGTATCAATATCTGGGATGTTTAATTACAGATGAAGATCCAGGCAATAACGCACCATGTTTTGTACATGGTTCCGTTTTACGCCTATATAAAAAAGAATTTCAAAGTTTAAAAGATGACTCTGATTCAGCAGTATTAAAACAAGCTTTTATTGAATTTAAACATATCAGCTACGCTAAAGTTAGTCTTCTAGCAATCGGTATGACCCCTGAATCATTATTAGGTGCTTCTACTATAAAGTAAAGGGTGCAAAGAATAAAGGTGCCTTACTTTCAAAACAGTAAGACACGCCATTTACTTAAAAGGAAAGCAGGAACCATTTGGTTCCTGCTTTTTTAGTCACTGGATAATTTGAATGAGATCCTGGTCTCTGCTGGTTACACCTTCATTAAAGGTAAGCCTTGTTTTAAAACGATACGTTATTTCTTCAGTTGAAGCTAAGACAGAATCCGGCAGTTGAAACGCAAATGAAATCTTATTCGACTCTTCTGAATCAATACGCGTTGATGTCAAAATAGTTGTGCTATCAATTACTTTTTCAGTACCAGAGATCTTATCCATCACGACTAAATCACAATCAATTCGTTTGAGCTGCTGTTCGATGGTACCGCCTTTGATAATGAAATACCCATGAACAGGATCGCCAGGCCTATACGCTTCTTTTTGCAGAATAAGGTCTATCTTCGCTGCACCTATTCCTAAAAGAGACATGTATTTCCTCAGTATCAATGAACACCCTCCCGGATTTTCCTAAGCTATAAAACTTTTAGTTATTTATCTTTACATGTTTGTCATCAAGGCGCTTTTCAATTTTTTCAAGTTGTAATTTATCCTTCAGAAGCTCTTCTTTATTTTTTCTCATTAGCTCGGAAAAGGATGTTCTCATTTTTTTCATTTCTTCATCCCCCTTCTTTTTCGTATTATACGCAGGAATCAAAAAAACCTTCACCATAGTGTGGCAAAGGTTTGATATACAGATAAAGACCTTTACCAATAGGCAAAGGTCTTGCTAACAACAGCAGGTTGCCAACAAAGCCGGGAGTGGTACCTCCGAAATGACGACTTTATTGTAAAAGCTACTCCCCTTTAGGAGAACTATTAAACTAATAAGTTAATTATATATAAACTCTACATAAATGTCAAAGTTATTTTTGTGTCTTTGATTTTCTGGACTTTCCTTACCAGAACATTATCTGTTTACATTCGGATAAACGAACCATTTCTGCTCAGGATCAGGCTTCATTATTCCGCTTGATTTTCCTGATGTACCCTTTCTTCGGTTGGATCCATCTCTTGCACTAAGTTTTCCTCTCTTGGCGCAACTCCTTCATCGCGCCGCCTAAAAAAAGATTCCCATGGGTTTCCCCTTTGCTCTCTTCTGGGTTGCTGTTCTTCTTGGTGCTCCTTTATAATTTCCACGTCTTTAGCATGGATTACCAGCTTATCAACATGGATTACTTTTTCTTTTTTCTGCTTAGACATAATACCCCTCCTTTCATCGATAATAGTGTATTCAAAACGGGATAATGTCGTATAGGCACAATCTCATCTTTTACCTTTTTCCAAAAACTCTTCATACTCTTTTTCATGTTTTGTCGTAACAGCAAGATCATATAGCGCTCGATAAAATTGTTGATAGTCTAGTTTAAATAAAAAAAGATCATCAAATCCCCTTGCTGTAAACACTCCAAACTCCCAAACGGCTTTATAGTCGCGAGTACTAAGGGATTTGGCCATCAAATCCAACACGTTTAGAATTTCAGTGGACACAATCACATTATCCTTGGCATAGTGTCTGATATAACCAAAACCATTATAAAGATAGTGATTGAAATCTCTATCCTGTAAAATCACTCGGAGATTATTACTTTCATCCATTAAATAATTAGAAAATATGGCTCCGCGCGAAATTGAAGCAAGTACCTCGCCAAGTTGATAGAGAGCATTGGTCGCTGTTTTGGGATCATAATTTCCCAGGGACCTAATCGCAACTTCTACCAATTTGTTTATACTGAATTCAATATCTTGAACTTCAGTCTGCCTCCTTCCAATACTAAAAAGCGAATGATACGTACGCTCGTCTATTTCATTTTCACCTTTTTTCCAATAAGTTGCGATAGGCGTTGATGCAAATACATAATCTCCAATTGTATATTCCAGCCGAATAACGATGTCATCCTTTTGAGTCTCTTCAATCATCGTAATAAAATCGACAAGTTGAATATAGCCGGATTTCTCAGCTTCAATCACACATTCTTTACCGTGGGGTATTTGGCCATCAATCGTGCTTACATCTTTTACTCTATACGGATCTACTTCGTTTTCTAACGTACCTTTTACAATGCTTAACGCTTCTTTTTTCATGTCATAGGTCGCCTGGTTCACTTGCAGCCAGGCGACCGCATGATTAATAAAAAAGATAAACGTTCCAACAGCTAATGCAGCCATTAATGCGGCTAACACAGGTACTGCAAAATAATATTGTGCCATTCTTTTATTCAGAAATAGAAAAGATAATAGCATATAGAAAAAACTTGCTGTAAAAATCCCGAGTACACGTTGGGTGGCTTTACTTGCGATAAAGTTCTTCAACATGCGCGGCGAAAACTGTCCAGAAAATGTCGTAAAAACAACCAATATCAAGTTAAATGTGAACGTAGTTAATGTCAAAGTGGCAGCTGTAAGCGTACTGACAAGCGCTTGAGTCAGATCATAATCCACCGCAAAAATAGACCTCATATGACTTCCTAACTCATACTTGAAATCAGCTGTTAATGCAACAGCTACTAAAAGAAAAGAGAAAAATACGTAGATAACGGGCGTAAACCATAAATTCGATTGAATAGTATAAGCTAATTCCCTTTTTGACATCCTCGTATATTTCTTTACATACTTATCAAGAAGATTCATTTTAAACACTTCCCTATTTCCTCTCAGTAAAATAACAAAAGTATTCGAATTTGTTGTCCAACAATATCTTACCCTAAATAAAAAAAGTAAACCTCCTATAAGATGAACTATAAATCGGACCGTATAAGAAAAGAGTTGCATAGTGAAAGAATAAAGAGCTAATTCGCCAGATGAATGGGTTTTAAATAATACAGGAATGCCTAAACCCGCGGATAAACTTGAAAAAAATAGTACGATGGTTCATACTATAATTTTGGTTTATCACTTACTTGATTGATCATTCTGAATTTCGGAGAGAACGTCGTTATGAAAAAACGGAGAATGGAATTTGTTTTTGTCATTATTATTATCGCTTCAGGGTATTTGGTATTTTTTACAAACATTCCTCTGCTGTGGAAAGCGTTGTGTATGGTTCTTTATGGGGTAATTATCTTGATTACGATTTTTTCCTTAATGCTTGAAAATCGCTCGGCACACAACACGCTTTTATGGATTTATGTTTTATTATTTTTACCTGTATTCGGTTATTCCTTCTATTTGTATTCTGGACAATTGTTCTTAAAAGGGTATCTCTTTAAAAGTAAGCGCATCAACGATCGCGAAGCATTCGGTATTATTGGTAAGAAAGAGAAGACCCCCGACTTTTCAAAGCTTAATGATCACCAGCGTTGTTTTGCGCTTTATTCAGATCGGGTAACGTTAACAAAAACGAATATCAATACTCAGACTCATATTTTAAAAAATGGTGAGGAAACTTTTCAAGAAATTAAAAGAAAGCTTGCCGAAGCGAAGGACTTTATCCATATGGAATATTATACGTTCCGATCTGACCGCTTAGGGAAAGAGCTTATAGACATCTTAATTGATAAAGTGGAAAAAGGAATAGCAGTACGTTTTATGTACGATGCTGTGGGAAGTATCTCGCTTTCAGGCTCCGATATTAAAAAAATGGAGGAGGCCGGTATTGTGATACACCCCTTTTTACCAATAAAACATGGATTTTATAACCAAAAGTTTAACTTTCGGAATCACCGTAAAATCATTGTAATCGACGGTAAAGTAGGATTTGTCGGCGGACTAAATGTCGGGGTCGAATACCTTGGTGAAGATGAGGATATCGGATTTTGGCGTGATACTCATGTCGTTCTTGAAGGTGAAGCGGTGCAAACTTTGCACGCGGTTTTTTTATTGGATTGGGAGTATGTTTGTGGTGAAATGCTGTTTGAGGATGAACACTATATGAAATCAATACCGGTAGATGGAAATGGATTGGTTCATGTAGTCTCAACCGGTCCCGAAACCCAAGACATGAGTGATCATTTTTATGCCATGATCTCATGTGCGACAAAATCTATTTGGATAGCGTCACCTTACTTTGTTCCCAATCAAGCGATTCGGACGGCACTTAGGATTGCAGCCTATAAAGGAGTTCAAGTTCGAATCATGGTACCTGAAATCAATGACGGTTTTCTCACTCAATATGCCACACGGTCTTATTTCCCTGAACTTTTGCGATCTGGTATCGAAATTTATACGTACAAAAAAGGATTCCTGCATAAAAAAATCATTATTGTAGATGGTGATCTTGCATCCATTGGGACAGCAAATATGGATATGCGTAGTTTCCACCTGAACTTTGAAGTCAATCTGTTTTTAACAGGGACCGATTCTATCCAGGATTTGGTTGCCCATTATGAGGAAGACCTGCAGGATTGTCGACGAATTCGGCCGGTTGAATTTTACAAAAGAGGGGTCTTAGAAAGGTCAAAAGAATCATTTGCTCGTCTGTTTTCAGGAGTTTTATAACGGGGTAATGAATGGATTAATCGTTTGAAAGAGCAATCTATTCGAAGCAAATTCTCCCGTAACAGAAAAACCTCTCATAGAGAGGTTTTTGTCCTTTAACAAGTTACATAATATTAATCACATTGTTAGAGTGGGGACAAAACTAGAAAACAGACGAGGAAAATTAAAAAGTGACGACAATACTAAAAAACAGACTAGAAAGTTGGCTAAAAGAATTTGCCTTAGTCGATTGAAAGAGTCCACGAATGCGTGTTAGCAACATTAGCAATGGAATCCGACCCGGTTGATCCTCGATTATAAAAACTGTTCTAAGAAACATGAAAGGCAACTCATCCGATAAGGAAGAGTTGCCTTTCTTTGATATGAAGTTTATTTACCCGGCATAAAACCATTTTTCGAGAGTCCTACCTCGCCATGCTCCTCCTGCAGCATTCTCAAAACAACTTTATATGCCGTCGGATTAAACCACTTCTCCATCCCCACTTGTTCATAGATTTTATATATTCCTAATTTTTCTGTTCGCCTTCCCCCGCTGCCGTCTCCCATCCAATAATCATCCAACGTCACACGGCTGGCGATGTTTTTTAGCTTTTTCGGAAATTCTCTTGAACAAGGCAGTAGCGGTGAAATGGTCGCTTGGGTTAGTATGCCGGCGTCGGTGATTTCCTGCAATGCCTTCATTCTCGCAGGAATCGGAGGTGCAGAAGGTGAAAATGCCTTCCTGATGTCTTCTTTATCGGTTTCTATCGTTATCGAGACTCTAATTTTGTCCCCAAATTGTTTAAACAAATCGATATCCCTTTTTACCAGGGGTGAGCGGGTTTGTACAAATAAAAAATCGGGTTGTTCTTCTAGCATCACTTCCAATAGACTCCTGGTTAGATCCGTTTTTACCTCGATAGGCTGATATGGATCCGTAGCGGAAGACATAAATATAGTTACGGGTCCCTTTTTCTTGGCTTTTATCAAACCTTTTCTTAGCAATTCGGCAGCATTGGATTTAATGTCAACCCACGTCCCCCACTCTTCCTCACGGTAAAGGGAAACAGGAAGCTGTCGTACATAGCAATAGGAGCACCCAAATGCACAGCCGGCATAAGGATTTAAAGAATGCGAATAGTCATCTAATTGTCCTTTTCCTGGTGTTAAGATACTTTTCGAAACGATATCTTTTACCTGCATTTTCATCTTGATCACACCTTTTTCAATCCGAACTATGCCGGATAAATCACTGTTCCGTTCTCTTGGACAACTGGTGATGCTCCCCACTTTCCCAGTTCGTGTTCGACAATGTCTATTTCTCCTTCACGACCGTCGATTATGTGTTTGACCGTCCATCCATTTGCGACTAGCCAGTTGCTAATCAACAGACGATGACACCTGGCCGGATGGCGCTCCGAACAACAATAGGCAGTGAGTTTAGATGACGCCTTTTCCATGAGTTGATCGATTCCTTCATCAAAAGAACATGATAATGTATAGTCGGCATAATTGTGAAACGATTGATTTTTCCAGGCTCCATTTAACTCATTGTCTACTTTTTTAGATTTTCTTCTTCTGCCGCCAAGTTCAACAAAATGATGGTACTGAATCGTTTCATTTTCCAACCACTTTGACATAGTATCCTTGGAGAATTGAGGGAACTTACGACTCCCTGGAAAAGCACGTACATCTGCCAGCAGTTCAATCCCACAGTACTTTAGCATGTCAATAAATGTTTCCTGGAAATGAGTGGAATGTCCAATTGTATAGATTTCCAATGATGTTACCACCTTTCAACTCCTATAACTTTAATAATGCCCTACGTTTATATTCCTTTTCACCTAGTCAATTAAACAAAAATTGGATGGTGACTGGCACCGTCTGTTTATTGCCAAAAGCCCCGGTCCATTATTCAGGCCGGGGCTTCTTTCTTTCGTTATTCAGTATTTCTCAAAAAGGAGGTTACCCCCCTTTTATTTCTAGCAGCTTCTGTCTTAGGTCATTTTCCATAGAACCCAGCTCTATCTCGGCCTGGCGGCGTTTATTTCGCCCTTCCTCTTGGATCCGCAACGTTTCTTCAAGAGTGGAGAGTAAATTTTCCTGCGTTTTCTTTAGTGTTTCAATATCAATAAGGCCACGCTCATTTTCTTTGGCGGTTTCAATCGTATTTGTTTTTAGCATTTCCGCATTTTTTAATAAAAGTTCATTCGTGGTCTTTGAAACCTGCTTTTGCGCTTCCACGGCATGGCGCTGGCGGATCAGTGTCAAGGCGATTGCCACTTGATTCTTCCAGAGCGGAATCGCTGTCATGATCGAGGACTGGATTTTTTCGACAAGTGCCTGGTTTGTATTTTGAATCAGGCGAATTTGCGGAGCGCTTTGAATCGTTATTTCCCGGCTTAATTTCAAATCATACAACCGTTTATCCAAACGGTCGGCAAACTGGACCATATCATTTACTTCTTGAAACTTCATGTGATCATTTGTCGATTCAGCTGATTTCTTAAGTTCTGGAATTGTTTTTTCATGCAATTCTTCAAGCTTGATTTCACCCGCAGCAATATATACATTCAGAGCTTGAAAATACTCTTTATTATTTTCATAGAGCCTTTCAAGCATAACGATATCTGATAAGAGAATATTTTTACTGCCGTCTAACTTCACACTGATTCGATCAATCTGTGCGCCTGTTTTTTGATATTTGGAAAGGACCTCCTGAATGGAGCCAGACAGCTTGCCAAACACGCGCGTGAATATAGACTGCCGGCCCGGTTTCAACTCATCAGGGTTCACTTCATTTAACTTTTTCATTAAGTCGCTGATGATATCTCCAACCTGGCCTACATCCTTCCTTTGGACATGCTCAAGCATGGTATTCGAGAAGGACAATAATTTGGATTGTGCAGGAGTTCCGTATGAAATCATCGCCTGGTGATTTTTCGGGTCAATCTGTTCCGCAAGCTGATAGGCCTTTGCCCGGCTTTCTTCTGGAATTACATCAATAAGCCTGGTTGATTTCTCCTCCTGGTTTTGGAGGTTGGCAACTTCTTTATTGTCTCCGAACGGATTAGATAGTAAGTCATCCATTAAATCCGCATTACTAGTATTCTTTAACAGGGAAGGATTGGTTTCATTCATGTTTATCTCCTGCCTTCTTCAAGTAATCGTGAATTTTTTCCTGTTTTTATTGAATGCTTGGCCACATCTAGTTCAAAGTGAAGCTGATCAATGTCATCAGCAAGGATTTGGTATAAATCATCTTCAATAGAATGTTGAAGCTTACCTAACGTTTGACGAGTTTCATGTAAAGACTGATCAAGTTCACGATTCTTTTTTGGCTGAGCTGACAAGAACACGTATTTCTCCGTCAATTCAACAGCCGAATCCAAATGGGAAAAATAAAATCGTTCCGCTTGATAAAAACGTCTTGGCTCCTTCTTAGTCAAACTGTATATTTTTCTCGTGATACGCATCAGCTCGAGCCTTTGTTTCAAAGAGGGGATATGCCGAATCGAAATAAGAGCTTTATACAACCGGGTCATTTTTTGTTTGGCTTCATTCAAATTTTCGTTTATATATCGATATTCTTTCCTTGTCAGACGATGTCTTTTTAAGAAACTGTACTTTAAATAGACTGAAATAATCCAATATGTGAGGGTCCCTCCAGCCAGGGAAAGGGCTGTCGAAAACAAAAAGGTTTGATTAAAGCCAAAATAGCTCACCAACCAAACCGCGGCAGTTGTCGGAATTGCAATAAACATTCGAACAAGAAATGCTAAAAACGGGTTCATCATATATCGACTCCTGTCATAATCTCTTTTCTTAGTATACGAACGTAAAATAATAGGGTTTCATTTCTGGAAGTAAAAGTATGAGAAAAAGGTCAGTTTCTCAAGCTTAACCATACAGGATAATTAGTATTCTTTCTATAGAACTAAGAATGTAAAGTTTTCTAGGTCTAGAGGCGTATTTTGGGTTAATAAGTATTACAGCACGGAGTATTAACAGGTCTTATACCTGCTTGATTTGGATGGGGTAATGGCGAATTGCGCTTCTACTATGTAATGTTAGCACACAATAAGCATCTACAAAATGAAAAAGAGGGAAAAATCTTAATGATTTTTCCCTCTTTTTATTGGCACTGCTCATCATGTTTATTCTATCTTTTCAGGAGCGTAGTCATTTTTTCATGTCGGCAGCAAAGTCAAATTTCTCTAGCATCACTTACTTCTTTTTGCAGATCACTTTCCAAAACTCAGCTGCTACTACTTTGTATCCGGTCGTACTTAAATGAATATCTTGAGGATTTGGGATGTATTCTTTGTATTCCTTGGCAATCTGCGCTTCCGTTGATACGTATGTATCACGGTTTTTCTTAGCAATTGATTCGATTTGCGAATTGAGGGCTTTTAATAGTGGCAATAGTGCATCTTGTTGTTCTTTTGTATAATAAGGGAAAGGATTGTAGTAGCCCATTACGTACACTTTGACTTTCGGGTTAAGTTTGTCGATGGTGCTTAGAATCGTTTCCAGATTAACGCTGACCGCCGCGATTGCATCCGTCGCATGGGCGGGATCTGTTTTGAGTTTACCCAGGAGATCATTTGCACCGATATCGATTGTTACATGAGTCGCTTCTTTAATCTCTTTTCTTATTTTACTGCTTTTTAAAATATCATTTTTCAAATGGACAGAAGTATAGCCCGGGACACCAAAATTATCGAAATCTGCCAGCTTGTATTTATTAGCCACAAAATGATTCGCTAGATAATCTGCATAGCCATAATCAATAAACCCAGTCGGCGTTACCCCTGCCGCCAATGAATCTCCTAAAGCCACATACTCTACCGTTTTCATCGGTGCCGGTTTCCCCTTTGCGACAGCTGTAAATGGCAAGCCAACTAATAAAGCCCCCGCTAACAATAAACTTCCAGCTTTCCTTTTATTATTCACCCAATTCTCCCCTTTGGTATAAAATACCTAATTTTCCCCACTCCTTATACTTCTTTTTTCATATGCGAATTCCTTCTTAAGACGCAGCTTAATTATGTGACAAAAAACTACAAAAAAAAAACAGAACTGTCATTATTGGAGGCTTCTTTTAGACCACTAGCCCAAACATATCCTTACTCCTCTAATAGCTTTTTTCATATAATGATTTAAAAGCCTCAACCATAAAGGTGAAAAAACTGCCAACAGCTTCTTCGCCTTTATGTATTTGTTTTTTTAGATACCTTTTCAGAAGTAATCAAATAGAGGAATGGATTTAATTTCTCACCAAACCATGAGGGTCAATGACAAATTTTTTCGATACACCACTATCAAACTCTGCGTAGCCGCCAGGAGCTTCATCAAGAGAGATTAACGTAGCATTTACAGCTTTAGCAATTTGAGCTCTGCCACTCAATATGGCAGACATTAAGTCCCGGTGGTACTTCATGACTGGTGTTTGCCCAGTTATTAGCGTGTGCGCTTTTGCCCATCCAAGTCCAAGACGAATTTTTAATGTTCCATGTTTCGCATCCTCATCAACTGCACCGGGATCCCCTGTTACATATAGTCCCGGGATGCCTAATCGTCCGCCTGCTCTAGTGACATCCATAATCGAATTCAGAACGGTTGCAGGAGCTTCTCCATGTGATTTACCATGTCCATGTGCTTCAAACCCAACGCAATCTATCGCACAGTCTACTTCCGGTACACCTAATATTTGCTCTATTTGCTCTCCAAGATTTGGGTGTTCTCGTAGATTAACTGTTTCACAGCCAAAGCTTTTTGCTTGAGCTAAACGTTCACTAATTAAGTCACCCACAATAACTACCGATGCGCCTAATAGCTGGGCCGAATGAGCAGCGGCTAAACCTACAGGACCTGCACCAGCAACATAAACGGTCGCTCCCGGCTTTACTCCCGCACTGACAGCACCATGATATCCTGTCGGAAAAATATCAGAGAGCATGGTTAAATCAAGAATTTTTTCTATAGCTTGATCCTTATCAGGAAATTTGAGTAGTTGAAAATCTGCATAAGGCACCATGACGTACTCGGATTGTCCGCCAACCCAGCCTCCCATATCTACATATCCATATGCCGAACCAGGACGATCTGGATTTACATTTTCGCAAATATGCGTTTGTTGTTCCTTACAGCTTCTACAACGGCCACAAGCGATGTTAAATGGAACAGAAACTAAATCACCCTTCTGAATGAATTCAACATCACTTCCCACTTCAATGACCTCACCCGTGATCTCATGTCCTAAAACTAAACCACTCGGCGCTGTTGTCCGTCCCCTTACCATATGCTGGTCACTGCCACAAATGTTAGTCGTTACAACCTTCAAGATGACACCATGGTTGCATTTTCTTCCAACATTCAGCGGGTTCACTCCAGGCCCATCACGAAGAACTAAATCCGGAAAACTAATGTCTCTGACTTCTACTTCTCCTGGTCTAACATAGGCTACCGCACGATTACCGGCCATACTTATCACTCTCCCAAAATTTAATAGTGAAACCACATAATGAAAGCGCATTCATTACATGGTCAATTATACTATTTATTCTAATTATTTCAATTAAACACTCTTAACTGAACTAAATTATTATTATTATTGATTTGACTCTTACAAAACAAGCAAATACTAATTATTCACACATAAAAAAGAGGGAAGAATGTTAAGCTTATCTTCCCTCTTCTCCATTAATAGTTTTTAGCAGCCATTGCTTCCATGAAGCGCTCATAAGGTTCATGACATGTACAGCTTTGACGCTCAGAAATGGTATGGTTGAATCTCCCATCATTTTCGTTGAATTATTTTCTAGCATCCTAGTTTGGTTGAATTCATGCCCAGTTTGGTTGAATTCCTTATCATTTTCGTTGAATTATGCAGAGTTATTTATATTTAGGAATCTCCAGTGTCATTTTATATGAGTCTAGCAAGCTATATAAATTGTAGATTTGTTTAACTTGCTTCGATGCCCAGCCAATATCAGTGGCGTACTGGTGAGAGGCATATCCATTTATGGATGCAGATATTGGATTCCATCTCATTTTATATAATGTATCCTGTCCGGTATTAACATATCCTTGCGCGATGAATTGTGCTCCTCCTATTATGGATGCTTCCGGGGTAAACCATCCCGCGTTATAAGCGTATTGTGCACCGCTGCTTATGGCAGTACCATCAAAGGCTCCTATACCATACATGTTATAGACTATCCTTCCATTTACATTGATTCCTGTGGCAAGCGGCGAAGTACCATTCCCTGTCTCCAATAACGCATGAGATATAAGATACATTTCATTTACGCCATATGTTTCTCCTGCTGAAATAAAAGATGCTGCTTTACCACTCAGAATTCCCTTCCCCGAGAGTATTCTTTCATTTACTTCAGAGGCATTTAGATGGGTGGTTTGGGATAGTTTTACAAATTGGAACGAGTTGATAGGATGATCAACGAAATTATTTGCATCCACATAGTAGGTAACATCTTCGGGACTAGCATTTACCCAAGATTTGTTATAACTCACTTCAAACCAATTGTATCCGTCTGAGCCTTCTACTTTTGATTTAATTTCTAATGTTTGGTTTTTACTGACAGTACCAACAACCCAAAAGTTATTACCAGCACCGCCCCTGACTCGCCAACCGGTTCCTTTTACAGTACCTTTCGTTGGACTAGTTAAGGCTAACCCATCTTCACGAATATAGATCTTGTAATCTTTATCTGTTTGCGGATTGGCTTTCATTTGAATAGCAGTCATTTCACTTAAGGTCAAGTCATAATTCTGATACATCCTGTCTATTGTTCCAGTCGGGTTTCCTGGGTTTTCCGGGGCCTTGCTGACTAAAAATTTTGATCTGATATACCCCGTTTTGCCATTCGCTGACACTCTTGCCCACCCATTTACTTCCGAATATACGGTTACTGCTGTGTCTTTTGCAAGCTTTGTCAGGATCGAAGCCGTTGGGGAAGCTGCCGAACGCATATTTAATGCTGCACCAGCACTTACATTCACAAATTTCAAAGTCGTTTTTTCGGTATCAGTGTCCGTATCTGTATTTGGGCTTGTTCCAGGTTTTGTAGCTGAAAGATATTCAGAGCTGACATACCCTTCTTCCCCATACACTTTTATTTTCGCCCAACCGTTAGACTCGGAATAAACCGTAACCTGCATACCTTTTGCCAGTTTAACGATAATGGATCCATCTGCAGACGGTTTATTACGCATGTTCAAAGAACCGGCACTTACATTGATATATTTAGTTGTGGGTATAGCTTCAGGTTCAGTTTCTTCAACTCCTGGTTTAGATGGCGAGAGATATTTTGAACCGACATATCCTTCTTTTCCATTCGCCTTAATTTTGGACCAGCCATTGGATTCATAATACACAGTCACCTGCATACCTTTCGCTAGCTTCACAAGGACGGACGCAGTGGTAGACGGTTTGCTGCGCATATTCAACGATCCCGAACTTAGATTGATATATTTAGTTGTCGTTTTTATTTCAGGTACAGGTTTTGCAGTACCCGGCTTGGTTGTCGAAAGATACTTTGTGCTGACATAGCCCTCTTTCCCACTAGCCTTAATTTTAGCCCAGCCATTGGATTCGGAATAAACGGTAACCGGCATATCTTTTTCTAGCTTCACAAGGACGGACGCAGTGGTAGACGGTTTGCTGCGCATATTCAATGAGCCAGAACTTACATTGATATATTTAGTTGTCGTTTTTATTTCGGGTACAGGTTTTGCAGTACCCGGTTTGGTTGCAGAAAGATATTTTGTGCTGACATACCCCTCTTTTCCACTGGCCTTAATTTTAGCCCAGCCATTGGATTCGGAATAAACGGTAACCTGGGTCCCTTTGGCTATTCTTGTAACAATGTTCGCACCCGAAGACGCACTCTTGCGCATATTTAACATGCCAGAACTTAAGCTGACGTACTTCGTTGTGATTTTTGCTTTGGTTG
The DNA here is from genome assembly GCF_003989135.1 of Peribacillus cavernae. Classification (GTDB taxonomy): domain Bacteria; phylum Bacillota; class Bacilli; order Bacillales; family DSM-1321; genus Peribacillus; species Peribacillus cavernae. Next base: position 29,580 of record NZ_RYZZ01000043.1, read on the forward strand.
CTGTGACAGTCGGACTAGGGTTAGATGCAGATAGATACTTTGAACTTACGTAGCCATCTTTGCCGTTCGCATTAATTCGAGCCCATCCATTCGATTCCGAATAAACCGTAACCTTTGTACCTTTGGAGAGTTTTGCAATGACGGAAGCACTCTCGGACAAGCTCTTACGTAAATTCAAAGAACCGGCACTTATACTGACATATTTACTAGTGGCGGGGGTTTTGGTTGACGTACTGCTTTTGGTTGACGTTGAGCCAGTTGGATTTGTGGAAGTAAGATATTTAGAACTCACATATCCTTCTTTTCCATTCACCTTAATCTTGGACCAGTCTTTAGATTCTGAGTAAACGGTAACTTGTGTGCCTTTGGTTAATCTAGCAACGAGAGGCGATCCTGTTGAAACGCTCTTCCGTAAATTAAGGCTAGATTCGGCACTTACATTTACATATTTAGTGGTTGTTTGAGTGCTTGACGAAGTACCAGGGGGTTTTGTGGATGTAAGGTACTGAGAGCTGACGTAGCCAGTCTTCCCGTTTACGTTTACCCTGGACCAGCCATTTGACTGCGAGTAAACGGTCACTTGGGTACCTTTTGACAGTTTCGTAATCAGGGCTGCATTTGTGGATGCACTTTTACGCATACTTAAATCAGAACCTGGACTCACATTTACATACTTTATACTTGTATTTGCACTTACTTGCTGCGTGGGTAACGGGGCCGCGTTTACAGTCTGTTCCAAAGCTGCCGTTGATAATACGGCAAAACAGAGACTCGGTATTATTATGTTTTTCATCTCAATCTCCCTACTAATCTATTTTTACTAAAAAATTTCTAAAACTATCAAGTTCCAATAGTAGCAATCCAAGGGTATAGTAACATACCCGTATATCCAAATTAAAGTAAAGTTTGAATAATTTGTTGAAATTAGTAGTAATTTCACATATCCTTTACAATGTTGTCGAATTACCTTATTTTTTGTATCGGATTAAGTGCTGTTTTCTTTAGAAAATAATCCATGTTCTTTACTGACCATTCAGCTTATTGTTTTTATCTTTACTCTGTTTTTTAGGAAAAACATACCAATAAATTCATCACTAACCTCTTATTTCATGTTATATTATAAAGCAAGAAAAATTTTGCATTTTCCAGAGTATATAAGTTCATCATTCCTATATATTTAATGATTATCAGATAATTCTTAAAGAGAGAGGTGCAATTCATTGTGTTAACCGCTTTCTATGCCATTTTGCATGAAAAACAGGAACAGCTCGTTCGTTTGAAAACCTGCAAAGCAAATCTGGAAAGTGTCCAAGATGAGTTTTTTTACAATGAAAAGATTTGCTCTTATCCCGAACTTTCTCCATATTCTTGGCACGGAACCTTAGCTGCGAAATTTGAGGACATTCGTCTAGGGGGCTTTTTAACAAGTTATATCGATCTTGAGAATCGTCAATTAAATGAAGTAATTTCTTTAGTAGATAATAAGATTTCTGAAATTGAACTTGAGATTGAGGCACTGAAACAGCGCATTGGTTATCTAGAAGAGCAAGCAAGAAGAGAAAAAGAAAAGCAAACGAAGTAAAAATTAATAATGGATATATATAAGGAAGTGTTGTTTGTGAGTACGAAAATTCAAATCGATATGGATCAGATCGAAAGTTCTTTAGCGAAATTGAAAGCAGCTGCCACCGAATTGGAAACAGAGCCTGGTTCACCAATTTCAACACGAAATCAGTTGGATGTAGTAATGAAATTGAATACGATTAATGAATCATTACGACAGGTCCTGGATTCTTATAAAGCTTTACTATTAAATAATATTCATTATACTAATAAAGCTGCAACGGATTTGATAGCCACTGATGCTCAAGTTGCTAATTCTATTAAGGAAAGTATCTAATAATTTTGGAAAACACCGCTTAAGGAAACCTTTTTCTAAAGCTGAGAGAATGTAAACATGTTTAAACTAATTATCTAAATTTTAAATCAACTCTATAGAACCACCAACAAATGTAAGGTTAAATAAAATACAGTTTTTTATTTTTATTAAAGAGGTGAATCTTTGATGAAAACATTGGAAATTGCATCATTACTTACAGAAGTACATAAGATACTAGAAAAAATAACTTCACAAAGAAATGAAATTGAACGAATTGAATCTGCTGTAAATGGAATTATTTCACTTGAAAATTCATTTAATGGTGAAGGCGGCCAAGCAATCCGTTCGTTCTTTCAGGATTGCCACGTGCCTTTTTTAGCATATTATAAATCATCACTTGACCAATACGAAATAACTTTAATCAATCTTATGGATGCTCTCCATTCATTTGAACCCTCCGAAAGTGGTTTTATAAGTGAAAGTTTTTTAGAGGGAGATCTGGACAATGGCCTGCAAAAAGCGATGAACACTACAATCGAATTAACAAATGAAACAAACAGTATCATCCAAAGTGTACAGGACATAGTTTCTATACCATTCTTCAGGACGACAACTTTATCCAACAAGTAAATGATGCTCAGATGAATAAAGATAGGACGGTTGAACAGCTTCATCAATTTGACAGTCAGCAAACAAACCGGCTCGATTCTTTTTCAGAAAGCATTCAAATAATGGCTGATTATGTGAAAGAGTTAGAAACAATGTTTCATAGTAAAGATTTAAGTATTAATGGATATCATTCCGGACTTCTTATGAAAAAATTAGCAAATGGAGATATTAGCGGACTTGAAATGTCTTCTCGTGAAAAAGCTGCTCAACTTTTGACTGATTTTGAAAATAATAAAGAACTAGAAAGAATGGATAAATCTAATGATTCAGCAGAATTTCTTTCAGCATTAAAGGACGGAGCCATTGGCGCTTCACTGCCTTTAGCCATAATGATGGCTTCTCAGAAATCAGGATTATTGAGAATAGAATACACTAGGAAGAAAAACCACTACGCTTTTACATACAATAGAAAACTATTAAAATTTCTAAAGGGTGATATCGGACCTACACTAACAAGACGATTGATTAAAGGATTAAATCAAAAGGGTAAGGGCCACGCGTTTATTACTAAAACGCTAAAAGTCCAAAATAAAAACATTGAGAAACTAAAAAACTTCAAAGATAATCGTTCAACTCTTCAGAAGATGGAAGGAATGGCATTAAAAGTAGTGACCGGCAACAGGCCTATCCATGAAACAGTAAAAAGCAAGATCTTCAAAAACTCCGCTCGTGATATGTTGATTGATAAAAAGACATTTAAGAAGCTAGCAAGTAAAACATCAGCAGGAGCCGCTGTAGCAGTTGGTGCTGTATCAGCACTATATAACATAGGATCTGGATTTAATCAGAATAATGATAAATACAATGGAAAAAGGCTTTATGAGCAGAACGGACGAGTTGTTGGTGAAGAAGTAAATAAACTAGTTGGTAGCGTATCTGGAGCAGCAGTTGGAACCTATATTGGGGCAGCCATAGGTGGAGTGGTTTCCGGTCCTTTTGCACCTTTCGGAGCGGCAGCAGGTGCCGTGATAGGCGGTGCGATAGGAAGTAGTGTTGGTGAATGGAGTTCAAAATATACAAATAAGTGGATGAGTGATGCCGGTGCTGCCACTGGTAAAGCCTTACATAATACTAAAGAGCAGGCTCAAAATGCTTTAAAAGATGCCAAGGAATCGCTTGATGGATTTAAGGATAAACTTTTGGGATGGTCATAAAAAAATATTTTATTTAATGTCAATTTTGGTTCCGAACCCTTTTCATTTGCATAGTAGTATAAGGATTTGAAATCAACGGTTAATTTCAATATTTCAATACTTAATCTTTTATTTTTTTGTCCATAAATTTCAGCAAAGGATGTTAGAACATGTATGTAGCTATTTCCATAGTATTTGGTCTCATTGGTTTTTTTGCTACAATTAATTTATTATATAGTTTAATTTTTATTATTAGTTTTACAATAGCAAACGGCTTTTATAGGTGGCTAGTGAAAGAAGCTGAATTCTTGGAAATCATATACTTCCCTTTGTTCGGCCCCACTTACAGTGTGGCCACTAGAATATATGAACGCTCTAATTGGTTTGTTGCAAGACTTTTACTTATTTGTTATTCCATCTTGCTTCTTTTACTATTAATTATTTTCTTTATCTTATTTTATAAGTTTGCAGTTCGATAAACACATAGATCAATGTTTTTTACTTAATGGAGTAGTGTTAGAGTGACCCGTCAATTTTATGAAGTAAATGACCTACTGGTGTTCATGACGCTATTGAATTAATAACTCTTAGCCCAAGCATAAGCCTCTATATAAATTTAGTTAAAGGATGTTACATCGTGTTAGGTATAATAACCACTTTATTAGGTATCTTGGGCATTTTAGCTACTATAAATCTATTATTTAGTTTTTTGTTTATTATTAGTTATTCAGCAGGTAAAGGATTATATAAGTGGTTAGTGATGGATATGGATTTTCTTGAATTCTTATATACTCCATTCTTAGGACCTACTCTCTATGTAGCTATGAGATTATATGAACGGTTTAACTGGTTTGTTGTAAGAATAGTCATTTTTTTCTACGCTGTGCTCCTGCTTGTTCTTTTAATTGTTTTCTTTTATTTATTCGGCACATTAGGATAAGCCTGTTAGAAATTTTTTGTTGAAAATGGAATGTTATTTATATTGAAATCATATTTAGGAAGGATGGATTAAAATTGTCCTATTCTCTTACCGCAGAAGAATTAATCTTATCTCTAATTTTAGTAGGCGGAGCGGAAGCCGCTTATTCAATTAAAGAAGAAACTTTCGGCGAGATTTCCGAAGATGAATTGGAACATCGCCTAGATAGTGCTACAAATGGATTACTATCAAAAGATCTTTTAACCATTCAACAAAATCAAGAAATATTAGAAACTGAATTCCAACAATTTCTACTTCAACTAACCAAAACACCCAGGGTTCTTAGATGTCAAATTGCGACTGATGAAGGTATGACCAATACATCACTGTATTGCGGAGTTGATTTTACTGTACAGCAATCAACATACAATAACCGTGTTCATAAATTGTTTAAGGAAGTAAGTGATTCGAAGATTTGTGGTCTAATGGATTTGAGTCATTCAAATAAGCATGCTGAAGCATTTACGATTGAAGAATCGTTATTTGAAATAATAATAGATAAACTTCTTCATAACACCGAGTTAACAGAGGCAGACATTGTTCACTATCCTTCTGATTTTATACACGCATTAAAAGAAAGACACGGAAAACTGAATACACTTTTTGATTATAAACTTACTGAAGATAAGGTAGGAATCGATACATTTTTATACGTCACAGATGCGGAACAGACTTGGATTATTCAAGAAGACAATGACCAAACTCTCTCTATTAGGCCCTTCTCTTTTAATTTACTTTTTCAAAGTGTATAGTCTTAAAGAAAGATTAGACATTATGTGAGAAAGGCCTAAAAGTTTGATTAAAGAAGGTCAGAATTTTTTTATGTAAATGACCTTTTTCCAAAACCATTGATTGCATTCCGGTAAAAAAGGAAAGCACTGGTCACGACCCACATATATTAAAATGATGCCATCCCTTGCTGCTGATCGTTTGGATTTTCTAAATGTTAAAAGGGAAATTGAACGGATAAAGGTGTCTGTGGCAATCGTTCCTTAGTGAGTCAGGTGGGTCTACAGACCCATCCCTTCGTTCCTGGAGATCTTTCTTATAATCATGGCCAACTCCGAAGCCCAGTCAATGGGAAGTTGATCGCTAAACCAAAGCCGTTGAAATGAGACAAAAGATATTTTAATAGGACATAGGCTATTAATGCGGCGAATAACTGGTTATAAACCGCATTTTCTGTTGTCCCAAACAAAACAGGCACATTTAAGTTTTGTTTGATCCATCGAAAGAACGTTTCAATTTTCCATCTCGCTTTATACATGTCTGCAATGGTTTCCGCAGAGACATTCATCAGGTCTGTTACCACCCGGATCTCACGCCCTTGATTGTCTTTAAAGAAAACGACACGATGACGCCTGGCAGAACGGGACTGAGGAGTCCCTAGCAGACAAGTCATATCCTTGGTGACGGGTGAGGATTCCCGGGCTAGTCGCTTTAAGGAGTGCGGCCTTACAATTTCGATATTTTCTTTCATACGGATGACAAAGGATTGGCCGTTAGAAACAAACTGATCAATACGCTTGATTTTAAAATAAGCACGGTCTTCTACCAATATAAAACGGGGGTCTGCAAGCTTTTCACCAAGTGGCCCATCGTGGGCAAGTCCTGTCGACTCCACTGTATAAATTTGGTTAATCAACACGCCTGATATTATACATTAAAAAGGTTATAAGAGATGAAGGGAGTTTTTTACGTGACTGACCATGAAGCAAACAATGAACTGCCACCAAAAACATGTACGATTGATCGACTCGTAACAAAGCCGGACGATGTAATAAAAGTCCTCGAGGGCAAGAAAACAGCAACGCGCCGGAATGGAAGATATGCTGATGCAGGAGAAGTAATGGTATTAAAGGATAAAAAGTTCGTAGTGGAATGTGTGTATTCTCAGTCGCTAGGCGAGCTAACAAATGAAGATGCCCGCCGGGAGGGCTATGAGACCGCAGAGGCATATAAGCAATCTATTTTGTCCTATCATCCGGGAATGACATGGCTTCCGAAAATGAGAGTATGGGTGCATGAGTTCAGCCCAGTTAATGAGTAACACATAAAAATGGATCTATTGTATCGGATACTAATATATATTCATGTTCTTAGCGTCATCGTATCAATTGGCCCTTTCTTTATTCTATTGCCAATTGCTAAAAAATTACGCATAGCAAAAGAATCTGAAATGAGCGCCTATCTTGACACATTCCGGTCTGTTGTCCGCCTTGCCAAGCATTCAGGTCATGTGCTGGTTGTAACAGGAATCCTGCTGGTCATTTTAGGACCTTGGACTTGGAGTAAACCGTGGCTTGTAATGACCCTTATCATCCTGATTTGTTCATTATTCTTTCTGGCCCGTGCGTTTTCACCTAAGCTTAGGAAGTTCCATGAAGAAGGGCAGAATAGAGATGAATTAGCAGCGAGGCTAAAGCGATCGATTTGGATATACATCGCCCTGTTAATGGTAATGCTTTGGTTTATGGTTGTTAAACCGGCTTTGTGGTAGATAGCATTGTTATAATAATTGCCACTTCACAGAGGTCAAAGGATTTTGGTTCTAATATAGCTGACCAATGTTTAGAAAGTGAAAGATTCATCTCCGGGAAAACTCCAACAACTTCACAGCATGTTCGATTGCTTCATATTCATGCTGATATTCTTTATACCAATTAAGGAGTGTCTGTTTTAGCGAACAGTGCCTGCCACTGTTCGCCATGGATAATGCATTGTACATCTGTGTCCTTCCCACACTTTTTCCTTTAGTGCGAGCATACCTCCCATTTAAGATAGAAGCGCAGTCTAACTCGACCGTCTAACGAGATTTTCAGGATAAATGAGTGAGTTTCAGTCCATTTCAGTGTACTTGAGTTCCTTCTTAAATGTTTTGGCAGAAAAGAGTACTAGATTCTTATTTATCAGGGAGGTTATAATTAATAAAAGGGAGGTGAAAATCATGGATCAAACAGGAGTACAAGAAATACTAACAGCTTTAAAACTCCATTCTGCTCACATTGATGAAAAGTTGAATGTTATGAAAGAACATCTCGAAAATCGAATGGACGAGGGATTTAGCAGCATTGAAACAAACCTGAATACCTTTCGAATAGAATTATCTGAAACCCAAGAAACAGTTGATTATCTTTCCCTTAAAAATGCTCAACATGAAAAAAAACTTCGAAATCCAACGGGACAGTAACAATAGTTCTTCTATGTAGTTTGAAGTATGGCCGCAACATGTGATTCCACAGTGACAACTCAAGCCACGTTTCTTTCCGATTACGCAGGATTCCTTTTTATTTAACTAATAAATTTCCATATTTCGTGTTTATATAGACACTACTATTTATTTTTATTGCATTGCCACCACTCCATTGCATCTGGTTAACAAGTCCTCGATCACCCTCTCTAACGCCTTCCTTTACAAAAAAAAAAGAATAGCATTAACTGATTTAAATAAAGTATATTTACTCAGAAGTTTTTCCTCCTGTGTAATTGGAGTTTTTCAGTTTTCATAATGTTCCTCCAAACGTTTTATAACAAATGCATTTAGTATACCTGCCTCGTTTGGGTAAAGAAGAAAGGTTTAGGAACCATCCTTCATAATCTCTTTACTAATATTAACATAAATATCTAGCATTCATGAGAGTTATAATGGTCGATTCTCTGACCCATAACAAATAAAAGCAGGAAACCTTAATTGGGTCGTTCTTCTTTTTGAAAAAAGCGCCATTGGGCAAGGTATCTCTTTTATTTTATAAATGCCTAAAGCTTTTTTACTAATTCTAACTGTTCTTGAATCTTTCCACGAAAAGACTTCCATTATGATAGAGCAAGAAAAAAAGGTTTTTACTGATTATTATCGAAATAGTTAAGATTGAGAAATGGGTTTATTCATTTTTTGTAACAGTAAACTAGGAGGATGGAAAATGAGAAATGAAGAGATGCTGCTTATACCTGGACCAACACCAGTCGTCGATTCCATTTACGACGCTTTGGCTAGTGAAACAAGAAGTCACACAGATGCGAGGTTTGCAGCTATTTACCGGAGCGCGATTGATAAAACAAGGACGATGCTGAAAACGGACGGCGAAGTGTTTGTGATAGCCGGATCTGGAACAGTGGCAATGGAAATGGCCCTTGTTAATACGGTTGCTGCGGGTGAAAAGATTTTAGTCATCAGCCAGGGCTACTTCGGTGATCGTTTCATTAAATTAGGGGAAGCTTTTGGCATTGAAGTAGACGTACTCCAATCTGAATGGGGAAAGCAAGTTAACCCGGATGATGTTGAGCAGAGACTCGTTAAAGGGAAGTTCAAGGCGGTTACGATCACCCATGCCGACACATCGACAGGCGTCGCGGCCAATTTGGATGTGCTTGTCCCGATTATTAAAAAACATGGGGCACTCGTCATACTCGATGGCGTCTGCGCGACTGCGGCGATGGAAGAAGATATGAGCAGGACGTATGGAGATTCGCATCATAAAATTGATGTCGTTTTAACAGGTTCCCAAAAAGCCATTGGCGTGCCGCCAGGCCTGGCAATCGTCGCCTTTAACAAAACAGCGTTGGACGCACGAGCAAAAATCGAACGTGTGCCTGCCTACTACTGTGATATATACAATTGGATTCCGATCATGAATGATCCCCAAAAATACTTCGCGACTCCGCCGGTGAACCTCATTTACGCCTACGATGAAGGCATGAGATTGGTGTTGGACGAAGGTATGGAAAACAGATATAAGCGTCACGAGGCATTCGGCAAAGCAGTAAGAGCCGCGCTCGCTGTATATGGGATGACAGCTTTGGCAAAAGAAGATGCCGCTGCTGCCACACTCAGCTGCATTCTTTATCCGGAGGGAATGGACGATGCTGCTTTCCGTGCTTCCCTTGCCGAAAAAGGTCTGATTGTCGCCGGAGCCCTTGCCCATTTGGCAGGAAAAGCGTTCCGGATCGGCCATATGGGAAATACGACGGAAGAGATGCTAGAAAAAGCGGTTCTTATGATCGGAGATGCAATGAATGAGTTGGGGTATTCAGTTGATCCAGCCAAGGCAGTGGATTGCTTTAAAGAGTTGGCATATGTTCAGGTAACATAATGACAGTGCCTGTCACCCCGGTTTTTGTCGATAAAAAGGCTCATCCAAAAGTATTATTCGGATGAGCCTTTTTCTATATTTTTAAAGTTTAATTCTCCACCAAATTCGCTAGATTTTTACTTTCAGCTTGTTTTCCGGATATTGTATCTTCCGCTGGTTTTGCACGTTTGATAAAGAAAGCAAGTATGAGTGCAACGCCGGCAATAAATGTAGCTACAAAGAAAGCATCATTAATTCCTTCTAACATTGCTCTCATAGCGATTTGTTGCTGCATTTCAGGCAGTGATTGGCCTGCCGCATTTTTCATTAATTCAGTGGCATGCGTTTCCGTACGAGTGGACATGACTGTGACCAACAACGCTGTACCAATTGCACCGGATACTTGATTTAATGTATTGTTCATGGCCGTACCATGTGGATAGTAGCGTGCTGGCAGCTGATTTAAGCCATTTGTCGAAACCGGCATCAATACCATCGACATGCCTAAACTCCGTACAGAGTTTAAGATCACTAAGTTGGTATACGTAGTATCCATTGTTAATTGGCTAAAATAATAAGTGGTTACCGTTGTAATGATCAAGCCAACGATCGCTAATATACGTCCTCCAAACTTATCAAATAGTCTCCCCGTAATCGGTGACATGACAGCCATCAAAAGGGCCCCTGGCAACATCATTAACCCCGCATCCACCGGAGATATCCCGCGAATCGTCTGAACATAGATCGGAATTAATAACATACCGGAAAACAGAGCCATATTAACGACCATAGTAATGGACGATGATAAGGAAAACATTGGGTATTTAAAAATCCTAAAATTCAGCATCGGCCGTTCTTGCTTTAATTGCCGCAAAATAAACCATACTAAGGAACTGATCCCAACGATTAATGTCCCATAGACTTGAGGGCTATCCCAGCCTTTACTGCCGGCAGAACTAAATCCATATAGCAAGCCGCCAAAGCCAACGCTTGATAATAGCAGCGAAAATAAATCAAGCCGTATATCCACCTTATCCTTTTTATCCTTAAGCAAGAAAAAGCCAATCAAGAGGACAACAATGGCAATGGGTGTGACAAAGTGGAAAAGCATTCTCCAATCATAATGTTCGATGATCCAGCCAGATAAAGTCGGTCCAATTGCTGGTGCGAACATTAAGATTAGTCCAAAGACTCCCATTGCTGCTCCCCTTTTTTCTATCGGGAAGCTCACAAGCATTACATTCATTAACAGCGGCATCATGATCGCTGAACCTGAAGCTTGAACCATCCTAGCTGTTAATAAAACAGGAAATGCATGGGCAATACCGGCAATAATGGTCCCGGTGGCGAATAAGCCCATGGCCACCAGAAATAAGCGCCGAACAGAATATTTTTGAATCAAAAATGCGGTTGTTGGAATTAAAATTCCATTAACTAACATAAAACCTGTAGTCAACCACTGGACAGTGGTTGCATCAACATCCAAGTCCGTCATAATCGAAGGCAACGCGATATTTAATAATGTATTATTTAAAAAAGCAATAAATGCTCCAATCATCAGCACAGCAAGAAGCCCGTACGGTGGACGATCAGTCTTTTTTATGGTATGGTCCATTTTTTTCCCCCTATAGACTTTTGGTTCATGATATTGAACCACAATTTCACACATACAATATAATATACCATCAGTTCAAATATTGCAAAATAAAAATATTCTTGTGTTTACTGTGTTTGTTAAAACAAGTCAAATAATATAATATGTATTCTATACCGGCAGTATAACTAAAAATAAAAGGTGATTATATGAACGACAGGAAACAGCATGTTATCAAAATGGCCCACCAATTATTTATTGACAAAGGTTTTCAAAACACATCCATTCAAGACATATTGGACTATAGCGGAATTTCTAAAGGAACATTCTATAATTATTTTTCATCAAAAAACGAATTATTAGTCACTCTTTTTAAAACAATTTACAAGAGGCTGGAAAAGGAGCGTAATGGATTACTCATTGGCCAAGATCCTTCTAATATTGAAATCTTCATTAAACAAATCGAATATCAAATGAAAACAAATAGAGCAAATAAGTTAATGACCCTTTTTGAAGAAGTACTCGTTTTAAATGATGCCGATCTTAAACCCTTCATAAAACAAGGCCAGCTGAGAATGCTTCACTGGTTATTCCGTCGGTTTATAGACATCTTCGGCGAAAGTAGAAAACCTTATTTGTTAGATTGCGCCATAATGTTTATGGGAATTATACACCATAACCTTAAATATCAAGCTATGGCATATGATTCAAACGCTAGCATGCACCAAGTAGTCCGTTATAGTGTGGAGCGAACAGTGAAGATGGTTGACGAAGTCTCAGAAGCAGGTGATCAATTGATCCAACCTGAGTTCTTAGATAGGTGGTTGCCAGACAGCAAGAATACTGACCCAGCTTTTCAACAGGAGCTTTATCACACAGTATTAGCATTAAAAAAAGCTGTAAACCATAACAGAGAACAGTCTAATTACCTAGAGTTGCTGGACTTTGTTCAAGATGAACTTTCGAATTCAAAGAATCCTCGGAAATTTCTCGTTAAAAGTGCCCTCTTATCATTGAAGGAGGGGCAAGAAACTTTTGAAAAAAAAGAACTCCAAAAGCTTGACCAACTGGTTGCAACCTTTTTTACGCAAAAAGCGGAAACAGACTAATATTACATCCCTAATCCTACGGAATTGTTGATTCAAAAAAATGCAATTCGGCACAGAGCGGGTAAGGCGACACCTAAAAGAGGGGTTGCCTTATTCCAAATTGAGTTGTACTTAACTCCTTCTAAATCATCAATATTTCCCGAATGTCCTCTTCGGTAAGAGCAGATGGCGCTTTCTCCTCAGAATCGATGATTTCTTCAATTAGATGTCTCTTTTTCTCTTGCAGTTGATTCATTTTTTCTTCGATTGTACCGCGGGCAACAAGCTTGATGACCTGTACAACATTTGTCTGGCCAATGCGATGGGCGCGGTCAGCTGCTTGCTCCTCGACTGCAGGATTCCACCAAATGTCATATAGAATAACGGTATCGGCACCCGTCAGATTGAGGCCTGTACCGCCTGCTTTCAAGGAAATCAGGAATAAATCACGTTCGCCTGCATTAAATCGATTGCAGATCTCCACCCGTTCTTCTGATGGGGTTTGTCCATCAAGGTAGAAATAAGGCAGCCCTTGAATCGCTAAATCTCTGCCTATGAGCTCAAGCATTTTCGTAAACTGTGAGAAAATCAATACCCTCCTTCCAGAAAGCTTTGATTCCTCTACAATTTGCTTCAGCTGTTCAAATTTCGCTGAACTACCTTGATAGCCGTCCACAAACAAGGCTGGGTGACAACAAATCTGTCGTAACCGAGTCAAACCTGCGAGGATTTTGATACGATTTTTCCGGAGAGTATCCTTGTCCAGATGCTTAAACGTGTCATGTCTCAGCTTCGCCAAATAGGCAGCGTACAGCTTCTTCTGATCAGGAAGCAACTCCACTGATTCCAACGACTCGATTTTTTCAGGAAGCTCTGAAAGTACATCCTCTTTCAACCTGCGGAGCATAAATGGACGGATCCTCCGGGCAATCGTTTCCTTTGAGAGGTTACTGTATTCCTTTAACCCCGGGAATAGTTCAGGAAAGACAACGTAAAAAATGGACCACAGCTCTTCTAGTGAATTCTCCACCGGTGTACCAGTGAGGGCGAAGCGATAATCTGCCTTTATCCTTCTCACCGCTCGTGCTGTTTGTGTCACAGGATTTTTGAAGACTTGAGCCTCATCAAAAAACAAAGTGTGAAAGGCTTGTTTCTCAAACCAATTTATATCCCTGCGTAACAACGGATAGGAGGTAATGACGACATCCATATTTGTTATATCTTTCTGTATCTTGAACCTGTCTGTTTGATTGCCATCAACGACAACGGCTTGTAAATCCGGAGCAAATTTGATGATTTCACTAAGCCAGTTATACGTCAAAGATGATGGGCAAACAATAAGGACCGGGAGCTCGCTTTTACGGATGTTCGGAAGCTCTGATAGAATGAACGTAATGCTTTGCAGCGTTTTACCCAGTCCCATATCATCTGCGAGAATCCCTCCGAAGCCATAACTGGCAAGTGTTTTCATCCATTTGTAGCCGCGTTTTTGATAGTCTCGCAATATCGGCTCTACACTCTTCGGCACCTCGAACTCCAGACTGCCCGGATTGCGGATGTTTTCCAAGAACTGACGGAATGATTCCTCTAACGTGAATGCATTACTATCATCAATAGAATTAAGAAGCTGAAGACCCTGTAAAATTGGTAATTTCAAGCCACTGTCCAGATCTTCATTCTGAATCGGAAGTGCATTCAGAAAACGATTGATTTCTTCAAATTCCCTTGTCTCCAATGAGAGTAGCGATCCGTTCCGCAAACGATAATACTTCCGTTTTTCCTCTAACGCTAAAAGAACCTCATGAATCTGTTTTTCAGGAATAGCTTCCATTTCAAATTTGAATTCCAGCCAATTGGTCCGTTCTTTTTTGACCTTCACCCTAACCTGCGGACGACCATTTCCTCTGAAAATCCGGTTTCTCACTGCCGTAGTAGCGTATAATTGTACAAGCTTTTGAAGTTTCGGAAGGACATGGTACAAAAACTCATACTCCAACTCTTCATTATGCAAAAAATATCCGCTGTCCGTCTTGGCAAACGAGCTATCCTCCATCAGCCGCAGGATCGCATCCTCCTTCTCCACATCCCTTATAATCATGGAGCCTGCCCGGAGGTCGCGACTTTCAAGAGGATTAATCACGAAATTTTCATAGTGAAACTCCAGCCCGGCAAGCAGGCGATTTTTCACACGATCCAAGTATAGTTTGGCAATCAACGGTGTCTTCATAAACTCGGAAATAGCTCCAGATATTTGGATATCGCCTAACCTTTTCAAACCTGGAACCACTTTTTCCAGGAAAAAACTGATTTGTTCCCGAGGAATCGGAATTTGATTCGTTCCTGAAGCATTTAGCAGCTGTTTCAGGTCCGAAAGACGTTTGCAGTCCTCACTTTTCAGCTGGACTAATTTTCCTCCAGATAGAACAGACCTGTATGAATCCAAGACAATCATACGATTCAACCCTTTGATCTTCAGTTGATAGCCTTTTCCCTCAGTCTCTGCAAAATCAAACTGTAAAGGAAGCGGTTCGTCCGATACGTGAAGACCTTCAAATGTATTCCCATCATACCCAAGCTTCACCAATGGTGCTCTTATAAGTAAAGGCATTAGCCGTTCCCAAGAAGATGGTGGAATCAGTAATATGTGATTGCTGATTGTATAGTCAGGTTTGTCCGCTAGTGCGTCAACATATACTTTTTCATCATGGGTCACTTGGATAAGCTGCTGAATAACAGTATTTGTTTCTTTTTGAAAGCAATGAAGGCTCGGGTCGTACGTGAATGAACTGGAAAGCAAGCTGGGATTCCCTTCTTTCACTTGATCCAGAAAATCTCGGATATTTTGCACAATGGCCGGACCGATCTTAACTTCTATTCCGAACATGTGGCGTCCCTTGCCTATGGTGACGGGTTTACACGTGAACTCTGCATCAAGCACTTTTCTTTTTTCAAAGTGAAGCTGATAGCCGCTTGATCGTGTAGGCTGATCATTGAAAAGAGTCAGCAAACCTTCTGTAAGCGCCTGATTTGTTGAGGAGCCGGACTGACCTTCTCTTGAACCAGCCGGGCTTGTTCCTTGACGCTGATATTCGTAAACCGATAGCAAAACAGCCGCAATATGCTGACAATCCCTTTGAAAGGAAGCTAGCGCAGGGCAGCTGCATTTCGTGCGAAAGCCTCCGTCGGCATCCGTTTCAATGGTGACATGGAAATCTTCCATTCCCGTAACTGTTGCTTCACAACCATCGGGACTGTATTTTTCAAATGTTACTTTATTAGCATGATAGAAAGCGTCTCCTCTTTTGAAGGAGACGGTACCGCACATTTCTTTAATGACTTTTTGATTTAACTTTATATCCAAATGCCTTGCTCCTTTCTGAGGATATTTCCTTCTGTTATCAAGACTTATATTTTGCTGAACCTATATCTAACTTTAAAATATAAGTATAAAGTATTCAAAGGGGATATGAATATGATTGTGCCTGGTGAGACTCTTCTTGAACACATTCTTATCGAAGAGATTTACTTAGAAAATAATAATGGACGATTATGGTTGGCATAATCGTCCTTGTTCAGGAGTGAATTACTTAATCGCGTTGCTAACTTTCAGCTTCTTTCCTTTGATTGTTATATTACCACACTGGTATTATGTCGGGTGAAGAAGAACATGCCATACGGGTAGCTCACAGCATTCAAGCAGGTACTACCATGATTCATATAGTCACTTACTCAGAACGAAAGGTTATCCTTCTCTTCACAAAAAAGGTTGTCCCAAAATTCTAGCATCTGGAACAACCATTTTACCATTATTCGTTCAAATATGCCCATGCGTATTGAGCGTATAGTTCTGCTCCTGTTACTAGCGAATCCTCGTCAATATTGAATTTGCCGTGATGATGTGCCCATTCCGTATCTTTTTCGGGATTTCCGCTTCCAACGAGAGCGAAACTACCGGGGACTTCGTCCAAATAAAAGCTAAAGTCTTCGCCACCCATCGTCGGCTTTTCATTATATAAGACGTCTTCACCGAATGCTTCTAAAGCGACCTTTTGGACTAGTTTGGCGCTGTTTTCATCATTAATGACAGCTTGGGTGCCGCGAATGTATTCAACCTCCGCACTTGCGCCATACAGGGCAGCCACATTTTCGGCGTAATGCTGGATTTGTTTTTCAACATGGTCGCGCGTGTCAGGATTGAAACATCGGACGGTGCCTTCTATGAAAGCATTTTCCGCAATCACATTGAATCGTGTGCCGACGGCCATTTTTCCTACTGTAAGAACTGCTGGATTTTGGGGATCAATTGTCCTTGAAACGACAGCTTGTACATTCATGACAAATGCGGAGGCAACGATTGCTGCATCGATACAATCCTGCGGCATGGCGCCGTGTCCGCCTTTCCCTTTGAATGTAACCTTGAAAATGTCCGCTGAAGCAAAAGAAGGCCCTGGTGTACATGACACATTGTGGGTCGGCATCTGTGACCATATATGTATGCCGAATACATTATCAACACCTTCGACAGCCCCCTGTTTCATCATTTCTCTTGCACCTTGTGCAACTTCTTCAGCAGGCTGAAATAATAACCGAACGTTTCCTGGCAATTCGTCTTTTATTTCGTTTAGTGCTTTAGCTGCAATCAGCAGCATCGCAGTATGGGCATCATGACCGCACGCATGCATTTTCCCATCTTCCTTTGAAGCATATGTCAAATCTTTGTTTAACTGTTCAACAGGAAGTGCGTCCATGTCGCCCCTTAAAGCCACGGTTTTTCCTGCCTTCGCTCCTTCTATATTTGCAATAACACCTGTCGGTTCTGTTCTTCGGTATGGAATCCCTAAATTTTCCAGATACTCACAGACAAAGGCAGTCGTCTTTTCTTCCTCCCATGATAATTCAGGCTCGCTATGGAACTTTCTGCGTAATTCTGTCAGTTCTTCACTATATTGTTGGATTGCGTCTTTTAATTTTTGATGAATCATTTCTATTCTGCCTCCGTTAAGTTCTTAGCTGCTTCGTAAAGGATTTGAACAGCGTTTGCTAAATGGTGTGAATCCGACCATTCTTCCTGACAATGGCTTAGTCCATCTTTACTTGGAACGAAAATCATGCCTACATCTGTAACATCGGAAAAAACCATGGCGTCATGGCCCGCACCGCTGTTGATGGAACAATACGGAATTTCCAATTGACTGCTCTGTTGCTTTAAAAGGGAACGAATATCTTCATTCAATGCTTTTGGCTGAATGTATAAAAGTTCCTCAACGGATGTATGGATCCCATTTTCACAATATGACTGAATCAATTCTTTCGTTTTCCGGATGACGTTACGGACATTTTCTTCCTTCCCGGACCTGATGTCCACAGTAAATACCGTCTTTTCCGGAATGACATTTGCTCCGTTTGGAAATACATGGAGACGGCCGGTCGTAATCACCGTCCCTTCTCCTTCCTCGATCGCAAGTCCCGGAAGCTGTCCAATGATCTTTGCAGCGGTTACTAAGGTATCAGACCGGCGATCCATCGGGGTCGTACCCGCATGCCCAGCTTGTCCTTCTACCGTCACTTCCAACTGTGTCAAACCTACAATGGCTTCAACCACTCCAATCGGAATGTTTTTCTCCTCAAGAGTCGGTCCTTGTTCTATGTGCAATTCCAGGAATGCCTTCATCGTTTTTGGATCTCTTTTTTTAGGAAGGGACGGATCCAGTCCGATTTTTGACATCGCTTCTTCCGTGGAGATACCATCTTTATCTTTTTGAATTTTAAAATCTTCCTCACTAAGCGTCCCGACTATTCCTCTTGATCCCATCAGTCCACCGCCAAATCTTGCACCCTCCTCTTCTACAAGTGCAACAATTTCTAATGGATATTTGGGTATTAATTTATTCTTAGAGAAAAGAGCGGCCACTTCCAGACCTGCCACAACGCCTGCAGGACCATCATACGCCCCTCCATTTGGAACCGAGTCAAAATGAGAACCGATCATTACGCTGGGTGCATCTTTTAACGTGCCTTCAAGTTTACCGAAGATATTTCCAAAACCATCTTCCCGAATTTGTAATCCAAATTCCTTCATTTTCTCTTTTATATAATTACGTGCTTGTAAATCTTCATGGCTATAAGTAAGCCGAGTGACGCCTCTAAGAGGTGTTGATGTAAATTCCCTTAATGTATGAATATGCTGTTCAATCCTTTGTTCGAGTTTCTCCACAATACCCCTCCGTTATTTACAATAATCCTACAAAAATACCTGCTAATATAACCGACACAATGGTTACCGTTATGAATCCGCCAACAAGCATAGGCGGCAGCATGCGGCTAGTCAAAACTTCTCTTTCCTTCTCATCCTCTGTTAATGATTTGATGACTTCGTTGGTGATAATATAGTCAGCTGGAAATCCATATAAAGCAGTCAACGATACAGAAAACGCCATTTCTTTTGAGACTTTTAAAAGTTTACCTGCAATGAATGAAAATACATACATACCGATTACACCTAAAACAATAGTACCGACGAGAGGATATAAAATCTCGAGCATCATACTTGGAGTCGCTTGTTTTAATCCATCAAAAATGAACAGCATAAGAGCCATGATCGCAAATCCGAAGCCATTCGCTTTTTGTAGCACCTGTTTTTCCAGAAAACCAATGCTTGAAGCAATAACACCGAACAATAAGCAAAGAACAAACGGGCTGATCGACACAATCGGCGCCGATATAGCAGAAACCAGGTAAGCAAGATAGGCGACAAGTGCAAGCCTTAAAAACTTGAAGAAATCCGTGTTATATTTAGCGGGCATGTTTTTAAACAGCTTAAGCTCAGTTTTTCCTTTTTCCAAAGGGGCAGTGGTTTCCGGTTCTTTTATCGTTAGCTGTCCATTTCGATATTGCGTAAGAAGCCTCTTTCCTTCTTTTTTCAACATGATCGACGTTAATGGATAACCTGCAAATCCCTGCATCACATAGATGACAATCGCAAACACGGATAGCGACACGAGACCCGCTTCCTTTGCTCCTTCTGACATGATTAATGCAGATACTACCCCGCCCACTAAAGGCGGAATCGCTACGACTACTGTCTCAAAGTCGTAAATGAATGTTCCAATACTAAATAAAATGGCAATAATGCCCAAAATTCCTGAAAGGGCAATTAAAATCGTCTTCCATTGATTTTTCAATTCCTGAATCGATAGCAAAGTGCCCATATTTGTGATTAATAAGTACATCAACATAGTCGCTACGACCGGTGGCACACCTGCCAATGCGACAATATCCTGCGGAAAGAACGTCCAATACCCGAGGAGGAACAGGACGGCGCAGACGAACATAGAAGGTACCCAGGCTTTTGTTCGAACAGCGACCAGGTCTCCGATAAATAAAATAAGAAGCAGAATAACTAAAGCTAACATCTGTGACATAAGAAGCCTTCACCTTCCTTTATTTTATTATACTGAAACAATAACACTGAATCTAGTGAATTTAAAGACTATTTCTTCTTTTCAGTTAAAAATATTTTGGAAACTTAAGTGTTTTTCAATTACAGCGCATGTAACGCCCTAAATTTAGTAGAATTATTCGTATGAAAACACGGATAATCTTTAAGACCGCACCTCACTTTTTCGTACTTTTCCTCTAAATTATTATTTCCAAAAAATATTAAACCAACAAAAATTCACAGTTAGGTTACCATCTATTCCTCCACCCCAAGTCCGGTTATCATAAAATTCTTTCGTCACCACGATGAATAACATTCTGAAATTTGAAAAGAACATTGATTTAGAGGAAAAAAATCCACCCATAAAACTGATTATTCAGGTGGATGATAGATTGTTTTTTTATGCATTGCAGTGTCATATTTTCACACTCTATTTGCGTTTTTTTCGATCTTCTCAATATAGTTGTAAATTGTGTATTTTGATACAGACAACAGTTCAGCAATTTGCTGGACAGCACCTTTAATCTGGAAGAGCCCCGCTTCATCAAGCAAACTTATAAAAGACATTTTCTCTTCCTTTTGCATTAATGGGATAGGTTTTCCAATTTTCTTGATGCATTCTTCAATAATTTGTTCCATTAGCCCGGAAATAGTAGTAGCAAAGGATTCCTCAGTACTTGCTTGGCCTTCATGTTGAGATATCGAATTGATACTTTTCAGCATCGTCTCTGCCATCGTTAGGTGTGTGACATCTAAGTTGATGCATAAACAGCCGATTTCCTGCTGATTTTCATCCTTGATAAAAATAGAACTGGATTTAATCATTTTGTCTTTAACACTTTTATTCTCGTAATTAAGGATAAAATCTTGATGATGTTTACCAGACCGCAATATTTTTAACCCCAGGTTGGTAATAGGCGCATCAAGGCTTCTCCCGCTCACATGCCCGTGATGGATAGCTATAATAGTTGAAGGCAGTTCTCTCAAATCATGCAGGACAACTTCGCAAAATTCTCCAAATGTCCGGGCTAAACCTTCTACGACCGGAATATAACTAGCCAATATTGGATGAGGTTTCTTCATATGATTCTCCCATTCCTTACCATTATCTTATAGTTGAGGGACGCTTAATGGACGGTTTTTACAAATGTCATAGGTGTGTTGCCATGGCTTAAGTTTTTCAAAAACAGCACTCGCAGTTAACACGTCACTATCACCGTACCGTTTCCCGATTATTTGCATACCGACCGGGAGACGGCCGTTCGCGAGTCCTGCCGGGATCGATGCGGAAGGATGGCCTGTTAAATTCGTAATAAACGTCATGGCCCACCCTAATAAGGAATCAACTTCTTCCCCGTTTATATGGGTTGGCCCTACTGTATTGCCGCCTGGAACGTTCTCTACAGGAAGAACAGCCGCAGTAGGTGTGATTAATAAATCGTAGTTTTTGAATACATTTTGGACAGTATCATACATTTTCGTGCGCATTATTTGATCCCGATTCACATCAAGCATATTACTCTCATACACTTTTTCTATCCATTCAATGTATTGCGGAGGTAAATCATCACGATGGTCCTTGAGTAAGTCAATCCCTCTGGATTTGAAAGCTTCCATCAATCCAATCGATCCCCTCATCGCAATGCGGGTAAACAAATCGCTCAATTCCAGTTGATGATACGGGACCCCCAGCTCGACCTCTTCGACCGTCGCTCCTGCCTGTTCGAATACCTTTACAGCATCGGCTACTATTTTTGCAACATCTTCGTCAACAGGGTACACATCAAAGTTTGGACTGTATGCAATTCGCCATCCTTTGATAGATCCGTGCAAGGCGGCCATGAAGTCTACTTTTTCATTTGCGCTATGCGGATCGCGATCATCATACCCGGTTAACACGCTAAGGCCCATGGCAGCATCCTCAACCGTCCGAGTGAGCGTCCCTTCGGTTGAAAAGATATGAGTCCTGAATCCATCCGGCCTTCCCAGGAAAGGAACCCGGCCTCCAGCAGGTTTAAATCCATAAATACCGCTCCAGGCTGCAGGAATACGAGTCGACCCGCCGCTATCGGATCCTTGAGCGATCGGAACAAGGCCATCGGCAACAGCCGCCGCGCTGCCGCCTGAAGAACCGCCGGGATTCCTGTTTAAAGCAAACGGATTCCGAGTGGGGCCAAACAAATAATTATCTGTGACCCCGCGAAACCCTAACACAGGGCTATTTGTTTTTCCTATTAGTATGCCGCCCGCTTTTTCTATACGCTCTCCATAAGCACAATAATTGGTGGCCACGTTGTTCTTGAAAGCCTTGACCCCTCCAAAAGTTGAAACCCACCCCGGCTTGGATCCGAACAAATCCTTTAAGGCAGTAGGCACTCCATGAAATGTTCCGACTTCCTCACCAGCGAGGATTGCTCTCTCCGCTTCCTTTGCATTTCTCAATGCATCTTCATATCCAAAATAGACAAAGGCATTTAAGCTTTTGTTTCGTTCCTCGATTCGCTCGATAAACGCTTCGGTTACTTCAACAGGTGACAGTTCCCGATTCTTTATTCTCTCAGCTAATTCGCTTGCTGACATATAAGCCACTTCGTTAGGTAAAATCAATTTTCAAACCTCCCTTTCCTAATATTTGTTATGTTTGTCCGTTTTTTTATTTTGAAGCCAGCACCTTTCTTGGTTTGCTGACGAAGTATTTTCCTTCTTTAAACACATGGAAGACGTCTTTACAGCAACACTATGGTCATGAACGGCCGTCGTTTTTCCGGCATGTGTCCTCGGCAATAGCGGTACGAAGTTCTTCCTCACCAAATGGAGAAGAATCCGGGTTATGTGGGCACCCCCCTGATGGAAATGATTTATTACGAGAAGCTTCTTACTCCTCGATTTCAATTACCATTTCTATCTCCACCGGTAAATTCATTGGAAGAACATTTGTGCCAATGGCTGACCGGGCATGTTTTCCCTTCTCGCCAAGAACTTCTACGAGAAAATCGGATGCCCCGTTGATTACTTGCGGATGATCATAAAAATCGCTGGTGCTACTTACAAAACCAAGAAGTTTAACTACCTTCTTTATTTTGCTTAGATCCCCCAGCTCCGCCTTTACTACACTCAATAAATTGATGGCCGTAATTCTAGCCGCGTCATAACCTTGTTCAACAGAAATATCCTGGCCCAGCTTCCCTTGGTAAACGGGCTTTCCATTACGAAAGCATCCTTGGCCGGATGTAAAAAGAAGATTTCCCGTACGATTTACGGTTACATAGTTTGCAAGGGGTTGTGGTGCTGTCGGTAAGTCGTATCCTAGTTCCTGTAATTTCTTTTCTATCATTTTTTATCCTCCCCTTAAAATTCTGAATTGTATTTTATTTTACATCGCTTTAAAGTTGTAAGGCAACAAAAAATTTTGAAACTTAAAAATTTTTTGGAATTTGAGATGCCAATAACCCCTCATTTTCGTCAAAAAAACTCATCTATCGCATTAAGATGAGCTTTATCTTGTAATTTAAATCCAAGTATTCCGCCATTTTCATTGGATTACATAATGATTTTTTAAATGGAATAGTGTATAAGTCTCGCGATATATAAAAAAGTTAATGATACAAAGCTGTTGCAGAAAGAAGACCCTGTATTCATCACCATCCTGCGCGAAGACTGTATGAGATAGAAGATCGCAAAAATAAACAATAAATCAAGATGGAGTAATAAGCATCCATTGCTTGGCCTCTCTTAAAACTCAGAAACACTTTGATAAAGGCATACACAGGAATGGAAATAAACAAAAATACAATCAGCGCAACAAGAAAACCTCTCCCTCCCTTTCCTGTCAAAAGTACTGGTTAGTATTTTAATAAACCATCACCCACTGTCAAGCTATGACAAAAAGCCACCCTGCTAATAAAAGGATGGCTTTACTGTGTTTTTTCTCCGCTTTCAACTTATATAGTTTTTAGAAAGAATAGTAAGCTTACACTCCTTTACAAGGATAATATTGAGCAAAAATACAAAGGAGAGACTAGCTTTTTCTTTCTATTATTCCTTAATGAATTCTTTTGTGCTTCTTATTGTATCTATCGGCCGAACTAATTTTTCGATCTCGTCACGTTTTGGTTCTAAGAATGGAGGCAATGATAACTTTTCTCCAAGCGTTTCATAAGGTTCATCGCCCATAAATCCTGGACCATCTGTTGCAAATTCAAATAAGATTTGTGGGGCAACTCTTGCATACAATGATTCGAAAAAATGGCGATCTACATAACCGGACGTATTGAATCCGAAACTTGGCATACGGCTAATCCATTCTTCAAGAACAGAACGGTCTTCCACACGGAATGCCGCATGGTGCACTGTACCAAAACCTTGTCTTGCTTCAGGAAGAATCGCATTATATTCTACGACTACTTGCGCACCATTTCCTCCTTCACCGACTTCAAATAAATGGAACGATCCTTCGTTATCTATTTCCTTAAATAATAGAACCTTTTCCAGCATTTCTTTAAAATGAGCAAAATTAGCGACACGAACAAAGATTGGCCCTAAACCAGTAATCGCATATTCAAGAGGAACCGGTCCTTTTTGCCATGGTGAACCAGCAGCAACGCCCTCATTGTTTTCATCTGAAATCAATTGGTAATCCTGGTCATCAAAATCGGCAAAAGAAAGTGTCTTCCTGCCAAATTGTTCTTTGACCCCAGAATGTTTTACATCCAATCTGTCAAAACGTTTAACCCAATAATCGATGGCTGGATTACTAGGTACCCGGAAAGAGGTTTTTGAAATTTCGTTTGTTCCATGTACGCCTTTTGGAATGCCAGGAAAATCAAAGAAAGTCATATCTGTACCCGGGCTGCCAGTATCATCCGCAAAGAATAAGTGATACGTTTGGATATCGTCCTGGTTAACGGTTTTCTTTACTAAACGCATCCCTAAAACATAAGTGAAAAATTCATAGTTCTTTTCCGCACTGCTTGTAATGGCCGTAACGTGGTGGATTCCTTTTAATCCGTTCATTTAATTACCTCCAATTAATCTCCTCTTTTGTTTAAAAAAAGGTACTTATACCTTTTAGCTGATTAATCTTCAATGTCGATCGCATCTTCTCATTTACATGCCAACTAGGCCTTCATCAACCATTCAATCAATTCCACATGCTCTCTCCATAAATGCAAATGCTGGTCTGCATAAATAATCGCTTCGGATTCATCTCCTAATCCATATGTGGCTGGGGTATTTCCGGGAAGTTTCTTTTTTCCGGTTAAATAATCCAAGACATATGGATTTTCACCTTTTGCTTTTTTCAATAGTTTTTTTGCCTTTTGCGATGTACCATTTTGTAAGTATTCGATTAGCAACTTGTTGAATGCACCATTTGCAGTTATTTCTTCGTTAAACTGCTTTAATAGTGATTCTGCCTTTTGGAACAAGCCTTTTTCCACGTGAGCGATGAATAGTTCATACCGGACTCCTTGATTATCCATTGGATTCAACTCCAGAAGCTCCTCATATTGCGCAATTGCTTCTTCACGCTTGCCCTTTTCGTGTAAAAGCAAACCATAACTGAATTTTGCCCGCATATATGCACGTGTGCTTACAATCCCCCAAAAGTGGCCTTTATTTTCACTGAAAAATGATTGTCCTAATTCCTTTTCTCCTGCTTCCATACCCTTTAAGTAAAGGTTCTGTCTTTCTTTTGGGTTCATTTCATACTCTGCTAAAATATTGTATGCATCTGGGCTATTTGGGTATAATTTCAATGCCTTTTTTGCAAGCTGCAGGCGCTTGCTTCCTGATGCTTCGTACGCATCAAATAATAGTTCTTGCGCTTTTTCTTTGTCGGATAATTTTGCCGGGGACGGTTTTTGATTATTTATCCGTTTATTCATAAAATCGTTCAATTCGTCAATCGATTCAAAATCTCTGTCACCAATCTCCCTCTCCATGTTAAGGAGCTCTCGTTCCATCGTTATTCTTGAATTCGTGAAGGCATTTCCAACCTTTTCTTCACCAAAAATGTGCTCACCATCAAAGAAAGCATCTTCATCATCAATCGTTTCAAGCTTATCATGCAGATCCTCGATTTCTTCAGAAAGGACATTCTCTAACTCTTTAAACTTTGTTGAGATACTGTTGCTGGAGATATCGAATTCTTCAGCCAATTCTTTTTGTGTTATCATCCCTCCGAACGGGAGCAACTTATCAACTAAATAGACTAACGCTGCTTCATATACGTTTGACTTTTTAATTGTTGGATTTCTTCGCATACAGTACGTATTCCAGAGATATACGCCTAGATGGATAACGGTTTCTTCATGCCCATAATTCTTCATATATTCTTGGTAATTTACAGCAACTTCCTTATGTTTGGCCGATTTCCATTCCAAATCGTCAATTGATACATCAGCTTTTCCAAAGATAAAGAGGTCAAGTACTTCAAGAAAAGATGCAGCCATAAAGTCAACCGGGCTTTCTTCCCCACTCTCATCATATAGAGATAATACAGCGTCTTTTAGTTCCTCTGATTCATCAGCTGGCATATCAAGGAATGTTGTAAAAAATACAGATGTCGGCCCAGCAGGTAAAATCGTCCCCAATACCAAACCACCAGTCTCTACTTTATGTTCCTCTTCGAGTACTTTGACCTTTTGTACCTCTTGTGAAAAAATATCTTGAACAGTTATATGCTGATTCCCCTCTTGGTGTTGAATGATGGACACAGAAGGCTTAGCTTTTTTCCATGTTCGCAAAATATCCTTTATTCTTTGTCTGCTAAACTTTTCTATATTCCGATCAATGTACTCTTCCAATATGGTTTCTTCATCTACTTCCACTGAAGTGATGAACCATGTAGTTCCAAAGAAATTAAACATCTCCATTGCTTCATCAGGTATATCAAATTCCTCGTAGCATTCTTCCAAATAATCTTCCATTTCTTCTTGGTAATTTTCCATTGCATAATGAAGAATGTCGAGCTGAATTTCATGCAGTTCTTTTTCTATCAGGAGTTCCATGGATAAAACATTATTCTTCCCACAGCACTTCTTATATTTCTCCCCACTGCCACAAGGGCATAAATCATTCCGTCCAATCTTTACCATTAACTGAACTCCCCTTTCATCAATTATTGTAGTTTTATGATATCAAATTTTTAAGGTAGCAGTCTGGTATAAGGGTAGATTGACATACAATCTTCCATTTTGAACAAGGCTATCATGCCCGCTTATCCAAATCAAGCCTCTTTGCAGTTGCGAAAACTAAACAGTCCATCGCTCAGTATCTACTGAATAAAATGACAGCTGCAAAATAAAAACACCCTTTGTGGCAAAGGGTGAATGAAACAGAATCAAAGCTTTACAAAATTTCACCACTCACATATAAGTGAGTCTGGCCAAAATAGTACTCCAAAAGTAATTGTAAACAGGGCCCACGATAAGTTGGAATTTTCGAAATCTCTCAATTCTGAGGTCATTGAGCTATTGTTTATTATATCAATGCGCCCTCTTTATACTTTGTTTCAAGTGTTGGAGCTAAAGCCGTTATCCCATTTTGAACAAATGCCCAAATTTCTGCTGTAAGGGCACCTAAGACCATCGCACTTGGTATGTGACAAATGACGATCTAAACACTATGATTGCATTTGCAGCTCTAGTCGTATCAATTATTGTTGCAGCACGTTCTGGCAAAAATAAAAACGACTAGCCCACCCTGATTTGGCGGTCGGGTCATGGGAACTAGTCATTTTCTTATCGACCTCAGCCACCGCAAACTTATACTGCGGAGTAGCCAAGACGGAGACTCAGGTGTATCGAGCACCTGGGTCTTTATTTATTATGTTATCTTATGTTAATCATATACTAATAATTCTTATTCATCAAGTATTCGAATAGCATTCGCTAAAGCCTCATTACTTTGTGTTAAATCATATGCTTGTGGCTGAAGGCAAACCACTCTCATCTCAATGCCTATTTGGAATGACTCATTAATAATTTTGTTTTTTCTGTAGAAATCCATGAACACTGGTAATGTGATTCACCATTAAATCGCTTGCGAGTTCCGCATTTCGTTGTTTCATTGCGGTAAGAATATCCTTGTGATATTGAAGGGAATCATCCATTATTCCTGGAACAGTTACCGCTTGTACTTGAGCATGTTCAATTAATTTGTTGATAGATTGGTATAGATGATACATAACAAGGTTCTTGGATGATTTGGCAATTTTCTCATGGAAATGTAGATTGGCTGAAACATAATCTTCTTGGTTATCTTTGTTAATGGCTAATTCCATGTTTACAATGGTTTTCTCCATTTCAATGAAGTCTTCTATGGTCGCTCTTGTGGTTGTCAAGTAAGTTAATTCTCTTTCAATGAATCTTCGCGATTCAAAAATGTCCTGCCAATCGGTAGATGAAAAATAAAGAAGAAACATGAGGGAATCAGTAAAGAATTTATCATGGTTTCCCGTTATGACCGTTCCTTTTTGCGATTTTTCAATTAATCCTTGTGCTTCCAAGACTTTTAAGGCTTCACGCAAAGAAGGTCTCCCGACTTCAAACAAAGTCATGAGTTCTCTTTCTGGTGGTAGTTTATCGCCTTGGTTTAATTCTCCTTGCAGAACAAGCTCTTTAATTTGGTTCACAATACTATCGGTTACATTAATACGTTTAACGGGTTCTATCATTCTAATTTCACCTTTTCTTCATTGTTGTAGGGCTGTCTATCATGTTAATAGCTATAAAGTAATTTTTATACTAGTAAAACAATAGATCCCTCCTCCGAGATCGAATTTACATTGAAAAATAGGAGAGGGGAGGGATCCGAGTATTTCAGTATTAATCTAACTATTTAGCAATTTCCTCAATATTTTGTAAAGACATAGTTTTATCCGATCGGGCTTTCATGATATAGGCACCAATTCCGACAGTAATTAACGCAGTAACAAGGCCTATGAGTACATTTCCTGTGAATCCGAGGACAATGAAACCTGTTATGGAAGAAATGCTGGATAGGATGGCATATGGAAGCTGTGTTATCATATGATCGAGCGGATGTACAGAACTTCCAATAGAAGCCAGGATCGTTGTGTCAGATAACGGCGAGCTGTGCTCACCGAAAACCGTTCCCGCTAAAACTGCACCGATAATTGGTATTAAAAATGTAATGTCTATGGCAGCGACGATCTCTGCACCAATAGGGATCATTAAACCAGCCGTTCCAAGTGTACTTCCTATCGAATAAGATATAAACGCTGCGAATATAAAGAAAATGACTGGAAGCCAGGCAATTGCCATATTTCCTTCTATTAAAGAAGCTAAGTAGTCACCAATCCCTAAACTGGAAATAATTCCGGCGGTTACAAGTGCTAAAAATAATATCATCACACTCGGTAATGTCGTTTTAATACCAGAAAGGACAGAGGTTATTATGTCATTGCCAGGGGTTTTTTTTATGAATAATCTTGTGAGGCTTACAATGTTTGCTAATAATCCACCATAAACGAGAGCTAATATAACATCCGTGTTTTTAAGTAGTTCCATTGCTGACGTGGTTCCTTCGGTGCTTGAAGAACCAATCCATATAGAAGCGATAATCGTTACGAGAATAAGTGTTAACACTGGTAATAGGAGATCGGCCATCTTGCCATCTTTTCTCGTCGGTAACTTACTATTATCTGCTCCTGGGATTTTTCCTCTTGAGGTATCAAACAAAACTCCCTCTTCGATCGCTCTTTTTTCATCTCGACGCATTTGACCAACATTGATGCCAAAATAAGCAACGATAAAAACGAGCACGATGGTTGAAAGCGTATAATAGTTCGTTGGTATGGATAACAAAAATGCCTCAAGAGCTTGATATTCAGTAATCCCATTTGAAGTCAAAACTCCGGCAATAATAGAGGTAATAAAGGCCGCAAGTGCTGAAACAGGTACGATTAGGGCGATCGGTGCTGATGTTGAGTGGACTAAATAAGATAACTTGGAATGTGAAACTTGGTACTTGTCGGTTACCGATTTCATAACGGCTCCGCGGAATAAGCAACTAAACGCATCATCAAACCAGGTGAAAAAACCAAGTAACATCGTTGCCATTTGAGCTTGAACCCTCGTTTTTGCTACTTTTACCCCCCATTCTGAGAAGGCATAAATACCACCCGAGAGATAAAGAAGAGAAGACAATATACCAATTAAGATAACAAAAATCAAGACTTTTCCATCTTCCACTAGTACTTCCATCATTAGGTTGAAAACATTAGCCGCACTATCGAATATATTCCATTGATTATAAAGCAATGCGCCTAAAGCGATACCTACCCCTAATGGTAGAAAAAGCCTTTTCGTTATGATAATCAAAGCAATTGTTATAACTGGTGGTATAAGTGAAAAAATAGTACCTTCCATTGATAAGCCCCCCATAAATTTTAAAATGATGTTCTATTTGCTTGTCATAGGATTAAAAAACAACCGCCAGAAATGATTTAGAATTAGTGTATAAATAACAATCTTTTTTTAGAATTCTTTACATTATCACGTTTGAAACCGCTTTCATTACTATTGAGGAGAAGGATCATCCGGGACCAGCTGTGTATAGCGGGGGTTGTATATCTAATGAATGATATAGCCGGTTTCCGAATGATCCTGCAAAGTTATGTGTTTTGTAAAGATGAATCCTTAAGTACTAGATGCATGAGTCCTGCATTATTATCGTGGAGCAAGTCGATTCACTAAGCGTCCCAATCCTTCGACTTCACAAACGATTTCATCACCTGGCTGTAGCCATTTTTTTTCTTCCATACCAACGATCACACCCTCGGGAGTCCCCGTAAAGATCACATCACCGGCTTCCAATGTCATGGCTTGCGACAAATCACTGATGAGTTCTGCAATAGGGAATATCATTTTCTCTGTGTTTGAATTTTGACGTAAATCGCCATTTACCCAACACTTCAGATCCAGATTTTGCGGATTCGGAACCTCATCAGCTGTTACAAGATACGGTCCGATGGGTGCAAACTGATCAATCGCTTTTCCATACATCCACTGAACACCGCGGAATTGAAGATCACGCGCGGAAAAATCGTTCCCTGTTGCGTACCCAAACACATAGTCAAGAGCTTCTTCTTTCGTCACATTACGTGCTTGTTGTCCCATAACAACGACCATTTCCACTTCGTAATCTACCTGTTCAGTAATGGCAGGTGGTACGATTTCTTCATTGTGGGCTGCGAGACTATTTTGGTATTTAGGGAAATAGATTGGAAACTCTGGAATTGCCAGATTGGCCTCTGCCACATGGGCACGGTAATTAGCTCCAGAACAAATAATTTTAATTGGGTTTTGTACTACAGGGGCATATTGAATAGTTGATTCTTCTAACGTTTCATCTGCTTGTGAAAGTACTTGATGGAGTTGATCTAACCCTGACTGACCGGCAGCAATGACGTCCTCCATCGTATTTGGTGCTGATAAGCCTGCTTTTTCAGCGGTTGAACACACATCGACAATGCCATTCTCTGTTTTAATGCCTAATCTTACTCTATCGGAAGCTTGAAAAGAAATAAGTTTCATTACAGTCACCATCCTAAGTATAATATTTTAATAATTGCAAAAACTCTAACGCTAAATAATTGGAGAGGCTTTCCTTTTTGCGGGTAATCCATTCTTTTTCTCGTTTTTATATTCGAGCCTTCAGAGACATCATGTTGTATGGTCTTACCATATCTATGGCCATACAAGTCATCTCTTGTTTTTATTTTAATTGCAAGCGCTCACATCCGCAAGGATTATCCTACTACAATTTCCGACAAGCGCCTTAATGAGGGACGTTTAAGCCAATGCCATTAGTCGTCTTATGGAACCAACTTAAATCATCCTGAAGCAAACAGTGTCGAAAATACCAATGCAAAGCTTGTAATGGAGAATGTCGTCGCAGCGAACTCAAATCTCAGCCAAACCGTTCCACCAACGGTTGGTTGAATAAACTTCAATGTATATTGTACCTAAACCCATCCAAGAAGTAGTCATTTCCTGATACGTTTCGTCCATCCCCCAGGATAGCCCATGTCTGGTTGTTTTCAGTCACCTTCAAACAATTTTCTAGCTTGCATTTAGCAATGATCATACCATTTGGAAAATTTTCTTTTGTATATCCATGCTTACCAAGCAACGACTGAATGGTAACATGGCTACAGGCAGCCTTATCTATTTTTTTACTTGTGTGAATGGCCAGGGGTCCACGATAATTTGTTATCCATGACCTTGTTTCATATTGGTTTTCCCTAAAGCAAAAAGGCTGGCCCAAGGCTGGATCATCGATAAAATCTTCATTCTAATTACCTCCAACCTATGAAAGTTTACTTTTGGTATATATTATCCCTGTAGAAAAATATTATGAGACTGTGCGGAATATATTTATTAGAGCGGGTTTCGCTTAATTCACGTTATTTTCGCTTGAATTGACTTCACTTCCCAAACTTTCATTTAAATGCCTAGGCCTAAGTAGTTACTTAAAAACTAAAATAATGCTACCTCAAAGGGCAGCATTATTCTTGCACTAAAAGTAAACCATGAAAAAGCGGCAACCTGGTTTAGAAAAGCAATTAAAATCATCTTTATCATGTCCCGCAATAGGTTCGGTAAGGAAGGGTTGATGGCGCAGGCAGTGTGGCGTATTCCGCCTGTTCAGGAGAGTGAGCGAAGGGGCTTGAAAGAACATCAAGAAGTCTTTCCATCACGCTGTAGTCTCCTAGTTCCTCTGCGGCTTTCAGTGCTTCTTCTACCCGGTGGTTCCGAGGAATTACCGCTGGATTGCTGTTCCGCATTAACTCCTGTGAGGATTCTTTTGTTTCCTCCTGCCTGCCTAGTCTTGCTAGCCACTCATCATGCCACTTGGAAAATTCCGTGCTACCGAACAGGTCCGTACCCTCTGTTTTGCCAAAGGTCAATGCGCGGAAGGTATTGGTATAGTCGGCGCGATGCTTCTTCATCAAATCTAGGAGGTCATTGATACGAGATTCATCCTCTATCTCTTCATTAAACAATCCCAGTTTAGCTCTCATTCCCGCAAGCCAATTTTGTTGATACAGCTTTGGATATTCTGAAATCGCCTCCTGGGCCAGTTCGACAGCCTGTTCCTGTTTTTCATGAATAAGCGCCAATAGGCTTTCTGCAAATCGAGCGAGATTCCATCCGCCAATACCCGGCTGATTGCCATAGGCATAGCGGCCTTGAGTATCAATGGAACTGAATACCGTAGCCGGATCATATTCATCCATAAAGGCGCAAGGACCATAGTCGATGGTTTCTCCGCTAATGGTCATGTTGTCGGTGTTCATCACCCCATGGATAAAGCCTACCAGCTGCCATTTGGCAATCAGTGCTGCCTGACTCTTAATCACTTCATTAAGCAGTGAAAGATAGCGGTTTTCATCAGCCTCAATGTCTGGATAATGACGCTTTATTGCATAATCAGCCAGGGTTCTAAGTTCCTCGACTGAATCCCGTGTAGCACCGTATTGAAAAGTACCAACCCGCAGATGACTGGCAGCCACACGTGTCACGATGGCACCAGGTAGGTGGGTTTCGCGGATTACTGCCTCACCGGTGGTCACCACCGCCAGGCTTCGGGTGGTAGGGATGCCCAATGCATGCATGGCTTCACTGATGATATATTCGCGAAGCATCGGGCCAATTGCCGCCCTGCCGTCGCCCCCGCGAGAATATGGTGTCCGTCCTGGACCCTTGAGCTGAATATCAAGCCGTTCACCTACAGGAGTAATTTGTTCGCCGAGTAACACTGCCCGGCCATCGCCTAACATCGTAAAATTCCCGAATTGGTGGCCCGCATAAGCCTGGGCAAGCGGGGAAGCACCTTCAGGAATCTCGTTGCCAGCAAACACCGATAGGCCTTCTTCACCTTGCAAAGCCTCAACGTTCAGCCCCAATGATGTCGCGAGCGGTTCATTGAGAATGGCCAGCTTTGGGAACTCTACAGGGTCTGGAGAAAAGCTTGTATAAAAAGTCTTGGGCAGGCGGCCATAACTGTTGTCAAAGTTCCATCCTAATTCTTTTATTTCTTTTGTCATCGTATCTCCTTTTCCTCTTTTGTCTTCCTGTATCCTATTTTTACTTTTACTTAAATCAAAAATCCCACGCATTCTTTATTATATCTTATTGTCCGCTTTTCATATCAGCACAAGCGCTTTATAACCTCTACTTCTGCCAATTTATTATATCCTTTCCATCAAGAAAAAGAGGGATGCACAGCATCCCTCTTGCCTAAGCAGCTAATAACTTTCATAAATTCCAGACTTTATTGTTAATCATTTAAAACTTTTTAGATTAACCCCAAACTTCTTTTGCGACATCGACAATTACCTTTAATTTGTTCCATTGCTCTTCTTCTGTTAGGTTATTGCCATGGTGGGTAGAAGCGAATCCACATTGAGGACTGATGCACAGCTGTTCCAATGGTACGTATTGGGAGGCTTCTTTGATCCTTTTCTTGATAGCTTCCTTGTCTTCCAACTCAGGAAACTTAGATGTAAATAATCCCAGGACTACTCGTGGTGCATCGTCTCCAGTCGGGATATACTTCAAAGGTTCAAATGTTCCTGAACGCTCATCATCAAACTCAAGGAAAAATCCATTTACTTTTTCCTTATGAAGCAAGGTGGGTGCAATAATATCATAGCTTCCGGAAAATGCGTAGTCAGACTTATAGTTACCTCTGCATAGGTGGGTAGTTACAAATAGGTCTTCCGGCTTATCATTAAGAACACCATTAATGACACGTAAAGCTAAATCAATTAAATATTCACGTGAGTATTGGGCGTCACTAAAAGGGAGCTCTGGTGCGGAAAGACCAGCAATATATACATCATCCAGTTGTACATAGCGTACCCCTACCTCATAAAAAGCTTTAATTGTTTGTCTGTAGGCTTCAATAATATCCTTAGCAAATTCTTCCCAATCAGAATAGATTTCCGGGTTGATAACTCCGGCATTGAAGAACTGGTTAGGGCTCGGAATCGTTACTTTGGCAACTGCCCTGTCACCAACAATTTCAACAAGTTCCTTTGCATGTTGAATGAACGGGTGATCAGGATTGAATGCTACTCTCTCTACAGCACGTACATCATGCTTTTCCGTTTCCATCTTGCTGAATTGGTAGCCTTTTTCAGGAGTGTAACCTTCCATGCCGAGCAGGTTCTCCATAAAGTCCGTATGCCACCAATGACGTCTGAATTCGCCATCCGTTACCGCTTTAAGACCAACCTCAATTTGCTTATCAACAATTCTTTTAACTTCTTCCAGTTCTATCTCTCTTAGTTGTTCGGCGCTAATCTCTCCTTTATTAAAGCTGGCTTTCGCTTCTAGCAAGTGCTTGGGCCTCAATAAACTTCCTACATGATCTGCCCTGAATGGTGCCTTTGTCAAAGTAATCGACATAAATAATACCTTCTTTCTTTTTTGTTATTTCTAAAATGTAAGGGGGAAAAATAAAAACCTCTTCTTGAAGCAGAAGAGGTTTTTGGCGCCTTGGTCCATATCTCTTCTTATCTTCAAGCTCTTAGCTTCTGGAATTAGCACAGTACTATAAGTCTGCTGCTGAGGTATCAAAGGGCCAGTCCCTCCACCTCTCTCGATAAGAATTATATTCACTTTTTTATAACTCTATCGCTGATAGTATACGAAGTCAAGGGGAAATTTAAAAATTTCAAATAAGCAGAATAATTTCTTTGTATTGGGTAGCTGGTTCATAAAGGATAGATTGGTGTATTCTTATCATAATGGTACATATTAAAATATATTTAGTCAGGTTCTTTATACGTTAACGCTATTTCTACTACTTCCTCTACAAATTTCAATCCACCCATCCAAGTAGGATGCGACTACGGTGCGGCAGTTTGTGAGATTCACAACCGGATAATTTCAATCCACGCATCCATGTAGGATGCGACACGAACACTAAAAATAATCGTTTAAAACGTCCTTTATTTCAATCCACGCATCCATGTAGGATGCGACCTATTAATAGTAACAAAGTCTCTTAACCCTTTTATTTCAATCCACGCATCATGTAGGATGCGACGTCATTAGGAAAAGGCTCGCGGATATCGCTCAGAGAAAAACATGGTGGCCGTGATTTATTTTCTTGCCGGGAAACTGGATTTTGCGCTCAAATAAAAAGAATGAGTAACAGTTCGGAGCCATACTTCGCTCGCAACTGAACCCATTCCCTTGTCCATCTATCCGTTTAGCCATGATCGAAGGGTTCTATGCGTGTAACAGAGGGTGAATACGAAGCGAGTAATTGAACTCATTCCCTTGTCCGGTTTTAAGTCTATAAGAAAACCAGATTTTACTTTTTTTCTGTAAAATCATTGTTAGTGGCGAAGAGCCTTATTTAATAATTTATCGTGTGTTATTTGTTTAGCGTTAGTGGCCATGTAATTACCTCTCATTATCAGATACATATTTAATTAGATTATTAAAAAAGGAGATTCGTTCGTATTTTACCGGTACACAAAGTGATTTTATAAACCAATCTGAATATTCTTTACACTATCTCTATTTAAATGATAACATTTATATGTAAAATATTTCTAGGAGGAGATTATTTTGAATACTACTTCTAAAGAAAAAGTGCTTACACAAACAGAAACAATGAAAGTACCACTAGATTTGGTTTGGTTATGCTTGGACGATTTCAGACCGAGTTTCTGAGTGGTTTGCCCCTGAAGCGGTTGTAGAACCAAAAGAAGGAGGCCCATTTGAACTGTATTTCGAACCAGGCAACACGACAGGAATGAATACGAAAGGGTGTAAAATCACCAAACTTGTCGATGAAAAAGAGCTGCAATTCACCTGGAAAGGTCCTGATCAGTTTGCTGATATTATGAACATGGACAATGAATTAACGATTGTTAAAGTTAGTTTTGAAGAAGTTGATCATGAAACGACCAAAGTTATTGTGGAGCATACAGGATTTAAGAGCGATGAAAATTGGTCAGATGCATTTAAATGGCATCAAATGGCGTGGTCGGGTGTTCTCGACAGCTTAAAGTCCGTCCTTGAAAAAGGCGAAGGAAACCTATGTTGCCAACCTGAATAAATA
The DNA here is from genome assembly GCF_003989135.1 of Peribacillus cavernae. GTDB lineage: Bacteria > Bacillota > Bacilli > Bacillales > DSM-1321 > Peribacillus > Peribacillus cavernae. The sequence goes on from NZ_RYZZ01000043.1 coordinate 66,541, forward strand.
TAACGAATGGATAATATTCAGCCATCTATTCTTGAGGGAATGGGTGGTTTTTTCGGTTCAATCATTTAGCTGGATTCACCGTTAGTTGTAAGAATATTCTCTTGTAATTTGGCTAATAATGCGTTGCATTTCACAAAAAAATCTCTTATAGGAACGACAGTGAAATAAGAAGATACATCTAAATTACCTAAGGGACATTCATCATATATTAAGCTGATATTTAACATCTTTTGAGGTGTAATACCCTTTTGCATTAGTGAATTTGCCAATTCTGAATATAGTTTTTGACCTCTTTCGTCAATCGAACGTTCCACTGAAAAACGCCCAACAAAGCTATCCCACCATACTTTAAACGATTGATAAATTTCACCATATCCCTGTGGACTATCTCCGCTATCCACGAACAAGCTTCGGTAAAATAAATCTTTTTCATCATTGAAGATTTTTATATCATTCATAGGATGTTGAGAAATTCTTTGAGAGACGTCATCCCATAATTCTTTAAAGCGTTGTTCAAAATCTTCCACAAAAGCTATCCTTGATGGAAGATAAGGAAATCTGCATTCTTCTTTACGATCATTTTGATTAAGGAATATATTTTGGATATAAACCAAGAAGTTCAATGCATAAGATGCCTCTGTTCTCATTAACAATGAATTTTCCATTAAACTCCCCTCCTTATTTAGCTTTTATATGTATTTCAATTATTGTGCTTAATCCACTAATTCCCGTTAGATCTATAAGAAGCATCTGAGAATTGAAGGTACATTCTCTTATCCTCGGATTTCTTTAATACTTTTCCCACCTAAAAATGCATGTCCATTTTTCAATTTACCGACTGTTTGAAATCCATACTTTTGGTATACCTTTTCTACTGATTCGTTAATGGGGAAAACCCAAAGCTTCTTTATACCCCTATTCATCACTTCTTTTTGTATAAATTGAATAACTTCACCTATTAAGCCTTTACCTCTGAACTCTTCCATTGTAGCTACACTTTCCAACCGAGCTTGTATCCCATTTTCAAAAATACATGCGGTGGAACAGGCTATTCCATCGTACCGAAGAAGATAATGTGTGAAAGAGTGATGATTGAATTGCGCTTTATAAACCTTTTCAATTGTTTCCTTTCCGCCAAACTCTTTAATGCTACTCTCTATATCTAAAGCTTCTTGATAATTCTCTGGTGTTACTTTTTCAATTGTAATTCTGTTGTTATTAACGATCTCAATCACTCGGTTATTCCATAATTGAACAGGACTAATTAATTCTTCATATCTAAAATTCTTTGATTTCAATTCTGAAATTATATTTTGTTGGATTTCTAAGTTATAGATATAGAATCTTGGTATGATATTTCTGGATTGATAATAGCTGATTACTTCATCTATGACTACCTGTGGATGATCACACGTATCACTTATATGTGCGTGATTTGCGTCATAATAATTTGGTTGGCTTTCATTACAAAGTATTGAACCCCACGTGGTTTCGATTCTCTTAGTAAAGGTTTCAAGGTATGCAAAATCAAGCATTAAAACATCTTGTAAACTTATCATATAGTTACTCCTAAAAAGTGTTTATTTCTTCTTCAACTTACGCACCCTGAGTGAATTATTTTGCTTTATTATATCTCATTAAATTACTACCATTTACATTTGTTGAAAAGCCGACTTTCTCATAGTATGGAACTAATCTGTCAGGACAATATAATTCCACCCTATCTACATCTCGTACAAGAGGATGTTCCAAAATACTATTCATCAATGCTGTACCTATCCCGTTATTTCTATAATTCTCATTGGCTATAACATCAAATATAAACGCTCGATATATAGTATCTGTAATCACCCTAGCAAATCCAATTAATTCTTCTGTTTCATTATTAATCAACCCAATTACTAGGCTACTATTGTCTACCATTCTTTTAATTTCCGTAGGTTGTCGCGTTGTTGTCCACCACTCGTTTTTAAATAACCTATGTAAATCATCTAATTGTTTATCATTTAATTCCTCAACAACCTTATAGTTCATCATCTCATTGCTCCTTAACAATACATATTCAGTCGTGGAACTTCAGTAAAAAACTCACAACGATTACTCAGGTGTTCCAACCTCTTCGAACGGATAGAATCTAAATTTCACTTCGCCGACCACCTCGTCATCTGAGATCGAACCTATGATTCTGCTGTCCATGCTGCTCGGCCGGTTGTCCCCCAGCACAAACAAAGAACCTTCTGGAACCGTGACTTTGAAATCCTCAGTCAAAGTAGTCTTTGATAGATTTTCACCTTTGATTTCATTCAAATATTGTTCTTCGAAAGCTTTGTCGTTGATATAAAGAACATCATTCTTCATTTCGATCATATCGCCCGGCAGACCTATCACCCGCTTGATATAATCGTCTTTTGAAATGGGAGAGTGAAATACGATCATATCAAAATGATCAATCTTGCTAACCTTCGAGACGATGAATCTATCGTTGTCTTCAAACGTCGGCTCCATGGATTCTCCCTTAACCGTTATCGGCGAAAATAAAAACTGGCGGCAAATAAAGGCTACCATTAAAGCAAATACAATTGATTTTATCCAGGAGTACAGCTCCTTTTTGGTGTGATCATGCACAGATATTCCTCTCATTTACTAATTTTTATTTGATGAGATATGAAGCTAACGAACCAACTCTATTATTTAACTGACCCACCCGTTGATTGAAGAAGGCATTTACTTTGTCACTTTTAGAATGGTTACCGTAAGAATTAAAACCAACACTAAGATATGTAACCAAACCGTAAATTTAATGAATAATTCCGCCCAGAGTTTCTTTCGTAAACCATAGTGAAGGACAATTAAAGAAAATAAGAGAGTGACTACTCCACGAAGGATACTACCATCCACAAAGAATGAAATGACATTAAACAATCCAGAAACAATAAATAAAATGACATATGCCTTATATATCTTTTTTTCCCTTTATAACTCGTGTTCGAATTGATACATTGCTTTTTACCTCAGATTCCTTTTCGTATCTTTAACTGCCATTCATAAATCTCTCCTTCACCCAAACTGACGTATCTCAAGAGGTGGAAATAATAATTCAATCCCACGAATTAACTTTACCATAAATTTGAAGTTGAGAATTATTAAATGAATAGAAACAGTTTAATTAAAAAACCCAGTCAAAAACAGTATAAATACCAATACATATAAGTGAAATGATTAATATAAGTATCGAGATACAACCAATAGTAACTAATTTATCTTCCAATGTATCTTCAGGTTCTTCCGTCAATATTTCTTTAACCTTGTTCTGGATAGGATAAATCATCTGATCTACTTGCAGACTCTTTATGATTTCCCTGTCTCCTTTATATTTTAAAGCCCTCGAAATTCTAATAGGGTCATTCCCCATCGAATTTTCAAACTGGAGACATGCTTTTTCCATTTCAGGTGTCTTATTCTTTTCAAGATACCAATACCGGCCAGCCATTGAAGGGTATTTCAATGCTGAATAAATATCTCCCAGTTTTCTACGAAGTTCTAATTCATCAGGATACGTGGAAATTAACCCGTGCAGTCTGTCTCTCGCTTTTCCTAAGTCTTCATTTTGAACATCTTCTTCTATCTTTTTTAAAGTTTTAATTGGTACTTTCTCCATAACCCATCCCTCATTCATCTTGATATAAACAGTCAACATAATCCTCAATCTGAGAAAGAAGAATAGAGGCTGTATAAAAAATTGACTTTATACAGAATACTCCTTATTCAATTGTACTATTCTTAGTTCTAATCGGCTAAGCGTGTCTTTTGCTTGTAAACTATTTTTTACAAACATGCGGAGCTCCTATTACTTCCACTTAATATTTCTATAGTAATCTAGGTAAGAAATATATCAGCATGGAGGTTGTATTAATGAAGAAAGTAATTTTTGCACTTGCAACTGCTTTAACTTTTGGATCTCTAACAACGGCATTCGCCTATCCTGATACACTTCAATACGGTAAGGATGGAAAACAACTGACAGAAAAATTTCAACAACTTTCTCGCGATAGCGTTTGGGAACAGAAAGAAAAAATTGATTTGCAGTTTAACACCTTCCATCCACAAGGAATGACGAAAGTTGGAGACCTTTACTACATGTCTTCTGTAGAAATCATCGAAAAACCAGTAAAGTATGATCAGCCCCGTGATGGGTATGACCGCTCACCTGGCAAAGGAATCGGCCACCTATTTGTTTTTAACACACAAGGCAAGCTCTTAAAGGATATAAAGCTTGGTGAAGGAGATATGTACCACCCTGGAGGCATTGCATTTGATGGGAAATCAGTCTGGGTTTCTGTTGCTGAATATCGCCCGAACAGCAAGTCTATTATTTATAAAGTAAATCCAGAAACGATGAATTCTCAAGAAGCGTTCCGCACGAATGACCATATTGGCGGAATTCTGCGTGATGGAAAACACGGAAATTTAAAGGCTGTAAGCTGGGGTTCGCGAACTTTTTATGAATTCAATGAAAAAGGGAAAGTGCTTAATAAATCAATTAACCCCAGCCATTTTGTAGATTATCAAGACTGCGAGAATGCAGGGGAAGACCAATTGATATGCAGCGGCATTACTGAATTGCCACAGCAAGGAGCTGCCACTTCTAAATATGAATTGGGCGGTCTAGCCTTACTGGATATGAAAACAATGGATATGGTTCACGAACTGCCAATTACTCTGTTTTCTCCTAAAGGACATGTGGTTACACGTAATCCGGTATATCTTGAAAATACAAAGCAGGGAATAAAATTATACGCTGTACCGGATGATGATCAATCCTCTATGCTCGTGTATGAAACAAGCGTAAATAAAAAGTAAATTTTCTCAAGAACACTTTGATTCCAATAGTCAAAGTGTTTTTTATTACTTATTTGCAATTTTAAGAAAAAGAGTCTGATACAATGTGTACCAGACTCTTTGATGTCTTTTCTTTAAAATTCTATTTTTTCGCCTTTAAATGCAGCGACATATATTTTTTTCATATCTTCCACGGATACTTCTCTTGGATTCGATGGAGTACAAGCGTCCTCAATAGCTCCTGCTGCCATCTTGTCCAGAAGTTTTTCAAATTCTCCTTCTTCAACACCAAATTCCTTCAGTGTTAATGGCAGATTCAGCGATTTGTTTAAACGGCGGATAAGATCGGTTAACGAGTCGATCAATTCGTTATCTGTACTTCCGTTTAACCCAAGCATCCTTGCAATATCAGCATACCTTGAACTGTCCGCCTTTTTATTATAATCAATTACATATGGCAGATAGAGTGCATTAGCTACTCCATGCGGAATTTTAAAGATTGCTCCGCTCTTATGGGACAAGCTATGAACAATTCCTAAAAAGCCGTTTCCAAAGGCCATACCTGCAATTGCTTGGGCATAATGCATTTCGGCTCTTGCCTCTTTATCACCTGATATGGATTTTTCAATGTTGTTTACTACTTGCTTGATTGACTGCATGGCCAGTGGATCGGTAAAAGAGCTGTGCATCGTGGATACATAGGCTTCAATACCGTGTGTTAATGCATCCATTCCTGTATAAGCTACAATATCAGCCGGCATCGAATAGGTTAGCTCAGGGTCAATAATGGCTATGTCAGGCGTAATTTCGTAACCAAAAACCGGGTACTTAACTCCCTTATCATAGTCCGTAATCACTGTAAACGGAGATACATCGGTACCCGTTCCGCTTGTAGTGGAAATCGCAACAAAGCGGGCTTTTTGCGAGGAGTTAAAAATTGAACTGACAAGGTTTATGATGCCTTATAAATTTGCCATGGATGAAATGAACACAAAAATTAACATACTAAAAGAAGAATTCACCTATATTCACGATTACAACCCAATCGAGCACGTCAAGTCAAGGCTTAAAACACCAGAAAGCATTTTAAGAAAAATACCTAAATTGCAATATTAAATGCAACACATGATGAAAACCCTGTAAACCGATGTCCAACATGAAAAATAAGATGATAGGACTTACTCCGCGCAACTTTATATGGAGTGGCAGGCATGATAGCCTTGGCCGGCGTAGCCAGCTTTTGTCAAAGCTTGCTTCCTGGCTGGGAACTCATGCCTGCGGAGGCTCCATGTCAAGTTGCTAAGCACCACGTCCGGCTTTATAACATCACGCCAGAAGAGCCAGCTCTTCTTGAAA
>NZ_RYZZ01000044.1 GCF_003989135.1 Peribacillus cavernae
CGTAGTGGGCTTTCTCGTTCGGTAAATCTGTAATGAAAATGCTCGCTATCCATATTACACATCAGATTAAGATATTCTTTTACGTTTAAATAGTAATACCCTAGAATAATGGGTGCTGCAATGTAATACCAATCTACTTTTTTAAAAAATGCTAATACACCTACAGTAGCAAATCCAAGAGTCCACTTCAGAAGCTTGACCCAAGTATACAATTCCTTCCAAACTTTAGGATTCAACGGCTTTGTTAGCATTTCAAAATAGTGACGCTGACCATCTCGTTTGTCCTTATCTTTTCTAACTATTTTTAAATAACGGTCATATTTTTCTTGAATAAATTAAAACTCTTTCTTTAATTTTTCAGCATTATCAATTGGATTATTGCTCATAGTGTTCCTCCCCCTCTTCTATATATTATATCTAAAAAAACAAGAAAAGGAACTAATGTTCGTAAAAGAAATGCTCATTAATATTTATTTTCTTGAATTAAGGATCTTTGCTGCATGGGATATTCTGTCCGGAGTTTTAAGTTTTAGGTCATTAAAAGTATTGCTTTCAGGTAGTTTGGTTTTTGGAGTTGAGATGATTTTTTGAGCATCTGACTCATTTATTGAAAAGGTATCATATAAGGTACTTGCAGCCATATCTTTTTCCTCCTTGCCACACATACCATCACCCCTTTAACTCAATGTTAAATAAGGTTAGCATGCCTTTATATAACTGAAGCTCACCCATGATTAGCCTCAGATTTTCAACCGCTCGTGTCCCGCCAGCACTTCCAAAACTGACAAAGCCTGCAGCTTTATTGTTCTAGCACCGAGTAAAATCTTGCAATACTTAAAAGGACGATCATCAAGGTTGTTGCAGGATGAATTTCCAGAGCTCAAGAAGAAATACTGGGGGCAGCACTTATGGACAAGAAGCTATTTTTGCGCCGGTGACGGAAGAAATCATCAGAAACTATATAGCTAACCAATTCAATGAAGAAAAGAACGACATATTCAAGATTGAAGAATGAGTTTAGTCTCATTTAGTATGCTTCAGCTTAAGGGCTTTAAGAAGACTTAAGTCTTGCAGAACGACTTTAAGTCGTAGACATTTATGTCTAAATCCACCTGCTTTAGCAGGTGGTCGTTTAAGGGCAATTAGATATGCTAGATATCACCTTTATGTCACCATATTTAGATTTCAACTAATGTTTTTTTGAAACAGTATTCCATCCTCTTTGGTTAAAGTTCCTTTAACATGAACGTGCTGCAAATCCTAAGTGGCCGGGTTTTTGAAGAGCAATAGTAGATTTGGAAGGCCCTGCAGCAACACCTTATAATGAACTTGGCATGCGAAGGTATCCATAACTAGAAGACTTAATGCTAGCTGAATTGTTTGCACCTTTGTTGATGACAGCACAGAGGATTTAGTTTGTAAAAGAATCTAAGAACAGGGATAGCACAAAGAACCGCCAACAGTCTCACCTATGACGGTTTTTCAAAAAAATGCTCCTTTTCATTTTCCTACCAATTTTCCACTTTTTTTGTTCATATTATCGCAATTGCTCTTCATCATAAGCAATTAATACAATATTCTCATTCGTTTCATTGCGTAGATCTTTCTCTAACCCTTTAATCTTTTGAAGTTGGTTATCATTTATTTCCGCAACGGGATAGTCTTTGGATTCACTCATTTTCAGGCTCCTTTCTCATTTAATACATATTTTGACCAAGTTGAGACCTCTTATTCAAATCCGGGGTAATATGGGCAGTTCTGACTTAATTTTTTTCATTGTTTTTCAATTACAAATATGCCTTAATATACTTAATCTCAACATATTTTGGTTTCCAGAACAATAAAAAACGGACCTGCCTAAGCAAGCCCCTGAATAATTTACCTTTATAAACAGTGTTGGAGCATTTTGTCAGCAGACGGCCCAGCAAGTGTCCTATATAGATTTTTAAAGCCACTTGGTTAACGGGGTTTACGACCAAAAAAAGCCATGATCGCAACAACGCCTTTTCCCTGGAATTCAGCATCCAGATTGACAATCCCGGTAAACGCCTTTTTAAAGCTGTGAGCTGCTCTTTCAAATCGATATATTGTCGGGTTCATTCTTCCATGGCATCTTTCAGCGTTTGCATCGTAGATTTTCATTGACATTGATTCAGGAAGTCCTTTCGATTTTTACCCCTTTAATCTGCTGTAAATAATTATGGAAAATTATGGGGACTTCATTTTGTTTGCAGGAAGTTTTATGTGTCAGAAAAAAATAAACCACTTTTCTAATGTATGGAAAGCGATTCATCATTACGCAGTACACACTTATATCAATACTACTTCCCTTTACACTTGTACAGACTAGATCAGGTTCAAAGGGTTCAGTCTCGGCCAAAATGGCGCCCTAGCAGAGAGCAGGGCTATTCAATTACAAAAACCAAAACCACCGGCTCACTTGGCTATGACCGTGCTAGCACCAAGGCTAGCGGAGGGCACTTACCATATTATTTTTCAACTTACTTGAACAATAATTTTTCAATATCCCCTACAATTTCTTCAGGTTTTGTCGTTGGAGCAAAACGTTTTACAACATTCCCATCCTGATCAATTAAAAACTTCGTAAAGTTCCATTTTATGCTAGAGTCTTCCACATTTGAATCTTGGTTTAATGGGCTGTTTTCATCTAAATCTGCATCTACTGGAGCTTGCTCACGTAAGTATTGATATAGAGGGTGTGCATGGTCGCCATTCACCTCTATTTTTTGGAAGAGAGGAAATGTCACATTATAATTTACTGAGCAAAAAGAGCTTATTTCTTCATCAGTTCCTGGCTCTTGGCCTCCAAATTGATTGCAAGGAAAGCCTACTACGGTAAATCCTTTTTCATTGTAAGTTTCAAATAACTTTTCAATTCCTTCATACTGAGGAGTTAATCCACATTTACTTGCAGTGTTTACGATTAACATCACTTTACCATTGTATTTCTCCAGGCTAATTTCTTCCCCATTTGATAAATTTGCATGAAATGAGTGTACTGACATATTTTTCTCCCCTTCATGAATCGATTCGGTTTCTACAGATTGGCAAGCAAACCTATCCGCTCATTTTATAACAAATGATTTTTTTAATCCATTAAACATTCTTCTAGTTGCTTTAATCATTGGAACAGATGTTTTTTATTTTCAAAAATACCTGATCCCGAGTGTAACCTGAACAAGTTGATGATAATGATGATAATGGAAAAGACTGATTGAATCCCTTTTGGTCTCCTACTGTTTTTATATTCAGCAAAGCATCATAATCTTGTTCTTCCATGGATTCGCTCCTCGGTAAAAAACTTTATCTTTAATCATACAGATTTTTAAAATGTATTCCATTCAAATACGAAGAAATAAGGCACTCAGAATTTCGAGTGCCTTTTATATGCATCTACTATCGGCTACGCAGTTAAACATCCGTAATAATTGTAACTAAGAAAAATGTCAAGTTGAAGTAGCATCCCTTTATCGTATCCTATAAGATTCTTTCATTCCATAAACCTTACGCGTTCTCCTTTGTCAGCTTTGAAAAAACGAGTACTGCCCACTGTTTTCTTTTAATGTTGTTCCATTTGAAAGTTTCCAATTGGTCATTCCATTTGAGCTTCTTCCATGCAGCAAGGATGAGGCGGTAGAAGGACTGGTAAACATATAATCTTTTGTCAATACTAAATAATCGCCTTGTTCATCCAGAATATTCTGATCAATCAACTTACTCCTTAATTCGACAGTGCCAGGACTAATTGAGCTGTTTAGTATTGGAGAAAACTTTGCACCCTTCTTAACAAGAAATCCTTGATCAGTTGGATATCCTGAAGCAGACATCCCTTTAAGTGTTTCTATATAAAAGAGCTGATCTGTTGTGGAATGACTTATTTTCTTATTCAATTCCCACGCTTTGGTTAATAATTGTACTAGTTGTTTCTGGCGCTTTTCCACAACTGACGGTGTCCATTCTGTCATTTGGACAACTTGAGATGTTAATGCAAACGATGTGACACCACCGTAGGATTGAAAATAAGATGTTTTTTTCTTTTGAAAATCATAATTTTTCGCCTGTGAATTCTTCACCCTTGTTAAAAGCACAAGGTTTCCCATTTTATGTACATACTCTTCTGGTCGCTCAAAATTTTCAAACCACTCACTTCCCGCTTCAGGCGTTTGCGGCAATACATGCTCAACTGTGATAACTGAATGGTTATAATACGGCTGGCCCGTTGTTAATAGGGAATCCAAACGAAGCAGAATGTATCGCCTTGCCGTATCCTTTAAATCAACATAAACATTGCCATTTAATTGGTTGACGACCTCCATGCGGTCAGCATCTGAAATTTCTAACGTAGATGTTTCTGAAAACACATCAATGTCCCGGTCCATTTCTTTTAAAATAGCAGAATACTTGGACATTCGCCAATTAAAATTCCGTCTCAAAATCATACTCGTTGCGGCAAAAGTTTCTAAGCGATTTAAGAATTCTTCTATCCTATCATCATGATGACGCATATAATACATCGCTACTGTGATCCAGTCCGCATTATCAATCCTGTTCATCAAACTAAGCAATTTGAGCATTTTTGGATTGCCATGATAATGTGTCTGATAGTCCACCAGCTTTAAATAAATCTCACTATACGGAATTAGCACCTCATCAATAAAAATCTTCCCGTTCATTTTTGAAAAGATATCATCGTACTCATCTTTTAAATTAGCGCCGCCCTTACGCTTTTGTATGATCATTCGAATATGTTCAAACAACTTATTAAAACGATCACGTCCAAGAGCCACTTCTACTTCTTCCCATTTTATCGTATAATCATCCTGTTCAGCTTCAGGCACGTCGCCAATCGCACGTGCTTTAAAAATATCACTCGACATCAAATCCAATCCCCGGTCATTCAGGACTGTAAAAATGCGAAAAGCAGAATCAAAATTCGGCGTTGAAACCACAACAATATAACAAAGCCCTGCGATAACACCTGGCAGCGTTCCTACAACAGACGGGTCTAAGTTATTTAAACGATTGATAAAGTAAAGCGCATTTTCTCGAATACACTTTTGGCTGTCTGTTTTAATTGCTGTTTCTTCTGTAATCTTAGTTGTAGCCCCATCCTCTTGAATATACTGTTGAAAAAATGACTGATCTCTCTTTCTAAGCTCAATCCTGTATTGATCCCGCGTCTGAAGCAACCTGTTCCCTTCTTGAGCAATCATCACCTTAATATTTTTAGCATAGTCGTCCCCTAGATAGTCACGCAAAACCGCCAACAAAATAGTTAATGTTGTTAACCTTTGCTGACCATCCAGAACTTCAGACTGGTTTCTTCCTTTTTTCACAAGCACAATACTGCCCAAAAATAAGGCTCTTCTACCCGTGAAATATTTGCTTCCTTTATCGATTGCTCCTCAATAAAATCAAGTAAATCATCAAGTAAATCCCCCGCTTCATCCGAAGTCCAGGAATAGGGGCGCTGAACAGATGGAATAGTAAACAAATAATCATCCGAAAAAACTTTATAAAGCGGCATTTCCTCCGCATTTAATGTCTTTTTCATAACGGTCATTCCTCTTTTTTGTTTTATGTATTATAAGAAATTGTAACATGAGATTTAAGTGAAAACACTTTTTAAATTTGGTGAAGACTTTTTTAGGAAGCTTATCCCTCTCCTCATGAAAAGGAATCAGACTATGATATTCTGATTCCTTCCGAATGTATACAGTCAATTTTTATGGCTTTGATGATTATTATTTTGATCAGGCGTGCTGATTAACCAAATTTATACAGTAAAATAGTACAAAAAAAGACCCTTTTCTTGTAGAATGGATGTACCACCAACCAAACTCAAGAAAGAGGTGTCCTTATGAATAAGAATACCACATTCTCGAATGTAACCCAAAAGATTGTTTTAGAAGATGAAGTCCATATCATAAGTAAAGCCCATGGTTATCATGATTCCGCCCGAAAATTTACTGTTTTCTGCCTTGTTAACTACCTTGTAACGGCAGCAGCGAACGAATGGAAAAGCTACCGCGAAAGTGCAGATGTCGGTCTAGGCTATGGCCTTCCTCAAGTTGACCACTCGACGCTATCAAAAAAGGCAGCTCACGTGGATTACAAGGTACTTAAGCAAATATTTGAACTGGTTGTTTCAAAATGCAATCGTGCTACCCGGCGAACCTTGAAGATTCCTAAGGAACTCCTTATTGTGGATCCACTACGATCACTGTCGGGGAAACTCGGCTTCCCTGGGCCGTCTATCATGGTGAACGATCTGGGGTGAAACTACATGTTAGTTTTACACCTGAAACCGGAATGCCCCTGAAAGTCATGGAGTCGACAGGACTTGCCCACGATGGGCCACTTGGTGAAAAGCTTGCAGACCCCCGTTTTATATTGGTAGAAGACCGTGCTTATTTTAAAATCAAGCGTATTGATCAGTTTGTTTCTAACGGCCAATCCTTTGCCATCCGTATGAAAGAAAATATCGAAATGGTAAGGCCGCACTCCTTAAAGCGACTAGCTCAGGAACCCTCACCCATCACCAAGGATATGACTTGTCTGCTAGGGACTCCTCAGTCCCGTTCTGCCAGGCGTCATCGTGTCGTTTTCTTTAAAGACAATCAGGGGCGTGAGATCCGGGTGGTAACAGACTGATGAATGTCTTTGCGGAAACCATTGCAGACATGTATAAAGCGAGATGGAAAATTGAAACGTTCTTTCGATGGATCAAACAAAACTTAAATGTGCCTGTTTTGTTTGGGACAATAGAAAATGCAGTTTATAACCAGTTATTCACCGCATTAATAGCCTATGTCCTATTAAAATATCTTTATGAACGTACATCCAAAGGCCGCATTTTTAAAAAAATATCTTTTGTTCAACGGCTTTGGTTTAGCGATCAACTTCCCATTGACTGGGCTTCGGAGTTGGCCATGATTATAAGAAAGATCTCCAGGAACGACGGGATGGGTCTGTCTAATTTTGGATAATCAGCACTCGTGCAAATTTGTTATAAAAGTGGTCTCATACATTGTAAACTCGAGGCATTATTCAAATAAATAGGAGGCTGCTATGAAGATACGAATACTTGAACCACACAGTGCGGGGATTTACAGGATATAAGGTTAGAGGCATTAAAAAGCAATTCTGAAGCGTTCAGCTCTAGCTATGAAGAGGAAAAGGAATTTTCTATAGAGAAATTTGAGAACAGGTTAAAAGAAGATGTGTCCTTTACTTTTGGAGCATTTGATAATAGGCAATTATTAGGTGTAGTTACCTTGTTTATGGAAAAGAAAAATAAACTAAAACATAGAGCGAATATAGCGGCAATGTATGTTTATCCTGAAAGACGCAGGTCCGGAATTGGCAGAAGTTTAATGATAGAAGCAATTCAGAAGGCGAAAGAAATAGAAGGTATCGAACAGATTTATTTAACTGTTGTTTCAAATAATAAGCCTGCCAAAAGTCTGTATCATTTCTTAGGTTTTAATACATACGGAATAGATAAAAAAGCATTAATAATTGATCATACATACTTTGATGATGAGCTTATGGTGTTATTTGTTTAACTAGGGGTACCGTCTGGAAAATGCTTTTATCATAACCAGTCATAATGGATGACTTTACTCTTATCGCTGCTAAAAATAACCGAATAAAAAAACTTGAAGAAGAAAATAAACGTCTAAGGATGAATTATTGAAATTACGTGGTATGATCTACGATAAATTTTGAAAATAAAAAACAAGGGGGTTTTTAGTTGGATTGCCTTCCAAAGAAAAGGGAAATATTGCTTGATGAAGAAATTGAGCAACAGGAGTTTGTTAAAATAATTAATTCCTTTTACAGGCAGGAATGTTATATCTATGCGATTATTCCTGAATGGGAAGAAGAGTTATTTAATGACCTTTCAAATGATTTTATTATAATTAATAAATTCCCGTTCCCTTTAACACGTATTTTCCCAAGAACAATAGGGTTTTTAGGGTACGTAAAGGATAGTAAAAAACATTATATATACGAATTTTATTTGCGGTCAACAACAATGGATTTTTTAGTTTTTTCAGAGTTTGATGTATCTCAATATTTAAATAAAATAAACAAGAAGAACATTGATATTTACAAAGTATTTGAATCAAATAAAATACCTCATATAACAATTGGTTCTGATGGTCAATGGCTAAATATAGTGGATTATTGAGTTTGGACCTAAGACATTATTAATGGGCAAATTTTATTTAACCAATATTTACATTGAATACATGTAAACTATGTGTGAACTGTTGATATTCCAATAGTTCTCACATCGAAGTTAAGATAACCACGTATTTACAACGCTAAGCCCATTTTCAAGACGATTACCCCGTTTTTAAACAACGCTAAGAAAGTCTCAGTGGTTTTAAAGAATATAACGGGACCATCTTCTCCAAATGAAAATGGGTATTCTTCCAGTAAATTTGGATAGATCTCTTATTGTTTCACCTCCGCTAACTAAGGTTTGACTTTCACCAATTATCAATTAACGGCTTGACTGGGCGGGCAACGACAAAAAGAGGCAAAATGAGAATGCTTTCTCGTTTTGTCTCTTTTGATTATGTTGTCACCTCTGCGTAGCAGAAGAACGCCTGTTCACAAATTGCCTTCTATTCTCCCAACATATTTGTTTTTACTGTTTTTAGATGTAATATGGTACATTCTCTTGCCTTGTTTTTATCCCGATCCTTGATGGCTTCATAAATAGCTGCATGTTGCTGGTGATAAATTTTCATCTTACCATCACGAAAACTTCGGGCTCTTAAGGTTCCCCATAATTTTTCTGTATGGATTTTTTCAATGATGTCTATAAAATTTTGAAGTAATGAATTTTTAGCAGCAAGTGCAATTCGATAATGGAAATCAGTGTTTTGTTTTTCGAACTCTTCAATATTACCTATCTCCGCTTCCATCCTTTTCAAGCATGTTTCCATAAAAAGAATATCTTCCTGACTGGCGTTATGAGCAGCCAGCTCAGCCAAGTACGGTTCAATGGCGAACCTTGCAGCAAACACTTCTGACGGACTGGTTTGGTTGGCAATTTCAGTGAATATGTCTGATTCCGCAAAATTGGTTGTTTTGACAAATGTACCTTGCCCGACTTTACTTTCAATGACATCGATACTTTCAAGTGCTCTGAGGGCTTCTCTTACCGTCCCTCTACTTGCTTTATATTCTTCAGCAAGCACCCGTTCTGCTGGTAATCTGCTGCCTACTGGATAATTGCCATTCATAATATTCTTTTTAATCTCTTCTATTATTTCTGAAAATGCTTTCCTCTTGTTGACCGACATTTACTATCCCCCTATTGGTTTAACCAATTATAAGTATAAGCTTATGATTTTTACACCGTCAATATAAATCCTCAGAGGTTTATCCATATAATCGTCTTAACTAGATCAAAATATTAAGTCGTTGTGATTATATTTTTCAATGTTCTGAAAATTATTGTTGACTTAATTTAATGTAAAGTTTTATTATGAAATAAATATCATTGGTTAAACCGATATTTCAATTTGGTTCAACCTATCTCTTTTTTTATGGAATAAAGAATTTCCTCACAACCCTGATAATTGATGTCCGTTTACCTGTTAAAGAAAGACCATAAATATAAAAGGAGCAAACAAATACATGAAAAAAGAAGAAAAGGTATGGAAAAAGAAAGATGAAACCACTTCAGAGCAAATTGAGAAATCAGGTGTCGACGATATTCAGAATGAACAGCCCAAAAATTTTTATAACAAAATAAAGGCACAAATAAATCGAACCTATGGGAGGAATCCAGGTAAAAAATATGGATATTAAGGATTATGAAAAAATGTTTCAATTTTACTATTAGAAACGGATTGAGTGTTTATGGGATTTCTCCTGTAATACTTTTCTCTATTCCTATTGTTGAAAAAATCTCAGCAGCCAAACTCAATAACCACTTTACATGATACAAATGTTATCTATTCTTCCAGCATATTCTTTCTAACAGTCTTTAAATGATCGATGGAAAAATGTTTCACTTTGTTTATATCCCTTTCCTTAATTGCTTCAAAAATCGCGACATGCTGTTGATAATAATGATTCATTCTTTCTTCATTTAAGCTTCTTACTTTTAATGTTCCCCATAACTTTTCTAACCGCACTTTATTAATGGTGTCAATAAAGCTTAGAAGCAAAGAATTTTTCGCTGAATTAGCTATATGAAAGTGAAATTCAGCATCCAGTTTTTCAAACTCCTTACTATTTCCAATAGCCTCGTTTGTTTTTTGTAAACAGCTTTCTAACAATTGAAAGTCTTTAGGAGTTGCATTAAACGTTGCCAATTCCGCCAGATACGGTTCAATCGCAATCCTTGCTTCAAATACCTCTGATGGGCTGGTTTGGTTGGCAATTTCCTGAAAATGATCCACCTCGGAAATGTTTGTTGTCTTAACAAACGTTCCTTGACCCACATGGCTCTCAATGATTCCAATGATTTCAAGTGCCCTCAGTGCCTCGCGAACAGTCGCCCTGCTAGTTTGAAAACTTTCAGCTAATGCTCTTTCTGAAGGCAGTTTTGCCCCGATAGGTAAATTACCTATTAAAATATCCTTTTTAATTTTTTGCGCTATTTCTAAAAAGGCCTTTTTCTGATGAGACATATGTCAAGTTCTCCAATCTATTCATTTACTATAGCTTTCATTTATACGAATTAACCTAGTGCCATGAAAATTTATGGACGTTATAGATGAAAAATACAACACCGTTCGACAAATCGAACGGTGTTGTTAAACACTGGAAGACTTTTGAAAATACCGTTTTTTCTAATAATATAGGAAATGGTAATTTGATTCAAGGGTTCTGTTTGTTTAAGCAGAGTCCTTTTTGAGAAGAACAATACGGGGAATGATGGACTGGATAATCCCTTAGCTGAAGAAAGAAATGATGCGAAGCCCCTTATAGAAAAAGGCATCTGCCGGACAGCAGATGCTCTTTTTTTCGTTTTTTTGAAAACTAAACGGTTAAAGTAGCTTGTCCTGGTCTCCAGTTGGCAGGGCATAAACCGCCAGTTTGTAATGCTTGTAATACACGTAATGTTTCGTCGACATCACGGCCTATGTTGTTGTGGTTCACAACAGAATACATTAATTCACCTTCCGGGCTGATAATGAATAATCCGCGAAGTGCAATCCCTTCTTCTTCTATTAATATGCCATACTCTCGGGAAACTGTATGGTTTGTATCAGCAGCCAATGGATAGTTAATATCGCCCAAGCCGTTTTCTTTACGGTCTGTTTTGATCCAGGCTAAGTGTGTATGGATCGTGTCTGTTGAAACACCTATCACTTCGGCATCTAAATCTTCAAACTCCTCGTACCGGTCAGATAATGCAGTAATTTCTGTTGGGCAAACAAACGTGAAGTCCATTGGGTAAAAGAATAAAACAGTCCATTTATCATTTTTTATGTTTTCTTCCAAACTGACTTTCCCCATATTTTTGTCTGGTAATACAGCATCCATAACAAAACTTGGAGCTTGCTTGCCAACCATGCGTTCTGCCATAAATAGAACCCCCCAAATAGCTGATTTAAGATGATTACTTGTCACGTCTGCCTAAATCATGATGGTTGTTGAAAGCTTTCTTTGCATTTTTTTGCCATCATTTATGAATTGAAAAAGTTTTCTAACCCATTATCAGTTCTGTGTGCAGGAAGAGTTTCCTCCCATTCACAATCAGAAATATTTGAACACTTCACTCTGATAACCTGCATACCATGTTTTTCGCTATTGAATGTTTCTAAAATTCGATAATCCGTCAGGGAAGAGCAATCCGGGCAAAAACCAACCGCCATCGCCTTTTTCTGTTCATCGGTATATTCTCTTTTCACTATTTTTTCCATAAGGACCGCATCTATCAATTTAAACCCTCCTTGATTTAGTGGATTCTAGTTCTCTAGTTTCCTTGCTTTCATTGTGGACGACCTGACTTTTCAAAACTCCGATATTTTCGATTTCCACCTCGACAACATCTCCAGGTTGTAAGAATTTTGGAGGCTCAAAGCCCATCCCTACCCCGCTTGGAGTACCTGTAGCGATAATATCACCTGGCTGAAGAGTGATTCCTTTGGATAATGTTGAAATAATCGTAGGGATATCAAAAATCAACATTTTAGTATTAGAGTTCTGGCGAGTTTCACCATTGACCCTGGATTCAATATTTAAATTTTGCGGGTCAAGAAGTTCATCGGCCGTCACAATATAGGGACCCATTGGCCCATGAGTATCAAGCCCTTTACCTAAAAGCCATTGTTTGTGGTTTCTTTGAAGGTCGCGGGCAGTGACATCATTGATAATGGTATATCCATAAATATAATGAAAGGCTTCTTCTTTCGGAATATATGTACCCTCTTTCCCGATGATAATCGCAAGTTCAGCTTCATAATCAAGTTCTTTCGTTACTTCACTATGACTTAGAATTTGCTTATCTGGTCCAATAACTGCTGAAGGCAATTTTGAAAAAACAATGGGATGCGTAGGTATTGCTTTCGTTTCATCTTTTGTTTTCTCAAACTCAAATGCATGCTCCCGATAATTAATCCCTAAACAAAAGATGTTTCTATTAGGTTTTATGATTGGTGCCAATAGTTCTACTTCGCTTAATGGCACCGCAAGATTTTGCCCATTATTACCGGCTTTTTGAAACACTTCTTTCAGCCGCTCTTGATTTGTCGGATTTGAAATCATTTCGTTCAAACTGTTTGGCAAAATTTGATTATCAAATAGAGTCTCTTCCGCTAGTTTGATATCAATGACATTTTGCTTATCGGCAGTTAATACACCATACTTTTCCACTTGATTATGAAGATAGCTACATAAATACATACTTTTCCTCCTAGTCCCGCTTCTTTTTTTGGTTAACCAATTTTAGTTAAAGTAGAAAGCAGTCCGTTTTTTTGACATCACGCTCCTTAATGCGGTGAAAATGCAAAATCGACTTTCTGAAACCCCTTTTATTTCCACCTTTATTTACTTTAACGCCTCTTGTATCCATGTCGTGTGGCGTATTGGTAATCCAACTGATCCAAGAAAAATGATGCTTGGGGTCTTTTTACCGATCAGTTAATAGAGTTTTTATTGGTTGTACCAATTATTATTATAATCAATCAAAATCATATTGCAAGTCCAATTTAAAATATTTTAAATTTTCGAAAAAAAGTATTTACATTCTCCTAGAAAATCATATACCATTTTTTATGCCAGTCATTTTCTAAAAGGAGGTTTCTAATTTGTTTGTATGTGAAGACCACGTTGCAAAAGGATTAGCGTTTTTCAATGTACCTCATGTAGTGCACGCAGATACTGATGATAATTGTGTTTTCTGTGATAAACCGGCCGATTTTCTCTTATATTGTTTCCCTTCCACAAAGGGGCACATCCCTAAACAAACCAGGACCATTTATTTATTAAGAGCTGAGCTTACCCCGCAAAAAATGAGTTCATAAAAATACATTTTTGAAAATTTACACTTGACTGAATTTTATAATTGTATTATTCTAACAACGAATTGGTTTTACCAATTATCAATTATTGGTAAGGTCAATACAAAAAAGGAGGTCTCTGCATGTTCAAGAAAGTCAACGGGATTACGATCAACTATGAGGTCAAGGGTCAGGGAGAAGAAACCATCATTTTCGTCCATGGTCTCGGAGGTAGTTTAAATATTTGGAACAGCCAGGTCAATATTTGTTCACGATATTTTAAAACTATTACATATGACCTGAGAGGATCTGGACGATCTGAAGTTTCCACCAATGAGTATTCTATTGAACTTTGGGTGGAAGATTTAAAGGCATTATTGGATAGTGAAAATGTGGGACAAGCCCATTTAGTTGGATGGTCCCTTGGTACCTTAATTGTCCAACATTTCGCTATAACCCACCCTGAAATGGTACTTAGTCAATCACTGGTAGGTCCATTATGGGAAATCCCTGAAACAGGGAAAACGAACTTATACAAACGCGCAGATCTTGTAGAGCAGGAAGGAATGGATGCAGTTGCGGATACGATCATCGACGGCGGTGTTTCTCCTTATTCAAAACATGGACAGACCGCATTGGTAGGCTTAATTCGTGAATTGCTGCAACGCAATGATAAACGCGCCTATGCCGCAACGTGTAAAGCCCTGGCTGATGGAAAGGCCATCAACCATCAGGATGTACAAGCTCCTACCCTGCTTATTGTTGGTGATGGAGATAACACTGCACCTGTGCCTGTTGCAACCAGACTGTTGAATCATTTCCCGAATGCTAAATTGGAGGTCATTTCCAACTCAGGACATTGGACAACCGTTGAAAAGCCACAGGAAGTAAACCAATTATTATTGCGTTTCCTACAAACCGCCAATCAAAGCCAAACAGTCAGGGTTTAAAGATGTAAGGCAGCAAACATCCTGCTGCTTAAAGGAAAGATGAATGTTTTTTTAATAAGTGTTTTGCAATCGCTTACATCATTGTGTTACTCAATTAGTATCATTCATTCACTAAATTAGGGGGCATTTACAATGGGAGCAAAGCTATTAAGAAACGGGTTTTTAATTGATGGAACGGGCAAAGAACCATTAGCAGGTGTGGATGTATTAATCGAGGGCAATAAAATTACCCAGGTTGGAACGAATATAAGTGTGCCGGAAAGATACCGGCAAGATGAAATTGACGTGATCGATTTAAATGGGAAAACAATCATGCCAGGAATGACCGAGGCCCATACTCATTTGACATGGCAGGATGCGCTCTATATTCAGGATATTGATTTTAAACCTATTGAAGAGACTATGCTCGCCGCGATCAGAAACGCTGAAACATTGATAAAAAGTGGATTTACCTCAGCCGTAAGTGCAGCGGCAAGAGGCCGTGTCGATATTGCCATACGTGACGCTATCAATAGAGGTGAGTTCGTAGGACCTAGAATGCTTGCAAATGGAGCTGAGGTATCTGCCTCCGGGAGTTTTGTAGATTTACATCCCAATCACGTCCGTGTACATGGTTTGGCCATTCTTGCTGATGGTGAGGACGCAGTCCGTAAAACAGTAAGAAGTCTTTTCAAAGAGGGTGCAGACATAGTCAAGCTTAATGTAAGCGGTGAAAGTTTAACGCCTCATGCCCGTAATGAAATGACCTTGTACACCTACAAAGAAGTCAGGGCAGCAGTTGAAGAGGCGCATGCACGCGGCAAACGAATTTATACACATGCTCGTTCCTCCGACTCCGTTAAGTACTGCGTTCAAGCAGGTGTAGATATTATCGGACATGCAGATTTCATCAATGACGAAGTTTTCGAAATGCTGGTCGAAAATAAAGAAAAGCATTTTGTCGTTCCAGGAATGAACTGGCTGGTTTCAACTGTAGAGGAAGGTGCCAAGTATTTTGGCCAAGAAGCAATTGAGGCTACAGGCTATAAAGAAGGATTAGAGATTGCCACTTTTAATATGAATCGTCTATACAAAGCAGGTGTAAGGGTATTACCTGGAGGAGATTATGGATTTAAATGGTGTCCTCATGGCGGATATGCCCGAGATTTAGAACACTTTGTAAAACTAGTAGGAATGACACCGATGGATGCTATTGTATCAGCTACAAAATACGGAAGCCAGATCATGGAGATGGAAGATCAAATCGGTACGATTGAGCCTGGAAAATTAGCAGATATCCTTGTCGTGGATGGAAATCCATTGCAGGACATCACCATCTTGCAAGAACACAAAAAGCTGGAAGTCATCATGAAAGATGGAGAGTATATCATTAACACTCTAGACGTCAATAAATCTGCTGAAATTCCGGTTGCATAAAATTCCATAGAAAAAAAGAGTGAATCGGAATGTTAGGCATCGATTCACTCTTTTTGATATAAGTCAGAGAAATAACTATGAAAAAGGATGAAACCAATGTCAAAAAAGATTATTTACTGTTTTCGAAACAAAATAAAAGATTACGAAATAGATATAAAGAATGTAGCAGAGAAATGTGAAGAAAATGTCGATATTCTTCCTAGTTATTGCATGAAACTTTGCTTTCTATGTCCAAACCAATTTATTGCAGTTGTTGAGGGTGATCTAATTGTTGAAAATAGTGAGGAAGAATTTTTAAAGAAAATTGAAGCGAGCATTTCATAACTTCTCCAGCCAGTCAAGCCTTTTCAGTTATCCCTATGACTTGATATACTCGCTGTAAATCCGGTATCCTGTGGTGGCTTTCTGATAAGGGCAATCCATTCCTCGTTTCCAGCAGATTGTCCTCCGTCCAACTTGTTCGGCATGAGCATGACACCTGCAAGCAAGTAAAGGCAGCCCTCATGCCTCCTGTTTTATTACTTGTTCCTCACTCATCCTTAGTTCGACCTTATTATGTAAACTATAAAGGATTGGCGCGCTTACTTCTAGCAACAGACGAGAGACTATATTTCTTCATGGAGACATTCCTTCCCTCACCCCTCCTCTCTTTTTCATGCATTCTAATAGTAGAAAATAATCATAGATTAGCAGGGGTTGTAAAAGACATTCCGAAATTCAAAGAAATTCTTCTTAAAAAAGAGCTGTACCAAAAGATAATTCCTTTTGGGGACAGCCTCTTTTTGATCGTATCTATTTTTTCTTGAAGTTCTTATCATGGTTATATTTTTTATTGGAATCTTTTTTTTAGTCTCCCTGTTACCTTTTATTAGGACTGTAATATCCGACTATTGCAATCCACCTCGGCTTCCACTGTTCATGCTGCTATTCGCGATCTATGCCCTATTTGATTGCCCATTTTCAACATATAAATGTAGAGATATTTTCATTTTCAAAACAGATTAAGGACTTATCTTTATATCTTTTTGCTTGTTTTTGTAGGTATGTGTACATGGTCATATTTCCATAACCTCCAAAATTAGAAGTGGAACTTTCGACTGCTGGGCTGCTCCTTTTTATAAAAGGAAGTGTTGCATGAAAATCAGTTAATATTACTTACGTTTGATTGATCTTCTTTGATCGTTTGCCCACCTTGGTTTCTGGTCAATTTTAAAGTCAATATGGTGATTAGACCGATTTGGAGCATTAATAAATCGCCATTAAATATGAAGCTAGATCAACTTGCCCTTAATAAAACTCTAATTAGAAACAAAAAGAAACAAAACCACTCCTTGAGGCGTGAGGCGGAGTGGTTTTGTAAAATGGCAACTACTTTTCCATCTGCTTGACTGCAGTAATATACTTCTCATGCCATTTTTCCCATTCATCCATTGGGAAATCCATATAATGATCATTAAGCAAAGCACTCATCATATCGAGACATATATGCCATCCTGCCAAGTCTTTAGACGTATGATCGTTTAATGTGCTGATAAACTCTTTCAAAACAAGAAGACAGCCATCTGGTTTTGGGTATAATTCAAAACGAACTCTATTGTCGCCGCCCCATTCGAATTCAAGGATGGAATTTTCTTCGAAATCGGTAATCTTCATATCAATCAACGTCCCGCTTTCGTCTTTCATATCAAACTTTATCGTTCCCTCTTTTCGAAGATTCTCTACCAGCAGGTTCGGCATCCATTTTGCCAGCTTCTCATTTTCAGTTAGAGCAGCCCACACTTTTTCTATTGAATGTTTTAGTGGTAGATCATAGCGGGCCACATAGCCACCCTCGATTTTTTCTATTACAGCTAACATTTTTTATTCCTCCTCATCTAAAAATTGTTCAAGCGCATCGAGCCTGTCCGACCAGTACCGTCGATAAGGCTCTAACCAATTATCAATTTCTTTCAAGGGCTCGGCACGTAAATGGTAGATGTGCCTCTGTGAGTCCTTACTAGTCGTCACTAAGCCAGCTTCACGCAATATTCGAAGATGCATAGAAACACCTGGTTGACTTAATGGAGACCGTTCAACTATTTCCCCGACTGATCTTGGACGTGTCCGTAGAAGATCTATTATATTTCTACGGTTAGGTTCAGCTATTATCTCGAAAAGATTAGCGGGTTTTCTTTGATTTAGCATAATAATCACAGTCCTATATATTCAGTGTATTACCCTACAGTTATATTACCTTTCGGTTATATATTTGTCAAATTAGTTATCTTTAGATCATATACGCTCCTATTTTTAATGAAACTCTATTGTTACTCAGCAATATTTACCAATTAAAAATCGTATATCGTAAAAGTCAGGAAAGCAGCCATCCAATAGAGAGTAATATGGACTAGAAAGCCACAATCCGGCTGGTACTAGGATTGAAAAATAATTTGTATTGTCTGTTCGGCTGTCTTTTCCGTTCATTATCTGCTAAAATAAACCGCTTCTTCACATCCCTTTTACACTAACCTTCCTTATCCTGCAACGATGTATAAAAAAACCAAAAAACCAGCTTCCGATTGGAAAACTTGTTTGTACTTTAAAGTTAAAGTGTGCGTATTTGCAGTACCCTGGCCAAAAAAATCGGGTTTATTGGAAAATATTCAAGCACGAACACATTTGTTTGAGCTTCAACAATAAATAAATAATATGTATTCAGAACTAATAAGCACATCATTCTTTGTTCAAATTGTTTGAAATTCTTCCTCTTTCGTTTACATAGCCTTTAAAGAAAAAGGCTCCAAACCTTCTTTTATGTGATCAGGTAACTGCTTACGTTTTACTTCTTGAGCAATTCTATACATGAAACAACCCCCATTTGACTATATCAATCAAAAAATGAAACAGCCCAATCCTAAGAGCCGATACAAAAAGGCTCTACTGAAGATATTTGAACAGGTTGGCCCAGTTCTAAGCAATGTACCAATTGCATTTGTTCCTGCAACCCTTTCACTCCAATCAGCTCCTGAGATAAATTTTGCTTTTGGGCTCTGTGTAATACTTGATCATCCCCTTTAGTAAGCAGTTCTTCTGATTTCAAATTTAGCCCCCTTCATTAAGTAGTAAGCGAAGATTTAAAAACATTGCCTACTTGAACCATACCTATTCAATCAAAACTCAATTCTTGAAAGAAAAATAATATTACATTGAATGATCGTTCAGGTATTGAATAATTCCCTCTGGATTATCTGTAGAATAGATGATTGCGTCCCAGTTCAAATTGGCACGTTCCATCGCCTCGAAATAGTCTGCAGGTGTAAGATAACCGAAAAACTTTTTCCATTTATGTTGTTTTTCCATTAATTCGACTTCCCTTTTTATATCGTCATTATTTATCAGAATCAGAATGAAACATGGGTCGGATGCTGTATTAATTTTCTGGTCAATCTCGATGAGTGCCCCATGGCTAGTGTTTTTTCTTATAAGATTACAAGTGAAACCGACATTATCTACTTGATCACTGATTACCTCGGACAAGCCCTCGTACTCGTCTTCATACATTTCGTCCTGGGTCATGATTATAAGCGAATACCATTGTTTATTATCCTCTGGATCCTTTTTCTTTTTCTTAAAAAACATCGAATTCCCCTTTTTTGAAATTTACGTTTTCTGATCTTTTTCTGTCTAAAAAATTCGGGCTAATAGGAAAATTGTCAAGCTCGATTCCTTTTCATGGGCTTGACCAATCAAATCTTAGCTATCACGTATTATTCAAAACACCTTGAAATTCTTCCTCTTCCTCGTTTACAAATCCTTTAAAAACGATCTCCGCAATATCTGCGTGGTTAAAGACATATGTATATTCCGGGGATATGTATCCCTCAGGATAAGGAACTGCCAAATAATCATACATTTTACCGTTCTGGTCATCCTCGGTGACGAGAACTTGCTTTCTTCCGTAAATCATGAGTTTTATATTTCCTCCATTAAGTAACACAATAGAACCATTAGGAATTAAGCTATTTTCCATTTACAATACCACTCCTCTGATTCAACTTTTTGTTTGAGAAACGCACAAGATGAATGTTTGTTTTAATGAAAAAATATTTATACAGATATTTCGCAAGGACAAATATATAAAAAATTGACATTCCAAAAAATACAACTGTCATGAAAGAGAGCATAAAACCACCCGAAAGTCCCATTATATAATGGGCTACTAGATAACCCGCAGGGACAGAAATCGAAAGAACTCTATAATGCCATTTAGGTGTTTCCTTTGTTCTTTCTCTTTCCAAACTTGAATATCTTTTAACCTGATGCCGGATAAATAAGAAAATGATGAATCCAAAGATTACTATTGATATAAAATAATATAATGGTGAATCTATGCCAAGCATAAAAGAATATTTTAGAGAAAGAACAAAATAACATATCGATCCTACAATTCCTAAACATCCAAGAAAAAGTAGGGATTCTAACTCGGTATCTTCAGCTTTTCTTACGAGCAGCCAAATCGCCCATAAACTAATAAAGATGAGCAAAGGTAATGTAATAAATAATACCGCCTTAATAACCGGTACAAGCAAAGGCAAAATAATGAGTAAATCCAACATAAAAAAAGTACCTGATGCAATGACAAATTTAATTTGCATTGTAGAAAATGGATCTAACTGTTCCTTAATATGCTGGGGCAATCGTCTGCGCTTTATATCTTGTTCTATTTTTAACATGAATAAACCACCTATTATCTTTTAAACTATTTATTTAAACCATCCAGCTACAGTTTTAACACCTTTTTGAACACCGTCTTTTAACTCCTCACTAAGAGACTTCTCCTTTTTACCAAATTTTACTCCTTCAAGTAAATAAGAGGCAATAACAGAAATTCCAAACCCAACTGATGCTGCGGCTATAATGGGAGCTCCAACCGCTCCTGCCGTGGCAACTGCAATAGCACCCCCAGCTAATGAGACAGCTCCAAGACCAACATCTACTGCCGCATCTCCAATTACTCTGGATGCAGAAGCATTTGATTCAATATTTTGATACACGTTCTCTCCTGCCGTAATTCCAATCCCAAGCAACCCAATCTTACTTTTAAATGCATCCTTAACTGCTGCAGCAGGGTGAACATACTTTGCCACTTGCAGGTCATTGCCTAATTTAACCTGGGAATTAATATGGTTTTTATGAAACTTCTTTCCTTCTATATATATATATTCACCATTTTTAACAAGAAAGGTATCGCCCTTCTTTCTTATATTAACTCCATATCTCCCTACCTTATAGGCCGTTTCCGTCAAAGCCACTCCCTCTGCCAATGTACCAAATGAATTTCCATATGAAGAAACCGGTGCGGTGGCATCAAAAAGGATAGAAGGCGTCGAAGTAACTGGGATTGCGGTCCAGTCGATTTCGTCTTTCTTTTTTTGCATATTTTGATAACTTTCGGTATTTTGCAGTTGGTTGATGTTGAAGTTGAAGAGCCGATACAAAAAGGCTCTACTGAAGATATTTGAACAGGTTGGCTCAGTTCTAAGCAATGTACCAATTGCATATGTTCCTACAGTCCTTTCACTCCAATCAGCTCCTGAGATAAATTTTGCTTTGGGCTCTGTGTAATACTTGATCATCCCTTTAGTAAGCAGTTCTTCTGATTTCAAATTTAGCCTCCTTCATTAAGTAGTAAGCGAAGATTTAAAAACATCGCCTACTTGAACCAGACCTATTCAATCAAAACTCAATCTTGAAAGAAAAAAAATATTACATTGAATGATCGTTCAGGTATTGAATAATTCCCTCTGGATTATCTGTAGAATAGATGATGGTGTCCCAGTTTAAATTTGCATGTTCCATCGCCTCGAAATAGTCCACAGGTCTAAGATAACCGAAAAACTTCTTCCATTTATGTTGTTTTTCCATTAATTTTATTTCTCTTTCTACATCATCGTTATTTATAGGAATCAAAAAGTAGCAAGGGTCCGAAGCAGTTTCTATGTGCCGGTCAATTGAAATCAGTTGTTCAAGATCGGTATTTTTTCTAATAAGATTACAAGTGAAACCGATATTATTTACATGAGCATCTATTCTTTCGGATAATTCGCTGTACTTGTCCTCATCCACTTCTTCTTGCGTCATAACCACAAGTGAGTACCACTGTTTATTATCTTCTTCGTTTTTTTTCCTTTTCTTGAAAATCATCGAGTTCCCCTTCTTTGAAAGAATTTAAGTTTCCGGTTTTTTATCAGTCATTAAATTCGTGTTAATTGAAAAATAGTAAAGCCCGAACAGATTTGTTTGGGCTTCAGCAATAAATGGATAATATGTATTTCGAACTAATAAGCATATCATGCGTTGTTCAAAACAGTTTGAAATTCTTCCTCTTCCTCATTTATAAATCCTTTAAAAAGAATCTTGGCAATATCAGTGTGGTTAAAGACATATGTATATTCTGGGGATATGTACCCCTCAGGATAAGGAACGGCTAAATAATCATACATCTTACCGTCCTGCTCATCTTCGGCCACCAAAACTTGCTTTCTTCCGTAGATCATGAGTGTTATATTTCCTCCATTAAGTAACACAATAGAACCATTAGGAATTAAACTATTTTCCATTTACAATACCACTCCTCTGATTCAATTTTTTGTTTGCAAATTTCACTAAATGTATATTAGCCTTTATGAAAAAGTACTTATGGAAAGACCTGGATAATATAAAAATATAAAAGATACAAAACACAAAATAAACAACAGACATAATAGAAAGAAGAATTGAAGGTGTGAACCCCATTATATATTGGGCAGCGATATAACCTGCTGGAACTGAGATGGTAACTAGTGTGTATTGCCAAGCAGGTGTCTTTTTTGGTAGCTTCTTTTCCAACGTAGAATATTTTTTGAATTGATGACGAAAGAAAAGATAGATTAGTGAGATATATATTAGAAACGAACCTACATAGTATATAGGAGAAATTATTCCTAACATAAATGAATATTTTAATATTAATATGAAATAACATAATGAACCAATAATACCTAAGTACCCAAGGAATAATAGCGATTCTAATTCTGTATTTTCAGCATTTCGTATAAGCAACCATATTCCCCACACACTAATGAAAATCAATAAAGGGATCGTGATATACAAAACTAATTTAATTACTGGAAAGAGCAATGGTATTAGTACAAGTGCATCAAGCCCAATGAAAGTAAAGGCACCAATAATAACTTTAATTTGTAGTGTAGAAAAAGGTTGTAAATGTTCTCTGATATGTTCTGGTAATTGTCTTCGTTTTATATCTTGATCTATGCTTAACATCTTCGTACCACCTAATAATAGAGTCTGCAGCTTAATATTATTTTTACTTAAACCACCCAGCCACGGTTTTGATTCCCTTTTGTACATCATCCTTTAATCCCTGTGATAGGTTTTTTTCATTTTTGCCGAATTTAATACCATCAATAACATATGAAGCTGCAATTGAAAATCCAAAACCTATTACTGCTGCACCAATTAATGGTGCACCAAAACTTGCAGCAGCTGAGACCAATAATGCCCCACTGGCTAAAGATACAGCCCCCAAGCCTACATCCACTGCTGTATCTCCAATCACTCTGGAAGTAGAAGCATTTGATTCAATATTTTTATATGCGTTCTCGCCTGCTGTAATTCCAATCCCAAGAAAACCAAGCTTACTTTTAAAAGCATCCTTGACTGCTGCAGCAGGGTGAACATGCTTTGCTATTTCCAGGTTATTACCTGCTTTAACCTGTGAATTAATATAGCTTCTATGAAAGTCTTTCCCTTTTATATCCATATATTTACCATTTTTAACAATATATTTGTCCCCAACCCTTGTTATATTAACACCATATCTCCCTACCTTATAGGCCGTTTCCGTCAAAGCCACTCCCTCTGCCAATGTACCAAATGTATTCCCATATGAAGAAACAGGAGCAGTGGCATCAAACAGGATAGAAGGCGTCGAAGTAACAGGGATTGCGGTCCAGTCGATTTCGTCCATCTTTTTTTGCATATTTTGATAACTTTCGGTTTTTTGCAGTTGGTTGATGTTGAAGTTGCTGACCGACATCGTTCCGCTCTTAAACATGGATTCCAGGTCTTTTACATATTTTGCAAGAATATCGAGTTCGTTTTCAATGTCCGCTAATTCCTTTGTTTCTTCTTCGTCAAATTTCTGAAGATCTTCAATCGTATCTTCTACTCTTTCTTGAGCACTGTTAATTCCTTTTAGTACATCATCATCACGGATCTTTGGTAAAGAAATGATATCTTGTACCTTATCGACGAGGGCATTTACTTCGTCGGTCATTTCCATGGTGTTGCCTTTTAGATCTTTTAAGCTATTTTGGACGTCGTTTTGCAAAAAGCTTTCACGAACAAAGCCTTTTTGCTCCGGTTCAACTGCAGGGTATGCATCATTAATGCCGTTAACCGCTCTGCGGAATTTTGCAAGAAAATGATCATAGGCTACTAAAAAAGGTGCATGACCTTCCTGATAAAAAGATTTTATAGCTTTTGCTCCCTCTCCTTGAAAGGATTCATCTAAAGAGTAAATATCCTTCACATCACTTGCAATCTGTTTTATTCGCTCTTGCTGATCATCTATCATCTTTAGCGAAACTTCTAATTCGGCAATTAAAGAATCTACATCTAATATTTTCATATTGCTGCTCCTTACCTTTGCCTGATCGATGAAGAAATCATTTCATCGGCATCCTTCATGGTCTGGATAGACTTTTGTGTGGCTTCAATATTATGAATTAATAGAGTTTGATAAGATTTGGCCAGTTCTTGAACATCCTGGTTTAGCTTATTCAATTTTTTTACAACATTTAAGTTGTTGCTCCCCCCTTCATCTTTTACGGATGCATTCAACGAGTTAGCAGAAGATTTTAATTTCCCTAGTACTTTTTCAACTTCCCCATACTCCATTTTTATTTCTTTACTCATTTCTAGGCCACTTCCTTTACTGCTCTTTTGCTTTTGCTTCTTGCTCTTTCATTTGTGTCACTGCTATTGATGAATAAAGGTTTTCTATATCTACACTCAATTCCTTTATCTTGTTCTGCAGCATGAATAGTATCATCGGAAATTGTTCATTAAGGATATTATTATAGTTATCTTTCATTTCAGATTCCCGAAATTCATTAAAAATAGATGCAACTTTTCCATTCCAAGTGTTAGAGGATAAGCTGGGTTCCATGCAGTACGGATAGTTCATGATAAATTCTTGATATATTTTTTCTACACCGGGCTTTATTTCGAGTAATCGACGAAGTTCTTCTTGCATTTCGTAAAGACTTCTATTCAAAGAAGCTAGCGAAGATTCAAACACTACCTGCACCTCACCTATAATAACGTATTGTACTTAACGTTCTTTTCCATTATATTCTATTAAATCATATACCAACGTGATTTCTCAAATTAGTTTGGAATGCTTGTAATAATTCACTACTTTTTTCATAAATTATGAAAAAACCAAATAGGTATATAGAATCATATGTTGAAGGCTATTCCGCAATAAAACACTGATCCTTGTCTGTTGGATCAGCCGGAGAATTTTGTATGATTTTAAGCTAAAGCTTTGGAATTTATTACATTTTTCCAACTCCTTGAATCCATCCAAGTTGCCCCCTTCATACGCATGCGCTTTACCGATTAACATTTTGAGCAATCATCGTGGATATGCTTCATTCCTTTTTATATGTTAAGATTAAAACTTTTCTTCAATTGTTCCTTTAGCTGTGTCAAATAAGATTCACTGAGATAGCCACGGGCACCGCGGAAAATTTCGTTCAAATAATCTAGAGGTGGGGCAATTTCCGCTTCCTTCTTAATGACAACGAACGTCAATACATTTTCAACGGTCATGCCGTTTATCGTTAGATCGATCAATGCTGGCCGATAGTAGCCTGCAAGCACTCCTTCGCGTTGACACAGATACGGAAGGCTTTTAGCGTTTACTTCGTAGACCTTGCCTTCGACTGTTCCTTGTTCCTCAACGATGTCGGCCCGTCCGCCTCCGTTTACCGATCTTCTTGTGAACCGAAGATGGTAGCCATCCAAAATTCCGCATCCTTTTATTTTCTGAAAATGATGTGCATGGCCTGATTGCTCGAACCGTTCATGATCCATACAGCTACCATAAGCAAAGTATAAGAAATCGACGCTTTCCTTCAGGAGTTGGTGCACTCTCCAGTCTCCTCCAGCTATTAGTGCCAGTCCGGGCTTGTTCCCTTTTTTCGGAAGCATATAAACATAGGCCTGGTGTGATCCTGTATCGGTCTGGACTGTTTTTTTGACTCGATCGTAGTGGATCTCCTGCCCGTGACCCTTATATCGCTCCAATAAACGATCAAGCTTTTCTAGCTGTGCTTGATTCACTAGATACAGCTCACCGTACACTCTTCCTTCAAGGGATGCCTCCAGAAAAGGCAGTCCGTAGTTCGTTTCAAACAGTTGGCCATTCGTCCAGGATTGCTCTGCAAGACATGTTGTATTTGTAAGCAAGTGGTGATTGTTCTGCTGCTTCCGCAGCGTTCCATAGACAAATATAAGACATTGATCTTGCATCCTGATCACTCCTTCATTTCGTTTTCCTTACTATATAAATATAAAAGAACGGCAATTATACCCCCAGTAATCGGCTCTGAGGTTTGTTTAGGATAACATTCTTCAATCAGCCTTTAAAGCCAATATTTATCGTTTTACTTGTTGATGTTTATATATCTCCACGTGTGGTAAAGACATGTGTCTCAGCGATACATTTCCTTCATATACATATAGAGGCATTGGTTATTCCTTTTAATGCACAGGAACTATCCGCCTAAATAACTATTTTTAATTGAAATGTCAAAAACGTCTTTATTTCATGCAATGTATATTGTAATATAAATGTAACATTTGTAATAAAGGAAACAATATAGCTTTTGTAAGTATCGCTATTTTGAGGAGGAGAAAGCAATAATGAAAAAATTTTCAGTTATCATACTATCGTTCATTCTTTTCTGTACGATAAGCACGGGAGTTTCAGCACACACTTCGACACAGAACCTATCAAATGCGAATGCAATCAAAATAGCTAATAATGCCAGCGATCATTTCTGGAATGCATTACATGGATACAAAAACACCTCCTGCACACAAAAGACTTTCACTTACAAGGGCAGCCAGTATTCTTACCTTTGCAAGGAATTTAATACAAGAGACAAACTAGATACGTATTTATCAGAAACCTTTACAAACAATGCGATACGAAAAGGGTTAAATAAATATCATTATATTACGTATAAAGGAAAATTAGCCCGCGCAGTTGGGGACGGCGGCAGCATGCTGACATGGAGTAAAGCGAAAGTAAAATTAGTCTACCAAAGAACAAATGTCCGCTCATATAACTTTACTGTACCTACTGTTGAAGGAGACAGCGTGAAACGCAATGTTACTTTCTATAAATCAGGATCTGAATGGAAAGTAAACCAATTGGATGCCGTGCAATAAGTAAAACTACAGGTTCCACAGACAATAAATTAGAGAAACAATAAAAAAGTCCCGCTTGGGGCTTTTTTTATGGCTAACTTTGCATAGTAATCTTCAGGTCAATAGTATATCATTCATTTCTGATACATCCATCACGGGTACCTTTGAATCGAAGATGTAGCCTTTTCTCCAATCCCTATCCTTATATTTCAATTTTATCTCTAAAATAAAATCTCTTTTTTAATCCGGAATTCCCCGTTATTAGAGGTAACGGTCTCGCCGGTTAACGGAACAGGCACTAATGGTAAATTTCCACCAAAACCCGTGTCAATTAAGTACGTATTTTCCATATGCTTTAATAGAATGGTTACATGGGTTCTCCCTATCGCCGTCCAGTCTTGAGTTTCGTTGTTGTATGTCACTCCGCGGCATAACGATACATCAAAGCCGCTTTCAGCCAAAAAGAAATACAGGAGGGAGTTTAGTTCATAACAAAGCCCACCCTCATTCCGAACTAACATCTTATTCATCAAGTTTTCTTTCGTGATAGCTCCCGTATTACACCCAATAATGCATAAGTTTTCAAAAGGAAATGTTTTCGCTGTTTTTTCCAAAATGGGGCCCAGTGAATCAAAAGTGATTTTTTCGTGAACGGGTATACCGATCCTTTCACGAAATAAGGTATTAAGCGTACTCATTGTTAATTCTCCCCTGTGGTTATAAGAGTAAACTTACATTCTGCCATACTGGTTTGACTCTGAGAATGTCCATTGTTGTTTTTAACATGAAAATCGCTCAGACATCATTTCAGAGTAGAAACCTCAAAAGAAAAGACAGGGGTTCTGTCTTTTTATGAATTATTATACTTTTATTAGCACAAAGGGTAATATGTGAAGTTATAAAAAAGACTAGCCAAAATTTGGACAGTATAGCGCTGCGCTCCCTGGATAAGACGGCTTCTTAAGTATATTAATTTCTTTTGCTTCTATTTCGCAAGAACGTTGGAATATCAAGCGGTTCTTTTGGTTGTTGCCTTTGTCGGCCATGATCTCGTGCCGGTTCTTCTTGTCGTAGCGGTTCGCGTCTAGTTGGTGCTTGTGGCAGTGATGATTTTGACATTCCTGTCGTTGAAGGACTGGAAGACGCCTTTAATGATATATTCTCTTGGTCATTGAAACCGGTAGCAATGACGGTTACCATCATTTCATTTTTTAGGTTTTCGTTGATGACAGAGCCGAAAATCATATTTAATTCCTGGTCTGAAGCAGAAGCGACAATATCCGCTGCTTCTTGTACTTCATATAGGCTTAAGTTGCTCCCGCCAGTGATATTCATTAGTACACCTTGAGCCCCATTGATGGAAGTTTCAAGCAACGGACTGGAAATGGCTTGCTTTGCGGCTTCAACAGCCCTGTTATTACCAGTTGCAATACCAATACCCATCAAAGCAGTACCTTTATGGGACATGATCGTTTTCACGTCAGCAAAATCAAGGTTGATTAAACCTGGTACAGCAATTAAATCCGAAATACCCTGTACACCCTGGCGAAGGATGTTATCCGCTTCACGGAATGCTTCAATCATCGATGTTTTTTTATCTACAATCTCCAGTAAGCGATCGTTAGGAATCACAATTAATGTGTCCACCGCATTCTTCATGGAGGCAATTCCCCCTGCAGCCATTGCTGCACGCTTATTGCCTTCAAATTTGAACGGGCGTGTAACTACACCAATCGTCAGTGCCCCAAGCCCACGCGCTATTTCGGCAATAACAGGGGCTGCCCCGGTACCTGTACCGCCGCCCATTCCGGCTGTAACGAATACCATGTCTGCTCCTTTCAACGCTTCCTGGATCGGCTTTTTGCTTTCTTCAGCTGCTTTTCTGCCTACCTCTGGATTTGCACCTGCCCCTAAACCTCTTGTCAAACTTGTACCTATTTGTAGCTTAATCTCTGCCCGGGATAAGCCAAGAGCTTGCGCATCTGTATTAACAGCTATAAATTCTACACCTTGTACTCCATCCTCAATCATACGGTTCACGGCGTTGTTTCCACCGCCGCCAATACCGATTACTTTAATCATCGCTAATGGATCTACATTTGTATCGAACTCTATCATTATCGTTCCTCCTAATCTATCGAAATTACCTTGTTTTACGATTCAAAGAAATATCCAAAGCCATCTTTTATTTTAATTCACTGATTCTTCCGTTGGACGCCCACCCGTGTCGTTATTTTTTCTGTTTTTCGAATTAAGAAGAGTACTACTCTTTTTGACATGTTATCCATTCTTCATCATCATGCACTCGTTAGGAGATTATGAAAATACGTATGGACACTAAATCAGACACAAAGGTTTGGAGGGAACTAAAAAAAGAGGTGGACTACACCCCTTTTTATGTTTTTTTTATCAAAAAATAAATCAACTCAGCTTTCTACTTTCCAAGGTTTCCGTCATTTTGACGTCGGCATAAAGACTGCCTAGAGCTGCCATAAACGCAGCATGCACATCGATGGCTGGGATAGTCCGGCCACGAACTGTAAAGTCTGGTGCTTGCAGGCATCTTCGATAACGGTGCAACATGCATAATCGCGTGGCAGTAACCCAATATCCTATATATACGACATGTGAAGTCGAAACTCCTTTTGTTTTAGACATTCGTATAATGTTACATATGTTATATTTTTGATTTTTCTTGTTTTCAATGTGTAAGAGGCTGATTCAAAGTTCAGCCTCTTTTCATAATGATTATTAGCTTTTTGTATATGTACGATTTGTTTTAAAGCAGCAAAATCGCAATTTGCGCGGTAATGATCAATGTTAGCAGCGTCCTTCAAACCAAATCACTACCAGCTTTGTAATGCTAATCGGGATTTCGGTTGAAAGAATGCTGGGTATCGTTGCTGAAAAAAACAGGATGGAAGATACCGCGACCACGCCAATAATGAACTTAGTAACTAAAGGTGTATCAACCACGAGCAACGCCGGAAGGAACATTTCAGCGATGCCAATGGCAGAAGCTTTGGCAGCCAGGAACGGCTCCGGGATTTGGAAAAGCCAGGTGAATGGGTAAAATATATAAGCCATTAAATCGAATACAGGCGTGAATTCAGCTAAAACCAGGCCAATTAACCCAACGGATAGGATGGACGGAAGAATGCTCATTGTCATAATGAATCCGTCTCTTAGGTTTTCCCACAAATTCCTGCCAAGGCTTAACGAGTTGTTGGCTCCTTCCATCGCACCTTCCCATGCATTTCGAAGGAACTTTTCCTTGACAACTTCCTCAGGATCTACTTTTTCCGAATGATAGGTATTGTCCATTTTATTTAATGGCCAGATCCTTACAGTGATTGCGGTTACAAGGTATTTGAGACTCCCACGACTAAAGTCGCAAGCCCTG
>NZ_RYZZ01000045.1 GCF_003989135.1 Peribacillus cavernae
CAAACTCTCCGAAGAAATGTCTGACTTGCTCATTGCAATTTTTTGAAGTGTTTGCTCACTTTTAAAAATTAACGTTGGCGTTTTGTTTTGTTCAGTTTTCAAAGAGCAATTTCTTGGACTAATCAAAAAGTATAAACAGGTACTTTCTGAATGTATAAGAAAAACTAATAGTTCCACCTTCGTCTAAATGACTCGGTGCAAGCCGATTTTTTTAATCGTTTCTTTTAGAAGCGACTTTATTATCTTACCATGTTAGCAACTTAGCTGTCAACATGTTTTTAAAAGTTTTCCGAGGCTGCAAAACTGATGTCCTGCAGCGACGTTTATAACTATACCATCTAAGCTTTGAACGGTCAATAACTTTTTTGAAATAACTTTTACACTCGATAGTAACGATGATAAATCTCCTGGCCTTTTGTCTCTGCTTTAATTACTTCAATGATATTTTTATCTATTAGATATTCCAATAAAACACTGAGATCAACGGAATAGTGGGTGAGCTCAGGATGTTCCATCAACTCCGCTACACTCCAAACTCCATCCTTTGTTTCCATAATCTCTAGTAAATGCTGTGATCCCAGATTGGTTCTTGAATAAATCAGGAACTCGCTGGCCAGGAATAAGAGTTCAAGCCGTTTTTCCAGCGATTCCTCACTGCTCACCAATTCCTTGTATAGCTTAAAAATTTCCGGCTCTATGTGCTTTACCTGGTTCCAGACAGTCACCTCCGGATGAAACCCTTGCTCGATGATTTCAAGCCGTGCAAGATGATGCAGGGAATGAACGACATGATTGTACGCATCAAGAAAATGTCCATTCCCAAAAAATGCTTTGCCATCCATATACCTTCTGATTAATTTCGCAAATTCAATTCCCATCTTGATCTTTCTTCCGTAAAAAGGAAATTCCCTTATCTCTGTCTTTAGATTAGAAAGATATTCATTTCGGTCAAACAAGATCTTCCCATTTTGTATCCACTCTACGACCTTTCGGTTAGTTCCAAGCAGGAGCCAATCCTTTAGTTGCTGTTCTTGAACGATATGCAGCGCGGCCTTTTGGTCTTGATATGTATAATGTTTCACAAAAACAGATTTATTTGCTTCATTTACGATGACAAACACAATGTAATCGAAGGTGTCTGTTATCGGACTTGCGTTCATTCTTTTTTCAATTAGTAAAATTCCTATTGTCGATTGCATACTTGCTCGTTCTTGATAGATTGGACGAAGGATGTCCTCCATTATTAACTCCTCCAAAACCTTTTTGTGCTAATAGAAGTTCGACAAACATCGTCGATATCCCTGCTTACAACGGGTAATTAATCCGTTATTATCTGTTTTATACTTTCATATTAATGCCTGTTTTATGATATAGTAATATCTCAGGAGGGACAACTATGGCGAAATATTCTAGTAAAATAAATAAAATCCGTACATTTGCTTTAAGCTTGATTTTTATTGGTTTCATCGTCATGTATGGAGGGGTATTTTTCAGGAATTCTCCAATCATCATGACTATCTTTATGATTTTAGGTCTTTTATGTATTGTCGCGAGTACGGTCGTTTATTTTTGGATCGGCATGCTTTCCACGAAAACCATCCAGGTGAAATGTCCAAGCTGTGGTAAAGCCACAAAAATTTTGGGCCGGGTCGATATGTGCATGCATTGCAACGAACCCTTAACTCTTGATAAAAACCTTGAAGGCAAGGAATTTGACGAAAAATATAATCGCAACAAAGGAAATAACATATAAAGAGTGAAACTTCCATCAGTGGGGTGTTCTTTATCCCCCACTTAGGCTTCTTGGTTTTTTCTAAGCCTTGAAGCGGGGATCAAAATATCCGTAATGAGCGGTAGAAGCAGAGGCCCCTTGGCCCAGCCGTGATAGGGTAAGCTGCTGCTCGGCAGGAAATCCTGTCTTTTGGGAGCAGGGCTGCTTATGATCCAAGCGGCTGGGCGCTGGACCTTATTGGAAGGTATACGTAATTTCTATAAAGAAAAAAGTTCCAACCTTTAGCGGCGGAACTTTTTTAATGCGCTTCTTTCGCGGAACAATCCGGACATTCACCATAAATCTCCATGCGGTGATGGCTGATTTTAAAACCAGTAACATGAGTGGCTAAATGCTCCACTTCATCCAATCCGGGATAATGAAAATCAACAATCTTCCCGCAGTTTTGACATATCACGTGATAATGGTTGGTTGTGACGAAGTCAAATCTGCTTGAAGAATCTCCGTATGTCAGTTCCTTGATTAGCCCAACTTCACGAAATACTCTCAAGTTATTATAAACCGTTGCCACACTCATGTTTGGAAATTTCCCTTCCAATGCTTTATAAATGTCATCAGCAGTCGGGTGGGACATCGAGTCTATTAAATATTCAAGTATCGCATGACGCTGGGGAGTAATCCTGACACCGGTATCCTTCAATGAATCCAATGCTTCGTTAAGCTGTGTTTGAGACACCGTCATGCACCTCTTTTCTTAAACTGAATACATTCTTAAATTGTAATGTTTATAAATAGTCTACCCTGATATTATGCACTTTGTCAACATATCTGCTGGATTTATAGGGCGAATCGCTTGAAAAGTCAACCCTTCTTTTGAGTGAATGGTTAGTTCCGTCTCCTCAATTTCTTGAATAACAATCCCTTGTAGCATTTTACATTTCATTATCCCTTTTTTGGATCAACTACATTAATATACTCATTTCTACCCTTTAGATATTCCTTTAAATTATCCTCAAAGAATTCAAATGATCTTGGATTTCTATAAAGAAAAAAAGCGCGGGCACAAGTCCCGCGCAAGAATAATTTTGAGGAGGTATTCCCTTACTAAGAGTATATTCGGATGCATCTTATCTGCATTGGACACCAGCCTTTTCAGATCAAAAAAAGGCTAATTTCTATGAAGTCTATTTTAATTGCTCCGGGTTGAGCCCGTCGAGTTCAGGCAGCACGAATAGACCGTCCTTCATTATTAATACATCATCAAAGTAAATCTCTCCGCCGTCATATTCGGGACGCTGAATGAGCACCATATCCCAATGGATCGAAGAGCGGTTTCCGTTGTCCGCTTCCTCATATGCTTCACCCGGTGTAAAGTGAATGCTGCCGCAAATTTTTTCATCAAATAAGATATCACCCATCGGTTCTTTTATCATTGGGTTAACGCCAATGGCAAATTCGCCGATATAGCGGGCCCCTTCGTCCGTATCAAAAATATGGTTGATTTTTTCGGTTTGGTCTGCTTTAGCATCAACCAGCTTGCCATTCTTGAATGTCAGTGAAACATCACGGAAGGTTGTCCCCTGATACGGACAAGGGGTATTAAAGGAGATCGTTCCATTGACACTGTCTTTAACAGGTGCCGTGAAAACTTCTCCGTCCGGGATATTCCTTTTTCCTGAGCAGATAACAGCAGGAATTCCTTTAATCGAAAATGACAAATCCGTTCCAGGAGAAATAAGCCTGACCCTATCTGTACGTTCCATTAACTTCTTCAGTGGCTGCATCGATTTGCCCATTTTCTCATAGTCTACGGTACAAACGTTTAATAAATAATCCTCAAAACGGCTTAGACTCATTCCCGCTTTTTGTGCCAACCCTTGTGTAGGATAGTTCAAAAGCACCCAGCGCCGGTTATTCACGTAAAAAAAGGTTGACGGCTTCATGGCTTCACCGCGGATGCGATGCTTTTCAGCGGGAACATCCGCAAGCTCGGCGTCATTCTCTTCTCCATAAACAACAATCACAGCGTCTGTATCTTCGTACTTTTTCATCATCCAGTCTGCATACGTTTTCAGCTGGTCTTTTTCGTAGCCTATCGCCAAGTGGCGGTTGATTTCGTCGTCCATTAAATCAATGTAAGGATAGGCCCCCATTGCATAGGCTTCATCAATCAGCTCTTTTAGCAGCGGCTTTGTGTTGACGTGTCCGCGGATTAAAACTCTTTCTTTCTCCTGCAGCTTAACCGAATGGTTCAGCAGCAGTTTTGCTAATCTTTTCAATCTAGCGTCCCTCATGATTTCCCCCGTTAGATATGATCTTTCAGAAATTGCAGCGCTGCCTCTACATGCCCTTCTACCTTTACCTTACGCCACTCTTTCACAAGCACGCCTTCTTTATTAATCAAAAATGTCGAGCGCTCGATACCCATGTATTCCTTGCCGAAGTTTTTCTTCAGCTTCCAGACAGCGTAAAGCTCTGCGGCTTCATGGTCTTCATCAGCCAAAAGCAAAAACGGCAACCCATGCTTGTCAATAAACTTGGCATGGCTTTCGATGGGATCCGGACTGACGCCAATAACCACAGCATCAAGCTCTTCAAACTTTTCGTGCTGGTCGCGAAAATCACATGCTTCAGTTGTACATCCAGGTGTCATATCCTTTGGGTAAAAATAAAGAACAACATGCTTCCCTTTAAAATCAGCCAATGCTACCTTCTCGCCATTTGTTGAAGTAAGTGTAAAATCCGGTGCTTTTTCTCCGATTACTGTAGTCACCTATAGGCCACCTCCATTTAGTATCTTCATGGTAAGCGTACCCAATTATCCAGGTAAAAACAACTTTCAAACATCCCTTCGCTCGTGCTGTTCAAAGTCGATCACAGCCCGGATCAGAAATGCCGCCGGCAGACTGTAACCGATAAAGGCCTCGATCGCAGCAATAATCCTGCCGATCCCGACCGGACTAACATCTCCATAGCCAACCGAAAACATCGTCATCGCACTAAAGTAAAAGGATGTTTCCAGCTGCTGAAAGAAATTACTCTCGATCCGCATACCGCTATCTAGGATCACCACATAATGGTTCAGCTCAAACAACAAATAGATCAAGGCAAACCCGATCAGGATCGTTGCATACAGATTGGCAATCCAGATCAAATTCTCCATTGAAAATTTCTTCTTACTTTTTTCCTCTATAAAGATAGTCCGAATGCTCATAACCATGCACCATATAATCAGCACCATCAGAAGATAAAACGGCATGCTCTTCCTTCTTTCCCAGGCGGCTTGTATACTACTATTCCTACTCTCATTCACCTCGTTATATGTAAAAAACTTAAATTTGCCGTTTCATCTTCATATCTGCTTAGGTAACGATCCTTGAAGAAAAAAGATTTTAAATTTCATTTTATTTTATAAGGGAAAAGGGCTATACTAAAGATACTCATACTTACCAATACGCTAGGAGATGAAACCGTGCTTTCAAATATTGGTGTCCCTGGTTTAATCTTAATACTTATTGTCGCCCTTATTGTCTTTGGCCCCAGTAAACTGCCGGAAATCGGCCGGGCAGTCGGCAATTCCCTGCGCGAGTTCAAAAGGGCAACCTCTGATCTAACGAACGATATAACCGAGGATATTAAAGAAGATATTAACAAGGCAAAAAAAGATAGCAAGGAAAACATATAGCAGCATAAATGCATTAAGATTAAAGGGGAGGCATCACAAAAATGCCTCCCTTTTTTCATTTATTTTTGCCGTAACTAATCCTGTTTTCATATTAATTCCGACATCTGCATTCACGATAACTCAACTCCTCTAATCAACAAAAATAGCCCGGGAGATTCTGATTCACAGTATTCTCCCGGGCTTTTATCCTTCCGTGTAACAGCACTAAGCTGCCGTTTTCTCTCGGACCAGTCCGGCAATTGGCCGCGGAAACCCTAGAAAACTCGTATATTCAATTGTTATCCATGTTATTATACAACATTTTGATTATCAAGCTAGTGTCTATGTGGTTTTTTCTTGACCTAAAACTACAAGCAACTTTTCGTGATGTGTTGAATACATAGACATTGGCTCAGAATCTGGTTTCAAATATTTTTTTGCGCTATTCACTGCAATAGGGCCCTCTCTAAAACCCCCAGCGATGAGTTTTAATTTATTTGGATAAGTGACAGCATCACCCGCTGCAAAAATTCCGGGGATATTGGTCTCCATTGCACCGTTTACAACAAATCTTTCCTCTCGCAAGTTCAGCCCCCAGTCGTTTATTCCACCGAAATCTCCTTGAATTCCGTGGTTAACAACCAATGCGTCGACCTCAATAGTATGTCTATCTCCTGTTTCCAGATTTTTAATTATCACTTGCTTTATCAAATTTTCTTCACCAAGCAATTCTTTTAATTCGTATGGTGTCAGTATATTAGCCATTTTTTTCATATTTGCAACATGACGTTCATGTCCACCAAATTCTTCTCTACGATGGATAACGGTGATACTTTCTGCAATCGAGATTAATTCATTGGCCCAATCAACCGCAGAGTTCCCTCCACCGGAAATCAGGACATTCTTATCTCTAAAAGTTTCAAGCTCATCTACTGAATAGTGAAGGTTGCTATTCTCATAAAATTCCGCACCACTTAGATCAAGTTTAATTGGTTTAAAAATACCTGCACCCACTGTCAGAATAATTGTCTTAGTATGGTGAATTTCTCCGGTGGAGGTTGTTAACAGAAACGTTCCATCTTCATTTCGTTGAAGGTCCGAAATTAGTTGACCACATATGATGGTCGGCTCAAAGGTCTTTGCTTGTTGTTCTAGCTGTTTAACAAGATCGGCTCCAGTGATTCCTAAAACTCCGCCTATATCCCTTAACATTTTTTCAGGATAGAACATCGTTATCTTCCCACCAAGGTCTGGACTGCTTTCAATCAGTTTAGTCTTTAGTTCACGCATACCACTATAGAAAGTAGTAAAAAGACCAATGGGTCCTCCCCCTATAACCGTCACATCATACAGGCCCTCGTTTTCCATCTTGATCTCTCCCTTTTGAAACTATTTTTTTGCCATTAAGTACATAAAGTATGGTGCACCAATTATTGTGACGACAACTCCTGCAGGAATACCGCTAGGGTCTAATATGATCCTTCCAATCGTATCTGCGGCAAGGAGTAAAATGGCACCAAGCATAGCTGCAACAGGGAGGAAGCCCTGATGACGAGGTCCTACCAGGGCTCTTGCGATATGCGGAGCCATAAGTCCAACAAACGCAATACCTCCACTGACTGATACAGAAACTGACGCAAGAGCCGCGGCAATAAAGATAAGGACCAATCTTTCCCTCTCCACATGGACTCCCAATCCAACAGATACATGCTCATGCATATTTAATGTATTTAATACATTCGATTTGGTAAAAACGATCGGAAGGAGTATAAGAATCCAAGGAAGTAAAGCAAGAACAAACGTCCAATCGTCTCCCCATATCCTCCCTGACATCCAATTAGCGAAAAAATCATATTGCTCACGTTCCAAACGGGTCGACAGGGTTAAAATAGCACCA
Organism: Peribacillus cavernae; assembly: GCF_003989135.1. Classification (GTDB taxonomy): domain Bacteria; phylum Bacillota; class Bacilli; order Bacillales; family DSM-1321; genus Peribacillus; species Peribacillus cavernae. The sequence goes on from NZ_RYZZ01000045.1 coordinate 7,294, forward strand.
TAAAGGGCCGCTGCCATTCCGACACCAATTAAAACGAGCCTCGTTGGGTCAACTCCCTCACCTTTTTCAAATGACATGATGTAAATAAAAGCTGCTGCTACTATTCCTCCTAATAATGCAAAAAGAGGCAGTACGTATAAAAAAATAGTGGATTCTGCAGTAAAAAACATGACATAAAAAACCACCATCAGTCCTGCTCCTGCATTGATCCCTAAAATACCAGGGTCTGAAAGTGGGTTTCTGGTAATACTTTGCAGAATTGCTCCGGAAACGGCAAGCCCCATTCCTGCTAGAATAGTAACTAGAATTCTCGGAAGTCGGAACCCGTATAATATTAAATTTTCCTTGGTGGTCCCCTGCCCTATAATGGTACGTCCTAATTGAGTAGGAGATAAAGATACATAGCCAGTTGCCACGCTTATGACAAAAACCGCCATAAGCAAAACTAAAGCTGAGATCATGGTTATTCGAACTCTCTTAAGCTGATCTGAATTTATCATGCTAATTTTTTCCTCGCCTTCGTGCAAGATAAAGGAAGAAAGGAAAGCCAACCATAGATACGATTGCTCCTATTGGTGTCTCAAATGGAGCATTTACCATTCTCGCAGCAGTGTCCGCTAGAACCATTAATACACTTCCAAAGACTGCTGAACATGGGATAATCCAGCGATAATCAGTTCCAACCAGAAAACGGACAATGTGAGGTACCATCAATCCAACGAAAGCTATAGATCCAACCAGTGAAACGGCAGTTCCGGCAAGGGTCAATACAACAATCATTAGGACTGTTTTTGTAAGTAAAGTCCGCTGCCCTAACCCTTTTGCCACTTCTTGACCAAAGCTGAGAATGGTTAACCCTTTAGAAAGCATGATTGCTATTAATATTCCAACAACAACTACCGGGAAAACAAGTTTCAACTGAAGCCAGTTTGTCCCTGAAACACCTCCAGCTGTCCAAAATGCAAGGTCTTGGGAGAGGTTATAATACAGCGCTATACCTTCCCCTAAAGCTGTTAACAATGCTGAGACCGCTGCACCCGCTAAAGTAATACGGAGTGGAGACATTCCTCCCCGGCTCAAAGATCCGAGCCCAAATACCATTCCAGCTCCTATACCGGCACCAATAAAAGAAATGAACATAATTAATAGATAAGTAGCTCCCGAGTGGAAAGCAAAGACAAGCGCAAGAGCCAGACTTGCGCCTGCGTTTAAACCAAGTAAACCAGGATCTGCTAGGGGATTCCTTGTCATCCCCTGCATAATGGCACCGCTAACCGCAAAGGCTGCACCAACGATTGCTGCCCCCAACTCCCTTGGCAGCCTGATACTAACAATGATTTGATCTGCTTCCCTAGTAGAATCATAGTTAAATATCGATCTCCAAACTGTTAAAAAGTCAATGTTTGCAGCTCCTACTGAAATGGATAGCACAATACTGCACATAAGGAGAAGAATTCCAAAAGCCAATATTGCTGTACCGATCGCCGGCCGTGAATAAACATTATTATCTTTTAACTCTTTGGTTTTTGTAATAATCATTTGCCTTTTGTTAGTGCATCTACAATAAACTCCATCTCTTTTTCCAGTGAGATTGGGTCATTAAAATAAAAGGACTCTGATTCAAAAGTAATCACATTATTCTTTTGAACCGCAGGAATTCCTTTCCATACATCTGTTTTCATGAAAGAGTTATCCGTAGTAGCAGCTCCATCTCCAACAAATATATAATCACCAGCGTATTGCGGAATCACCTCTGATGAAATCGCTTTATAGCCAGGACCAAATACTTCTTGATTCACTTTTTCAGGAGCTTTAAGGCCAAGAGACTGATAGATTACCTCTGTTCCTCGACCCCAGTTCTTTCCATAGACGTAGATATCTTTTCCATATGTTTCGAAAACCATAGCAGTAGCGTCCTTGCCAATTACTTTTTGGACCTTTTCCTTTTCAACTTTTGCTTTCTCTTGCCACTCATCCACCCATGCTTTAGCTTCCTTTTCTTTACCGATAATCTTCCCAATTTCAATATGCTGTTCCAGATAGCTATATTTTTCATAGGTTAAAGAAACTGTTGGAGCAATCTCAGAGTATTTTTTTACATTTTTATCATCGGAGTATGTAATGATTAAATCAGGTTCTAATGCCAGAAGCTTTTCTAAAGAATCAACGGTTATTACTTCTGCGCCATCCAACTTGCCTTCATAAAATTTATTGGTCTTCGGGTATTCATTGACCGCGATAGGTGTATTTCCAAGTGCTAGTAAATTTCCTGCATAGGTAGCTGCCAGCACAGCAATTCTTTTCGGGTTGGCAGGCACTTCAATTTCGCCATTTTCAGAATGGTACGTTCTCGTTTTAAATGAAGAATCAGACTTGGTGCTAGCGTTTGTTATTTCGCTATTACCACTTCCACATGCTGCCAATAAACCTACTAAAAGAACTGCGATAATACTTAGAAAAAAATGTTTTTTATATCTATCCATTGTTCTCATCTCCAAATTCCATTTGATAATAATAATTATTCTCAGTAAAGATTAAAAAAAAGATCCTTTACAGTAAATCTTTATATTGCCGTTCCTTCCATTGCACGATCCCTGTTAATTAAATCATAAGTAAGGCACATCGGTTTTTTGGTTCTTGGGTCAATGCCAATCTCTACATCAATGCTAAAAACACTTCTAAGAACCTGAGAAGTCATAACTTCTTCTGCATTCCCTTCCTTAATAATGTCACCATCCTTTATGGCCACCATATGATCCGCGAAACGGGCAGCATGATTTAAATCATGAATCACCATAACAACGGTACGTTTCTCCGTTTCGTTTAAGTATTGCAGTAGCTCCAAAACCTCTAGCTGATGTGATAAATCCAGATATGTTGTCGGCTCATCAAGAAGAATGATTTCAGTTTCCTGCGCTAATGCCATGGCAATCCATACTCGTTGCCTCTGTCCTCCTGAAAGAGCGTCGACCGCTCTGTCCCTGAAGGTGGAAATGCCAGTTACCCGAAGTGCCCATTCCATTACTTCACGATCTTTATCCTGCAGCGTTCCCATCCCCTTTTGATATGGAAACCTTCCATAGGAGACTAATTCTGCAACCGTTAGTCCCTCTGGGGCATCGGGTGATTGGGGCAGGATCGCCATCTTTTGAGCAATCTTTTTTGTCGATTCTTTACTAATTTGTTTTCCATCTAAATACACAGAGCCGGATTTCGCAGTCAGTATTCGAGACAATGTCTTCAAAACTGTAGATTTTCCACATCCATTTGGTCCAATAATTGTAGTAATTTTCCCATCAGGAATGTCCATGTTTAAATTATTGACGATATCATAGTCTCCATACGATATTCTTAAATTCTCTGTAAAAAGTCGCGACATGTATTTACCTCCTTTTTATCTCTTAAATAGTAAGGTCAAAAGAGAATTTATTATTTATTAGGTATCTAAAGTAAGTACATAATCATTTCCTCACTTTACTATTTTCACTTTTACCTAGTAACATAATTGAAAACAATTATCATTCTCAATTAAATCTTATTTAAATTAACCTAATATGTCAACAGTACTTTTTTAATATTTTCCGCTAAATCAAGACGTTATGCAGATTCAGATTTTTTATTAAAAAAATGCTAGAATAAAGATTGGTAACTTCGCAATACGATTAGGAGGGCAATTTAAAATGAAGTATACAAATTCAGAGAATTTACATAAGGAAGCTTTAGAACATATTGTCGGCGGTGTGAACTCCCCTTCCCGTTCCTACAAGGCTGTCGGCGGAGGATCTCCCGTAGTAATGGAACGTGCCAAGGGGGCTTATTTCTGGGATGTTGATGGAAACAAATACATCGATTATTTGGCGGCGTATGGACCGATTATCACTGGCCACGCACATCCTCACATTAATGAAGCGATCAAACAAGCAGCCGAAACCGGGGTTCTTTATGGGACACCTACCGCGCATGAAGTCAAATTTGCAAAAATGCTGAAGAAAGCCATGCCATTTATGGAGAAGGTTCGTTTTGTAAACTCAGGGACCGAGGCTGTAATGACGACCATTCGTGTTGCCCGCGCCTATACGGGCCGGGACAAAGTCATCAAATTTGCGGGCTGTTATCACGGCCACTCCGATCTGGTTCTCGTTGCCGCTGGCTCCGGGCCTTCCACATTAGGTACACCTGATTCAGCCGGAGTACCAAAAAGCATCGCACAGGAAGTCATCACGGTTCCGTTTAATGATATTGAGCCATTTAAAGACGCAATGGAAAAGTGGGGAGACCAAATTGCTGCCGTGCTTGTAGAGCCGATTGTAGGAAACTTCGGAATTGTCGAGCCAAACCCTGGGTTTTTGGAATCCGTTGTCGAACTAACGCACGAAGCAGGATCGCTTGTCATTTTTGACGAGGTGATTACAGCCTTCCGTTTTATGTATGGCGGCGCCCAGGATTTACTGGGCATTCAACCTGACTTAACCGCTTTAGGGAAAATTATTGGCGGGGGACTGCCGATCGGTGCTTACGGCGGCAAAAAAGAGATTATGGAAACAGTCGCTCCACTTGGCCCTGCCTACCAGGCCGGTACGATGGCGGGAAATCCTGCATCGATCCTATCGGGGATTGCTTGTTTGGAGGTTCTGAAACAGGAAGGTGTTTACGAGGAACTGAACAGACTTGGCGCCATCCTCGAAGAAGGGATTTCACGGGCAGCTGCACAATACCAAATCCCGATTACAATCAATCGCTTAAAAGGTGCCTTGACGATCTTCTTCACAACAGAAAAAGTCGAAAACTATACACAGGCTGAAAACACAGATGGTCATATGTTCGCTACATTCTTTAAGCTGATGCTTCACCAGGGCATCAATCTTGCGCCGTCAAAATATGAAGCCTGGTTTTTAACAATCGCGCATACCGAGGAAGATATAATTCATACTTTAAAAGCGGTTGAACATGCATTCAAATCATTAGCATCCCAATCTATAAACGCATAAAAATACAAATAAGATTCAACCTCGAGATTAATAATCTTCCCGGGGTTTTTCCGAAGTAATGATTTGAAAACGTTTACAATTGGATATTCTTAAACATAAACTGGATTCATCCCTCCATTAATATTATCCAACATTATGTATAAATAATTGATTTCTGAAAATTTAAATGATACTATTATGTTACTATTCTAAATTCTATATAATGCCCTTTCTTCGTTCTTTACACTCTGTATCAGAAGGTTAAACCTCTGAATCTAAAGTTTTCCTTTTTCCCCCGTTATAGAATCTCTAAAAATGCTAAATCATATAGGAGGTGAAGGCAGCCAATAAGGGCCTCCCTTATTTAACGCCGAAACAAATGACACAACAATGGACCCCGAGTTTATTTAAGGAATTTTATAAACAAGAGCACGACGCATGCGGTATCGTGTCCAGCATTGAGAAAAAGAAAGTCCCGACCAGGGAAAATATCTTTGCTGTCATCAATGCGCTTGTCAAAATGAATCACCGTGCTGGTTTTATCAACGGTGAAGGCGATGGCGTCGGCATTCACATTGATATTCCAAAGTCACTTTGGAAACAGAAGCTTACGGAGGCAGATATCGATTCAGCTGCAGTAGACAGCGACTTCTTTATAGTAGGCCATCTCTTCTTAAGCAGCAAAGCCGAGACCGAAGCGCTTAAGAAAGAAGTAAGGAATAAATTGAAGCAACAGGGACTTACCCTGCTTTTCGAAACGGACAAAGCATACCGTTCAGCGGCGCTTGGCCCGATTGCCATCCAGGAAAACCCGGTATTTTGGCAATTCGCCTGTACCTCTGATCTTTCTGATCAAAAAGAATTATCAAAAGCTCTTTTTGAGCTGACACCAGCAATTGAAGAAAATGACAACATTCACGTGGCATCTCTCAGCCAGTATCATGCTGTGTATAAAGTAATGGGTGCCGGAGATATTCTGCCACATTATTATCCTGATCTCGCTGATCCGCTTGTCGCATCTACGATGACACTTGGCCATAACCGCTACTCGACGAATACTTTGTCCAGTTTCTTCCGCGTGCAGCCGTTTAGTGTGCTGGGACATAACGGTGAAATCAATACCATCAGCAAGCTCCGTGATGAAGCCAAAATGGTAGGAGTGCCGCTTGTAAAAGACGGCAGTGATTCGCAGGATTTAAGCCGTACAATCGAAACATTCATCTCAAGGGACGGCTATTCCTTATTTGAAGCGGTCGATCTGCTATTCCCGCCAATTATCAATGAAATGAAAGTTTATCCGGAGCATCTGCAAAACCTGTACACCTATTTACGGGAAGCCTGGGGACATTTTGCTCAAGGTCCTGCCGGGATTATCTCCCGATTTGGTGATGAAGCCGTATTTTCGGTAGACTCTTTAGGTCTGCGTCCGCTATGGAATATAGAAACAGAAACTTCCTATTTATTCTCTTCAGAACCAGGGATCATTCCCTCATCTGAATATACCGGAGATCCGAAGCCGCTCGGCCCAGGGGAAAAAGTCGGGCTGAAATGGGAAGGAGATTCTATCAAGCTATTTAATTACAAAAACTATCAAGAAGAAGTCTATGAAAGATACAGCAAGCGTTTCATGCTTTCGAATGACCATATCCGCCTTAATCCACCTGTATTCGAAAAGGTTGTGTCTACCGAGCAGCCTCCAGGAATCCATAATGGGCAATATAAAGCATTCGGCTGGGAACGCGATCACGTCCAGCTGGTAGAGCAGATGGCTGAAAAAGGTGTGGAACCTATCCGCTCATTGGGCCATGATGCACCCTTGGCTGCCCTAAACCCGCAGAGAAAAAACCTGGCAGACTATATTAAGGAAAGTGTCGCTGTCGTAACCAATCCGGCAATTGACCGTGACCGGGAAACAGAACATTTCTCTACCCGGACGATTATCGGTAAGCGGCCGTCCTTATTTAAGAAGGAGGAGACCGGGAAAGTCACTGAACTCCTGACTCCGCTCTTAATTGAAGGACAAATGGGCTATGATTGTACGAATACACTCTCCCAGCCAAGCTATGACCAATTCGTGAACTACTTTCAGGAACAGCAGCTGGCACACTCTATCTCTGCAACATTTACCGAAAAGGAAGATGTCCAGGAAGCATTAGACAGACTAGCAGCTGAAGCAGCTGAAGCTGTAGACCGCGGGAAGACACTGATTGTTCTTGATGATGCAGCAGCTCATCAAAACGGAAATCTCTGGCTTGATCCGCATTTGGTTGTTTCAGCTGTCGATCAGGCGCTTGTCAACACTGGAAAACGGCGCGACTGCTCCCTGTTGCTAAGATCCGCCTCCATCCGTTCATTGCACGATATCATTGTTGCATACGGGCTTGGAGCAAATCTGATCAGCCCGTATTTCATGTTCTTATCTTTATCCAGTGATACCACTACACCAACAATTAATTTGTATAATGCTTTAACAAAAGGACTTGAGAAAGTCATCTCGACAATCGGCATCCATGAGTTAAGAGGATATGGCCGCCTGTTCTCAAGCATTGGCCTCCACGCGGAAATCGGCAAGTATTTAAATGTAGTCAATTTCTTCGGCTCTGATCAATTGGCACAGGATTTTAAAAAATTAAAAGAGGATGCCAAACAGCGCGCCATTGATTATAACAATGAAAAAGAAAGAGTCGGACGGACGTTCACTTTGTTTCCAAGAATCTGGAAATCCATCGGGGAGGTCGCTGCGACCGGCGACTATACTGCCTACGGTGAAAAGATTTCTGAACAGGAAGAAGCAAATCCAACTACCATTAGGCATTTAACCAGATTGAAAGCAGCAGATACTCCAGTCCCTGCAGAAGAAGTCAATATATCTGTTGGAAACCAAAGCTTGCCATTTGTGATTTCATCCATGTCTTTTGGATCACAAAATGAAACAGCTTTTCGCGCATATGCAGAAGCTGCTGACCGTTTAAACATGATCAGTATGAATGGTGAAGGTGGAGAAATAAAGGATATGCTTGGCAAATATCCGAAATCTCGCGGCCAGCAAATCGCATCCGGGCGTTTTGGGGTAAATGCAGAGCTGCTTAACTCTTCTAACCTGCTCGAAATAAAAATCGGCCAGGGAGCTAAACCGGGTGAAGGCGGCCATCTTCCAGGTTCCAAAGTTACAGCGAAAATTGCCGAAGCCCGTAATGCCACTATCGGATCGGATTTGATTTCGCCATCCAACAACCATGATATTTATTCGATTGAAGATCTGGCACAAATGATTCATGAGTTGAAAACGGCAAACGATAAAGCAAGAGTTGCCGTTAAAGTTCCCGTCGTACCTAACATCGGCACAATTGCGGTAGGTATCGCTAAAGCTGGTGCCGATATCATCACTCTGTCCGGCTTTGATGGCGGTACAGGTGCGGCCCGTATTCACGCCCTGCAGCATGTCGGGCTTCCTGTAGAAATAGGCGTTAAAGCGGCGCACAATGCTCTGCTTGAAGCTGGTATCCGCCAAAACGTGGAAATCTGGGCAGATGGCGGCCTGAAAAGCTCAATGGACGTGTTGAAAGTAATGCTTCTTGGTGCAAACCGGGTCGGCTTCGGTACCCTTTCGATGATTGCCGTCGGTTGTACAGCCTGCCGCGGCTGTCACCTTGATACATGCCATGTCGGCATTGCCACACAGATTGAATCGGAAGCACAGGCGAAGGAGCATGGTTTACGCCGTTTCGTCCCGCGTAAGTTTAATCCGGCCGTACAAGGATTGATGAACATGTTCACCGCGTTTGGCAATGAACTAAAAGTGCTGACTGCCTCTCTCGGCATCAAAAACCTTCAAGAAATTGTCGGACGTTCAGATTTACTGGTCCAAACAAAAGGGAAAGAATTGCTCGACTTGACGTACCTGTTAAAAACATTGGAGATCAGCCAATTCTCCCATAAAGAAGCAGCTGATTCCGTAAAAGAAGGTGCTATGCAAGTAGCTGTCGGAGCGGAATATTTGGATTCCAGGGTAGATGAACTTCATGAATCACGTGCATACAGCTCCATCACTTCTGAACAGCGTGTCCTTGGAAGCCGTGTATCATGCCACCGTGTCCGCGGAAGATTGGATGGTTCCTATAAGAACCTCCCTCCTGTCCAGCTGACCTATAAAGACGGGTCCATTCCCGGCAACGGCCTGGGTGCATATAACAGCGAAGGCATCCAGATTCGTGTAAGCGGCGGAGCCCAGGACGGAATTGGCAAAGCGGCCATCGGCGGTAATATTCTTATCTTTAAATCTCCCGGCAAGGACGGGTTGTACTATAATGGTTCGGTTGGCAAAGGCTTTGGTTACGGTGCACAACACGGCTTGCTTGTAGCACAGGGAGATGCCGATGCCCGTGCCGGCATTAGGCTTTCCGGCGCCGATATGATTATCGGCGGCCAGTTAAAACAGCCAATTCCAGAAAATGAAACTGGTAATCTTGCGGTTCATTCAAACATTAAAGGCTTTGCATTTGAGTATATGACTAACGGAAGAGGCTTGGTCCTCGGCGATCCGGGTCCATGGATTTGTGCTGGTATGACAGGCGGTGTTGTTTATTTACGTAAGCAGCCCGTAGCCGGTTTAACAAAAGATGCACTTCAAAGACGGATTGCAAAAGGGGCGAAGGTTTCTATCGAGCCGCTGTCTGCAACAGGATTGCGTGATATAAATGAGCTTCTTGGCAAGTATGTTTCATTGCTTCAGGAGCAGGGCCAAGAGGAAGAAGCTTCATCATTAGAACAACTGCTTGTTTTTCCTGAACAGCATTTTGTACAGATCGTACCGGTCAAAGAGCAGGCTGACCCTTCGGTATCTACAGAATGACATAAGACAAAGCGCAAGCGCCTTGAAAAAAGAAACGTTAATTAGAGCCGCCACGTCCTTATGTCTTCATCGATACTACTAGCACGTCCTGTACGTGGGGGCAGGCGATGGAGCTATGTACCAATAACATTAATTTCTTTTCTTTTTTAAAAACTGGTTACTCACCTGAGTACCAGCTCTGCTTGTGGAGAAAGGAGTTCTTTCTCTACAAGCTTTTTTTTCACGGTCAATAAAATTCTTCCAAAAAGGATTGCCACAAAACTAGTCTTTCTTTTCTCGTTTTGTGGCATCCTTTTCATGTTTTTCATGCTGTGATAAGTAACATCTATCTATTCGCTATTCTCTACTCTTCGACCGGCAGCGAAGCCCATTTAGACCTCACATGTGATACACATTTCGTATAACATTAAAGTGATTCACAACATCATAGTCCATCCTAAGCTTTCCCCTTCGTAGACAATGAAGGTACAAAATTAGTAAGTAAGTGAGAGAAAGTGGCTTCATCCAGTTGATGAAGACTTAAATCGATAAATAAGTGGGGAAAAGTGTCTTCATCCGGCTAATGAAGGCCCAAAATCGGTAAAAAGGCGAGAGAAGGTGCTTTCATCGGGGGAATGAAGACCCAAAATCAAAAATAAGTGGGGGAAGAGGCTTTCATAGGGATCCTCGAAGGATCAGTAAAGGGTATAGTAGCCTTTGACGGGTTTTTTCATAAGATGGACATTCCGGTGTGTTTTTTTATATAAATGATTTATATCTATATCATATTTAGTTTACTATTTTTAAAAATTCGTATTTTCCACTTGATTCTTAACCTCTGCATATTACATAATTGTTTATTTCATTGTTTTAGGGTAAATTACATATACATATACGTGTATATGGCATATCGTAAGTTTATAGGTTTGATTGCACCCGAAAGTATAAATTTCCATTACTTTTGTCTGAAAAAGAAAGAAAGGACATATTGATATGAAGCTTGGTGCCCGCATAATTAAAACGGGAATCGCTATTGTTCTGGCTCTTTATTTGTCACAGCTTCTGCACCTCCCTACTCCTGTGTTCGCCGGAATTGCCGCAATATTTGCGATTCAGCCGACGATTTACCGGTCTTATCTGTCGGTCATTGAGCAGATACAGGGCAATCTGGTCGGAGCCATCGTAGCCGTGATGTTCGTACTATTATTTGGCAATCATTATTTTATTATCGGTTTGGCAGTTGTGATTGTGATCACGATAAATTTGAAGTTGAAAACGGAAAAAAGCCTGGTCCTCTCCATTGTAACGGTTATCGCCATCATGGAAAGCCAGCAAGGGGACTTTTTACAGTTTGCAACGATACGTTTTTCATCCATTTTGCTTGGAATTCTGTCATCGTTCATCGTTAATCTCGTTTTTATTCCTCCGAAATATGAAACAAAGCTGTATGGCCGCATTTCTGATATAACTGAAGATATATTCAAGTGGATTCGCATCAGCACGAGGCATGCATCAGAGCATACATTATTAAAAAAAGATATCGGCAGGCTTAAGGGTAATCTTTTAAAGCTGGAACAGGTATATTCCATGTATAAGGAAGAGCACGCTTACTTTAAGAAAGAAAATCTTTCTAAGTCACGAAAATTAGTCATCTACAGGCAAATGATCACTACGACAAAGAAGTCCTACGAAACGTTAAAACGAATACACAAATTTGAAAATGAAATCACTCTAATGTCCGAAGAATTTCAGGCGCAAATACAACACCAGCTTGACAGCCTAATCCACCAGCATGAACAGGTCCTGCTAAAGTATGTCGGAAAAATTAAAAGTCTAAGCTGTATTGATGAATATAACAATCATGGTTTAAGCCGAAAAGATTTTCTATCATTTTTCTTTTCCCAGCTTGAAAAAAAGAAATACGAAGAAGGCAAGGAAAAGGATATCGCCACCCGCCTTGTCCCTCTCATTTCAGCGATCATTGAATATGATGAACAATTGGAACATCTCGAAAAACTAATCAACAACTTTCAAGCCTTTCATAAAAATGAGAATGAAGTTTCTGTTGAATATGATATTGTGGATTAGCAGCCGTACAACAGCTAAAGGCAGCCTCATATGGCAAAGCTGACATGAACTTCATTCTATAATTAGAAAAAGGCAGTTCCGATAACTGGAGCTGCCTTTTTCTAATTATGAACCTATTAAAATAGGATTTGTTATTTTTCTTCGTTAACCCAAAATGGCTGAAGGTTTTTTTCCACAACAGTCCGAAGCTTCTTTCTAATTCGGAAAATACCCATTTCAATATCATTGGTAACATCCCACTCAAAATCCAGCCTGCTCACTCCCTCAAAGGACATCTATTCTCTATTTTAAACGCAAATAAATTGCTGATAATTGTCAAATACTCTTAGAAAAAATCGGAAGCGCCTTGTAATTTGTAAAGATTCTTCACAGGAAAATGTTTATTAGTGACAAAAAAATATTCATCTGGTAAAATAACTTCTTGTTGACGACTATAGTTATGTCGGTTAATATTTAACTTTATTAAATATTATATTGAAGGGAGCGTCGTGATTTGAATGAAGACGGCCGTATATGGTTACGTACATTCGCGAAATTAATTCAGATCAGATAAGCAATATTCATCTACATTGAATTTTACATGCAAGCAAAATATTTGAATTCCGAACGATTCGAAGGGAGAAAAAACAATGAGTAAAGGGCGCTTAATTCTTATTAATATCATAGGAATTATCATTATTTTTGCACTGGTGGCAGGAGGAGGCTACTACTATTACCAGAGCGCAAACTACGTAAATACTGATGAGGCAAAAGTAGCTGGGGATATGACTACCATAGTTGCACCTAATGCTGGAAAGTTGACTGACTGGGGTGTTAAAGAGGGAGACCAGCTTAATAAAGATGCAAATGTAGGAAAGATTTCCGGCGGGGAAACATCGATGAACATCACCGCTTCAGCTGATGGCACAGTTGTTAAAGAGCAAGCAAATGATAATCAGATGGTACAGCCGGGGCAGGTATTGGCACAAACTATTGATATGAATAATCTTTATATTACAGCCAATATTGAAGAAACGGATCTTCAGGACATTGAAGAAGGTGACAGTGTTGATATTACAGTGGACGGAGATCCAGATACGATATACGAAGGAACACTTGAAAATATCGGCTATGCGACTAATTCCATGTTTTCATTAATGCCTCAACAAAACGCAAGCGGCAACTATACAAAAGTAACTCAAAAGGTTTCTGTAAAAGTTTCCATTAAGGCCCCATCTGATAAAGTTCTGCCTGGAATGAACGCAGAAGTGAAGATTTCCACAAAATGATGGACGAGTTCTATGTAATTAGGAAAGGAGGTTGTCTAAATGGCTTCCCAAACCGTCGATACCAATGATCATGGAATAAGGAAACATATCCCGCTGCTCAGCATCTTAATGCTTGGTTTGTTTATCGCAATCTTGAACCAGACGCTTTTAAGCGTCGCTATGCCTAGAATGATGACGGATTTTAACGTGACCGCTACCACTATCCAATGGCTTTCAACCGGGTTTATGCTCGTGAACGGTGCGCTGATCCCACTATCCGCATTCTTGATTGAACGCTTTGGAACACGTAGCTTGTTCATTCTGGCAATGACACTCTTTACGATCGGTACATTTATTTGTGGAATCGCACCAACTTTCACAGTGATTCTGATCGGCCGTTTAATCCAGGCTGCAGGAGGCGGAATTTTACAGCCATTGGTCATGACAATCATCATGTTTATTTTCCCTCCCGAAATACGCGGTAGAGGGATGGGGATTTTCGGCCTCGCAATGATGTTTGCCCCGGCAATTGGACCGACTCTTTCTGGATGGACTATCGAACATTACAGCTGGAGAGTGATGTTTTATGGCATGGTTCCGCTCGGTATAATCGTAATCATCATTGCCTTGTTCACTTTGAAAAATCTTCTAGAACCAAAAATGGTCAAACTGGACTTATTAGGTGCGTTTTTATCGCTTTTAGGGGTTGCATCCCTTCTTTACGGTGTCAGTGAAGCCGGTTCCAACGGCTGGACTGATCCAATCGTCTTAACAACGATTGTTATCGGCCTTGCAGCGATTACTGTATTCGTAATTCAACAGCTTAAATCAGAAAAGCCATTACTGGATTTCAGGGTATTTAAATATGATATGTTTTCGTTATCAAATGTCATTTCCGCCATTATTACAGTGGCCATGTTCACCGGGTTATTTTTACTTCCAATTTATCTGCAAAACCTGCGCGGATTCACACCGCTGGAATCAGGACTGTTGATGCTGCCGGGTGCACTCGTTATGGCGGCCATGTCACCTATATCTGGTGTATTATTTGATAAGGTTGGTCCTCGTCCGCTTGCGATTGTTGGATTGGTTATTACCGTTCTGACTACGTATGAGTTCACGAAGTTGACTCCGGAGACAGGATATTCCACTTTAGTGGTCATCTATATGATTCGTTCTCTCGGTATGTCCCTGTTAATGATGCCGATTATGACCGCGGGCATGAATCAGTTGCCAGAGCGCTTGAACGCTCATGGCACAGCTATGACAAATACGATCCGACAAGTTACCGGCGCCATTGGAACAAGCCTGGTAACGACCATTTATACAAATAGAACAGCATTCCATGCAACTACGCTGGGAAATGAAATGAGTACAACCGACCCGGCTTTTGCTCAAACTTTCCAATCTCTCGTACAGTCGATCATGGAATCGATGCACCAAACAGCTGAACAGGCACGGCAGACTGCGATGACGTTAATTTCCGGACAAATTCAATTACAATCAAACGTCCTCGGCATAAATGATGCCTTTTTCTGGGCAACCGGCTTTGCCGTAGCAGGTCTTGTATTAAGCCTGTTTTTACGTGACGTACGTAAGGATAAAAAACGCGAAGAAGCAAAACGGAGAAAAGAGATACCATTGCTTCCTTCACCTATTAATGAATCAAAGTAAGATTGTGGGTCACATCAATTGCTAGGAGGTTTGCACACATGAAAATTTACGTTGTCTATGACAGTGAAGGTGAACATACAAGAGCTCTTGCTGAATCAATTGCCGAGGGTGCCGCAAGAGTCAACGGTGCCGAGGTATATATTGACCATGTAAGCACAGCCGATGTTTATAAACTTTCTGAAATGGACGCAATCATTTGGGGATGTCCGGGCCACTTTGGGACCATAAGCTCCGGGTTGAAGTCATGGATCGATAGACTTGGTTACTTATGGGCCAATGGTAAACTGGTCAATAAGATCGGGGCTGTTTTCTGTACGACTGCAACTACTCACGGAGGAATTGAAGCGACGATGCTGAACCTGATTACTCCTATGTTTCATCAAGGGATGATCGTGGTTGGACTGCCTGGCAGCATTCCGGAAAACGCATTGTACGGTTCCTATTATGGAGTGGGCGTTCCCTGCCCTCCTGACAGTACTGAGGTCATTTCAGAACAAGGCCTCGTTTTAGGGAGAGCATTAGGAGAACGTGTTGCTGATGTAACAAAATCATTTAGTAATGAGCGCTAGGAGGACTGATAGAGAATGGCAATGATCATCTTTCTTATCATTGCAGTCTTAGTTGCTGTCGGCTTAGTGACGATGAACATGCGCGCTGTTTCACCGCGTAAAAGTGAGTCTGTTAATATAGATTCGCCACCTATAGGTAATAAGCCAGAAGATGTAACATCCTCACCTTCTACAGAGGACAATAATAAGGCCACCCAGGCAGTAATCGAGCACAATGACGAGCATAAAATGAAGGATTCGGATTATCGTCTCGCCTTGAAAAAGATGCAAAGTACAAGTCAGGAATCGTTTGAACCTAAACAAGAGAGTAAAAAAGAACAAATAATGAATGATGATGATTATCGTGAAACACTGAAGGCACTTAGCAATAAGCAAAAAAACTAAAAAAATCCTGAATTCTGCTAAGAATTCAGGATTTTTTTATTCAGTAGTCCACATACCTAAAGCAATCATTTGCAAAAAATCCTTGGATTATACTAAATTCAGAAGGGTTTCATATTATGAGTAATGACCTTTTTCCGCTAATGACAGCATAAACTCATTCGAAACGTCTATCACGGTAACATGACCAAAGCCGCAATGCGCCAATATCCATCCTTTAGTGCACCGGTAATTTCAAGATCAATTTCTCTTCCTTCCATTCCTCCATCGAGTTCGAATGGAATCCACTTAAATTGTCCCGGATTAAACTCTCCTCCAGATTCGGCAAGCAATCTGCCTTCAGATCTGATCACTGTATTACCTGATGCATACGAGGCATCCCCTGTTAGGATATAAATCCTATGAACACCTGATGGCACGGCTAGTCTAAGTATCGTTGGCGTGTTTCTGGAAAGGGTAAAATCACGCTGCAACTCATCAAGCTTATTTCTGTCTCTGGCAGATGGCGCTGTTCCGATCCACCCGTATCCTTTTGCAGCAACCCAGATATCTTCAGGGGATAATCTAGAGAAAGACGGCAAAAGTGCACTTGTCGCACTTCCAGAATCAAGTGCAAGCAAAAGCGTGTCACCAGATGGTACAGAGACAGCCTCGAAGTCAAGGGAAGCGCCAAACACTTGCGTCTTTTTTCCGGCATTTACTTCTAGACTAAGTTTTTCAGTCACTGGGATTTGAGCTGGAGGAATGACCATCACCTCAACCGTTGAAGATCCAGATGGTTCAAGAACGATAGTTACTCTCTCGCTTTTCCAATTTTTCGGAACATTTATGCTCACGTCTACCTCGACTGCTTTTGCCGTTCCGTTGCTAAGTGTTACTGAAACTGGGCTTGGCTTACCGGAGAACATCGTATTTGCGACGATATTTGACACATCCACTCCACCAATACGTAAAGCCCCTGGTTTGCCGTTTTTCACAATAAATGAGGCAAGCGTGCTCACAGTAGCGTCCGGATTACTTGCAGAAGATACAACACGATAATCACTCTGCCACGATTTAGGTGTCACTTGACAACGCACATAACCACGGTAATCTCCATTAAAAAACTTGATATGCGGATTGACAGAAAGTGCCGCTTCGACATCATCCTTCCACCCGCAACCTGAACTAATCGACGTCCCTACAAACTCGGTGGCCAACGTCTTAGAATGAGGATTATTAAAATCCTTCTTTAAATCGTTCACCCAGCTCGAATGCCAGTCTCCGCTGATGACAACTGGATTTGATGGACGTCGATATTCGATAAATTTCAGGATACGGTCCCGATCAGCTCTATAGCCATCCCACTGGTCATGATTGACCGAAATCCCCTCGCCTGTGTCGTAGTCGAACTGGGCCATGATTGTTTGTTGGGCCAATACATTCCAGCGTGCACGTGATTGAGAAAGACTTTTTAATAGCCATTCCGCTTGTTCAGATCCCACCATGGTTCTAGCTGGATCTGAAGCCTCAGGGGCTAGCGGGCCTCCAGGAAACCCTTCACTTGCTTGATCATCACGGTATTGGCGGGTATCCATCACATTGAACTCGATTAGGTCTCCATATGTGAACTTCCGATATAGAAGAATCTGCCCATTTTGTGGTTTTGAGCGGACCCTAAGAGGCAAGTGCTCGTAGTAAGCCTGAAAAGAAGCCGCTCGCAAAGCAAGAAAACGCTCGCGCTCGTTTGATTCCTCCCGGTCCGATTGGGAGACATCTTTCGCCCAGTTGTTTTCGATTTCATGGTCATCAAACGTGACAATGAAAGGAAACTTCGCATGCGCAGCCCGCAAATCGGGCGATGTCTTATAAAGCGCATGATTAATGCGGAAATCAGCCAGCGTTTCGGTATCTCTCTTTTCGTATGTATAATCTCCAAGGTGTACGACAAAATCGACGTTCTCTTCAGCCAAGTTTTTATAAGCTGCATAACGCCCGCCAGTCCATGATTGGCATGAAACAAACGCAAATGTAAGATTTTTTATATGTGATCCATATTCCGGGGCCGTTTTCGTTCTACCAATCAGGCTCATCTTATTGCCAGCCTTAAAGCGGTAATAATATTCCCTTCCTGCTCCGAGACCATGCACCTCTGCATGAACGGAATGCGCTAGCTCCGGTGCAGCCACTTCTGTCCCGCTGCGTACAATCTTTTTAAACGATTCATCCTCGGCAACCTCCCAGTGTACCGGGATATTTATATTAGTCATTCCACCTAATCCGTCTTCCGCGAGTGGATTTGGAGCCAATCGGGTCCATAACACAACCCCATCAGGTAATGGGTCACCTGACGCAACACCTAAAGTGAAGGGATTCTCGGTAAACGTAAATGAAGCGTCTGCTTTTTTATTTTCAATAGAATAAGGAATTGTAAACGATATTGCTGTTGCAAAAGCTGTTTTTCCTGATGCTCCTAAAAAGGAACGCCGGCTCATTTTCTTAGAGTTCATTTCTTCTAACCATTTCTCGTGGACCATCTTTTCACTCCTTAGCTATGTATTTTCTCTTACAAACATACATATTTGTAACACAAAAAGGATAAGGGTTGTATAGAATTTACCTAATTCAATAGATAAACCATAAGAACATTAGCATACCGTTAACTTTGTCAAAAAATCTTACAATAGACTTAACATTTTTACATAGCAAAATGATTCTTATTCCAAACAATCATTCAAAAGCTAATAGACATCCTTTTGTTTACCCTTCCCTATTGACTCTTACCCTATAGGCTATACCCATGTCAGACACACAAAAAAAAAGACCTCAACATAATCGTTGAAGCCTGGATAAAGTGAAAATAAATCGTATCATAAGAAATAAAAGACTGCAGAAATAAAGAACCCTGTTATAAACATGATTATCAAACCATAGCCCATGATATCCTTTGCTTTCAGACCTGCAATTGCTAAAGCTGGCAATGCATAAAACGGTTGAATCATATTCGTCCAGGCATCTCCCCATGCAACAGCCATCGCTGTTTTTGATAAGGAAACCCCCAGATTTTGCGCAGCCTCCAACATAACAGGAGCTTGGACTGCCCACTGTCCTCCGCCTGAAGGGACGAAGAAGTTTACAAGACCTGCACTCCATAACGTAAACATGTGAAATGTATTCTCATTTGAAAAAGATATAAACGCATTGGATAATACCCCAACTAGTCCTGAAGCCGTTACAATACCCATTAACCCCGCGTAAAATGGAAACTGAATAATAATTCCGCTTGCACTTTTTACTGAACTTGTAACTGCTTCCAAAAATAGCTTTGGTGTTTTATGCAATATTATTCCAATAAAGAGGAATAGAAAATTAACAATATTAAGATTAATAGAAAGTCCGTTAGTAACGAGATAATATCCTAAAAAAGAAAGACCTAATAAACCAATAAGCACGGACAGTATTTTACTGTTTTCCAAACGATCAGCGGGTGTCATTTCACTTTGCTCTACTGTGCCTGATTGCATAACATCCGCTTCTTCTAATAGATTGCGATCAATTATAAAGGCTTGTTCTTTTGGCGGCATCATTAGTCGGTTGATAATAGGAACTAAAATAATTAGTCCGATAACAAGGACTAAATTCAATGTTGAAAAAAGAGTTTCACTTGTTGGAACAACACCTATAAGATTTTCTGTAAAGTGACCTGGAGTGGCAATGGTTAATGCGATGGATGAAGAAAGCCCCCCACTCCATATAATAAACCCACTATAAGCACTTGCAATTAACAATCGATAGTCCACACCATCTACCTTTTTAGCAATTTCTCTTGCAAACAACGCTCCAATAATTAGACCAAATCCCCAGTTGATCCAGCATGCAATCAGAGCCACAAGGGTAACAAGGATAATCGCTTGACCCGGTGACTTTGGTACATTGGCTAAGTTTCCCAATAATTTTTTAAAAAATGGACTACTCGCCATAACATGTCCTGTTACCACAATAAAAATCATTTGCATGGAAAATTCTAACAGGTTCCAGAAACCGTCTCCCCAGTATCCTAAGATTTGAACAGGTGTGCTGTCTGTCAAAAACATGGCAAGTCCGATCACAAAAAAAGTAAGCACAATTACAAGTATAAATGGGTCAGGCATATACCTTTGCATCAGTCTATTTGAAAATGAAATTATTGCCTTCACATCGATTCCTCCTAAAGTTTTCATAGACACTCGTAGAATCAGAGAGTCGGCGTTCGACTCTCTGATTTATATATGTTCAACTTAACGGAATCTTGGTGTGGGATCTGTATTAATCCAACTGTTTCAAGGATTCGCTCACCGTAAAATCCGCTTCCGTTTTCTCTTTTACTTCATCTAGTGCTACTCCATTTTGCAGTTCAACCAATTCCATTCCTGCGTCGGTAAAATGAAAAACAGCCAGGTCCGTGATCAGGCAATGAACGACACCTTGACCTGTTAAAGGAAGAGTACAATTCTTCTTCACCTTGGATTCACCGTGTTTGTTCACATGATCCATGATTACGACAATTCGTTTAGCACCTTGCACTAAATCCATGGCACCGCCCATTCCTTTTACCATTTTCCCGGGAATCATCCAGTTTGCCAGGTCTCCATTTCCGGAAACCTCCATACCACCAAGGATGGCAAGATCAATATGCCCGCCACGAATCATCGAAAATGATTCAGCGCTGTCAAAATAGGAAGCGCCTGCTTTTGCCGTTACCGTTTCTTTTCCTGCGTTAATCAAATCAGGATCCACTTCGGTCTCTTTCGGGTAGGCACCAATTCCAAGCAATCCATTTTCAGATTGAAGCATTACATCAACATCTTCCGGAATCATATTGGCGATTAAGGTCGGCATCCCGATTCCTAGGTTTACACACATCCCATCTTGGATTTCTTTTACAGCGCGTTCTAGAATTAGTTTTCTTCCAGTCATAAAAAACCCTCCCCTTTATGAGTTAGCTGTTGTAAGCTTTTCAATTCGTTTCTGATAATTTTCTCCAACGAAAACCTTTTGAACGTACACGCCAGATGTATGGATTCCATCTGGGTCCAGCTCACCAATGCCTACTATTTCTTCCACCTCAGCAATTGTAATTTTTCCAGCTGTAGCTATTACAGGGTTAAAGTTCCGTGCTGTTTTCCTGAAAACAAGATTGCCAAAAGGATCGGCTTTCCATGCTTTTACAAACGCGTAATCCCCAACAATTCCTTTTTCCATAATATACGTTTTTCCATCAAATTCTTTATGCTCTTTTCCTTCAGCCACTTCTGTCCCCACCCCTGTAGCTGTATAAAAAGCCGGAATTCCTGCGCCCCCTGCTCGTAAGCGTTCAGCAAGTGTACCCTGAGGAACAAGCTCAACCTCAAGTTCGCCGCTTAAAAATTGTTGTTCAAACCGTTTATTTTCTCCCACATAGGAAGCGACCATTTTTTTAATTTGTCTATTTTCCAGAAGCAGACCTAATCCCCAGTCATCAACCCCGCAATTGTTACTGACAACCGTTAAATCCTTAACTCCTTTATCACGCAAACTGCTAATCAGCTTTTCTGGAATTCCACATAATCCAAAGCCGCCAGCAACGATTGTTGCACCATCCTCAATTTGTTGAACTACTTCGTCTAATGATGATATGACTTTTCCCATTTTTCCATCTCCATTCTTGTTCTGTACATATTTTTAGATAAGGTGAAACTTCCATCAGTGGGGTTTTCACTGATAGTTAGTTGAACCAATCGGGGCTTTACTGGCTGTTTATCCCCCACCTCTTTTTCCTGAATCCCACATAAAAATTGAGGTGCGATATTACAGCCTGTTAGGCCGGGATAAATAGTGAAGCAGCAAAAGCAAGAAGGAATACTGCCGCAGTTTTCAAGATCGTAATCACAAAAATATCTTTATAAGATTGGCGATGTGTCAGCCCTGTAATTGCAAGCAAAGTGATTACTGCTCCGTTATGTGGAAGCGTATCCATACCGCCGGACGCCATTGAAGCAATCCGGTGAAGCATTTCAGGAGTAATGCCGACATTTTGTGCTATCTGCAAATAATGACTTCCCATTACTTCCAATGCGATCGACAGCCCGCCGGAAGCCGAGCCGGTAATACCCGCAAGAACGTTTACAGCAATCGCTTCGGAAACGAGCGGGTTGCTGCTGGCATTGAACACCGAGTCTTGAATCGCTTTAAAGCCAGGCAATGTCTTCACAACATTCCCAAATCCAACTTCAGATGCCGTGTTGAAAATGGCAAGTAACGAACCCATAGCAGCTGCTGTTAATCCGCTTGCAAGCTTCACTTTAATGCGGCCAACATTGAGAAGCATCGCTGCGAGAATTCCAATCGTCAGTGCACAAATTAATGACCAAGAAGATGTCACTGTACTTACATCTGCAATATTAAATAAGTCCGTTAATTCGGTCTGAGCGTACCAACTCTTAACAGAGAACCCGCTGCGGCTAAACAAATAGTTAAATAGGATGACCAGTACAAGCGGCACAATCGACAGCCAAAAGTTTGGAAGCGTTGCAATGTCGACACTTTCCGGTTCATTACTATGACCTGTTCCGTATCCTTCACCTTTAGCCAATGCCTGCTTACGACGGCGCTCCAGCCAGATCATCCCTCCTGCGAAAACGAAGATTGCACCGAGAATTCCGATTAATGGAGCTGCATAAGCATCTGTTCCAAAGTAATTCGTAGGAATGATATTTTGAATTTGCGGCGTTCCAGGAAGTGCATCCATCGTATAGGTAAAAGCACCAAGTGCGATTGTTCCTGGAATCAGACGTTTAGGAATATCTGCTTCTTTAAAAATTGCAGCTGCAAATGGATAAACAGCGAACGCAACTACAAACAAGGAAACCCCGCCATATGTCAACGCAGAACAAGCTAACACAACAGCTAGGATTGCCCGCTTTGTACCCAATTTGTTTACAATGGTTTGAGCAATCGATGCTGCTGCACCGCTCATCTCCATCACTTTCCCGAAAATGGCTCCTAATAAAAAGATTGGGAAAAATGATTTTATATAGTTTGCTGCATTTGTCATATATGTTTCCGTATAGCTCGGCAGCAAAAGACCTCCAGATAAAACAACAGCCAGCAATGTAACAAGCGGCGCGATAATAATGACCGGATAACCCCGGTATGCTAAAAACATCAATAAACCAAGTGCCAGTACGATGGCAAAAACTTGTAATGCCAATCTAATTCCCCCTTTGTTTCTCTAAAACATCCCTATCCCCCAAAAGCTTCAACTAATCAAGCAATTCATGATTCTTTAAACTAGCTTTCCCTGTTCAAACCTGCCTTCCCCAAGTCACGGTTGAATAGGGATGTTACAAAAATTATGAATCGTTCTGCTCCCCTCACTATCGCAAGCGCTTACAATATTTACACTATCGACATGCTTGCAAAACTATTTATCTAGCAGATAAACCATTCTACCTTTTTACTATGCAAATCTTGTGCCAAGTCTAAAATAACCCAACCATATGTGGACGTAATTCCTTAAAATAATTTTTTTTATTTTAAAATCGCTTTTTATTGAAAAGAATACTCAATCAACAAGGAAACATACCCTTTCATAGAAAATAAATCGAAGTAACTGTTCAGATTTTTCGACATTAAGAAAGCGCTAACAAAAAAGACTGTACGGTTACCCTTACATAATGACTATTTCCTCGTTTTTTTATGTAAGGATTTCCTGACACACCTTCATTTTTTTAAAAAAGACTATATCCACATAAAAAACTTCGCAACTTTCTACAACCTGATAAAGGGTTGGAAGTACGAGATCTTCTTCCTGAGACAACCATTTCTAAGATAACAATCCATATTTATTCATTTTTTCATAAAGGGTAGTACGACTGACGCCCAATTGCTTAGCCGTTTCGGATTTATTTCCTTGCGTCATTCCTAAACAGGCTAAAATCGTATTCCTTTCTGTCTCTTCCATCACTTCAGCTAATGAACGAACCGGAGTCATTTGTTTATGACCGGTTATTTCCTCAAGAAGATGTTCAGACGTGATAACTTCTCCCTCATCTCCGATATTTAAAGCACGTTCAATGATATTCTCTAACTCTCGTATATTCCCCGGCCACGAATAAATGGTAAGTAAACGCAATGCATGATCGTTTATCCCTTTCACTTGTTTTTTCATGATCTGCTGGTACTTATCCATAAAATGGTGTACTAGAATTTTAATATCCTCTTTTCGTTCTTTCAAAGGTGGAACAGTGATTTCCATAACCTTTAAACGGTAATATAGATCAAGTCTAAACTCGCCTTTACGAACCATTTCTTCTAAATTACGATTTGTGGCAGCGATTACCCTCACATCGATCGGAGTGCTGCCTGCAGCTCCTACACGTTCAATCTCTTTTTCTTGTAAAACACGCAATAATTTTACCTGCATATGCATAGGCAATTCCCCTATTTCATCAAGAAAAATGGTTCCGCCGTCTGCCGCTTCGAATTTCCCTGCTTTTCCGCCTTTCTTTGCACCTGTGAAGGAACCCTCTTCATATCCAAAAAGCTCCGACTCCAGCAACTCTGCAGGTATTGCAGCACAGTTTACCTTGACAAAAACACCCATCGCACGGCTGCTATCATTATGGATGGAATGAGCAAACAACTCTTTACCTGTTCCGCTTTCTCCTAATAACAATACGTTAGAGTCACTTTTTGCTGCTTTTCTCGCTCGATTTTTCACCTCTATAAAAGCCGGGCTTTTCCCCATCAAATGATCAAACGTATAAGAAGCCTTGTTTCTTTCCCGAAAATCCCCTTTATACTTTTTTAACTCAACTTCCAGGGATTTTACTCGTTTAGATAAAGCAGTAAACTGCCCAACATTTTTAAATAAAATTTTCCCGACTGCCCCTACAATTTTTCCTTGTTTCAACATCATAACAAGAGGTAAAGCTGGTAGCCCTCTTCCAAAACCTTGATAAATTCTTTTCTGACGATACCATGATTCCCGTTTAACTGGATTGGCGTATTCACTCCAGGAGTGAGATCTTTTCTGATAATCATCGACATTTGAAGATCTCGTTGATTTTCTGAAAGAGACTCGGACAATACACGGCTGCACAGAACGATATCGCTTTCATTTCTGGTTACTAACACTCCAAATGGTAGTTTTTCCAATATCGCTTTCAGGATTGCTAATTGAATAGTTTGATCATTAATAGCCATACCCATTCTCCTTAGTTATTTCTAAGTTGTTCCACTCATTATAACATAGAGAAAAGAAGGAGAAACGGCTGGGATCAATGTCTCTCTACAATTAATGACGTTCCTTGTCCGCCGCCAATACATAAGGTAGCAAGTCCTCTTTTGGATCCTGTACGCTTCATTTCATATAGTAAAGTTACTAAAATACGCGCACCAGTTGCTCCTACTGGATGACCTAGTGCAATCCCACCACCATTCACATTCACTTTATTTTTGTCCAATTCCAGGTCCTTAAGTACTGCGAGGGACTGTGCTGCGAAAGCTTCATTCAGTTCATATAAATCAATATCATCCACCGTTAGATTTGCTTTTGCTAATGCTTTTCTTACTGCTGGTACAGGCCCGTATCCCATTATTTTGGGATCAAGTGCCGCGTTCGCATAAGACGCAACGGTTGCGATAATTTCAAGGCCAAGCTCCTCCGCTTTTTCTTTTGCCATCAACACAAGCATCGCACCGCCATCATTGATTCCAGATGCATTTCCTGCTGTTACTGTACCACCTTCTTTAAATGCAGGGCGCAGCTTGGCAAGCTGTTCGATCGTCGAACCGTGGCGTGGATGCTCATCTTGATCTACCACAACCGTTTTGCCTCTCTTAGTTAATTCAACCGGTGCAATTTCCTCATCAAAACGTCCTGCAAGCTGTGCCTTTTCTGCCTTCCGTTGGCTATTCAGTGCAAATTCATCCTGCATTTCACGGCTAATCTTCCATTGTTCGGCAATATTTTCCGCTGTTACTCCCATATGATAGTCATTAAAGACATCCGTCAATGCGTCATGAATCATGGAATCGATGACTTGTGCATTCCCCATTTTCTGTCCAAACCGGTAATTAGGAAGTACATATGGAGCATTGCTCATGCTTTCTATGCCCCCTGCAAGAATCACATCAGCATCTCCAAGCGCGATAAACTGTGCCCCCATAATAACCGTACGAAGCCCGGAACCACAAAGCTTATTTACAGTCAAAGCTGGGGTTGTTTCCGGTAACCCAGCATGAATAGCTACTTGACGGGCAACATTTTGTCCTAAACCCGCTGATAAAATATTCCCTATTAATACCTCATCAATTATCTCGGGTGATATATTTGCTCGTTTGATTGCTTCCTTAGCCGCGACAACCCCTAAATCCACTGCTGATACACTGGCAAGACTG
The DNA here is from genome assembly GCF_003989135.1 of Peribacillus cavernae. GTDB lineage: Bacteria > Bacillota > Bacilli > Bacillales > DSM-1321 > Peribacillus > Peribacillus cavernae. Next base: position 33,452 of record NZ_RYZZ01000045.1, read on the forward strand.
CCTCCAAACGAACCAACTGGTGTTCTTGCTGCTCCTACAATCACTACTTCTCTCATTTATACTTCCTCCCTTTTAATTCTTCCAAGTTGAATATAATGACGATCTCTTTCATTCAATTTCTGGGAAACAGAAATAGTTTCATAGTTATAGATCCCTTCACCTGATTTGGTTCCCAGCTTACCTTGCTCGACAAAATCGCGAATGAGAGCAGGCGCCTCGATGCTTTGATCTAAATCTGGTGCGACATTATCAAACACTCTTTTCCATGTATCAAGTCCGCCAAAGTCTGCAATTTCTATCGGTCCAGTGAATGCCCAGCGAAAACCCGGACCAGCGGTTACGGCCGTATCAATATCCTCAGCACTCGCTACACCTTCTTTTAACAAATAAAAAGCTTCTCTCATCAAAGCCGTCTGAAGCCGATTCGCAACAAATCCTGGTATCTCTTTTTTTAACAGAGTAGGAGACTTACCGATGCTTCGAATCAGATCAAGTGTCTCCTCAACAACTTCCGGTTTTGTAAGATCATGCTTCACAATTTCAACCAAAGGAACGAGATGAGCTGGATTAAAGAAATGGGTGATTATCATCCTCTGCGCAATAGGAGTTTTTTCAGCTAAGCGAGAAATCGGAAAGGTTGACGTATTAGAAGCAAGAACGGCCTCTTGTTTCATCAGCCTCTCTAATTCTTGATAAAGTCTCCACTTCATCTCGATCACTTCTGGAATGGCCTCGACGATAAAATCAGCCTCTCGAACTGCCTTCGCCAAATCACACGTGTAAGTAATAGCAGAATGAGCGTTCTGCTTCTCTTGTTCCGTTAACACGCCTTCTTTTTCCAGCAATGATAGATTATCGGAAATCAATCCCTCTGCTCTCGATAAATATTCTGGCTTAATATCATTGACCACCACAGAATATCCACCGACCGCAAAGGATTGCGCAATGCCACTTCCCATCACGCCAGAGCCAATGACTGTAATTTGTTTGATCATTACAACTCCCCTTTCTAGAAATAGTGTGTTCACGATTATTGCATGCAAAAGTCATGCCAAAACTGAGAATTATAAGAACTTTAATAAAGTTCTTTAAGAATTTTAAGAATTATGGTACACTTTTTTTTAATAACCTACCCCCCATCAATTAAAGAATAAACCTTCCCTGAATTTTAAAACATAATTAGCTTTCTTTCCCTAATTTTAAATTTTTTGTATATATATGTTTAGCATTGTTCATTTCCTAGCAGAAAACCATTACATTTTTTTATTGGAGGAATGTAAAATGGTTAAACATAAAGTAGCAATCATTACTGGATCAGCAAGAGGAATCGGCTTTGAAATTGGGAAAGTATTTGCTGAAAACGGTGCAAAAGTAGTACTATCCGATCTTAATGAACAAACTGTTGAGGAGTCTGCTGAAGAACTTCGAAACAATGGTTTAGACGTCATCGGTCTTAAAGCCGACGTAACAAAAGAAGAAGACATTATCCAGCTAATTGAACAAACAAAAAACAAATTTGGACGTGTCGATATTTTTATTAATAACGCCGGTCTCCAACATGTTTCTCCGATTGAAGAGTTCCCTACTGAAAAGTTCGAACTCATGATCAAAATTATGTTAACGGCTCCATTTATCGCCATCAAACATGTATTGCCGATAATGAAAGAACAAGGATTTGGAAGAATCATCAATGTTGCTTCCATCAACGGTCTGATTGGTTTTGCCAACAAAGCTGCCTATAACAGCGCTAAGCATGGTGTTATTGGTTTAACAAAAGTTGCAGCCCTAGAATGTGCTTCTTCAGGCATCACAGTTAATGCCCTTTGCCCAGGATACGTGGACACTCCACTTGTACGCGGACAGCTTGAAGACCTGTCAAGAACGAGACAAGTACCACTGGAAAGTGTCCTCGAAGATGTCATTTACCCATTGGTCCCACAAAAACGTTTGCTAGATGTCATTGAAATTGCTGATTATGCAATTTTCCTTGCAAGCGAAAAAGCCCGTGGCATTACAGGGCAGGCTGTCGTACTTGATGGTGGTTATACCGCACAATAAAGAAAAAAAAGCCCCGAACATTATCATATGTTCGGGGCTTTTTTAAAAGGATTGGGCTTTACGCGCCAGCTAGGCTTTCTGGGCACTCAAAATAAGAGGAACTGGAATTCTTAACAGATTTCCGGAACTTTTCTTTATTCTATTGATGATTGAATCAGGACTCCAGCAGCTGCACCTGGAATAATCGATAGTAATGCCCCTGTTTTCGCATCAATTCTTCATGCGTCCCCATTTCCGCAATTTCCCCATTCTCAATATGAACGATCCTGTCAGCGTGGGTGATCGTCGATAATCGGTGGGCTACGATGAAAGTCGTCCTGTCCCTCGCCAGTTTGTCGAGTGCTTCCTGAATGAGGTGTTCGCTCTCGAGATCCAGAGCAGATGTAGCTTCATCCATTACCAGGATAGGCGGATTCTTCAAAAACACCCGCGCTATCGCCACGCGCTGTTTTTGTCCTCCTGAAAGCTTAACTCCCCTTTCTCCCACTTTCGTATCATAGCCTTCTGGAAAACCCATAATAAAGTCGTGGGCATTTGCTGCCTTGGCTGCATTTATTGCATCTGCTTCCGAGGCATCCGGTTTACCCATTAGTATATTGGCCATTACAGATTCACTGAACAATATATTATCCTGAAGGACCATTCCAATCTTGTCCCTCAAACTGCGGACATTATATTCGCGAATATCGGTTCCATCCAGTAATATGCATCCCTCATTTACATCATAGAAACGGGGGATCAAACTTACGAGCGATGATTTACCGCCGCCGCTCATACCAACAAGTGCAATCGTTTCACCCTTTTGCACATTCAGATTGATATTCTTCAGAACGGCTTTCTCTTTTTCATCGTAAGCGAATGTAACCTTTTCAAAGCTGACATTTCCTTCAACATGCTTAAGTTCCGTAGCACCTGGCTTATCGTCAATGTCATATTTTTCATCAATAAACTCAAAGACCCTGTCCATCGAAGCCAGCGTCTGAGTCATTGTCGTCGACGAATTGACCAGCCTGCGCAGCGGATTATAAAGCCGGTCAATAAAGCCAATAAAGGCAGCCATCGTTCCTACCGTCATGTTGCCTTGAATGACCTCATAGCCGGCATAGCCGATCACAAGTAAAGGAGCAATGTCCGTGATGGTGTTTACAACGGCAAATGACTTTGCATTCCAGCTCGTATGCTCAAGCGCCTTATCCAGAAAGTTTCTATTTTGCTTATCAAACAGCTCCTGCTCATAGTCTTCAATCGCAAAACTTTTAATAACCGGCATCCCCTGGACACGTTCATGAAGATGGCTCTGGACATCTGCGAGCGCCTGTGAGCGGATCCTTGTAATGGCCCTTAGTTTTCCGAAAAAGTGTTTGACGGAAAACGCATAAAATGGCATTAATACTAACGATACAATTGTCAGGTTAATATCCATTGTAAACATCACAGCGATAGCAATAATAATCGTCGCGATATCGAGCCAAAGGTTCATCAATCCTGTAATCACAAAGTTCTTCGTTTGTTCCACATCGTTGATGACCCTCGAAATCACTTCACCGGCCCTGGTATTGGAATAATACTTAAAACTTAATTTTTGAATGTGTGTAAATAACTGATTACGAATATCATATATGATTTTGGTTCCTGTCCACTGGGCAAAATACTGGCGATAATATTCAATCGGTGGTCTCAAAACGACAAATATTACAAGCATGATGCCCATAACCCAATACAGCTTTTCTGTTTTTACTGCCGTTGAGATTTTGTCATTACCTACGATATCGTCCAATACGTATTTCGTTAAGATTGGAAGTAAAAGAGGGATGGCAAATTTAATTAAGCCAATAAAGACCGTCCCAATAATTTGCCATTTATACGGTTTAACAAACTGCAGATATCTCCTTATGCTGTCCACATAATTCCCCCGATTTTTCTGATGTGTTTTTTTATTGCTTAAAAATGGCCTAAACCCCGGCCTAGGGGCCAAACAAAAACCTGTTGATGTTCACAACAGGCCAGTCCTCTTACCTATTAACGATAGGTTAAAAAACGTTCATACCATGAATCAATGAATTCTGCAGAAAAAGGTCCCTTCCGCTGGCGAATCATATAAATTAAATAATCGACATTCCGTTTTAGAATTTTATCAATGACATCCGGGTAGTTCATTTCCTTTCGATGCCGTTCATATTCATCCTCATCCAATAAATTAAAGGTCATATCCGGAAACACCTTAATATCCAGGTCATAGTCAATGTACTTTAGTGCCTCGGTATCGCAGATGAACGGAGAACTTAGATTGCAATAATAATAAACGCCATCTTCTCTCAACATTCCAATTACATTGAACCAATATTTAGAATGAAAATAGCAGATAGCCGGCTCCCTGGTGATCCAGGTCCTTCCATCCGATTCAGTGACCATTGTCCGATCATTTGCCGCGATGACTAGATTCTGCGTCCCTTTTAATACGGTGGTTTCTTCCCAGACTCTATGGATGAGCCCATCATGTTTATAACTGTGGATTGGGATTTTTCCTCCTTCAGTGGGAATCCCCATGTTTTTTCTCCCCTACTTTCTCCTAGGACGACTGTTAAGTTAATAGATAATAGAACTTTAATTCGTTCAAGTACATAAAGCTTATCCAATTTCTCTTATATTCCTTTATTATAGCGATTTATAACAGAATTTAAAACAAAAGAGGTTAACCCGGCAGTGAAAATTTGCAAAAAAGCCCGTTTTTGCATGGAACCCTATCCAAAAAGTAGGAAGAATTCATTAACAATCAGACTTTTGCCTATCACTGGCCAGATTAACCATACATACGTTTTTTCTTTTACTGAGCACTTTGTTTTTTATCTTTCACAAAATCGCTGCCTGACCCTCCTGATAGTATCGAATGACTTCTTCTGTTTGCTGTTCAAATATATCCTGAATTCCAGACAGCTCTTTTTTCATCCTTATAATCTCTTCATTTATCGGCTCAATTTCGGTTTGTTCCTGCAAAGACCTCAGCTGTTGCTCAATCTCCTGGCATCTTTCAATTTCAGACTGCAAAAACAAAAGCTTGTCCATTGTTTTCAACTGTTCATTAATCAGCCTGTCAAATTCCTTCATCTACCCGCACCTCGCCAATGATTATTTTTTTATCATGGTCTATGTATTCTTCCTTGGTATCAATTATCCTTTGACTTATATTGTTGAGCGGGTGGAAGTTTTGTCGAATACTAAAAACTATACTCTTCAATCGAATGTTAAATGGTATACTCTTCCCTTCGTCGTACCTGTATATGTTAGATTTAATGATTGAGGCAAGCAATAAAGAGGAGATTTTTTGGAGTTCCATTGTCGTTGCTTTCTCTTCCTTATATCAGTAGCATTGCATAAAACCTAAAAAGAAAAGTCAAGTAATATATTTATAGCCCAATTTACCAACTATAAAACAAAGGTGGTCTAAGTTCTAAGTTCGGGAAATTATCATTCATAAAATCGTTTAAAAACATTTTCGCACCTCTAAATTTCTTTCATTGCACCCATCGTTCTTGAACTATTTGCACCTTTACTTGAGTAACGGCAACCGCCTTATGCAGCAATCGCATCCGTTTATTGAACAGGAAGTGTACATAAAAATTCATTTTAATTTTTTCCGGATAGGATCTACCCACTCAGGGATATTATCTGCTTCAAAAGTTACAGTTCCTTGCACCGATTCTAATATAAGTTCACCGTCCAAATTACTATTATCTAAAACTAACAGATTATCTATCAGTTCAAGATTATTAATAAGATTTTTCTTTGATTTAGTATGTCTTCTAAGAATATCTTCAGTCGGAATATGGTGACCTCCATTTTTAACACGTAAGGCTACTCGTTCAATATTCTGTCTTACATCCTCTAAACCAAGAAAAAACATTGTTATTTCAAATCCGCCTTTTTTAGCCGATTTCATTTGATTTATAGCAGTGTTTCCAGCAAGAGTCGTTTCAATTGAAAATGTATTGCCTTCCTTGATACACTCTTTAACCATTTTTATTGCTGATTTACCAGCTTCTAACCTTTTTGATTCTGGGTTTAACGGATCAATTCGCCGAGCGATACCATCAGGGTCAATATTAATTTCAACCCCTAACTTATCTATTAATAGGTTGCGAAATGTACTTTTTCCACTTTCGTTATTGCCCGCGAATACATACATTACCGAGTGATAATTTTCACTCATTTTCATCCTCCTGATCCATTGCGTTAAATGGTATTACTTCACCATTAGGATATTCTTTGACTAACCCATTCTTAGTTTTATAAACGATATATGTGTTATTTACTTTCGCATCAATTCTAGCACGTTCTCCTGTCATCTTCGCCCATTTATCCACCCAAGCAAATTTTCTTTCCTTCGGATTGTCGTCCTGTTCTAACATAATCGTTCACCACCTTTTTCTGCTTATTAATTAGTTTAATTTTACCACATTTGATTCATTACTTTTGAATAAAACATTACTCTGTTTCCTAATATTTTTCCTACAAGTTAATTTCAATGATTTTGCATTAACAGCTCAGTCTATCTTCTATTAAAGCACCCTTAAACGACCACCTGCTAGACTTAGTGGGCATGATAGCAATAAATGGATGTGATCTTTTCCTACACTTCCTTGTATGATCGAGATTCCCCTTGCTTCACAGCCCTGTCTGATTAACTCCCTTACTCTTACCGCAATCGGACCTCGTAAAACCTTATATCTATATTTTGTCACCCATATAACATGAAACTTGATGTCATATACTACATGACCACTTTTTTGGTAGCCGTCCATACTTTCACCTCACACTTCAAGTATGGACACATAAGTTCAAGGCTAAAAGCTTATACCGTCTAAAGACGGTGGAGTTGGACCACGCATTTATAAATTAAAAAAAGAAAAATCGAACCAGTAACGCATCAGAAGATACGCCTGGTTCGACCTCACTTTCATCCACCCCTAAAGGAGTGGGCTTTCTCGTTAGGGATATCTGTAAATTGAAGAGCTTGCCGTTCAACCTGAAGAATAGGATCTGGAAAAACTTCTTCAATCCCATTTGCGGTTCGAATCAATTTGATCAACTAACAAGGATGCAGCAAAATAATTCAACGTGAATGCATTCAACCAATCTGAGCTAGAATTCAACAAAAAAGACACCCTGTGAAGGATGCCTTATCGTGTGTTAGCGTTTTTTTTGCTCAGCTTGTTGGTTTTGTTTCTTTACTTCCTGAGCATTCGTTTGGCTAGCAAATTCAGTCCCGTATTGGCCTTGACCAGCTTGTCCAGCTTGACCTGACTGGCTTTTTCCTTGAGCAGCTTGTTGGTTTTGTTTCTTTACTTCCTGAGCATTCGTTTGGCTAGCGAATTCAGTTCCGTATTGGCCTTGACCAGCTTGACCAGATGAAGCTTGTTGGTTTTGTTGTCTTACTTGCTGGACGTTTGTTCCAGCTTGAGTTTGTTTGTTGTTGTTTGCCATTTAAATCACCTCCACGCTAATTAATGTAACCATTAACGGGAGGAGTATTCGATTTTTTTTAGTTAAAATTATCCAAAGGCTACATAAGCAAGGAACGGCCGCCATCGACAATTATCGTTTGGCCGCGAATCATGCTTGATTGCTCCGAAATCAAAAACATGATCGCATTGACCATATCTTCCATTTCAACAATTCTGCCGGCAGGTGTTTCTTTTGCCGCATCAGCAAGGAGGTCTTCACGATTTGGGAAATGTTTCAATGCCTCTGTATCAATCGCGCCTCCCGAAACGGCATTTACGCAAATGTTCTTTGGTGATAATTCCACAGCCAGATATCTTGTCAGTGCTTCTAAAGCCGCTTTTGAAACGCCGACTGAGGTGTAATTCTCGAGAACCCGGATCGATCCCAATGAGCTGATGCTTACCATCTTCCCGCCGCTGTTCTTTTCCATCAATTTTGCTGCTTCCTGTGCACAGAATAAGAAGGCTTTGCTATTGATGTCCATTGTCCAATTCCAGTGTGTTTCCTGTAGCTCCATTGCAGGGCGCAAAACCCCTGATGCTGCATTATTAACAAATACATCCAATCTGCCATAAAACTCTTCAATTTGTTCAAACATTCCCTTAATCTTAGGGACGTCCCCTACATTGGCTTTCACAATTAAAACCTTTCTGCCAAGCGCCTCGATCTCTTCAGCGACCTCCAAGGCCTTTGATTTGCTGCGGGCATAATTAATCACGAGGTCATACCCTTCCTCAGCAAGGCGCAAAGCAGTCTGCTTGCCAATTCCACGGCTCGAGCCGGTAACTAAAGCTACTTTCTGTGACATGTGTTTATTCATCCTTTCTTATCTGCATAAGTGCAACTACGCCTCTTTCTTCGCCTTTTACAGACTCGCCAATCGGCGAGTTTTCTTTATGGAAATACATGCATAAAGAACGTGCTTCTAATGAAAAATAATGAGAAAAGGAGTGTTAACTATGTATGTAGGCCGTGATATGACCGAATTATCAATTATATCCAAATCTGAATGGAAAAATAGTGAGCTTGCCTTTTTCCATCACTCCCTGCAACAAATGGTACCTTATTTGAATCAAGAAGGACAGACCATCCACCGCGAAATTGTCGAGGAAATTGAAACTCGCGGCGGTCTCGACAGGCAAAGTGCTGATTACACGCATGGAACTGAAGTAAGCTACGACTGAGAACAACGGATTGTCGAAAACTCCCATGCCCGTTATCCGATTGCGATTGAATAAAAGCGACGGTGCTTCCACACTGGGGCAAATACCCTCGAAACTACTGTTTTTTGCGAAGGGCGATGTATTTCATCGCTCCTTTTCCTGAGAAATCACAGCAATCTTTTTGTCCCGGATTTATAAGCTGCAAACATTTTTTGATGAGATACAGGAAAAGCATAATCCTCCATTTCCTTCTCGCTTACCCATCTTAACTTGCTGCTTTCCATCACGTCCTTATCAATCAAGGGAGCAAGCTTTCCCGAAAATGTGTCCACATTCCAAACCAGGTGTGAAAAAACGTGGTCGATCTTTGCAATAAACTCACCGACGGAAGGTTTTACTCCGAAATCAGCTTCGAACTGTTCCTGAAAAAAACTCCGCTTCGGCAAAAGCTGTGTATGGATTTCAAAGTTAGGGAATTCCCATAGATTAGCCAATAATCCTTTTGCTGCCCGTTTATGAATTAAAAACTCATCCTTCTCATTCGTGATGATCGCAGCCACTAGCTGAACGTCCCTGCTTTTTCTCGTTTGGTTCTTAACCGGCAGTTCCGCCTGAACCCCTTCCTGGAATGCAAAACAATGCTCCCGAACCGGGCATAACAAACATGCAGGCACCCCCGGTGTGCAGATTAGCGCTCCAAGCTCCATCAATGCCTGGTTAAAAAACGAAGGCTTAGCAGGATCGATCAACTCTCTTATAGCGTCTTCAAAAATTTTACGGGTTTTTGGCTTTGCGATGTCCTCCTTTATTAAAAGGATCCTTGATAGCACCCGCATTACATTTCCGTCCACCGCCGGCTCCGCTTTTCCGTAGGCAATGCTTAAAATGGCTCCTGCCGTATATGGCCCTACACCCTTTAGCTTTGAGATTTCTGCGGGTGTATCCGGCACAACCCCGTTATAGGTTTCCTGGACCTCTTTTACAGCACTGTGGAGATTGCGAACCCTTGAGTAGTATCCCAACCCTTCCCATGCTTTTAGAATCCTCTCTTCATCAGCTTCGGCAAACTCCTCAAGTGTAGGAAACCAGTCAATGAACCTGTTGAAATACGGGATAACCGTTTCCACTCTGGTTTGCTGCAGCATGATTTCAGATACCCATACCTTATAAGGGTCCTGATCCTTTCTCCATGGAAGGTCTCTTTGCTCTTTTTCAAACCAGGATATTAAATCGTTTCGGAAGCTTATACTATCGATTTTTGATAAATGTTGAATGTCATGATTTTTCATGGTTGCCCTCCGCGATGCTAAATTTATAGCAAAAGTGGGAATATATTAATACGTCTTAAACTTGGACGAAAGCTGAATTATTGTTTGAATCCGAATGTTTTAGGAAAAATATCTATACAACCATTACTGGCTGCCATAAAATACTACCTGCAACCATCAACGTTGATAATTGCAATACTTGTCATAAATACTTCAAATTAATTTTATTTGGACATTTTGCAAGATTGCGCTATGATTATGAATCATACCGATTATACTGTTTTTGCGCCACTTTGAAGTGGACAGCAAGGGAGGTAAACTCTTTGGATACTGGTACTCACTTTGTCATGGGAATAGCACTTGGAGGACTCGCAACTTTAGATCCCGCCGTAGCAGAAGGTTCTGTTACTGCAACTGCGGTTATGGTGGGTACAATACTCGGTTCCCAGGCTCCCGATATCGATACATTTCTTAAATTACGAAACAATGCAGTTTATATCCGAAATCATCGGGGCCTTACCCATTCATTGCCGGCTGTTCTTTTATGGCCGCTTTTGATTAGCGGCACCATCTATGCCTTGGTTCCTGAATCAAATTTATTCCATCTGTGGATTTGGACCTTTTTGGCTGTGTTCCTGCATGTTTTCGTCGATATATTTAATGCATATGGTACACAGGCCCTTCGTCCGATTTCATCAAAATGGGTTGCGCTCGGAATCATCAACACATTTGATCCGTTTATTTTCGGCATTCATATTGCCGGGTTGATATTATGGGGCCTTGGTTCCCCGCCGGGCTACACATTCTTATCGATGTATGGAATTTTGGTTATTTATTATCTGGCACGGTTTAGGGAACAGCGGATCATTAAAAAAGCGGTTAAGATGCAGATTCCTGAAGCAAGGAAAATCATCATGTCATCTACGATGAGATATCATCGCTGGAAGGTGGCTGTCATCACCGAAAAGCATTTTTATGTCGCAAGGGCCAACAATGGTGCTGTGACAATCCTTGATCAGTTTGAACGTGTTCCACTGCCGGTAAGTGAGGTTCTCGATGTTGCAAAATACGATAAAAACCTGGCTGCTTTCCTTTCCTTTTCCCCCGTTTACCGTTGGGAAATCGAAAGCAATGACACTACTCACGAAGTCAGATTCATTGATCTGAGGTACAGAAGCAATGGCTTTTACCCTTTTGTAGCAGTCGTCCATCTCGACCGTGACTTGAATATCACTAATTCCTATACCGGCTGGATCTTTAGTGAAGCAAAGCTCCGAAAAAAATTAAATATTTTACCGGGATAACCAGCGAAAGTTGTTATTTTGCTGGTTAGGTGAATCCCGCTAATAAATAGCTGGCCCATTGGTTTATCCTAAAGTTGCTTTGGATATTCCAAAAGAGGCTGGCTTTTTTAATGGAGATTTTCTTTTTTGTTTAACAGTTGCTGATATTTCGGATTCTTTCCCATGAATTCATGCAGCCTTTCACCGTGATTTTCAACCCATTGCCTTACAACGCGTGCTGTCATTTCTTCACCGGCATATTCATGGCCGGCCTTGGCATAGGTTGCTTCAAAATCCTCCCATAAAAGTTCAATCCAATTTCGGGCTTGTGTAAAAGAAAGATTACTGTTTTTCTCCAATAATAGGTCAGTCAGTCTGTCGTGATGTTCGTTCATATGAATCACCTCTCTACCATTTTTTGATCGTCTTCGTTCCAACATATTTCGATGCTTTTTACCCATACTAGTAATGCGCTGACTCGCATTTCGATTTTAGGAGGGGAAAAAATGAGGAATAAAGCAAAGAACTTCCCAAATCAGAACGGCAATAAATTCGAGGGGGAACCGCGTGCTAAAGCTGAATATGCTTCAAAACGCGCGGACGGCTCGACAAATACCCATCCCCAGGAACGAATGAGAGCATCTAACCAGCGGGAATCAGATACGCTGCGATAAGGTGAAACTTCTATTAGTGGGGGGCTTACTGTCCGTTCATGCGCGATAATTCGCGCGTCCCCAAGCAGAGCCGGATTGCTGCAGGAAAAACAAACAACTTCCTGTAGTCTCCGGCCCTTATTTGCTCATCGCTCTACTTAACTTTAGTGAGCATCGAAATAGGCAGTGCTTCTTCTTTTCCGCTTCCATTCAGGCGGTATCCCCAGGCAAACACTCCATTTAAATATTCCACCTTGAAATAAGAACCCGGATCCCCCTCGATATGATAAATTTCCCCCGGCTTGTATTCCTTGGGGTTTAACAAATAAGCTTTTGCCATGACAGCCTTGCGCTCAAGTACAGCAAATTCATTTACCGCTCCAAGCTGCTCAGCCTTGCGCGCTTTTTCCTTAAGTGCAGCGATTTCCTGGTTTAACTCATGTTGTGTCATTCGGCTGTATCTTATATCATTCATTTGTAACACCTCTATTTTTATCTTAATCAATAATGCCGGAATTGGCTATTTTGGTGCGTTTGATACACTCACAGAACGGGAAGTTAAAGAAATGATTGATACTAATGTTATCGAGAAGAGAAACAAATCATTATTGAATCCGTTAACTAAGCTCCTTTTTTTCTGCTAAATACCGTTCAATCGAGTCGATTGGGAATCCTTTGCGGAACAGGGCTTGCTTCATTCTTTGCTCATACTCAAAGCCTGTGTATTTTTGCAGCCGGCGATGGGCTTTTTCAGCTTGATGGCATAGCGAATACCATTCTTCATCATCGCCTTTTTCAAGGCTAACGTTTTGCAAGGATTCTGTGATTGCTTCCATGGAAAACCCTTTTCGAAGCAATGTTTGTTCCAGCTTTTGCTTCAGGGCGCGTTCAGAGATACCTTTTTCTTTCGCAATTGACTTTTCGGCAAGCTTTCGGGCGTGTTCTTCTTGAATTTCAAACGGATACTGAAGCAAGGCCTGCTCAATGATTTTTTCGTTAATGCCTTTTTCTTTCAGCTCAAGCTTTATCGTTAACGGTCCTTTATTGCCGCCGTTAATTTGTGTTCTGACGAATGCCTGTGCAAACGCCAAGTCATCCAGGTATTTATAATTATACAGCTTATAAACAGCTTCCTGGATAATCGGATCATCGATTTCTTTTTTCTTTAAATAGGAACGGATCTCTAATTCCGATCTCATTCGGTGTGATAAATAATTCAAGGCGTACGTAAAGGCTTTTTGGATGTCATCATAATATTGAATATCAGCAAGGTCAAATTCGTCAATATCTTTTCCTTTTTTCAGATTAAACTTCAAAAGGACTTCTTCATCCACGCTAAAGGCATATTTTTCACCTTTGCCATCATCTATATAAATGTTATAACGATCTTTTCGTTTTTTTTGGCTCGTTACTTTTGTAATTTGCGGCATAAAATCACCCCTGATATTAATGTAACACATCCCAAAGGATGTTTTATGTGTAAAAGACAGAAATTTTTCAAGGAGGTATATTCATGAAAATTGCGATTGCCGGGGGCAGCGGGTTTATCGGAACGGCGTTAACCGAAGAACTTCTCAAAGAAAAGCACGAGATATGCATCCTGACTAGGAACCCTGATAAATATGTATCGCATGAACAAGTCCGCTACGTTCAGTGGTTGTCCAATGGAGCTTCCCCCGAAGAAGAACTGGAAGGGATAGATGTTTTTATCAACCTGGCCGGGGAATCCCTGAATAGTGGACGCTGGACTGCTGAAAGGAAGAGAAGAATCGTCGAAAGCCGTATACAATCATCAAAAGAGATGACACGAATTCTTTCACAGCTTCTTAAAAAGCCGGAAACCGTAATAAATGCCAGTGCCATTGGCTATTACGGCAATTCAGAAGTAATTACATATACAGAGGATACCCGCTCAGAAGGGGATGATTTCCTGGCCAACACGGTTAAAATTTGGGAAAAAGAGGCCATGAAAGCAGGTTCCTACACGTCAAGGCTTGTGTTAACCCGCTTTGGTGTCATACTGGGTAGAAAAGATGGGGCATTGCCAAGCATCGTCCTTCCCTACAAGCTATTTGCAGGCGGAAGGATCGGTAGCGGTCGGCAATGGGTGTCCTGGATTCATATTCAAGATGTCACACAAGCCATCATTTTCTGTATGAAGCATAAAGAAATCAGGGGACCGGTGAACTTTACCGCTCCTCACACGAAACAAATGAACGATTTTGGTCAATCAGTAGGAGCAGTTTTACACAAGCCTCATTGGTTTCCAGTGCCAGCATTTTTACTGAAAAGGTTACTCGGGGAAATGAGCGTCCTAGTTTTAGAAGGACAGAAAGTACTTCCTGAAAAGCTGCTGAATCATCAATATCCATTTATCTACCCTGATTTGGCGCCCGCCCTGAAGGATCTGCTAACGGACCGGCGTTGAACGTTACTTTTTGACTGAGAGGTATGTAAAATGTACGCCTTTTTCGTCTTTAAAAGCAGCCAACCGACCTGAAAAAGCATAATCAATGTATGGATTTACGCGGTGGGGAAAAAATGGGTATATACTTTCCTTAAGGAGATGATAAGCGATGGATCAAAAGAGAAAAGAAAAAATGAAGAATACACTGTCAAGCACGCAGGCAGTCCTTTATGCCCGCGAATTTAAAAACGCCGACCGTGCCGGTGGATTTACAGAAAAAAAAGGAAGACACTAAAATGCTGCCCTCCATACATATTACCGATTCCTTCTGCAGAAAATATAACGGTAATGGCTAAAGCTTCGGGGTCATTCCGAATTATTTCTTGAGGAGGCTGCTAATATGGGTAGAAATAATATTCACCATAATCGGGATAAGAATAAACAAACACTGCCACAGGTGCCGAAGAACTTAAAAAGCGACGGACTGGATGTTGAATATTCCAATGAGCTTGCGGATCATAATGATCTAGAGTCGCAAGTACGTTCTGACGCAGCTGATCAACGCGCAAGAAATAGACAAAAAAGCAAATAACGTAAAAACAGGGAGGATCTCTTCCCTGTTTTTCTTTTTGACAAATGGATAAAGTTATCAACACGCGTGTGGATAACGTGGATATCTTTTGGAAAGCTTGTAGTCATACCATTTGAAAAAATCATTTTATCCCCACATTATCCACAAAAGCTATGGATAACATTGTGGATAATGTGGGTAAGTTGATGTATCCTCATGGTAGCGCTAGTTATGGTTGTGGATAGCGTCTTCCAGCTGCTTACGGAGGATAAACTTTTGAATTTTGCCGCTCGCATTTCTAGGCAGTTCATTGCAGAACATATACTTTCTAGGACGTTTATAATTTGCAAGCGTCCTGCTGTTTTTACACCACTCCTCCAATTCTTCTTCGGATAAGGAAGAGTCTTTGGCTACGACAAAGGCTGTTACAGTTTCACCCCAACGATCGTCGGGCTGGCCGAGAACAGCACAATCAAGAACTCCTGCATGCTCATAAAGAGTGTCCTCAACCTCTCTTGGATAAACGTTCTCTCCCCCGCTGATAATCATGTCATCTACGCGGTCCTTGACCCACAGATAACCTTCTTCATCCAGATAGCCAATATCCCCTGAATGGTACCACCCCTTGTACAGAGCTTTTTCGTTGGCTTCTTCACGCCCGAAGTAGCCGCTCATCATACATGGACCTTTAACGAGGATTTCGCCGTTTTCCCCTGGCGGCATGACATCATCCGGATCAGATGGTCCGTCTTCTTTAGGGCGTGCGATAATAATTTCATGGTTTAGGCAGGCTTGGCCTGCGGAGCCAGCCTTCCTTATTTGATCTTCTTCAGAAAGCAACGTGATTGCTGGACCCATCTCCGTCATCCCGTAAGCTTGAACAAGTTCAATCCCCAGTTTTTCCCGGCATGCTTTTACTAGTGTTGGCGCCATCGGGGCAGCACCATATAATCCGAGCTTTAGACTTTTTGTATTATATTCATCCAGATTTTCCTGCAGGAGCATATTCCACATTGTCGGAGCGGCAAAAAACTTGGTAACCCTTTCTTCTTCAACTAATTGTAAGACTTTCTTAGGATCAAATTGGTGGAGAATGATACTTTTTGCACCTACGTGAACGCGTGGAAGGAAAGTACAGTGCAGTTCGGCACAGTGGAACATCGGAGCTGTGATTAACCCGATATCATCACTGTTAAAGCTGCAGCCATTAATCAAAATCATGCTTTGTTCAACCATGTCACGTTGCCTATGAAGAACCCCTTTTGGTCTTCCGGTAGTCCCGCTTGTATACATGATTGCATAAAGATCTGTTTCTTTTATGTCATCAGTCAATTCAGCTTGAGGCGCATTAGCCACTTTTTCATGATAGTTTGCCGCATAGGAAGGAGTGTTTTCATCAATGAACCAGAATGCCACTTCGGGAAAGCGTTTTTCAATGTCTGCAATGGTAGTCTCAAGCGCCTCTTCAAACAGGACAACCTTTGGTTTTGCATCACTCAAAATAAAGCTGAGCTCCTCTTCCATAAGACGGAAATTGATCGGGTTGAAAACAGCTCCGATTTTGGCACAGGCAAAAAAGGCGGTCGCCAGTTCTTCATTGTTATAAAGATACGTGGAAACACGGTCGCCTTTTTTAACGCCATCGGCCAACAGGGCATTAGCCAGAGAGTTTACCCGATGACTCCATTCCTGATACGTATAGCGCACTTTTCTTCGCTCATCATAAAGTGCTTCTTTGTTGGGGAATTTTTTTACCGTCAAATCAAAGATCTTGCCAATTGTTGTTGACATCCTGGTTCCCTCCCTGACTCTTCCTCATTTTAATAGACGTTCAATAATGGTCGCATTGGCCATGCCGTGGCCTTCGCACATTGTTTGCAGGCCGTATCGTCCGCCAGTTCGCTCCAATTCGTGCATCATTGTAACCATCAACCTCGCTCCGCTGCCGCCCAGTGGATGTCCAAGCGCGATCGCCCCGCCATTCGGATTGAGTTTCTTCTGGTTTGCCCCCGTTTCTTTCAGCCAGGCAAGGGCTACTGGAGCAAACGCCTCATTCACTTCAAAAACGTCAATGTCATCAATGGATAGTCCTGATTTCTTAAGTGCTTTTTCTGTAGCCGGGATTGGCCCAGTTAGCATCAAGGTTGGATCTGAGCCGACGACAACCCTTGTATGCACACGGAAACGCGGTTTCAAGCCAAGCTCTTCTGCTTTGTTTCGTTCCATCAAAAGAAGGGCAGCTGCACCATCGCTGATCTGGCTTGAATTTCCGGCATGAATCAAGCCATCTTCTTTAAAAACCGTTTTAAGCCCGCCCAGTACTTCCAGAGATGTCTCTTTCCTTGGTCCTGAGTCTTCGCGGATTTCGGCATTGCTTCCATCCGCAAGTGTTCCTGTCACGGGGATTATTTCACGGTCAAAAAACCCTTCGGCTTGCGCACGCAATGCTTTTTGATGGCTTTCGAGAGCAAATTGATCGCACTCTTCCCTGGTGATACCATACTTCTCAGCAATTCGTTCTGCGGACAAACCCTGATGGATCATTTCATAGCGCTCTGTTAATTTTTCGCTCAATCCTGATCCTTGATAGTTGGAACCGATCGGAACGCGGGACATGTTTTCCACTCCGCCAGCCACGACAACATCCATATCTCCTGACAGAATTGCCTGTGCGGCAAAATGTACCGCCTGCTGGCTTGAACCGCATTGGCGGTCAATGGTCGTTCCTGGGACTTCAATCGGGTATCCGGCAATCAAGGCTGCCACCCTTGCAATATCCCCAGCCTGCTCACCGACCTGGCTGACACAGCCCAAAATCACATCATCGATAATTTCCGGCTTGATCCCGGTACGGTTCACTAATTCTTTTAAAACCTCTGCCGCCAAATCATCAGGACGGATGTCTTTAAGTGCCCCATTCTTTCTGCCAACTGGTGTACGGATTCCTTCAACAATGACTACTTCACGCATATTATCTTCCTTTCTGAAATCTAATTTATAATCCCAGGTTTTTCGCAATGATTGTCTTCATTATTTCATTTGTGCCCGCATAAATGCTGGCAACAGGGATATCGCGGTACCTTCTTGCAATCTTGTATTCTTCCATATAGCCATAGCCGCCATGAAGCTGCATGCATTGCGTCGCAAGCTCCCTTGCCATTTCGGTCAGCTTCCACTTGGCCATGGAAACCTTAGTCACGATATCTTCACCGGAAATGTGGCTGGCAACCAACTGATCCAGAAAAGTCCTCCCCATCTCGATTTCCGTGGCCATCTCGGCAATTTTGAACTGGGTATTTTGGAATTTCCCTATTTGCTTACCGAATGCTTCCCTTGTTTTTACATACTCAAGCGTCATTTCGAACATATCTTCTGCAGCCACCTGCGCGGCAATCGCGACAACCAAACGCTCCTGCTGCAGCTTCTCCATCAGATAGGAAAAACCTTTCCCTTCTTCGCCAAGCAAATTCTCCTTAGGCACACGACAGTCCTCGAAGATCAACTCGGCTGTATCCTGACAATGCAAGCCGACCTTATTCAGTTTCCGGCCTCTCGAAAAACCGGGAGTATCCCTTTCGATGACAAGCAGGCTTACTCCTTTATGCTTCGGTTCGGCATGGGGATCTGTTTTACAGGCGACAACGATTAAATCGGATTGGATTCCATTTGTGATAAACGTTTTTTGTCCATTTACAAGATAGTGGTCATCTTCAAGAATTGCAGTCGCCTTTATATTGGCCAGGTCTGAACCAGTGCCGGGCTCTGTCATGGCAATCGCGGTGATGATTTCGCCTGTCGCGCACTTAGGCAGCCACCTCTGCTTTTGCTTCTCCGTACCATATGCACTAATATAGGGTACAACAATGTCGCTGTGAAGACCTACACCGACAAGCCCTGTACCTACACGCTCCAACTCTTCATTAATGACAACTGAAAAGCCCCAATCGACTCCTGCACCGCCATATTTTTCATCCAGATCGGGGCATAAAAATCCCTGTTCGCCAAGCTTCTCCCAGAAAGAACGCGGGATCATACGGTCCTCCTCCCACTGTTCATAATAAGGATAAGCTTCTTTGTCGAGGAATTTTCGCAATGATTTACGGAACATGTCATGCTCTTCAGTTAGATACAGATGGTTCATGGACTCTCCTCATCTCCGGATTGATTTTCTGCCGCCTTATTTCGGCTGCATTCTGATTGCGCCATCGAGGCGGATGGTTTCACCATTCAGCATCGGGTTTTCAATAATGCTTTCCACCAATTTTGCGTATTCTTCAGGCAATCCAAGCCGTGAGGGGAACGGGACAGTTTTCCCGAGCGAAACCCGCGCTTCTTCAGGCAAAGTATCAAACATCGGCGTATGAAATAGTCCCGGTGCGATAGACATGACCCTGATGCCGCTTGATGCAAGTTCCCTGGCAATCGGCAGCGTCATCCCAACAATGCCTCCCTTTGAAGCACTGTACGCAGCCTGCCCGATTTGTCCCTCGAAAGCGGCTACAGACGCCGTATTTATAATCACCCCTCTTTCACCGGTTTGATTTTCTTCGTTATGTACCATTTTTTCGGCAGCCAGGCGGATGACGTTAAAACTACCTATTAAGTTAATCGATATTACTTTAGAAAAGGAGTCCAATTCATGGGGTCCTTTTCTGCTCAACACTTTTTTTGCGATCGCTACTCCGGCACAATTCACAACTGCATTAATAAAACCAAATGATTCAATGGCCTGATTCAGCGACCTCCAGACATCTTCCTCTTTTGTAACGTCAGTCTTTACGAACAAGGCGGACTCTCCCAAATCATCTTGCAAACGCTTACCTTTTTCTTCAGAAGTGTCCAATATTACTGCTTTTCCACCCTTGTCTGTAATATTTCTAACAGTTGCCTCCCCAAGCCCCGAAGCACCGCCAGTAACTATAGCAATAGCATTTGAAATATTCATGCATAACCTCCCCCGTTTTCGTTCTCTCTGATGCTATCTTTCTAAATCTTCCGAATATACCTTATTATAGCAGGGAAAAGGATATTTTTAAAATTTATAATAAAGATTTTTTAGGGAGAACCTCAATATCAAAATAGTAGAGTAGGACGAGGGCTTTCGCCCTCGGA
>NZ_RYZZ01000046.1 GCF_003989135.1 Peribacillus cavernae
TCCGAGGGCGAAAGCCCTCGTCCTACTCTACTATATTGCAATAGTCCAAAGGCAGAGTGTAAGGAAAGAAGAAATAGCAGAAAATAAAGCAGGTGTAGCATGGGAAACGTATTATTGATAAACGGGCCTAATCTTAATAGGCTGGGGACAAGGGAACCGAAGTACTACGGCGCAGCTACCTTAACTGATTTAGAGAATTCACTAAGGCAAGAGGCGGAAAGGCTGGGAGTCCAGTTAAGTTTTTTTCAGTCAAACCATGAAGGGGAGATTATTGATAAGCTTCACTGGGCCGAAGATAATGGCGTGGAAGGGATCATCATCAATCCAGGTGCATTTTCACACTATAGCTACGCGATTCGGGATGCAATTGCGGGTATTGAAACCCCTGCAATCGAAGTTCATATTTCAAACATCCATGCGCGTGAGGATTTCAGGCATGTATCTGTTACGGCGCCGGTGACAGCCGGACAAATCGTCGGTCTTGGATTGCAAGGCTATGAATTGGCCCTTCAGGCACTGACAAGGATCATAAAGGGGAGAAACTAAATGGAGAAATTAAAGCGCTTCCGCTCGGAACTGGAGAAGGTTCAGGTTGACGGGTTTTTAATCACAAGTACGTACAACCGCCGCTATATGACAAACTTCACTGGTTCTGCCGGTATCGTATTGATCTCACAAAAAGAAGCGAAGTTCATAACTGACTTTCGTTACGTAGAGCAGGCAGGAAAGCAGGCTCACGAGTATGATATCGTCCAGCACACGGGATCGATTATCGATGAAGTGGCCAGCCAGGCGAAGGCCATGGGGATAAAAAAGCTTGGCTTTGAGCAGGATCATATCACGTATGCAATATACAAAGTGTATGAAGATGCTTTCGAAGGGGAGCTGGTGCCGCTATCAGGGCTGATTGAGAAATTGCGCTTGATTAAGACACCCTCAGAGATTAAGATATTAAAGGAAGCTGCAAAGATTGCCGATGCAGCATTTACGCATATCGTCCAATATATCCGTCCCGGCTTGTCCGAATGGGAAGTCTCTAATGAACTTGAATTTTTTATGAGAAAGCAGGGAGCAACGTCCTCATCCTTCGATACAATTGTCGCATCCGGTTATCGCGGGGCGCTTCCGCATGGAGTGGCCTCCGATAAAGTGATCGTAACCGGTGATCTGGTTACACTTGATTACGGAGCCTATTATAATGGCTATGTCTCCGATATTACCAGGACGCTTGCCGTCGGAAAGCCGAGCGATGAGTTAAAGGGCATCTACGATATTGTGCTTGAAGCACAACTGCGGGGAATGGCGGGCATCAAGCCTGGCATGACAGGAAAAGAGGCGGACGCGCTGGCCCGTAATTTGATTGTTGAAAAAGGCTATGGGGAATCCTTCGGCCATTCGACCGGACATGGTATCGGCCTCGAAGTACATGAAGGACCGGCTCTATCGGTAAGGTCTGACAGCGTACTCGAACCGGATATGGTTGTAACCGTAGAACCAGGTATTTATGTGCCGGGTGTTGGTGGTGTCCGAATAGAGGATGATACGATCATTACCATTGAAGGTAATGAATCGCTTACACATTCCACAAAAGATTTAATTATCCTGTAAAAAGATTGTAGGAGGACGAAACATGATTTCTGTTAACGATTTTCGAACTGGTTTAACGATCGAGGTAGACAATGGAATTTGGCAGGTAATCGAATTCCAGCACGTAAAACCAGGCAAGGGAGCGGCATTCGTACGTTCAAAGCTTCGCAACCTCCGTACCGGCGCTATCCAGGAAAAAACATTTCGTGCCGGTGAAAAGGTAAGCAAGGCCCACATTGAAAACCGAAAAATGCAGTATTTATATGCAAGCGGCGATAATCATGTATTCATGGATAATGAAACATATGATCAAATCGAACTTCCCGCTGCCAGTATAGAGCGCGAATTGAAATTCCTCAAAGAAAACATGGAAGTCCACATCATGACATTCCAGAGCGAAACGCTTGGCGTTGAACTGCCAAACACAGTTGTGCTGGAGGTGAAAGAAACAGAGCCAGGAATCAAGGGTGACACAGCCTCAGGCGGAACAAAGCCGGCAACTCTTGAAACAGGCCTGATTGTCCAGGTACCTTTCTTCATAAACCAGGGAGACCGTTTAATCATCAATACAACTGAAGCTTCTTATGTATCACGTGCATAAGGAAAAGTGAGAAAACCGGAGATATGGATCTCTGGTTTTTTTGCGTTCCTTTTTAAGTTGCGGCTAAAGGTAATGGCTTTGAATCAAAATGCTCATATAATGGCTGTCATAAATTGTCCGGACAGGCATACATTTTTTATATACGGAAATGGTGTTTACAGGAGGGGAGCTATGGAAAGTGTCCTATCATTATTGCCAAAAAAAATTCACGAACAACTCCAACACATCTCACCGGCTGTGGCTGAACGAATAGAAGAACTCCGCATCCGAATCGGCAGGCCGCTTGAAATAATAGTCGGCGGCAAGCCATCCTTTATGCCGTATTTGGTGGATGCGGGGGATGCGCAAGCTTTGCTTAGCCGCTTGAGCCAATTTTCGCTATATACGCTTGAAGAAGAATTAAAGCGGGGATATATCACGGTTGCCGGCGGACACCGGGTCGGCCTGGCTGGAAAGGTTATCCTCGAAAATGGTGGCGTGAAAGCAATCAGGGATATTTCTTCATTTAACATTAGGATAGCCAGGCAGAAAATCGGTGCAGCCGAAGAGCTGATTTCTTTTTTATATACACATGAATGGCAGCATACGATGATCATCGGCGCGCCGCAAAGCGGAAAAACCACTTTGCTTCGGGATATCGCACGGATTATTTCAAGCGGGAGCGAGCGTTATAACATTCTGCCGAATAAGGTGGGGATTGTTGATGAGCGCTCTGAAATCGCCGGCTGTGTCCAGGGAGTGCCGCAGCTCGAATTTGGGCCGCGGGTCGATGTACTGGATGGCTGTCCAAAGGCAGAGGGAATGATGATGATGATCCGTTCCATGTCACCCGATGTCCTCGTCGTCGATGAAATTGGACGAGCCGAAGATACTCTGGCTGTGCTTGAAGCGGTAAATGCCGGGATCAAGCTGATCATCACGACTCACGGACAGTCATTGGAAGAGATCAGGAAACGTCCTACGATCGCTGCTATCCTTGAGCAAAGCATATTCGAGAGATTTATCGAATTAAAACGGAGTGAAGATCAAGGCAGGATTTCAACCGTGTTTGACGGCGGGGGCCGGCAGATTTCCAAAAAAGCGGGGTCGCAGCATGTTTAAGCTAATCGGAGCGGTAATCATTATTTTATCGACGACATGGGCCGGCTTTGAAGCATCAAGGCATTTGAGCCAGCGGCCGCGGCAGCTAAGGCAGTTGAAGAGTGCCCTGCAGTCGCTGGAAGCTGAAATCATGTATGGCCATACCCCGCTTGGCGATGCGGCACTGAAAATTTCGAAACAAATACCTAAACCGCTGTCGTGGTTTTTTGAAATATTTTCCGGCCGTCTGGCATCCGGCGAAACAACTGTGAAAACAGCCTGGGATGAGTCTTTGAAAGAAGTATGGAAATCGCTCGCGTTGAAACAGGGGGAATTCGAAATTCTTTCCCAATTCGGCGAAACGCTGGGAAGGTCCGATAGATACAATCAGCAAAAACAGATACTCCTTACCATGACTCATTTGGAAAGAGAAGAGAACGATGCAATCGACCGGCAGGGGAAATATGAAAAGATGGTCAAAAGCCTCGGCTTTTTATCAGGCTTGTTACTAATAATTTTGCTGATGTAGGCAGATCCGGGAGGAATCAAGATGGGCATTGAAGTGGACATCATTTTTAAAATTGCCGGTGTCGGAATTGTAGTTGCGTTTCTACATACAATTTTAGATCAGGTCGGAAAAAAGGAATACGCCCAATGGGTGACTCTTTTTGGCTTTATTTATATTTTATTCATGGTTGCATCGGTTGTGGAAAATCTCTTCCAAAAAATCAAATCCGTATTCTTGTTCCAGTAAGGGGAGGGATCGGCCATCGAAATAATCAAAATTGCCGGAATCGCACTGGTGGCTACATTCCTGGCCCTTATCGTAAAGGAACAAAAGCCGAATTTTGCCTTCTTGCTGGTGGTTTTTGTCGGGTGTTCCATCTTCCTTTTTTTAGCGGATAAAATCTATGAAATCATTCAGATGCTTGAAAAAATCGCAATTAATGCCAATGTCAATATGATTTATTTAGAAACGATTCTTAAGATCATCGGGATTGCCTATATTGCTGAATTTGCTTCCCAGATCACAAAAGATGCCGGACAGGGCTCGCTCGCTTCTAAAATTGAACTTGCTGGTAAAATACTGATTCTGGCCATGGCAATTCCTATTTTGACAGTCATCATCGAAACGGTCATTAAACTGATTCCAAGCTGACGGGCATATTCCTAGTCAATCCTAGGTGAGGTGAATATATGAAGCAACGAATACGCTACCTTTCGCTCATGCTGCTCTTCCTCTTTTTTTCTCATGGAGGCGTGGTACACGCCTCGAGTACCGAGAAGACAGAGCCCATCGTGCAATCGGAGCTTGTGCAGTCACAAATCGACAAGCTTGGAGTGGACGAGCTAAAAAAATACTGGGATGACGTCGTGACCAAATACGGAGGGTTCCTGCCGGAAAGCCAAAAAGGCAGCTTTATGGATTTTGTCAGCGGGGAAAAGCAATTCTCGTTCAAGGAATGGGGTAAGGGGTTGGGGAAATTCGTTTTCCATGAATTGCTGGTGAATGGGAAACTGCTTGGATCATTGATCCTGCTCACGGTATTCAGCATGTTTCTTCAGTCACTGCAGAATGCCTTCGAGCAAAGCTCTGTCAGCAAAGTCGCTTATGCCATCGTTTACATGGTGCTGATCATTCTCGCGCTTAACAGCTTTCATGTCGCGATTACGTATACGAAGGAAACGATAGATCTGATGATTTCCTTCCTTATGGCGCTGCTCCCTTTGCTCCTCGCGCTGATCGCGGCCTCAGGAGGGGTGATCTCGGCAGGGTTCTTCCATCCGATTCTTCTGTTCCTTATGAACACGAGTGGAATATTAGTTCAGTTCGTAGTACTGCCACTCCTGTTTCTTGCAGCGATTCTCAGTATTGTCAGCACGTTGACAGATCAATACAAGGTCACACAGCTGGCCCAGCTGCTGCGGAATTTGGGGATTGGCATGCTCGGGGCCTTCATGACTGTGTTTCTTGGCGTCATTTCTGTTCAGGGCACGACCTCCGCGGTTGCCGACGGGGTCACCCTCAGGACGGCAAAGTTCATTACCGGCAATTTCATCCCGGTAATTGGGCGAATGGTTACCGATGCCACAGATACGGTCATCAATGCATCCGTCCTGCTGAAAAATACAGTGGGGATGGCAGGTGTGGCAATCCTGCTGCTGATTACAGCCTTTCCGGCGATCAAGATTTTGACGGTTGCTTTTATCTATAAACTGGCAGCAGGACTCTTGCAGCCGCTCGGCGGGGGACCGGTGATCAACTGTCTCGATATTATCAGCAAGAGCATGCTTTATATTTTTGCAGCACTGGCCATTGTTTCGCTTATGTTTTTTCTAAGCATTACCGTCATCATTGCAGCCGGGAATATTACGCTTATGGTGCGATAGAAAATCGCAAGCGCCTTGTATAAAGGAACGTCGACTAGGAACCGCCATGTCCTGTGGCGAACGTCGACGTCAGCGCATCCTCGAAAAGCTATCGCTTTCCTTCGTGCGATGTAATGCTGACGAAGCGTTCCTTGTCCTGCGCAAGTCCGACAAGCATAAGACGAGCACAGAAAGAAGGCGAACACCCTTCTTGCTGTGATTGGCTTATGACCTCGAGGCCGACTAAGATCGCCACATCCTTATGTCTTCGTCGGCACTAGCACGTCCTGTGCGTCGGGGCTAGGCGCTAGGCGCTGGAGCTAGACATCCATACACATTGAAAAAGTAGTACTTTCTTGATTAATGAAAGAAAGGAGCAGGAGCATTGGAACTTTTATCCGGATGGGTCACAAATATCATTGTGTTTGTACTGCTTGCTACCGTCATTGATATGCTGCTTCCAAGCTCGGCGATGCAAAAGTATGCCAAGATGGTTATCGGCCTTTTGCTGATTGCCATCATCATCTCGCCGATTTTTTCCTTATTTAATACGGATTTTGATACATTGATGGCAACAGCAACGGCTTCTTTTGAAAAAGACGGACAAAAAAATCTGGAAAATTTAACAGAAATGAAGAAAAAAGAAATACAAGCCTCACAACATGCATATATTTTAGAACAAACAGCTGGCCAATTAAAGGCAGAAGTAGAAGAGGAGTTGATAGAAAAGTACGATACGGAAATTCAATCGATTGAACTTGCTGTAGAAAATGCTGAACAACCAAAGATCCCGGAGGATTTGCAGAAGATTGTCCTGACATTGGACAAAGCAAAAAGAGAGACAGATTCAGTAGAGGCGGTAGCGAAAATAGAAATTAATACCGGCCATGCTCCTCAAAAACAAACTGCCAATCTTGAGGAAATTAAGAAATTTCTTGCAGCAAAATGGTCCGTCAATGAACAACTGATTGAAATAGCCGGGGAAGGGGATGGGGAAATTGAAAAATGATAAAGGTCCATTAACCTGGCTTTCCAAGCTATTCAATAAAGAAACTGATCCTAAAGAGAAAAAGCCTTCCAAGTATGCTTACGTCTTTCTGGTCCTTATCATGGGGGTGGGGATCATGATGGCCGGAAACTTTTTGACAGGCGGGCAGGAAAGCGAGCTGGCGCCCGATTCGAATGATGCAATGCCTGCTTTGGGCAGCAAAGCTTCAGAAGAAGAGGTTCCGGCGTTCGGGGGAAAAGAACCAACCGAAATCAAATCGATTAAAGACTATGAAAAGTACTTGCAAACGGAAATGAAGGAAGCGCTCGAGGCCATTTCAGGAGTGGATGATGTCAAGGTTGTCGTAAATGTTGATGCGTCAGAACAGAAAATCTTCGAGAAGAACAAGGTAACACAAAAGCAAGTCACCGAAGAAACCGACCAGGAAGGCGGCAAGCGGACAGTCGAAGATACGAACATTGATGAGCAGCTTGTCATCATAAAAAGCGGCGAGAAAGAAGGACCCATTGTACTGGAAACAAAGAAACCAAAGATCCGCGGCGTCCTGGTAGTGGCCAAAGGGGCCGAGAATATTCAAATAAAGAAATGGATCATCGAAGCTATTACAAGGTCACTTGACGTACCAAGCCACCGGGTTTCAGTCATGCCCAAAAAATAAGGGGGAAAACGATTATGTTATTAAAGAAGCAAACTGTTTGGTTATTAACGATGTTAAGCCTTGTCGTCGTATTATCTGTCTACTATTTGACTACGCCGGAAAAGAAACCTACCAACATGGCAGCTACTGAACAAAAAGAGGACAAACAGCAGACCGAACAGGTTAAAGAAGAAATGGCAGAAAAGCCATCTGCCAAAAAATCCGGTGCTTCCGTCGTGACCAAGGAATCAAGCGATGCTGCATTCGAAAGCATGCGCCTTGAAATTGATGATAATCGTTCCAAACAAAAAGAAGAACTGACATTGGTCATGGCCAATACGGACCTGTCTGCTGAAGAGAGAAGCGAGGCGAAGAAAACGATCGAGGAGTTAGATGCAATCGGTGAGAAAGAACAAATTATTGAATCCTTGATTGGCGCGATGAATTATGATGCAGCGCTTGTAAGGGTAAATGGACAGGATATCAACATTACCGTGAAAGCAGATAAGCAAAGCGCCTCGGCAGCGAATGATATTATCCAGCTAGTCAGTGATGAATTTGAAGGTATGCAGAATGTAGCCGTTGACTTCCAGCCGAAAAAATAGTTGATGACAACAGCAAGAAAGGCCTTCTCTTAGTAAAAAGAGAGGGCCTTTCTTGCTGTTTTTGAGGCGTGTTAAAAATTTCTTTTAAAAATTCACATCTTTTAAATAAAAAGGTAAAATAAGTAGAGCATTATATTAGAAGTAAAGCTGTGTATTGAATTTTGCTAAGCTATTATCGTATGATATTAGTATCTAGTCATAAGATTGCAGCCCCGGTTCAAACAGAACGTTCAGAAAGCGGGCGAAAGATACTGGATACTTGTTGAGACGACTACTATACTTATCTTAATTATTTAAAAAACGCAGACAAGGGGTGCCATGATGTTAAAGATACAGGAAATCCGTGAACTTATTAAATTGGTTGACCAATCAAGCATTAATGAATTCGTTTATGAGCAAGAAGGAACAAAAATAAAAATGAAGAAGACAGGTCAGGAGCAGCCTGTTTCCGTCGTATACCAGCCTGCCGCAGAACCGGTACAATCTCAAGTCCAGCCGGTCCAGCCTGCCGCAGAACCGGTGAAGACGGCAGTCAGTGCAGCCATGCCTGACGTGGAAAAGCAAGAAGTAAATCAAGACAATTTACATAAGATCACTTCGCCGATGGTCGGCACATTCTACCAGTCCCCATCTCCGGATACGGACGCATATGTTAAAGCTGGATCCAAGGTCAATAAGGATTCCGTTGTCTGTATAGTGGAAGCGATGAAATTATTCAATGAAATAGAAGCAGAAGTAGAGGGAGAAATTGTAGAGATATTGGTAAAAGACGGCCAATTAATAGAATATGGCCAGCCATTATATTTAGTAAAGCCTGAATAAGGAGCTGTTTTTCAATGATAAAAAAGCTATTGATTGCAAATCGCGGAGAAATTGCCGTCCGCATTATCCGCGCCTGCAAGGAATTGGGAATTGAAACGGTCGCTGTCTTTTCGGAAGCTGACAGGGAAGCGCTTCATGTCCAGTTGGCGGATGAGGCATATTGTATTGGTCCGACCGCTTCAAAGGACAGTTATCTTAACTTCACGAACATTATCAGTGCCGCTAAACTAACAGGATCAGATGCCATTCACCCTGGCTATGGATTCCTTGCTGAAAATGCTGATTTCGCTGAACTGTGCCGCGAGTGCAGTATCATTTTTGTAGGCCCTTCTCCAGAAGCGATTTCCAAAATGGGCACGAAGGATGTAGCAAGAGAAACGATGCACGAAGCCGGTGTCCCGATTGTTCCCGGATCCCAGGGCATTATCAAAGACAGTGGCCAAGCGATAGAACTCGCCGAAAAAATCGGCTATCCCGTCATTATCAAAGCCACTGCGGGCGGCGGCGGGAAAGGGATCCGTGTCGCAAGGACCGAGGATGATCTCGTAAATGGGATCCGCATTACCCAGCAGGAAGCAATGACTGCGTTCGGAAATCCCGGTGTATATATGGAGAAATACATTGAAGATTTCCGCCATGTAGAAATCCAAATCATGGCTGACTCACATGGAAATGCCATCCACCTTGGCGAACGGGATTGTTCCATTCAGCGAAGGCTGCAAAAATTGCTGGAGGAGACTCCCTCTCCTGCGATCGATACTGATATGCGCCGTGAAATGGGCGAGGCTGCGGTAAAGGCAGCGCTGGCAGTTGATTATTCCGGTGCAGGAACCGTTGAATTCATTTACGATGCTAAAAACCGCAAGTTTTATTTCATGGAAATGAATACGCGGATTCAGGTAGAACATCCCGTTACGGAAATGGTGACAGGGGTCGATTTAATCAAGGAAATGATTTATGTTGCATCTGGAAAGAAGCTAAGCCTGAAACAGGAGGATGTTACCTTTAATGGATGGGCGATTGAGTGCCGCATCAATGCGGAAAACCCGGAAAAGAATTTCATGCCTTCGGCGGGCCAGATTAAAATGTACCTGCCGCCGGGCGGATTTGGCGTCAGGGTCGATTCTGCGGCATATCCCGGCTATACCATTCCCCCTTACTATGACTCCATGATTGCGAAATTAATTGTCCATGGGGCGACGAGAAAAGAAGCCATTGAAAAAATGAAACGTGCCTTGAGCGAGTTTGCCATTGAGGGTGTCCATACGACGGTTCCGTTTCATATTAAGCTGCTTCAGCATGAACAATTTGTGTCTGGAGAATTTAATACAAAGTTCCTTGAACTATATGATGTAATGAATTCATAAATCAAAGGAAAACAGGAGGTGCTGATGTATGAGTGAAATGGAAAGTACAATGCTGGAAATGAATGAGAATAATAATGGACTAGGTAAGGTTGAAATCGCTCCGGAGGTTATTGAAGTCATTGCTGGGATTGCTGCAGGTGAAGTGGAAGGTGTAGCCCATATGCGCGGCGGTTTTGCATCAGGAGTAGTGGAGCGCCTAGGAAAGAAAAACCATGGAAAGGGCGTTAAGGTAGACCTGTCAGGTGAAGGCATCCGCGTAGATTTATACTGTGTTATGAAATTCGGCGTTTCCATCCCCAGTGTAGCCCAGGAAGTACAGGATAACATTCGCGAGGCATTGCTGAATATGACTGCATTGCAAGCGGATGAAGTAAATATCCATGTTGTCGGGATTCAATTTGAAAGTGTCAAACTGGAACAGGAAATCGAGCAGGAAATGTAATATCTATAAGTACTTCCGCAGAAAGGCCCGGCTCTTGCCGGGCCTTTCTACTTGTGAAAAAAACGAAGTTAGAATTCCATCCAACAAGGAACCGGACAATAATTCAACCGAACTACGCACGAATTCAACCATTTTTGAAGTTAATTCAACCAAACTGACGGGGAATTCAACCAAACTAAGGCAAAATTCGACCAAACAGGGGGTCCGGACAATATTTATCCAAAAAAAGTGTCTTTGTGCGCTCGCTATGTTATGAGGCATTGAAAATGTGTAAAAGCTATGAATAATGAATTTGCGGTTTCTCTTCGCCATTTTTTCTGTTACAGTGTAAAATGTGTGAACATGCTAACCCGAAGAGAAGGCAAAAGGCGTCTTACAATATCGCTGAAATCGACATGAGAAGGAAATTCTCTGCCGTAAAACTTGATATTTTATGATAAAATGATATTTAATGTTCGTCTTTGTTGTTATTTTCATATATAATAGAGGATATTAAAGGAGTAAAATAATGAAAAGAAGAACAGCCCGTGAAAAAGCACTGCAGGCACTTTATACGATTGAGATTGGTAAATCAGAAGTCCAGGAGGCAATCGAAAGCGTATTGAACGGCGAAGCATCCGACGAATATTTCGAAAAGCTGGTAAAAGGCACAACCGACAAAAAAGAAGAGATTGACGGAATAATCCGCAGCAATCTTGAAAACTGGAAACTCGAAAGACTGGCAAATATCGACCGCAACTTATTAAGGATTGCCGTCTATGAAATACTTTACAGTGAAGATGTACCGGTCAGTGTCGCCATGGATGAAAGCATTGAAGTCGCGAAAAAATTTGGCGATGATCAATCAAGCCGCTTCGTGAATGCTGTTTTATCGAAAGTGAAAGATTCGCGGAATAAGTAAAGTGCGTGCCGTTTTCTTTTTCACATTTCATTTTAGGGAGGGAGTCTTTCAAATGACAGCTAAAATAATTGATGGTAAAGAGATTGCGCAGGCAGTAAGAAAAGGAATTGCCGAGGAAGTGGGGAAGCTCCGGGCAAAGAATATTATCCCGGGGTTGGCCGTCGTTCTGGTTGGCGATAACCAGGCTTCCCGCACGTATGTTACCAACAAACAAAAGGCGTGCCGGGAACTGGGAATGC
Source organism: Peribacillus cavernae (assembly GCF_003989135.1). Taxonomy (GTDB): domain Bacteria; phylum Bacillota; class Bacilli; order Bacillales; family DSM-1321; genus Peribacillus; species Peribacillus cavernae. The sequence goes on from NZ_RYZZ01000046.1 coordinate 11,661, forward strand.
ATTCTGTGCTGATCGAATATCCAGCTTCTCTTTCTCAGGCAAAACTGATTAAAAAAATTAATGAGCTGAATGAGGATAATACCATCCATGGCATTCTTGTGCAATTGCCGCTTCCAGAACATATCGCGGAAACGGAAATCATTGAAGCAATTTCACCTGATAAGGATGTCGATGGCTTTCATCCGATCAATATCGGCAGAATGATGACAGGACAGGATGCATTTCTACCCTGCACCCCACACGGCATTTTAGAAATGCTGCACCATATTGGCTGTGATCTGGAGGGAAAGCATGCGGTAGTGGTCGGCAGAAGCAATATTGTCGGCAAACCTGCTGGACAGCTTTTCTTGAATGAGAATGCAACAGTTACCTATTGCCATTCACGAACAAAAGATCTTGCCTCTTATACCAGACAGGCCGATATCCTCGTCGTGGCTGTAGGAAAAAGAGACATGATTACTCGAGAGCATGTGAAGGAAGGGGCAGTTGTTATCGATGTCGGCATGAATCGCAACGATGAAGGCAAGCTTTGCGGCGATGTTTCCTTTCAGGAAGTGCAGGAAACAGCCTCTTATATTACCCCGGTGCCTGGTGGCGTTGGTCCGATGACGATTACAATGCTGATGAAAAACACCTTGAAATCAGCCCAAAATGTCCATCATGCGAGTCTTACCACTTCAAATAGTTAAGAAAATATGCTTAAATGCTTAAAGATAGCTGTACTCTTGTTTATAATAGAGAGACAGCTTTTTTAATTAAGGAGCGACGTTTATGGAAAACGGACAATATTTAAGCGTCACAGCTTTAACGAAATATATAAAACGGAAATTTGATGCGGACCCCCATCTGCAGAATATGTACATAAAGGGCGAAATTTCGAATTTCAAACAGCATTCGAGCGGGCATATGTATTTCACGCTAAAGGATGAAAAAGCCCGTCTTCTCGCCGTCATGTTTGCTGCGAACAATCGCGGTATGAAGTTTACGCCCGAAAACGGTATGAGAGTATTGATACGGGGGGATATCACTGTTTATGAGCAAAGCGGCCAGTATCAGCTTTATGTCAAGGCAATGTCGCCGGATGGCATCGGCGACCTGTATATGGCTTATGAACAGCTTAAGAAAAAGCTGGAGGCGAAAGGGTTATTTGCGCCGCAGCATAAAAAACAAATCCCCCTGTATCCAAAGACGGTGGGTATTATTACGTCCCCAACCGGTGCAGCATTAAGAGATATTCTTATCACGATTAAAAGAAGATACCCGATTGCACGGATCATCATTTATCCGGCGCTTGTACAGGGTACCAATGCTGCAAAATCAATTGCAATCGCTGTTGCAGCTGCAAATGCGAGAAAAGAGGCTGACGTATTGATTGCCGGCCGCGGCGGAGGCTCGATCGAGGAGCTTTGGGCCTTTAATGAAGAGATGGTTGCGGACTCGATTTTCGACTCTGATATTCCGATTATTTCTGCGGTAGGGCATGAAACAGATTTTACGATTGCCGATTTTGTGGCGGATTTAAGGGCTCCTACCCCAACCGGTGCTGCTGAACTTGCCGTGCCGCACCTGAATGAAATCCTCGAAAGGCTGATGAATCGGAAAAACCGGCTGACCAGATCGCTACAGGAACTAGTTCATTTTGAAAGCACGAAGCTCGTGCGCCTGGAGAAATCATATGCCTTTCGTTATCCAATGAAAATGTATGAGCAAAAAATGGAACAGCTGGATAAGGCGGTAGAGCGGCTGAAACGAGGAAGCGGAAGGTATTTTTTGAAAAAGAACGATGATTTGCAGGTTCTCAACGCAAGCCTTAGAAAACAGCACCCTTATCAGGCTGTCTCACAGGCAAAGGATAGCCTGGATAGTCAGAAAAAAGTCCTGACCAGATTAATGGAAGGAATTCTAAGGTCCAATACTCAAGCCTTTGTTCATAGGACTGCGACCTTGTCCGCATTAAGTCCGCTTAAAATCATGGAACGGGGATACGGGCTAATTTTCGCCGAGGATGAAACCCTTGTCAAAAGCAAGGATCAGGTAGCAAACGGAGATAGAATTTCCGTACAAATTAAAGACGGCACGTTGAATTGCGTTGTGCAGGATATAAAGGAGCGAAACGAACATGAGTGAGGAATTAACTTTTGAAGAAGCAATGGACAAGCTCGAGGATATCGTCGAGAAGCTGGAAGAAGGAGATGTCCCATTGGAGAAAGCGATCTCGATTTACAAACAGGGGATGGATTTGTCACGATTATGCCATCAAAAGCTTAAAGCGGTGGAGGATCAACTGACGCAAATATTACGCGAGGACGGAGAACTGGAAAGCTTTACGGTTCAAGAGGAGGAGTAAACATTGCATACAGGACGAACCTACGAGGCTTTCTCCAGGGAGCACAAAATGCTTATCGAAACGGAGATCGTCGCCTATGTCAGGGCCATACAGGCACCTGCCATTTTGAAGGAAGCGATGATTTATTCTCTCGAAGCGGGCGGGAAAAGGATCCGCCCTTTATTAGTATTCGCGGTACTTGCCGCTTTCGGAAAGGATACACGGCTCGGCATTTCGGCCGCTGCAGCGATTGAAATGATTCATACATATTCCTTAATTCATGATGATTTACCAAGTATGGATGATGATGATTTGCGCAGGGGGAAGCCGACGAACCATAAAGTGTATGGTGAAGCAAATGCGATACTCTCAGGTGACGCATTGCTGACATACAGCTTTCAAGTGATTGCCGAGAGCACTAACCCGGAAATTTCTCCGGAAATGAAAGTAGAGCTGGTTAGCGAATTGGCGAAAGCGGCCGGAGCGGAAGGCATGGTCGGCGGCCAGACCGCGGATATTGAAGGAGAGAACAAGCAGCTTTCCCTAAAGGATCTTGAATACATCCATGAGCATAAAACGGGCCGACTGCTTTCTGTAAGCATTTTATCAGGAGCGATCGTAGCAGGTGCAAATGAAGAGCAGCGCCGATACTTGCTGCAATTCTCCCGCCATCTTGGGCTTGCCTTCCAGATCCGTGATGATATTCTTGATATCGAAGGCACAGAAGAAGTGATTGGAAAACCGGTAGGAAGTGATAGCAGCAATCATAAGACCACCTATCCATCCCTGTTAACGCTTGAAGGAGCGAAGCTGAAACTGCAGGAGCATATTGGCAGTGCACTCCGCCAATTGGAAGAAACGAATCTCGACACTGCTCTGTTAAAGGAGATAACCAATTTGATTGCGGCGAGGAACCATTAAGCAGGCTATATTTGTTAAGAAAACAGTATTGTGATATACTCATGTTACATTTTTTCTGCTACACTGCGGCTTGTCTTCAATTGCAAGCTTTGTTAGCAGGCTGAAACTGTGCAGTGATACAGTGATAAGTGCAACCTCCGTTATTACCTTGGTGGGGTTGCTATTTTTGGATAACTATAGAAAAAGCCGTACGCAGAAATAAAATGAAAGTGAGTGATCCAATTTGGATCTTCTATCTATAAAAGACCCTTTCTTTCTGAAAGATATGAATAATGAAGAATTAGAACAACTCAGCCAGGAAATCCGGAAGTTCCTTATTGAAAAGCTAGCAGCCACCGGCGGCCATATCGGGCCGAACCTTGGTGTCGTTGAACTTAGCATTGCCCTGCATAAAGAATTCAACAGTCCCCAGGATAAAATCCTCTGGGACGTTGGACATCAATCATACGTCCATAAAATATTGACTGGTAGAGCATGTGATTTTGATACATTACGAAAATATAAGGGGCTTTGCGGTTTCCCGAAAAGAAATGAAAGTGAGCACGATGTATGGGAAACGGGGCATAGTTCCACCTCTCTTTCCGCTGCCATGGGCATGGCGATTGCCCGTGATTTAAAAAAAGAAAAAAGCTTCATTCTCCCGGTCATTGGCGATGGGGCGCTTACCGGCGGGATGGCATTAGAGGCTCTTAACCATATCGGCTCTGCGAAAAAGGATATGATCGTGATCCTGAATGATAACGAAATGTCGATAGCACCTAATGTCGGGGCCCTGCATAGCATTCTTGGCCGCCTTCGCACAGCCGGAAAGTACAATTGGGTAAAGGATGAACTCGAGTATCTGTTGAAAAAAATCCCTGCTGTCGGCGGCAAGGTTGCAGCTACGGCAGAACGGATTAAAGACAGCTTAAAGTATCTGCTCGTATCCGGAATTTTCTTCGAAGAGCTTGGCTTTACATATTTAGGACCGGTAGACGGCCACAATTATGAAGAGCTGTTCGAAAACATCCGCTACGCTAAAAAAACACAGGGACCTGTCCTGCTGCACGTCATTACCAAAAAAGGGAAAGGCTATAACCCTGCTGAGTCGGACACAGTCGGGACATGGCACGGAACTGGCCCATATAAAATTGAGACGGGGGCCTTCGTCAAACCGGTAAACGAGCCGCCTGCGTGGAGCAAGCTCGTCAGTGAAACGGTCCGCAGGCTCGCAAGGGAAGATGAGCGGATTGTCGCGATCACGCCGGCGATGCCAGTCGGATCGAAACTGGAGGGGTTTGCTAGCGAGTTCCCGGAACGCATGTATGATGTCGGGATAGCCGAGCAGCATGCCGCGACGACCGCAGCGGGGCTTGCCACCCAGAATATGAAGCCGTTTTTGGCGATTTATTCAACCTTTTTGCAGCGTGCATATGACCAGGTCGTGCATGATATATGCCGCATGAACTTGAATGTTTTCATTGGGATAGACAGGGCGGGCCTTGTCGGTGCCGATGGAGAAACACATCAGGGTGTATTTGATATTGCCTTTTTACGGCATCTCCCTAATATGGTGTTGATGATGCCGAAAGACGAAAATGAAGGCCAGCACATGGTCAATACAGCGATGAAGTATGATGGGGGTCCGATTGCAATGAGATTCCCGCGCGGAAATGGCCTGGGCGTGAATATGGATGAAGAGCTGAAACAAATTCCAATCGGATCGTGGGAAGTACTGAAAGAAGGAACCGATGCGGTCATTCTAACATTCGGAACTACCATTCCAATGGCCCTGAAAGCGGCAGCGATTCTTGAAAAGCAGGATTACTCGGTGAAGGTCGTCAATGCCCGTTTCATAAAGCCAATGGATGAGAGCATGCTAAACAGCCTGTTCGATTCCAAGCTGCCAATTTTAACGATAGAGGAAGCCATTCTACAGGGAGGGTTCGGAAGTGCGGTTCTCGAATATGCCAATAACTACAGAAGCTACGGATCGATTATTGAGCGAATGGGGATTCCAGATGAATTTATTGAACATGGAAATGTGGACAGACTTCTCGAAGACATTGGCCTGACTGTTGAAGGAACCGTGCAGCGGGTCATAAAAATAACACCTAAAAAGCAAAAAAGGGCCTGACCGGCATGAAGGGTAAAAAAGAAAGACTGGATGTTTTATTAGTGGAAAAGGGCCTGGCAGAAACGAGGGAAAAGGCAAAACGCACGATCATGGCCGGGCTTGTTTACGGCAACGAAGAGCGATTAGACAAACCTGGGGAAAAAGTCCCTATAGAAATGGAACTGTCAATCAAAGGGAAAGTGATGCCTTACGTTTCGCGCGGCGGATTAAAGCTCGAAAAGGCATTGAGAACGTTTGATTTGGATGTGAATGGAAAAGTACTGCTGGATATTGGCGCATCCACAGGAGGCTTCACCGATTGCGCCCTCCAGAATGGCGCTAAAATGTCGTATGCACTCGATGTCGGCTATAACCAGCTGGCGTGGAAGCTGAGGCAGGACGAACGGGTCAAGGTTATGGAACGAACGAATTTCCGTTATGTGACACCTGCTGATCTGGATGGAGAGCTGCCGGATTTTGCAAGCATCGATGTATCATTTATCTCATTAAGACTGATCCTGCCGGTGCTGAAAACATTGCTTGTTCCTGAAAGTAATGCCGTTACGCTCGTAAAACCGCAATTTGAAGCAGGGAAAGATCAGGTCGGCAGAAAAGGAATTGTCCGCGACGCTAAAATCCATATTGAGGTGCTGGATAAGATTATTGCCCTTGCCATCAATGAAGGCTATGACATTAAAAATGCATCCTTTTCCCCGATTACCGGCGGTGATGGCAATATTGAATTCCTGCTTCACCTGTTTTGGTCAGGTGCAAGAGAAACAGGCGATAATTTGTTGCATGATTCCGTCGAAAGTATTGTCAGACAAGCCCACCTGGAACTAAAAACTACAAAAAACCAAGAAAGCGGCCAAGGCTCCTAGATCTGCATTTGCAGTCCTCAGGAGTCTTTTTGGCGTTTGGACGGTTCGTGTAGTTTCAGGAAGGAAATTTACATTCACAGCGAATTATGTAGAAGGAAAGGGGAAAATAAATGTACAATTGGCGTTAAATCCGCTAACATTAGGTTATTAATGGCGTGCCCATACTTTTTCGAGAGGTGCATTTTATAGATGAATAAAGGACAGCGACATATTAAAATAAGGGAAATCATCGCGAATAATGATATAGAGACACAGGATGACCTGGTTGATGAGTTGAAAAATGCAGGATTTAATGTGACACAAGCAACTGTTTCCAGGGATATTAAGGAACTGCACCTTGTGAAGGTGCCGCTAATGGATGGACGCTATAAATACAGCCTGCCTGCCGACCAGAGATTCAATCCGCTGCAAAAGCTGAAAAGGATGCTGATTGACGCATTTGTACGCATTGATTCTGCTAGCAATCTGCTTGTGATGAAGATTCTTCCGGGAAATGCCCAGGCAATCGGTGCACTCATCGATAACCTTGATTGGGAGGAAATTATTGGCACCATTTGCGGAGACGATACTTGTTTAATTATTTGCCGGACTCCTGAAGATACGGAAACCATTACAAATAAATTTTTAGATATGCTCTAATACTTGGGAGAGGTGATTCTTGCCTTGTTAATGGAACTATCGATCAGAAACTTTGCCATCATTGAGGCCCTTTCGCTTTCATTTGAAAAAGGCTTAACTGTTTTGACCGGGGAAACCGGTGCTGGAAAATCAATCATTATTGATGCCATCCATTTGCTTGTCGGAGGAAGGGGATCGGCAGAATTCGTACGGCATGGTGAAACGAAAGCGGAAATCGAAGGCTTGTTTCAATTAGAAGATGAAACCCATCCCCTTTTTATAAAAGCCGCAGAATTCGGCATTGATGCAAGCGATGGGATGGTCGTGCTGCGACGCGAAATGTCAAGTTCAGGTAAAAGCGTTTGCCGGATCAATGGAAAGCTTGTAACCATTGCAGTTCTTCGGGAGATTGGCCGTACGTTAATTGATATACATGGCCAGCACGAGCATCAGGAGTTAATGGATGAACGGGTGCATTTGCTGCTTTTGGACCAGTTTGGCGGGGAAAAAATAACGGTAGCTTTAACGGAATACGGAAAACTGTTTAAGCAATACGATTCAGCGATGAAACAGCTGAAGAACCTGAGCCAGAATGAGCAGCAAACGGTGCATCGGCTCGACTTGATCCAATTTCAACATGAGGAAATCCAAATAGCTGAATTAGAGCTTGATGAAGATGAAAAACTGTCAGAGGAAAGAAAGAAAATCAATAATTTCGAAAGAATTCATGAAGCTTTCCAAACAAGCTATCAAGCGCTCCGTGAAGAACAGCGGGGACTCGAATGGATCTCGGTTGCGATGAACAATCTGGAGGATGCGGCCAGTATTGACGATTCTGTACAGCACCTATCCGAAAGTGTATCAAACAGTTATTATGTTTTAGAGGATGCAGCATCATCGATCCGGGATCAACTGGATGCATTGGAGTATGATCCCGAGCGGTTCGACTTTATTGAAAACAGGCTGAATGAAATTAACCAGCTCAAACGAAAATATGGAAAAACAATTGAAGAAGTAGTCGAGTACGGTGCGGCCATCGAAGAAGAAATCGAAACGCTTCTAAATCGTGAAACGCATATTGCCAAGCTTGAAAGCAAAATTAAGTCAATCAAGCAAGATTTGATTATCGAAGCAAAAAACGTTTCTGAGCTCAGGCAAAAGTTTGCAAAGCAATTAACGAAGCAAATCCATCAGGAATTAAAAGAGCTATACATGGAGAAAACAGTATTTGACGTCCATTTTCATCAGTCTGCTTTTACGTTTGATACTTTTGCCGGTGAAGGCATTCACGCGGGTGGACTGGATGAATTGGAGTTTTATATTTCCACGAACCCAGGCGAGCCGTTAAAGCCGCTGTCCAAGGTTGCTTCGGGTGGGGAGCTGTCAAGGATCATGCTCGCATTAAAAAGCATTTTTTCAAAGCACCAGGGAATCACCTCGATCATCTTCGACGAAGTGGATACCGGAGTCAGCGGCAGAGTTGCCCAGGCAATTGCTGAAAGGATTTACAAAGTGGCTGTCGATTCGCAAGTACTTTGTATTTCCCATCTGCCCCAGGTGGCTGCCATGGCAGATACACATTTATTCATTGCCAAGAGCATCAGGAGCGGGCGGACAAAAACAACGGTTAAACCTCTTGGCCAGGGTGATAAAATTAAGGAAATCGGCCGGATGATTTCAGGAGTTGAAATAACCGACTTGACAAAACAGCATGCAAAAGAGCTGCTCGAACAGGCTAGTCAATTAAAAAGGGGAAATAAGGCAGGTAAAAGGGGAATTCAACAAAATTCCTAAAGACAATCTAAAAAATGCATTCATTGAAAAGCTATCCAAAAACGGATAGCTTTTATTTTTAAGTAAAGTTATAAATGCGTGCCATGAAGGCTACATTAAAGGTGTAGCCATAAGCGAAAGGAACCAGAGTAGAAGCGAGGAGAGTGTTTAGATTGAAGCTATGGATAAACAGAATAATCGGTGGAATCCTCCTTGTTTCGCTATTAGCATTAGGGTTATACCAGCCAATAAATGAGTTCATTTCAATTCCAAGAAAAATTGTCCTGTTCGAGGGCGATCATTATAGTTTTCCGAAAACATTGCCAGTAACCGCAAAAGTAATTACAGCCGATGCAGGTGCTGCTGTCAATAAGAAGGGAGCCTCTCTTACTCTTGATGCAGAAAAGCCCGGAACGAATGAATTGCTTCTGGATTTTGCAGGCTTGCCCGCGAAAAAAGTAGATGTCGAAGTCATTAAAGATTTTAAAGTAATCCCGGGAGGACAGTCTATTGGAGTGAAATTGAATACTTTGGGAGTACTTGTCGTAGGGCATCACCTGGTGAATACGCAGCAGGGAAAGAAATCGCCAGGAGAGTTAGCAAAAGTTGAAGTGGGCGATATCATTACAAAAATCAACGATCAACCGATTAAGAAAATGTCAGATGTCACTCCTTTTGTCCAACAGGCAGGTGAAAAAGGAGAACCTCTCCAACTTGTCATTAACCGTGAAAAAGAAACAATGAAAGCAACCCTCACACCCTTAAAGGACAAGAACGAAGGTACCTATAAACTGGGGCTTTATATCCGTGATTCAGCAGCAGGAATAGGCACAATGACGTTTCATCACCCTGAATCAAAAAAATATGGAGCGCTCGGCCATGTAATATCGGATATGGATACGAAAAAGCCGATCGTGGTCAAAGATGGTCAAATTGTGCGCTCGACAGTCACATCCATTGAAAAAGGAAGCAACGGAGACCCGGGTGAAAAGCTTGCCCGCTTCTCGTCAAATAGAGAAATTATCGGAAATATAAATCGAAACAGTCCATTCGGCATTTTTGGAAAAATAAAGAAAGACATTGATAATGGGATCGCGGACAAGCCAATCCCGATTACCTTATCACATGAAGTAAAAGAAGGGCCTGCCAAAATTTTGACAGTCGTAGATGGCTCTGAGGTAAAGGAATTTGATGTGGAAATTGTAAGCTCAATCCCGCAGAAATTTCCGGCGACAAAAGGCATGGTCCTGAAAGTGACGGATAAAAAACTTTTGGAAAAAACAGGCGGGATCGTTCAGGGGATGAGCGGGAGCCCGATCATTCAAAATGGAAAACTGATCGGCGCTGTGACCCATGTATTTGTAAACGATCCAACCAGCGGCTACGGCGTTCATATTGAATGGATGCTAAACGAAGCTGGTATCAATATTTATGAAAAAGCAAATCAGTACCAGAAAGCAAGTTAATCGGAAAAGCGAAAAAGCAGATGTATCCTAACAAAAATCCCGGTCAAGGACCGGGATTTTTTGATGATTTTTCGACAAAAAACTTTTGAATTATCGAATATAGTCGAAAACAAGAGATACAACGAGAAAAATAATGATTTTGTATTATTTTTTAAAAATTAAAAGGATTTTCATTCCCATTGTCGAAAAGTTCAATTACAATAGATTTAGAAAATTAGAAAAAAAAGAGAACGATCAATTGTACTTGAGGAGGAAATCAAGGTTGAAAAAAATTAAAGTATGCGTGGTAGATGATAATAGAGAACTTGTGTCTCTGCTCGAGGAATATATTTCCGGCCAGGATGATATGGAAGTTATCGGGGTTGCCCATAATGGAAAGGACTGTTTAAACCTATTAGATACAATCGACCCTGACATTTTGATTCTGGATATAATCATGCCGCATTTGGACGGACTTGCAGTGTTGGAAAAATTGAGGGAAACGAATCAAGGAACGCTTCCAAACGTTATCATGCTGACTGCTTTCGGCCAGGAAGATGTCACGAAAAAAGCAGTTGATTTAGGGGCTTCCTACTTTATTCTGAAACCATTTGATATGGAAAACCTAGCTAGTCATATCCGCCAGGTCAGCGGAAAAGCGAATAACACCTCAAAAAAACCCTCTCAATACAGTTATCGCAGCAGCCAGACAGAATCTAAACCAAAAAATTTAAGCGCAAACATAACAAGCATTATTCATGAAATCGGTGTCCCTGCTCATATTAAAGGATATCTTTATTTACGCGAAGCCATCACAATGGTATATAACGATATCGAACTCCTCGGCTCGATTACAAAGGTTCTGTATCCCGACATCGCGAAGAAATATAATACAACGGCAAGCCGGGTGGAACGTGCCATCCGCCATGCAATTGAAGTCGCATGGAGCCGGGGCAATATTGAATCGATTTCTTCCCTATTCGGCTACACTGTCAGCATGTCCAAAGCAAAACCGACTAATTCCGAATTTATTGCCATGGTCGCTGATAAGCTAAGGCTGGAACACAAGGCTTCTTGAGAGGGTTAGGGGCTTTTAATAACAGGGTTTGAAAGGCGAAATCAATAGCAAAAAAGCCGGTCAAGGACCGGCTTTTTTGCTTTATGTGCGCCCGGTATACGCATAACCTCTAGAATGGATGTCTGAGGGAAGTGGGCGGCACGCTGGCATTAATCATTGTAAGCATTCAAGATGATAAAAGGGCTTATCACAAGACAGATTAAATAACCTTTTGTAAATATTACTAAAAACCATTGATAAATATAAGGGGTTGTACATAAACTTGAGCATACAGCTTTTTGGCCTGTGTAAGGATTAAAAGAAGTTTCACTTTTTTATGAGGGGTGAAGAATAAAGTGACATTGATGATTTTTGCGCATAGGGGATCCTCAGGGACACATCCGGAGAATACAATGCTGGCCTTTGAGAAAGCGAAAAATGCAGGTGCGGATGGTCTTGAAATTGATGTACAGCTGTCAAATGACGGAGAAATTGTTATTGCACATGATGAAAAACTGGATCGAACAACAAACGGTAAAGGTTATATTAAAGATTGCAGCCTTCAGAAAATCAAAACCTATAATGCCAGCCATAAATTTGTTGAACAATATGGAAAAACGGAAATACCGACTTTAAAGGAACTGTTTGACTGGCTGGGAGGAAATGATTTGCTGTGCAACATAGAATTAAAGAACAGCGTTTTTCGATATCCCGGCATGGAGGAAAAAGTAATTAGGCTTATCAAAAGCAATATGCTGGAGGAACGGGTCATCCTATCTTCATTCAATCATTACAGCCTTGTTCAATGCCTCCAGATTGCTCCCGAGCTTGAAACAGCCCCGCTATACCGGGATGGCCTGTTCAGGCCCTGGGTGTATGCCGCCCAGATAGGCGCAAGGGCCATCCATCCAAATATTAACGTTGCGTCTGATTATGTGATTAATTCAGCAATTCGTGCCGGTATTAAAGTAAGGCCTTACACGATCAACAGCAAAGCGAGTATGGAACATCTTTTCCAAATTGGTTGCAGTGCGATCATTACCGATTTCCCGGAAAAGGCAATCAGGATACGTCAACAAAATAGCTAAAAGAAAAGGTCCGCGCTTTCGAACGCACGGACCTTTTTAACTGTTAGCGCTTTTCTTATTTAAATCTATTTTGAACCTTTTCTTTTTTACGGTCACGATGAAGAACAAAGCCAGCGACAAACCCAATTCCGCCGATACATAAAATAAAGCCGGCCAGAAATTGCATCCAGAGGTTTGGATAAGGAGGCTGGGATATTCCAAACAGCATATCCCGCATAATTTTAATGCCGTATGCAGCGAGGGCGCCCGGTAAAAAAAGAATGGAAAAAGCAACTAACCGTCTCATTGAGATGTCTCCCTCCTGAAAAAATCTTTTCACAAAAAATCATAAATCATAAATAAAATTTGTCAAGCCGATGCATCTTTACTACAATGAAGGGAACCATGAAAAAAGTTGCACGCTGCATAGTGAGGATGTGAAATTACTTGCAGAGCGGGCTAGGGAGGCACAACTTGCAAAAAGTTATGATCGTCGGAGCAGGCACAGGCGGAACGGCCATTTTAAAGATCCTAATGGAAAGCGAAAGTTTTTTCATTGAGTGTGTGGTAGACACTAATATGGATGCACCGGGAATGCAGCTTGCCAAAAAGCTTGGAATCCAGACCGGTTCTGATTGGAAGAGACAGATTCATGATTCGCTTGACATTATCATTGAGGTGACCGGTGATGAACAGGTTTTTGAAGAGATCCGGGACAGGAGAAGCGGCAGGACCCTGCTCATTCCTGGCAGTGTTGCTTATATCATTGCCAAACTTTTTGAAGAAAAAAAGGAATTGATTGATAAGCTGAAAAATGAGAAAAATAAACATGATTTAATCTTTAATACCACGAATGACGGAATGATCGTCGTAGATAAGACGGGCATTGTCATCCTTTTTAACCGCAGTGCTGAACGGATGGTCGAAGCAAAGCGTAAGGACGTAGTCGGAAAGCACATAACTGAATTGATACCGGGAAGCCGCCTCCCTCACACCATCCAGACGAAACGGATGGAGCTGAATCAGGAACAGGTTCTCAATAATGGGATGAAGATTATCACTACGCGTATTCCGCTGCTTGATGAGAACAATGAAGTGATCGGTGCTTTTGCTGTCTTTAAGGATATCACCGAAGTAGTGAATCTCGCGGAAGAGATCACGAACTTGAAAGAAATTCAAACGATGCTCCAGGCGATTATTCATTCAAGTAATGACGCAATTTCTGTTGTCGATGAAAAAGGACATGGCATTGTGATTAACCCAGCTTATACGAGGATTACCGGGCTGAGCAAAGAAGAGGTGATTGGGAAACCTGCCACAACCGATATTTACGAAGGCGAAAGTATGCATATGCAGGTATTGCAGACGAGAAGGCCTGTCAGGGGAGTAAATCTAAGGGTGGGTCCGTTGAAAAAGGATGTCATCGTCAATGTTGCCCCGATCATCGTCGATAACAGGCTGAAAGGGAGCGTTGGGGTCATCCATGATGTATCGGAAATCCAGCAGCTGACCAAAGAGCTAGATCGCGCAAGACAAATCATCAGAACGCTTGAAGCGAAGTACTCGTTTGCGGATATTATCGGGCAATCTGAAGAAATGAAGCTGGCTGTTGAACAGGCAAAATTGAGCGCGAAAACACCGGCTACCGTATTACTCAGGGGCGAGTCGGGAACCGGGAAGGAACTGTTTGCCCATGCGATACATAATGCAAGTGAAAAGAAATTCAATAAATTTGTCAGGGTGAACTGTGCAGCCATTTCGGAATCGTTGCTGGAGAGTGAACTTTTCGGATACGAAGAAGGCGCTTTTTCAGGAGCAAAGCGCGGCGGTAAACGCGGATTTTTCGAAGAGGCAAACAAGGGCAGTATTTTCTTGGATGAAATTGGTGAGTTGTCGCCCAATATACAGGCTAAACTGCTCAGGGTCCTGCAGGAAAATGAAATTATCAGGGTTGGTGGCACAAAGCCTGTTCCCATCAAGGTAAGGGTGATCGCGGCGACCAATCTTAACCTCGAAAAAGCAATCACGATCGGAACTTTTAGAGAGGATCTTTATTTCCGCTTGAATAGGATGCCGATTCATATCTCGCCGCTTAGAAAAAGAAAGGAAGAAATCGAGGCGATGGCTAAGCATCTGATCCAAAAAATCAACCAGGAATATGGACGAAATATCGAAGGGATAACAGACGAGGCGATTGAAAAGCTTAAGCAGTATGATTGGCCGGGAAATGTGCGGGAATTGGAAAACATCCTTGGGCGGGCGATCATTTTTATGAAAATCAATGAATCAGTCATGGATGAAGAGCATATCCCAGACTTTATTGAAAACGATGAAAAGATCCTAAATGATCCTAACCTTGGAAAGGAAGGAGCATTCAGTCAGCAGGAGCCTTTGTCAGAAATGCTTGACCGCTATGAAAGCAAATTGATTAAGCAATCGTTAATCCAGCATAAAGGGAACAAAACAGCGACTGCTAAATCGCTCAGAATTTCAGTAAGAAATTTATATTACAAAATAGAAAAGCTCAACCTTGAAAACTTTAGCATGCAATAAACTGCATGATGTGCAAAAAAATGCAGAGATTCACGGCAGTTTTACCTGGTTTTCCTTGCAAACAAATCTGGCACAGGAATTGCATCAAATAAGATAGATGGTAAAACACCTAAAGAATATGGAAGGCTGGAGGCGGTTGCGAGAGCAAATTATACTCTCTAGCACTTGCTCCTTGCAGAATGCTCTGCATCTAATAAATAAAGTACATCTTGGGGAGGAATTTTCATGGAAATTTTCAAATACTTGGAGAAATATGATTACGAACAAATTTTGTTTTGCCAGGATAAACAATCCGGATTAAAGGCAATCATTTCCATTCATGATACGACCCTTGGCCCTGCTCTTGGAGGCACCCGCATGTGGACATACGAATCAGAAGAAGCGGCGATTGAAGATGCTCTTCGTCTTTCCCGTGGGATGACATACAAAAATGCAGCTGCAGGACTCAACCTCGGCGGTGGAAAAACGGTTATTATCGGCGATCCGCGAAAGGACAAAAATGAGGAAATGTTCCGTGCGTTTGGGCGCTTTATCCAAGGTTTGAACGGCCGCTACATTACTGCTGAAGATGTCGGCACTACGGTTGCCGATATGGACATGATCCATGAAGAAACTGATTTTGTAACCGGGATTTCACCGGCATTCGGTTCATCAGGCAATCCATCTCCGGTTACGGCTTACGGCGTTTACCGCGGAATGAAAGCAGCAGCCAAGGAAGCATTCGGCACTGACTCTCTGGAAGGAAAAGTCATTGCCGTTCAGGGCGTCGGAAACGTAGCATACAATCTTTGCCGCCACCTTCACGAAGAAGGCGCCCAACTGATTGTTGCCGATATTAACAAAGAGTCTGTCCAGCGAGTTGTAGCAGAGTTTGGTGCTAAAGCCGTCGAACCCAATGAAATTTATGGAGTGGACTGTGACATTTACGCACCCTGCGCACTTGGAGCTGTCATAAATGACCACACCATCTCCCAGCTTAAAGCGAAGGTTATTGCAGGGGCGGCAAATAATCAATTAAAGGATACGGCTCATGGCGATCAAATTCATGAAATGGGCATTGTGTATGCTCCTGACTATGTCATTAATGCAGGCGGAGTGATTAATGTCGCTGATGAGCTTTATGGCTATAATCCCGAACGAGCAATGAAAAAAGTTGAAACCGTTTACAATAATATTGAAAAGGTGATTGAAATCGCCAAGCGCGATGGAATTCCTACTTATCTGGCAGCCGACCGCATGGCTGAGGAACGGATTGAACGAATGAGAAATTCGCGCAGTCAGTTCCTGCAAAATGAAAAGCATACCCTGAACCGCCGTAAATAACAAAAACGGAAAGCGCCCTGCCGCGACTGGGCGCTTGGTCGGCTTTGAGCGATGTCGTATGTCAACGCATCACTGGGTACATCCTTGTACGTAGAAGCCCTTCTCACATTAGTGAGATACATATTTAGAACGCCTTTGGCCCGTCTAAGCTTTCAATCAAGCAAAGGCCGGCCAATTAGCGGTATAATCAATTTTTGGTGAAAACACTTTACGATCTTTCTGCGGCTTAAAAATGGAGGTAAAGGGTTGCAAGACAGTAGTGGACGAACAATAGAAAAAAATAGTAACTTTAGTAGCAACTCTGATCAAGGAGGTTAGGAAATGGCACAAGAATACGATCTGGTCATATTGGGTGCGGGAACCGGCGGTTATGTTGCGGCAATCCGTGCGGCCCAGTTAGGGCTGAAAACGGCCGTTGTTGAAAAAGGAAAGCTCGGCGGGACTTGCCTGCACAAGGGCTGCATTCCTTCAAAAGCATTGCTTCGAAGCGCGGAGGTATTCAGTACCTCGAAAAGAAGTGAGGAATACGGAGTAGTGACCGGAGAAGTAAAGCTCGATTTCATGAAGGTGCAAGAAAGAAAAAGCCGAATCGTGGACCAGCTGTATAAAGGTGTTCAGCATTTAATGAAACAGGGAAAAATCGATATTTATGAAGGCCTGGGAAGGATTCTCGGTCCATCGATCTTTTCGCCGGTAGCAGGGACAATTTCAGTAGAAATGAACAATGGATCGGAAAATGAAATGCTGATCCCGAAAAACGTCATTGTCGCTGCTGGTTCAAGACCAAAAACGCTGCCAGGACTTGATATTGATGGAGAATTCGTAATGACTTCTGATGAAGCGCTGCAGTTGGAGGGACTGCCGAAATCTATTATCATCGTGGGCGGAGGCGTGATCGGCATCGAATGGGCCTCTATGCTGAATGATTTTGGTGTCGAAGTAACCGTAATCGAGTATGCTGAGCGGATCATTCCGACTGAGGACAAAGACATTTCAAAGGAGATGTTCCGGCTTTTGAAGAAAAAGGGCATCAGGTTGGTAACCGGTGCCAGGGTTCTGCCGGAGTCGCTGAAAAAGGGAGAGACCGTAACCATTTCTGCTGAAATCAATGGGGAAACGAAAGAATTCACCGCTGAAAAAATGTTAGTGTCGGTAGGCAGACAGGCAAATACTGAAGGAATTGGAATTGAAAATACAGATATCGTGGCCGAAAAAGGCTTTATTTCGGTTAATGATGTTTATCAAACGAAAGAATCGCATATTTACGCAATCGGGGATTGTATCGGCGGATTGCAGTTGGCGCATGTTGCCTCACACGAAGGAATCGTAGCAGTTGAGCATATTGCCGGTGAAAAACCGCACAAAATCGATTATTCTTTGGTTTCTAAATGCATTTATTCCAACCCGGAAGCCGCGAGTGTTGGATATACAGAGGATGAGGCGCTCGAAAAGGGATATAAGCTCAAAATCGGCCAATTCCCATTCAAAGCAATTGGAAAGGCGCTTGTATATGGTGAATCTGACGGTTTTGTCAAAATTATTGCCGATCAAGACACAAATGACATTCTTGGCGTCCATATGATTGGGCCGCATGTGACCGATATGATTTCTGAAGCAGGACTTGCAAGAGTCCTTGATGCGACACCTTGGGAAGTGGCGCATACGATTCATCCGCATCCGACATTGTCAGAAGCAATCGGTGAAGCGGCACTTGCCGTCGACGGACTTGCGATCCATTCATGATAGTGCTTCAATAACACTAAGAAACTTGCCTGTAAGGAGGGAAAAATGATGGTTGAAAATCGTCATAGAGAGTTAGGCCTTAGCGATGAAAGAGTTTTAGAAATGTATGAAACGATGCTGCTTTCACGCAGAATTGACGAACGTATGTGGCTATTAAATCGTTCGGGGAAAATTCCATTTGTTATTTCCTGCCAGGGACAGGAAGCGGCACAAGTTGGGGCTGCTTTTGGTTTGGATCGGGAAAAAGACTATGTACTTCCTTATTACCGCGATATCGGCGTAGTGCTTACGTTTGGAATGACAGCTAAGGATCTTATGCTTTCAGGCTTTGCAAAATCAGAAGATCCGAGCTCCGGCGGACGTCAAATGCCCGGCCATTTCGGCCAAAGGAAAAACAGGATCGTTACCGGATCTTCTCCGGTTACAACACAGGTTCCTCACGCTGTCGGAATTGCGCTTGCTGGAAAGATGGAAGGCAAGGACTTGGTGGCCTTTGTGACTTTTGGCGAGGGCTCATCGAATCAGGGAGATTTCCATGAAGGAGCAAACTTTGCAGGTGTCCATAAACTTCCGGTCATTTTGATGTGTGAAAATAATAAATATGCTATTTCTGTGCCGATTGAAAAACAATTGGCCTGTGAAAAGGTATCTGACCGCGCCATTGGTTATGGGATGCCGGGTGTGACTGTCGATGGCAATGATCCGCTGGAAGTCTATAAAGCTGTAAAGACAGCCGCGGACAGAGGCCGCCGCGGAGAAGGACCAACCCTTATTGAAACAATTTCCTACCGGTTTACTCCGCATTCAAGTGATGATGATGACCGCAGCTACCGCGCTCCTGATGAAGTGGCAGAGGCAAAAACAAAAGACCCGATCATGACCTTTGGAGCCTACTTAAAAGAAACAGGGACGATGGATGAAGCGCTGGAGAAGGAAATCAATGACCGGATCATGAAGAACGTAAATGAAGCTACCGATTATGCGGAAAATGCACGATATGCGGACGCAGAGGACGCTTTAAAATATGTATATGCACAGATGTAAGGGGGAGTAATTATGCCGGTAATTTCTTATATAGATGCTGTAACAATGGCGATTCGCGAAGAAATGGAAAGAGATTCCCGCGTGTTCGTTCTGGGGGAAGACGTCGGGAAAAAGGGCGGCGTGTTCAAGGCTACAAACGGCCTTTATGACACATTCGGTGAACAGCATGTCATTGATACACCGCTTGCCGAATCTGCGATTGCCGGTGTAGGGATCGGTGCCGCGATGTATGGCATGCGTCCGGTTGCCGAGATGCAGTTCGCTGATTTCATCTTGCCGGCAGTCAACCAGATTATTTCGGAAGCGGCAAAAATCCGTTACCGTTCCAATAATGACTGGAGTTGTCCGATCGTCGTCCGTGCTCCATACGGAGGCGGTGTCCACGGAGCGCTCTACCATTCGCAGTCGGTGGAATCGATTTTTGCGAACCAGCCTGGCCTGAAAATCGTCATGCCGTCCACTCCGTATGATGTAAAAGGATTATTAAAAGCGGCGATTCGCGATGACGATCCTGTTTTGTTCTTTGAGCATAAAAGAGCTTACCGTTTAATCAAAGGCGAAGTTCCTGCCGATGACTATGTATTGCCTATCGGAAAGGCAGACGTTAAACGGGAAGGCGAGGACATCACAGTGATTACATATGGCCTCTGCGTGCACTTCGCCCTTCAGGCTGCAGAAAAATTGGCTAGTGACGGGATATCCGCACATGTGCTCGACTTACGCACCGTCTATCCATTGGACAAAGAAGCCATCATAGAGGCTGCATCAAAAACAGGCAAAGTCCTGCTCGTGACCGAGGATAACAAAGAAGGCAGCATCATCAGTGAGGTATCGGCGATTATTGCTGAGAACTGCCTGTTTGACCTTGATGCCCCGATCATGAGACTGGCAGGCCCTGATATTCCAGCGATGCCTTATGCACCGACAATGGAAAAGTTTTTCATGGTGAATCCCGAAAAAGTCGAAGCAGCGATGAGGGAATTGGCTGAATACTAAGGAAAAAATCCGTAAACAGGATTGCTTTTATAGATTTGACAAAGTGGTATTGACTAAGACCGCTTTAGGTACCATGGAATAAGAAAAGAGGAGGTTTGGGCAATTGGCGATTGAGCAAATGAAAATGCCGCAGCTCGGAGAAAGCGTCACCGAGGGGACCATCAGCAAATGGCTGGTAAAGCCGGGGGACCATGTCAATAAATATGATCCTATGCTTGAGGTCATTACCGATAAAGTGAATGCAGAAGTCCCTTCATCATTTACAGGGACCATTGTCGAACTGATGGCAGAAGAAGATCAAACTCTGGCCGTCGGGGAGATCATCTGTACCATTGATGTTGCCGGTGTAAAAACGGACGAAGCAGACGGAAAGGAAAACTTTCATACCGAGGAGAAAGAGGATGTTTCCCGGGAGCCGAGTAATCTAGCAGCGGACACGGTTCAAGGGAAAGCCAGATATTCTCCCGCCGTTTTGAAGATCTCCCAGGAAAACGGCATCGATTTAAACCAGGTAGCGGGAACTGGCAAAGAGGGCCGGATTACGAGAAAAGACTTAGTGAAATTGATCAATTCCGGAAATATTCCGCAGGCGGGAGCCAGCAAGGCGGAAGCAAAACCGGAAGCCAGACAGGAAAGTACAGCATCTGTCCAGCTGCAATCAACGCCAAAACCGGCAGAATCCGTCTCCGTCCCTACGGCAGCGGGAGACATTGAAATTCCGGTGACAGGGATCAGAAAAGCAATTGCATCAAATATGCTGCGCAGCAAGCACGAAGCTCCGCATGCCTGGACGATGGTGGAAGTGGATGCCACCAATCTGGTTGCATACCGTGATTCTCTTAAAACTGAATTTAAGCAAAAAGAAGGTTATAACCTAACCTATTTTGCATTCTTTGTAAAAGCAGTCGCGCAAAGCTTAAAGGAATTCCCTCAGATCAATTCAATGTGGGCGGGCGACAAAATCATCCAGAAGAAGGATATTAACATCTCGATAGCCGTCGCAACCGAAAACGCGCTGTTTGTACCGGTGATCAAAAATGCCGATGAAAAATCGATTAAAGGCATCGCTCGCGAAGTTCATGAGCTTGCCGGGAAGGTGCGCAGCGGCAAGCTGAAATCTGATGAAATGCAGGGTGGAACTTTTACCGTAAATAACACCGGTTCATTCGGCTCCGTTCAATCGATGGGCATCATCAACTATCCTCAGGCAGCGATCCTGCAAGTGGAATCGATCGTGAAGCGCCCGGTCATCATCGACAATATGATTGCCGTCCGTGACATGGTCAATTTATGCATGTCACTCGACCATCGTGTGCTTGACGGACTTGTGTGCGGACGTTTCCTAGCCAGAGTGAAACAAATTGTTGAAGATATATCGAGTTCAAATACGCCTATATATTAATGGACGCCGGCTATTGCCGGCGTTTTTGCATATCCAAAAAAACTCAAACTATATAAGTTGAGATTAAGAATTGCATCTAACACAAATACTTGGAATTAAAAGAGACGACAAAACTAGAAAAACAGACGCGAAAACGATAAAAGTGACGCCAAAACAGAAAAACAGACGACAAAAATTAAAAGAGACGCCAAAATGAGAAAAGAGACGACAAAACTAGAAAAAAAGACGCGAAAACAATAAAAGTGACGTCAAAACTTAAAACGAAATAGGAAATGGTTATTTCAACTTATATATCTTCCCGAACTCCTCTAATTAATCGATAATACGTTTATCTCCCCAAAATAGTGGAAGTATTGAAAGGTATATTAAAAAAGAAGAAGGGAGCAGAAAAATGAGCAAATACTGGACAAAACTTCTACTGCCAGTTTCTGTCGTTCTGTTATTGATGGGATGTGCGGGCGGGGAAAATTCAGATGGTGAAGAGACGGCGAGTATGAATGGCACAGCTGAAAAGAACCAAGGAACTGAGGAACAGATGGAGCCTAAAGCTAAAGCGGAAATCAAAAATGTGGATAATAAGACGGTTGGAACGGTCAGTTTTTTTGATCATGAAGGTGATATTCAAATCAAAGCCAGCATGAAAGGTTTAGAACCCGGTCTGCACGGATTCCACGTCCATGAAAAAGGCGCATGTGAACCGGATGCCAAGGAAGGTGCTTTTACTACAGCGGGAGGACACTTTAATCCAGATGATGAAATGCACTCAGGACATAACGGTGACATGCCTTCTCTATACGTAAATGAAGAAGGTACAGCTGAATTTATGACAACATTTGACCGCTTTACAATTAACCAATTGACAGAACAAGAACTTGCTATCATTGTGCACGAAAAACCAGATAACTCCGGCAATATCCCTGACCGCTATCAAGCAGAGGGAAAGCCTGGTCCTGATGATGAAACCATGAAAACCGGTGACGCTGGTAAAAGACAAGCATGCGGGATTATTATGAGCGCAGCTGGTGAAACTAAGTAGCAGCTTATTCTATAGGAAACCCTTCCTCTTCCATTGTGAAGGGTTTCCGCAAAATAACCATAACAATTGCAGGATTTTATGTTGTATCTTCTAGAATATTATTATGTGAGAATGTTATAATTATTCAGTAAGAAGAGGAAGGGAGGAAGCTTTCGATTTCATACTGAGCGAGCGTTCGCTCTGCCTAGTAATACTGTATGAAAGAAAGAAAGCGATTTCAATGAAGCTGAATGAAGTAAAGACTCTATCATTTCCTAGTTCTTCTATAGAAGATTGGAAGGTAGCTGCCGAAAGCAGTTTAAAAGGGAAGAGCGTCGAAAAGTTGAATACGAATACATATGAAGGCATTGAACTTCAGCCGCTTTATACAGAAGAAAGCCTGTCTGAAAATACGGCTGGCGAAGAACTTCCTGGATTTTTTCCGTACACAAGAGGGATCAATGTTACCGGCTATCGCACGAACCCATGGCTCATATGCCAGCCTGTCTTTGCTTTCTCTGAGGAAGAAGCTAATCAAAAGATGCATACGGCATTGTCCCGGGGCCAAAATGCCATTTGTTTTCCGGCAAGCTTGCTAAGCGGTACCCTTAATAATCTTTTGAACCGCCTGCCTTTCAAGGAAGTGCCGATTTTTATCGATTTGGAGGGAAATGGGCACTCCGCCTTGCCGAGATTCAATCAATACTGTGAAAAGGCTAATTTGAACACCGGCTTGATATCTGGAGTTCTGGCAGAGGATCCGATAGCCGAATGGGCAGCTGCTGGAAAGCTCCCATCCGACATAGACAACTATTTCAAAGGGTGGTTTTCTGGTATACAGGAGGCAGGTGGAAAACTTCCAAATGTTAAAACCATTTTAATTAAAACATCTGTATACCACAACGGCGGTGCAAATGCAGTCCAGGAAGTTGCATATGGACTGGCCGAGGCTGTTCATTATCTGAACGAAGGCCAGGAATATGGATTATCCTTAGCGGAACTGACAGATAAAATCGTATTTTCCTTTGCGATTGATTCTAATTATTTTATGAATATTGCCAAACTGCGTGCAGCGCGGCGATTATGGGCGATGCTTGCCGAGGCATATGGAGTTTCTCCGGATTACTTTAAAATGCACATCCATGCAGTGACCTCAAGGGTGACGGAAACATTATATGACAAGCATGTCAATATCCTTCGTACTGCTAACCAGGCATTTGCCGCAGTGGTAGGCGGAGTGCAATACCTGCAAATTCATCCGTTCGACCGGCTGCACGGGACGGAAAATGATTTTGCCGAACGGCTTGCACGAAATACCCAGTTAATCCTGAAAGAAGAAACCCATATTTCTACAGTTGTCGATCCGGCTGGTGGTTCCTTCTTCGTCGAGAAGCTTACCAGTGAATTAACGGAAGCTGTATGGTCCAAGTTTCTTGAAATTGAGCAGCAGGGTGGAATCCTCAACTTGCTAAAAAAAGGAACCATCCAGGCTGAAATTGCCGACGTATTTAAGCAAAGACAGAGAAACACGGGCTTTCGAAAAGAAAGCATCATCGGTACGAATGTCTATCCAAACCCAGCGGAAAAGGTTCAAGAGCCGCAAACGAATTCAGAGAAGAGTACTGCTGCTTTGGATATCATACCGATTCCCCACATGCGAGTAGCTGAAGAATTTGAAAACATCCGACTTCGAGCCGAAGCACATGCCGAAAGCGGAGAAGCTCCTAAACTTGGAGTGATTACGATTGGTGAGCTTAAGGCCTATAAAGCAAGGGCTGATTTTATTAAGGGGATATCGGGGTCCGGGGGTATCGGAACGATCGAAAGCAAGGGCTGTACAACAGTGGACGAAGTACTGGCTTTTGTAACCGAGACAAACCTTAAGAGTTACTGCATCTGCGGCAGCGATGCCGATTATTTAGAAACTGCAGCGGCGTTTGCCAGAGCAATCAAGGAAGGCTACCCTGAAAAGAATCTATACTTGGCAGGGAAGCAGGACAGTGAACTGGAAAAAGAACTGAAGCTGGCTGGCGTAAAAGACTTTTTGCATATAAAAACAAATGTTGTCGAGATCCTGACACAATTGCTTACGGAACTGGAGGTGAAGTAGCGTGAAAAGACCTGATTTTACAAAAATCAATCCACTAATAGCCAACTCCACAGGTTCAGCTGAAAAATGGCAAAAGACAGCGGAGGCTGCTATTAACGGGTCCATTGAAGATTTATTATATGAAACGAATGAGCAGATTCAAATCAAATCTCTTTACCGGAAACAAGACCTAAAGGAATTCAAGCATATCGAGGGCGTTCCCGGCATTGCCCCATACACGAGAGGCCCCTATCCGACGATGTATGTAAACCGTCCATGGACGGTGCGCCAGTATGCCGGTTTTTCTACGGCTGAGGAGTCGAATGCTTTTTACCGGAGGAATCTGGCTATGGGCCAAAAAGGTTTATCGGTTGCGTTTGACCTGGCGACGCACAGAGGATATGATTCCGATCACCCTCGGGTTGTCGGTGATGTCGGCAAAGCAGGTGTTGCGATTGATTCGGTTCTTGACATGAAACGGTTATTTGAAGGGATTCCACTTGACCAAATGTCAGTGTCGATGACCATGAACGGGGCCGTGCTGCCGATCCTGGCGTTTTTTATCGTGACCGCCGAGGAACAGGGCGTTACCCAGGAAAAGCTTTCTGGTACAATCCAGAATGATATTTTAAAAGAATACATGGTGCGGAATACGTATATCTATCCGCCGGAAATGTCGATGAAAATCATTGCTGACATATTTGAATACACATCCAAATTTATGCCGAAGTTCAACAGCATCAGCATCTCAGGCTATCATATGCAGGAAGCAGGCGCTCCTGCTGATATTGAACTTGCCTATACGCTCGCTGACGGGCTCGAGTACGTCCGAACCGGGCTTCAGGCTGGCATTCCCGTTGATTCATTCGCGCCGCGCCTTTCCTTCTTCTGGGCGATCGGGATGAATTATTTTATGGAAGTGGCCAAAATGAGAGCTGCCCGTTTTATTTGGGCAAAATTAATCAAGCAGTTTGAACCGAAGAACCCTAAATCATTGGCACTCCGGACACATTCGCAAACGTCTGGCTGGAGCCTGTCAGAACAGGATCCTTTCAACAACGTGGTCCGCACTCTTTTGGAAGCCCATGCCGCTGCGCTTGGACATACGCAGTCACTCCATACGAATGCTCTTGATGAAGCGATCGCTTTGCCGACTGATTTTTCGGCACGGATCGCAAGGAATACCCAGCTTTACCTGCAGGAGGAAACAGGAATCACAAACGTGATCGACCCGTGGGCAGGCTCCTACTATGTGGAATCGTTGACGAATGAACTGATCAACCGGGCCTGGGCCCACATTGAGGAGATCGAGGAACTCGGGGGAATGGCAAAGGCCATTGAAACGGGCCTGCCGAAAATGAGAATCGAAGAAGCGGCTGCGAAGCGCCAGGCACAAATTGACTCCGGGCAGGAAACGATTGTCGGCGTGAACAAGTATCGTCTTGACAAACAAGATCCAATTGAAATTCTCGAAATTGATAATACTGCGGTACGTGAAAGCCAGCTTCAAAAACTGGCACTGGTAAGGGAAGCTAGAAATGGGGCAGAGGCAGAGGCAGCATTAGCAGCACTTTCCGCAGCAGCCGAAAGCGGTGAGGGCAACTTGCTTGAGCTAGCCGTTCAGGCAGCAAGGGCAAGAGCAACACTTGGTGAAATTTCAGATGCGATTGAAAAGACAGCCGGGCGCCATAAGGCGACGATTCGTTCGATCAGCGGCGTTTACAGTTCCTCCTATTCGGATAATGATGACTTTGAAGCAGTAAAGAAAATGACCGATGAGTTTCTTGAAAATGAAGGAAGAAGACCCCGTCTTTTGATGGCAAAAATGGGGCAGGACGGACACGACCGCGGAGCCAAGGTCGTTTCAACCGCATTTGCCGATTTAGGATTTGACGTCGACATCGGCCCGCTTTTCCAGACTCCGGAAGAAACGGCGCTGCAGGCGGTGGAAAATGATGTCCATGCGGTGGGGATGAGCTCGCTTGCGGGCGGGCATAAAACACTCCTTCCTCAGCTCGTCCAGGAACTGAAAAAATTAGGCAGGGAAGATATCATCGTCATTGCCGGCGGGGTGATTCCAGCACAGGATTATCAATTCCTGAAACAAAACGGGGCGGCGGCCATCTTTGGGCCTGGTACGGTCATTACCCGGTCAGCAAAATCTGTTCTGGAAGAAATATATCGCCGCCTCGGATATGAGGAAGTGTCAGGGTAATGGAAAACAGAAAAAAACCTGAATGGGCAGACGACAGTGATCAAGAAGGATTTGCGTCTGTTGTCAGAAAAGGCGTAGACTCGTTTTCGGAAGCTGCAGAGGATGGAAGAAGCAGGTTTGTGAAAAAAGGCAAGCAAACTATAAGCCTTAAAAAAATCGAAGCAGGACTGCTCCAAGGAGAGAGGGCTATGCTTGCACGTGCAATAACCCTGATAGAAAGCAATGCCCCCCATCACTTCGAAGACGCACAGCAGCTTTTACAATCCATCCTGCCCCAAGCTGGCCGCTCAATCAGGATTGGAATTTCCGGTGTGCCTGGTGCTGGAAAAAGTACTTTTATTGAAGCTTTTGGAACTTATTTATGCAAATTGGGGCATAAAATCGCGGTGCTGGCAGTAGACCCAAGCTCATCTGTCAATGGCGGCAGTATTCTCGGTGACAAAACAAGAATGGAAGAACTGGCCAGGAACCCGCAAGCCTTTATCAGGCCGTCTCCCTCTGGTGGGACACTGGGCGGGGTCCACCGTAAAACGAGGGAAACGATGCTTCTTTGTGAAGCGGCCGGTTTTGATATCATCCTGATTGAAACAGTCGGCGTCGGACAAAGCGAGGCCATTGTCCGCAGCATGACAGACTTCTTCATGCTTCTTGTTCTAACCGGTGCCGGGGATGAACTGCAAGGAATGAAGAAAGGGATAATGGAACTCGTTGATGCCATTGTCGTCAATAAAGCAGATGGAGACAATAAGCCGCTCGCTTTGAAAACAAAATCAGAATACAGCCGGATGCTTCATTTCCTGCAGCCGGCGACAAAAGGCTGGTCAGCGAAGGCTTATACATGTTCTTCCCTGACCGGTGATGGAATCGGCCCTCTTTGGGATGTAATTATGCGATTTTCGGAAGAAACGAAAGAAAAAGGTGTATTTGAGGAAAGAAGGAGACTTCAATCCAAAGAATGGCTGTATTCCTTGATCCATGATTCACTGCAAAACATGTTCTTTAAAAATGAAAAAATGAAAGACCTTCTTCCCGTATTGGAAAATCAGGTAATGGCGGGGGACAAGACAGTCACAAAAGCTGTCCAGGAAAGCTTTGAAGTATTTAATCAAGTGTTGCGTAATACGGATCTTAATGGATAAAAAGAAAAGGGATAGCAGATAATCTGCTATCCAAATCTAGGGAGTTAGGGGTATGGTTCTAGTTGTATTGATATTTTACCCGTTGCAGCTGGAACTTAAACATCTTTTTCTTGATTGCATTAAGATTGTATCTGGAATGTCACACTGTTATTATAATAGTGTAGAAAAAAATATCGAGAGGAGTTAGTTCGATGAGTATGGATTTTAACTTTTTAATGAATGATGTAGTTCGTCAGGCTCGTCAGGAGATCGCGACTGCTGGATATACGGAACTATCAACACCCCAGGATGTAGAGGAAGCTTTCGCACAAAAAGGAACAACTCTTGTTATGGTTAACTCTGTTTGCGGTTGCGCCGGTGGAATTGCAAGACCTGCTGCCGCCCATTCGGTTCACTATGATAATCGCCCGGACCATCTCGTAACAGTATTTGCCGGCCAGGATAAAGAAGCAACGGAAAAAGCGCGTGACTATTTTGAAGGCTATCCGCCATCTTCTCCATCATTTGCAATCCTAAAAGATGGAAAATTCCTGACCATGATTGAAAGACACGAAATTGAAGGACATGATCCAATGTCCGTAGTCAATAAGCTGCAAAGCTACTTTGATCAATATTGTGAAGAAGTGTAAGACTCGATATTTCCGAGGCCGCTGAAAAAGTCCTCTTAACGTAAAAAAAGGTATAATTCCTCAATCTGTGAGGAGATTATGCTTTTTTTTCTGTCTTTTATTTTAATTCATTAATTCCAAAAACATTACAATGATTTGAATATATTTTACTGTTTCGTAAAAACTAAAAAAAAATTGAATTTTGGATTGGAGAGATTACCTATGACCACAATTTTTGAAGCTGTAAAAGATTTTTTGCAAATGTCTTTAGATAATGAACCAAAAAATCCGTTGCATGTAGGAGAGGTTATGAGTTGTTGGCTCTACTTAGCTACAATGGATGAAGCAGCAGTCTATATCCAAATAGGACTTAATACAACAACTGATGATGATGTCAAAAACATATTAAAAGAAAGCTTAAATCAGTGTGAAACTCAAGGAAAAAGATTTAAGGAATTTTTGAAAAAGGAAGGCGTTCATTTACCGCCAACCAGTGAGCAACGTCCGAATTCTGAACCAAATAGTGTGCCGTTAGGAGTTAAACTGACCGATGATGAAATTATGAACGGCTTAAGTATAAAGACAGTTGCAGCTATTACCGCTTGCGCTTCTGCGGTAAGTCAAAGTATTAGAAATGATGTAGGTGCTTTATTTACTCAATGTATGTTAGAGAAAATGAAATTTGGAACCTCGTTAAAATATTTAATGCGAAAAAGAGGTTGGATAAAAGTTCCTCCCTATTATTATCCGCCGGGATTACCAAAGCAGTAGCATTCTCTTCTAAGGATACCTATATGTAATTAAAAATAACCAAGTAAAACACCGCAAAAATAACCGAAAGTATTAATGCCCGAAGTTTATTAATATGATGAAGTCGTATCATAGGAAACATAATAATAACAAATAAAGATGACCATCCAAAATGCCAGCCATTATGATAAGATAACATACCAAGCTGGTGGCCTCCCCATTCTATTAGCAAAAAAGTAAGGGTCCACTTTAAGAAGTATGTAATTTTCTTCTTAAGTATACTTGGGTAATTAGACAGAAAAGTCAAAACTACTAAAGGATTTACAATAAGGTTGTTTGTAAAATGCACAATCATACGATTAAAAATAAGATCCGGATTCAATTCCCATAGATGGTAGTTACTATGCGATATAAACTCATAAATAAAAGCTGATAAAGACATGAATAGCATTGTAGGGTAGTATTTCTCCCAGTTTCTCCAATCCCCTTTTACCAAAGAAAAAAGGATAACCAGGGTCATAAGGATTAAGTTCATTCTACCTTCTCCTATTTACATTCTGGTTACTATTATTTACATGAATCTTACAAAAAATACCACAAGAAAATAGCTGAAAACTTTTGATTTAACTTTCTTTCTTGTTTATCAATTGCATTAAGATACGGAGAAAAATCATTAGAAAAAAGGTGCTAATAAATGTGTGCATCCATGTCCATGTATGATATTTAATTAAATCGGTATATTTTTCAATAAGAACCTCAATGATCGTTAAAGCAGAGGTATACAATGCACCTTGTAGAATTATGTTGAGATATTTTGAATGATAAGTTGTTTGATAAAAGTAAATACAAATAACTGGAAAAAGAAGGTATTCATAAAGGAGGCTAGTACCGAAATAGTTGCTTAAAAACCTTACAGGGTATTCAAGCAGTTTTTCTTCAACAACAAAAACACCAACAAACGTTGAAAGATAAGCATTCAATAAGAAAATTAAAATCCAGTCTTTGATTACAGCTTTTCTTAAACTAAAAAATAATAGGGCAATTCCGATTATAAAAAACGCCCACAAAATGATTCTTTCCATAGAGAAATCCGCCTTCTATTGTTAATTTACTCCTATTTATTATTACCAAAGGAACTTTAAATTACTTAAGACGTAATAAAAGAAGAAATGACGGTGGGCTATAGAGGGAATGAATATATGTTTTCTACAACAATTTGGTAATAAAGGTATAGTTTTTTATTACAGGTACAAAGTAATAAAAAGGGTGGTGATACCTTGTCTTTTTTTCGTAACCGTTACCAAAGAAAAACTCTCCGTAATGCTTCGTCTGAGGAAATTCCCAGCAAGACTTTAAGGGCACATGATCAAGAAAGAATTTCCGCTTCCCTTGATGAAACGGTTCATTTTATGAAGGAAATACTTGGCGATAATGATGATTTTGCTAGTAAGCACTTTCGAATATTTGGCCGGTTTCGTGCTGTTATGTTTTATTTTACAAACTTAACGAATCAAGACATCCTTAATAATGATATTTTAAAGCCATTAATGTATGTGCCGCTGCATTTATCTGAAAAAGAGATTTTACTGGCCGAGTTAAAGGACGTCATTACTAATGAAACGCTTTATCACAGTCAAGTTAAGATTGACGATTGTCTGGATCAGTTAATCGATTTCATCTTACGTGGAGAAACAGTCATTGTTATTGATGGTATAGCGGAAGCTTTCCATATCGGTACTCGCACTGTAGAGAAACGGGCCATTGAACAGCCAGAAACAGAACAGGCTATTTTAGGGCCACGTGAAGGATTTATCGAAAACATTGCTACCAATATTTCGTTGCTGCGCTATCGGCTTCCAACTGCTGACTTGCGTGTGAAAACAATGACGATAGGACGTATCACAAAATCAACGGTGGCTGTTTGTTATATAAAAGGAATAGCGAATAATGGAGTTGTCAGCGAAGTAGAGAAACGGCTATCTGAAATCGATATTGACGCCATAATGGATGCGGGGTATTTGGAGCAATTCATTGAGGATAATCCATATTCGCCGTTTCCTCAAGTTCAAAGCACGGAAAGGCCGGATAAAACGGTGGCCAATATTTTAGAAGGAAGAGTGGCTATTTTAGTTGACGGTTCTCCGTTTGCTTTGGTAGTTCCAGTGGTTTTCAATCAGTTTTATCAAACGGTTGAAGACTATTCATCCAGATTTTTGATAGGCAGTTTTGTCAGAATTGCACGTATGTTGGCGCTGGTTTTTTCGCTCATTATTCCTTCTCTTTATGTGTCGTTCATTTCCTTTAATCCAGAATTGCTGCCAACAGAGTTTGCCGTTGCCGTGGCAGGAGGGCGAGCTGGTGTCCCTTATCCTGCAGTTATTGAAGTGTTACTGATCGAGGTCTCGATGGAAGTACTGCGGGAAGCAACTGTCAGGCTTCCGAAACAAGTAGGCGGAGCGTTATCAATTGTCGGAGTGCTTGTAATCGGTGAAGCAGCTGTGAATGCGGGGCTGGCAAGTCCCATTACGATTGTAGTAATCGCGTTGACAACGATAGGTTCTTTTGCAACACCTGCTTATACGGCTGCCTT
Organism: Peribacillus cavernae; assembly: GCF_003989135.1. GTDB lineage: Bacteria > Bacillota > Bacilli > Bacillales > DSM-1321 > Peribacillus > Peribacillus cavernae. The sequence goes on from NZ_RYZZ01000046.1 coordinate 43,311, forward strand.
TGCACTAAGAATGCTTCGGTTTCCCATTATTATTTTAGCAGGGGTTTTCGGTCTCTACGGAGTCGTAATTGGAGTCATTTTCATTTTTAACCATATGCTCTCGTTAAAATCATTCGGAGTCCCCTATATGTCACCGGTTTCTCCGGGAAATTATCAGGGATGGAAAGATGTCGTGTTTAGAAGCCCTTTATGGTTGATGCCGAAAAGGCCCGCATTTCTTCAGTCAGCAAACGATAAAAGAATAGGAGGGAAGAGAAACAAAACGATGGCGGAGAATAAATTCGGAAACGATCAACAGGAGGGTGACACAAGTGGAGGATTCGAGAGAAATAACAACCCTTCAAGCAGCGACAATCTTAATTAGCACCATTATCGGGGTTGGGATTTTGCCTTTGCCGCTGTTTGCTGTAAGAGCAGGGGATACAGGAGCTCCGCTTGTCACGCTGTTAGGGATTGGAATAGCTGCCATAGGACTTTTCATTATTACCAAACTGGGCATGCGCCATCCACAGAAAACGATTATTGCCTACAGTGAAGAGATCCTGGGAAAATGGTGGGGTAAAATCTGCAGCTTAATTGTTATCATCTTTTTTGCATTTTTAACAGGGTTTGCCTCACGTGAATTTGGTGCTGTCGTCATCACGGCTATTTTGGGGGAAACACCGCTTGAGATTGTCGTGATTGTCATGCTTCTATTAGCTGCAGTAAGTGTACGGAATAACATTAATACGTTTGCCTATATACACAATTTTTACGTTCCGATTATATTGGCTCCGGCCTTAATTATTGTCGTGTTCTCTTTACAGAATGGCAATATGATTTACCTGCAGCCTCTTACAGGAAATAACTTTAACGAGATGTTTTCAGGGACATTAATGATAGCATCCTTGTTTCAAGGTTCCTTTATCATGACACTGATTATTCCTGCTATGAAGCATCCAAAAAAAGCGATGAAGGCAAGTATGTGGGCAATCCTTATATCTGGTGGGTTGTATTTGCTGATTGTTGTCGCAACAGTTTCAGTTTTTGGCACGGAAGAAATAAAACAACTCTTTTGGCCTACATTAGAACTTGCGAGAACCACTTTTTTACCGGGGAACATATTACAACGTTTAGATGTTGTTTTTTTATCTGTCTGGGTTACCGCTGTATTTACGACCTTATTTTCGAGTTATTATTTTACCGCTTTTTCGATAAAACAGTTTTTCCAATTACAGGATCATAAAATGCTCGCTTATTTCATTCTTCCGTTTGTCTTTATTTTGGCCATGCTGCCGCTAAACATTTTTCAATTGTATCAATTCATTGAAAACGTGGGGAAAGTTGGGCTTACTATTACCATTCTTTATCCGCTCTTATTATTAATAATCGATTTTATGAAAGGTAAGAGGAGGAGGGGGAAGAGTGGGTACAAACAGCCGTAAAGTGAAATTGACCTTTTTGTTCTTTCTTCTGGTGCCCCTTCTAACCGGTTGTTGGGATAGTCGAGAAATTGAGGAACGCGCAGTCGTTCTGGCAATGGGGATAGATAAAGCCCCAAATGAAGAGGAAGAAGAGGGGGAAATTGCTCATTTAAAAGGGAAATTTCCGACTCCTAAAGAGGGAATGATTAAGCTTAGTGCACAAATTGCCGTTCCTGGCCGAATTCCATTAGGTCCGCAAACAGGCGGTGGTGGCAATGGGGAACAAAAATCAGTGGTGGTAATTCATGTTGTAGGACACACCATTGAAGATGCAATGCTCAATCTTCAACAAGAAGTCGCAGATGAGTTGTTTTTAGGGCATTTAAGGATCATTGTCCTGAGTGAAGAAATGGCGAAAAATGGTACCCAGCGTTTTAACGACTACTTAAAACGCAATCCGCAAATTAGAAGAACGGCATCATTCGTAGTTTCAAAGGAAAAGGCTTCAAAATACATGGATGCATCTCCAGAATTAGAGCCCGTTCCAGCGCTTTATTTGGCAGCAATGGTCGAAAATTTGGTGATGTTAGGAAAATTTCCTCATAGTTTCATCGGGCTATTTTGGAGTATTCTGTCAAGCAAAGGGCAAGATGGCTATCTTCCATATCTGGACATCAAAGAGGATGGAACGATACAAATCAGTGGCCTTGCGTATTTTCGAGGGGATAAAATGGTGGGAAAAACAAAACCGTTGGAAATTGGTGCATATATGGCTGCCATCGGAGAAAAGACAGGGGGCTACGGAACATTTGTGGAAGTTCCGAACACAGATGAGGTCGTAGTAGTTCAACCGATCAAACGAAGAACAAAAATAAAAGCAAGCTTACAAAATGGAAAGCCGCATATTTTTGTGAAAATTTATTATGAAAGTGACATCGAAGAGAAAGAAAATCCCGACATCACCGTTAAAACAGCTGAAGATATCCGAAGAATCGAGAAGGAAACCGAAAAAAGTGTCGACCAAGCGGTCAGTGAATTAATCTCTAAAACACAAAAAACAAGGTCCGACATTTTTGGATACGGCGAGCATTTCAGGGCAAAGTTTCCCGATTATTGGAACAAGAACGTCAGGGAAAAAGAAAACTGGGAGGCAATTTACGAAAACCTTTCCTTTGATGTGAAAGTAAAAGTTAATATTCGCCGTGCCGGCATGAAAGCCAAATAACGTAAGATGAAAGGAAAAATCATTGTTGTGAATAATATTGGTTTTATAGGCTATGCTGTCTCTCTTTTTCTAATAACCGGTTTGTTGCTACTGTTTACAGATGTAAAGGCAAACAAAAATAAAGGTTTAAAAAAAGAAAGAAAAGCCGCGCTCGTTATGGGCTGGGTTAACCTTTCATTGGGCATTCTCTTGACTCTTGTTAATTGGATTTATTGGTCCTGGGTTTGGTAAACAGTTTTTTGAACCTATTACAGAGGGAATTCCAGAAAAAAGGGTAGATGAAGCAGTAATTTAACTGCTTCATCTACCCTTTTTTTAACATTTAATCTGTAGAATTATATTGGTTTCCCATTGTTATCGTCAAGACTTCCCCAAACTTTATGGGCTATCGTGCTATATGTACCCGATTACGCAGATTATATAACTAGGTTTTGCCGGCAGGTTAAAACGGTTCAGTTACGGAACTGAATCAAGTAAAGGTAACAGAACTAAAAAAGGACGGAAACTCAAAGATAAGATTTCTTGAGTTTCCGTCCTTTCTACTGTTTATTCCTTTTTTTAAACCGCTCAATACTTGGAAAAGCTATTATGAAAAAAGAATATTATTCTACCAAACAATTATTTTTATGTATCATGTTGCATAAATATTTAATTATGTTAAAATACATTTTAGCGTATAGGTATTTGAACGTGGATTTTATTGCATGTCACTTCTATTCATAAAACAATAAATATCTGTATGAACTAATAAAGTATTCAGAAAATTACTATTGGAGGAAAACATCATGAATATGAAAAAGCTGCTGATGGGAATGTTGACTTCTGTATTATTGGTTGGCGTTCTTGCTGCGTGCGGAACTTCTGAAAAGGAAGGAAGTACGGGCAATGGTGCAGGGAACGGCGAAAAGAAAGTATTGAAAATGGGGACTTCTGCTGATTATCCGCCATTCGAATTCATTGAAACAGCCAAGAGTGATGAAATTCAGGGTTTTGATGTAGATTTGGCAAAGGCGATCGGCAAGAAATTGGGATATGAAATTCAAGTTCAGGATATTGATTTTAATGGTCTCGTGCCTGCTTTGGAGAACGGACAGGTGGATTTGGTTCTTTCCGGAATGACTCCTACGGCAGAACGGAAGAAAACCGTTGATTTCAGTGACACTTACTACACGGCAAAACATATGATCGTCACCAATAAAGACAGCAAAATCGAAACACCTGAAGATCTGAAGGGGAAAACAGTTGGTGTTCAGCTTGCTTCCATCCAGGATGGACTCGCTACTGACTTTGTTAAAAAAGATCATATTAATATGAAAATTGAAAAGCGAAACCGTATCCCAGAATTGGTTCAGGAAATGAATGCTGGCCGCTTTGATGCGGCCATCATTGAAGATACAGTGGCGAAAGGGTACTTGGATGATAATAAAGAACTTGCCGGCCATGTGATTGAAAGTGGCGCAGAAGACGCTGGTTCTGCAATTGCTTTTCAGAAAGGCAGTGAGTTAACCGAGAAATTCAATGCTGAGTTAAAGAAAATGCAAGAAAACGGCGAACTTGAAAAATTAGTCGTAAAATGGTTTGGCGATGGCGAAACCAAGTAAATCATTTAGTATTAGGGAAACGTTCAGAACGGCTCTGCCTGTCTGGACGTTTTTCCGCGGTTATTAGTCTATTTTCCTGAGAGGTGAACATACATTGAATCTTGATTTTGAACGAATTATGCCTTCTTTGCCATTTATTTTGGAAGGGATTCCGATGACGCTCCAGGTTGTTGCGGCTGCAGCATTACTCGGGTTTGTGCTCGGAACCATTCTTTCATTGTTAAAAATCAGCAGGATCAAGCCTTTAAACTGGTTGGCAGATTTCTATACATCGATTTTTCGCGGAACACCGCTTGTGCTTCAATTAATGCTAATTTATTTCGGATCGCCTCAGGTTTTTGGTGTCCAGATTGAAGCTTATACAGCGGCATTTCTATCGTTTGGCTTGAATTCGGCCGCGTATATATCGGAAATTATCCGCGGCGGGATCCTTGCTGTTGACAAGGGTCAGCAGGAAGCTGCGTTGGCGCTCGGAGTGCCTTACCGCAGCATGATGACAAATATCATCCTGCCGCAGGCTTTAAAAAACATTCTGCCTGCATTAATGAATGAGTTTATTTCATTGACAAAGGAATCAGCCGTGGTTACTGTTATCGGTCTCTCAGACATCATGCGCCGTTCCTATATTGTCGGCGGTGAAACGTATAAATTTTTCGAACCGATTTTATTTGCGGGCCTTATTTATTATGTAATGGTGATGATTTTAACCCTGATTGGAAAAGCGATTGAAAGGAGAATGAGACGCAGTGATTAAAATTGACAATCTCCATAAAAGCTTTGGAAAGCTTGAGGTATTGAAAGGGATTAACACGGCGATTAAAGATGGTGAAGTAGTCGCAATCATTGGTCCATCAGGCTCTGGGAAATCAACTTTTTTACGATGCCTTAATCTCCTGGAAAGACCGACAATGGGACAAATCTGGATTGGTGATTCCGAGGTAACAGATAACAAGACCAATATCATGAAGGTCCGCGAAAATGTCGGAATGGTATTTCAGCACTTTCACCTGTTTCCTCATAAAACCGTGCTAGGGAACCTGACCTACGCACCGATGAAAGTAAAAGGACTGTCAAAGGCAGAAGCCGAATCGCAGGGGCGCGAGCTATTGAAAAAGGTGGGGCTTTCCGATAAAGAGAATGAATACCCTAACCGTCTTTCCGGCGGCCAAAAGCAACGCGTTGCGATTGCGCGGGCGCTTGCGATGAATCCGGAAGTGATGCTCTTTGATGAACCAACTTCTGCGTTAGACCCGGAGATGGTAAAGGAAGTGCTCGAGGTAATGAAATCTTTGGCCCATACCGGGATGACGATGGCGATTGTCACTCATGAAATGGGCTTTGCCCGGGAGGTTGCCGATCGTGTCTTATTCCTGGATGGAGGGAATCTGTTGGAGAATACAGCACCGGAGGAATTCTTTACAAATCCAAAAAGCCAGCGCGCCCGTGATTTCCTTGAAAAGGTACTGTAAATGAAGCAGAGCTTCTTTAAAATGCAATCGGTTGTTTATTTTTGGACAAATTGTTGTATAATGAATATAGATTAGATATTCATATTGAATATATTTAACCCATTGCCATATGATAGTAAAAGACCGAAGATGCTGTAACATCTCCGGTCAGCAATAAGACGTACCCTTCAAAGGGGTCAGCGTCTGTTGGTTACAAAAATTGACCTCACCTAGCTGCTAAACTCGGGGGTCTATTTTTTTGTCTTTCTTTAGATTAGTTAACAAGGCAACTGATAAATCCTTGTCATTTTGTAAACATTTAATGTGAAATATCCTGTTTAGCTGATACTATAAGTAATATGGAAAAAACACAGGTGATCTATCATGTTTAAAATTGGATATCGAACGATCAAAACTGCTTTAGGGGCCACAGTGGCGATCATCATTGCACAGCTGTTTGGTCTCGATAACTTTGCTTCGGCAGGCATTTTAGCGATTCTCTGCATCCAGGTCACAAAGAAAAAATCATTGAAAGCAGCCCGGTCCAGGTTTTTTGCCTGCGTGCTTTCAATGGCTTTTTCATCCATCCTGTTTGCAGCAATTGCCTACCATCCGGTTGTGATCGGATTGATACTTCTGCTATTTATCCCAACTACAGTGGCACTGAAGGTCAATGAAGGCATTGTCACAAGCTGTGTCATCATTCTCCATTTTTACTCTGCAGGCAAGGTAACGCTGGATCTTTGGCTAAATGAAGTTGCTTTAATAACAATTGGCATCGGGGTTGCCCTGATCATGAACCTTTATATGCCAAGTCTGGAAAATAAGTTGATTAGTTATCAGGAAGAAATTGAAAAAAATTTCAGTGCGATTTTGATGGAAATTGTCAATTACTTACGGACAAACGACAGCGATTGGGACGGTAGGGAAATTACAGAGACGAACCGGCTTCTGGCGGAAGCAAAATCGCTTGCATTCCGTGATGTTGAAAATCACTTTTTTAGGGAAGAAGATATTTATTATCATTATTTCAAGATGCGCGAGAAGCAATTTGAAATCATCGAGCGGATTCTCCCCCTTGTGACGAATATTCCAACGAACGTAAAACAGAGCGGGATCCTTGCTCAATTCATTGGAAAATTAAGTGAAAACGTCCATCCGCAAAATACAGCGATCATTTACCTGCGCGAACTTGAAGACATGAGAGGGAGATTTAAGGAAATGGATCTGCCGGTTACACGTGAAGAATTTGAATCCAGGGCGGCTTTATTACAGCTCATGAAGGAAATAGAGCGGTATCTCGAGCTCAAGCATTCTTTCAAGGGTCTTCCAGTAAAAACAAAAGGCCGAATGAAAAGCAGTTCCCTTGCTTAAAATAAGGAAAACGCAAGGGAGGTACATCATGAAGCTGCTACTTTCTATTCTGCTTGCCCTAACGGTTTCACCTGTTTATCCTGATGCACCCGCTGTAAAGCCGGGAGATCCTTTTTTAATCGTTAACAAGGCTACAAATAAGCTTGCTTTCATAGACGACAATGCTGTGCAGGAGGTCTTGCCTGCCGGGACAGGGAAAAGCGATGAATTAACTCCGGAAGGATTATTTACCGTGAAAGTAAAAGCCGTTAACCCATATTACCGGAAAAAGAATATTCCCGGCGGTGATCCAAAGAATCCATTAGGAACAAGGTGGATCGGCTTTGATGCCAAGAATACAGACGGAAGAATATATGGGGTCCACGGGACAAATCAGCCCTGGACGGTTGGAAAAAATATCTCAGCAGGTTGTATACGCTTGAAAAACGCTGATGTAGAGAGACTTTATAATAAAGTTCCAATCGGAACTAAAATTCTTGTCACCAGATCTACTAAGGATTTTTATACACTTGCTAAACAAAATGGTGCGATTAAATAGTGTCAGGAACGAAATAGGGCCTTAGCAAAAGAAGATGTCTTCCCTTGCTAAGACCCTTATTTTTATAAAACAAATGCCAACCCCGACATTAATGATGTTAACAGCATGGATATCAGCATCAAATAGATGACTACTTTTCTGATTTTTCTATTTCTCATCATGGTCCCCCTGTTGGAATGGATTACTTTTATTGTAACGCGGCCGTTAGAAGGAGACAAGCGCTAATTTTGATATATTTTTACAGACTTTTAAGCAGGATTTTTGCCGCTTTTTGTTGAATATTGTTATAGTTAAATAATTGTCAAATGAAGATGGGGGACTTTTTTATGATAAAAAATATTGATCATATCGGAATTGCCGTTTCATCATTAGACGAAGCCCTGCCGCTTTATACAGATGTCTTTCAGTTAAAGCTTGAGGGTGTGGAAACGGTGGAAAGCCAAGGTGTCAGGGTCGCTTTTGTCTCTGCCGGAAACACCATGCTGGAACTGTTGGAAGCGTTATCTCCGGACAGCCCGATCGCAAAATTCATTGAAAAGCGGGGACAGGGCATTCATCACATCGCCCTGGGGGTGGAAAATATTGAAACGAGAATTCAGCAAATCAAGGAAAAGGGCATGAAAATGATTGATGAGAAGTCAAGGATCGGCGCTCATCATGCCAATGTTGCCTTTCTGCATCCGAAAGCAACAGCAGGCATTCTTTATGAATTTTGTGAACGGAACCAGACAGAGGAGGATCATGAATGACAGATATCTATGAAAAAATCAATGAACTATATGACCGGCGCCGTGAAATCGAGCTTGGCGGCGGCGATGACCGAATTGATAAGCAGCACGAAAAAGGGAAGCTTACCGCCAGGGAACGGATTGAGCTGCTGGTCGACCCGGGAACATTTGTCGAATTAAACCCTTTCATTGAGCACCGCAGCCGTGACTTTGGCCTCGATGGCGTGAAGGGTCCTGGCGACGGTGTTGTAACCGGCTATGGCAAAGTAAATGGAAAACCGATTTATTTATTTTCGCAGGACTTTACCGTTTTTGGCGGTGCTCTTGGGGAAATGCATGCTAAGAAAATTGTTAACGTCATGGATCTCGCCGCGAAAAACGGCGCTCCCTTTGTCGGATTGAATGATTCAGGCGGTGCCCGTATTCAAGAAGGTGTCGTTTCCCTGGACGGCTATGGCCATATTTTTTACCGGAACGCGATTTATTCAGGAGTGATTCCGCAAATTTCTGTGATCATGGGGCCCAGCGCCGGTGGAGCTGTTTATTCGCCTGCGATTACCGATTTTGTTTTCATGGTCGAAAAAACCAGCCAGATGTTCGTTACCGGCCCAAAGGTTATCGAGGCGGTAACCGGGGAAAAGATCAGCTCTGAGGATCTAGGAGGCGCAAGTGTACATAACAGCATCAGTGGAAACGCACACTTTCAGGGAGAAACAGAAGAAGAAGTAATTGGAATGGTGCGGGACCTTCTTAGCTATCTGCCGCAAAATAATGAAGAAAAACCGTCGCGTACTGAGCCCGATGACGAGGATGATTACCGCCCGGATTTGACAGATACAATTCCGTTTGACGGGCTTCGTCCATACGATGTCCGTACCGTAATAGCAGAAGTTGCGGATAAAGATTCATTTATGGAGGTACAGAAGGATTTCGCTAAGAATATTGTCATCGGCCTCGCGAGGATAAAGGGCGAAGTGGTGGGATTGGTATGCAATCAGCCTAAATTCATGGCCGGGGGACTGGATATCAATTCTTCCGATAAAGCGGCTCGCTTTATCCGCTTTTGTGATTCTTTTAATATCCCGATTATTACATTCGAAGACGTTTCTGGCTTTTTCCCAGGCGTAAAACAAGAGCACGGAGGCATTATCAGGCATGGTGCAAAAATCCTTTATGCCTATTCAGAGGCAACCGTGCCGAAGCTAACGGTCATTCTGCGCAAGGCATATGGCGGTGCTTATGTTGCTCTTAACAGCAAATCGATCGGAGCGGATCTGGTGTTTGCTTGGCCAAATGCGGAAATTGCCGTCATGGGGTCTCAGGGAGCTGCCAATATTATTTTTGCAAGAGAAATCCAGAACAGCGAAAGCCCGGAACAGACTCGTGCCCAGAAGATAGAAGAATACCGCGAAAAGTTTGCCAATCCATATGTAGCGGCAGGGCAGGGGATGGTTGATGATGTCATTGATCCGCGCGACACAAGGATCAAGCTTGTCCAGGCGCTTGAAATGCTTCGTAATAAGAAAGAGTCCCGTCCATATAAAAAACACGGGAACATCCCACTGTAAAGCTGGTCCAGACGTCAAAAATTGGTTCCGAAAGTTTGCCGCCTGCTGAATATCAGGGGTATACTTAGACAGTAGATAATTTTTGGAGGTTTTGTACTTTGATTAATGAAGAGCGTTTAGTCCAGGAATTTATGGAATTGGTTCAAATCGATTCGGAAACAAAATTTGAAGCCGAAGTTTCCAAGGAGCTGAAGGATAAGTTTTCCGCGCTTGGCGTCGATGTATTTGAAGACGATACAACCGGTGAAACTGGTCATGGGGCCGGAAACCTTGTATGTACGCTTAAAGGTACAAAAGGAGATGCAGAAACCATCTACTTTACGTCCCATATGGATACGGTCGTACCGGGAAAAGGAATCAAGCCGTCGATTAAAGATGGATATATCGTTTCAGACGGCAGGACGATCCTTGGTGCTGATGATAAAGCAGGACTTGCTGTCATGCTGGAAACAATCAGAGTTTTACAGGAGCAAAAAATTGCACATGGCACAATTGAATTCATCATTACCGTCGGTGAGGAGTCCGGTTTGGTAGGTGCTAAAGCGCTTGACCGTTCTTTAGTAACAGCAAAATTCGGTTACGCACTTGATAGTGATGGAAAAGTAGGTAATATCGTCGTTGCTGCACCGACTCAGGCTAAAGTGAATGCGGTGATTCACGGGAAAACAGCTCATGCCGGTGTCGCCCCCGAAAAAGGAATTTCGGCGATCACGATTGCTTCCAAAGCGATCTCAAGAATGTCGCTTGGCAGAATCGATGAAGAAACGACAGCCAATATCGGCCGTTTCGAAGGCGGAACTCAGACGAATATCGTCTGCGACTATGTGGAAATCCAGGCAGAGGCCCGCTCGTTGATTCCTGAAAAAATGGAACAGCAATCAAACAAGATGAAGGAAGCGTTTGTTGCGGCTGCGATGGAAATGGGCGGTCGTGCAGAGGTTGAAGTAGTCGTCATGTATCCAGGTTTCAAATATGGCGCAGGCGATCATGTTGTCGAGGTGGCAAGAAAAGCCGCCGAAAAAATCGGCCGACCTTGTGAACTGCAGCAAAGCGGCGGCGGAAGCGACGCGAACGTAATCGCTGGCTTTGGCATTCCGACGGTCAACCTTGCAGTAGGATACGAAGAAATTCACACAACGAATGAAAAGATTCCTGTAGAAGAGTTGACAAAGCTTGCTGAGATGGTCATTGCCATCGTCCAGGAAGTAGCAGGGGAGTAATTTTTCAAAAGCATTTAAAAGGGAAGGGGAGATTTTCGAGAGATATCGGGAATAAAGGCGCTGAATTTTCAGCGTCTTTGTCGTTTGTTGACCTGTTTTGTTACAATAGATGTATACAGTGTTTGAAAAGGAAGTGACCGAGGTGAATGATATGTATCCGAAAAGTGGAAGAGTCATCCTCCATGTTGATATGAATAGCTTTTACGCCTCGGTAGAAATGGCTCAAGACCCTTCATTGAAAGGAAAACCGCTGGCAATCGCCGGTGATGTACAGGAAAGGAGGGGCATTATCGTAACCTGCAGCTATGAGGCAAGAAAGTTTGGCGTCAAAACGACAATGCCTTTATGGGAGGCAAAAAAGCTATGTCCTCAGCTGGTTGTAATGAAGCCGAGTTTCGAGAAGTACCGTTCGGCTTCACTGTCCATTTTTGAACTGCTCAGGCAGTATACAGAATGGGTCGAGCCTGTTTCAATAGATGAAGGATACCTGGACATAACAGATTGCGGTGAGATTGGCTCACCCATCGAAATTGCTGAAGGCATACAGAAAAAAATCTTTGAGACGATGGATCTGCCGTGCAGCATTGGAATCGCCCCCAATAAATTTCTTGCCAAAACAGCTTCCGATATGAAAAAACCAATGGGTATCACGATTTTACGAAAACGTGACGTTCCGCAAAAACTCTGGCCGCTTCCGGTGGGTGACATGCACGGAATCGGCAAAAAGACTGCTGAAAAGATGGGGAGGATTGGTATAAATACCATCGGGGATTTAGCAAAGGCCAATGAAGTCCAAATCAAGCAGGTGGTGGGCATTAACGGTCTGCGTTTGAAAGAACGGGCAAACGGCAATGATCAAAGACGGGTCGATCCTGAGTCTATTTTTGAACATAAAAGTGTGGGAAATTCAACGACGCTGCCCCATGATTCAACCAATCAAAAAGATTTGATTTCCATCTTGCGAAAACTATCGGAAAAAGTTGCCCTTCGGCTAAGGAATAAAGGGCTGGTCGGCCAGAAAATCGGCGTTACGATTCGCTATAAAGATAGAAAGACGATCACGAGGAGCCGGCTGGTCGACAATCCTTTTTCCGAAGCGGGTGAAATTCATGCTATGGCTGTCGAACTTTTTAAAAAGCATTGGAGTGGGGAAGGAATCAGGCTGTTAGGGGTAACAGCCTTCGAGGTCACTGAAAAAGAATTTGCCTTCAAGCAGCTCGATTTATTCTCCTATCAGAAGGATGCCGAAAAAGAATCTTTATATGACGCATTAGAACGATTGCAGATAAAGTATGGCAAGAACATCATTAACAAAGGAGTTCCTGCCGTGAAAAGCATCGGACAGCCCCCGATTGTAACGGAGACCAGTTTCAGCAAGGATTTTTTTCATAATTTTAGTTTAAAAGCGGGAACGATCAACATTCCAAAAAAAGACGAAAAATGAACGTTTTTTTTCGATAAATCTGCAGTTAATGTGTAAAATATGTAGGAATAGGCGTGATGTTTGAACAGTGGTCAGGATGTTAGAGTATAGTGGTCCGATAAGATAAAGAAGGGAAGAAAAATATATGTCAAAACAGCAAATTGGTGTAATCGGGCTTGCCGTAATGGGCAAGAATCTTGCTTTTAATATTGAAAGCCGAGGCTATTCTGTCTCAGTATACAATCGTTCAAGAGAAAAGACCGACCAGATGATGAATGAAGCCCGTGGCAAAAACGTTGTTCCTGCATACAGCCTCGACGAGTTTGTCTCGTCACTCGAAAGTCCGCGCAAAATTTTATTAATGGTTAAAGCCGGAGAACCGACGGACGCAACGATCGAACAACTTAAACCCCTTCTTGATAAAGGCGACATCGTGATCGACGGTGGGAACACTTTTTTCAAGGACACTCAGCGCCGCAATGAAGAGCTGAGTGAGCTTGGCATCCATTTTATTGGTACCGGTGTGTCCGGCGGAGAAGAAGGAGCCTTGACAGGGCCTTCCATTATGCCTGGCGGGCAAAAAGAAGCCTACGAGTTGGTTGCCCCGATCCTAAAAGACATCTCAGCTAAGGTAAACGGCGATGCCTGCTGTACATATATAGGCCCGGATGGTGCCGGGCATTATGTGAAAATGGTCCATAATGGCATCGAGTACGGGGACATGCAGCTGATTTCAGAATCTTATTTCTTATTGAAGAATATCCTTGGACTTACTGCCGAGGAACTTCACAGCGTTTTCGCAGATTGGAATAAAGGCGAGCTGGATAGCTATTTAATCGAAATCACCGCTGATATCTTTAAGAAATATGATGACGAAACCGGCAAACCGATGGTCGATGTAATTCTCGATAAAGCCGGCCAAAAGGGTACAGGAAAGTGGACAAGCCAGAGTGCCCTAGACCTTGGTGTCCCGCTTCCAATTATTACGGAATCCGTTTTCGCACGCTTTATCTCTGCTCTTAAGGATGAGCGCATCGCGGCAAGCAAAGTGTTGAGCGGTCCTCAAGCAGAGTCGTTTTCAGGCGATAAGGACGCTTTTATCGAAAGCATCCGTAAAGCACTGTATATGAGTAAAATTTGTTCTTATGCCCAGGGCTTTGCACAAATGAAGGCTGCCTCTGAAGAATACAATTGGAATTTAAGCTACGGCGAGATCGCAATGATTTTCCGCGGCGGCTGCATCATCCGCGCGCAGTTCCTGCAAAAAATCAAGGATGCCTATGACCGTGATGCCAACCTGAACAACCTGTTGCTCGATCCTTATTTCAAGGAAATCGTCGAAAGCTATCAGGGAGCACTACGTGAAGTAATATCAACAGCCGTCATGAACGGAATTCCGGTACCGAGCCTCTCGGCAGCCCTTTCCTATTATGACAGCTACCGCACCGAAACACTGCCTGCCAACCTGATCCAGGCGCAGCGTGATTATTTCGGCGCCCACACCTATCAACGGATTGATAAAGAAGGCACTTTCCATACAGAGTGGATGGAGAAATAAGAATGACAAAAACGGACTAAGCCTTAATGGTTTAGTCCGTTTTTTATCGATAAAAGAATATTCAGGGTAAATGTTATTCCTTGACAATGAATGATTGCCTTTCAGCTGCATATTTTGCCTATATGAGCCATTATTTAAATTTAAGAGCGATTATCAGGATTTAAGAGCGATTATCGGATTTTAAGAGCTATTTTTAAAATTTATGATCTATCAGCAAAATTTATCAGCTATTACCAAATCCTCGAGCGAATGAACTAAAAAAGGAGCACAAAATTGTGCTCCTCCTGTACTAACGACGATGCTCCACAAGGTCAATGACACCAAGAACCACATGGGCCAATCCAAATCCGAATATTGTATTGGCAACCATTTTATTTGAACCCCGGTTTTGTTTCATTGCATAACCAGCAGCTGTTACAGCGGTACCTAAAGTAGTAGGAATCAAGCCTTCACGAACGTCCATGGTTATATTCATTCCTTTCGCTTCGCTCAAG
>NZ_RYZZ01000047.1 GCF_003989135.1 Peribacillus cavernae
CTCCATGATTATTTTTCTCGATCCCTCATAAATATCCTGCTCAGTCCAGTTCCAGGGAAAAGGTTCCGTTTCATAGACATCTAATAGTTTTGCCTTTAGTTCCTCAGGGAACGGGCACCAGTGCTTATACCCAGCCTTGTAATAATAATCCTCTATTTTCTTTAAGTCTTCTCCCGTCATAATAGCCATATCAAGCTTGTCCACCTAATCCATGACGCTCTCGCATGGATATTTCTCCATCTATCAAAACTTGATAGGAGTCATGGACAATGCGGTCTAAAATTGCGTCAGCTAAAGTACCTTCTCCAATCTTTTCGTGCCACCCTCTAGGGTCAAATTGGGAACAAAATATTGTAGAACCTTGTTGGTGTCTAGCTTCTACAATCTCCAAAAGATCCCTTGCTTCACTTTCCCTTAATGGGGTAAGAAGCCATTCATCAAGGATAAGTAAATCGACTTTTTTATATTTTTTCACTACCTTGCGGTATACACCTTCTCCTCTTGCGATAGAGAGTTCATCTAATAAATCTGGCAATCTAGTATATTGAACTTTGTATAATTGGCGACATGCTGCAATGCCAAATGCACAAGCTAGATATGTCTTTCCATTTCCTGAAGCCCCTTTAAGAATGATATTATGGCGGTCCTCAATATATTGTCCAGAGGCTAAGCGAAGAATCTGTGACTTATCTAACTTTCTATCTGAGTGATATTCGATATCTTCTATAGAAGCCTGTGTGTCACGCAATTCCGCAGTTTTAATTAAACGTTCTAGTTTGTTATTTTGTCTGCGGGACCATTCTAAATCAACAAGTATTCCAAAACGGTCTTCAAAAGATAATTCTTGATAATCAGGGTTTTTTAACTGTTCTACATATTTCTCTGCCATGGCAGACATTCTCATTTCGTTTAATTTAGTTAATGTGCTTTCATTTGTCATTATTCTTACCTCCATAATATTCGGCTCCACGAGTGAAACCATAATCATTTGTCTGCTTTTCCTTTTTAGAATCTTTTGCTTCTTTCAATTCTGATAGTTTATCTTGTCCAGTCTTTAATATCGTTTGTATACTTTTAAGTGTAGGTCTTGGAGTATAAGATAGCGCTCTTTCACACGCTTTTTCAACACGCTCAATAGAATGCCTATCTGATAGTTTTATTAATCCTAGACAGGATTTCAGGGCTTGTTTTTCCACTTTATAAGAAGCTAGTATACTCTTAACCGTGGCTAGTGTACTCTCACCTGCAGAGGATGCCCAATCCAAAACATAATCTTTATTGAATTCAAGAAATTGTTTGTGTTCCTTTGGCATATGATCCGGAATAGTAATTGACTGTCCAGGTTTACCAGTGAGTTTTTTATGGGAGGCAATTCGAAAATTTTTATAAAAAACCTCCACAATGGTTCGCGTTACACGAACATCTACACGACGTTGTATATAGTCATAAGGAACAGAATAAGACATATTGTCTGCAGTTATGTGATAATCATATTGTACGGTTGCCTTCAGCCAAGTGGCCATCTCGTACGGGGAAACAGGCAACGGCATTAGCGCAAACTTTTCTTCTTCAGTAAAGGCTGTGAGCCTGTTCCCTTTTTTCTTTTGAAATGGTTTTGTATTAAATTCTTGAAGCTTCTCTTTAATAGCTTCATTTAGTTCCGCCAGAGAGAAAAATTTCTGGTTTCGAAGTGAAGCAATAATCCAAGTTGATATATCTCCAACTGCCCCTTCAGCACTCGGTTTATCCTTCGGATGACGGACACGTGCAGGAATAATCGTTGTTTGATAATGTTCAGCCATCTCTTGATAGGTTGGATTAATGATAGGCTCAGATCGGGAGGTTTTAATTACCCCAGTCTTTAAATTATCAGGAACAATAATCCGTGGTACACCACCAAAAAACTGTAGGGCATGAATGTGAGCTGTAATCCAATTTTCGGTGTCCATAGATAGGAATCCCTCTACATAAGCGTATTGACTACACGACAGGGCAGAGACGAATATATAGACAGGAATATCTTCCCCAGTCAAATTATCTGTCAGACTCATAGTTTGTCCGGCCCAATCCACTTCCAGCTGTTCGCCTGGCTTACGTTTAATTCGCATAGTTGCTTTTGTTTTCCTAGCGTAATCATGATAGAAACGACAAAATTGCCTATAACTGTAGGGGATTTCATAACTTGCCCTACAACTTAAGCAATACTCATCCCATAAGAGAGCTAAGTTCACCCCTGGCTTAGCTAATTCCTTATGGATGTGTTCACAATCTGGTTTTCTCCTGAAATTAGATGCTTCATGCTTTTCAGGAAAAAGAAGTTCTTGAAGATCACTATCTGTCATATCCTCCTCGAATGGCCAAGAAATATTTAACGTTTGAGCCCTTTTAATCACCTCTCTAATCGTATTTCTCGAGTTGGCACAACTAGAAGCAATCCCCCTTTGACTTACTCCTTGGGAATGCAGCCTAAGGATTTCTCGATATTTAACCACAAAAAAACCCTCCTATATAATAGATTTGCACAACATAGTGCAATTCCATTATATAGGAGGGTGGTCCTTTGCTTGGCAGAGATGGGTCTGAAATATGTCCTAAATGGTATAAAAACATGGCAAAGGCGGGTCTATTGGGTGGCAATATTCA
>NZ_RYZZ01000048.1 GCF_003989135.1 Peribacillus cavernae
TGGCAACGCCGGGGCTATCCCATGACAATATTCACTTGGAATGTAAAGGGCAACAAAAACAGATTCCCACTTACGGTCACCATACAGCTGTCAGCTTATTTGGCTGTGTCAACATTCAAAATGGAGAACTTTTTGTATGGAAGCCGAGCTGTGCAATGGCCAAACGTTTCTCGCTTTTCCTCGTTATATAGTAGCTTTGCATGTAGGAAAGCATATTGTCATGATTTTGGATAACGCTCGAATTCAGCATGTCAAACTGTTGGAACCTTTTTTAAAAGAATATGAGCATCGCCTGACTCTTCTCTTTTTGCCACCCTACTATCCTAACTTGTATGCTGTCGAACGTATTTGGAGCTGGTTAAAAGGAAGTGTCATCGTCAATCGGTTCCACGCCACAAGAAAAAAGATTCGAAAATGGTGACTTCATTCATGGAATATTCTGACTCAAGCCTTGGAACGTGCATACCAACGTCAGAGGCCGGCACAAAGGGTTCAGTTCTGCATACTCCGACCGGGGCAGCCAATATTGTTCAAAAGAGTATCAAAAAAGACTGGAATCGCACGAAATGGAAGTGAGTATGAGCAGGAAGGGCAACTGTTATGACAATGCCTGTATTGAGTCGTTCCACAGCGTTTTGAAAAAGGAACTGATCTACTTAACAAAATACGAGACCCGGCAAAGGGCCAAAAAAGAAATCTATGAGTATATAGAAGTGTTCTATAATTCAAAAAGAATCCATTCAGCCAATGGGTATTATTCGCCCTCTGAATATGAACGTATGTACCAAATGCGAGGTACCGGATAAACAACAATGACCCATATTTCCTCTTGATCAAGTTCAGAAAGAATTACTGTGCTTGATCAAGAGGCCACTAAGCGAAAGCGCGGTAGAGAAAAAATTGAAAAAATATGTGTCTACTTTATTGACCTAATACCACATTTTTCTTCTACACACTTAAATGAAATTGCTAGACAACACATTTTTAATTAGCGAAATCAAAAATTAAGCCAGAAGACTTTGTTGAACTGTGCGCTCTTTACAATGAAGAAACAGGTATCAAATTATTATTAGGACAACTATGTACTAGTTTATTCGAATTTACACATGCACATGTCGTCGTATGTCTTTAAATAGGGTGTCACCCTCAATACCTTGTAGCTAAAAAATGCTGCGTTTTTTACGAGCGCTGCGGTTGACTATCTGCCGTATTATGACTCTCCCCTCTAATAGTTCTATTGTTGATAGTGTTAGATTCAAAAGCGAAGAAATCATTATTGGAAATGGAATGAGAGGCTGTCTTTGCAGATTCTATGTTTATCCCCCACCTAATATTCTTGCTTGCTCCGCTCATTGTATTATTTTTTATGGCTACTCTCTCGGATGTTTCTTCTATATGGATAAAGTCATATAGTTTGGAAGTGTCACTGGCAACAGTATCAATATGATTTCCACTAATTGATGAATTTTTGATTCCTTTTGCATAGATTCCATGAAAGCTAAAGAAGCTAATGACATTGTTAGAGACAATCCAACGCCCTAATCCTGTGTCTTTGTCTATGATGCTAATTCCATTTTTATTAACACCGACTGCACTTATGCCGGTAAGGATATTATTCGATATTAATTGTATACGTTTATCATATTGTCTCAAAACGTCACTATTTGTCATATCAAACTCAAACCCGCCGTATGCTCTAGTGATCATATTACCGATAACTGACATGCCAACTGCTCCTCCTTTAATTAGGACAAAACAATCATCAAAATAGTTAGTTGTTATCATTAATTCTCTAAAATGTGGGTTTACATTAATACAAACCGATTCAGGGTTACTTTTTCCTCCTAAAGAGTGAAAACGATTATCTCTTATTTCCAATCCTCTAAAATCAGTTGGCACCCCTTCAGGGTGAATATTAACCCCTATCGTGGAATTCGATAAATTATTATTTTCTATTACAACGTTTTTTCCTTTTTGTTCGATACAGATTTTTAGCTTAAAAAAAGAACATTTTGATATAAGGGCATCAACATCAAAGTTAGGATTTGAGGAAAAAGCTCCTATAAGTTTGAGACCAGTAACTGTTGCATTAACACCGTACAAATCGCCATCTCCTAGAAAGCGAATGTTTTCACATGAAAATCCTGCCTCCTTTACTGTTAAAATAACACTATTAGGGTTGGTAGATTGTAATACAGCCGTATCATAATACCCTCTAGATTGCCCTATAAATTCCACTCCCCGTTTGTTCAAGGTTAATCCACCTGGTACGTTATAGACACCCCTAGGGAAATACAACTTATCACCTGGATTGAGCGAATCGATAGCTTTTTGTATTGCTAAAGTATCATCCGTTTTTCCATCTGCTTTGGCATTGTACGGCGGCTGTCTTACATTAATTGCACGTTGTGATAAATCTTGCTTTATACCCTCAATTTCATCAGCAATTGACTTTCCATCTTTACTTTTAACCATGTTTGAATCAATTCGTTGAAATACTATATTTTCACCCTCTTTTTTTACTGTATAGCCAAAAATGAAAGCAAAAATAAAAAGTAAAATACTCCTTATCAAGTTTCTTCGGTTCAAGTATATCCCTCCTTATTTAACATAATTTTATCATTTATAGAGAGCAATTACTTATGTGCTAGAAGTTATTATCTCAAACGAGTAAAGTGGACCCCATTGTCAAGACACGGATTTTTAAAAGTTAAGGTGCTTTTTTTTACTATGTGTCATTATGAGCGATGGGGTGCTCGTGAAACGCGGAACCTTTCAGGATGTTTCTACAGGGGAGAACATATTGAAAGGGCAAAGATGCTCCCACTAATAGAAAACGTGGAGGGGAATCGTCAAGAGCTAAAGTAGACAGAGGACGGTGTCTGATAGTCTAATGACTGATGAAGTCTTGTATGGTTATAAAAGTCAATGTATTTTGTAATGCCCTTTCTTGCTTCACGTGGGCTTGTATATTCATTCAGATAAACTTCTTCGTATTTGATGGAGCGCCAAAAACGCTCCGTAATAATGTTATCAAGAGCACGGCCCTTACCGTCCATGCTAATTTTAATATTCATCCTTGGATTTAACCAGATCCGTATATAAATATGGGTGCCTGTCAGAGCGACCGAGCCTAGGTTGCAACATATAGTGGGAGGGATTCCCACCGAGAAAGAACTAGCCATTCACTCGTAGCGAGTCTTGAAGGACAAGGGGTAACTCTTGTCTTTAAGCGTAGACAGTTAGGTGATGGGCCGAAAGCCAAATGGTTGAAGGGATTGAGCTCCGAAATACCCAGTTAAGAGGGCCGATGTATTTGACAGTATAGAAAGCAACATTCCTATTTTCGTAAGGGCGAGAAAGCAGGAACCTCTTCGGAGTCGATGACCTCGGCACGTCACACATTGATATGTTGTAGCAACTCGGGAGATCCTGTCGGTCTTTCTAACTATCTAGAAGTAGAGAGTATGGCAAAACAAGCGATAACAAGTGAGTAAGCCAAATGCCGTTCAGGAAGTCGGATAGCTGCGTAGTACCAATGAAGTCGGGTAACTCTGATGGAGGAAAGGCAGCTACTCTATCATTGCCCTTATGGGGAAACATTTACTACACACAGAGGTAGGAGATTAAATGGAAACAAAACTAGTAAGGATAGCAGAATTAGCAAAATCTCAACCAGAAATAAAGTTTACGTCACTTCTTCATCTTCTTAATGAAGAATCACTCAAACAGTGTCATTATGAGCTACCAAGTAGAAAAGCAGCCGGTGTACATCAGACCACAAAAGAAGAATATGAGCTGAATTTAGCAAGTAATCTTTCCGATTTAGTAAGGCGCATGAAACAGAAAAGTTATCGGCCTGCTCCGGTTCGAAGAACCTATATAAGTAAACCTGGGTCAAACAAGAAAAGGCCATTAGGTATTCCCGAACATGAGGACAAGATCGTTCAACGTGGAATAGCGAAAATTCTAAATGCCATCTATGAACAAGACTTCTTAGATAGCTCCTTCGGTTTTCGTCCGAAGCGTAGTTGCCATGACGCACTGAAAATATTAAATGTCTATATTGATAAGAGGTATACGAACTATATTGTAGACGCTGATATTAAAGGATTCTTTGATAATGTGGACCATAAATGGATGATGGATTTCTTGAGACTCCGAATCGATGACCCAAATCTTTTGAGACTGATAGCTAGATTCTTAAAAGGTGGGTTCATGGAAGAAGGGAAGCTATTCAAAACAGAGGAAGGAAATCCGCAGGGTGGCTTATGCAAAGCTTAGCATAAGCCACCTTATGCAA
>NZ_RYZZ01000049.1 GCF_003989135.1 Peribacillus cavernae
TATTTATGAGGGATCGAGAAAAATAATCATGGAGTATTTTGGAAACGAATTTAATTAAACCCTTTAGTCATGAAGGTCCTACAGATATTAGAAATATAAAATCTGTAGGGCTTTTATATGTGGAGTGGCTCACTCCATGTCACTTGTGGGTCATTTTTATGGCAGAGGCGGCTCAAAAAGATGGCAACGCCGGGGCTATCCCATGACAATATTCAAGCCCTACTGAAAGAAGCGTCAAAGACATTCAGTTGTACTTGACGCTTCAAAAAATAATACCCATGTGTTTACTTGTGGTATGGTTCACCACACATATCAAGCCACAGTTTTATTACCTTGAAAACTAAAAGCGGTAACGGTTTAGCTTTATCTGCCAAGTATTATAGGATTCAGAAAATATTAGGAATCTAGCAATTTTTTGTTAACAAATTCGATTAATTCAATTACCTCTTCCGGATTTGTATCAAACCACTCTGAGCCAGGGGAATTTTCAATTTTTTTACCTCTTATTTTCAAGATTGAATGCAGCATAGTTTCCAATAATGACGCATCACTAGTTTTAATTATGTATTCAATAGTGGGCATTTCTGGTAATGCCGTTGATACTTGAGATAGTATTCGAATTAATGGGTCTCTATCTGATCTTCCAATCTTACATGGCCGGTAAGATTGTTCTGTAATAGGGCAAGTTTTTTATAGTTTTCAAAGTAATATAAATACACCGCAGAACTACCATTTCCATACACGGCATGTGCAGGAATTTCCACCTCTTTAGTAGCATCCTCTTCCTGTTCCTCATTATCTTCTATTACCGGTGAATCTTCTTTATGTACTTTCCAGAATCCATAGGACTTATTTGATGACCAACCATTTTTTGACAAATTTTCAAGAGCCTTTTTAACTGATCTTGGAAAATCTCTAGCCGAGGGGGATAATCCACCTTTATTTTTATGATATTCTAGTACTGTATTTACGATTTCATCCCGTTTAGTCGTTTT
Organism: Peribacillus cavernae; assembly: GCF_003989135.1. GTDB lineage: Bacteria > Bacillota > Bacilli > Bacillales > DSM-1321 > Peribacillus > Peribacillus cavernae. The sequence continues at coordinate 996 of NZ_RYZZ01000049.1, forward strand.
ACCATTAAACAACGCAATAATTAATTCCTCTATGATTGCAGGGGTTATAGGTAATTTATCGTACTTATATTCTTCCATTTATTCTTCTCTCCTTACTATCATAAGCGTCTTAAAGTTATTAATACTTTAAACAACGCTTCCCATTTTAAGGATACATATTAATAATTAATAGTCTATTTTACTCCGATACTTGCCTCAAATCACTATATTAATAAAAAAACTGCCTCTATTTATTATACGGTTCTCCATGATAGACCGAATTGAGGTTTTTTATGGTAAAATTAGTTTGGGTGATAAAATGCGAATCTTACAAATTTCCGATATTCATGCTCAAATAAATAACTTTCAAACAAAACGCTTAAGACATAGTTTTATGAAGAAAATTACAGACTTACACACTGAGAATAATTATGATTATATCTTTTTAAGCGGCGATATATCACATCAAGGACAAGCTTTTAACGAAAATACAAAAAAACTTATAGAAGATCTAATGAATACTCTTGAGTTAGACACAAACAAGTTAATTATTATCCCCGGAAATCATGACTTAGTAAGAAATTCAGATAGAAGTGAGTTAATAGAAAAAATAAAAGCGCATGAGAACCCTTCCGATTATCTAGATGAAACTCTTATGGTATCTGCACAAAAAGAAATATTACTTTCCTCATTTAAAGAATTCGAAAAGTTTTATGAATTAATCAAGAATGAACAATACCCTCAAAATGAATTACATCACTTAATTGAACTAGAAAAATTTAATTTAATTCTATGTAATACAAATATTATATGTAATCATGCCGGCGAAGAAGGCTCTCTTTTAATAGCTAAAATTGAACTGTTTGAATGTCTACAAAAAATATCTTCTCCTGAAAAGCCAACAATAGCTATGGGGCACCATACCCTTGACTGTCTTACTTTGGTGGAAAAAAACGAAGTACTAACTATGTTTGATGATTTTAATGTCAAATTATATTTATCTGGTCACGTTCATAAAGCACATTACAAACTAGAAGCCGATCATTATAATGAAGTTTTAATGATTGTATGCTCAGGACTACATTTTGATGGCTATACTCAAAGTGGTTTTGTAGATATTCTAATTGATGAATCAACTTACTATATCACTCAATATATTTGGAACTCCGAACATAAATATTGGACTACTAATAACAATCTTGGGAGGAAAATGATAGATGGAAAACTAATTCATCAATATAATAAATCTATTACCTTTTCACATACTAATATTGAAACTGTAAAAAAAGAATTGGTTGCTTTATTTAATGAAAACGAAAGAATATGGAAACAATATGGTCCACAATCTCTAATAGCATTAAGTAATCCTATTTCAGATCTTCATAAAACTTGGAAATTAAAATGTATTGAAGAAATTATACCCAATAATGAAAAAATATTATCTATTATTCTGGAAAATATAGAAATGGTACCTAAAGAAAAGAGAGATATACTTGAACTCTATAAAACTCATGTTGAAGGGTTTAAGAATAATCATCTCTCGTCTTATCCATCTCAAGATGTTCCAACATTCCCTACTTCAATTAAAAATATTTTTGATTAGTAAAGGAGGAAATTGATATGGAAAACCACTTATTACAATCACAAACACCACGAGTAGATAGTAGAGAATTTTTCTTTAATATTATTTCAAACCACTCAAAAGTTGAAAATATTGAACAAATTGGAGTTCCTTTATTTTCTATTGATAAGACAAATGGTGATACTCTTAAAGCACTATTGGTAGACATATACATTATAGGGGATGCTGAAATTCTAGATTTAATGTCAAGATATTCGAATATAGATGCCATAATCAATATTAGTATGTGGAATGAAAATGCAAAATCTGCAAAAGAAATAGCAAGAGAACATAAAATTGGCTTATTCCAAATAAAAGAGTTTATGGGAGCATTAAATTGTGCCAGTAGAAAAGCATTCCTTAATTACATTCCTCCGTATGAACGTGAAGAGAATAAGAAGAGAAATGAATCTGCATTCTGATTTTAAAATTATCCTTTTCGGTTCTTTTATAAATCAGCAATCATATAATGATATTGATATAATTGTACTTTATAATTCTAATTTTATTACTAGTAATAAAATATTAGGATTTAGAGAAAAATTAATATCTAGCTTTAACAAAAAATATAGTATAAATTTAGACATTTCTTTACTCTCTTATGTCGAAAATACTTTGGTAGATTTCCTTTCAAAAATCAATAAATATATAGAAATAGAGCAAGAAGAATAACTCTTCTTGCTCTTTTATTAACCTCATTTACTTATGATACGGTTCCCCCCGATTAATCCGAAAAGCCCGATAAACCTGCTCCACCAAAATCAGCCGCATAAGCTGATGCGGGAATGTCATCCTCGAAAAGGAAAGGGCTTCATCGGCTCGCTGCATCACTTCTTTGCTCAACCCCAAAGATCCACCAATCACAAAAGCCACTTTGCTTCTCCCATAAGTGGCAAGCTTGTCGAAGGTGTCGGCCAGTTCCTCGGAAGATTTCATTCTCCCTTTAATCGCAAGGGCGATGACGTGGGCATCCTGGCTGATTTTTCCCAAGATCCGTTCCCCTTCTTTTTCTTTGATTTGCAGCACTTCGATATCACTTAATGTTTCAGGTGCCTTTTCATCGGGAAGTTCGATAATATCTACTTTTGCGTAAGCCGAAAGTCGTTTTAGGTATTCATCGATTCCCTGCTTTAAATATTTTTCCTTCAATTTTCCTACGGTTATGATAGTTATGTTCATACTTTATCCTCACTTTACAAACAGTTTACAAACAAGTTATCCACATAACTTATCCACATATCCACATTTTCTATCCACATCTTGTATGAGAATATTAGTTCCCTACCATATATATAGCCGGATTTAGACAATATTCACAGCCTGTTGATAATTGTTTTTCCTTCGGAATTTCGTTTAGGATTGGGTAGGTTTCATACTCATCCACCACTACATCCAGCACTAATTCAACGTGTTCCTGACAGCAATAAATCATTTATATTTTCTCCTTTTTATATTGAGATTGCATAGTAAAACCTTATAATAATTATCTATTCTATCTTATCCACAATCCACCCCTTTTTCCAAATTAGTTTTCAAACAAAAAAGACAGAAAGCTCAAGCCCTTCTGCCTTTCATTTTGCTACATAGTTTCTCTTGATAGTTCGAATGTTGTTGTCTCTTTTTTGCCGTTTCGGTAGTAAGTGATTTCGATATTCTCACCGATTTGCTTTTCATTGTACAAGAACTTTCTCAGCTTAACGACGTCGTCAACTTTCTCTCCATCCATTTCAACAATAACATCGAATTCCTTTATTCCTGCTTTCGAAGCCGGTGAATTAGGCTGTACCCCAGTGATTGCCACACCTGTTGTTACATTCTTAGGCAGCTTTAATGTATTTTGCTGATGGTATTGGGAGATTTCCTTAACAGAAGCTAAGTTTACACCCATGTAAGGGCGTCTCACTTCCCCATATTTCTCAATATCAGAAATGATTGGAATAACAGAGTCAATCGGAATGGAAAGGCCAATTCCTTCAACTGCTTCCTGGGCTATTTTCATCGAGTTAATCCCAATGACTTGGCCGCTTAAATTGACTAATGCTCCGCCGCTGTTGCCAGGGTTAATGGCTGCGTCCGTTTGAAGGACTTCTGCATTCCAGTCCACTTCCCCATCCTGGTTGATATCTATTTCAATCGTACGTTCCAAACCTGAGATGATTCCCTTGGTGATGGAGCCGGAAAATTGAAGCCCCAATGGATTGCCGATCGCAATAACCGGCTCGCCCAGCTTAAGTGCTGATGACTTGCCGAACTCTGCAATGGTTTTTACCTTTTCGCTATCGACTTCAATGACAGCTAAGTCTGTCCACGGATCGCTGCCTCTTACCTCGGCAGGTAATTTTGTGCCATCATTTAATGTAACTTCGAGCTCGTTTGCTCCTTCAATAACATGATTGTTGGTAATAATCCATGCCTTTCCGTCCGTCTTTTTATAGACTACCCCGGAACCGCTGCCGGCTGTTCCGCCTTCGCCTTCACCTTCACCTTGTCCTTCACCTTGTCCCCAAAAATCGGAACTCTGGGTATTTGTGATGCCAACAACCGCATCGCTTGCCTTATCAACAGCCTTTGTTACAGCTGTATTGACATCCACCGATAGATTTTGGATATCGTTACTCCCATTATTACCTCCGGTTGCATCTTCTGTGATCGTGGTTTGATTTTCATCGCCAATCCCCAGGTTCGGAAATGCAACCATAACAAGGATGGCTCCGATAATAACCCCTGCTAATGCAGCAAGAAAATAGCCTGCACGGCTTCCTCTTTTTCGCTGACTTCGATTTTCAGAATCCTGATCATAATATCCCAAGCCTGTCACCCTCTCTTTTTACATGTAAATAATAGCAATCACTAGTGTTTGTTTATACCCTTTATTATACTCATTCAAGATCAAACTTCTAAAAAAAAGCACTATTTTCAATTATTTTAATCGTTCACATACAAACAATGTATATGGCATAAGCTTTTTGAGACAAAATAAAAAGGAATGAAAAGACAAATGCCTTTCATTCCTCGTCGCTATCTATACCATTACCAGTTCTGTTGGTTTTTTTGGATCAGTATCGAATAAAGAGAATTGCTCGCCGGTTATAATGCCTTTTGTTTGCAGCGTTTGTTCCACCGACATTCTTGCCAGGTCCTTGATATTGTTATCAATGCTTAAATGGGCCAGATAGATTCGCTTTGTCCGATCGCCTGTGACTTCACTCATGGCGACCGCTGCATCCTCGTTGGAGACGTGGCCGATATCGCTTAGAATCCGGCGTTTGACACTCCATGGGTATCTTCCCATCCGCAGCATGCCAACGTCATGGTTGCTTTCGAAGATGTAGGTGTCCGCATTTGAAATGATGCCTTTCATCCGGTCGCTTACATAGCCTGTATCCGTTACCAGCACCAGCTTCTGGTCTTCGTGATGGAAAACATAGAACATTGGCTCAGCGGCATCATGGGACACACCAAAAGATTCAATATCAAGGCTTCCAAACGTTTTCACCTCTTCCATATCGAACGTGAACTTCTGATCCAATGATATTTCCCCGATCGACCGCTCCATTGCCTGCCATGTCTTTTCATTCGCATAGATGGGGAGCTTATGCTTGCGGGCCACGACTCCCAAACCTTTTATATGGTCACTATGCTCATGGGTAACAAGAATCCCCGACAGCTTGGACATATCTCGCCCGATGGTGGTGAACAGTGCTTCCATTTGTTTGCCGCTCAAGCCTGCATCCACGAGAAATGCCTGCTCCTCTGTTTCTACATAAAAGGCATTTCCCGTACTCCCGCTTGCGAGAACACTAAAATGCATCGTCATGAAACTCACTCCAATATTATTTTTTCTTCAGTATCTGGTTCGATGATTTCTCCGTCGAAAGCTTTTACGAACATGTCCTTGCCGTTCACTTCGATCCACCATGTCGGCGTCAATAAGTAAGAGGCAGATGAAGATTTCAGCAAGTTATAAAATCCAAGTTTCACCTTTGTGATCCTACTTTTGCCAGGTAAATCACCATTATTGTACAGCGTTTCAATCGCCTTGATGGCCGGCAAAACTTCCTCTTTTTTATTCATTGGCTTGATGTCTTCCAGAAAGGTTTGCTCATAGGAGACAACTTCCCCGTTTTCATTCAGCAGCAAAGTTAATTTCGCATTCGTATTATTATAGAAGACCCTAGTTCCAAAGCGTTGATAATAAACAATTGTATTGGTTTTTTTATCAAAAGACCAGAATTCGTAGTTTTCACCTTCATAAATATTTTCTTTTAGAAATCCAGCTAGTTCATTGGGATCGAAGTCTTTGCTGACAATAATCGGTTTTTCCAGGGTTGCAGCCAGCTTGTTTTTTTCATTGAGGATCACTTGCTGGTTCTTCAGGTTTTTGCCGTCTTCCTTTGAAAATTCTTTTCTTTTTGCTAATAGAATACTTTCCTTTATCTTTTCATTTGGTAATTCGGGATAGGTGATTCCTTCCTCCTTCATCTGGTCTTCCGCTGAAGTTTCGGAAAGTAATCCGAATTTGTTTGCATCTCTATTCTGAAGAAATTGAAAAAGCAAAAAGATATCCAGGACGAGAAATACCATGATAAATATGGTTTTTGTCTTACTCCAATCCACTCTTTTCGCCTCCCGGTCTGTTAGGTCGCAAAGCGGTCCATGTGCCGCCATATCGGTAATACCAGGAAGGCTCAAAATGAATTAATTTCGGATACACGGCATCCTTTGATAATTTATAGCCTACCTTTACATCTTCTAAATTAGACAATTCAAAATTACTTGTTTGCTTCAGCAATTCCATGGCTTGTTCCCCGGAAGGCAGGGTCACTTTATATTGATTATCGGGTGGTACCTTAAAACCGAGTGTAAAATACGGGCGCTCGTAACGATAAACCTCTTCATTCCCCCATTCTTGCTTTATTTCAGACATACCCTGTTCATTAAAAACCGGATATCCGTCAATAAATAAGCGAAAGGTAACCTTCTGTTCATCTGCACTAATATCGGCGTATTGATAATTATCATCCCAACCGGCGTGATTGTTTATAAAATTAATACCTTTTTGCAATAAATAGCCCTGACTTGAGCCGATATCGCTCCTTTGGGCGGGATTTACATATTTAATGGTTGAAGAATCATCAATGACAGATAGAAGGCTCGATCCATCCGTATACTCTCTTCCGCGGGAAACCTTTTCCTGCTTGACCTTCTCGGGGTCACTAAACAAAGTCACTTTGAAATTTTCATCAATGTCCAGATAGTTAATATAATATTTCATTGGCGTCAATTGAACAGGTTTCTTCGGCAAAAACAGCATGCGGTTAGCATTGACCTCTTTGGAGATATACTCCGGGTATTTCTCCGCCTGTTGTGCAAATCTACGGCTGAAATTCCTTAAATTAGAAGCACTAACCTCGGACTGAAATATTTGCTTATGTTTGTAGTTAATAAAATAAACCTTTCCTTCATTGCCGCCACTACCCGTTGTAACAACAATCCGGTCGAAGGACAACCTTGGAAGTTGTTGATCGTCTATATCTAATACAAATAAATCAAGTGGAACAGCATCTGGAAAAATCACTTCTGTATTACCGTCCGCATGAACAAAAGAAGTGAACCTTTTTTGTTTAACGAGACGGGACACATCTTTAAAGTTATTTATTGTCCACTTGGTGAGCTCTGTTTGAATACTGTTTATTTCGTTTTCGTCGTTCGTCTGAAAATGTTTTCCATCTTTATGAAACAAAACAGTGCCAGGTTTAATTACTTCTGCTGGCTTTTGTTCATCACTCGCAATCCCTATTAAATCTTTTTGATCAATTTTGTCATATTTCGGCTGATAGGTCCAAATATTCCATGTCAAAAATGCACTGGCCGCAACAAGAATCGTCAAAATGAAATTCTTTGCCCCTTCAAATCTCATGACCACTCATCCTCTTGTTCTTGCTCACAAGGCAGTGTAAAGAAAATAGTTGTCCCTTTTCCTTCCCTGCTTTCAGCCCAGATTTCCCCTTCATGGGCCAGTACCATTTCTTTAGCAATTGCCAGGCCAAGACCTGTTCCTCCAAGATTCCTGGCGCGTGCCTTATCGACACGGTAAAACCTTTCGAAGACTTTATTCAGGTTGTTTTTAGGAATTCCTACTCCCTGGTCGCTGATGCTGATGACAATTTCCTCTATTTCTTGCTTAACCCCGAACGTGATTTGGCCTCCTTCAGGAGAATATTTAATTGCATTCGAGATGATATTGTAGAGAACCTGGGTAATTTTATCTTCATCAATATCCACAAAAATGGAATCTGATGGAATATCCCGTGAAAAGGTGATATGTTCTGTTATCGTCATCTCAAAACGGTCGATAATATGATTGAAGAACTTGGTGAAATTCACCCAGCCTTTCGTAAGGCGATAATCTTTACTGTCCATTTTGGATAACTGCAGCAAATCATTTACAAGTCTTATCATCCGCTCCGTTTCATTTTGTGTCACGTTTAAGAAGGAGGGTGCAATCGATTCATCCTTCCATGCCCCATCTGCCAGTGCCTCCAGATAGCTTCGCATCGTCGTCAGTGGCGTTCTTAACTCATGCGAGACGTTTGCAACGAACTCGCGGCGCTCTTCATCTATTTTTTCCTGCTCAGTAATATCATGCAGGACGGTAATCAGACCATTGACAAACCCTGTCTCTTTTTGGATGACAGAGAAGTTTGCCCGTAAAATATACGGTTCCTTTTGCGTACTGTAATCGAGGATAACCGATTCCCTTTCCTCGAGAAGATCCTCAAAACTATATTCTTCCTCAAGACCAAGCAGGTTAATGATTGGCTGCGATAACACTGTTTCACGTGAAACATCCAATAATTTGGCCGCAGGTGCATTGATCAGGATGATTCTTCCTCGCCGGTCTGTCGCAATCACCCCGTCTGTCATGTATGCAAGAACAGACGATAGTTTCCGTCTTTCCCCTTCTGTGGTCGATTGGGCATCCTGCAGTTTTTTTGTCAGGTTGTTAAATGTAACCGCCAGCTGGCCGATTTCATCATTCCCATATACTTTTACTTTTCTTGAATAATTCCCTTTTGCCAATGCCAATGCCTGTTTCCGCATGTCAGACATTGGCCTGGTAATCGTCCGCGCCAGGAGTATACCAAGAATCGCCGTAATGCCCAGGGCGATAGCCGTTCCGGTAATAAAAATCTGATTAATTTGTTTCATGAGTTTGTACACATTTTCCATCTCGGCGATTGAATACACGATACCAATCACTTTATCGTCTATGCCCTTAATCGGTGTCGCAAGGACCCACATGCGGTTTCCCGTTTTTCGGTCACGCAGCGTTTCATCACCCGGCGATCCCGATTGGGCCCTAATCACCAGATTATCAGTTGCCTTTTTCCCTACGATTTCCTGGTTCTCATTATTCGAAGTTACGATAACCCTGTTGCTGCTATCAATCACACGCACTTCAGAAATATCATTGTAGGAATTGTCCTCCAAAATTGTCCGGATGTCTTCCTCTAGGGTAGAATCCCCGGAATCTGCCGACGCATCCGATTCCATATGCTTTTTCATCTCTTCGCCAAGGCTGTAAGTGAGCAGTTCAATGTTGCCTGAGATTGAACTTTTGAAGTTATTGACTAATTTTTGTTCGAGTTTCCCTACAAAATACACACCAATGATTTGCATAGCTACCAATATGAGCAGAACATAGATGAGTACGAATTTAAAATGGATTGAACGGAAAAAGCCTACCTTTTTCATGTATCTTACTCCTGTTCAGGGTTACGAAGGTAATAACCTACCCCTCTTCTTGTTACAATCCAGCCGGGATGGCTTGGATTATCTTCTATTTTTTCACGGAGACGGCGTACGGTAACATCGACCGTCCTCACATCACCAAAATAATCATATCCCCATACCGTCTGAAGCAAATGCTCACGTGTCATGACCTGTCCGATGTGCTTGGCAAGATAATGGAGCAGTTCAAACTCACGGTGGGTTAATTCAATCGTTTCGCCTCGTTTCGAAACGACATAAGCGTCCGGATGGATGACGAGTGTACCAATCGAAATCTCCTTCGATTCCTGCTCTGGATCCGGTGCAGCAACTGCTTGCTGGCGGCGCAGGTTGGCCTTAACACGGGCGATCAGTTCTCGTGTACTAAAGGGCTTCGTGACATAGTCATCTGCCCCAAGCTCAAGTCCCAGTACCTTATCAATCTCGGAGTCTTTTGCCGTGAGCATGATAATTGGAATGTCATATTTCTTTCGAACCTCACGGCAGACTTCCATGCCGTCGCGCTGAGGCAGCATGATGTCAAGTAAAATTAAATCAGGCTGAATCTCATCCACTAACCTGACGGCTTCATTGCCGTCATATGCGCAAGTAACCTCGAAGCCTTCTTTCTTTAAGTTGAACTGTAATATATCCGCGATCGGCTTCTCATCGTCAACAACAAGGATTTTCTTTTCCATCGATTTTTCTCCTTTTATGTATAATCTACTGGTATTTTGCTTATATGCGATGGCCCCACTTGATTGACAGGCCTTTTGTTCATTATTAAAATAACCCTCTAGTTAAGACATAAATTCTCTATTCTACTTTACCATTTTATAGAGTTTAATTCATCTTTAACAGTAAATCTCCTCCATAGAATATTTACCAGAGCAGTAGATTGCTCTTTTCAATAGCAAAACAGCCTTCGAAATCACTCGAAGACTGTCTCATACTCTTATAAACTATATAAATAACCACTTAAATAAAACTTTACACAGGTTTTTTCAGGATGGCTCGGGACGGAATCGAACCGCCGACACAAGGATTTTCAGTCCTTTGCTCTACCGACTGAGCTACCGAGCCAAATTAGATGTAATTGAAATGGCGGTCCCGACGGGAATCGAACCCGCGATCTCCTGCGTGACAGGCAGGCATGTTAACCGCTACACCACGGGACCAATAATAAAATGGCAAAGAAATATAATTTAAGCGAAAAGCATGATGATTTAAGCGAAATTTTCAATAATTAAGCGAAAGCTCCCCTTAATTAAGCGAAAAAAACAATAATTAAGCGAAAACATGACTTATTTAAGCGAAACTCCAAATCTTTCTCCAGGCAACATGAAAGCAAGGTTCCTGAGCAAAAGAAAAGTGACCCGTACGGGATTCGAACCCGTGTTACCGCCGTGAAAGGGCGGTGTCTTAACCGCTTGACCAACGGGCCAGAGAAAACATGGTGAGCCATGAAGGACTCGAACCTTCGACCCTCTGATTAAAAGTCAGATGCTCTACCGACTGAGCTAATGGCTCGGTATATGAAGTTGGTGCCGCTGCTTACGTTTCAAAGATGTGCTCCATTTACCTCTTTCCAAGACGCAAATTCCGCAACTCGCAGATTGTTCACAGAGGCTATGCTCGTCTCTACCAACTGAGCTAATGGCTCTTATTCACATTATGTATCATTTGTGACGACGCTTTTGATAATATCATAGATTTAAAGATGAAAGCAATAGTATTCTAAAATATAGTTTTATTTCTCTCCTGGCAGATTCAAAACAAAAGGTACATGGAGACATCGATCCAATGCACCTTTGTCGTAAGCTAATAAGTCAGGCTTGCTGCTACAACAATCCCCACTACAATCGAAGCGGAAAATAGGCTGAAACCAATAGCCAGATTGCCTTCTTCAACTTCCTTTGCCAGATCCACTTTAGGAGTGAGAATATATTCGAATACTAAGTAGGCAATCACCTGGGCTGCCATCCCAACCAGGCCCCAGATAAAAGCATCCACTAAACTTACACTTCCTGACCAAACTGTGAAAATAACAATGGCAAGGCCAATGGCTTTGCCCCAAAGCTTTAAAGCTACAGCCAGATTGCCTTCTTTAATCAATTGCCGTTCAGAAAATCTTGTTGTAAATGCAAAGACGATGAGACCTAGGATAATAAGAGCAAATCCGGTAAAGGCATGCGCCAAAAAATTCAAAAATGCTGATAGCGTTATAATTTCACTCATTCATTATTTCCCTCCTTTTTTATTCCCATGGGTAAAAAATAGGACTCATTGCCGGTAATCTGGCCGCCAGCACGAATGCCTACTGCGCTCGCTTTCCCATTCACCAGGAAACAGCCATACATAATCCGGCATTTTTCCTTTCCCTTTTCTGTAGCAATTTCATATTCAGGAAGTGAAATGAATCCCTGAAAAACCGGCATCGATTCTTCATACGTTTTCCCGCTGTCCTGCATTCGGATCTTCCCCCGTTCGTCATATATTACGACCGTATCCCCTTCACGGCCGAATGATGGTTTCTTTACATAAGGGCAAGACGCTTGCATAAAGTAATCCGGTTCCAAATAGGTAGGCAAAAAGTGTTTCTTGATAACTTCATGCTCCTCTTCGGTAAAAAAAGCATTCCTTTCTTCATGTAACCCCCAGATAAGTGCCTGAATGGCTTTCGACTGCAATAAAAAGGCGGACGGAGGATTTATCATACCCAACCTGCCTTCTGAAACAAGCTCTAGCAGCAGCATTCCTACACTTTCTCCCGTATTTGGGTCTTTATCCTCCACCAAACTTTCAATTGGATATGTCTGGCGGTAAAGGAGATCAATCCTGTTTCCTTCAGGTGTGTAAAGCCCCCTGGATAAAATGCATTCACCGTCATCCATGATATCTTCCTCGATAAGCCTTAAATCCGTAAGCGGAATATACCGCGCCCTGAAGCCGCAGTTCTCTAATAAATAAATCGCGGTCAGGTAATCTTCTTCATGTTCCTGATGGGAAGTAAAAACAATCACTGGTGCCGTTTGCCTGTTCAGCCGGTTCAATTCGGCTGAAATGGCTCGATGAATTGCTTTTGCCAATTCCTGATTGCATCCTTTATTTGGATCTTCCATATTAAAGTGGCTGCAGACAAAATCGTTTACATGAAAGGTTTCTTTAATAAATGTAGGTGTATCCGAGTTAATTTCCATTACTTTTATTTCTTGATCAGTAACAGCGAAATCAATACGTGCGATGACTGTCTCCTCATCGATGGTCTTTAATCGAATGAAAGGCAGGCTTTCCACTGGAAATCCGAGCTGGAGCAACGTATTATCGTCAAGCTGGCGCAGCAAATCCGCACTCTTGAAAAAAATCCTTCCTGCCTTCTCTGCTGCAGACCTTATCGCATGAATCCGCTCCTGCGAATCCAATTTTATATCCAGAAGGGCGTACTCGCTTTCGTATAAATCCGGCCAAAAATCAGGAATCTGTGAGTATAACTCCTGACGGCTGTTTTTGTGAGTGGTATATTTATGGTTATCCACCAAAAGAACCGCCTTTTGAGCTGCTGCCAATCCCTGATTTATAACTTTTTTGATAGGACGCAAAGCCACTGGACTTTTTTAACGCTGACTTAGAATTATAGTAACGCCCGCCATAATAATATGCTCCGTGATGTCCCGAACTTGAATCGTCACAATAATAAGTGCCGGTATCTTTATCGAATTCCCAGTCATCACAGCCCTTGTCAGAAGGTTTAGCAGGACGGGCACTGCTTTCCGAACATCCGGTGACTGAAACAGCAAACAAAGCAGCAGCCACCCCGCTCATCATTTTTTTCGTCTTATTCATCGTGTGTGCCTCCCCTCGCACAAAATCCCTGTCCTGATCTTTTATGTGTAAGTGTCCAGGCCAGTAGCCGTTACATAAAGAGCATATACCATGCGGTCCTCATCAATTTCAGCCGAATCCCTTTTCCACTCCTTGCCATGGAAATAAGTGAACGTCGATCCAATATAACCAAGTACCTGCATATGGTTATCAAGGTAGAGCGACTCCATAACAGGATGGTCCCTAAGCGGATTGTATTCCCGAATTTCAAGTTTCATGCTGCCCTTCCCTGACAAATCAATTTCCTCGGGAGCAGCTTCTTCAAATATCTCCACATAGATGATAAACATCTCTTCTTCCTTTGCCGAAGAAACCTGTTTATAAGTAATACCTTCCTTCACAAAAAACTCGCACTCTCTTCTGGAAAATACTTGCTCGTAATCTATCCTATCAAAATGGTAAATCGCTTCATACTGCTCATTGCCTTTCCAAAGCCGGTATTCCAGCACTGCTTTTTCCACGCTACCTACCTCGATTCCATTTCCGTTTGCTATGTAATACGCACAACCAAAAAAAGGGTTTCAAAAATAAAGCATTAAAAAGGGAACTGCCAAAAGGCAGTTCCCGAATTTTTATACTTGGCGCCAAGGGCTTTTTACTACATTTGTTTGCGTACGGTCAGGACCCACTGAGAAAATAGATAATGGGATGCCTGTTAACTGAGAGACGCGTTCAAGGTAGTGACGGGCATTTTCAGGCAGTTCGCCAAGTGTTTTACAGCCTGTGATATTCTCCGTCCACCCCGGAAGTTCCTCATATACCGGTTCACACTCAGCAAGCACCTTAAGGCTTGCTGGAAATTCCTCGATGATTTCTCCCTGATATTTATAAGCCACACAAATTTTGAGTTTCTCAATTCCTGTCAGCACGTCGATGGAATTCAAGGAGAGATCCGTGATACCGCTCACTCGGCGTGCGTGGCGGACAACCACTGAGTCAAACCAGCCAACACGGCGCGCTCGTCCTGTGGTCGTTCCGTATTCACGGCCGACTTCCCGAATCTGATGGCCGATTTCGTTATCCAATTCAGTCGGGAAAGGTCCGTCGCCTACGCGAGTTGTATACGCCTTACAAACTCCGACAACGTGATTGATTTTTGAAGGGCCGACGCCTGAACCAATGGTAACACCGCCTGCAACCGGATTGGATGAAGTTACAAACGGATAGGTTCCCTGATCGATATCGAGCATGACTCCCTGCGCCCCTTCAAACAAAACACGGCGTCCTTCGTCAAGCGCATCGTTCAGGACTACGGACGTATCGCAAACGTACTGTTTAACCTGTTGTCCGTATTCGTAATATTCGTCTAGAATATCCTCCAGCTTAAATCCTTCCGTTTCATAAAAACGCTCGAGGAGGCGGTTCTTTTCTTCGAGGTTGTGAGCAAGCTTTTCCTCAAAAGTTTCTCGATCTAAAAGGTCTGCCATTCGGATGCCGATTCTTGCCGCTTTATCCATATAGGCAGGTCCGATCCCTTTTTTTGTTGTGCCGATTTTATTCGCGCCTTTTCGTTCTTCTTCCACTTCATCAAGCTTTAGATGGTATGGAAGAATCACATGCGCCCTGTTTGAAATTCGCAGATTATCAGTCTTTATTCCATGACCGTGCAGATACTCCAGTTCCTCCACTAATGCTTTTGGATCGACAACCATGCCGTTTCCAACCACACAGATTTTATCGCTATAAAAAATCCCCGATGGAATAAGATGCAGCTTATACGTTTCACCATTAAATTTGATTGTATGGCCGGCATTATTGCCCCCCTGATAACGGGCAATCGCTTCCGCATTCTCTGATAAAAAGTCAGTAATCTTCCCTTTTCCTTCGTCTCCCCATTGTGTTCCTACTACTACAACAGATGACATACCAAGCACCTCCAAAGATTCACGTAATACCGGCAACACTCGTCACCCGGTTCTTATTAAGCAAACTCATTTTATCAGGTAATCGATGAAAAAGTCAATAAAAACCCGAACATTATATATGTGTGATTATTGATTTGTTCGTAATTGCTTCCTCTATCTTACTAATGCTTTTCCATTGATGAATGTCCGGGATCTCCCTTTCAATCAACTTGAGAGCATCATTAGTAGTTTCGCTTATATTTAGTTAAATATCGCTTAAATCCCATGTTTTTTGCTTAATTATCTAATTTTTCGCTTAAATCTATGTTCTTTCGCTTGTAAAAACTTTCGACACAAATCACGGAACTAACGGACCTGAGGAATAAAATACAAAGCCACTCCTTCTAAAAAGAAAGAATGGCAAATGCTTTAAGCTCCCGGCTGCATCGATGAATCATCAAAGCGCCGCTCAAGGTTAACGAACTTGTTATATTCCTTAACAAACGCGAGCGAAACTGTGCCAACCGGTCCGTTACGCTGCTTGGCTATGATAATCTCAATAATGTTCTTATTCTCAGATTCCTTATCATAGTAATCATCTCGATATAAGAAAGCAACAATATCGGCATCCTGTTCAATACTTCCTGATTCCCGGATATCGGACATCATCGGGCGTTTGTCCTGACGTTGTTCAACGCCGCGGGAAAGCTGGGATAGGGCAATGACAGGCACCTGCAGCTCACGTGCAAGTGCCTTTAAGGAACGGGAAATCTCGGAAACCTCCTGTTGCCGGTTCTCCCCTGACCGCCCGTTCCCCTGGATAAGCTGGAGATAATCAATTAAAATCATCCCCAGGCCCTGCTCCTGCTTCAGGCGGCGGCACTTAGAGCGGATATCGCCGATGCGCACTCCCGGCGTATCGTCGATGTAAATACCGGCATTCGACAGGCTGCCCATCGCCATTGTAAGCTTACGCCAGTCTTCATCAGTCAGCGACCCTGTACGAAGGTTTTGAGCGTTGATATTGCCTTCTGCGCACAGCATACGCATGACAAGCTGCTCGGCCCCCATTTCCAGGCTGAAGATGGCTACGTTCTCTTCCGTTTTCGTTGCCACATTTTGGGCAATGTTCAAGGCGAACGCCGTTTTACCTACCGATGGACGGGCCGCCACAATGATTAAATCGTTGCGCTGAAAGCCGGCTGTCATTCGGTCAAGCTCCGCAAAACCTGTAGGGATACCGGTTACTTCGCCTTTCCGATTCGTCAATACTTCGATATTATCATAGGTTTTAACCAATACATCCTTGATATTCTGAAAGGCGCCGGTATTTTTCCTCTGTGCCACTTCCATTATGTTTCTTTCCGCTTCGCCTAGCAGGCTTTCTACTTCATCTTCCCTGCTGTAGCCTTCCTGGGCTATATTGGTGGCGGTGCGGATCAGCCTGCGCAATAGTGATTTCTCTTCGACAATGCGGGCATAATACTCAATATTGGCGGCAGTAGGAACCGACCCTGCCAGTTCGCTTAAATACGAAACGCCGCCAACCTCTTCAAGGTTTCTCGAAGCAGCAAGATCTTCGGTTACTGTGATCAAGTCAACCGCTTTTCCAAGATCGTTCAAGTTGATCATCACATTGAATATCTTTTGGTGTGTGCTCCGGTAAAAATCCTCCGGAATCAAGATTTCAGAAGTAAGGGTAAGCGAGGAAGGCTCTAAAAAAATCGCTCCTAATACGGCCTGTTCTGCTTCTATATTCTGGGGCGGAATCCGGTCTTGAAATATTTCATTCATATCCTGTAACCTCCTATTCAGAAGGGATTTTTGGTAACGTAAAACGATGAGTCACCTAAAATAGCCTATATTCACAGCAAAAAGCCGCTGGTTTCAACCGATTGGATGCAGAAAAAAAGTGATGGGACCAAACGCCCTATCACATTTTTCTCTACCTTCTATTTTAGCTAGTTTGTTTCAGATAAGAAAGAACTAAAATTAGTTAATTTCCTTGACATGGACAGTTAAGGTTGCCGTCACTTCCGGGTATAACTTTACAGGGACCTTTGTATGGCCAAGCGCACGAATGCCTTCACTAAGCTCCATTTTGCGCTTGTCGATCTTGATGTTGTGCTTCTTTTGCAGTTCGGCAGCAATTTGCTTTGTGGTGATCGAACCGAAAAGACGGCCTCCTTCGCCCGCTTTAGCCTCAAGTTCAACTGTCAGCTTTTCCACCTTTTCCTTTAGTTCCCTGGCATGCTGGAGTTCTTCGGCAGCCAGATTCTGTTCTTTATTCTTTTGGGCTTCTAATGTTTTCATGTTTGCGTTGGATGCTTCCACAGCCATCCCCTGTTTAAGGAGAAAGTTATGTGCATAGCCGTCCGCTACGTTCTTCATTTCGCCCTTTTTCCCTTTTCCCTTGACGTCTTTCAGAAAAATTACTTTCATGCAGTTTGTCCTCCTTCTAAATATTCATCAATCGATGCTTGCAAACGTTCTTCCGCTTCATCAATGGACATGTAAAGCTGAGTAGCAGCATTTGTTAAATGCCCTCCGCCATCCAGGGTTTCCATAATCACCTGGACATTGATGTCGCCGAGTGAACGTGCACTGATGCTGACCATTTCCTCAGAACGCCCCGAAATGACAAAGGACGCTGAAACCCCATCCATAGTTAAAAGGGTATCTGCCGCCTGGGCAATTAAAACCTGTTCATGTATCTGATCAGGGTTTCCCTTTGCAATTGCAATACCGTTCTTGTAAAAAGAGACAGATTCAATTAATTTTGAGCGCTTAATATACGTTTCGACATCTTCCTTGAGGAATTTCTGGACGAGAACCGTGTCTGCTCCGTGGGCCCTCAAGTAAGAAGCCGCATCAAAGGTCCGCGTTCCGGTGCGGAGCGTAAAGCTTTTTGTATCGACGATAATTCCTGCAAGTAATGCGGTCGACTCAAGCATATCTATTTTCCCCCGCTTTGGCTGGTACTCCAAAAGCTCGGTCACAAGTTCTGCCGTTGACGAAGCGTAAGGTTCCATATACACGAGAAGCGAGTTAGTAATGAACTCTTCACCCCGCCTGTGGTGATCTATGACAACCACCTTATCAATTCGGTTTAACAGGCGTTCCTCGATAAGCATCGACGGTTTATGGGTATCGACAACTACGAGCAGGGTCTCATCTGTAATCATTTCAAACGCATCATCTGTTGTGATAAATCTCGTATAAAGCTCGGGCTTTTTTTTGATTTCGTCCATCAGCCGGCGGACGCCGGTATCGATTTCCTGAGGATTTATGACAATATAGGCTTCCCGTTGATTCATCTGGGCTACTTTCGATATTCCAATCGCGGAGCCGATCGCGTCCATATCTGGATGCTTGTGTCCCATGACAATCACTTTGTCGCTGTCAAGAATGATATCTTTCAGAGCATGAGAAATCACACGGGCGCGTACTCTTGTCCGTTTCTCCATCGGGTTGGTTTTCCCGCCGAAAAACTTCACCTTGCCATTTGATAATTTGATGGCTACCTGGTCTCCGCCCCTTCCTAATGCCAGATCGAGGCTTGACTGTGCCAGCGACCCTAATTCAGGCAGAGAAGAAACTCCAGAACCGACACCAATACTCAATGTTAGCGGTACGTTTTGTTTTGCCGTCGCCTCCCTGATTTCATCAAGAATCGAGAATTTTCCCTTCTCAAGCAGTTGAAGGATACTTTCATTAAAAACGGCAATGAATCGTTCTGAGGAAGTCCGTTTTAAGAACACTCCGTTGACCTTTGCCCATTTATCCAAGTTCGAAGTGACCAGGCTGTTCAGACTGCTTTTTCGCTGGTCATCCATTCCCTGTGTAAGTTCATCATAGTTATCCAGAAAAATAAACGCGAGCGCTGTTCGTTCATCTTCATAGAGCTTTTCGATTTCCACCTGTTCGGTCACATCGAAAAAATACAAAAGCCGTTCTTCTCTTTTATGGATTACTTTAAATTTCCGTTCATGGAGCGTGATCGTCTCTGTCTCCACTTCCTGTTTGATTAGCGGGACAATCGATTCTGCAACGTCATATAACGACCTTCCTACCAGCGAATCCTCATCAAAGCAGGAAGCTAAAAAGGGATTCGTCCATTCAATGTAATAGTCGCCATTGATGAGCATTATTCCTATTGGCATTTCCAACAGCGCTTCTTCGCCCACTTTTTTGAGACGATAGGATAAGGTGGAGATATACTCTTCCGTTTCACGCCTGTTCTGGTATTCAATTTGTAATGTCATAAAAAATAATACAGATAGAAGCACAAAGCCTATCAGCGCAATCCACCAGGAATAGTAGGCAACAACACCTAAAACGAGAAGCATCACAGCCATTAATCCATAAACTGGATACCTAATAGACTGCTTCTGTAAAAAAGATGGCATATTTTCAGCTCCTAAAAGCATGTCTGTAAGAAAAGCGCAAGCGGTTCATGACCTCGAAGGACTAGGCCCTGGAGCTAGACACCAGTACTCATGAAAAAGTTATACTCTCTTTTAAAAAATCCCTTGATTATTTCTTTTTCTGGAGTGTCTCCCTGAAAGAAAACCCCAGATCCAGTATCCCTAAAATACGAATGATTGACTGAAACAAGGGCAGAAATAATGAGATGACGAGAATGGTAATCGGAACTGGCTTCGCCCAGCCTTTTATATAACTGAAAAAAAACAACAGCGAGTATCCTTGAAGCAGCATCAACAGCTGCAAAATAACAAGCAGGTTAGCAACCGCCATAAAGAAAAAACTGTTTTCTTCCGGTTTCAGAAAGTATGTGGTAATCATCGTAATTAAATAATACCATAAAAGGCTTTTAGGAAGTTGAAGTTCTCTCAATGGAGACCATGAAACTTTTCTCTCGCTGAATCTCTTTAAAATGGGATGCGAAGCAAGGAAAAATAAGGCGACCATAACCATTGAAGAAACAATCAACAGGGCAGGCAGTATGGTATCCAGCATATCTATCGAAGCATATAAGCTTTTTTGGACGGATTCTTGCGGTTCCTGTCCAATCGCCGTCATTATTTCAAACGATTTATCAATCGATTCCCTCAGTACTTCAGTGAAGTCCTGCAGATAATTGATGCCAAGGAACCAGACAGACACTCCATATAATACCAATACTCCGGCTAAAAAAGTAAGAACGGCACTTATATAGATGATAAACGCTGGTTTGTCTCTTTTTAAGAGATAGCCGATTGTAATTCCTGTTAATCCTGTGATCAAGGCCATCGGAATCGCAAATATCGTACCGAACAGAGCTGCCAAAAGGCAAGCGGCAAATAAGAACCCGATTGACCATGTCAGTTTCTGCTTGACAGCCGTTAAAATAAACGGGACGGGCAGAAAAAAAAGTAAAACCGCTCCTAAAAAGGGAACCTGAACCGTTAAAAACAATAAAATACTATAAAGAGCTAAGAGTGCTCCTCCTTCAGCTATCTTCCTTCCATTGTTCAAACTTCCACAACCTTCACAAAATATTATCTCTCTCCATTTACTGAATGGCAAATGGGCTCTCTAGCATTGTAGCCATTTTCCTTCTCATATTTCAACCGATCGCTCTCATTTTAAAAAAGCAAGTCCGGTATTCACACAAAAAAAGCCCTGTTATGCTTTAAAAGCTAAACAGGGCCTTCATGATTACTCACCAGATACGTATGGAAGCAATGCCATCGTACGTGAACGTTTGATAGCAACAGTTAATTTACGTTGGTATTTAGCGCTTGTGCCAGTTACACGACGTGGTAAAATTTTACCGCGTTCTGAGATGAATTTCTTAAGAAGATCTACATCTTTGTAATCGATTTTAGTGATTCCGTTTGCTGTGAAGTAACAAACTTTACGACGCTTTGCGCGTCCACCTTTACGTCCGCCTGCCATATCAAATTCCCTCCTTGTACTCTTATTTCATTAAAAACGGTTGAATGTTTAAAATGGAAGATCATCGTCTGAAATATCGATGGTTTTTCCGTCATTGGCAAATGGGTCATCATTTACACGGGTGTGATTGTTGTTATTATTATTGCGTTGATTCTGATTCTGATTTTGTTCGTACGGAGAATCATTGTTATTTCTTTGATTACCATAAGAACCGCCTTCATTTCTTTCACCCGCTGAACTGCTTCGTGGTTCAAGGAATTGAACGCTCTCAGCCTGAATCTCTGTCACATATACCCGTTTGCCGTCCTGTCCTTCATAGTTGCGTGTTTGAACTCGTCCATCGACGCCGGCCAAACTACCTTTTTTCAAGTAATTCGCCACATTTTCAGCAGGTTTACGCCAAATTACACAGTTGATGAAGTCCGCTTCACGTTCACCCTGCTGATTCGTAAAATTACGGTTTACAGCAAGGGTAAACGTTGCCACAGGTACTCCATTCGGTGTATATCGTAACTCAGGATCTTTCGTTAAACGCCCTACTAAAATTACGCGGTTCATCATCAGAATCAACCCCTATTTTCCTGAATATCGGAAATGTTTATATATAAATATCGGTTTATTCTTCATCTTTAGTTGTCATATGGCGGATAATGTCTTCGTTAATTTTAGCTAAACGATCGAATTCTTGAATAGCTGCAGCTTCCGAATTTACTTTAAGAAGCATGTAATAACCGTCACGATAATCATTGATTTCATAAGCAAGACGGCGCTTACCCCATTCTTTCGATTCTGCCAGTTCCGCACCATTGTCAGTAAGGATGGTGTTGAAACGTTCAACTAGAGCTTTTTTAGCTTCTTCCTCAATGTTTGGACGGATGATATACATAATTTCGTATTTTTTCATCACTGTCACCTCCTTTTGGTCTAAACGGCCCGAAATGGGCAAGGAGCAATTATCAATTAATTACTCACAAGATGAAAGTATACCACAGCTTATGTGGTTTTGCAATTATGCTTTCACGTTTCGTTTCTCAAGTACAAAAGAACAAAAGCGCAAGCGCCTAAAAGGAACGTNNGCAAGTCCGACAAGCATAAGACGAGCAGCTGTATGGGGAGCGGTTTTCTCCCCATCAGATGATTGGCTTATGACCTCGAGGCCGACTAAAATTGCCACGTCCTCATGTCTTCGTCGGCACTAGCACGTCCTGTGCGTCGGGGCTAGGCGCTGGAGCTGGATGCAGATAATCAAAATTAAGTTATCCACATAAAATTCAATCTATAGTTTCCTTTACAGTAAAAAAACCCTGCAGATTATAGCAGGGCTTTATAATTACACGTTAAAGCGGAAGTGGATGACATCGCCGTCCTGAACGACATATTCTTTTCCTTCGAGACGGACCTTGCCTGCTTCCTTAGCCGCGTTATGGCTTCCTGCTGCAAGAAGGTCATCATAAGAGACAATTTCTGCGCGAATGAAGCCGCGCTCGAAGTCAGTGTGGATGATACCTGCACACTGCGGAGCCTTCATGCCGTTTCTAAAAGTCCATGCACGAACTTCCTGTACACCTGCCGTGAAGTAGGTTGCCAGGCCAAGCAATTTGTAAGAGGCGCTGATTAATTGGTCAAGTCCGGATTCTGCGATGCCAAGCTCAGAGAGGAACATTTCCTTTTCTTCTCCTTCAAGCTCGGCAATTTCTTCTTCAATCTTAGCGCAGATGACAATGACTTCTGCGTTTTCATTAGCCGCATATTCTCGGACTTTTTTGACGTATTCATTATCGGACGGATTGGCGACCTCGTCTTCACTTACATTTGCTACATAAAGAACCGGTTTAATGGTTAGAAGGTGCAAGCTTTTTACAACTTTCATTTGTTCCTCTGTAAATTCCACTGTACGGGCAGGCTTTTCCGCTTCAAATGCTTCCTTAAGCATTGACAAGATTTCATGTTCAAACATGGCATCCTTATCTTTTTGCTTCGCCATCTTGCCAACGCGGTCGACGCGTTTATCAACAGATTCCAGATCGGCAAGGATCAATTCGAGGTTAATGACTTCAATATCATCAATCGGGTCAACCTTTCCGGACACGTGAGTGATGTTATCATCGGAGAAGCACCGTACGACCTGACAAATGGCATCTACCTGGCGAATGTGTGAAAGGAATTTGTTCCCCAGTCCTTCACCTTTACTGGCACCCTTGACAATCCCTGCAATATCAGTGAATTCAAAGGCAGTCGGGACTGTTTTTTTTGGCTGTACAAGCTCCGTTAATTTCCGTAAACGGCTGTCAGGAACCTCGACGATCCCAACGTTCGGGTCAATTGTACAAAACGGATAGTTGGCTGATTCGGCACCAGCCTGTGTTATTGCATTAAACAAAGTCGATTTGCCTACATTCGGCAATCCGACGATACCTGCTGTTAAAGCCATATAATTTTTCCACTCCTCAAAAATTCCCTTATCTATAACAAAAGCGGAAGCGCCTTGAAGGAACGTCGACTAAAATCCGCCACGTCCTGTGGCGAACATCGACGTCAGCACATCCTGTGCAAGTCCGACAAGCATAAGACAAGCAGCTGTATGGGGAGTGGTTTTCTCCCCATCAGATGATTGGCTTATGACCTCGAGGGGCTAGGCGCTGGAGCTGGATGTAGATAACCTGATTTCAATTTAAAAATACTTATAGGATGAAAACTTCATTTCAATAGACTACATAAACCTTTCACAATTATAGATTTTGCTATACAAAAAGACAAGTACAGGAAGTGACTTCATCTGGAGCAGATTGCATTATTCGAGTAAAAAAGCATGATCATTGTTCATCCTTTTCTAACCTTTTCTTCATTTTCCTGGTGAATTCCCTTCTTGGGAGCATTACACTATGGCCGCATCCCTCACATTTGATTCGGATGTCCATGCCTAATCGAATGATTTTCCAGCGGTTGGTGCCGCATGGGTGAGGCTTTTTCATTTCCACTACATCATTTATGGCAAATTCTTTCTCTTCCATTCCTCTCCCGCTCCTTTATTCCGCTTGTTTTTGTTTCTGGCCGATACTGCCTTTCTCATCACGGCTGTACATCACCATACGCGGCACCGGACTCTCAATGCCATTTTCATCCAGGACAGCTCTTATTTCCTTTCGCAAAACCCTTCCGATAAACCAGTGGCGAGTCGGCAATGTTTCAGCAACGATTCGCAGAACAACTTCTGTGGGATTTAAGGTTTGAATCCCCAACAACTCTGGAGGATTCACCATATCTTCATAACGGTCGGGCATATCCGCAAGCCATTCAGAAATGACTCTTTCTGCAAGCCCCACATCGCTGTCATAAGGAATGCTTACATCCACGATTGCTAAGCTGTTCAGGATAGAAAAATTGGTCACTTCGATAATACTTCCATTTGGCAGCACATGTAATTCCCCGGTTGCACTTTTCATTTTCGTGGTCCGGAGTCCAATCTCAAGCACTTCTCCTTCAAATTCACCGATGCGAATGTAATCCCCGACGGAAAACTGATCTTCAAGAATAATGAAGAAGCCTGTGATCACATCCTTGACAAGGCTTTGTGCACCAAACCCTACAGCAAGGCCGACGATTCCGGCCCCTGCAAGCAGCGCCTTGACATCAATATTCATTACTTCAAGAATCATAATGAAAGTAATGAAATAGACCACATATGTAAGAATATTTTCCAGCAGTCTCAGTATCGTTGCTTCCCTGCGCTGGGAAATCCGCAGCGGGCTTCTTTCCCTGACTTCAAAGAATTTTTTTATGATTTTCTTGCCAAGTTTGATGACAAAACTGGAAATAACGAGAATTAAAATGATTTTTATAAAGCCTTCTCCAATATTCAACCATGTATTTTCATTTAAAAATTGCTCAGAAAGCTTATCACGCATTTTTTCGTAGTAATCCATATTTACACCTTCTTTTTTCGATCCATTACTTTAAAGATTATTGTAACAACAATTTAGAGGTTTTTATATAAAAATACTATGGGTATATAGGTAAAGCAACTTCTGTACACGGAAACCGTTCAAATCAGCCTGCAGCCAGTACATATTTATCAACCCCATCTCAATTCTTCTGATTTTCATATTTTGATATAGAAGCTTTCTTTAATTTTCCCCGCTACAGCACGTATACAACTCCTTATTTTTCCGTATACTGTTAATGCTATTATAGAGGAGGAGTGGTACCGATGAACCTAAAGTCCAGCTTTTTTGAGAATAAAAATACAATGAGTCGGATCTTGCACGAGGATTTGGATGCAGTGCGAAAAATTTCTCAGGAACTTCTTACCCTGCTTCCTGAAGACCGAACTCTGCCTATTGTTATTGTTTGCATCGGTACAGACCGGTCAACAGGAGATTCACTCGGACCGCTTGTCGGAACTTTTCTTGAAGAGAAAGCTGCTTCTCCTTTTTTTGTGTACGGAACCCTTGATGATCCTATTCATGCGATGAACCTGAAGGAAAAACTCGCTGAAATAAAAACAAAGCATGTGGATCCTTTTATTATCGGAGTCGACGCTTGTTTAGGAAGGATCAAGAGCGTGGGCATCGTCCAGATCGGTGAAGGGCCTGTTAAGCCAGGAGCAGGCGTAAATAAAGATCTCCCCGCCGTTGGGGAGGCGCATATCACAGGCATTGTAAATGTCAGCGGCTTCATGGAGTTCATGGTACTTCAGAATACTCGTTTAAACCTTGTTCTTAAAATGGCGAGAACCATTGCCAATGGCATTTATTTTGCGGGCAGCCAGCATCATGGGAAAAATAATATTTCTCATTTAAACTGGGCCTTCGATCGAGAAAAAACACCTTAATTTGCTGGGCTGTTTTTACAGTTGGATATGAAAATAATAAAAGATCCAGGAAAGCAATGCTGCAACCAAAATCCCGGGAAGCAAATTAGCGACCCGGATTTTCGTAATCCCAATCAGATTCAGGCCTATGGCAAAAATCATGACACCGCCGGTTGCCGTCATTTCCAAAATAAATGAATCCATTAAGACCTTTGGTACAATTTTATCTATTTGCGTCGCAAACAACGCGATAGCACCTTCATAAACTACTACTGGTATCGCAGAAAAAATGACGCCGATTCCTAAAGTAGTTGTCAAAATGATTGCTGTAAACCCATCGATGATCGCTTTTGTGTATAAAACATCATGGTCTTGCCTGATCCCGCTGTCCAGCGCACCGATGATAGCCATGGCACCGATCAGAAAAATCAAAGTTGCGGTTACAAACCCCTGAGAAATCGAATTGCCTTCCTTTGATCCAAGCTTTCTTTCCAACCAATTTCCTAACAAATTCAGTTTTGCGTCCAAATCAATCACTTCACCAATAACCGCCCCGATTACAAGACTTAAAATGACAATCAAATATTGCTGGCTTTTCAAACCCATTTGCAGTCCTAACACAACAACGGCTAATCCAATCCCATACATGACAGTGTCTTTCATCTTTTGCGGAATGCGGTGAAGGACCCTTCCGAGCAGGGTACCGATGATAATCAGCACCCCGTTCACGATTGTTCCCAATAATACCATGGTCTTTGCACCCTGTGTCTTGTTTATCAACCAGAAAATCAGTTCAAGAAATAAACCATCTTAGTAAAGATGATTCAAGAAGATAGATTTTCCGAATCAATAATTTCCAGAATCCTTTCTAAATCTTCTTTCGAGAAAAACTCAATCTCAATTTTTCCTTTTTTCCTGCTTTGTTTGATGGTAACAGGTGTTCCAAAACGTTCACGGAGACTGTTTTCCCGTTCTTTAATAAAAACATCTTTTTTGGGCTTCGCAACTGGCACTGTTTCACGTGAAACATCCTCATTTAATAGATTGATATATTGTTCGAGCTGACGAACATTCATATTGTCCTTGATCACTTTATCGACAACGTCTTTAATCTGATTTCTATTCTTTAATCCTAACAGGGTACGTCCATGTCCCATGGAAATCCTGCTTTCGGAAATATTCGATTGGATCTCTTCCGGCAGGCTCAGCAGTCGAATATGATTGGTTATATGCGGACGGCTTTTGCCCAATCGTTTGGCCAGCTCTTCCTGGGTAAGTTGAAGCTTCTCCAAAAGCGTTTGATAGGCCAAAGCTTCTTCAATCGGATTAAGGTCTTCACGCTGTAAATTTTCGAGAATTGCCAGTTCCATCATTTGCTGTTCATCTAATTCCTTTACCACCACCGGAACTGTTTTCAGGCCTGCTTCCTTTGCCGCTCGGAACCTTCTTTCCCCTACAACGATTTCATACCCTTTTATGCTTTTTCTTGCAATGATTGGCTGCAAAATACCGTGCTGGATAATCGACTGCTTTAGTTCTTCAATCGCTTCAGGAGTAAATACCTTCCGTGGCTGATAAGGGTTTGGTCGTATGTCTCTCAGTTTGATTTCCTGTACTGCATCATCTTTAGCTTCCAAGTTTGTAAATAGGGCATTGATCCCCTTTCCGAGTCCTTTAGCCATTTGACACCACTTCCTTTGCCAGGTCCAGATAAACCTCTGCACCTCTTGATTTCGGATCATAAATAATGATTGGCTCTCCATGGCTTGGTGCTTCGCTTAAACGGACATTCCTGGGAATGATCGTTTTATAGACTTTATCCTGGAAATACTTTTTTACCTCTTCAATTACTTGAATACCCAGGTTCGTACGCGCATCAAGCATTGTCAGAAGAACTCCTTCGATTTTTAAATCGTGATTTAAGTGTTTTTGAACAAGACGGACGGTATTCAACAGCTGGCTTAGCCCTTCTAATGCGTAATATTCACATTGTACCGGTATCAGGACCGCATCTGAAGCCGTCAAGGCATTGAGGGTGAGCAGCCCTAGAGAAGGCGGGCAATCAATGATAATGTAGTCAAACCGGTCCTTCACTTCTTCTAATGCCCTTTTTAAGCGCACTTCTCTCGAAATTGTGGGAACCAGCTCAATTTCTGCTCCGGCTAGCTGAATAGTTGCAGGAATCACGAAAAGGTTTTCAACCTTTGTTTCTTTAATTACTTCATCTGCCTCAATGTCATCCACCAATACATCATAGATACACTGTTCTACATATGCTTTTTCAACGCCAACACCGCTCGTCGCATTTCCCTGGGGGTCGACGTCCACTAATAACACTTTCTTTCCTATGTATGCTAAACAGGCACCGAGATTAACGGAAGTCGTCGTTTTCCCTACGCCGCCTTTTTGATTCGCAATAGCAAGAATCTGTCCCATTGATGCCACCTACTTTCGGTCCAATTATCTTCCTTTTCCTTCCGACAAAAGAAAAATACCTTTTCTATTTTATCATGAAAAAACGAAGGAATAGGCTATTTCTTACGAAACGAAGGAATTTTCATTACTAACAACAAAAAAGCTTGGCAATCAACAGCTGCCAAGCGGGTTAAGTAAAGCGGAGATTATCCTTTTTTCTTTGGAATCTTTATTGTAAATTGATAGTATTCCTCAAATTCTTCTTCTTCAGAATCAAGATTAATGCCATTATCCGTCACCATATTCAATGATTGCCGAATCGTATTTACAGCAATTCTCATATCTTTGCTAAACGCTTTTCTTTTCGGTTTCGGCGGTTTTTCAGAATTATCGAGCAGTTTTATGACCCGCTCTTCTGTCTGTTTTACATTCAAATTCTTCTCAATAACTTCCTGCAGCAATTTTATTTGCTTTTCCGGATCCTTTAGAGGAATTAAAGAACGGGCATGTCGCTCTGTAATTTGCTTTTGCAGAAGCGCCGCCTGTACTTCATCAGGAAGTTTAAGGAGTCTTATCTTATTGGCCACTGTGGATTGGCCGATCCCGAGCCGTTGTGCCAATGCTTCCTGTGTAAGGCTATGAAGATCTAACAGCTTTCCGTACGCAGTAGCCTCTTCAATCGGGGAAAGTTCTTCACGCTGCAGGTTTTCTATAAGTGCAACTGAAGCCGTTTCAGTGTCGTTGAAATCTTTTACAATAGCCGGAGCTGTTTCCCAGCCTAATGTCTGCATGGCGCGAAAACGGCGCTCGCCGGCGATAATTTCATATTGTCCCTTTTCATACTCCCTTACTACAATCGGCTGGATGATGCCATGTGTATGAATGGTTTGTGCTAATTCAGCGATCTTTTCATCATTGAATACTGTTCTTGGCTGATATCGATTCGGCACAATATTGGAGATGGAAATTTTCTTTATTTCTTCATTATTGTTGCTCGGTGTGTCCATTTCCACTTCAATTTGCTGCTCTTCTTTTTCGCCTAAACCAAAGAATCGCGAAAAAGGATGCTTCATCTCCCTACACCACCTTTAAGAAACTCCCACATTACATATTCTCTATGCAAGCGACAAATCCTGCTTGACTCTTTGACAAAGTTACACATCTGTTTATAAGCCGACCGAAAAACCCCTACCTTTTATAGTAAAAGAAAATGGAGGCATGCGCTAGAGGAAATTAAAATTTCCTGCAGCAATCATCCTTTCGGTTACCAAGCCATACATGATCTCCGTTTGTCATTCAATCGGTATTTTATTTGGAGTTCCGGGTTTTCTCGGATACTTTTTCGGAGTTGGCTTTACCTTTTTAATAAAAATAATGTTTCTTTCGCTATTTTCCTTTGGCAAAAGGAAATGATGTATTTGCTCTACTTTTCCGCCCAGCGTTGTAATCGCCTTAGTGCCCGCTTCCATTTCTTCATTTGTACTCGATGCCTTCATGGCAATAAACATTCCGTTTTCCTTAATGAGCGGGAGGCAAAGCTCACTCAGCACAGACATCCTTGCCACCGCTCTTGCTGTAACGATATCATATACCCCGCGATGTTTAGGCTTTTGACCAAATGTCTCGGCACGGTCATGGTAAAAGGAAACACTTACAAGCTGCAGTTGTTTTGCAAGATGTTCTAAAAAAGAAATTCTTTTATTTAGGGAATCAACAATCGAGACATGGAGATCCGGAAAGCAAATCTTCAAAGGTATGCTCGGAAACCCGGCTCCTGCTCCCACATCACAAATTCTTAAAGGCTTTTTAAAATCGAAATAAAAAGCGGCACTGATTGAATCATAGAAATGCTTTACATATACCTCTTCTTTATCTGTAATCGCCGTCAGATTCATTTTTTCATTCCACTCAATGAGCAGCCGATAATACGTTTCGAATTGTTCAAGCTGGAAAGGAGAAAGCGTAATCTCTTTCTCCAGTAACAGCTGTTGGAATTGTTCTTTATTCATAAGGTTTTTCAATCCTTTTTTGTATTCGGTTATCTCCACAATGGATAGAACCCCTGGTTAAGGTTATCTCAATTCGCATGCGAAATCCGAGCAATTTTTCCTTGCTCCAAATACACAAGCAAAATGGAGACATCAGCGGGATTTACCCCTGAAATCCGGGAAGCCTGTGCGACTGAAAGCGGACGTACTTCTTTCAAATTTTGGCGGGCTTCGTTTGCAAGACCATTTATCGCATCGTAATCAATATTTTCAGGAATCTTTTTATTCTCCATTTTCTTGAGGCGTTCAACCTGCTGAAGCGACTTTTCGATATATCCCTCATATTTTATCTGGATTTCAACCTGTTCGGTTACTTCGCTATCAAGCTCGGTTTCGGAAGGTGCAAGCATCCTGATATGCGAATAGTTCATTTCAGGGCGTTTTATTAAATCAGCGGCGCGTATCCCATCCTTTAATTCCGTTCCGCCGTTCTCTTTAACCAGTTCCTGTGTCTGTTCATTCGGTTTGATAATGATTGATTTAAGCCTTGCCTTTTCCGCCTCAACTGCCGCTTTTTTTACAAGGAACTTCTGATAGCGCTCTTCCTTGATCATGCCGATTTTATGACCGATTTCCGTTAAGCGAAGATCGGCGTTATCATGGCGCAGCAGCAAGCGGTACTCTGCGCGTGAAGTTAACAGACGATACGGTTCGTTCGTCCCTTTTGTGACAAGATCGTCAATTAATACTCCGATATAGGCATCTGAACGGCCCAAAATTAGTTCTTCCTTATCAAGTGCATTCAATCCTGCATTAATTCCGGCCATCAACCCTTGTCCAGCAGCTTCTTCATAACCGGAAGTCCCGTTGATTTGCCCAGCTGTATACAGGTTTTTTACCTTTTTCGTTTCCAATGTCGGCCACAGCTGTGTAGGCATGATCGCATCGTATTCGATCGCATAGCCGGCGCTTATCTTCTATAGACGGGCAGTACCTCGGGCCCGTACCTTTGATCATTCCAGAGTACATCGGTGAACGATGGAGATTGTCATCAATAATTTGATGCGTTTCGAGACTCGTATACGTAAGCCAGCATGGAAGCTGGTCGGTGATGAATTTTGTCGTTTCATACGAGAAAGCTCTCGGTTCCTCGTCACCAGGCTGGATTTCTGTTTTGCTGTAATCAATCGTCTGGCTGTTGACACGGGGTGGCGTTCCTGTCTTAAACCGGACCAAATCAAAACCCAGCTCCTCCAAATGCTCGGAAAGTCTGATGGAAGGCTGTTGATTGTTAGGGCCGCTTGAATATTTAAGCTCTCCTAAAATGATTTCCCCTCTTAAGAAAGTCCCTGTCGTAATCACAACTGTTTCCGCTTTATAAGCGGCACCGGTTTGCGTGACAACCCCCGTACATACACCGTCTTCGACAAGCAAACGTTCTACCATTCCCTGCATGAGAGTTAGATTTGGTTCGTTTTCAATCGTTTTTTTCATTTCCTGTTGATATAAAAGCTTATCCGCCTGAGCCCTTAATGCACGTACAGCCGGCCCTTTGCCGGTATTGAGCATTCTCATTTGAATATGCGTTTTATCGATATTCTTACCCATCTCTCCGCCAAGCGCGTCTATTTCCCTTACGACAATCCCCTTTGCCGGGCCCCCTACGGAAGGATTGCACGGCATGAAAGCCACCATATCCAAATTTATCGTTAACATCAGGGTTTTTGCACCGACCCGCGCAGCAGCAAGGCCAGCCTCACTTCCAGCGTGTCCAGCGCCGATTACAATCACGTCATAGCTACCTGCATCGTATTGCATCCTTACCCCTCCTTAATCCTTATTTTCCTAAACAAAATTGTGAGAACAATTGATCAATCAAACTTTCATGGACACTGTCTCCAGTGATTTCGCCCAACAGCTCCCAGGCTCTTGTAAAATCTATTTGCACTAAATCGACCGGTGTTCCCGCTTCGATTGCTGTAATCGCATCTTCGACAGCCTGCAGAGCTTGGCCTAACAAAGCAATATGTCGTGAATTAGATACATATGTCATGTCCCCAGCTTCTAGATTGCCCTGAAAGAACAGATCTGCAATTGCTTCCTCCAGCTCGTCGACTCCTTGATCCTCCAATAACGATGTAGTTACGACTCTATGACTTTCGGATAACCGTTTCACGCGTTCTATATCAATTTTTCCCGGTAAATCTGTCTTATTGACAATCACGATCACATCCATGCCCATTACGGCTTGATAAAGGTTTTCGTCCTCGGGTGTAAGATCATCGGAATAGTTCAATACCAGCAGAATCAAATCTGCTTCTTTCAAAACAGCCCTTGAGCGCTCAACGCCAATTCTTTCGACAATATCCTCCGTTTCACGGATGCCTGCCGTATCCACGAGCCTGAGCGGCACACCGCGAACGTTTACGTATTCCTCGATCACATCACGGGTTGTCCCGGGAATGTCGGTTACGATTGCTTTATTTTCATGCACGAGGCTGTTTAGCAGGGAAGACTTTCCTACATTCGGCCTGCCGATAATTACGGTTGACAGACCTTCACGTAAAATTTTTCCCTGCTGAGAAGTCTGGAGCAATTTCTCAATCTCCTGTTGAACATAGCGGGCTTTTTCCATGAACAGGCGGTGTGTCATTTCTTCTACATCGTCATATTCTGGATAATCTATATTGACCTCGACCTGTGCGAGTGTCTCGAGGATTTCCTGGCGGAGAGTGCCGATCAGCTTCGATAAACGCCCCTCCATCTGCCCTAATGCTACATTCATCGCCCTGTCTGTTTTGGCGCGGATTAAATCCATAACAGCCTCTGCCTGGGATAAGTCAATCCGGCCATTCAGGAAAGCTCTTTTAGTGAACTCGCCGGGCTCTGCAAGACGGGCACCTTGAGCAAGTATGAGCTGCAGAACTCTATTTACCGAAACCATTCCGCCATGGCAATTGATTTCGACTACATCCTCACGGGTAAATGTTTTCGGGCCCTTCATGATTGACACCATGACCTCTTCGATTGTTTCTCCGGTTTTGGGGTCGGCTAAATGACCGTAATGAATCGTATGCGAATCGGCCTTGATGAGACTTTTCGCTTTTGGTCCCCTGTATATTTTCTCTGCGATCGTGATCGCTTCATCTCCGCTGATACGGACAATCGCAATCGCACCTTCGCCCATAGGAGTGGATATGGCCGTTATTGTATCGTACTCCATAGATTTCACCTCTCTTGCAAACATCTTATCTATATAAAGTGAAACTTCTATCAGTGGAGATTTTCTTTATTCCCCACTGATGGTTAGTTGAACAAATCGGGAATTTACGGACAATTTTCCCCCACTTAGACTTTGTGGCCTTGAAGTGGGGGACTAAATGTCCGTTAATGCGCGACAAAGTGCTTAACGGCCTTTTGTCCTAAATGACTAGAGTATCATAGTCTTAACCTGAAAAAAAGCAGATAACCCTTCAATAGTTATCCACATATAAAAACCCAATATGTTTATGCCATTCTATTTTAACTTATCCACATGTGAATAACAACCAAGCCTGTTAGCCTGATTTCTCCAATCATCCTATTGTTTATATCTCTCAATTCTATTTCATCCAGCACAAAAAGCTCCCGATGACAGCGTCATCGGGAGCTTTTTGTACTTATTTAGTTGGTGTAATCACTAAATGACGGTGCGGTTCAGTTCCATTTGATGTCGTTTTGATCTTCGGGTAATTCATTAAAGCGGTATGAATCACCTTTCGCTCATATGGAGGCATTGGTTCCATGGAAACTTCCTTTCCAGTCCGCATCGCTTTGTTAGCCATTCTTTCCGCCAGCTGGATAAGTGTATCATTCCGGCGCCGTCGGTAATCTTCGGCATCCACCGTGATATTCAGGTACTGCCTGGAGTAACGGTTGGTCACCAGCTGTGTCAGATACTGCAAAGAGTTTAAAGTTTGTCCTCTTTTTCCGATCAAAAGCGCAATTTTTTCGCCAGATAGCTGAAAGATGACGTTTTTTCCTTCCCGGATCACATCCACCTGGACGGGGGCGGCCATTTTGTCACTGACGTCCTTTAAAAACTTAACTGCTTCCTCGATTGCATCAGGCGGCAAAGTAACCTTTACAACCGCCTGCCTGCTTCCGAACAAGCCGAAAAATCCTTTTTTTCCTTCATCGACTATTTCAATTTCCACACGGTCTCTCGTGGTGTTCAACGTAGCTAAAGCTGATTCTACTGCTTCTTCGACAGATTGTCCTGTAGCAGTTATTTGTTTCACTTTTTCGTTGCTCCCCCCACATTTCCGGCAGCTGCTTTTTTCAGGTCCGGTGCTTTAATGAAATAGGTTTGAACGATCATGAATATATTACCGACTACCCAGTACAAGGAAAGGGCAGCAGGGAAGTTAACAGCGAAAACAACGATCATGATCGGCATGATGTATAGCATCATTGACATCTGTGCGGCCATTTGAGGGTTGCTGTCCATTCCGACCATGGTGATTTTTTGCTGGATGAATGTTGTAATCCCGGCAATGACTGGCAAGATGTAATAAGGATCTTTATCGCCAAGGTCAAACCATAAAAAACTATGGTTTGAAATTTCCCTGGTACGGCTGATAGCATGATAAAATCCGATTAATATCGGCATTTGAACCAATAACGGAAAACAGCCTGCCAATGGGTTGACTCCATATTTTTGGAATAAGGCCATTGTTTCCTGCTGCAGCTTTTGCTGGGTAGCCGCATCCTTTGAGCTGTATTTCTCACGGAGCTCTTTCATCTCCGGCTGGACGGCCTGCATCGCTTTGGAACTTTTTGTTTGTTTAATCATTAACGGCAGGATGGCAAGGCGAACCAGGATGGTTACGGCAATGATCCCAAATCCGTAGCTTGCACCCAAAAATTCAGAAACAGAGATGATCAGCACCGATAATGGATAGACGATATATTCGTTCCAAAACCCTGTACTATCTGGCGTGATCGGCTTATTTACCTCCATACATCCCGTCAGTACGAGCATCATGGAAACAAGTCCGATAATGAGTAATATTCGTTTTTTCAACCGTATTTTCCTCCTGTCATCTTACAATTCATCTAAATATTATATAGAACTGTCTATATCGCCAAGTGCAGAGGCAGTGCGTTTTTTTATACTCGGATATACGAAAGAAAAATAGATTGGTTTCAAAAAAAAAGGTGACATTACTTTTTTCTGGTTTTGAACATTAAAGCCTGCGAACGTTTCAAAACATGCACCAGACTGCTTTTCACCTGGAAAAAGGTCATTTCGGCTGCCGGCTTCCTTGCGATTACAACATAATCGCTGCCATTCTTTACATCTTCCATTAACTCTAAAAAAGATTGTCTTATGTATCTTTTGATTTGGTTTCTTACGACAGCGTTCCCAATTTTTTTACTAACGGAAAGACCAATTCGAAAATACTCCTGATTTGGTTTTTCAAGGACATAGACAACAAATTGTCTGTTGGCGAATGATTCCCCTTTTCGAAACACATCCTGGAATTCATCATTCTTTTTGATCCTTAGTTTCTTTTTCATCCTTACACCCTCAATAAAATAAATTGGGTTTAGCTTTACATATTCAAACTTGTCAGGGGAAGGACGCCCTTCCTCCTGCAACAGGTAACCATTATGGAAAAAAAGACCACTGAGACTTTTCAGTGGTCTACGCAGATAATACTTTTCTGCCCTTGCGACGGCGTGCAGCTAATACCCTACGTCCGTTTTTTGTGCTCATGCGGCTACGGAAACCGTGAACCTTACTGTGCTTGCGCTTATTTGGTTGATAAGTTCTTTTCATTATATGACACCTCCCTCGAGGAATAACAATTACAGACAGTCCCTATGATTATATAGAGGATAATTGAAAAATGCAACCTCTCTTTTAAAAAAATGCCGCAGCTTACTCAGTAAGATTAAAAGAAAAATCAAACACATAAAAACGAAGCCTTCCAGACATCCCATACAAAAAGTTCTTCCAGTAAATCATTTCAGGTCCTGTGGATAGTTTTTCGACATATTTCTCACTATCCACAACTCACTTTGACAAGTTTTACACATAGTAGCTGGTTGTGGAAAAGTTTTCCCCACAGGCTGGGCGTCTTGTGGATAAACTTTTAAAAGCCATTGCAAGTAAGGCAAATATCTGATATTATATTTGTGTTTTCACTCTTAATAACTTTATCAACAGATTTGATTATCCACAGAATGTTAATAACTTGTGGATAGTTTATTCAAGAGTTGTAGATTAATTTGTCCACAAACAGTAGATATTGTCGAAAAGACGCTTTTATTCCTTATTATATATTTTTCTGTATAACTATTGGTGAATAATTATACTGGCTTATACGCACTGTTAAAAAATCTTGCATAAATATTGCATTATATGCATGGGATCTAAATTACCTGAAGAACGTACTTCTTTTCTGTGGGGCTGACTTTTGTATAGCCAGATTTTTGTTTATCTTTTTATAGAATATCTCGAAAAGGAGGGACTATATTGGAGAATATCGACGCTTTATGGAATCAGGCGCTTGGTAAAATCGAGAAGAAAATTAGTAAACCAAGCTTTGAGACTTGGTTGAAATCCACTAAAGCACACAAGCTGCAAGGGGATATCCTGACAGTGACGGCACCTAACGAGTTTGCGCGTGACTGGCTGGAAGAGAGATACTCCCATCTTATTTCCACTGTATTAGTCGAGTTAACCGGGGAAGAACTTGAAGTTAAATTCATCATTCCTCCAAACCTCGGGGAAAATGACTTTGATTTGCCTGCTCCGTTAAAAAAAGCAAAAAAACAGGCTGTCGATCAAAATGATTTTCCGCAGCATATGTTGAACACGAGAAATACCTTTGATACATTTGTCATTGGATCAGGCAACCGTTTTGCCCATGCAGCATCTCTCGCTGTAGCCGAGGCCCCTGCGAAGGCCTATAATCCACTGTTCATCTATGGAGGCGTAGGCCTTGGAAAAACTCACTTAATGCATGCGATCGGACACTATGTCCAGGAGCATAATCCTTCGGCAAAAGTCGTCTATTTATCTTCAGAGAAATTCACGAATGAATTCATTAACTCCATTCGAGATAACAATGCGGAAGCTTTTCGAAATAAATACAGAAGTGTTGACGTTCTTCTGATTGATGATATTCAATTTTTAGCTGGGAAAGAACAAACCCAGGAAGAATTTTTCCATACTTTTAATACATTGCATGAGGAAAGCAAGCAGATTGTGATCTCCAGTGACCGTCCTCCAAAAGAAATCCCGACGCTTGAGGATCGCCTTCGCTCTCGTTTTGAATGGGGTCTCATCACGGATATAACTCCACCGGATTTAGAAACAAGGATAGCGATATTGCGCAAAAAGGCTAAAGCGGAAGGGCTCGATATTCCGAATGAAGCCATGCTGTATATTGCCAACCAAATCGATTCCAACATCCGTGAACTGGAGGGTGCTTTAATCCGGGTTGTCGCTTATTCCTCCTTAATAAATAAAGATATAAATGCCGACCTTGCCGCGGAGGCACTAAAAGACATCATTCCAAGCTCAAAGCCGAAAATCATCACGATCCCTGATATCCAAAGGACTGTCGGAGAGCATTACAGCGTTAAGCTTGAGGATTTTAAAGCAAAAAAAAGAACGAAGTCCGTTGCCTTTCCGAGGCAAATTGCGATGTATTTATCAAGGGAATTGACAGACTCATCGCTTCCGAAGATAGGGGATGAGTTTGGCGGGCGCGATCACACAACAGTCATCCATGCCCATGACAAAATTTCAAAGCTGTTGCAAACTGATTCCCAACTGCAAAGACAAGTAAAAGATATCCAGGATCAATTAAAGGTATGACTAAACCTGAATAGTGTTAATAACGAGCTTATACTTACACACAGTCTATCCACATGTGGATAGACTGTTTTTCCTTACGGCTTTTGGGGTTATCCACATACTAACAGGCCCTATTACTACTATTACTACTTTTTTAAAAAAATAATAACTAATATTCTATGTCATCAGGCCATTAAATATTACGAATTGGGGGAGTTATATATGCGATTTATCATCCAGCGGGATCGTTTAGTTCACAGTGTTCAAGAAGTAATGAAAGCCGTAACGTCCAGAACAACGATTCCGATATTAACCGGAATTAAAATCACGGCTGGAAACGAAGGTGTCACATTAACCGGAAGCGACTCAGATATTTCAATCCAGTCATTTATACCTGTAGAGGAAGCCGGAAACGAACTGGTTGAAATTAAACAAACAGGCGGCATTGTATTAAACGCCCGTTTCTTTAGTGAAATTGTAAAGAAACTTCCAATGGATATGGTAGAAATAGATGTGCAAAATAGCTTTCAAACTGTAATCCGTTCCGGAAGAGCTCAATTTAATTTAAATGGCCTTGATGCAGAGGAATATCCTCATTTGCCTTTAATTGAGGAGGAGAATATTTTTAAGCTGCCCGCCGACTTATTAAAAACATTAATCCGCCAGACAGTGTTCGCAGTGTCCACGTCAGAAACACGCCCAATCTTGACAGGTGTAAACTTCAAGATGGAAAACGGGGAATTATCCTGTATTGCAACAGACAGCCATCGGCTGGCAATGAGGAGAGCCATTCTTGAAAACGGCGTGAATGGAAGCTACAACGTAGTGATTCCTGGAAAAAGCTTAAACGAATTGAGTAAAATTATCGATGATAACACTGAATTGATCGAAATTATCATTACCGAAAACCAAGTTCTGTTTAAAGCAAAAAACTTATTGTTCTTCTCAAGGCTACTTGAAGGGAATTATCCGGATACATCAAAACTGATTCCAACCGACAGCAAAACGGATGTTACCGTCCGGGTAAAAGATTTTTTGCAAGCGATTGATCGTGCTTCGCTCTTGGCAAAAGAGGGCAGGAACAACGTTGTAAAGCTGACAGCATTCGATAAAGGCATCATTGAGATATCCTCAAACACTCCAGAAATCGGGAAAGTCGTCGAAGAAGTACAGGCGGGATCGATAGAAGGCGAGGAACTAAAAATCTCCTTTAGCGCCAAATTTGTGATGGATGCTTTAAAAGCATTAGAGGGCACTGATATAAAAATCAACTTCACCGGCGCCATGCGTCCATTCGTGATCCGCTCTCTGCATGACGAAACAATGCTGCAATTAATCCTGCCGGTTCGGACATACTGATTAGCCCATTTCTGCTAAACGAGAATTTCCCAAGAAAGAAATACACTGCTTTTGTATTAATCTCAAATATTTAGTAAAATAAAGTATTGGAGACTACTTTTAGAAATGAGTGAAATGCGATGAATAAGATTCAGATTGATACTGAATACATTACGCTCGGCCAATTTTTGAAATTAGCAGACATCATCCAAAGCGGCGGCATGGCAAAGTGGTTTTTAAGTGAGCACGAAATATTTGTTAACCAAGAACTGGATGTAAGAAGAGGAAGAAAGCTTAGAGAAGGAGATAAAATAGAAATCCCACAGGTCGGAAATTTTTTGATCATGCGCTCATAAAGGGAAGAACCTATTATGTATATAGAAAATATCAGGCTGAAGAATTACAGAAATTATCAGGATCTGGACGTCGCCTTTGAAAATAAAGTAAATGTCATCCTTGGCGAAAATGCACAGGGCAAGACAAATGTGATGGAATCGATCTTTGTTTTAGCGATGGCAAAATCCCATCGGACATCCAATGACAAAGATCTTATTCGCTGGGACGCGGAATATGCTAAAATAGAAGGCAGGGTAAGAAAGAGAAATACGTCTATTCCGTTAGAATTGGTCATTTCCAAAAAAGGTAAGAAAGCTAAAAGCAACCATATCGAACAGCAAAGATTAAGCCAATATGTCGGGAACATGAATGTAGTGATGTTTGCACCTGAGGATCTTCACCTGGTAAAAGGAAGTCCTCAGGTTAGACGGCGTTTCATCGACATGGAAATTGGCCAGGTT
This sequence comes from Peribacillus cavernae, assembly GCF_003989135.1. Classification (GTDB taxonomy): domain Bacteria; phylum Bacillota; class Bacilli; order Bacillales; family DSM-1321; genus Peribacillus; species Peribacillus cavernae. The sequence goes on from NZ_RYZZ01000049.1 coordinate 41,196, forward strand.
TCTCCTGTTTACCTTCATGATATTAGTCAATATCAAAAAATACTACAACAAAGAAATCATTACTTAAAACTTCTTCAAACCCGTAAACAAACCGATACGGCGATGCTTGATGTCCTAACGGAACAATTAGTTCAATATGCTGCGAAAATTATTAAAAAACGATATCAGTTTCTTTCGTTGCTACAGGCATGGGCAGAACCAATCCACTCTGGGATATCAAGAGGACTGGAAGTGCTTGAAATTCAATATAAACCATCGCTTGATGTATCAGAATCCGCAGATTTGACGAAAATGATAGAAGAATACCAAGAAAGTTTTGTTAAAATTAGAACGAGGGAAATAGAACGAGGCGTAACACTGATAGGTCCTCATCGAGATGACCTGGTTTTTTTTGTGAATGGGCGCGATGTCCAAACATTTGGTTCCCAGGGTCAGCAGCGCACGACAGCCCTTTCTTTGAAACTTGCTGAAATAGAATTAATCCATGCAGAAATAGGCGAATATCCGATATTGCTCCTAGATGATGTATTGTCGGAATTAGATGATTACCGTCAATCTCATCTCCTAAACACGATACAGGGAAAGGTTCAAACATTTGTTACTACGACCTCAGTGGAAGGCATTGATCACCAGACATTGCGTGAAGCTTCATCCTTTTTCGTGGATCAGGGCAGTTTGTCCCGCATTAACGGGCAGTAAGACCTTCTCTTCAAGTTTTAGAGCAATTAAACGTTCAGGTGAAGGACAACTAGGAAGAAACGAATGCTAATTATGCGGCGTCTTCACTGGCACATCCTGCACGCCGAGCCCGGTTTGTTTGACTTGCATCAGTGGGGATGAAGAGCCTGTACTGATCGAAGTTCTCACTTTATCAAAGATCAAATGACGAGGTGAATCGATGTATCTCCATATTGGTGAGGACATACTTGTAAAAACCGATGAGGTTATTGCTATTTTAGATAAACAGATCCTCCAATCATCTTTTATCATGCGGGAATTTCTCGATAGAAAAAAAGAAATGACAGTTAATCTGGCAAAAGGGTCAATAAAATCAATTGTCGTTACAAATAAACATATATATTATTCACCCCTTGCATCGGTTACTTTAAAGAAACGTTCACAGCAAAAAACGATTTTGATCAATGGATCATAGATTTCAGAGGAACTGGATTGTTAGAAATCTTTACAATCGGTATAATATGCCAATAGAAAAGTGTAGGTGGTTGGTGTGGCAATGGAACAAAGAGAAGCTCAAGCCATGGATTATGATGAAAACCAGATACAGGTATTGGAAGGTTTAGAGGCTGTACGTAAGCGACCAGGAATGTATATTGGTGCCACTTCTGCCAGGGGTCTTCACCATTTGGTTTGGGAAATCGTCGATAACAGTATTGATGAAGCTCTGGCTGGATTTTGTGATGAAATCAAAATCATTATCGAAAGTGATAACAGTATCACTGTCATTGATAATGGACGTGGAATTCCCGTTGGCATCCATGAAAAAATGGGACGCCCAGCTGTGGAAGTAATCATGACAGTATTGCATGCGGGCGGTAAGTTCGGAGGTGGCGGCTACAAGGTATCCGGTGGGCTGCATGGAGTAGGGGCCTCTGTTGTTAATGCCCTTTCCACCGTATTAGAGGTATTTGTCCATCGTGAGGGCAATGTTTATTATCAAAAATTCGAACGTGGAGTCCCGCAGGAAGACTTGAAAATCATTGGAGAAACAGACCATACCGGAACCACGATCCATTTTACGCCGGATGGTGAAATCTTTACCGAAACGCTTGAGTTTGAATATGAAACCCTCGCTACCCGATTAAGGGAGTTGGCATTCTTAAACAGGGGAATCAAGATCATCATTGAAGATAAGCGTGAAGAAAAAGAGCGTTCCAACGAATATTGCTATGAAGGCGGTATTAAGTCGTATGTAGAACACTTGAACCGTACCAAAGAAGCTCTCCATGAAGAGCCAATCTCCATCGAAGGAGAAAAAGAAGGAATATCGATCGAAATTGCGCTTCAGTACAATGAAGGCTATACAACTAATCTTTACTCCTTCGCTAACAATATCCACACGTACGAAGGGGGAACCCATGAATCAGGCTTTAAAACGGCCCTGACTCGTGTCATCAACGATTATGCAAGAAAGAACAGCATTGTTAAAGATAATGATGCAAATCTTTCGGGTGAAGATGTACGTGAAGGCCTGACGGCGATTATTTCGATTAAACACCCGGACCCACAATTTGAAGGCCAGACGAAGACGAAATTCGGAAACTCAGAGGCTCGTACGATCACAGATTCGATATTATCTGAAAAACTGGATTCGTTCATGCTTGAAAACCCTTCAGTTGCTAGAAAAATTGTTGATAAAGGGTTAATGGCGGCAAGAGCCCGTTTGGCTGCCAAGAAGGCCCGTGAGTTAACGAGAAGAAAAAGCGCCTTAGAGATTTCAAGCTTGCCTGGTAAATTAGCTGATTGTTCTTCTAAGGATCCATCTATCAGTGAACTGTATATCGTTGAAGGTGATTCGGCCGGAGGATCTGCGAAACAAGGACGCAGCCGGCACAACCAGGCTATCCTGCCACTTAGAGGGAAAATCCTCAATGTAGAAAAAGCAAGATTGGATAAAATCCTTTCGAGCCAGGAAATTCGTACAATTATCACTGCCCTTGGCACGGGAATCGGTGAGGAATTTGATATTTCGAAAGCGAGATATCATAAAATTATTATCATGACCGATGCTGATGTAGATGGTGCGCATATCAGAACGTTATTATTAACCTTCTTTTTCCGTTATATGAGACAAATCATCGATGCCGGCTATATCTACATCGCTCAGCCTCCGTTATACAAAGTGCAGCAGGGCAAACGAATAGAATATGCCTACAACGACCGCCAGCTTGATGAGATCATAGCTCAGCTTCCCAGCCAGCCCAAGCCAGGACTCCAGCGTTATAAAGGGTTAGGGGAAATGAATCCGGAACAGCTTTGGGAAACCACAATGAACCCGGAAACGAGGACTCTTCTTCAAGTCAAACTAGAAGATGCCATTGAAGCCGATTCAACCTTTGATATGCTCATGGGAGATAAGGTAGAGCCGCGGCGGGAATTCATTGAAGAAAATGCAATCTATGTTAAAAACCTGGATATCTAAGAAAAGCGCAAGCGCCTTGTAAAAAGGAACGTCGACGTCAGCGCATCCTGCGCAAGTCCGACAAGCATAAGGCAATCCAGCAAGAAGGCGTTCTTCCCTTCTTGCTGTGATTGCCTTATGCCCTCGAGGGGCTAGGCTGCTTGCGCTGAACACCTTTCGAAGTTCAAGAAGTTTTACTTTCTTTTGTTTAATCGAAAACAGGGTAGATGTTTGGTGTCTTCCCTGTCTAAAATGCACTTCTAATAGGAGGTTGCTCCATGTCTGAAATAGAGAAACCAAACGTTCAAGAAATAAATCTTAGCCATGAAATGCGCACTTCATTTTTAGATTATGCGATGAGTGTCATTGTTTCGCGCGCCCTTCCTGACGTAAGAGATGGATTGAAACCGGTTCACCGCCGTATTTTATATGCGATGAATGATTTAGGGATGACGTCTGATAAAGCCTATAAAAAATCAGCGCGTATTGTCGGAGAAGTGATCGGTAAGTACCATCCGCATGGTGATTCAGCTGTATACGAGACAATGGTGCGCATGGCGCAAGACTTCAACTATCGCTATATGCTTGTAGATGGCCACGGCAACTTCGGATCCGTCGACGGAGACCCTGCTGCAGCGATGCGTTATACCGAGGCGAGAATGTCTAAAATATCCATGGAACTAATCCGTGATATTAATAAAGACACCATTGATTACAAAGAAAATTATGATGGCTCGGAAAAAGAACCAGCTGTTCTCCCTGCCCGTTTTCCTAACCTTTTAGTAAACGGTTCTTCAGGGATTGCAGTAGGAATGGCAACGAATATCCCGCCTCATCAGTTGGGTGAAATTATCGACGGGGTATTGGCAGTCAGCAAAAACCCGGACATTTCCATTCCTGAGCTGATGGAAGTCATTCCAGGTCCTGATTTTCCAACGGCTGGCCTCATTTTAGGCCGCAGCGGAATTAGAAGGGCTTATGAAACAGGGAGAGGTTCGATTACCCTGCGGGCAAAAGTCGAGATTGAAGAAAAGTCAAACGGGAAACAGGTAATCATTGTTAATGAATTACCGTATCAGGTCAATAAAGCACGGCTGATTGAAAAAATTGCCGAACTGGTCCGTGACAAGCGTATTGAGGGAATTACAGATCTCCGTGATGAATCCGATCGAAACGGTATGCGCATTTTTATCGAAGTACGCAGGGATGCAAATGCGAATGTATTGTTAAATAACCTTTATAAACATACAGCCATGCAGACAAGCTTTGGCATCAACCTGTTAGCGCTCGTAGAAGGCCAGCCAAAAGTATTGAATTTAAAGCAATGTTTACAGTACTATCTTGATCACCAGCAAGTTGTGATTCGGCGCAGAACAGAATACGAGCTTCGTAAAGCGGAAGCTCGAGCCCACATCTTAGAAGGCTTGCGTATCGCTCTTGATCATTTAGACGAAGTGATCAACTTAATCCGCAGTTCACAGACAACGGATATTGCGCGAGAAGGATTGATGACACAATTCAACCTTTCTGAAAAACAGGCACAGGCTATCCTTGACATGCGTTTACAGCGGTTGACAGGCCTGGAACGCGAGAAAATTGAGGAAGAATACCAATCCCTGGTAGCCTTGATCGCTGAATTGCGAGGAATCCTGGCTGATGATGAAAAGGTCCTAGCTATTATTCGTGAAGAGCTTACAGAAATCAAAGATCGCTTCAATGATGAGCGCCGTACAGAAATCGTGGTCAGCGGACTAGAAAATATTGAAGATGAAGATCTTATTCCCGTTGAGAACATCGTTGTTACGCTAACCCACAACGGGTATGTCAAACGCCTGCCAGTATCGACGTACCGCAGCCAAAAACGCGGCGGTAGGGGAATTCAGGGAATGGGTACAAATGAGAATGACTTTGTAGAACATCTCCTTACCACCTCGACGCACGATACCCTGCTTTTCTTTTCAAATAAAGGAAAGGTATACCGTGCCAAAGGATATGAAATTCCCGAATATGGAAGAACGGCTAAAGGATTGCCGATCATTAACCTTCTCGAAGTCGAGAAAGGCGAATGGGTAAATGCGATTATTCCAGTCAAGGAATTTGGCGATGATATGTTCCTGTTCTTTACCACGAAAGAAGGCATTTCAAAACGGTCTCCGCTATCTTCTTTTGCAAACATCCGCAACAATGGGCTGATCGCTTTAGGATTACGTGAAGGGGATGAATTAATCTCTGTTCGCTTAACGGATGGAAAGAAAGATATGATTATCGGAACAAAACACGGTATGCTGATCCGTTTCCCAGAAACGGATGTCCGCTCAATGGGCCGTACAGCCACCGGAGTTAAAGGGATTACCTTGCGCAACAACGATGAAGTCGTCAGCATGGAAATCCTGGAAGAGGATTCTGAAGTGCTGATCGTTACGATAAACGGGTTTGGCAAGCGTACCCCTGCTGGAGAATACCGTATTCAAAGCCGCGGCGGAAAAGGAATCAAAACATGTAATGTAACAGAAAAAAATGGGGAACTTGTTGCAGTTAAAACGGTGACTGGAGAAGAGGATTTATTGCTGATCACTGCAGGCGGTGTCCTAATCCGAATGGATGTAAACGATATCTCGAGAACAGGACGAAACACACAGGGTGTCAAATTGATCCGTCTCGAGACAAGTGATAATGAATATGTATCTACGGTGGCAATGGTTGAAAAAGAAGAAGAAAAAGAAATCCTCAATGAAATCGAAGAAACGCAGCCTGTAGAGCCTTTCAAGGATGAAATTGCCGATAAAGAAGAATCCACCACTGAAGACGAAAACGAAGATGGGGAATAAAAAGAAGCATCCTATTTGGATGCTTCCTTTTTTACTGTAAAGGAAACTATAGATTGAATTTTATGTGGATAACTTAATTTTGATTATCTACATCCAGCTCCAGCGCCTAGCCCCGACGCACAGGACGTGCTAGTGCCGACGAAGACATGAGGACGTGGCAATTTTAGTCGGCCTCGAGGTCATAAGCCAATCATCTGATGGGGAGAAAACCGCTCCCCATACAGCTGCTCGTCTTATGCTTGTCGGACTTGCACAGGATGTGCTGACGCCGACGTTCGCCACAGGACGTGGCGGATGTTAGTCAACGTTCCTTTTAGGCGCTTGCGCTTTTGTTCTATTTGAACTAGAATTTATTAGGAAAGTACAGTAATATTATGGTAATCATTAAAATTTAAGCTGTTACAGGGGTGGGCAGTTTGCGTGTTAAAACAGATGATCTAGTAGAAGGCACGATCCTCGCAAAGGATATACCTGGCTTGGCCAACCGTCCAATTATGGCCAGTAAAACAATCATAAATCATGATCGTTTGGAAGTATTAAAAGCTTTTTTGATTGCGGAAGTTAGTGTTGAGAAAACATTAATCAACGGCCTGCCGTTTGTTCCGAAAGAAATGATCGAAGACGAAGAAGAGGAAAAGGAAGCGGACGATTCCCATTTCATTTCAGCCTACTTGAGAACTGTTCAAAGCTATAAAAAGCTGTTCAGGAATTGGCAGGCAGGAAGTTCAATCGAAGTGTCAAAAGTAAGGGAGTTGATTATCCCCTTATTCAATAAGGTAATGCAAAACCAGTCACAACTTTTCTTGCTTCATCATTACAGTACAAAAGCTGATTATCTATTCCACCATGCGATTTCTGTTGGCTTGATAAGCGGTTATCTTGCAAAAAATTTAAACTATGAACAGGGTGATATGTTTCAGATAGTTATGGCAGGTTGTCTGGTGGACTGTGGGATGGCGAAAGTACCGCCAACAATCCTCGAAAAGAAAACAAGCCTGTCTTCTGAGGAATTTGAAGAAGTGAAAAGGCATCCGATTTACAGCCTTCAAATGCTCCAGAACAGTCCTCTCCTAAAGGAGGCTGTGAAATATGCAATTCTCCAGCATCATGAGAGATTGGACGGCAGCGGATATCCTTCCGGAAGAAGGGGGCAGTCACCTCATGCATTCTCGAGGATTGTCGCAGTAGCTGATGTATATCATGCCATGACATCCGAGAGAAACTACCGGATAAAGCAATCTCCTTTTAAAGTAATGGAGATGATTTTACAAGATGACTTTGGGAAATTCGATATAAGCGCGGTCAAAACATTATTATCAGGAATTACAAACTTTTCAATTGGAAGCAAGGTTAAGCTATCAAACGGATATACAGCCGAAATTATCTTCATTGAGTCCAATGGCCCAACGAGGCCGATGGTCAAGCTCCTGGATACCGGAGAAATCATCCACCTGGGAAAAAACAGGGAGATATTCATTGAAGAAGCACTCTAATCAATCACAAAAGCCCGTTGTGGACAACGGGCTTTTGTGATTTTCTTAAAAATATAATTTAAAATTGCGAATTTATTTTTCAGCCTTGATTTCAGAAAAAAAAGTCGATATAATAACTAAGTCAGCAAAAAAAGGATAAATAACTTGTTGACTTGATTAATAGAATATGATATATTATTAAAGTCGCTTCCGAGAGGAACGGTCAGAAAATATCTACTTATACTTTTTGATTAGCCGAAATAATTGCTCTTTGAAAACTGAACAAAACAAAGCGCCAACGTTTATTTTAAAAGTGAGCAAACACTTCAAAAAATTGTAATGAGCAATCAGACATTTCTTCGGAGAGTTTGATCCTGGCTC
>NZ_RYZZ01000005.1 GCF_003989135.1 Peribacillus cavernae
CTTCCACACTCTATGCGACTGCCCGTCGCACAAATAGCTGCCTATAAACAGGCAGCTGGATTATTATTAAATATACTATTAGCTGAGTCAACCAGCATTTGCATCAACACCCTTTAAAGTGTTGGTTTATAAAAAAGTTTGATCATTTTCTGTCTGTGTTGTTCCCACACTTTACTACTTTAATACATGATTACGATTCCTGCGTTCTTTGTTTGATTTCTTCCCATATAGATCCTGCAAACCAACGAACATCCCAACAATGGTACTTACAGCGACAAACATAAATACAAGCCCCCCACCATTGGCGGAAGGAGGGGCGGTTCTGGAACAACACTCCGAGGATCTGCTACCACAGCCGGACGGAACCAAGCAGGGCAAAGATACTTCCCTTTTGCACAGTAAAATCGACTTTCTTAAGCACTTTCAGGTTTTTATAGGACTTTTCAAGACCATTGACAGAAATAGCTGTATCAGTTTGTATCATATTTGCATCCTCCTTGATTAAAAATGCTTGAGAATCCAACCCCAAATCCGATGACAATCATATAAATGATCAATAAGGCTCTGCCCGATTACGATCCTTCGCTACCATTTTGTATCGCTGCCTTTCTGTTTGATTTTTGTTTTCACGGTCGAACCGTCGCTTTGTGAGAAATCAACGGAGTATTCAACCAATCCAATTTCACAGCCAGGGCCGATTTTTACAGTATTTCCTCTGACGACTTCTGCTTTGGTATTTTCGAGGTAGATTTCATCACCCTCTATAACCTTGGCGGATAATGTCCCCTCTTCCTTTACAAATGGAATAAGCGATGCTTTTTTCTTTACGATTATTTTTCCTCCGCCAATTTCTTCTGCTGAGCTACAGCCATATCTGAGCCCAATTCTAATCGTCTCTGCATTTAGCAATCCTTTAATCTCAAAACTTCCTCTAGAATAAAAGGTGTCATACTCAACATCACCCTGAACTGATAAACTCCCTTTAATATCAGCCTTTTCACCCGTTAATCGTCCCCCTGCATCCAGCATCCCGCGCATCTTCAATTGTTTTATTTGCACTTTTCCAGAAATGGACATTGTTCCCAAAACATGTGCCTCTCCCGAATCGATATTACCCTTTATTTCGGCTTCGCCATATACACTAAGGCAATCGGCTTTCACATTTTCCAATGATTCGCTTGTTCCATATATTTTAAAAACAGAGCATTCCACATCACTAATGATGGTTCCTTCGCCCCTTATACTGATTTTGTCGTAACTCCCCCCTGGATAACTTCCAGAACCATTGATAATCAGGTTTTGATTTTTCACCATGAATTCCCCCTCCCTAAATCTTTCTGCTTTCTTCAATGATGGATTTTTTATCTTGTGTTAACGTTTCTGTATACTCTACAAGGCCGATTTTGCAATTTGGACCTATCGTTACATCGTTGCCTCGGACTACTTTCGCAGCTGTATTCTCCAATTCAATATGATCGCCCTCAATAAGCTCAGTTTCTAACATTGTTTGAAAAAGCGGCTTGAATAGCTGAGCAAACAAGGATGATTTTTGTTTGATCTTAATAGTTTGCCCGCCAATCTCTTGTGCATGGCATTCTCCATAGATTTTGACGTCGACCAGATCCACATTTAAAAGTCCCCCAATTGTAAACTGACATTCTGCTTTGAATACATCCGCTTCACAATCTTTGTCAACCGTCAGCCTGCCGTGCACCTTCATATCTTCACTTTTCACACATCCATTAATGGAGGCACTGCCTGAAACTCGGAAATTGCGAGCCGAAATATCCCCGTCAACCATTGCGCGACCTTCTACTTTTAGTGAATTTGAGGTGATCTTGCCAAAAAATTTCCCTTTCCCGCTCACTTTTGCATTTTTCGAATAAAGATTCCCGTTTACAAAACCTGTTCCGTTACACTCGAAGTCCATACATTCAACATCACTATTAATCGTTCCTTTTCCATTTATGATAACGCGATGAAACTGGCCGCCGTTCGATGCCCCGTACCCATTAATGGTCAAATCGCCTCTATTTTTCGTTTCCAATCGTCCATTCTCCTCTACCATAATTTCGCCTTTATTTCTTCTATACAATTCAGCAAAGAAAGCCGGGATACCATTCTTGTTCCTTTATCAAAATGAACAGCTTCCGCATTTACAAGCAATAAACAACTAGAAACACCCAGCTTTCGGACAATGATTAATTCACAATCTTTTTGTTTAATTAAGGATCCACTCTCTTTTAAAACCTGCAAAAGCATTTTCCCTTCATCCAAATTAATATCTCCTGACTGAAGAAGCTTTTCGAGAATAAATATCTCCAGGATTCTTGAAAAATCAAATTGCGGCCCACCTTTTTCATTTTCCAAATAAAAGGTCAACACTTGTTCTGAAACAATGTTACGTTTTATCAATTCATCTTGACCTAAGCTCAGCTCCGTTACATTCGGTGAAAACATATTTGCCAGCTCGTCTAATGAAAGGTTTTCCTTCATTGTTTGAATTTTATTGATTCGTTCAATGATTTTCTCTTTTGGAAAAAAGGTTTCTTGTCCTGTAAACGCCGATTTCCTGACAAACCATTCTTCCGGAATCAAATCCTTCCGTTTCCATCTATAAAGCTGGCCATAGGAGATCCCCATCAACTCTAACAGTTCTTTTTTCGAAATTAATTCCTCACTCATTTTGAAAAACCCCTTTTCTGTAACTAATGTAACATAACATTGTTATGCAGTAAAGTTACTTTTATAAATAGGCCGCTTTATGGGATTGTTGTGCCATTAATATGTAAAATGACCTGTTCACAAAAAGTGAACAGGTCATTTTACATTCTTATTTTACTCCTCTCTTTCCATTCCATCCGTTGGATAATGCTTGAGGCAATAAACAAGCGATTGCAGAAATGAAATTATAATAAAGGTAAAAAAAGCAGATCAGAAGAAGTCTCCCGAGGGATTTATATCTGTATCTGATTCACTGTATTAATCAAACGTTTGATTAATGGACTCTTTTCAAATATGTTTTCAAAATTTGCATCATACACGAAAGTGACTGTGTTATCATTTTCGTCAACGATTGACGGAAGAAGTCTTTATTCTCCGTCAATCTATACTCTTTTTTTATGATTTCAGTTATCTTACCGCTATATTATAAATGTTTGTACAAGTTTAAATAGCTATCGGCCTCTTTTTCTGCTGAATAATGTTCAGTAACCCATTCTTTTGCTTGATGAACCACCTTTTCCCGTAAGGAGACGTTCTCTACAATTGAGTGAACTCCCTCTGCAAATCGATCCATCGTTTCATAAAGCCAGCCTGTTTGTTCATGTCGAATTAAATCTCTATTCGCTTCATTTGCTCTCGCGATGACAGGCCGCCCTATCGCCATCGCTTCCATAAGAGCAAGTGACTGTCCTTCAGATTGGGAGGTGTTAATCACGATTTGGGATTGATCGTACCAGATTTTCATAACCTCATAAGGAACTACTCCAGCATAATTCATCCATTTACGCTGCCCAGCCTCTTTTTGTACCTCTCTATAAACGTCATTATCTAAATTCGCACCAAGAATCGTAAAACTCATATTCGGATATTCATAAATTAACCTATCAAGTGCAGGAAGAATATGTAGAACATCTTTAACCGGACGTAAACCAGCGGGGAGAAGAATACGCGGGCTAAATTCCTCTTTTCTGGTTGATATACTCCAAGGCAGCCAAATACCTTGAGGAATCACAACGGTTTTATCCATCCATTTTGCTGACAATTTTTCAACCTTCTCTTTTGCATCTTCCGTAAAAACGGTAATATAGTTGGCGTTATTTAAGAAGGTCAACATTTCCTCATCTATACTTTCCTGCAAATCCAAATTAATATCCGTACCGCCCATGGTAACTACATAGGGACGGTTTAAGCGGAAACTCTTTTCCTCGGCCCACTGTATAAATCGGGTAGCGTGCAAGATGTGAAATAGATCAGCATCAGGGTAATTCCAATTATCATCCTCTAGGTAAGGAATGACAGAAGTGCTTATACTTTGCTGTTGTAAATAATGAACGATTCGCTTGATCGTTGTTGAGTTCCCTCTGGGTTGATTAAAATAGGGAGCGAAAAATAAAATATGCATGGTAATCACCCTCTTCCTACCTTCTTAAAAGCTATTTCCGTCAAAGTATTATATGGACATTGTTATGTCAAACAACGAATTTTGAATGATTCGACTACCCCCTGCAGTATACCATCGTGGTACAACCCTTATGCAACGGGAGTTCTTCAGCAGTCGCAATCCCTTCCCGCTTTCCCCTGTATTAATTGCAATACAAACTAGCAATTATCGGCAGTCTAGTCATAATTAAGAGGTAAGAGTCTATTAATCAAACGTTTGATTAATTGGCTCTCTTCAAATTTTACTAGATAATTAGAGCATACTAGTGAATGTAATACTTATTTATGAAAGTAGGGACGAGTTCAGTTTCCTAAACAATGAGAAAGGCCCAAAAGAGATTCTTTCTCTTTTGGGCCTTCTTATCATAAAAAGGTAGTAAGAACACAAATGATCTAATCACAGTCAACACGAAATAATGACTAGTTGCTCCGGAATCATTTATACTTATTTTTACGACCATCAAAAATCAATTTTGATCTTTCTACCTTTTTCAATACTTTTTCCATTTTTATCAACAGCATCACTCGTTAACAGCTCTACACTTTTTATATCTTCTGTGTTTGTGTCAGTAAGAATGAAACCTATATTCCCTTTGTTATCGCCGTTTTCCGCAATTTCTCCATTTAGTTCCTCTAAATAAATGTCATCTTCCCACATTTTATGTTCGCCGCTGTTCATCTTTAATTGAGCGATAGGAGTAAATTTCACTTTCTCCTTTGAGGTATTTTTGAATTCAACTCCTATCTTTACAACATCAAATTCTTCTTCCTGGGTATAGGAATGGAAAAAGTCAATCATGCTGTAATCAGGTACAAAATGCATCACCTTTACTTCTTTTACAGTTAAGTCCATCGGTCCTACCTTAATCGGTTCGTTTACTTTTTTATACGCCTTTAAGGTAAGCTTTCCTTTATCATCCGAAATCGTTTGTCCTGCTTCCGTAAGCTTGAGGTCGTCTGTTATTTGCGGATTTGGGACATATACCTCATCTTTTACTTTAAGTTGCGGCTTTTCTGTTGCCACTTTTTCTGCATGTTCTCCAGAAGCCTGTTGTTCTCCACCGTTTCCTGAACTGCATCCGGCAAGGACATTCAGTAAAATAAAGATAAAGATAATCTTTTTCAAAGTAATCCTCCTTCTTTCACTCGTAATAAAAGCACCCGTTGCTTATCAAGCAACGGGACTATTATTTTTTCAATCGCATTCATTTATTTTCTTTTTTCATCTGCTAAAAGATCAAAGATAATTTCTGCGTGGTCCGTATTATCGACTTGGCCGGCAAATCGTTCTTTATTAGGGCCAAACGCGTATACAGGAACGTCTTCGCCAGTGTGGCCGCCCGTTGTCCATCCAGTATGGGAGCGCTTGTTAAAGATGTTTTCAATGGCATTATCAATATCTGTAACCTGTTTCTTCTGTGCTGCATCCTTCACGGACTGAATTTCTTCGTTTGTTAACGCTACCTTAGTTTGGTCGATATATTTTTTTAGCGTTTGTTCAACGTCTGCACCCTTTGCAATTTCATTAGCCATGAAATCCGGCGTGCGTTTTGCTGCTTTAATTGGCTCGCCGAACCAGTTATAAATGCCGTCTGCACCGATGGAGTATCCGCCGGTTGAGTGGTCGGCCGTTGCGATCACTAATGTATTCTTATCCTTTTTGGCAAACTCGATGGCTGCTTTATAGGCTTTCTCAAAGTCTTCCATTTCACTCATCGCAGACACAATGTCATTATCATGACCGGCCCAGTCAACCTGGCTTCCCTCGATCATGAGGAAGAATCCGTCTTTGTCTTTATTAAGCCGCTCTACTGCTGATTTCGTCATTACTTCTAAAGAAGGAGTATCCTCTGTACGGTCCATCATCTTCGGAAGGCCGCCAGGAGCAAACAGTCCAAGTACCTGCTCATTTTTATCCTTTAAAAGCTGCTGTTTATTGGTAACATAGCTGTATCCATCTTTTTTGAAAGCTTCAGGAAGATTGGCATCGGGACGCTCAAAGTTTGATTTTCCACCGCCGAGAAGAACGTCAATTTTATGTTTGCCGTTAATTAATTCTTTGTAATAGTCGTCTGCAATGGAATTCATATTCTTTCGGTTTTCATCGTGGGCTCCGAATGACGCAGGTGTTGCGTGGGTGATTTCCGAGGTAGCCACAAGCCCGGTTGCTTTACCCTTTTCTTTTGCAGCTTCTAATACAGTTTTTACCTCGGATTTATCATTATCCACCCCGATCGCTGCATTATACGTTTTTACACCGGCAGACATTGCGGTTGCTGCTGAAGCAGAGTCCGTAACGTTTTGGCCGGGATCTTCAGGATAAGTCATCTGCTGGCCGACCAGATATTTATCAAATTCCGTTTTCTCCGCAACAGGTGTGGATGGATTATCTTTCAAGTAACGATATGCGGAAGTATAAGAAACACCCATTCCATCCCCGATCAGAAAGATAACGTTTTTAACTTCTGAATCGTTGCTTTTTGCTTCTTTTGCTTGTACATCTTGAGTTGCTGCTGTCCCCATCAAGCTTCCAAACGCCACCGTGGACAATACCGCGATTGGCAAAATTCTTTTTTTAAATGTGTGCTTAAACAAAAGAATAACCTCCTCAAGTAGTTTACGATTCTATAAGTAAACTATAGATCGAAACTATTAAGCTGTTATTAAGGAAATGTTAAGATCCTTCAAGATTATACTGCATTTTGCAGAACTTCTGAATCGTTTCCCAACGATATAGTTATACATAGCCGGCACCAAATCTTTGGAAAAAATCCGCTCATTTCGTAAACGCCTGTCCATTCAAATAGTACAAGAAATCATACACTAGTTAATGGATGCTGCAGCAACCTTAACTTTTAAATAGAAGTAGATTTTATAAACACGATTAGTCTTAATTTTAGCTGGTTCCTTTTTTCTTAAAACTTGTACAGAAAAAAAGGGGAAAAGGATAATATAAACCTGCATTCCTTCCCCCCCCCCGCTTAAAGCAAGGAATGTCTCATATTATTTAGCGTTTTTTACCCATTAATATAAATACCCCCATAAAGAATAGCCGGTATTTCTCCCGGCATTTGTATGTTATTTCCCCATTTCAGCAAACTGCTTGATACGTTCTCCTATTTCATCACGTACACGCTGGAAGACCGTCCATTTCTCTTCATCCGTTCCTTCTGCTTTTGCAGGGTCGTCAAATCCCCAATGGTCACGTTTAACATGTGGAGGTGTCATTGGGCACTTATCCGCTGCATCTCCGCATAAAGTTACAACAAAATCAGCGTTGTTCAGAATTTCAGTATCAATGATGTTTGATGTTTGACTGGAGATGTCAATGCCTACTTCTTTCATTGCCTTAACCGCATTTGGATTTAGACCATGCGCTTCGATACCAGCACTTAGTACTTGCCACTCGCCCGCTAAATATTTCTTTCCCCATCCTTCCGCCATTTGGCTCCGACAAGAGTTACCTGTACATAAGAAGTAAATTGTTTTTTTAGCCATGTTGAATTTCTCCTTTGTTAGTAAAGTTAGTTTAATGAATAATCAGTAACCATATATATAATCCAACTAATGTAATAAACAATGTGGGGATGGTTAAAATAATTCCTGTTTTAAAGTAGGTGCCCCAAGAGATTTTCACACCTTTTAGTGATAATACGTGCAGCCATAATAAGGTCGCTAAAGAACCAATTGGAGTAATTTTCGGCCCTAAATCCGATCCAATAACATTGGCATAAATAAGTGCTTCCTTTATCACTCCGGTTGTATTCGTATCTGAAATTGCAAGTGCGTCAATCATCACTGTTGGCATGTTATTCATGACGGATGAAAGAATAGCTGCAATGAATCCCATACCTACCGTAGCGGTAAATAACCCTTTATCGGCTGTCAGTTGAATTAGATCAGCTAATATATTCGTTAACCCGACATTACGCAAGCTGTAAACAACTACATACATTCCAATCGAGAAAAAGACGATTGCCCAAGGTGCTCCTTTTATAACCGTTTTAGTGCTAACCGCATGACTTCTTCTAGCCATCAAAAGGAAGAAAATAGCGACAATACCTGCAATGATTGAGACAGGAATTCCTGTAAATTCACTAGCAAAATAACCAATAAGCAGAACTCCTAATACAATCCAAGATAAACGAAACATCTTTTCGTCACGAATGGCTTCAACTGGTTTTTTAAGGTGGGATACATCATAGTTCTTCGGAATGTTCTTACGGAAAAAGAGATATAAAACCAAAATACTAGCTCCAAGTGAAAAGAGGTTTGGAATGATCATTCTTGAAGCAAACTCGACAAATCCAATTCCGAAAAAGTCTGCTGATACAATATTCACAAGGTTACTAACAACTAATGGAAGTGAAGTTGTATCTGCAATAAAACCACTGGCTATGATAAATGGAAAGACCATTTTTTCACTGAAATTCAAGTTTCGAACCATAGCTAATACAATTGGTGTAAGAATAAGAGCAGCACCATCGTTTGCGAAAAAAGCAGCAACGATTGCTCCTAGAATACTTACATACACAAACATCCTTACTCCATTTCCTTTTGCTGCTTTAGCCATATGCAATGCTGACCATTCAAAAAACCCTATCTCATCTAAAATAAGGGATATAATGATAATTGCAACAAATGCTAAAGTTGCGTTCCACACAATGGATGTGACGTCTATAACATCTTTAAAATCAACTACACCAACAAGCAGAGCCAATATTGCTCCACCACATGCCGACCAGCCAATTCCTAAACCTTTCGGCTGCCAAATAACTAGGGTTAGTGTGGCCAAAAAGATAAGAATGGCTAAAGTAACAGAAATCATTATTGTTATACCTCCATGTTGTTAGTCACAAGATATACGTTTACCTTGTACTTCTAATTCTTCTAATTTATATTGTTGGCTTGGCAGCTCACTGATAATAGTTGTAACAAAGGAGTAGTATGGATGCATTGGATTTAACGAGTAAAAAATCCATTGGCCTTTTCTGGATTCTTTAACTATTCCACTATCTTTTAACTTCCTTAAATGCTGACTAATTGCTGGCTGGCTCATCTCGAAAAGAGCAACAAACTCACAAACACAACATTCGTGCTCAGCCATAATTTTAACCATCGTTAAACGCGTTTTGTCCCCTAAAAGTTTAAGGATGCTTGCGGCGGTTTCCACATCTATATCTTGTTTGGTTTCCATAAACAGACCTCCTGTTTTCATTATAAGGAAGGTAACTACATCGCCTGCTGTATTTCCTTCTTATCATCTTATAAGTATATTCTTATATATGCAAGTGAAAAATATTCACTAAAAAAGCCATCCTCATAAACAACAAGAAGATGGCTTTTTATAATGTTTGTATATACGTTGGAAAAAAACAATCTACGGCTAAAATCATCTTTCGGGCAATCATTTCAATGATAGCAAGAGATTATTGGCATTGCTCACAAGTTCAAGCGAAAAGCATAAGATTATCGCAGTAACGTTTTTTATTGGTAGTTAATGGATTATCGAAACTACTTATCCTAAATAGATAGCCCTTTTTGTTTAATCCTATATTCATGTGAAATAAGACTACTATTATGTTTGTATGTTTTGCCGTCAAGTAATGATTCGATAAGAACGAGTATACCCTGTTCATTGACTTCAAATTCCTTGTGATAGGATTCCATTTGTTTATGACAAATAGACAGCTGTTTTTGATTCGCGATTTTCTTAAGCAATTGAATTTCAATGGGTTGTTCATGATCAATTTCAAAAACCAGGCCTCTATTTGTTAAAAATGTTAAATTCACTTCTTCTTGGCCTGGCAGGGCTGAGTGAATAAAGATAGGAAGTTTTTTCTGGATCACTTCGCTGATTGTCACTCCGCCCGGTTTCGTAATGATCGCATCCACCTGCTCATATAAAAGATTCATTTCGCTTCTTGATGTAAGATATTGGATTGGTTTAATATGGGAAAGCTTCCACGAACTGATTTGGTTAAACAGCTTTTGATTGTTACCGCAAAGCACGAGATAGTCAAACCTTTTAGATTTCTTGAATTCTTCTAACAAACTGGAGATCTTTCCCAAACCACTGTTCCCTCCGGAAATTAAGATTCTCTTCCGGGATGAACGTATTTGATCTTTGGTTGTAAACAAAAACTCTTCATGAACAGGAATACCGGTTACATGAATGTTTCTTTCCGGAACTCCAAACTCATGAATTAACTCCCATCTGATTTCCTGATTAGGAACCAGATGTACATCAATCCCGTTTTTGCCCCACATATCATTAACGAAAAAATCTGTATAGACGTTGATAACCGGGATATCTAATTTGCTTTTCAGTTTTAGTTGATTAAGCAAAAAAGAGGGAAAACCATGGGTACAAATGATTAAATCGGGATTTTCCTCCTGTAATAATAGCACCATCTTTTTTATGAAAAGCTTTTTGTATAACTTTAGTAAACCTGATTGATCAGAATGGGAATTTATAAACCGTTTATAGACCTGTTCATACGTGCCGGGCGTATAGCGAATCCATTTTAAATACATACTTGTTACGATTTTTTCCAGGACATCGCTTGTATAACTCATGATATCCATTTTCTTGATCTCAACATTTTTATTTTGTTTTTCAAACATATTTATTAAAGCTTCGGCCACCTGATGATGCCCTGATGGCATTCTTAAGAGAGGCATGACTACTATTTTTTTCATTTTTTCCTCCGAATAAGAGTGACTATACTGCTTTTTTATCTTTGACCCATTTTACAAAAACGAACACTAATAAAAGTGCTGCAATCAATCCTATATAAGCAATGTCGATCTGATCTCCTAAGAAGTATCCCAGGGTAATAAATATCGTAACCCATAAACCGCTGCCGATTATGGAAAGGAATAAATAATAGTAGAACGGATATCGGCATGCTCCCGCTATATACGGGTTTAATTGTCGTAACCCAGGTAAATAAAATCCCACTATTAGTGACTTGGTTCCATGTTTACGAAACTTTTTATCGACTCTGTCCCATCGTTCAGGAGTAATTTTAACATAGCGGCCGTATTTATGGACGAAGGGTAATCCAACTTTTTTACCGATCCAGTAAGCGGTTAGCATACCGACTAATACCCCTATGATTGCCGCACCCGTACTGATTGAATAGCTTAACTGATGCTTGGCACACAAAATACCAATAAATAACAGAAAAGTTTCTTCTGGAGCAGGGATTCCGACAATCCCACAGAATAAGATGAAAAATACTAACCAATATCCGTATTGCTGTATATATGGTGTTACATTTTCTAAGCTCATATTAACCTCTTTAATCCTTGCTTATTACTCTTTTCAACAAGTAATTGATCAAGTGAAATGAATTGGTAACCTTGTTGCTTCAAGATGGGGATCACTTCCATCAATGTTTCTATCATTGTCCCTGGTGCTGCGGAATCAGCGCCCATCGTATCACCGTTATCGTGCAAAAGGTAGATGGTTCCATCTCCCGCATCACCTGCCAGCCGGCTGGCCAATCTCTCTTTTTTTAGCTGTTTCCAATCCTTGGAGATCGAAGACCAAAGAATAACTTTATAGGGTCTTATAAACAAAAAAGAAAAAAGGTTAAAGTGCCCCCATGGAGGCCTGTAATACAGTGGCTTATGATTTGTCAAAGCTTGAATCGTGTCCGAACAAGTTTGAATTTCTTTTTTTAATTGCCACGGAGATAACATCCAACTGCTCACATGTCTATTATGATGGATCCCAATATGGTGTCCCTCGTTAACCATACGTTTTAACAAATCAGGGTTCCGGGCAGCTAATTCGCCTACTACGAAAAATGTTGCTGGTACTTGAAATTTTTTTAAGATATTCAATAATTGTTCAGTGTATAACGGATGAGGTCCGTCGTCGAATGTGAGGGAAACACCACTTGGATGCTTTCCTCGTTTAATAATATTCCATGATAGTTTTCTAATGAACACGGTTGGAATCGGTCCGTAGAGCACCAAAAACAATAATAGGGATGACAATATAATGAAAGGGACCATGACCATTCCTCGCTTTTTTACCAAGCAATCCTTGTACAATTTTAGTATAGAGAGTGTAACTAAATTTCGATGTAAAAAACAGTAAAATATCTTTAAAACGAAACTAGTAGCAAGGCATTTCTACATTTCAGGCAAGAATAATTCATTACACCCCTTTAAGCTGGTTTTAGAATCTCCTGGCTTAATGACAGTATATTAATAGATTTGAGTTCAAGGATTCAAGGATATTTGCCTCTATACCTAATATCGTACAAAATGTAAGGATCGAAATCAATACATCCTTGGCAGATGTAATGCAGCATTTCAATGATTCAGCAATGCAACTAAGCATTGCTTAAGGGTAGTGACTCAATAATTCAAAATTTAACCCTAACCAACAGAACTTTTTGTATTATTTTTGTTTTTATAGTATCTTCTATAGTGATAGATTAGGATCACAGGAAATTAGGGAGAAATTATGATTAAAACCATAGTTGTTAATAAAAATTATGAGTTGATTACAAACCTGAAGATATCCGAATTAGTTTAAAGGAGACTATATATGGTTCTGGGTTGATCTTTATCAACCAAATAAGGACGAAATCAAATTGTTAAAAATGCCTTTAACTACATCATTTAGCAAAGGTGATTAACCGTCAGCCCCGATAAAGCCTCCTCAGATACTGTGTTGCTTCAGAGTAAAAAGGAGAGTGACTAGACCTCTCCTTTTCAATACTATATCTTTTCGCCTACACTGCCCATTCCTTCCCTGCCTTCATGCCCTCGACAAAAAGGATGCCGAGTTCATGATGCTCCCCTTCAAAAAGCGCGCGCTGGGCAAAGCGAATTTGGCCGTTGTTGCCAACGACTTCAAGTTTGCAATGGGCGCGGTTTTTTTGAAGCGCTTCATAGAATTCCCGCTCGTCGCGGACAACGACTCCGTTCATTTTTGTGACGACCTCTCCCATTTCAAGCCCCATCTTATCTGCTGGGGAGTATGGAATGACGCCTAAAATACGGACGCCGAGCTTGCTTCTTGAGAAATAAAAAGGCAGATTTTCATCAGCTGCGTTTGTAAAATAAGTGATCAGCTCTCTGCCGAGCATCGCGATTATAACAGCTATTATCGATAGAATGGGATACCAATTCCCGATCACTGAAAGGACGGTAATCAACGCTCCAAGGAGCAATACCTTCTTTCCATAGACCCTAATTTCCCGCTGAGGCAGCGTGCCCTTAATCTCACGGGAAAAGCCCAGTAAGAATGGTACAAATAAAGGGGACACATAGGTACTTCCCGCTGAAAATACGGGCCACCACTCAAATGGCGCAGGCAGACTGCCACCCGGGACAAGGACAAACATCGGAATCAGCCAGATCTTACTAGAAACATAGGAACCAACTGTAAAGCCCCGTTTGGAAACGGTCAGTTTGGGTGATACCTTCTCAGGGCCATTCCTGCCAATCAGTGAGCCTTCAGCAATCAGCAGAAGGCCGAGCAATAAGGAAAGCCCAGCATACACTGGCCGGTCGAGGTTCGCAAACATTTCTTTGAAAAAAGGAAGCTCGACATCACTGCCATGCAAAAAGAATAGGATAAAAAAGGCCAATCCAAAGCTATAGGCGGGTGAGAGCAGCCGGAAATGGAACGTGACGGCCAGCAAAATGGTTAAAACGCCAATCAACAGCAACGAAGCGAAGGGGATAACAAGGCCTGTCCCGATCGTAATCAGCGAAAGGATGAGCCCCCAGACAATTCCCTGCGGAAACAAAAAGCGCAACTCCTGAAACATATCATGGATTCGGACATGAAAATCGTTTCTCTCCCGTTTTATCCGAAGATACCCGGTAAGGATTGATAGGAAAACAGAAAAATAAAAAACAGGATGAAGAAAAATAGTTGCCAATCCCTTTAAACATGCCTGCAGCCAATCTTCAATCAAGATCTGTTCACCATCCTCTATCTATTTTCGGCAAGATTGCGTATGTTCTCTAAAAAGTTAGCTATCCTTTATTTTAACAAATAGACCGTGTCCTGCCTACGTATCTCTAAAAAAGAAAGAAAAAGTCTGACACAAAAAGCGAGTGCCAGACTTTTTCTTCATTTCATGGAAGCACTCGACTTGGCGATATAGAGGAGCGCTGTCTTTAATTGAACGTCGTTATCTTCATCGCGAACTTTCTCGATAATGGCATCTTCTAATTTTGCCGCCGTTTCTTGATCTATTTCTCCAGTAACTTTAAGGTTCTGGTCTTGCTGAAAGGCCTTAATGGCAATCTCGGTTTTAAGGTCATAATAGCCGTCATTTCGTCCCGGTTCAAACCCGAGACCCTTTAACATTCTTTGGGCATGCTGGATTTGGCCATTTGTCATATCACGCTTGAATGTTTTATCAACTTGCAGCGGATGGGCGTTGAAGTAATCTGGCTGATGTACCTCAATGGTCGGTTCTATTCCTTTTTTGTGGATCCAATTTCCCTCTGGAGTGAGCCACTTAAATAACGTCAGCTTGATGTTGCTGCCATCTCCCATTGGCACAGCCTGCTGGACCGTACCTTTACCAAATGTTTTTTCACCAATCAGTGCATAATCTCCTGCCTCATTCAATGCACCGGCAAGAATTTCTGCTGCTGAAGCGCTGCCCTTGTCGGTCAATACAGCAACCGGGTATTTCTTTTCTTCTTTTAAATTCGTAAAAAATGTCTGTGTTTCTCCGTTACGCTGAGCAATTTGCAGATATGGTTTATCTTTTGTGATGAATAGGCCGAGGATCTTTTCAACGCTTGAAAGCAAGCCGCCCGGATTGCCGCGGACATCGATTACAAGCCCCTTTATCCCTTTTTTCTCCAATGCTTTAAGCTGCTTCTTGAAGTCAGCTGCTGTCCCTTCTGAAAAAGTCGTTAATTCAATATATCCGATATTTTCACCGTTTTCTTCCTTTATAGAAGAATAGACCGTTTCAACCGGAATCTCATCGCGGACAACCTTTAGGGTAATCGGTTCAGAAGCTCCCGCACGTTTGATTTCAAGCGTTATCTTGGAACCCTTTTTGCCGCGTATTTTCAGGCTGGTCTCATTTAAATCGAGTCCTTCGACGCTTTCCCCATTTACCTTCAGCAACTGATCCTTAGGTTTCAGGCCGGCCTTCTCTGCGGGAGAATCTTTATAGGGAGCTACAATGATAATCTTGCCATCCTCCATGCCTATCTCCGTGCCAATTCCTTCAAAAGAAGAATCGAGCGTCTGGCTGAATTGCTTTGCCGTTTCTTCATTCATATAGGTCGAATACGGATCCTTTAGCGTGGACAGCATGCCCTGGATGGCCCCTTCCACTAACTGCTCTTTTTTCACCTTTTCGACATATTGATGACTGATTAGGTCGTAAGCTTGCTCTACTTTTTCCAACTTTATGTCTGTCGCAACGCTTTCCTTTCTGTCAGGATTCGCTTCGTTTTCTGTTCCCCACAGCAATTGCTTGAAATTATCACCCTGTGACTGCGAGGTTACAAATACTCCCCCTGCCGCTCCGGTTGAGAGCGAAAGGACCACGACCAAAGGAAATACCCATTTTTTACTCATCTTTTTATCTCCTTTTTCCTTAAGGAATCGCCATCGATTGGTATTCACTACTTGAGGAAGGCCAACCCCAGACCGTGCAATGCCTCTGTTTTACTCCATCATATGAAGAGCTTGTACGAAATATGCACTGCTCTTTTTTCAGAGTTCTGTTGTCAAATAGGAACAGGCTATTAAGAAGAAAAAAGACAGTAAAAAAACAGCCAGGTTAAAAACACCTGGCTGCCATTTAAATCTACGAAAATATGCTTATCACGCATATCTTTCTTATATTCCGGGTATAAATGAATAGATTACATAGAGATATAGTTTAATGGATTTGCAGCATTTGTTTTAGATACATTCCAAGGCCCTTTGTGAAGCTCGAAATGCAAGTGCTGTCCGAAAGAATTCCCTGTATTTCCCATATAACCAAGCTGTTGGCCTTTCGCAATAACTTGTCCGGTGCTCACATTATAGGATCGTAAATGCGCATACACGGTAGTATAAAGCTGACCGTCAATCGAATGGGTAATCATGACACAGTTGCCATAAGAACTGGATTGATAAGCGCGCATGACCACTCCATCAGCTGCAGCCACTACAGGCACGGTACCGCTTTTGGCAATATCGATTCCGGCATGGAATTTATTCCAGCGTGATCCGAGCTGAGAGGTTAGAACACCTTGTGTCGGCTTCGTGAAATTCCCAGATGAAACGGCAGGTGCCGCACTTGTGTTTTCACTCGGGCTGCTTTCGCCAGCGTTTGAACTCTGGTTGTCTACGGGAGCTTTGGTGCTTGAACTCTGGTTGTTTATGGGAGCTTCGATTACAGGAGCTTTGGCCTTGGCTTCTCGTGCTCTTTCTTTTGCTTCAGCCGCAGCACGCTTTCTTGCCGCTTCAAGCTCCGCTTGGCGTTTTTGTTCCAATTCAATCGCTTTTTGAATCGTTGCTTCCTGGGCTGCAAGTGTTTCTTCTTCTTCCTCGAGGCTCATTTTTTCGTTATGTGTATGCGCTTCTTCAGCCTCTAATTTTGCCATCAAAGCATCTTTTTGCTGCTTTTGCTCTGTAAGCTGCGATTTCATTTCTTCAAGCTCAGCAAGCATATTTTGTAAATCAGCCAATTTTTTCTCAACAGCTGTCTGCTTTTCTTCCAGCTCTTTTTTATCCAGTTCATGCTGTTTGAGGATTTCCTGGTCAGCTTCAACAATCGTCGCTACCGCATTTACCCGCCCGACAAAGTCACCGAAGCCTTTGGAGTCCAGCAGCACTTCCAGATAACTCACGTCCCCGCCGCTTTCCTGAAAGGAGACAGCACGTTCCTTAAGCAATTCGTTTCTTTTTTTTATTCTTTCTTTTAAAATAGCAATCTCTTTTTCTAATTGGCTAATCTCAGCTTGTGTCTCTTTAATTTGGATGTTTTTCTCCTGAATCTTCTGGACTGAATCATTAATCGCCATTTCAATGCGTGAAATCTGGTCTTCCAGGCTTTCCTGCTGGCCTTGTAATGTTTCAATTTCTTTTTCTGCATTATGTATCCCGGATTGGACACCGGATCGCTTCTCTTGGATTGCATCTTTCTTTTCCCTCATATCCTGGACAGATTCCGCATTGACACCCGGAATCGCAAAAACGCTGCTAAGGCCCAGCATAATCGTTGTGTTAAGCACTATTAGTTTTTTCTTCAACATGCCTTTTCCCCTTCCTTCTCCCCGTAACTTTGATAATACATGGCCTTCCCTGCAATGGTACTTATAAGAGCAGATGCAAAGCCGGGTATCCCGGCCTGCCTTAAATCTTTAAAAACTTTCTGACTGTCATCATGCTGCCCCAAACACCGATTAAAGCGCCCAGCAACAGCAGAATCGCTGAAACCTGGATGATAAATGGATTGACCGACAGCAACTCAACAAACTTAATATCAATACGCGGACTTACCGTTTCATATAAATAGTAATAGCCTGTCCCGATTAAGATAATTGGCAAGACAGCTCCAAGCATACCAAGCCATAAGCCTTCCAGGAAGAACGGCCAGCGGATGAAGCTGTTTGTCGCCCCTACTAGTCTCATAATCTCGATTTCTTTTCTTCTTGCGACAATGGTGATCTTAATTGTATTGGAAATGAGAAACATAGCGGTAAATAAAAGGCCAAGGATTAAGATAATCCCTATGTTTCTCGCTACATTTACGACATCGAATAACTTCTCCACGTAGCCCTGGCCATAATTGACTTTTTGGATATAATTAAGGCCTTCCACTTCCTTTGCTACCTTTATAACATCCTGCGGGTTTTTTGTTTTGATGATATAAACATCACGGAGCGGATTATCCTGTTCAAACAGCTTAAAAGCATCGCCATCTTCCCCTAAGTCTTGAATCAAATTGGTCAATTCCTTTTCTTTTGGGGAGAAACGGGAAGTGTCAACCTCGGGGATTTGCTCTATTTTCCTGCCGATCATTTCCCTATCCTGATCATTGGCGGCGGAATCAACATGTGCCCTGATTTCCACATCTTTTTCGACATTGCCGGCTATATGGTTCAAGTTCATCATGATGACAAAGAATACACCGACCAAAAGCAATGTTACGGTAACAGCACTGATGGATGCGAACGTCATCCATCCGTTACGGCCAAGATTTTTGCCACTTTCGCGAAAATGGCGGCGAAGTGTATTAAATTTCATAACCGTATTCACCTCGTTGCTCATCGCGAACGATTCTTCCATTTTCAATGGCAATTACACGATGTTTCAAATTATTGACAATATCCTTGTTATGCGTCGCCATAACGATTGTTGTATCCCGCTTATTGATTTCTTCTAGAGTGTTCATAATTTCCCAGGAGGTTTCCGGGTCGAGGTTTCCGGTTGGTTCATCAGCAATGACCACTTTCGGAGAATTCACGATCGATCGCGCAATCGATACCCGCTGCTGCTCTCCGCCTGAAAGCTCGTCAGGTAGCATGCGGACCTTATGTTTCAATCCAACTAAATCAAGAACCTCCATGACACGGCGCTTGATCTCGACTGGATGCTTTTCAATAACTTCCATGGCAAATGCCACATTTTCATAGACTGTCAGTGTGGGAAGCAATTTGAAATCCTGGAATACAACACCGAGATTTCTGCGGAACAAAGGCACCTTCGTATTGCGAATCTTGGAAAGGTTGATGCCATTGACTGTAATGCTTCCTGTCGTCGGCTTTTCTTCCCTGTACATCATTTTTATAAAAGTAGTTTTCCCGGAACCGCTGGGACCTACAACATAAACGAATTCACCTTGCTTGATTTTGACATTAAAACTGTTAACGGCAACTACGCCATTAGGGTATGTTTTACTGACTTCGGACATTTCGATCATTAAAAAACCACCTAATTAGCTTTTAAAAGTTCACATCTCTCAGAACGTCGATCTTAAAAGCTGGATTTCGACATTACTAGACAAAAAGGGCGAAAAAATAGCAGGTTTTTCACCCTGTTTAAGTACAGAAACATTATAACATCAAAATTTGTCAAAATAAGATTAATTTTATTACAGTTTCATTTCAACTAGATCAGAAAATTCAGAATAGTCATGAGGAAAAAGTTTTATTTTTATAAAAAAAAGTCTTCTATATAAATTGAATTAACCGGTTCCAATTTCGGTTAAAGTTTTGTCGTCTGTTTTTCTATTTTGTCGTCTCTTTTATCATTCAGGTTTAAAAGGTTTATATGTCTTGGTTAGACCTTGAACGATAAACTCACCAAAGTCCTCTAAAATGGCTGACACAGAGAGACAGGATATTTAGATGCAGTGGAGACCAAAGCCATCGCTTCCTCATTGGGGTATGCTTGAGTTATTAAATATGTTTTGTATCCTAGTCCAGCTTGATCTAGTAACTGCTTCCATGTCTTATCAACTAAAGTACGATGCGCTGCGAAGCGCATAAAAAATGCCGATATAAATATCGGCATTTTTAGCTTGTTCATATTTTAAATTGTCTTTCAGCGTCTTTCGGACGTTATTCGATCACTCAGGATATTATTTCTTTTGAGCCAGCCAATCAGCTACTTGTGAAGCTTCGTCTCCCTGTATTATACCTGCAGGCATTGATCCTTTTCCTTCAGCAATGGTTGTTTCGATTTCGTCTTTAGACAACCGAGATCCTGCATCGCTTAATTTAGGGCCGACTGCGCCTTCAAGGTTTTGCCCATGACAGCTTGCACAATTGTTTTTGTAGATTTCTGCTGCATCCCCGGCATCTGCGGTCGATGTTTCATTATTATTGTTCGCCGGCTCTTTATCAGCATTGTCGTCATCACCGCCACCGCAGGCAGCCAGTACAAGTGATGTTCCCATCAATAATGCCAGTAGCTTCTTCTTCATTCAAAAAACCTCCTTAAAGCTAATCTTTGAAGATACTTGGATATTATACCATTTTCATGCATGTTTAAAACCTTCACCCAAAACCTCTGAAGCATCCATAACGATGACAAACGCCCTTGGATCAACGGCTTTCACCAATTGTTTCAATCTGATGAATTCCGACTGGTCAATCACGCACATCAGGATAGGCCGGGTATCATCGGTGTATCCTCCAAAACCTGATAACCTCGTTACCCCTCGATCTATCTCATGTATAATAGCATGCCTTACTTCGGGTTCATTATTCGTAATAATCATCGCCATTTTCGAACGGCCTATGCCAATTTGCACCAAATCGATCGTTTTGCTGGTCACGTATAGCCCAATCAAGGCATACAATCCTCTTTCAATATCAAAGACAACAGCAGCGCTCAGCACAATCAAGCCATCGATCATCGCCACACATGTGCCAAGCGAAAGGTTCGTATACTTATGAATGATCTGAGCCGCCAAATCCGTGCCGCCAGTCGATGCTTTTCCTCTGAATACAAGTCCGAGTCCAAGCCCGATACCGATACCGCCGCAGATCGAACCAAGCAAGGCATCGCTTGTCCAAGGTTCCCAATGCTTTGTCAAAAATACGATGAACGGCAGGAACACTGTGCCAACAAGTGTTTTGGCACCAAACTGCATTCCCAGAAATAGCAGCCCGGCGATAAATAGCGGAATATTAAATGCCCACTGCACATAGGCGGGCTCAAGTCCGATCGTTGCATCAAGGATCGTACTGATCCCGCTTACCCCTCCAGAAGCAATCCGATTAGGCAGTAAAAACACATTAAATGAAACTGCGACGATCGCTGAACCGATCAGCACTATTCCATATTCACTCATCTTTGTTAAGATTGGATGCTTTGGCACCCTGTATCTCTTTTTCATAGAAGATCTCCTCTGGTGTATTGCTACTGTGGAAAAATGAGTTCCAGTCTCTTGTTTCAACGTGTCATAAACAACCCAAAGTAGTATAGCACCATAAATCATATAGTGTAAATGCCACTTAGATAAAGCATTAAAGCGAAACAATACCCATAAAATATTCTCGTTGCCTCACATGGTTATTTTTTGTATGTTTTGTCTGATTTACTCAAAGAAAGGGATTTGGGGTTGTAAAATGGAGAGATAATGATTTTAGAAAAAACAAATGGATAGTCTTTAATAGGAGTCAGACCCCTTTAAAGACTATCCTGCTTTTAGTTTAACCGTGAACGTAAGTACGCATCGATGAACGGGTCGATATCGCCGTCCATGACTGCCTGCACGTTACCAGTTTCCGTGCTTGTACGGTGGTCTTTAACCATTGAATAGGGATGGAACACATACGAGCGGATCTGGCTGCCCCAGCCAATCTCCTTTTGCTCACCACGGATTTCATCCAAATCTGCCTGTTGTTGTTCAATTTCTCTTTGATACAGCTTTGCTTTCAGCATATTCATTGCCTGAGCCCGGTTTTTAATCTGAGAACGCTCAGATTGGCAAGTTACCACGACGCCGGTTGGAAGGTGGGTAATCCGGACCGCTGAATCGGTCGTGTTTATATGCTGTCCGCCGGCACCGCTCGCACGGTACGTATCAATTTTGAGATCTTCTGTCCGAATGTCGATCTCAATCTCATCATTAAACTCCGGCATGACTTCACAGGACACGAACGAAGTATGGCGGCGGCCTGAAGAATCAAACGGGGATATACGCACCAAGCGGTGGACACCTTTTTCCGCTTTCAGATACCCGTAGGCATTGTGCCCTTTGAAAAGAAGCGTAACACTTTTGATTCCCGCTTCATCGCCAGGAAGGTAATCGAGTGTCTCCACTTTAAACCCCCGCTTCTCTCCCCAGCGGGTATACATACGAAGAAGCATCGAGCCCCAATCCTGTGACTCGGTACCGCCAGCACCCGGGTGCAGCTCCAATATTGCGCTGTTCTTGTCATACTCCTCGCTCAACAAAAGTTGCAGCTGAAAGTCATTCATCCTTTGGGAAAGCAGAACGATTTCTTCTTCTAATTCCGCTTGCAGCTCGGCATCGCTTTCTTCCTTTACGAGTTCATACGTTAAATCAAGATTTTCAAACGTTTCATTCAATTCTGTTAACTGGTCAACCTGTTCTTTCAGCGCATTTGTTTCATTAATGACCGTTTGCGCCTTTTGCTGATCGTTCCAGAAATCGGGATCCGTCATGACGTTTTCCAGTTCCGCAATTCGGGCTTCCTTCTCTTCTAAGTCAAAGAGACCCCCTAAAGTCAGCTAAAAGCTTAGCTGTTTTTTCAAGTTCATTCCTGATATCTGCCAATTCCATTTTCTTCACCTCAAAGTATTAGAAAAAATTGCTCATATAATTAGACTATTTTATTTCCCTTATAAAAGTGCAAGTATTTTCAATGTAATAAAACTCTGCTGCAACACCGAAAGTGTAGCAACAAAAACCAGGATCTCCGCTGCCAACTTGCAGCCAGCAGCCATTTATCTGATAAAAAACACGAAAAGAGGCGGTAAAACCAGGTGTTCTACCGGACCTCTTTCGCATGTCCTCTTTCCTTTTTATTTATCCTTCTAAGTGGCCATGACAGTTTTTGTACTTTTTGCCGCTTCCGCATGGGCAAAGGGCATTACGTCCGACATCGGCTTTTTTGCGGGCAGGCTTTTTCTTAACGGTTTCTCCATCTTCCTTTGGATTAACCGCCTGTCCTTTCGCGACTTCCTGGCGTTCAAGGTTATTGCGGATTTCTGCTTTCATGATATACATCGACACTTCGTCTTCAATCGAAGTGATCATCGCCTCAAACATCGCAAACCCTTCATGCTGATATTCCTGAAGCGGGTTGATCTGTCCATATGCGCGTAGATGGATACCCTGGCGCAGCTGGTCCATCGCATCGATATGGTCCATCCATTTGCTGTCAACAGCACGGAGCACAATTACTTTTTCGAATTCGCGCATTTGCTCATCGGAAAGCTGCTCTTCTTTGGCATCGTAGTGATCCTTGACCTTTGCCAGGATAAAATCAGCAATTTCCCCGGAATCCTTACCCTTGAGATCCGTTTCGGTAATGTCCCCTTCATTGAGAAGATTTCCGTTAATATAGTCGATGAGTCCCTGCAGGTTCCAGTTCTCTTCTTCCTCATGCATCGGAGCAAACGAATCGACGCTTCGGCGGACAGAGGAATCAAGCATTCTCTCGACAATGCTGCGAAGGTTCTCGCTGTCCAATACCTCGGAACGCTGTTTGTAAATGATTTCGCGCTGCTGACGCAATACATCATCATATTGAAGAAGCTGTTTACGTGCGTCAAAGTTGTTGCCCTCCACGCGTTTTTGCGCGGATTCAACTGCCCTGGTCACCATCCGGCTTTGAATAGGCTGGGAGTCATCCATTCCAAGCCTTGTCATCATCGCCTTCATATTGTCGGAACCAAAACGACGCATCAATTCATCTTCCATGGAAAGGAAGAATTGAGTGACACCCGGGTCTCCCTGACGCCCGGAACGTCCGCGCAGCTGATTATCGATACGGCGGCTTTCATGGCGTTCTGTACCGATAACGGCAAGTCCGCCAAGCTCTACGACACCTTCGCCAAGCTTAATATCTGTACCGCGGCCGGCCATGTTCGTCGCAATGGTAATCGAACCCTGTTCACCGGCATGCAAGATGATTTCTGCTTCACGTTCATGGTTTTTCGCATTTAAAACATCGTGGGGAATGCCTTTTTTCTGAAGATATTTTGAGATGACTTCAGATGTTTCGATTGCCACTGTACCAACAAGCACAGGCTGTCCTTTTTCATAGCGCTCGGCAATATCCTCGACAACCGCACGGAATTTCCCATCCATGGAAGCATAGATTAAATCAGCTCTATCATCCCGGACTATTTCTCTGTTAGTCGGAATAACAACTACGTTCATATTATAGATGTTGCGGAATTCTTCTTCTTCCGTTTTCGCTGTACCTGTCATGCCGGAAAGCTTTTCGTACATACGGAAGTAGTTCTGGAACGTAATCGTCGCTAACGTCATGCTTTCATTTTGGATATCGAGGCCTTCCTTCGCTTCAATTGCCTGATGCAGCCCGTCACTGTAACGGCGTCCCTTCATCAAACGGCCTGTGAATTGGTCAACGATAATGATTTCGCCGTCCTGAACTACATAGTCGACATCATTGAACATTGTAACGTGCGCTTTCAAGGCCTGATTTATATGGTGGTTCAGAGACACATGGCTGATTTCGAACAGGTTCTCAATATGGAAGGCACGTTCAGTTTTGTTGATGCCTTCTTCAGTCAGCTGCACGCTTTTCGTTTTTTCATCATACGTATAATCCGTTTCTTTCTGCAGCGTGCGTACAAAGGCGTTTGCCTGCATGTAAAGCTGCGTCGACTTTTGCGCTGAGCCGGAAATGATCAGCGGTGTACGCGCTTCGTCGATCAAGATCGAGTCAACTTCGTCAATGACGGCAAAATAAAGCGGACGCTGAACCATTTGCTCATTATAAAGCACCATGTTATCCCGCAGATAATCAAAGCCAAGCTCATTGTTTGTACTATAGGTGATATCAGCCGCATAGGCTTCCATCTTTTCTTCCTTGGACATGCTGTTCAAGTTAAGGCCAACCGTCAAGCCAAGGAACTCATAGAGCTTGCCCATTTCAACAGCATCGCGGCTTGCCAGGTATTCGTTGACGGTGACGACGTGAACACCCTTGCCGGTAATCGCATTTAAATAGACCGGCAGTGTCGAAGTCAATGTTTTACCTTCCCCGGTCTTCATCTCGGAGATGTTGCCGTCATGAAGCGAAATGCCGCCCATGAGCTGTACATAGAACGGATACAACCCGAGTGCACGCTTTGCGCCTTCGCGAACGACCGCAAAGGCTTCAACAAGCAAATCATCAACCGTTTCCCCATTCTGGTAGCGCTGCTTGAATTCTTCCGTTTTGGCACGCAATTCTTCATCCGATAATGCTTCCATTCCGGATGCCAGTGCCTCTATTTCATCAGAAAGCTTTTGCAGGCGTTTAACCTCACGCTTATTCGGATCAAACACTTTATTTAATATATTAAGCATTCACAAACGCTCCTCTTAAAAAAATAAACTCACAAATATCTGTCTACAGTCTGCAAAAAAACCAATAATTGCACATCTGCAACTTTAGAGTGTAAATTTATATATATGTGCATTCTTAATATTACCATTTCTAATGTATAGGTACAACTTCATCTCACTCGAAGGAAGGCCGGGTTCGACAAACAGGAAAATATCCTGATCGGGATGGATGATCTTTAAAAAGACTGTCTATACTGAGTAAGAAGGCACAATTTCTTTAAAGTGATAGATAAATGACTAGTAAAACTGGTAAAATGTAATATAGTACAGAAATTATACACATATCGTGTGTTTTGCCGATTCAATTATAATAAAAGAACAGATTCAGGATGTGGTATTGATGATAGGGGATCGCGTTAAAAAGCTTCGGGAAGAAAGAAAAATGTCGATGACCGAACTTGCCGATAAAGCCGGCGTAGCTAAATCTTATTTAAGTTCGTTAGAGAGGAATTTACAAACAAACCCTTCCATCCAATTTCTCGAAAAGCTTGCAGCCGTGCTGCATGTTCCGATGGATTCCCTTCTGCATAACCAGGTTGATAAAGAAAGCCTTGATGCAGACTGGCTAAAAATTGTTCAGGAAGCAATGGGTTCAGGAGTCTCCAAAGAAGAATTCCGCGAATTTATTGAATTTAATAAATGGAAATTAAAAAACCAGGAACCTCAAGACAAGGAGAGCTGATTTCTCCCTGTTCTAAGGTGTCTCTTTTCTAATCTTATAAAAAAATCCCCTTAAACAGAATGGCCTGCAAGCAAACAGCCAGGTTTAGGGGTTGACACTATCTAATGAATCCCTTCCCTTTTACACCTTACATCCTCATCCCTTCCTTTTTATCCTGGTACAAGATACAATCTCTTGGAAAAGAGGCTTGCCAACAAACCTCATTGTTTAAAAGATCACCCTTTTCTTTTTTGATTGTATGTATCCTCGTAGGTTTCGGTCACATCTCTTTGCCGCAGAGGTGATTGAAAGAACGCTCTGACTTCTTCTGCATGGATTCCAAGTTCCTTTGCTTGAATAATTAGCTTCAGCCATTCTTGGTCGAGTTCACGATTTACCATTTCCATAATCACCCTTCATCCTCCTAAAATACCAACGTATTTCAGGTAGTCCAGCCATCATAGTGAGATACCCAACCTTAGACCCGTGACTTTGCGTCCTTATTTTTCAATAAGTTTGCCTTTTTCTGTTCTTTCTATTAGAAAAGCTTGTGCTATATAGTGATTATAAAAGAAGGATATGGATATTTTTGCTGTTTCTTGTCAGACGAAGAAAAAAAGATTCGTGATTTATTTACATATTCAGACACCTTTTTGTCAATAGATAGCATTTGCATATTTTAAAGTCAATAAAAGGAGATTTTTGGAAGGGGGAAATTAGTAGCAATATAGAACCATTCAGAAATTACCTATTTCTTTTACCTTCCCCAAATTTATACAGTCCAAACGTCCTATTCATCTTTTCGAAAGCCATTGCGTCAAATATTCTCTGATTTGTTAAATCTGAGCCGCAGGTCGGGCACAGCCACTCTCTGCTCTCGGAACTGCTGAAAGAGGGCCTATGGCATTTATAACAATTTTTCCGAAACATAACATAGACTCCTTTCTACGTTTGAAGAGTACTTTAGACATCTTTTAGGAGAGTACTTACATAAAAATCCGAATATAGAAGACTGGATCTTATCAGTCACTTTGAATTTGTTGTTTTCTTTCAAGAACAGTTTATTTTTCAAAAGGCTTATTCGTTCTTTTTAAAGAACTTATAAATTGAGTATAGTACGGAAATTCGATAATTGGAAAACGCTAAATTGTGCTGTTAGTTCTATAAAAGAGACAATTTTCGTTCTTTATCTAGAATTATCTAGCTTATTCTCACTTTTATACTTTTTCGAGAACAAACTGTTCTATATAAGATAGCTAGAGAAAATGAAATGAATGCAGTAAATAATAGAAGGATCTTGTTTAGCGGACAGAAAAAAAGCCACCGATAAAATTGATATCGAAGACTTTCATTTAGGGACTATGCCAGTACAAACCCGCCGTAAACAAGGGCACCTGCTATTACGTATGCCGGATGGACCCTTGCCTTTTCCATCAAAAAGAAACTGATCACACCAATCAAAACCGTCTGCAGCCAGCCCACACTTTCATAAGAAGAAAATAAAAAGTCATACGTCATGATACCGAGCAGCACTGCAACAACAGGGCGGACGGCCATCGTCATTCTTTTCACCCGCGGTGACTCCTTATGCTTCATCAACAAGCTGAGCAGGGCAATCATTAAAATCAGAGAAGGCCCAACTGTAGCGAATTCGGCTACAATCACCCCCAGAATACCGCCCTGCTGATAGCCGATATACCCTGCCATTTTGGTTGCGATAGGGCCTGGAAGGGAATTTCCCAGGGCCAGAACCTCACTGAACTCGTTCACTGTCAGCCAGCCATACCGGTCTACCACTTCATTTTCAATTAGTGGAATCGAAGCAGGCCCGCCTCCATAACCGAGAATGCCAGGAATAAAAAATGCCCAGAATATTTGTAGATAGATCATGTTTTCATTTTCCCCTTTTGTGCCTCCCCTTTGAACGGAGAACTTCCCTTCACAAGTGCCCCCAGTAACAAGGCAAAAATAATGATCGCGGGATGAACATGGACCACTTCCATCAATACTAAACTGACCAAAACAAAAACAAGGCTCCAGGTCCAGCCCAGCGCAGACTTTGTCGATTTTTTAAAAAAGTCCCATGTCATCGTTAATAGCATGACCGCTACTACCGGAACCACAGCCGCAGCCATGCCTTTTACCCAGGGCTTATCTTTATAGGAGTTCAATACATTTAAGAGGACGATCATGAAAACGATTGTCGGGATCATTAGCGCAAAAAGTCCGTTTACCATGCCCCATAGCCCGCCGACACGAAATCCGATATATCCTGCCATTTTGGTAGCAATCGGCCCCGGCATTGCATTGGCAAGGGCCAGCACATCGCCAAATTCCTCCGAATCCATCCAATGGTATTTCTCTACCACTTCTTTTTGTACCAACGGAATAGCGGAAGGACCCCCTCCAAAACCAAGCATCCCAACCCTAAAAAAGGCCATAAAAATATCCGCCTGTTTCACCTGTTTCACCCTTTCTCACAAACACGATATAAATGCCTGTACGGCAGACACCATCTATTCATACTTTTTTTACCAGGCTGCAACGCTTCCGTCAGTTCTCGGCTCGGTTCCGCCCATCAAGACGCCTGTTTCCGGATTGCGCCAAACGATCTGGCCCCGGCCGAAGCCACCTGTATCAACCGCCACTTCCACTTGATGGCCTTTCCGGCTGAGGGCCTGAGCGATATGATTCGGAAAATGAGGCTCAACCTGTACCGTCTTTCCGCTGATCCATTGCCATCTCGGCGCATCGAGCGCAGCCTGGGGATTCAACTGGAAATCGACTGTATTCATGACAACCTGCATATGACCCTGCGGCTGCATATACCCGCCCATGACCCCAAATGGACCGACTGCCTGGCCAGCCTTTGTCAGGAAACCCGGGATGATAGTGTGATACGTCTTTTTCCCAGGCTTTAAGGCATTCGCATCGCTTGAGTCCAATGAAAAGTCATGGCCCCTGTTCTGAAGCGAAACCCCTGTCCCAGGCACGACAATTCCTGAACCGAAGCCCATATAGTTACTCTGGATAAAAGAAACCATGTTTCCCTCGCCGTCAGCCGTTGCGAGATATACGGTTCCCCCTCCAGGCGGCTGGTAAGGCCGGGCCTCTATTGCCGCTTCACTGATTTCATTGCGGCGTGATTCACCATATCCCTCTGACAACAATTCCTCTGCTGTAACCTTCATTTCAGACGGATCTGTAATAAACGCTTTGCCATCTGTAAACGCAAGCTTCATCGCTTCAATTTGTTTATGGTATGTATCCACACTTTCCTTTTCCGCAAAAGAAAAGCCTTTGGCAATGTTGAGGGCAAGCAGCGCAACAAGCCCCTGTCCGTTCGGCGGGATCTCCCAGACATCATAACCTCTATAATTCACGCTGATCGGGTCGACCCACTCTGCCTTAAAGCCAGCCAAATCCTCTTTTGATAAAAACCCGTTGTATTTTTCAGAAAAAGCCGCAATCTTATCGGCAATTTCTCCACGGTAAAAGCCTTCAGCGTTTGTTTCTGCGATTAGCCTTAACGTGTCGGCATGACCCTGCGACCGCCAGATTTCCCCAACTTTCGGCGCCCTGCCATCGGGGGCAAACGTTTCGAACCAGTGCTGGAATTCATCAGCAGTTAAAACCTGTTTATATCTTCGGTATGCATTCTCCCAATTCTTCCCCAGTATCGGCGTTAACGGATACCCTTTCTCAGCGTAGTCGATCGCTGGCTCAAGCACTTCCTTGAGCGGCAGCTTTCCGAATCTCCGGGAGAGCTCTGCCCAGGCCGACGGTGCACCGGGAACGGTTACCGGAATCAAGCCATGTACTGGCATCTTTTCGTATCCTCTCGCTTTCACAGCTTCAATAGAAATCGATTTCGGAGCAGGGCCGCTCGCATTCAAACCATACAGCTTCCCCCTTGTCCACACCAGCGCAAATGCATCCGAGCCGATGCCGTTTGAGGTTGGCTCAACGACCGTCAAAGCAGCCGCTGCCGCAATGGCTGCGTCTATTGCGTTACCGCCTTTTTTCATCATGTCCAATCCAGCCTGTGCTGCTAAAGGCTGCGACGTTGCAACCATGCCATTCCGCGCAATTACAGACGAGCGCTGTGAAGGATACGGGTGGTAATGATAGTCAAAGTTCATGAAAAACACCTCGTTTTTTAAGGATATCTATTAGTATAGTAATAGTATAGTAAAGTTTGCTATTTTTTTCAGAATCATGACTACTCCAAGGAGTTTCAACTGTATTTATTTAAACCAAGTAACGTATAATGAACCTGTGCCGGTTATCATTACTTTATTCTCATGAAATATCGAAACAAGATTGCTATAGTATGGGTAGTAATATTTACCATGATCGTTGTGATGTCAACTTATTTACTTTTTCCCAAAAACAGAAGAAAGGAATCCAAATGTTCTATCCAACTTTTGAAAGTAAAAACAACCATGTCGTACATATAGTCAAGGATCAAAACAACTGCTTATGTGAACTTAAACACAACTCCTTCTATGAACTGAACAGAAAAGACTTACGGAACATCGTGTTCAGACCGGTTAAGGACGTGACATGTGAAAGCTGTCTGGATAAGTTAGATGAGATCAAAGACCTCTTGTAATGGCGTTGACCTCGATTTATTCCTTCGGTTTAGGGATACCCGGCGGCCGGATAAAATAAAACGCAGTTCTGAAGTCCAGAACTGCGTCGGTGGGTTTTTATTTAAGCTGTATTTAGCTTGGCTCGATTAAACCATAACGGCCATCTTTACGGCGGTACACCACATTGGTTGTATTTGTTTCTGAATTTGTGTATACGAAGAAACTATGGCCAAGCATGTTCATTTGCAGGATCGCTTCCTCACTATCCATAGGCTTCAAGTCAAAGCGCTTGTTGCGGACAACTTCCAAATCACTTTCTTCTTCAAAAGGAACTACCTCTGGTTCTTCAACCGCCACGGCAAACATCTCTGCAGTGCTTCCGGTTGACCTGAATTTACGGTTTACTTTCGTCTTATGTTTACGAATCTGGCGTTCAAGCTTATCGGTGATCAAGTCAATCGCCGCATACATATCTTCATTTTCCTCTTCAGCACGCAGCACCAAATTTGTCATTGGAATCGTCACTTCTACTTTGGAGGTGTTGTTATTAACCTTCAAATTTACATTTGCATCAGCATTTGGCGTGTTGTTAAAATATCGTTCCAGTTTTCCGATTTTTTTCTCTACATACTCTCGAATTGCTGGAGTCACCTCAATGTTTTCACCGCGAACGTTGTAATTCATAAACGTAAGTCCTCCTTTGAATAAGACTATAACAGTAATATTCTACGATACCCTTTACAAACCCTTCACAAACAATTAATAAATTACCTCGAATCGTTGAAAAACAGGTCAAAAATCGGAAACATGGAATGGTATCGCATTTACATTATTATAACAATTCATATGACTAAAGAAAACCAATCATGCTTTGAAAAGGATGATTGGTTTCATGAAGGATTTATTTTTGTCTGCCTATTTCCGTTTATCATAAAACATTCCGTCGTTTGAAAGCGCTTGGTAAGAGTTCATGTACTTAGCTGTAGATGTCTTTTTTGCACTTAACTGTTTGATATCTTTCTGAATGTCTATTTTTTCCCTGTTTAAAAGGATTGTGACCTTTTGGTTTAACTCAATTAACTGCCTTCCAAACTCTTTCTCTTCATCTGAAAAGGGAGGCTGCATTGTGCTAAGCAAATTCTCCCGTTGAGAAAGCAGTTTTTCTACAATACGAACTCTTTCGTCCCGTTCCTGAGGCTTTTTGCACTCGAGCAGATCAATCAGCTTTACTGTAGTTTCATGAAAAGTTTGGACGGGGCTCACTATATTTGACCAGCCTGGGAATATTGCTTTTGGCGATTTAGCTGGACGACTTCCTTCCAGGTATCACGGAACTCCGCCACAAAGCCTTCAACCTCTTCAATGATTGTCTCATCATTTTGCAGATTGGCTTCTACCAATCTGCGGTATAAGTAATCATACAAAGACAGCAAATCCTTTGACACAGCGATATCCATATTTAAAGTAACCATCAGTTCCTGGATGATGTTTTGCGCTTTTTGGATATTTTTATTTCTTTCTTCAATGGAACCTGTCTCGATTGCCTTTTTAGCCTGTGATAAAAATTTTAAGCAGCCGTTATAAAGCATAAGGGTCAGTTCCCCTGGGGATGCGGTGTTTACAGAATTTTGCTGATATGCTTGATACGGATTGCCAGTTGCCATATAAAACCCTTCCTTCTTTTATTAAGCTCCGCCAAACTGCTGCATTAAATAATTCATTTGCTCATTAGAACGCTGGATCGCCTTTTCCATCGCGGTGAATTGGCGCCAGTAACGGTCTTCAGTAGAAACCAATCGATCTTCAAAATTAGTAATCTGCTTGTCAAAACCATCTAAGAGGCGTCCAATGGTAAATGTATTATTAACACTTGATGCCTTCCCTGCCTTACTTTCAATATCCGTCATAGTTGTTTTAATCGTATCTCTTAACCGCCGGGCCAAACCCTTTTCTTCTGTTGTTGCACCGTCTTTTTGAAACAGTTCATAAACAGCATTGGGATTCTCCGAAATAGCTTTACGGAGATCCTCTTCGTTAATAACCAGCTTTCCACCTTCCAGGTAATTACTCGAAGTAGTAATCCCGATATCGCCGAGCTGTTTCAATCCCTGGCTGCTTGTAACCGGGTTGTATAGATTCATGCGCATTTTATTAAGACTGCCGGACAAGATAGAATTATTTCTGAGAGTACCGCTCTTAGCCTTTTCCTCCCAAAGCTCAATATCTTTTTCATCCATGTCCTTTTTCTGCTCACTGGTCAACGGCTGAAAATCACGATATTTTTTCTCATCCAACTCACCTCTGATTTTTTCAATCGTCTCGTTATATTTAGCAACGAACTTTACAACCGTATCCATAATGGCATCGACATCCGGCGCGGAAGAAAAAGTAACATTATTACTTGTTTGCTGCTTTAGCGTTAACTCGACACCATTAATCTGGAATGTATTGGATGGACGAGTAAGATTAAGACCATTATAGGTGAATTCTGCATTGGCACCTAAAGAACCAGTCTTAGGTATTCTTGCATCTGCAGCGACGTTGTCTAAATCGACATTTAATACATTTGTAAAAAAGTCCCCGGTCAGTTTAATTTCAGGGCCGCCTGATACATCCCCTGTATTTTTCGCTGTCAAAGAAATTTGTTTAGTTGTATTATCATAAAACGCAGTGACTCCGGAGTTCGCATTAATCTTTGAAAGAATGCTGTCCAGTGTATCAGTACCTGGGACGATGGTAAGTTTAAAAACTTTGTCCGTTGCTTCCAAACTCCCATCTTTGGTAATGGTTTGGATCGTAATATCTTTCGAACCAGTAAAATCAGACAACACTTGTGATGAATCCGAAATGCTTGCTGGAGTGTAACTATATATCGAAGCCGCTGTCGCCAGCTTGCCCACTTTGACTGTCCCTGAAAAATCTATAGTAGAGTTAATGTTTTTTACAGAAACAGCATCGGGGTCAGAAACCGTAACCGTCTTTTTTATAAAAGATCCTTGTTTAGAAACCCCATCAAAAATAGACTTATCAAGATCAAACAATAATTTGTTCATTTCCCGAAAATCGTCCCGTTGCCACTCCGTGTACTGCTTCTTTTGACTCACCTTATCTAAGGGGATGCGTTCCGCTTTCATCATATCGCTTACCAATTGATCGATATCCATCCCGCTTGCAAGTCCGCCAATACGTACCATTTCTATATCACCAACTTATATCTTTTTATCGACCATTAATCCGACAAAATCAGTCATAGCTGCATACATATCAAGCATCTTCTTTGAAGGGATTTCCTTGATCACTTCATGTGTTACATCATCCACAATCGTTACGTAATACTCATTCAATTTTTCATGGAGCTCAAATTTCAGCGACGTGTTGGAAGGCTGAAGAAACTCATTCATGCTTTCGACAATCTTATCGAGCTTTTCTTTTTTGTTATGATCTGTATTTGGAAGAGTGTCCTGATTGTTGCTAGCGTTTATATTCTTGTTACCTTCTAATGGTGCAATTCTGGTTGAATAGGAGACAATTGGTTCTGAAACCCTTTCGATCATCAAGGTTCCCCCCTACTCTTTGGTTATCAATGTTTATATCGGATGTTTCAGTGGAATTTTCAGTGTTTATGAAATTATGTTAATACCTCTTAGGGAGTATAAGTATTTATTCAAAACTCTGATAAGCATTCATATGTTGGGGGCGAGGCCAACTTTTAAACCAATTCTTCCTTTTGCACTTATAAATGAAGAATCCGAGAAAGAAGAGTACTAACTAGTATTCCAATCTAATGATAATGAGATGAGAATACATAGTGCATATTTCCTTGCAATTAATCTCACTTTTTAAACTTTAAAAGGTAAAATGGTAAAAAGAAGCGAAAAGGAAGGTGCATATTACCGCTTTATAAAGGGGTAGATATTATGCTATGGGATGTTTCCAAGTTGATATTTGAAAACTATGGAGAAAAAAGCACATTAAGCAAGGAAGAGTTAAGTTCGCCAGATGATAGAAAATTCCCGATAAAGTACCCGAGAGAATTTGAAAACCGTGTCAATTGGGAGGATGTAAACGAATTGATGGCCGCAAAAATTGCGGTATTGTTAAAAACCTGAAGACTGTAAAAGCTAAATAACGTACCGGAATGGAAAAAG
Organism: Peribacillus cavernae; assembly: GCF_003989135.1. Taxonomy (GTDB): domain Bacteria; phylum Bacillota; class Bacilli; order Bacillales; family DSM-1321; genus Peribacillus; species Peribacillus cavernae. The sequence continues at coordinate 34,631 of NZ_RYZZ01000005.1, forward strand.
AGGCCGTTTAATGCTTAACTTCATTAAGCAATCTGATGCAGACTATGGAATTTCGGATGGGGATAGGTATGATGACTACTCTTTTCCCTTTAACTTTATCACTTCTTCAATAGAAAGTTTTACATATTTAGCCACAAGTTCTGCTGGCATACCGTCTTTTAAAAGTTCGAGAGCAACCAGCATTTGACCTTTTTCTCTTCCTTTTTCTCTTCCTTCTTCTCTTCCTTCTTTCAGTAACTCTCCGAAAGTAGGCGGCAAGTTTTTTCTATCTAGGTACATCATCTCAGTTTCCTCCTTTGAAAGGCTCATTCGTTTCTCAACTTTCTTGTCAAGTCGATTGGAATTTGTAGTAAATAGTCAATGAAGTAAATAAGTGTGGAAATATAGATGCGACGCTCTTCTTGGGGGAAGACATTTTTTTGTAGAACCAATCGCATTAAATTCCGCTTAAAGCGATAGCGTTTTACCGTATCACTTTTTGCCTCATTGGCAAATTTTGCAGCCAACACTGCAATTAGAGAGAGTGTGTATAGCGTATAGATTCTGGTGGCTGACATGCACCTTAAATCCCAAACTTACAGGTCCCATTCTTATGACTCCTTCAAACGCTGAATCTGCTCAACAGGTAAACCAGTCAAGTCCGCTATCAGACCAATATCCATTCCTAACGAAATCATCTTCTTCGCTACATCCGCTTTTCCTTCCTCTTTTCCTTCTGCTTTTCCCTTCTCCAATGCCATCTGCTCTCTTAACTCCGCTTCTCTCTGCGCTGAATACCGGTCAAGCACTTCCTTCAACCGGATTTCATAGGCAAGCCGCGTCTCTTTGTCGGCACTCAATTGTTCCCAATCTTGAAACGCTTCCCGCAAAATTGGATCCTTCACAGCAATCTCCTCCAGTTCATGATAAATATCTTCATACACATGATGATTTTTCCGGTCGACAATCCCGAGCATCAACAGCCATCTTGCAAGTACATCATCTCTTGGATTCAACTTTCCTTGCTTCCAGTCACTGAGAAGCTTTGGCATTTCCACAAAGTTCATCTCCAGCACGTTCGTCAGCTTAAATTGATCATCATCTTCATAAAGATGGAAGGTAGTATGGAACTTGTTTGTTTCCGTCTGGAAAAGATTAAAGTTGAGAATATTAATTGTGATGACTGGCTTAAGTTCCAGATAGCTTGATCCCGCACTCATCGGCTCTTTGTATAAATGCGACCAGTAAAAAAGAGAACGTTGGACCATATCATATTCATTAGAAAATTGAATTTCGATGTTGACGATTTCACCTTTATTCGTTTTTGCACGCACATCAAGCCGCGATTGCTTGTCACCGGGGTATTCACCGACGATCTCACTGTTTTCATAAGTGATCTCTTTAATCTTTTCCTCCCCTGTCCGTTTAAGAAGTGCATTCAAAAATACGATCGTCATATGTTTATTGCTGTCACTTCCAAACAATTGCTTAAAAGCAAAATCAATTTTCAAATCAATAAGTTCATTTAAAGGCAGTCGCTTGAGTAAACGTTCCATGGCCATCACCTGCTTCTTTTACCTTCATTATAGCACGCTCTACTCTGTTTTAAAGAATGAGCAAACATGCCTATGTGCAAAAAAGTTAATTGTCTTTTTTCGAAAAATGAAGCTGTAAAATTCGGATGATGACTGGCACGAGAATCAATGCATATTTCTCATTCTCTGAAATATATTCCTCGACAGAAACATAGCGAAACTCTGTGGAGCAGTTTTGTGAAACAAGATTATTCGGGTGGTGACAGGCACGGAGACTAACTGGGCGATTCGTTCTCAATTGGAACCTATAGTGAAGATGGCTAAAAGCTTAAAAAAGCATGAAGGTGGAATTTTACGCTGGTTTGAATCTAAGATGACCAATGGATTGTTGGAGGGAATTAACAGCCTCGTTCAAGCTGCCAAACGAAAAGCAAGAGGCTATCGTACAACCAAAAACTTTATCGCTATGATCTACGCAACAGCGAACAAGTTAAGTATCCGAGTCGAGCCCCATCGACTAGGGTAGGTCCTTCTTAGCTTACCGTCGCACTATTCATTTCAGGGGTAGGCTGTCAAGTGCTTTCCTTGACGGGCTATCCCTGTAATGAAACTCTATCAAAAGCTAAGAAGGACTACATCTTCACTTGGCCTGGGATTAGACTAGGACACTAACTTTCCCACACTAAATGGCGAGGAGCCAATCTCCACTTGTTTCTTCAAAACTTGTTGGTTTCTTAATTCGGTCTTTTTCATTCATCCCAGTACTCATAGTTTACCCCATATAAATAAAATGACCCACCGTGGTACGCATTGTTAAGAGACGTGGTGGGTACTGTTATTATTATAATACCTTTATATGGTAGCTAGTCAATGAGTATTTTGCAGGCAATTTGGATAATATCCAGTATGTAATACAGAACTATTTTGTATTCTGAAAATAGCATCACACATTTTCCCTAGAAAGTTACTCACTAAATGTCCTTTCCCATCTATATTCAATATACCATGGTTTGAAACCGTCAGTACACTGTTCGGGAGTGACAGGCACGGTAATTTAAAAGCTCTAGGGTGATCATAATCCTAGAGCTTTTTGGCTCTTTGTATAAATGCGACCAATAAAAAAGAGAACGTTGGACCATATCATATTCATTAGAAAGTTGAATTTCGATGTTGACGATTTCACCTTTATTCGTCTTTGCACGCACATCAAGCCGCGATTGCTTGTCACCAGGGTATTCACCGATGATCTCACTGTTTTCATAAGTGATCTCTTTAATCTTTTCCTCCCCTGTCCGTTTAAGGAGAGCATTCATACGATCGTCATCTGCTTATTGCTTTCACTTCAAACAATTGCTTAAAAGCAAAATCAATCTTCAAATCAATAAGCTCATTTAAAGGCAGTCGCTTGAGTAAACGTTCCATGGCCATCACCTGCTTCTTTTGCCTTCATTATAGCACGCCCTCCTCTGTTTTAAAGAATGAGCAAACATGCCTAGGTGCAAAAATTCATTTGTCTTTTTTCAAAAAATGAAGCTATAAAATTCGGATGATGATAGGCACGAGAACGAATGCATATTTCTCATCCCCTGATAATATATTCCTCGACAAAAACATAGCGAAACTCTGTGGAACAGTTTTGTGAAACAAGATTATTCGGGTGGTGACAGGCACGGAGACTAATGTCCGCTAACTTGATATTGATTAATTCCGATACACGAACTCCTGTGTACAACAACAGATAGCCGATTAACTTATTTCTGATGCTTACTTTTGTATGGTCCTCAATGTAAAAAAGAAATCTCTCAACTTCTTCTTCGCTTATAGCTGTAACCACATGCTCACTTCCAGCAGCTATTTTGATGCGATCACGTTTTAGATAAATGTAATTTTCTTCAACGAGCCTTTTCTTTTGTAAGAAATCGTTATAGACCTTTAAGCTGTTGATCTTTTTATTGATAGTGGCAACGGCAAAATTCTGATCAAGAAGGTGCTGTTTATATCTGACAAAAGAAAAGCGGGAAAGCGGCTGTTGTTCATTAGCTGCCTTCTCACTCAAATATTTCTGAAATCCCTTTATATCACTGACATAGGATTCAATCGTTTTAGGTGCTCTACCTTCTTCGAAGAGCCAGTTTTCAAATTCTTGTGCTAATAAATCATCCAAAACCCTCTCTCCTAACGAAAAAGAGCCATGAACGCTTGATTTGCATTCATGGCTCTTAATTTTTAATGATATCGATAATCCGTTTAATTGTGCATTGGATCGTACAAGGTTGATTACATGGACACGGACAAATTTTCATTGACGAATTCCTCCTTCCTAATTATTTATCTTTTGATAATTCTTTCACTACTTCGGTTGCCACCGCAATGATAACAGATACGATGATTTTCTCCAGCATCCATTTCACCTCCTTTCTAGTCAGCTCACGACAGTTATATAATTAAGGCGTGAGATTTTCGTGTCCTAAATAGGCTGGATTGTATGGTATTATTAGGTTTTACATTACTTTACTTTTCCTTATTTAGTTTTGCCGTAAGCTTCTAGAAAGAAATGTCGTGAGTTTATTCCAGTGACTCCACCACAGCCTCAAGATAGTTGATGTAGTTTTGGACCATCTCTCTTTGGAAACTGGAAGGGATGCAGTTAATCACTCGTTCAATCACTTCCTTATCGATTTCAATAATTGAACCTATCGCATCTTCTAGTAATCTTTCTACTAACTCCTTCTCTGTTAACATTTCATCCTCGTAATATCCCGTGGTTTCATCAAAACCTCTGTAATATACTTGACCATTCAAAATGATCTTATGGTAATTTGGCATCTTAAAATTCCTCCTTATCTAGTCTTTTTCTTAGTACGGGGTCGCCATTCTTAAGGATCACCTGCAAGTACCATTCCCTTGTATCTAAATCCATCGCCACCATTCCAAGCCATTCTGTTTGATCTTTTCCTTCAAACAACATTGTTTCAAAAAGAAGTGATTCAGGTAATCCTTCTACCATTTCAGAAGGAATTAAAGATTCATCAATTTCATCTAGGTAAAGCTCATTACCTTCATAGCTGATTTGATTTCGATCCACTTCTACCTTAAACTCATCTTCAAGCTTCTTTACAAACCAATCTAATTCCTTCACCTTTTCCAACTCCTTTCAAATGTAGCCCTTTTCCTTGAGGGAAACGTACTCCCCATCACCTAGCACGATATGGTCAAGAAAATCAATGCCTATGATTTTACCTGCTTCTACTAATCTCTTAGTCACTTCTACATCTTCCCTGCTTTCAGCACTTTTGCCGCTGGGATGATTATGACCGACAAGGATTGACGCTGCATTACTCAAAATAGCAGGCTTAAAGCATTCCCTTGGATGTACGAGACTAGCATTTAGGCTTCCAATGTGACAGATGTTGATGGCTGTTGGCTGAGTCTTTGTGTCTAAACAAACAACGACAAAGTATTCCCTATCCACGTCTCCTAAGAACTGCTTCAACAATTGATAGCCATCTTCTGGACTACGAACACAGCGATTCTTGTAAAGCATGCTCGATTCCTTCACTAGCTTTAGGCTAACGATGTTCACACGTTTTGCAGATTGATTTTTCATGATTACGATTCCTCCTCCAAAATAGAAAAAGGACTTCCCTCCGAAGAGAGAAGCCCTAATTTGATGAACATCATGTACATGTATGTTCAAGTATATAATATATACTCATATCTTTTTTCATTACCTTTATATGTAAAAGAGACCCTAGTAAAACTAGAGCCTCTTGTAAATAATCTAAAATTAACGAAGAAGTTGAAGAACTCCTTGTGGTAATTGGTTGGCTTGCTTTGCCGCTATGTCTTTCGAGCACAGAATAGACTATATTTTCATCCATGTTTTCATGGAGCTGGGCACTTCGAACAGCTTTTTTCTACCTTATGAGATTCATAGTCATGGCTTTCTCCTTAGACCGTATTCCTTAGTCTTTGAACCCTTTTCAGAGTTTCTTCACAGTAACTTGGCTATTGATTGCCAAAGAAAAGCATCATGGAACATTTTGTGAAACAAGTTTTTTCATAGTGTCACAGCAACACAGACTATTTAATAACAGTAGAAATTAAAGAAAAACTTTTTATAACATAAGTTAAACCGAGTTTTAATTATCTATTTCATCCCTATGCAAATAAGATAGATGATATAATATTCATTAAATGGTGATTTGAAATAAAGTTCTAACTATTAACATAAATGATGTAATAAATAATTATACTTTTGGCAGGTGTGCAAGTTGGATAAAAAGTTACAGGTATTTGTTTCTTCAACCTATTTAGATTTAATTGTAGAAAGACAAAAAGCTGTTGAGGGAATATTAAGATCAAGGCATATTCCAGCTGGAATGGAGCTATTTATCCCAAGCAATAAAACTCAATGGGAGATAATTAAAGAATGGATTAAAGATTCTGATTTGTTATTACTAATATTAGGAGGAAAATATGGATCGATTGAACCAGAAAGCGGAAAAAGTTATACCCAACTAGAATATGAGTTTGCGTTATCTAATAACATTCCAGTATTTGCAATTGTCTTAAACGACCAATTTTTGGCAAACAAAAAGGCTCAAGATATATCATTAAAAGTATATGAGCATGAAGTTGAACATCCTTCTTTAGAAAAGTACAATTCTTTTAAAAAATTAGTAATGTCAAATTTAGTTAGTAAAGTAGAGGATGTAAATCAAATATCAACTGAGGTTTCTTTAGCACTTCAGGAGTTTATTAGGAAAGATGAGAAAGAATATTATTTCAGAGGATGGATAAGAGGTAAAGAGAAGCCAAGCCCTAAAGAAATGTCCGTTGAAAATAATATTCTGAAATTCATTGAAGACAAGCAAAGACAAGGACTTGTAAAAATTACAATAGATTCATATATGGTTGAGCTTCGTATATTTCAAAACTATTTTAATGATATGATGATATCAGAGATTGATACAGCTAATATTAAAGAGTTCCTCCGATTTAGAGAGGACAATTATTCTGTTAAATCAACAAATACAATGGAAAGAGTGCGAAGTATTTTAAATTTATTTTTTGATTGGCTTGTGCAGGAAAATATTATTCAAAAAAACCCAGTTACTAAGGTGAGGCATTTTAAATATTATAAAAAAGGAAACGTTGGGTTAAATGATACTGAATTGCAAGAACTTCGAAATTTCTGCAAGACTACTAGAGAACGAGCTATAATAGAATTTTTTCTATCTACTGGATGTCATTTAGCTGAATTACAAATGATTCATTTACGTGATATTGATTGGTCTAATAAAACTATAAACATAAATTCCCAGAAAAGACCAAGAGTTGTTTTCTTAACAGAAAAGGCAGAAAAGTATCTAAAAGATTACCTTGATGAACGGAATGATAATTTGGATAATCTTTTTGTTACAGAAAGGAAGCCATATAGACCATTAGGTAATAGAGCTATTCAAGATGAAATTACTAAGATTACCAAAAGAACAAATATATCTAAAAACATATCACCACGAACTCTAAGAAATACTTTCGCAAGAATTATGTTTCAAAATGGAATACCATTGAATGTTATACAATGGCTATTAGGCTATCACTCTAAAAAAGTTAGATCTGAAGCATACTTTAACATTACAAATGACAATATTTGGGATATAATTCAAACACGTCCAAACTTTTAGGTATTTTACGATTTAAGAGCACTCTAATAATGTGTAACAATTGTAATCCACCAGCAACTTGATATGTTGTCACATACAATTTGGACATGTGGAAGTGTATGCAAAGATAGTGATAAAAAGGCAACTAACTTAAATTGTTGCCTTTTATGTTTCTCATAATAGATCAAAAAGATCAATTAAATATGGATAGCCCCTCATTAAAATTGCTGCTTTCCTAAACAGACAGTATTCATGAAAACGCCATCCTTTCTCCTTCTAATGGACAACGGAGTGTAGCTGCTTCTCTAAAAAATGAACTTCACTTTCCAATTCCTTTAATTGGTCATTCAACTGATTGATTTCTAGCGGAGTAAGTCTATATTCGAGAGAGTATTGGGCTATCTTTTTCATTTCACGAGGCTTCATTTCTATCTCTTCTAAAATACGATCCTGTTCTTTATACCACTCAAGCTGTTGTTCAAGAAACTTTTTATGATCTTGTTCGTCTTTATTCATCTAGCTCCTCCTCAAACAGCTTTATACCGATTTAATATGGAAAAAGACTCTAGTAATAAAACTAGAGCCTCTTTCATATCTAAAATTAACGAAGAAGTTGTAAAACTCCTTGTGGTTGTTGGTTCGCTTGCTTTGCGACTGTATCTTTCGAATACAGAATAGACTATATCTTCATCCATATTTTCATGGAGCTGGGCACTTCGAACAGCTTCTGCTGCCCTACGAGATTCATAGTCATAGCTTTGCCTTAGACCGTATTCTCTAGTCGTTGAACCTTCTCCAAAGTTTCCTTACAGGAGCTTGGCTGCTGATTATCCATTGTATCATCCTCATCATTTTCAAACCTTTACGCTTACCGTTTCCAGTTACGTTGTGGTTGATGAAGCTTTAGGAAGTTCCAGCAATTCACCCAGTTATACTCTAGCTCGTTACCAAGCTAGACGCCCTTTAATCATTATCTCAAAAGTTGTAATACTCCTTGAGGCATTTGATTAGATTGAGCCAACATTGCTTGTGCTGCTTGACCAAGAATTGAATTCTTAGTTTGGTTCATCATTTCTTTCGCCATCGTGCGAACATTTACTTTCATAAATGACTAGACTATATCTTCACCCTCTAGCAATCTAGTAGGGGTCGGGCACTTCGGATTCACAATGCTGATGTACATTGTTTCACCTATGGATTTCATCACCATAGCTTTCGCCTTAGATGGTCTATCCTAGTCGTTGAACCTTCTCCACTCTTTCGAGACAGGAGCTTGGCTGCTGATTGCCCAATCTTTTCTTTTTTCACGACCATCACGCTTGTCGTTTCCAACTACGTTGTGGCAAGAAAAGCTCTAAGGGGTTTCCAGCAATTCACCCGATAATACTCACTAGCCGTTACCAGCTAGGACGACTGTGCTTGTTACTGCTTTTTTAAGCAGCTAAAGCATAATCTACATCACGAACACGTGATTCTGCAGCAGTTAAGTTTTCAGAAGAAGTGCTTAGGTTGTTAATTGTATGCTCTAAACGGTTTTGGTAAGCACCAAATTTAGAACGTTCAGCCGATACTGATTTAATTGCATTATCGAATGCTTTAATTGCAGTTTCAGCATTACCTTGTGTCAATACTCCTCCTGTTGAAACAGCAGCAGGGTCAACTTTAAGGGTATTAAGCGCAACACCAGTTGCAGTACCAGATTGTGCAACAGCTACTGCTGCTCCACTAGTAGCAGCTCCAAATGCAGCTGCCGCTCCTGGAGTACCACCATCAGTTACTGTATAAGAAAATGCACTATTGCTAGTCATAGTAATGTTATTTCCGTTATTTGAAAAAGTAACTCCTTGGGATGATTGGAAAGCTGAGTTTAAATCGGAAACTAACTTATCCATTTTACCAGTATAATCCTCATTAAGAGCAAGTGTATTATCTCCAATTTGAATCGTACCTGTAGTAGTTGCAAAATTTGGTGCAATAGTTTTTGTTACTGTAGCAGACCCACCAGTACCCATATTTGCTGTTCCCATGGCAGTTAATTGAATATCCATAGTTTGACCATCATTAGCTCCAATATGCATTTTTAAAGTTTGGCTACTACCTAATAGTTTTGTTGTATTAAACTCAGTTTGTGTTGAAATACGGTCAACTTCTTCTAAAAGTTGATTTACCTCTTTTTGAATTTCTTTTCTATCATCTAGTGTTGCAGTATCATTCGATGCTTGAACAGCTAATTCACGAGTACGTTGAAGAATATCATGCGTTTCATTTAAAGCACCTTCAGCAGTTTGAAGTAAAGAGATGCCATCTTGAGCATTTTTAGAAGCTTGGTCTAATCCACGAATCTGTCCACGCATTTTTTCAGAGATTGCTAGACCAGCTGCATCATCTCCAGCTTTGTTAATACGAAGACCTGAAGCTAGTTTCTCCATTGATTTAGATTGCTGTGTTGAAGCACTATTCAACTGACGATGTGTGTTAAGCGCTGCGATATTGTGATTAATACGCATTAGTTTTTTCCTCCTTGATTTTCGATTCCCACATCCATGTGGTTATTGTTTGAACAGCTATAAAGTCGGCCGCCTTTATTCACTATTCAGCATTACAATAGTAATATCGACTTTTCAAGGAGTTACTTAATAGAGGAATATAACTTTTTCACTTATTTTTTGGATTGGAAGAACGAGTTTAGACTGTCAATTGCATTACTTTCAATTTTCACAGCTTCACTATTCTCATGCTGGATGGATAAATAGATTTCTTTCCGATGTATCTCAATATTTTTAGGTGCTTTAATACCCAATTTGATTTGTTCACCATCTACAGCCAGGACAGTCAGTTCAATGTCATCACCAATCATGATCGATTCATTTAGCTTTCTTGTTAGTACAAGCATTATTTTACCTCCTGTTGCTGACGGGCTGGAGGTTCGACAATAATATGCCTTGAAGTATAATTGCTGTTATTTATAATGTACTGTTTGCCCTGTTTGTTTTTTTGATTAATGATTATTGGAGCTTGCAAGTTAGCTGTTGTTTTATTAAATGGCTCTTTCACTGTCAAAATCACAAAGACTGCTACATCCTTTTCAGTTTGAATCTTCAATGATTCTTTTACTTCTTGCGACAAATCAAATTCATAATCCGTAAATAAGCTAAACGGATCCGTAATAATGAAAGCAACTTCCTTAGTTGCAATTGATTGCAGTACATTTAAAGGGGTATCCTCCAGCGGCAGTATGTAAAATTCCTTTTCGTCTAAAAAGCCCGGAATACCTGCATTAAACTTAATAATTTCTTCAACATTGATTTCTTGCTCACCATGAAATTTTGTCTGTATTTTCATCTAGGATCACCACTTATTCGTTGTTTTCCGGAAATAGATTGATAAAATCGATAACCAGTCTGTTCTTTTCTAAAACTTCTATACTGGTTTTTCCCGGGGTATATTCATGTATTGGTTTTCTAATTTCTGCGTCGATAATCGGTTTTTGCGGTTTAACGTTGATGTTGACCTTAGCGGGTTCATATTTAGTTTTCACACTGAAATGGGATGGAATCCAGCCTATGTTAAATGGGATCATAGGCTTTTCACTGTTTTCCTTTGCCTGTGTTGCAAGTGGATTTCCACCGTTTTCAATCTTCATTAATTCATTCCCTTGGGCGGCCCTTCTTTCAAGTCCTTTTAACCAATCCTGATAGCCGTTTTGAGCAAATTCTTCAATCCTTCTCCCAATGCTTTTCAAATCCATATCTTCACGGGCTTTTGTTTGGTCGATTGTCAGCTTTCCCGGAACCGTTTCAATTTCTAATACAGCGTGTGGCTGTTGGATGGATTGTTCAGCATGCGGCTGATCAATCTCCTGTATTGGCTTATCAATTTGCAGGCCTGTCCGAATGAAGTTCGATTGAAGCCTGATTTGCGGAAGTTGCATTTATTTCACCTCACTATAAAAATAAAGCTATCCATAAAAGATAGCTTTATCTCAAAAAGTCCACTAAACTCGGTTGAATGATTCTGGAACCGACGCTTAGTGCTGCACGGTGTACACTTTCCTGGGTTGTTAATTCCATGATCACTTTTTCAACATCAATATCTTCGTTGTCAGAGAGAATGCGAGTGGAGAAAACCTCTTGCTGGGAAAGTCGGTCTTCCATAAGGTCTACCCTGTTTTGTTTGGCACCAATTTGTGCCCGGGCCGAAAGGAAATTGTCGATGTTGCTGTCAATTGTATCGAGCATATCGCCGATGCCGGATTCATTGTTCTCCAGTTTAGTAACTAATTGTTGAATGTCTCCATTAGCACCAAGCATATCGCCAAAGAGTTTCTCTCCTGATGTATTCACTTGAATTTTAATTCCGGAGAATACTTCAAGATTAATCTCACCAGAATCGAAGACTCCGCTTTCTGACGGCCGGACATTGGTTTTCTGGCCGTTAAAAATATATTGTCCACCCACTTGTGTATCGCCGATATCCTGCAGATGTTCTTTTAATTGTTTGATCTCTTCGGCAATGCTCTTTCGCTGATCGCCTTCCAGTGTGCCGTTATTGGCTTGGACGGTCAGTTCGCGGATACGCTGTAGGGCAAGTATGCCTTTATCCAGTGCATCATCGGTGCTGTCGACCCAGTTTTTCACTTCGCCGATGTTCCGTGTGTATTGTTCAATACGATTTAGATCGGTACGGTAGTTCATCCCCATCATTGCCGATACCGGATCATCAGATGGCTTGGTGAATTTTTTCTGGGTGGATAACTGGTCCTGGAGCTTCCCCATTCTGTTATAGCTGTTGCTCAGGTTGCGGAGCATGTTATTTGATAGCATCGATTGCGTAACACGCATTCATTTCACTCCTTATCGTCCGACAACGCCCATGCCGTTAATGATTTTATCTAGCATCTCATCAATCACTGTGATATTTCTTGCCGAGGCATTATAGGCATGCTGGAATTTGATCATGTTCGTCATTTCTTCATCCAGGGAAACGGCGCTTACGGATTCACGACTTTTATTGACTGAATCAGCTAAAATGGCTGAGTTGCTGTTGTTTTTCTGAGCACTTTGAGAGTCGACACCGAGCTTGCCAATGATGCCTGAATAGAAAGAGTCTAAATTTCCGGTTAAACCATCTGGCAGTACAAAATTTTTCGTTGGGTTACTGCCCGGAATCGGTTTGCCGACAGATTCATAAGCAGTAAAATTTCTTTTTTTCAAATCAGCCAAAATTTGCGCATTGCCATTATCTCCTGAGGCTCCGCTGCTCAATCCTGCAGCAATAAGTTCCGGCTTATCAAGTATTGCTTGATTCATCGCTATCGTTTTTGCAGCGTTCCCTGTTGTGAATGAAAAAAACGGCAATCCTGATTTTCCTGTTCCTCCAAGTGAGTATCCCTGGCTATGAACGTAATTAAACTCATTTGCAAACGCTTCGGTCATTTTATTCAGGTTGTCGATCATCGCAGGGAAATGCCCCTTATTTCCATCTGTTGATTTGTAGCCGTAGCTTTCGATTAATCCAGCCAGTTGGCCGGAAAAATTTATTCCTGGTATAGGAGGGCCATTTTGGAGTTTTACTTCTGTTACTACTCCATCAGCTTTTACTACTTCAAGTTCATTCGTTCCGATACTTCCAGTAGTTTTATCAACTGATATCAGATTTCTGGGCGGGTCATAAGAAGTTCCATCTTCCTGGACAACTTCGATATTATATAACCCCTCGGCCATTGATTTGACGTTTCCATATTCTGCAGGGATCACATTTGTTACTTTTACATTGATTAAAGAAGACAAGTTATCGACTAGCAAATCTCTTTCATCGTAGAGATCGTTTGGCAGATACCCATGCGGCTCGACTTTAGCAATCTGCTTGTTAATGTTGTTGATTTGCGAAACAAGCGCATTGATCTCTTTTGTTTTTACGTCTATTTCACTGCCGATATCATCCTGCACCCGGTTAAGCGAGTTATAGTAATAATTGAGTGTATCCGCCACCATTTGTCCGGATGCTGCCACCACATCACGGGCACCGGAGTTTTCTGTATGGCTCGAAAGGTCCTGCAAGGATTTCCAAAACTTCTCCAATGTTGCATGCAAACCGCTGTCGGTAGGCTCATTCATAATCTCTTCCATCTTCGTCAGAGATTCGCTAAGTGTTCCATAATAACCAATTTTGTTATTTTCATTACGATATTGCGTGTCCAGGAAGCTTTCCCTGATTCGCTGTACCGACCCGGCTTCGACACCTGTTCCCGTTTGGCCGGGAAGGTAAGGGCTGTTCATGCCGATTGTAGGGTACGGAGTTGTTTGGGTAAAATTAACCCGCTGCCGCGAATATCCCGGTGTATTTGCATTGGAAATATTATGTCCCGTCGTATATAAAGCACTTTGCTGGGTAAACATCCCGCGCCGTGCTGTCTCTAGTCCCATGAAGGTTGAACGCATACTAGTTCCTCCGTTCGAAAAATGTTAGCGCCTCCTGTTTGCCCCGATAGTTTCCGCAAAAGGATTGGACTATGAATCCGAGCTCTAGCAAAGCGTTTATTTTTTATTGCCTAAGCTCTTGAATCAAACATACTGTTCGAGCCTTGCTGCTTCTGCCGGGCAGGTTTCTCGTAGTTGAACGGCTGGTTTTGCGGCCGTAGCATGTCCAATGTGATGTTGACGAATTGCAGTGATTGATAGACCAACTGCTGATTTAACAAATTTTGCTCTTTTAATTTCCCTGCTTCTTCGATAAGTTCATCTTTCAATCTATTTAAAGCTTCCGCGTCAGTTGGTGATGATAATTCTATGACTCTTGTAATCGACGATGGATCTGCTTGCTGACCTTTGTTTAGCAAGAAGGCTGTTACAGCTTTTTGCCTTTCTTTTTCCGTCGTCTCGATCGCTTTTATATGTGCTTGCTCGTCCATCAGCAGCTGGTTGAGGGCTTCGGTGTCTCCTTGCTTGACGATTTCCGTTTTTCTGTTTGCTAGTCCATTGAGGCTTTTATGAAGTGTGAGCAGTTTTTCAAGTGAAATACGTATTTGTTCGGCGGGCATTCCGTTACCCCCTCCTGGTTCGGTACCATATGAATGGACGGTTACTCCTTTTTGGATAACCGCCCGTTCTTTCAATTATTTTTTAAAATAAAAATCGATAATGCTTTTGGCTGTTTCGCGCGAATTCACTTTATAGTTGCCGTTCTCAAGCTGGATCTTCAATTCGTCGACCTTGGCCTGCCGTTGTGCAGGAATTTGCGACTGCTGCAGTTCTTTTGCGGTTGAGGAAATTTCAAGCTTATCAGTTTTCTTTTCGACCGCTTTCGTATTTTCAACTTTGTTGTATTGGCGATTGTAAGGGTTAACCCCTGAAGAACCAATGTTATTAATTTTCATTTTGCAACCCTCTCTTTCGACCGAATGACCTTCACTGTTTATTATATCGGTTGTGAATCAATTACTTTTATTTTTAGGTAATTTTTTTAATTAACAAGTTTTGCATGAAATTTGTCGATGCAGGGGCTTTTATACTATTTCGGAGTATGGCTGAACATTTATGGATGTTCAATGTGCATGAAAAAAAGTATGGAATACCCATACAGCTTTTTTATTTGACTTTTTCAAGTAAGTTCATAGGTCTTTTTCTCTGTTTCTTCGAATTCACTTGAATGATATGATGCATACCAATATAAATCTATTACTTTTAAAACTAATTATTCATCTGAAGAGGTGTGATTACCGCGAAAGCTCTTCATTTAAGCGAAAATATCGATAATTAAGCGATAACAACCATGATTTAAGCGAAAAAAAAGATAATCAAGCGAAAACTGTTCACATTTAAGCGAAAGGCTAAATTCTTAGACTATACACTAGGTTTTTTGATGAGTCACAACGAAACTATTGTACCTTATATTACCAAACGGTTTTTTGCAAAACAATAATCTGCTGCATTACATCCTTCAATTGTTTTATCTGCCTCACCATTCCCTAAGACAGCTAGCTTTTATGCGTAAAATACGTAGTCCTTTTTTCCTTTATTTCAATTTCGCGGCGGCGTGCTTCTTCCTGTTCATGCAAATTTAACTCAGAACGCAGGCTTGTGCTACAACTATTGCATAATCTGCCTTCGCGGGTAAGGGTTCCGCATTGCTCGCATAGTACTCCAAGGTTTGGGAATTGCGAGGTCCGTAGTTTCCCAGTTTTCACAAATTTAATGATTAAACTCTCATCGACACCGGTTGCCTCGACAACCTGCGATATCATCGCCATCCGGTTTTCCCGTTTCCTGATATATTGGTAAACTGTGTCGAATTTCTTTTCTTCTTCTTTATAACAAGCATCGCACACATCACGGAATTTTGTTTTCGCGAACAGTGCATCGCAATTCGGACAGTTGGTTAATTCCATTTGCTATTCCCCCTCTTATAGTCATTATATCGAACATAGAGCAGAGGAAATGAAGGGTTATTTTGAAAATTAGCGTGCAAGTGTCAAGGAGGTGATTTCTGTTGCACCTGATTGTTTAAGTGCTTTGGCCGCATGTCTCAAGGTGGAACCTGTAGTATAAATGTCATCAATTAAGAGGATCTTTTTTCCGTCAACTAATTTTGTATCTTTCACCTGGAAAACTTGAGCCAGGCTGATCCGCTCTTTTCTTGATTTCTTCGATTGCTTTTCAGTATGGATACGCAATAAGGCATCAAAGGTTTCCAAAGTCGCTGTTGCGGCTATTGCTTCGGCCTGATTGAACCCGCGCTCTTTTAACCGTTCATCGCTAAGAGGGATAGGGATCACTAAATCAAAATGGTCATCCCGCAATTTTTCCTTAACGAATGGAGCGAACACCTCGGCAAGCGCATAATCACCGCGATATTTAAATTTGGCGATTACTTCTTTTAAAAAATCATTATAGTGGAAAATAGAGGTATTCTTCTCCAAATACCCGCTCCATTCTTTGTCATTCTCCCACCTGACACAATCCAAACAAAGCGGACCCTGTCGATATTTATCATGGAGAACCCGCGAACAATACTGACATGCTTCACCGGTAATCAACGAAAGCTTGCCATTGCAATCTTCACAAACCTTCTCATCCTCCGTGCCCGTCCATATGCTTTTCCAGGTAAAAGGAGATTGAATTTCCTCATCGCAAATGATGCAATTTCTCCGCTTAAACATCAAGAAGCCCTCGCTTCCCTGCTTCTTCATTCATATTCTGAATATGCCTGATAGCCTCTACCATGTCGCTGCTCTTTCCATAATGAAAAAAAGTAACATTGCCCGTGGGATCATTTGCGCTCCTGCCCACCCGGCCTGCGATCTGGACAAGAGCACTTTCACTGAAAACTGTATGTTCCGCGCCAATTACCGCCACATCTAGCTTCGAAATTGTGACACCGCGCTCCAAAATCGTTGTTGTCAATAAACCCGGGAGCAGTCCTTCCCTGAGTGAAATCACCTTTTCTTTTCGCTCGGCATCCTGTGAGTGGACGGACTGCAATCCACTGTTTAGGTTTTGAAATAAAGGGAGGGCTAGGTCCATCACTTTAATACTCGGGAAAAATAATAATATCGGGATTTGGAGTTGGGTTCGCTCCTGTATCCAATCTGTAATGACAGGTGGAATGGTTTTTTTCTCGAATTGTTTTTTCCAGTTGCCACACCATTTCATGAGTGGCACCGGAATTGGCTGACGATGAAAGCGTGCGGGAATGGTGACAGCTTGAAGCTTGCCACTTTCATGGGCATGCTGCATTCTTTTAGAAGGAGTTGCGGTTAAATAAATCGTAGCGGAAATAGCCTTTTTTGCTTTTGTAACAGCGAATTGAAGCGACCTATCCATAGAATAAGGAAAGGCGTCTACTTCATCAATGATGATGGTATCGAAAGCGTTTTGGAATCGGAAAAGCTGATGAGTAGTGGTGACTATGAGAGAAGCCACGACATGCCGATCCTCGCTGCCGCCATAAAGGGCACCCACCTCAATTTTCGGAAAGGCTTTTTTCAAGCGCGGAGCAAGCTCGAGAACAACATCTGTACGCGGTGTGGCAATGCAGACTCTTTTTCCTGACAGCAGGGCAGCTTCAATCCCTTTAAACAGCACCTCCGTTTTACCGGCGCCACATACCGCCCAGACAAGCAGCTCTTCATTATCGTGAATAGCGGAAACCACCCTTTCTGAGGCTGTCCTCTGGCCTTCTGACAGAGTGCCTCCCCAGGCCATTACATCTTCAAGAACGTTAAAATCAAAGCCTGGGCCGTTCCAGGAATAAAGCAGGCTGCATTCGCTGACCCTTCCCATCATGATACACGCTCGGCAATAGGCGCATTTTTGCCCGCAGCGGCTGCAGGGAAAACGGTAAAAAAGCGAAGGTTCACTATTACCACATCGTGTACACTCGTATTGACCATCTATCTTTCTAATCCCGGTAGTGGTGGAAATATAGCCGCTTTGGAGATGTTCATCTAATAGTTCTTCTTCAAAGGGAATTTCTTCGGGAAGTAATAAGCGACCATACTGGAACTGCTGGAGTTCGGTAGAAAACGAATAGGAAGGGTTGATCGGTGCAGAAACAGTAGAATCGAAAACAGGTGAATAATTCTGGGGGGAGAAAACATTTTTTAATAGAGACAGGGTAAGAACCTCCTTTGTAAAGTTTTTCAGGATACCACTTTCAAGCTGGGAATTTAAATAATCACTTCCTTTCCTTTTACTAGATATTCTATAAAGAGTATGCCAACTCCTTCACGCATTTCTGAGCTGCTTTTTTAAATTTTTCAGCTAAATTTGGAAATGATCATCCAAACAAGGCTGTAATTCAACGAAACACGTTAAGAATTCAACCGATTACGAAGTGTTTTCAACCAAACCCGATAAGAATTCAATCAATTCATAAAGACCCGGAAGATTTCAACCAAACTTGAGTGTAATTCAACGAAACTCATATATAATTCAACCGATTACGAAGTGTTTTCAACCAAACCCGATAAGGATTCAACCGACTCATAAAGTTCCGGAAGATTTCAACCAAACGGAAGTGTAATTCAACGAAACTCATATATAATTCAACCGATTATGAAGTGAATTCAACCAAACCCGCAATAAATTCAACCAACTCATAAAGATCTGAAAGATTTCAACAAAGTAAAACTTCCATCAGTGGGGTTTTCTTTCCCCCACTGAAGATTAGTTGAACAAATCGGGAATTTCGGCGCACAGGATGTGCTAATGAAGACGTTGCGACAGAACAGGACGTCGCGTATTTAGTCTTCATTCCTCTTAGAGTCCCCCCATTCAGGATTTGAAGTCTCTTCCAAATCTTAAAGTGGAGCCTTACTGTTCATTAATGCGCAATAAAAAACGCTCCACCACAATGGCAGAGCGCTGTAAAACTACTTAACCTTATACCATCCCAACCCCATCGCGCCTTCACCGAGATGGGTGCCGATAACGGGTCCGAAATAGCCGATATCAAATTCTACGTTAGATAAGCCCGCTTGTATTTCATCTCTCCATTGCCTGGCTTCTTCTTCCCGTTTGGCGTGGATGATGACTGCTTTATACTGACCGTCGCCTACAGTTGCTTTAGTGAGCAATTCAACGATGCGTTTCATCGCTTTTTTGCGGGTGCGGATTTTTTCGAATGGGACAATCACTTTATTTTCAAATTGAAGCAGCGGTTTAACCTGGAGAAGGCTTCCGATCAGGGCCTGGGCGCTGCTAAGGCGTCCACCTCTCTGCAAGTTGGAAAGGTCATCTACCATGAAATATGCCTGTATAGTTTTCTTCATTTCATCAAGCCTCGTAATGATTTCCGCAGGCTCTTTTCCGTCCAGTGCCATTTGGGCGGCTTCGATGGCGTAAAAACCTTGGACCATACAGCTAATTTCCGAGTCGAACGCATACACTTCAAGTTCTTCGACCATCTCCCCTGCCGAAATCGCACCCATATATGTGCCGCTTATGCCGCTCGATAAATGGACAGAGATGACTGCATCATACTCCTTTGACAGCTCCTCAAACAATTCAGCAAACTGGCCGATCGACGGTTGCGAAGTGGTCGGCAGCTTGTCCGCTTTTTTTATCTCTTCATAAAAATCATCTGCTGTTAAATCGATTTCTTCCCGGTATGCCTCATTTCCGATGATCACATTGAGAGGAATCATATGTATATGATACTTTTCGCGAACTTCCTTAGGTATATATGCAGTACTATCTATTACGACTGCCGTTTTCATAAAGTAAAACCATCCTTATTTAGAGTATCACCTAGATACACAGTCTATATGAAAATACTCCAATTTGCATTAATTAGTTTATGACAAGCCATTTCATAAAGCAGCTACTCATATTTTTTAAAATACGCTACATTTCAGATATCGGGCATATATCCAAAATTGATTAGCTAATTAATCGATGTATATGCCTTTGCCATATTAATCTCTCCATATTTTTTTTAAAAAAAGAGAGAGTCTCGCAATAAAAATGTGAGGCTCTCTCCTTTTATGATTATTTGACTTCAACCCAGCCATTTTTGATTGCAAGCACGACGGCCTGGGTGCGGTCGTTTACGTTCATTTTTTGCAGGATGTTGCTGACATGGTTTTTCACTGTTTTTTCGCTAATGTATAAGGATTCGCCGATGCCGCGGTTGCTTTTTCCGTCTGCCAGCAGTTGAAGCACTTCACATTCACGGCGTGTCAGTAAGTGCAGCGGCCTTCTGATTTCTGGCGTATGCTGTGCATCGCCGCCCGTCTTTTCATCGGCCGCCAATCTGCGGTATTCCCGGACGAGGTTGTGTGTCACTTTCGGATGCAGGTAGGAGCCTCCGTCAGCGACAACTTTCACAGCTTCAATCAGTGCGTCCGCATCCATTTCTTTTAATAGATAGCCTGAGGCACCGGTTTTTAATGCATGCTGTACATAATTTTCGTCATCATGAATCGACAGGATGATTACTTTCGTTTCCGGATAACGTTCTACCAGCATTTTAGTAGCTTCGACACCGTTAATGTTCGGCATGTTGATGTCCATGATGACGACATCCGGGTTATATTGTTCAACAAGGTCCATTGCCTCGCTTCCATCATCGCCTTCTGCGGCGACTTCAAAAGATGATTCGAACTCCAAAATCCGTTTTACGCCTTCGCGAAAAAGTTGATGGTCATCGATAATGATGATACTTGTTTTCAACGAGTCCGCCCCCTAACTTCTCTAGTATCCCGATTTTTAGTTTTTAGAACTAATCCATTATTCCTTAAATGGTACTTGAATAAACACCAGCGTACCAGCCCCGGGATGGGAATCGATTGTCATTTCTCCATCAAGGAGTTCGACTCTTTCTTTCATCCCCATCAGGCCGAATGATCCTTCCTTTTCCATAGTAGAATCAAAGCCTTTTCCGTTGTCTTTTACCGTGACTGTAATCATTTCCTTCATCATAGTTAATTTGACCTGTATATGCTCCGGATTCGCATGTTTTAGGGCATTTTGCACAGCTTCCTGAACGAGCCGGAACAGTGCAACCTCCATTTCGGAGGGCAGCCTTTTTTCCTCGCCAAGATTCGTGAAGCTGAGATGCACGCCGCTATTATATTCTTCGGTCGTTTGCAGATATTTTTTGAGGGTCGGAATCAGGCCTAAGTCATCTAGTGCCATAGGGCGCAGGTCGTAAATTATTCTGCGCACCTCATATAAGGCATTTCGGACCATTGTTTTCAGGCTGCGAATTTCATCCAGAGCTTTGTTTGCGCCACGCTCGCGGTACACCCGTTCTATCAAATCGGAACGCATCATCACATTTGCCAGCATCTGGGCTGGCCCGTCGTGGATTTCCCTGGAGAGCTTCTTTCTTTCCTCCTCCTGGGCTTCGATGATTTTCAAGCCAAAGTCCTGTTTGCGTCTCGCATCTTCAAGAACCTCGCCCACCTGCCTAAAATCACTTGTCAGGTAATTTAAAACGACTGATATTTGCGAAACAAGATTCTCAGCCCGGTCAATCGTCTGCAGCAGTCCCCTTAATCTTCTTTCCAGATCATCCCGGCGCATCCTCAATTGTTTTTCAGACTGGCGATTCATCTGCAGGTCGATCTGCAGATTGTGAGCTCTTTCATAAGCAACACGGACCTGGGCTTCAGAGAATTGATTGAAATGCATACTCACTTCAGATAATCTCTTTCTGGCAAAGCGCCCTTTTACTTCAAGGGCATCTCCTTCATCAATAATGATGGCAACTTTTATCCTGATCTCTTCCAGTTCTTCTGTTAATTCTTCATAGTCACGGCGGCATTGCTCTTCAATTTCAAAGATTTCATACTTACTTTCGCCAACCGTGCTCACCATCGTTTCTAAAATAGCGTCCAGGGCCTTTGCATCTACTTTTTTAATGGCCATACAGATTCCTCCGTTTTGATCCAACAGGAGTCATGAATATAGTATGTTTTCATAGATTGTTGGTTTGTAAGGAGCACCAAGGGCCGCCAGCTTATGTATGCTATGGATCTGGACAGGACTCCCGTGCTTACAGCTGACTTTACACCAATTTATATATCAGATTGCAGGTAAAAGGTTTTCCCGCGTTATATGCAGCAAATAGTTAGGCAAGAAAAGTTTCTTGACGCCAGGCTGCAAAAACATTGATTTAAATAGTTAATTAGCTAGTATACTACTATCCTAAACAAAACATATCTCTTAAGCAAACGGCGGAAAGCTTCTTCTTCCCGCAAAAACGATACGGATACTTTGAGAAAGGCTTGCCAAACCCTCATAAACCCTGCAATAATGGTCTTTAGCGTATCAACACAGGGAAAAATACAAGCATTTCTTATAAAAAATATTCTTTTAAGCATATGTTACCATTATAAAATAGTTCTAAATACACCAAGAACAGTACCAATTATAGCATGAAGGTGGTTATTTTATATTAAGATTATTTTACAGCACCTTACTGTTTTGTTACGAAAGTTGAGTATACCCGATATTTCATTTATATCTAGGGTGACTTTTCCCTTAAAAGATAGCCGTTAGGCAATTTGTCTACTATTAGAAAGCAGCAATCCTTCGCGGTTGCAGAGGGGGTTCACGATGCTTCCAAGTTATTTGACAGTCAAGGGAGACGGCGGGCATGAAGTCATTATCCAAAAGTCCCGGTTCATCGCTCACGTGGCCCGTACAGAAACAGAAGAAGAAGCGCAGGGCTTTATCGCATCCATTAAAAAGAAACATCGTGATGCTACCCATAATTGCTCAGCTTATATGATCGGTGAACATGACCAGATCCAGAAGGCAAATGATGATGGCGAGCCAAGCGGTACGGCCGGGGTTCCCATTTTGGAGGTCATTAAGAAAAAAGGGCTCAAGGATACAGCAGTCGTCATCACCCGTTATTTCGGCGGTACCAAGCTTGGAGCAGGCGGCCTGATCCGCGCTTATGGAAAAGCTGCCTCAGAAGGAATCAATGCAGCTGGCATCGTCGAACGTAAGCTGATGCGTGTCATGCATACGAAGATAGATTATACCTGGCTCGGGAAGCTTGAAAATGAGCTCCGTTCCTCGGTATATGCCATGAAAGAAATCGAATACCTCGATAACGTAATCATCCAGACATATGCGGCAGAAAGCCAGAAACAGAAGTTCATCGACTGGATGACGGAAATGACAAATGGGCAGGCTGTCATTATCGAGGGAGATATGGTTTATTTGGAAAATGACTACTAGTTTTCTAAGTATATATCATTTACTTCAATATTGATTTCCCTTACAATTATTAAGTTGATTCGATTTTTAATTGTATGGATTTTTTGACATCTTAATTCAACCTATAAAAGTGAGGAATAAACTAATGCCAAAAACTCGGATAATAAGAACGAGGAAAAGGAAGAAAAATAGGGGTTTAAAAGTTTCCTTCCTTACAGTCCTTTTATTATTAATTGGGGGCTGCGGATATTTTGCATACGATGTTATTAATAGCTCGAAAAATATCTCGAATAATATATATCAGGAATACTTTCCGGGACACCGGGATGAAGAAGTGAAAATTTCAAAAGAGCCTTTTTCCATCCTCCTTGCTGGAATCGAAAATCAAGATGGCAGTAAAGGAAGAGCGGATGTTCTTTTACTTATAACTGTAAACCCCAAGACTGAACAAGTTTTTATGATGAGTATACCCAGAGACTCCAGGGTGTACGTTCCAGAAAAGGGTTATAACACGAAAATCAACCATACCTATGGCTATGAAGGCGGAATTGAAAGCACGATCCCGATCGTTGAAGAGATGATGGATGTTCCTGTGGATTATTTTGTAACAACAAACTTTGAAGGCTTTGAGGATATTGTGGACACTTTGGGCGGTGTTAAAGTTGACGTTCCGTTTACTTTTAGAGGCCAGTTAACCGGCTCTCATAGGTATAAAACCTTCAATAAGGGACCAATGGAGTTAAATGGTAACGAGGCTCTTGCTTTCGTTCGAATGAGGAAAAGTGACCCTAAGGGCGATGCAGGAAGAAATGAGAGACAGCAGCAAGTAATTAAAGCCATTATTGATAAAGGAACTTCCTTTGGCTCAATAACGAAAGTTGACGATTTAATGGATGATCTCGGCGAAAATGTCAAAACGAATATTCGACCTTCAAAAGTCGTTAACTTCGTTCGGCTTTACTCAAAGTTAAAAAACACGGAAGTACAAAATATTCAGATTGAAGGAACAAATGAAACAATAAACGGTGCGTCCTATTTTATTCCTGATGAAGAATCGATTCAGCAAAACGGCGATATTATGAAACAGGCATTACGTGGAGAAAAAGTAGACTTAAATAGTGAAAACAGCAGCAGTTCACCTGAATAAGGAATTTTTTAAAATCCGGTTCCAAAGCCTCCTCTCCAGCCGGGGCTCCCGGAGCGAAAGCACCGATGATAATACTTCAACAAAGGATTGAAAAAAGCACTTCTTGTCATGCAAAGACAGGAAGTGCTTTTATTATTATTTCCTGAAAATTTCAGGCACGACCAATATAGTTAGACTTAAAAATAATCCTAACAGGAAACCCAGAAACGCTTTGTTCGCAGGTGAAATTAAGCTTACTGGAGACGATGAAACTTCTTCTAATAAATAGGAGTTCTTTGAATCAGCCCGTTCCTTTCCTATTTCAAGTAATTCTTTTTGAGCAGTAGCATATCCAGGGTGTTCCGGTGGAATTTTGTCTAACTTTTCGAAACTCTCAATTTGCAAATTTTGTTTTTCCTTATATACCGTTGTTCCTTCACTGAGAAAGGCACTTGTTATTTTGTCTAAAGTTTTTTCTAGATCGGCGCTGTTTCTGCCATCTAAAGAAAAGACAATTGTTTTTTTCACCGCACCTTCTGTCACTGTAAGGCTGCTGCTGAGTTGTTCTGGGTTAATATCCAAATCATATTTATTATTTAAGCTTGTTAAATAAGGTTCTGATGGGATCTCATTACTTAAGTAGGCAGGGTCTGTGAATCCTTGTGTATTCTGAAAATTACCTAACTTTATAGTACTGCTCGTTTTATAAGAAGTCGGGGTATTTGCTGAAAGAAAATAGGCAATTCCCGCTGTTAAAATAGGCAATAGGATTAGTAACCATAATATTTTTTTTCCGCGTCTTCTAATGTTGTGTAAATATTGCTTGAATGAGTTATACATTCTATATAGCTCCTTCTGGTTTTTGTTTTAAATCATTTTTATAACGAAAGTTGATATAACCTATTGCAAAAGCCCAAAGAACCCATGAATAATTTAATGTCATAATAGAGCTTGGGCTGATGCTCGCTAGAGAGAAAACAACAATCGTTGTACATAATGCTTCCGATAATGAGCGGTCTTGATTGTTCGTTGATTTAAAAAATAGTTTCAATAAGGTTACAATCATCCATATGTAAGTAATCACATATCCTGCAAAAGCAATAAACCCATATTGAACTAGAATCTCAATCCACCAATTGTGGAGGTTTAAGGTTCCCATTGTAGAATATTTTGCATGAGAATTTATAAAATGTTCGATATTGCCTGCCCCGATACCAAAACCAAAGGTATTCGAAAGAAAAAGCAAGGCATTCTTAATTAAATTTACCCTAATATCGTTTGAATCGGAAGGATTTTGAGAGGGCTGAAATAGGCTAAGTATCGTTTGAAAGACATCATTGAATAGAATTAAGAATCTGTCTGCAAATAAGACCATTCCTACTATACCAACCACAGCAACTGCATACAAGGTGTATTGTTTTTCTTTTTTTGTTGTAAAAAAGAGAAACCAGAATAAAGCACCTATTATTACCGCAAGCAAATTTGCCCTCGACAAAGTCAGGTTAATTAAATATAAGCTTGACAGCAGCATGAAAACTGCAATTAATTTCAGCATCCACCTTTTGCTATAATGCAGGAATGGCAGAAGTAAAAAGACACTCAATGCAAGAAAGCTTGCAAGGTCATTTTCGTTCTTAAATACAGCTGTCGGTCTGCCGCGTATATAAAGGGGCGCATCATACATCCTCGAAACTGGTAAAGCCTGTTTCGTAAAATGGTTCCAAAATCCAAGCACAATGATGAATAATAAAGCTGTAAGCCATATGTATAAGACTATTGTATAATCTTTTCGATGATTGAAAAATGTTGTAAAAAGAAGAATCAGAAATATTCCCAGGCCCAAAAACACCAATTCTTTGATTCCGTCTATTAGTGATTCAGCCCAAAGTAAACTTATAAATCCAAAACACAACCAGCCTAATAAAAAGAGCAGTACAGGCTTTACTGGCTGCCTGTTTATAATGGAATGTTCTTCTTTTTTAAATAACCAATAGTAAAGTGCCGCAAGCATGGCAACCGGCAGTAATATCCTGTAAGGAAAAAGAGAAATTGGACCGACTCTAAAACTTATTATTCCAGGCCCTAAAAAGGAAGAAAAAACAAAAAGGTAAATAATTGGTTTGCCAAGAGAATACCTTTTTATCAATTGTTTAAAGGCAAAAGGGACCAATAGGAGCAATATCCCTGCTGCAAGTAAGCTGATAGATACGATTACAGCATCGAAGTGATATACTACACCCCATCCTAGTGCAATCGATAAAATGAGCGCCACGAACATCTGTTGTATAAATTTCATTGGCAGTACATTTCCCATGATCTTTCTCCTTTTAAAAAATACATAAACATTTTTATATCTTAAAATAGGAGGATGAATTATTCATCCTCCTGTCTTCGTTTTTATTGATTCCTCAGTAATTGTGTCTCAGGGACCTGGCGAAGTACCCTTGCAGGAGTGCCGACTACAAGTTGTTCTTTTTGGACATCTTTTGTTACAATACTGCCAGCACCGACTGCTCCATCTTCTCCAATCGTTTTACCTGGTAAAACTGTTGAGTTAGCGCCGATTCTTCCGCCATCTTTAATGGTAATTCCTTTAAACTTATCGTATCGTTCCTTCGAGCGTGCCATATAATTATCATTCGTGGTTACAACACCCGGTGCAACAAATACTGAATCACCAAGTTTGGAGTAAGCAGTAATATAGCAGTTTGTTTCAAGCTTACACTTTTGCCCAATTTCACAATCGTTTTCAACCGCTACTCCACGCCCTACAATTGTTTTTTCACCGATTGTAACCCGCTCTCTAACAGTAGCTAAATCTGCAATAAACACATCATTTCCAATATCCGCATTCGCATAGACAATGGACGATGTCCCTATGGTACAACCAGATCCAATGTTGGCAGGCGGTAAGGTTTTTACATCGGGAAGAATTGAATTTTTTGCTCTGGCTGGTTGTTTGCCAATCACAACATTGTCCTGAATCATCACATAATCACCTATTACCGTGCCATCATAAATAATGACATTATGTCCAATTGTTACGTTTTCTCCAAAGGTTACATTCTTTCCTATTACAGCGTTATTTCCTTTTACAGAAGGCTCCATGAAAGATAATCTCCCTTCTTATTTGTTATAGAACTCAGCAATTTTCTTCACAACATATTCCTGTTGTTCTTGCTTTAATTCTGGATACATTGGTAAGGAAATCGCTTCCGCACATGCTTTTTCTGTTTCAGGAAGGTCGCCCTCTTTATAGCCTAATTCTTCAAATACTGGCTGTAAGTGTAATGGCTTGGGATAATAAATCATTGTCGCTACTCCATGCTCTTTTAAGAAAGCTTGCAGCTCATCTCTTCTTTGAACTCTTATTGTATATTGATGGAACACATGCTCATTATGCTCCTCAATGAATGGAGTTACTACGTTATCTTTGAGGGCTTCATTCAACAGTTGTGTATAAGTATTTGCTTTCTCCCTGCGCAGCTTGATCCAAGTATCTAAATGAGGAAACTTCACATTAAGAACCGCAGCCTGAAGCTCGTCCAAACGGCTGTTATACCCTAATACATGGTGATGATATTTGGGTTTGCTGCCATGAACACGGATTACGCGCATTTTTTCTGCCAGCTCAGTATCATTTGTCACGATCATACCGCCGTCTCCATACGCTCCAAGGTTTTTGGTTGGGAAGAAACTGTAAGTTGCGGCGGTTCCTAATTCACCAACAGTTTTGCCTTTATATTTAGCACCGATCGCTTGTGCCGCATCTTCAATAACTGCAAGATTGTGTTTTTTGGCAACTGCTGCAATAGCGTCCATATCAGCCATCTGGCCATATAGATGAACTAAAACAATCGCTTTTGTTTTATCCGTTACCGCTTTTTCAATACTGGCGGGGTCAATATTAAACGTCCGTGGATCAATATCGGCGTATACAGGAGTTGCACCCGCCCTTGCGACTGCTCCAGCGGTTGCAAAGAAAGTAAAAGCTGGAACGATTACTTCATCACCAGGTCCCACTCCGGAAGCCTGTAAAGCAATATGTATTGCATCACTGCCGTTGGCAACACCAATGCCATGATTTACGTTACTGTATTTTGCTACATCGCTTTCTAACTTCTTAACATTATCGCCCAGAATAAAATGAGCCTTTGACATAACATCATCTAAAGCTTTTAGCATTTCATCACGTAAGCCTTGATATTGTTCGGTCAAATCTAACATTGCCACTTTCACGATAAAAAACCTCTTTTCAAATGTAATTGTTATAATGATTGATAAAGTTGAATTAATTTTTCACTTTCATTTTCCCAATTATAAATAGATGTAACCGCGTTTCGTCCGTTTTCGCCCATTATTCTGGCTTCTTCTGGATTTGAAAGAATCCATTTTATTGCTTCTGAGATTTCTCCAATGTTTAACGGATCGACACATAACCCGCATTGATTTTGTTCGATAATTTCCTTCCATAGCGGAAAGTTAGAAGCAATAACTGGTAGACCAGCTGACATGTATTCAAACATTTTGATAGGCATAGAAACGGTAAATCTCGGTTCAGGATGCAGTAATACAAGTCCCATGTTTGCTTCTGATAGTATTTTTTTTACCTGCTTTCGGTCTAAGAATCCAAGATAGTCGGTAAACTTAAATCCACTCATCCCACGTACTTCCGCTTCAAGGCTTTTTGGGGCAAATTCACCTGCCAGTGTCAGCTTGCAATCAAAATCCTCGTTTACCTTCTCCACAGATTGTACCATTTCTTTAATTCCACGGAGTATATATATCCCCCCAATATAAATGGAATTATTTTTGGAAGAATCACTCACATGGCTGCTATCAGCTGCCAGTTCATCTAGCAAAGGATAATTATGAAGGGTTACTGTCCGTTGGTTGTATGTTTGAAAACGGTTTGCGATATGGGGTGTCGCGGCTACTATAGCATCAAATTTTCCTGACGCATATTTCTCGTAGCGTTTTATCGCTTTTGAAATCGTTTTCCGCATTGGCTTAGGAATCCATTCCTTAGATAATATTTGTTCTGGTACATCTTCATGGACATCATAAATCACTTTTTTCCCATGTGACTTAAGTTTAAGTCCAATTGGAATCAATTCAGGATCGTGAAAATGGTACACATCCGCATCAACTTCCAATGCTTTTTGATATACCTTTTTGGTTGTATTCCGCATCCTGTCCAGTTGTCCGTTTATGTCGGAGATTACGTTTAGGATCTTGATATCATTTCGGACAGTTTCTTCAGTGTTTGGGACTACATAGTATACATCATGGCCTGCTTTACTCAGAGATTGGCTTTCTTTAATAAATATCCTTGTGTCATTTGCTGAATGTACAGAGGTAATATGACAAATTTTCATTTTTTCACTGCCTCTTTAAGAAAAGTTAATGATTAATATTTTTTAATAGATCATCCACGATAAGTTTCCAAGAGTATTCTCTTTCAACCCACTCACGTCCGGCAGAAGAGAGCTCATGATATTCATTTTCATTCATCGAAACACACTTTTTAAATGCTTCAGCTATGGAATCGGGATCTTCGGGTTTGGCAAGTACACCACAATGATTATTCTCGATAAGCTCTGCACTTTCACCTTCTCCACAATACACCACAGGAACACCGCTTGAAAGAGCAGGGAAGATCTTAGAAGGACGAGCCCCTTTAAATAATTCAATGTTTTTTAACGAAACAACGGAGAAATTAGTAAAGGAAAAGACAGTTGGCATTTCAGAAACAGGAACTGCATCATGAAAAACAAGGTTTTTGAGATTCAACTTTTCTTTCAATGCAATTAAATTTTCTTTTTCTGGTCCCTCACCAATTATTAAAAACTTCGCTTTAATATCTTCCATCTCGAGGATTTTCGCGGCCTTCAGTACAGAGTCTAGTCCCTGGGCATAACCAATCCTGCCTGCAAATGTGAAAACCATATGGTCTTGAAAACCTAATCGATCGATCCATCTTTGATCAGGTGCCTTGGGGGCAAAGGTTTCTGTGTTTACCCCATTAGGAAGCAGAAATACATCCTCTTGCTTTTTTCCTTGTTTAACCATATATTGCCCGATCCCATCGGTTGCACCAGCAATTTTCCAAGAACGTTTATAAAGCCATTGCTCAAGAATTTCAGCCATTTTTATGAAACGTTTATTAGTGACAATACCCAGTTCAACTGCAGATTCAGGCCAGACATCAGCAACATTAAAAACAAATTTGGCTTTCTTCATTTTTGACGCGAAATAACCTGTTATCCCCAGAAATAACGGTGGTGAGATACAAATAATAACATCGGTTTTTTTGGCCTTCAATACTGAATAAAAGGCACTGAAAGTGAAGGAAAAGTAAGAAAATAGCCTTTTCCAAAAGCTCCCTTTTGGACTTGGGTAAATCCACGATCTATGAACAGGGATTCCTTCATAGTATTCAAATTGATAGAATTTCCCCCGGTACACATCTGGGATAATCCCATTCGGGTGGTGGGGAAACGCTGTAAGCACTTCTACCTGGTACCCTCTATTAATCAGTTCTTTACTGACCTCATACAGTCTAATTTGCGGAGCACCCGTTTCAGGCGGGAAGTTCTCGCTTAAAAATGTAATTCTCATCTTATATCAACCCCATTATTAAAAATGCTCCAGTATTTTTTTGGAAGCAAAACCGTTGCCAAAATAGTCCTTATAAGACGGGGTTACATTTTTTTGCACAGCATCCATAATATTAAAAACATCTGTGCCAACTAAGATATTGGCGTTATCTTCAAGTGTTTCTATCCATTCGGTCTGTTCACGCAGGGTTATACAAGGTATTTGCAGGAAGTATGCTTCTTTTTGCATACCGCCAGAATCGGTTAATATCTTTTTGGCGTTGCCTTCTAAAGCTAAAATATCTAAATAACCGACAGGGTCTATTACCTGAAGTCCAGGTATTGATGCTAAATCAATGCCCATGTTGCTCAGAATTTGCTTTGTCCGCGGGTGAATAGGCCACACTTTTTTCCCTTCAATCTGAGAAAATGCACTCAATATATTTTTAATATTAGTTTCATTATCAGTATTTTCCGCGCGGTGGATCGTAATCAAATAATAAGAATCCTTTTCCAGCCCAAACTTGTTTAAGATATCAGACTTCTCTTCAGACAATGCCCTATTGTAGCTGACAGCGTCAAACATAACATCCCCTACGTTTATAACCTTTTCGTGAATGTTTTCATTATGAAGATTCTTCACGGCCGTGTCAGTTGGACAGAATAAATACTCAGAGATATGGTCTGTCATAATCCGATTTACTTCTTCAGGCATCTTTTTGTTAAAGCTTCTCAAACCTGCCTCTACGTGAATAACAGGGATATGAAGTTTTGCGGCAGCGAGCGCTCCTGCTAGTGTGGAATTCGTATCACCGTATACCATCAGGTAATCCGGTTTTTCGTCCACAATTATTTGCTCAATGCCATCGAGCATGGATGCAGTCTGCTTACCGTGAGAGGAAGATCCAACATTTAAATGATAATTCGGCTTTGGGATATTCAATTCTTCAAAAAAGATATCACTCATATTTTTGTCATAGTGTTGGCCTGTATGAACATAGATTTCTTTATGTAAGCTTCTTAATTCTCTTGAAACAGGAGCTGCTTTGATAAATTGTGGCCTAGCGCCGATTACGGTTAAAAATTTCATAACATCACCTTAACCTGTATAAGAATAAGCAGCATAGAAGAGTGTCTCCTATGCTACTCGATGACCCACTATTGTTTTACAGTTTTACGTATTTTTCTGGTTTTGTGTAGTTCTTCATGGCATTTCTCGTATCGAAGACCACTTTATTGCCCCTGCTAATTAATTCGTAATCAAATTCGCTATGATCTGTCGTGATTAAGATTAAGTCTGCTTCATTAAGAACTTCTTTAGTAAGGGCGGAAGTTTCCAATACTTTCCCATCCACTTTAAATGATTTAACATGCGGATCGCAGATTGTAAGATTGGCTCCTTCTTTAATAAGCATTTCAATAATCGGAAGTGCAGGAGATTCCCTTACATCATCAATATCCTTTTTGTATGCTACACCCAATACCGCAATTTTGGAACCGCGCAATGCAATACCTTCGCTATTTAAGCTGTACATTGCTTTATTAACCACGAATTCAGGCATTCCATTGTTAATTTCTCCTGCAAGCTCAATTAAGCGTGTGTGGTAGTTATATTCTCGGGCTTTCCAAGTTAAATAGAACGGATCGATAGGGATACAGTGTCCGCCCAGTCCAGGACCGGGATAAAACGGCATAAATCCGTAAGGTTTTGTTGCCGCTGCATCAATTACCTCCCATACATCAAGCCCCATTCTGTTACATAGAATAGCCATTTCATTTGCTAATGCAATATTGATATGGCGGAATGTGTTTTCAAGAATCTTTTCCATTTCTGCTACAGCCGGGCTAGACACCTGGTGTACATCGCCTTCGAGGACGTTCTTATAAAGAACGGCTGCGATATCTGTACAAGCAGGGGTAATTCCGCCAACTACTTTCGGTGTATTTTTTGTATTATACTGCTTATTGCCCGGATCAACCCGCTCAGGTGAATAAGCAAGGAAGAAATCAGTTCCCGCTTTTAAGCCGGTGCTTTCCAGGATTGGTTTTAATACTTCTTCTGTTGTTCCAGGATATGTTGTACTTTCTAATACAACAAGCATTCCTTTATGAAGATGTTTTGCAATCTCTCTTCCTGAGCTTTCTACATAAGAAGTATCCGGTTGTTGATACTTATCAAGCGGTGTTGGTACACAAATAGTTACCGCATCAACATCTTTAATTAATAAATAATCCGTAGTCGCAATCAATTGGCCTGACTCAGTGATTTCAGCCAACTCCGCATCAACAACATCACCAATATAGTTAATCCCTTCATTCACTTGGTCTACACGGCTTTGCTGAACATCGAAGCCAATTACTTTATAACCAGCTTTAGCCTTTTCTACAGCTAGCGGGAGACCAACATACCCAAGACCTACAACTCCAATGGTCGCTTGTCTGCTTTCAATTTTATTTAATAGTTCTTTTGCTGTTTGATTAAGTTCACTATTTATAGTCATCAGGTTATCCTCTTTTCTCCTATTCTTTCTTAACCTATTATTATAGGTTGCCGGGATGCTGCAGATTCATACAGAGATATGACGAGCTGCAGGGCCCTTTTACCATCTTCACCTGTTACAACCGGTTCTCTTTCTTCTTTAATGGCCAAGACCATATCTTCCATAATGGCTTGATGACCTGGTTTCCCAAACGGATCATCCTTAATTTCAGCTTTTAATGCCTCCACATCTTCTTCTGTAAAACCTTCCATAACAAGATGCTCTATAAAGTTTGCATTTTGTCCGCCGATCTTAATTGTGCCTTGTTCCCCAAAGATGCTTATAGACTCTTCAAAGTTTTTGGGATAAATGGTTACAGCCGCTTCCACGACACCTAACGCACCATTTTTAAAGCGAACGACTCCTGCGGATACGTCTTCCGCTTCAATATCCCGAAGGCGTGTTGCATCCATACTAAAGACTTCCTCAACATCACCCATTAACCAAACTAACAGGTCTAGGTTGTGGATAGCCTGGTTCATGAGGACACCGCCATCTAATGATTTTGTTCCTCTCCATGGAGCCTGTTCATAATAAGCCTGGTTTCTGTTCCAACGGACTGTCGCATTAGCATGGCTTAACTTGCCGAACCGTCCTTCTGTCATTAAATTCTTCAATTTAATAAGCGCAGGACGGAATCGATTAGGATGAACCACAGCCAATTTTACATCATTTTCGTTGCACGCGTTAATAATTCTATCTGTATCTTCAATTGTTAGTGCAATTGGCTTCTCAACAACGATATGCTTTTTAGCTTCAGCTGCCTGTACAGCTATATTTGCATGATAACCGCTTGGAGTGCAAATGTTGATCACATCTACCTCCGGATCTGCGAGCAGCTCGTCGAGGCTTGTATATCCCTTAATATTAAATTCTTCTATAAAAGGCTTCATTTTTTCTTCAATCGTATCACCTACCGCGATTAATGAGGCACCTTCACTATTCATAATTGCTTCTGCATGTTTTTTGGCAATGTGACCACATCCTACGATTGCAAAACGAATCATGTCTTTCACCTTTGCTTTCATGTTTTTTCTCTTAATTACAGGATTATCTTACACGAAACTTATTATAAGTTAATAATGTAAATATTGCATTCCCGTTAACATTCAATGGTTCTACTTCTCAATAAAGGCATCATATGTTTTTTTCAGCCCTTCTTCAAAGGAGTACCCAGGTCTCCAAGAAAGAGCTTTTGTAATTTGGCTATTGTCGAGACAACTGCGGTAGATGTCTCCTTTCCGCGGCTCGGTATACTGTTTAGAAATAGAGTCATTCGATAATTTTGTTAACACATCGACTAATTCATTTACTGATATTTCGGTATTCGTACTGACATTATATACGCCGCCAGAATGATTTAATGCTGCCAAATGGGCAGAAGCGATGTCCTCAACATAGATAAAGTCTCTTGTTTGTCCACCGTCACCATAGATCTGAAGCCTTTCGTTTTTGATTAGTTTATCTATGAAAATTTTAATGACTCCTCCTTCGCCATCATTAGACTGCTTGGGGCCGAACACATTGGCATAACGGAGGATTGTTGCTTCGATCCCATATTGCTTGCATAACAGTTGTACATATTGTTCCCCGGTCATTTTAGATAATCCATATGGCGAAGTCGGTGCTAAAACTTCCGTCTCCCTCAATGGGCAAGAAGGGTTTTCTCCATAAACGGCTGCAGAAGATGCAAATATAAACTTTTTAACATATAGACGATTGGCCAGCTGCAGCATTTTTACGGTTCCCTCAATATTTTCACTCACATCATAGACTGGGTCATCTACCGAAACCGGTACACTGGTTTGAGCAGCAAGGTGGATAATCGAATCAATTTGATAGTCTTTCAACTCCTCGTATAACCCTTCATCCCTGATATCTTTCTCAACCAGAATATCATCGTTTTTAATATTGTTTTTATCTCCGGTTACATAGTTATCGACAAGAATCACTTTATACCCATGCTCTTTTAATACATTTTTTGTAAACGTACCTATGAATCCGGCTCCCCCGGTAATCAAAATAGACATCGCTTGACACCTCAACTACATTTTATTTAAGCAGGTTTTCTTTTCATCTTTTTCGCTAAGTCCAATATCATTTTAATATCTGAGCCTTTAATAAGCAAAAATTCTTTAATTGGCTGCTTTGTAACATTCTTGTAGATAATGACTTTAATAATAAAACTGACAATATAAGTAAGAGAAGAAGCAACAGCCGCTCCTTGTACACCAAATTCAGGTATTAACAGTAAGTTAAGCACAACGTTTAATCCTACATTGACGAATGACACATACATATTTAGGTCTGGCCGCCCTCTGCCAGCTAAATCATTGGATAAAATTTTTTCTACTGCCAGAACGGTAAGTCCGGGCAAAAGCAATTGTAATATAAGGGAACTGGCACTATACTCTTCTCTAAATACAGAAAAAATCAAGTCTGAAAAAAAGTATATGGCAATACCCACACACAAAATAAACAACATCATTAACCGGCAGACTAGCGCTGTTAATTTATTACGGTCTTCTTCAAGGTTGGATGAAGCAATTCTCGGCAGCAAGACTTGCGAGAACGACTGTGAAAATATCGATATTTTTTCTCCGAGGTTAACCGCTACTGTATAAATCCCTACAGAAGCATCTGAAAGAAACATTCCTATTAACAATACCCCTAACCGATAATTTAAGAACGTCATGATATTACTTATATGTGCTTTAAGTCCGTATGAGATTGCCATCTTAAGGTATTTCCACGAAAAATAGCGCAATGAGAAATCCATTTTGTACACTCTAAACAGCATGATAATACTGTAGAGAACAGATAAAAAATAACCCAAAATAAATGAGAGTATGGCACCCTCCAACTCTAAGTTAAAGATAAATAGGAGTATAACCAGGGAAAACAGAGTACCAAATTGCTGTACAACAAGAACAGAATTAAACAATTTAAAATTTTGGATCCCCTGGAAGATTGTTTGTAAAAAAATCATTAGAAACATGAAAGGTAAAGCAAAAAGGCTTAGATAAAGCAAACTGGAATCTATGGCTGAAAATTCACTGTCTCCCATAATGAGTACAGCGAGGATTCCTATTCCCACACTAATAAGGGCAAGAAAGACCGCTGATAGTATACTGGTAACGAAAGCCTCTTTAAGTTCTAGTTCCTTTTTACTAACAAAATATATGGTAGATGTATTTAAACCCAGGTTTAGAAATGTCATAAGCATAAGCGGCAGGTAAGTGATTAATGTATATTTCCCCTGCCCGCATGGCCCAAGCGCATTCGCTATAATAAGGAGCAAAAGTATCCCTATCACAATACTTACAACCTGTCTGGTTAAGGTAATAATGCTGTTAGATAAGAAAGTATTTTTCTTTTCACTCATTCAGGAAAACCTCTAATCCTTTAGCAAAGTTGCAAACTTAGTATAATTCTTGTCTGCATTATAAGAGTTGTTCCATGTCGAATAAGCCATTTTTCCTTTAACGGCCTTTTCTTCTATTTGCATGCTGTAAAAGTTTGTTAACTGTGTCGCTATATCCAATGGCTCAATATCTTTTTGCAATAAAATCCCATTATCAGCATTCACAACCTCAGAAGTACCGCCAACATCTGTTGCCAATACTGGAATTCCAAAGCTAAACGCCTCCATGATCGTTACCGGAATTCCTTCGCTTTCACTAACGTTGACAAATAAATCGAACTCATGTGTACGGTATAGCTCCATTATTTCATCATTTGTTTTATTTCCCAACATTTTTACTTTAATCTGTTCAGGAATAGTTTTAACAACTCCTTCGATTTGTTCACGTTGCGGTCCATCCCCTATATGTGTCCATTCAACCGGAAAATGGCAATGTTTCAATGCCTCGGCTAATAAGTGAATCCTTTTCACAGGTTTTAAGTAAGAACAGCTCACCACCCTAAGAGAGTCTGATTGTTTATTCCAGTTGATTTGGGCAAAGTCCAGCGTAGGTTCCGTCCCCAGCCTCTGGACTAAAAGTTTATTTTCCATCCCACTATGTTTTTGAGCCAAATATTTCAAACCATTTTCGGAAATGGGATAAGTACGATCAAGAGCCGAAATGACCTTACCCTGAAACGGAATATAGGCAGGGCTATGCCGTTCAGCATATAAATCACCGCCATGAACCCTTGAAATCGCTCTTGTAATCTTCCCTTCCTCTTTTAGTATTGCCAAAGCCAGTGCGGAAGGAGTTAACCAGTATGAATAATAAATAAAATCCTGGTTTCCACCGGTTATGTTTTGAAGTTTGTTCTTAATCTCACAAGCAAGGGCAAGGCGATTCAGCATAATTAATGGAGCTTTTATTCCATGATGCAAAGAATGGGACAATTCAGCTCTAAACCATCTCATATTTATGGGACTCTTCAAAATGTCCATAACCCTTGAGAATGAAGTCCGGTTATCCCCTTCAAACAAGTGTATGACTTCAACATTTTCAGGAATATCCCTGCAGTTTTTTTGATCATATATAATATCACGATTTGTCGGTATTAGAAGAATCTTCTCGAAATGGTTAGAAAGTACATCCAATTCCGCCTTAAGAAATTCCTCACCAGGGATATATGGATATCTGTTAGATAGAATAACGAGAGTTGAATTCATAATAACTCCTTATTGTTTCTCCAAAAGTTGTTTAAATAAAAAAGCTGTAGGTGATTAATTACCTACAGCTCAATTGTTTCTGCCTCCAAATTTCTTGTAAGCCTTAAGGAATGGTTTATATCTTTCGTTTACCAAGCCTATTGTTTCAGCTATTAACGATGTGACAAGCAGCAAGCCTACGATAATAAATATCGAACCCCATAATGTTGCTTTGGAAAATATAAGCGCACTTGCACTAAATATTATTCCCAAAGCATAAATATATAGCACGGTTGCGCGATGGGAAATGCCAAGCGCCATTATTCTATGGTGAAGATGTGATTTATCCGGTGCTGAAATCGGTTTTTTATTCACAATTCTTCTTATTATGGCAAAGCTTGTATCAAAAACCGGAACACCGAGTATAATAATAGGGACTACAAAACTAAATAAAGTAACACTTTTATAAAGTCCTAATAAAGACAGGATTGAAATGATATATCCAAGGAACAACGACCCGGCGTCTCCCATAAATATCTTCGCCGGATGAAAATTGTAAAATAGAAATCCAAGTGTGCTTGCTAAAACAACCATCGCAATTGTAAAGATAAGTATATTTCCATTCATGGCTGCCATAAAAGCTATTGTTCCAATACATATGGAAGAAATTCCAGCTGCCAGGCCATCCAACCCATCAATTAGATTGATTGCATTGGTAATGCCGACAATCCAGATAATTGTGAGCGGAATAGATAAAAAACCGACATCGATTTTATCTACAAAAGGTATATAAAGAAAATCGATGGTAAGCCCGGATTGTGCGATAAGAAAAGCCACTATAATCTGCCCGGCCAATTTTATCCTAGCGGATAATTCATATTTATCATCGAGTATACCGAGGGCAATGATAAGAACTCCGCCCAAAGTGATGGAGTATATATGTTCATTGTATAATCCTGATATAAAGTAGCCTACAGCAACACCAATGAAGATGGCTAAACCACCTAGTCGCGGCATAAGTTTTGTATGAACTTTCCTGGAGTTCGGTTTATCAGTGGCTCCGATTTTTACAGCTAATTTCATCACAAACGGAGTTACAAGAAGGACAGTGATAAAAGATGCAAAAACCGCAATTATTAAATTCTTGTCCATGCTTAAAACTCCTTAATTTTTAATAAAAATCATCTTTTTTTAGTGTAACACAAAAACAACAACATTCAACAAAATTTATTGTAACTAGCTGTGTAAGATATTGGTTATCTGTAGTTTGTACTTCTTCCTTATTTAATTCGACGTTAAAAAATGACAATAAATTTTGTTTTTTTACAAAAAATGCAACGGACATGCCATTTACTTTTTATTCATTCAATAATTTGCTAAGTGCGTTTTGAGTCATTATTTCAATTTTAAGCCTGATAAGTATTTGTAGCGATTACTACCCCAATCTTTTGCGTAGGTTCAGGATCTTCAAAACAAATGGAACATAACTCTTCTTCAAATCCGTATTAACCATTTTGACCACATAGAAACCTGATTCCCAATTCTCCGGAACTTCAAACTCATATGACTCCTTTCAGCCTGCATCCAGTGTTTCGGGATTTAATTTTTTTCTTGTATGGAATCCGGTACAGGACCAAAATATTTTTTAGATTCTGCACTTTTTCATAATAATATCCCAAACAATAGATTTCCAGATATAAAGATTTCAAAATATTTTTAATAGGAAAAAACTGTTTCCGGAATAAAAAAATAGTAGTTATGTTATAATTTATCTGGTTAATAGATTCATTTAACTACGGAAACAGGGGAGAACAGAATGATATCCAAAGTGAAGAAAATCTTTGATGATAGTGCGAAAGATTTAAATCGGCTCACTAAAATGGCAAATAGAGTTAATGAACTGGAAATAAGGTATGAAAAGCTTTCAAATGAAGAACTAAAACATATGACTATTTCTTTTAAAAATCGATTACAAAACGGGGAAAGCCTTTCGGATATCAAAACAGAAGCCTTTGCAGTAATCCGAGAAGCTTCTAAACGCGTATTAGGGCTTAGACAATATGATGTTCAGTTGATCGGCGGTTTTGTCCTCCATGAAGGATCCATTGCGCAAATGCAAACCGGGGAAGGTAAAACTCTTGTCGCCACCCTCCCCAGCTACCTCCATGCTCTGGAGTGCAAAGGTGTTCACATCATTACAGCTAACGAATATTTAGCGCGACGTGATAAAGAACAAATGGGGAAAGTTCATGAATTCCTTGGACTAACAGTGGGATTGAACATTTCTGAAATGCAGCCGGATGAAAAACAATCCGCGTATGCATCTGATATTACCTACGGAACAGGAACTGAATTTGGTTTTGATTATTTGCGCGACAATATGGTCACAACCAAAGAGGATAAAGTACAGCGGGGCCATCATTATGCAATTGTGGACGAAATCGATAGCATTTTGATCGACGAAGCAAGAACCCCGCTTATCATTGCAAGCAAATCCAACCAAGGCGCCGAGTTGTCAGAAATCACTGCCCAATTGATAAAAACCTTTAAAAATGAAAAAGACTGCGAATTATTCCCGGAAGTGAAGCAGGTCAATTTAACAGATCAAGGAGCTTCAAAAGTCGAGGCAGCCTTCGGAATTGACAATCTATATAATGAAGAGAACCAAGTACTGCTTCATAATGTCATGCAAGCGCTAAGAGCTCACGCGGTCATGATCAGAGATGTCGACTATATTGTAAAAGGAAACAAAGTACTGATCATTGATAAGTTTACCGGGCGGGTAATGGAAGGAAGGACATTCAGCGATGGCCTTCATCAGGCGATTGAAGCAAAAGAAAGTCTGGAGATCACGGAAGAAAACGAAACCCAGGCAACGATCACGATCCAAAATTACTTCCGAATGTATAAAACGCTTTCTGGCATGACCGGAAGTGCCACGCCTTCCAAAAAGGAATTCTATGATACATACCATCTGCCCGTAATAACAGTACCAACAAATCGTCCAATTCAGAGGGTTGATATAGAAGACAAGGTCTTTTATGATTATGAGTCCAAGGTCCGGTATATCGTTTCAGAGGTCAAAAGGCTTCACAAAGAAGAAAGACCCGTTTTAATAGGAACAATTTCAATCGAGCAATCAGAGAAACTATCAGACTACTTAACAAAGGCCCATATCAAACATCAAATCTTGAATGCAAAAACGGAAGAAGATGAAGCCCGGATCATCTCCATGGCTGGACAAAAAGGCCAAGTTATGCTGGCGACCAACATGGCAGGAAGAGGAACCGATATCCTTCTTGGTGAGGAAGTCCG
This sequence comes from Peribacillus cavernae, assembly GCF_003989135.1. Classification (GTDB taxonomy): domain Bacteria; phylum Bacillota; class Bacilli; order Bacillales; family DSM-1321; genus Peribacillus; species Peribacillus cavernae. The sequence continues at coordinate 75,677 of NZ_RYZZ01000005.1, forward strand.
TGAATTAGGCGGCCTTCATATTATCGGTACCGAGAGACATGAAAGCAACAGGATTGACATGCAGCTTAGAGGACGTGCAGGCCGTCAGGGCGATTCCGGATCATCTCAATTCAGTATTTCGCTTGATGATGATTTGTTCACCTATTATGACGAAGATGATTTCGCACGATTCAAAAAGAAGGTAAAGATAAACGAAGAGGGAATTGTTATTTCTCCTGATCCTTTGAAATTTGTGGAAAAGGTACAGGAAACGATTGAAAGCAATCATTTCTCTGCCCGAAATCATCTGCTAAAGCTTGATAACACAGCTGACCAACAAAGCAAAATCATCTATTCAATGAGAGACCGCCTTCTTGAATTAGAAGGTCCTGAACTTTTCGCTGAATTACATGGATATATGCATAACTTTTTTACAAAAACGATGGAGATATATTGTACTGCTAATGAAGAGGAATGGAATGTTAAAGGCATGATTGAGGAATTACCATTTCACGATTGGCGTGAAGAGGAAATCCAGGAAATGGAACGCGAAGAGATTTCCGATAAAATTATTACGGAATTTGAAAAACTGAAAACGAATACCTTGGAGCTTAAAGATGACGAAACCATTGTCTATCAGCTAAAACGTTTAATGCTGCAACAAATAGATAGTAATTGGATTCAATACCTCGATGCAATGACTGAATTAAAAGAAGGAAACGGTTTGCGCGGCTATGCACAAGAGGACCCTTATCGAATATTTGAATTTGAAGCATTGGAAGGATTTAACCAGCTGCTTCATAAAATCTATTCAAAAATAAGTATTCAGTTTATCGAGAATATAAGAAGCCAACATGAACTTAATATCACTACTGAGGAGGAACTCTTCAATCATGGCACTATTTCGTAGGGGAAAAAAAGATCAGCAAGACCCAATTGCTGTGACCATAGAGGAATCAGTAGAACAAGAACTTACTCAAGCAGGGGTTACTACCGTTCTTTCCTTTCATCCCGAATGGGAAGAGGAGCCTCAAGAACGGTTTGTCTATCAATATCACCACCAACAACTTCCTAAATTGAAGCCAAATCAGATATCTATCAGTGGAATTAAATTAATAGATTATGAGGAAGGGTTTGTTGTGGTTGCCTTTTTACGAAATACGCTTTCAAAGCCGATAAAGTTTGAAGCTGTAGATCTTTTTCTTTTAGATGATAAAGGCAACCCTTTTGCCAAACGCCAATTCGAGCTTGATGAAATAGGAGAAATTCCTCCCTTTTCCTGCAGACCATGGAGGTTCTTGTTTGAGAAAGAAGATAAGTTAACAGAAACAATACCTGTTAACGATAACTGGAAAATTGCGTTTGAACTACAATCACACTCATCAGAAGACACTACCCATAATCTCGATTTGGAATCTACTTGGGAGAACAAAATATCTCCTGCACAGCGACAGCATCTTGAGCAAACTGTCCATAATCTTCCTAAGTTATCTCATGGAGAAATTAACTTTATGGGGATTGAAGCAACCTTCGTTCAGGATGGGGCTTTTGCGGTAACCATATTAATTAGAAATGGAAGTAATAAAAATATTCAATTGGAACAAATTCCATTAGTTGTCGAGGATGGAGATGCAGACATCATTTGTCAGGGTGGGTTTCAGCTGAATAACTTTGAAGTGAAAGCAAATACAAGTAAACCATGGACATTCATCTTCCCTGCGGAGCTTGTCCAAAAACCTGAACCTAATATGTCAAGATGGAAAGTATACCAACCAACGCAACAATAATTCAAAACAACAAAAAAGAGCTGAAACAGTTTAAGCTCTTTTTTCTTCTTCTTTATATACAAATTTTACATATGCTATCCACATTTGAATCCTACTAATTTCAAAAGCTAGGCTGGGAGCGTGCTCAATGAAATACATGAGCCGTTGACAGCTTAGTTTTTATATGTCGATCAGATAGGATAAGGTTAGTAGGAGTAAGGTTTATTCCATTATGAAAAATCAGGCCAATTTTGCTAAAATTCGTCACCCTTCAAGAGTACGGTATTTAAAAGGAATCAAATCATTTTCTGGTTTCCGGATAAATTCCTTAGCAATCTCATATGGGATCAAGCTAAACTGATCTTCTTCCCCTACAATAAGATATGCTCCTGCAAGTTGGCCATTATTGTTCATGTCCAATGTTAAAAAGGACGGATAATAGATCCCATCACTAGCCTCAAGAACTGCTTTTGCTGTAATAGTATCATTTTCGGCCTCAATCGATTCATTACTGCTCTTATCCAAAACTTTTACGGCCCACCCTTGTTTTTTTTATAACCTCCAATAATCTTTGGAGAAGTTTTTTTAAGACTTTCAATTATTCTATTAAATTCTACTTCATTGTTCATGATACTTACAGACTCCCCCCAAGCAGTTAATAGCAGTAAACAATGTATATGAATTGTTCATTTTTACAAATATATACAATTTATTGTTCTTATATATTATCATACATCCAACTATCTCTGCAAATTTCCGCCATTTTTAAGCCCAAAATTCTAATAATACTTACATTCGAATTTTTAGAAAGTTAGTAAGTGGAGCTTTAAATATGAATATATAAATGCTAATGTTAAAATATTGTTAATTAATTGAAAATTTTTTGTTAAAATAAAGTAAGGAATTTTACAGTTTCCTATAGAATAATAATTCTATGACTGACTATATAACCTAAAGTTTTCGCTAGAAGCCATTTGTTAAATGAGGTGAAAAAAATTGTTACTTCCATTTTCGAAAAATCAAAGACATACGATTCTATTATTTTTCTTCACTGTAGGATTTATTAGTTTATGTTGGGTTTTAAAAACGCTGTATTTCATTCATGAGATAGAGTTAGCGCCGCATAAGAAATTATTGCTATTTTCTTCAAGCGGCCTTGGCCTTCTTATAGGGGGGATCCTGGCTTCCGGAAAATCTAAGTTTAAGTTGAGTTTTGCTTTTCTGCTTTATTTAATAGTTTCATTCCTTTTATATGCGGATGTTCTTTATGAGCGTTATTATGATTCTATTCTACACATCGAATTATTGAGCCAGGCAAATCAAGTGGGAGATGTAAAGGACTCAATTGCTACTCTAGTATACAAAACGGATTATTGGTATTGGATAGACATTGTTCTTGTGGCGATGGTTCTCGTTCTTTTCTATAAGAAAAAAGACAAAGAGAAAACTCCGATAAGAAGTCTTACCGCTCTCGTTGTAGGTATGGCGTTTATTTTAACCGCTGCTTTTTATCCATTAAAAGACAACTTCTCAGACCAATATAAAGTCGCTCTAACTGGTATCCTTCCTGCCCATATTCATGATTTATCGAATACTATCTCGAAAAAAGTCGAAGCGGAAGAAAATGCTCTCCAGCAAACAGGAGAACTGAAAGAAATAAGAAAATATTTAAAAGAGAATCAAATATATCAAAAAAGCTCCCCTTATTATGGGAAATTCAACGGAAAGAATATTATAATGATTCAAGCGGAATCGCTGAACACTTTTCCATTAGGACTGGAAGTGAAGGGTGAAGAAGTGACTCCCAATATAAATAAGCTGATTAAGACGAGTCATTACTATCCAAATACTTACCTGCAAATAGGTCATGGAAACACTTCAGATGCAGAGTTCGTTGCCAATAACTCAGTGTATCCTATGGCGGAAAGAGGGATTTATAAGCAATACCCCACGAATGATTATCTGTCTTTAGCGAAAGTATTAAAAGGAGAAGGCTACAGTACAAGTGCTACCCATGGGAATAAACCTGACTTTTGGAATCGAGAGCTAGCTTATCCGAAGCAAGGGTATCAAGCCTTCTACCATATTAATCATTCAAAGCTGAAACGAGATGAAATCATTGGTATGGGTATATCAGATGAAAGCATCTTCAAACAAATGGTCAATATATACAAAGAAGACAAAAAACCTTTTTATAGTTTTATTGTTTCTTTAACAAACCATAGACCTTTCGAGATGCCAAAGGATTATCAATTCATGAATTTGCCTGATTCATTAACCGGTACACCAACAGGGAATTATCTACAAAGTATACGCTATTTTGACCAGGCTCTCGGTATATATATCGATTTGCTGAAAAAAGAAAATATTTGGGATGATACTATTTTCATTGTCTACGGAGACCACTATGGTTTATTGCCGAAGGATAAATCAGAAGTGAAGAAACTGCTTAATGTTACCTTTGAAGAAAAAAGTCGCTTTAATATTCCTTTGATTATTCATCATCCTAAACAAAAGACGGGTGAAACTCATGATATTGTTGGCAGCCAAATGGACATTTATCCGACTTTAACGTCGCTGCTCGGTATCGACCGCCCTCTTGTCCAATTTGGAAAGCCTCTAGACATTGAACGAAAAGGGTATGTTGGATTTGCTTATGAAACAACCCGTTACTCATTTTATTCAGATGATTACGATTATATCGCATCTCATGATGGTATCTTTTCGTCAGGTAAGTGCATCAATAACGAAACGAAAAAACCAGTAAATGTAAATGCCTGTCAAAAAGGTTACAATAAGGTTTTAAAAGATACAGAGATTTCTTCGTTTCTACTTAAAAACAACCTCCTGCCTCAAGTTTTCCCGCAACAATAAAACTGTCCCTACCTGGGACAGTTTTATTTTTTAAAAAAAGCCTAATATTCTTCATTCTTAATTGTTGAGTTTTGGCTAGTTTTTTCCTATTTTACTTTAAATATTTTGGTTATATCTCTACCAACATAGACATTCCCTTTGCTGTCAGCAACAGGAAGAGTTACATTGTTTCCTGAATAGGACCATTTCGTTTTCCCATAACTATCAATTAGGGATAGTTTTTTATACTTATAATATTTATGATCCTGGCGTTGCTCTCTTAAATAAAGCTGGTTATTTTGCACTGTTAAAAGACCTTCCATATAGCCTGGAGAGTATCCTTTATGCCATTTTTTCTTTCCATTATTGAAGTAGGATGTGATCATTTTATTTTCCTGGTTATTAATAAAAAACGTTCCCGCACCGACTGTTAAAAAGGTATTAACCTCGATACCATACATTTCTGGCGTCTTACCAATTACTTTTCCGTCATAACCAATATTTACAATCCTGAAATAATGTCTTTTATTAATATTCTCTTCCCTTAATAAAAGGTTATTCCCCCTTCCCTGTGTAATCTCTGAAAATTTCCCAGGGTATGTCCAACGGATTTTCCCAGCTTTAGTGGTTGACTCTATCTTTCCATTATCTAGCTTATAATAATTGTTGTCTTTGCCCTCAATTTGGTTTATTTTAGCGGTCTCTGAAATCTTTTTACCTGTAGTACTATTTAACGTGACTGTCTTGTAATCAGAATACCAATTGTCCGGGTCTGGGTCGTTCCCGTTCCCTGTCTCCGAGAATAATACATTTCCTGCGTTAGTAATAATCGGCTTGGAGATTCCTTCCCTGTGATGATTATAAACCCAACGTACCTTACCGGTATTCGTTATTGAATGGATAAAATACCAACTGTCTGCATATATGTTTCCTGCCTTGTCGAAAGTCACATTGCTTATTTCGCGGTAAGGAGTAGCATATCTCCATTTTTTCTTGCCTGCCCATGAAATAGCTTCTAAATCTCCACTTTCATTTGCATACACATTACCACTTGGATCAGTATAAATTACGGGTTCATTTAGCCACTTAGAATTCGTGTAAAAAGGGGTCTCAATGACTCTTGCTTCTGCACTTTTCTGACCCGGCAACAAAATTAGTAACATGATAATAAACGTAGTACTAATTAAGATAGTAATATGATTTTTGTTTGTCATCATCTTCTTATCCTCCTCTTTTTCCTAATTATACTATGCCTAGGTTTACCTTTCATGGTATTTTATTCCTATTTTATTTTTCGGCACAAATATAACTACTTAACACCTGGATGGCACCAAGTATTTATTAGCGTAGCAATTTACTATTTTAATCAATCGTTTGATTAATTTTAAAACAGGGATAGCGTCTTATTTCGTTGCATTTTTATCATCTTACCCTCTTTGCACTTCAAACTTTTTCAGCAGAAAGCTCCCGGCGAATCGCCGGGAGCTTTCTCAACAAATTTTGTATAACTTACAGTAACTTTTTTAGAGTAACTACAGCATTAGCCTTTACATATTTTCGCTAGAATACTAGCTTATAAAGTAACGTTTCGTTTATTTTATTAAGGAGTTGTAACAGGTACTTCTACTTCAATTACTTGAGTAGCAACAACTTTACCACTTGAATCTTTAATGGAGTAAACAAGTGTACCCTTTGAACCAGCAGCTACTGTATATGTAGTACCCACTGGAGCTCCAGCTAAGTTTTCTGTAATACCTATAGTACCTATTGGAGTTTCTTTATCTTGTTCAAACGTTCCAACCATACTTCCTGTACCAGCTGGATTATCTAAATAAAGCTTTCCTGTAGCTTCATCTAAACGAACAACATTTGTAGAAGATGTAGTTAAAGTAAGATTTTGAACAGCTCTATCAATGTTTACCCCTTCAGAAGGTTTTAATGAGAGTACGTCATCTGCCTCAACAGCTCCAGCTCTAGTTACTTTATTAACTTCTTTTAAAGTTATAGTTTTAAGAGTTGGAGTTGAATCAGTTACATTAACAGTTACTCTTGCTCTTTCTACAGAACCTTCTTTTACAATAATATTAGTTGAACCATTATTTACTCCAGTAACAGTGATAGTACCATCTGCTGTTACTCCGACGCTTGCTGCAGCTGGATTGGAACTAGAAACTTTATAAGTTCCGTCGCCATCTGCTTCAGTAATGTTATCTTCTGCACCAAGTAGATAGCCGGATGCATTATATTGATTATATTTAAACATAACAGTAGCGTCGTCTTTTTCTGTGAACAAGTCCAATGTAGTATCTTTTGCAGAATCAGCTAATTCAAATTTACGATTAGCGACAGCTATTTCTTTAGATACAGAAACAGTTATTGTTTTTAGTACTGTATCTCCGGATTTAATTTTTACAGTTCCAGTTCCTGCAACCTTTGGAGATAATGTTAAGGAGGCTTTTCCTTTTTCATCAGTTGTTCCGCCTACTACTGCTACAATTGGTTTAGCTTCGCCATCAACAGAAACAGTTGAAGCTTCATATGATAGATTAGCAAGATTAAAACTATCAACCAATTCGCCATATTGGTCTTTTACAACTACACCAACAGTTGCATTAGAACCTGCTTCTACTAATCTAACGGAAGAAGTGCTTAATGTTAGGTTTGAAACTTCACGAGCTTTCGAAGCTATTGTTAATGTAAATGTTTTAGTTGCTTCACCAGATTTAATTGTGATTGTAGTTGTACCAGGTGCTACCGGTAAAATAACACCCATAGAATCTACAATAGCAACATTTTTGTTAGATGAAGAGTATTCTACTAAACCAGTTATATCAGTATTGTTAGTACCATCTGCTTTGTCGCCGACAACACCTTTAATCTGTACTCCTTCTTCGCTCGCTACTACTGTGTTGCTGCTTAATTCCAAGTCACCTTTTACTAATTTAAAGCTATCAATCGATTTAATTACATTTGATTTGTCAACAACTTTTACCTCAGTAAGGTTTGATTCAGCTACCTTTTTTCCATCCATATCGGAAATAACAACTTTGTAAGCAAATTTTTCTGGTAAATCACTGCTTGCTAATACACCAGTATCAGAGTTACTGTTACCGTTAGCAAATACTGCACTTGTAGCTTGGAATTCAACTGTGTATCCAGCAGCTTTTACATAAGCTAAATCTGCATCAGAAACATCTTTGTTAAGTTTGAAAGTTAATGATTGGTTGGCAGTGTCGTTATCCACTATTAATGCATTAGCTGAAATAGCTTCGATTGCTAATGTATAAGTGAATTTGAATTCTATAACTTTGTCAGCTTCGCCCTCTACTTTTTCAGTTAGCTTAAGAACTTGCTCTTTTCCAGATGGAACGACAGATTCAAAAGTCAGCGTTCCTTCACCAGTTTCAGCGTTGACCGTAAACGCAGTCACTTTGTTCCCTTCTAATGAGAAGTTTTCAGCTTTTAACTTATCAAGGAAAGTACCAGTTACTTTAACAGTTTTAGAGTTAATCGCACTTACATCAGTTACTTGTGGAGCAACTGATTTAACTTCAACTTTCACAGTAGCTTCTAGGTCTGTATCATCTATATCGCCTTTTGCTTCGTATTTACCAGCTTTTTTGGTATCTACTTTAGATGTGTCCCACTTAACAGCTTTTTGAGCCTTTTGTCCGTTAACAAGAGTAACTTCAACTGTTTCAGGAAGAGTTAAAGTTTCGCCTTCGTTGATTGCTTTATCAGCACTTGCGCTTACTTCTTTAACTTTAAGTCCTTTTTGCAACTCAGCGATACTTTCATCAGCTATTACAATTGCATCGTCGTAAGCATTTTTAGCTTCACTCTTGACATGGGCTTTAATGCTGGATTCAACAACCTTGCTTAGCTCTCCTTGTTGGCCATCGTATACTTTTTTCAACTCTGCTTTTGCGGCATTAATCGCTTCTACTGAAGTAGCTTTTTCTACATTATTTACTAATTTTGCAGCGGCAGGTTCAACTACTAGCTCAAGAGCATTCCATGACTTTATGTAATTCAATGAGCGTCCAAGCAAGTACTTAGTGCGTACATTTGCAAGTTCAGTTAAAATTCCAGTTCTTTCTTTAGCAGGAGCATATTTTTTCACATAGTTGACTGCATATTTGTATTGTGCTTCACCCTTTTTATATGCAGCATAAGCTACAGTACGGTCTACAAGTTCATCGGTAGCAAGCCATGGTTTGCTGTATGCATACATTGCGTCATACATAACTGTTTTTGCTCTGGCAACTTCACCTTTTACGTTGACAGCAGCATCTGTTTGAGTAGGAGCTGCAGCTACAAAACCTGTAGCAGCGATTGCGGAAGCAGTAGCGATTTTAATTGCTTTCTTTTTGTTCATCTTTTTAAAGTTCTCCCTTCGATATCTAAAGTAGTCCATCGAATGTTTGACAATTGATGACAATTTTCGATAGCTATCAAACTATAGACTATTATACTAGTGAGTGTAGGAAATAACAGCCTTTTTTGCCATTTATTTCTTATCAATAGTAATTAAGTCTCCATTACACAAGATTGCATTGAAAAATTTCCAAGTCTTTCTTGTAATACCTATATTATTATATGTAATTAGGAAATTCTAGCTTTTTTTGCAATTATTTCGTAATTTATTTTTGTAATAGTTTCTATTTTTGTATAAAAGGTGAAGTAAACCTTTCATTTGTAATAAAATTGAAATCATTAAGTAATAATCGGCATTGATAATATATGTAAAAATAGCAATAAAATTGTATTTATTAGTTAAATAGTTTGTAAAACTTTAGTTTCATTATTTTTAAAAGTCATTCAACCATTTGTAAAATTTATATACAGCATGAGATCCTCGATTAGATCACTGTATACTATTAAAAAAGCTTTGGACGATCATACATTTGGAAATTGCAAACAAAAAAAGGATACGCCTATGTACGTATCCCTTACTATATTTGAAATTGGATGGGTTTTATGTTCTTCTTATCTTGTTAAACATTTTGAACAGTGATGCTTGATACTTCAGATATTAAAGTTTCAGAAGTCCTTTTATGATTGATTAAGCAGTAAAGTAATATCCCTTATTCCTTTTCAACTAAACCGGTTAATTCTCCTTTAAGTTCCTGCATAACATCCTTTAGGCTGACATTATTACCAGCTGTACCTATTTCATAATACTTTTTTAACACTTTATAAAATTTTTCTTTTTGTTCTTCACTCATTATGAAATTTCTCCTTATGCTAATACACCCATAGTCGTTTTCCCTGCATAATAAAATACTACCTGGTCCCATATTCATCATATTAGTATTTTTGAAGACTGTTTACAAATCTATTTATCTCTAACTTTCACTTTATTTTCTAATACAAAAAATAATAAGAGGCGTTCAGCCCAAAGGGTTGAACGCCTCTTATCCATTTTTTTACTGCTCATTTATGGTTATTGTCGTATTCGCTTTTAATAAGTTGCGGTTTGGTGATTTGTCTACAGACACTGTTGTAGCATTTGTTCCAACAGTAAATTCATTTAATTGGGCAAAGGAATCGGAAAAACCCAGTAAAAGATCCCGATCACCGAATCCGTCTACCCTGTCCATTTCTATGTAATATTGATCCCAGATATCCGCTTGTTGATGAATGGTAGAATCTAAACTAACAAGATCTCGTCCTGTCGCCTGTCCTGACTCATTGAGCTCGGGAGTTACACGAATTTTTGATGTAGGGATTGTTGTACCATAGACCGTCATCTTTATATCAGACTGTTTAATTGGAGTTGCTAGAGGCTCACTATACGAAAAGATCAATTGGTTTGGTTGGGATTCATTAATTTTCACTTCTTTTAGGACAGGACTGACATTATCAGTCAAATTCACTTCATTCGTTCTTGTTTCATTCATAACAAAACCATATTTATCCTTTAAGCTTGAAACAGCTATAGAATAAGGCTTTGTTTCCAATATAGTTTCTTTCGGCAGGGTTATTTGAACGGTAGACTGATGTTTACCTGATTGTAAAACTTTAATTACAGAGTTGGTTGGAATCACTTTCCCGTCAATTTTATAATTATTTTTATTCATTGCCACGGCAGTATTTAAGCCTGAAACATCGAATAAAATGATGTTCATTACGTTATACTTAGTTTCTGTAACATCTTCTACAAGTGGATATAACGTATCGTCCAGTATCCGGTGCAATTCATCTGAAAAGAAGTACACGGACAGATACTTATTCTCAAGATCATATTGCACTTTGCTACTATATAGTTTATTAATGGCATTTCGCATAACTTCTGTCAAACTTTTCAGTTTGGTCAACTCGGTTCTTAACTGGTTTCGATTTAGGGTATCTCTTTTTAATATCTCTTCTAGATAGCCAATATGCTTATATACATTCGAGGCAGCATAAAGCGCATTATTAAAGTTCGTAGCGCGATCTAAATATCCTTTCACCTTTTGCAAGCGTTTGAGAAGGTCTGTTTTTGTGCTAGATGAGGGGAGGCTATTAACGGCCTTTAATGCGGATGTATATTGGGATTTGGCAGCCGTAAACTCAGTGGTTATCACATGATACCTTCCTACGGTTGTATAAAGAGTGTGTAAACGGTAAGCAGCACTTTCCGCTTTGGAAACAAGACTTTTAGCGGAACTTGTACTAACAGCTGCAGATGCCGGCTGTGGAGCTATTGAAACGAACCCACTGGAAACAAGAGTAGCCGCGGACATTGCTGCAAACATTTTCTTTTTGTTGATGCGCATTTCGGATATTACCTCCCGCTTTTTATGAAAAATTTTTATCAATACAATGATTCTCTCTTATTGTTTATTTTTCCTGTAATAGATTTAAAAATAGGTAATATGGAAGATATATATTTGTACCTTTCTTGTTCCTCATCATAATGCCCCCTTTAAATTTCTTATCTTCTAATAATTTCTCTTAATTATTGTAAATCCTTCTTCAATAAAGTTTGTTAAATATAAAGTAATAGGATTAATTACATATAAAAACGTAATTATTTTACAATAATTGTATTCATCTTTTAATCCAAGGGTTCTATCACTCCTCTTTTAAAAATGGTAAGATAGTAAAGGTGTTCAAATCTACATTTCTCGAAGTTCTTCAGCATCTTTATAGTTTATTTATTTATCTGATGCATACAGAGCTCGCTGAAAGATAATTTTTCTAGAAAAATTATTCAGGAGGTGTATTTTATGAGTAATCAAAGAAAACATATAACTGAGATTCATTATCTCAGGGCTCTGGCGTGTTTAATGGTGGTGTTAGTCCATGTATCAGCAGCTTTCTATAATAATCAAGGAAAGGTATGGAATGACTTTACTTTTTTTATTAATCAAATCAGTCGCTTTGGAACTCCAATCTTTGCGTTGATTAGTGGATTTCTTCTATTCTATCAAGTAAGGAATAAAGGATTTAAATTTAATAAGTTCATTACTTCTCGTTTTACCAAAATCGTCATTCCTTTTTTCTTTTGGAGTGTTTTTTATTTAGTGTTTATGTATCTAATGGAGGGACAGAACCCCCTGCAAGCCGGGGAAAAACTGTTTTTGGTGAATTTTATATTTGGTAATTCGTTTTATCATCTTTATTTCATGTCGATTGTTTTTCAGTTTTATTTAGTTTTTCCTATCTTTCAGCTAGCTCGTTCACGAAAAAGCTGGGTTGTTTTATTAGGGCTGGCTATTATTGTTAACCTCTACTTTTTAACCTCTTATACAACTGGCCAGTTTGAAAGCTTGTGGAGAACAATTCTTAATCAGAGAGCCTTTTTACCGAGCTGGATCTTCTATTTCACGTTCGGAGGATTCCTCGCTTACTTTTGGGAACCAATAGCTAGGCTTTCCAAAAAGTATGTTCATGTTTTTAGTGTTCTTGTTGTAATAATAATCGCCCTTGCAGTATATGAGTACAAAATTGTAGGTTCCATTCCGTCTAACAGGGCTACAAACATGTTAAATATACCATTGCTTACATTATTCGTAATAGGTATTACCGAGCAAATAGTAAAGTTTAAGTGGTTAAAAGGGTTTTTGACTAGTATCGGGACACTTTCGATGTCTATTTACCTCGTACACCCGTTTGTACTTTATTCCTTTCAGCAGATCGCACCTGACTTTTTCTGGAATACAGTTCTTTTTCCAGTCGTTTTTCTTATAATTCTTGGAGGTTCAATTCTAACAGTTCGAGTCACCCAATTATTGCCTTTTAATCAATATATTTTGACGATACCAAAAGCAAGGACTCAAGTTAAACAAATTAATCAATCTACACAACACAAACAAAGAAGTATCACTCAATAGGTGAAGGCGAACCGACCCATACGATTACACAAAGTAATTTATGGTGTCGGTCTTTTTTTATTTCTTTCAGAAGTATGAAATTTATCTGATACATCGTTACGGCCATCATAGCAATATTTAGAAAATTTCACATATGAGGCACTACTTTCGCATCCTGAGCTCCACTTTTAAACTTGTTGATATAAGAAAATGAAAATGGCTAGTCTATAAGGAAGTTGTACAGCAATTGATCATCGGCTGTACAACTTCCTTATTTCTATGCAAAAGCCCCTATTTTTCAACAAATTAACTAGTTTATCGCGTTTTGTAATGAAACTGTAATATTGATAGAGGATATATTTGGTAGAATGGTGACAAAAGATGTATAGAGGTGAAAGATTTTGAAAAAACATATTGTCACTATTTCGACAGCAGCAATTCTTTCTTCAGCATTTGCTTCATCCACCATGGCCAGTACATACACCGTTAAAAGCGGAGACAACCTCTCAAAAATAGCAAACACGCATCATACCACTGTCAGCAAGCTAAAGCGGCTGAACAATCTAGCTTCCGACTTAATACATACCAATCAAAAATTAACCATCTCGGAGAACGCCAAAACAGCTGCTTCACAAATTACTGTCGAAAAAACGAAGACAACGACCTATACCGTAAAAAAAGGCGATTACCTCATTAAGATTGCAAATAAGTACGGCATTAGCCTTGCGGAATTGCAGAGCTGGAATAAGCTGAAAGGCCATCTAATCTATCCGGGACAAAAACTCACTGTTTCCAAAAATGGCAACAAGACGATAATTGAACTTCCTAAAAATGACGCTCCAACCATAAACAATGAAACGTCAACAACACAGACCCCTGCTGCAGTAAGTACATATATCGTCAAGAATGGCGACAGTCTATGGGCAATTGCCAACAAATCAAGCGTTTCTGTCACTGACTTAAAATCATTAAACAACTTAAAATCCGATGTAATCTATACCGGGCAAACTTTAAAAATCGGCAAATCTACATTAAAGCCTTCAGAAGCTGTTGCAACTTCTGATAGAACAGAAAACGCAGATAAGCGAGTAGACAGGGTAATAAGTGAAGCAAAAAAACAAATCGGCGTCCCTTACTCTTGGGCTGGATCATCACCTTCCGGATTCGATTGCAGCGGCTTTGTTTATTACGTATTTAAAAACGCAGGCTATCAAATTTCAAGACTATCATCCTCGACTTATTATGATCTTGGAAAGAAGGTAACTTCCCCAAGACCTGGAGATCTGGTTTTCTTTTCACCGAACGAAGGCAGCAAATCGGTCATCTCACATATGGGGATTTATCTTGGAGACAGACAGTTTATCCACGCCAGTTCAAGCAAAGGCGTGAGAATCAGTTCAATTGATGAATCATATTTCAAAAAAAGGCTTATTGGTTTTAAACAATTATAATTTGAAAGAACTCATCATCTTCCAAAGGTGTCAGCATCGCGAGCCTTAAAAATTCATATTGGAAACCGAGATTCATTGGTTCTAAAACGCTATAATCATATTTACCCAAATTACTAGTAAAAGAGCAATTCTCCTGTAAAAGGCGGATTGCTCTTTTCTATTATTTTACTGTCAAGGTAACACAATTAACACGGCTGTAACTATTTTCGCTTATTTATCCTAACCTGCTGATTGCTTCCCAAGCTGATACTCCATATTTACTCTCTTTTCGTCAAAACCAAGCAAATTTTTTAAATTTAGTAATAAATAAGCAGTAGTTTAGTAGTGGATATCAAAATATATAGAATAGTAAAATGACTGAAGCTTCATTCAGCCATTTTTTATATAAATTATTATGAAAATGAACAGGAGGAAACATATGAAAGGTCTTGGTTTACGTACTGGCCGCATAGGTGAGAGGAGAGGATTCATCCTTGCGATTATTGCTGCTTTATTAGTGCCGCTTATCTACGCGGTAATCATCCTTACCGCAGACTGGGGTCCGTATGACAATTTGGACAGCCTGCCAGTAGCCGTGGTCAATAATGATGCAGGAGGAATGTCTGGGGGAAAAGCAATAAACGTCGGTGATGATTTAGTTACTGATTTAAAGAAGGGCAAAACGCTTGGTTGGGAGTTTGTTGACTCTAAACAAGCACAAAAGGGATTAAAAGATAATCACTATTATATGGTCATCGAAATTCCGAAAGATTTCTCACAGAAGGTAACTACTGTAATGGACGAGAATCCACAGAAGCCTGAATTGAAATTCACCCAAAATGAAGGCTTACACTTCATGGCGGCGCAGGTAACAAACAATGCTGCTGAAAAGATTCGCTCACAATTAGCTGATAAGATTACCGAAACCTACACGAAAAATGTGTTCACAAGTCTTGGAGATGTTGCAACCGGCTTCAAAGATGGTGCTGACGGCGCTGAAAAATTAAATGAAGGTGCCAATGAGCTTCATAAAGGAACAGGCCAAATATTAGGGTCACTTGAAGAAAAAGCGCCCGATATTGACAGGCTCGCTAATGGCTCTAAAGAATTGAAAGCGGGTACAACTACGCTTTATGGTTCTTTGATTGGCAAACAGGCAGATATTGCAAAGTTGGCAGATGGTGCGAATCAGGTAAATGCAGGCACCCATACAATTCTTCAAAATCTACAGCAAAAATCTGGAGATATCACTAAGCTTGCTAACGGTACAGGTCTTCTTTATAACTCTTTACGGGGCGGCTCGGGTAGTATTCAACAGTTGGCTGTCGGCTCTAAAACTGTGGATGATGGTGCAAAAAAGCTCGCTGCCGGTTCTAATAACCTGAATGACGGAGCTAGAAAGCTGGCTGACGGAACTAAAAACGTGGATGATGGTGCCAAACGGCTCGCTTCCGGCTCTAAAACCCTGAATGACGGGGATACTAGGCTTGTTGTTGGCTCTAAAAGTGTTGATGATGGTGCTAAACAAGTCGCTACTGGGGCACAAGGAGTAGTTGATGGAGCCGACAAACTTTCAAAAGGATCTTCAAAAGTACTGGAAGGTCTGAACTCTGCAAAAGCAGGTAGTGAGAATCTCAAAAACGGACTGGTCGAAAAGCTTGAACCGGGTAGTAATGAACTTGCATCCGGTCTAGCTACAGCAGATGATAGTGCAAAGAAGTTATCTGTAGGTGCCCAGCAGGTGGCAGATGGGATAGATAAACTTGCCAAAAAGATCCCTTTACTTCAGGCGGATCCTGAGTTTCAGCAACTAATGAAGGGCAGTAAAGAGCTATCTGCTTATATGGCTGAGTTATCCAAAGGAACTGGACAGCTTAAAGAAGGTGCTAACAATCTTGCGGGAGGTTTGGATCAGGCGGCCCCAGGAGCTACAAAAATTGATGAAGGACTTAATGAATTAATAAAAGGGCAAACTGAACTTAATACTGGCGCTTTAGCGTTGGCTACAGGAGCAGGTGCTCTATCTAAAGGTGCAAATACTCTATCGGCAGGTGCAAGCGAATTAGCCACAGGCAGTAATTCTTTGGCTGCTGGTACGAATGAATTAGCCACAGGGAGTAACTCTTTGGCAGCAGGCACTGACCAATTAGCTGCAGGCAGTAATTCTTTGGCGACTGGTACGAATGAATTAGCCGCAGGCAGTAATTCTTTGGCTGCTGGTACTGGAAAAATAGCTGCAGGGAATGCTTCTGTTAATTCTTCATGGGGCAAAGTAACAGACTCTGTTGCATCCATTAACGGAGGAAACCAATCTGTTGAAGAGGGCTGGAAAACTCTGACCTCAGGCGTAACCAGACTCTCAGATGGAACAAACCAAGTAGCAGCCGGGAACCAAACCGTTAAAACTGGGTGGGGCACACTAACTGACGGTGCCAACAAACTTGATAACGGTATGAATCAGGTTAGTGACCGTACTCAAACGGTAAAAACAGGATGGGGTTCGTTAACTGATGGCTTAGGCAAGGTGGATGACGGCGTCAGCAAAATTGAAAGCGGTTCCAATGAGTTAGCAAGCGGTCTTTCAGGCGGTGCTGAACAGGCAGGGAATACTAATACAGGGAATGATAATCTCTCCCAGTTCTCCTCCCCTGTGAAATTAGCCGGTGAAACAATCAATAAGTTCCCGGAATATCGTTATGCGAACGCACCTTATATCTTATCATTGGCACTTTTTGTTGGTGTATTAATAGTATCGCTGCTCTTTGATCTGAGAATACCAGCTGTGATAGCTGTTTCACCGTTCAGATGGTATGCTGGGAAATTCGGCTACATGGCCGGTGTTGCCACAGCACAGGCATTAATCGTTTCATTCTTTGCTTCGTTCTTTTTAAAGTCAAATTTCACAAACGGTCTCAGCCTGATTCTTTTTTCTGTATTTGTTAGTTTAACGTTCCTGACGATTATATTCTTCCTGGTAGCATCGGCTGGAAATATCGGCCGGTTTGCAGCTTTTGCATTCCTTGTGCTTCAGTTGTCAACGACAGGATCTGCCCTGCCAATCCAAATGCTTCCGGATAATCTGCAATCGCTAAGCAGGTTCTTGCCATTGACATATTCAATTAGCGGCTTTAAGTCGATTATTTCGTTAAACGATTATAGCTCGCTATGGGCAAACGTTGGAGCATTACTTATGTTCCTGATCATTTTTGCTGGCTTGACTTTAGCTGTAATTTTGATCCGTTCCAACAGACGTGTGCAGCAGGCAGATGCTGCGGCTTAATTAGCCGGAAGCCTCTCAGGGAATTTTCCTGGGAGGTTTTTATTTCAACCTTGTTTTCGCTTGATGATGCCGTCTGCTTCAAGGGGGTTCCAGCTTTACTCCTATCTTTCGCTTAATTTAGAGCCTGTTTCGCTCGATTCCCAGTTTTTTCGCTTGAATCCCTATCGTTTTCGCTCGATTATCTGTTTTTTCGCTTGATTCCAGGATTTTTTCGCTTAATGTCTACATCTGTTTCAAATAAGGTTCCAGCTAACGTCCCTCCCTTCGCTTGATTCCCAATTTTCCCGCCTAAATCAGCTTACAACCCTATTGTTTCCACTCGTATTTTGGCTTCTGTCCCTGTTGTTGCGCAAATCGTTACAAATATTTACTGCCTTCCCTCACACTCAACCTAGCAAGCGGGTTGCTAGCGATAAATTCCCTCACTGATTCCGGGTTTGTTTTCGAGTATTCCCGCAATGACCAGCCGATTGACTTTTGGATGAAAAATTCCTTGCTGTCAGCATTCCGTAAAATGTACTTATAAAGGAGGTTTTCATCTGTGCTTTCCTTATACTTCAACTGAAACAGAATCGATGTCCGGCGGAGCCAGAGATTATCGCAAACACTCCAGTCTTCTATTTCCTCAATGATCACTTCGGGGTGGTCTTCCGCAATTTTACCAACTGGCTTCGAGGCCAGCATATCGACTGTATCCCACCAAGATTTGGTTATTATTAATTCCTTCATTAAGAAAAGATCTTTCTTTTGCAGTTTTTTGAGGGACCTTTCTAGATAATCCAGTGCAACATATTGATACTCCCTTTCCCTCTTCTTCCAGAGCATTGTGACAAATCCCGGCTGAAAATCTTTCTTTAAAATACCGCTCTCCAGGAAAAACTCTTTCGTTAACTCTTTTCTTAGCGGTGACTTGATGCCAAGAAACAGAAATAAGTCTTTCATGTATTTCTGCATTGGCTCTGCTTGGTCTTTATTTCAATGACTTTCAAATTTTCTTTTTAAAAGTTCGATATGCATTCAATCTCACTCCTGTTGAATTGGACTGTTTCATTTTTTATACCAATGAGAAGAAAGTACATAAAAACAGGAACCAGAACATCAATCGCCGGTCCCTTGTTTCATAGTATTATAATTTAACAGTCGTTGCTATCTGATTCCGTTTCTTCTTCTGCTGGAATTCCACTTTTCTCATATTCTATCTCCCTAAAAAAATGATATAATCAAAATTATCTATAGCCTATACTCAAAAGGCTGACTTAACTAAAATGATGTTCAGACTAAGGAGGGGTTTATTGTATGCATTGGAAAGATGTGTATCGTTCATGGAGTGACTATAAAGATATGGATGAGGAACTTGCATCTGCCTTGAAACAGATGAGCAACGATGAAAATAAAATCGAGGATGCCTTTTATAAAAACTTGGAATTCGGAACAGGCGGTATGCGCGGAGAGCTGGGAGCCGGAACAAATCGGATAAATATTTATACGATCCGAAAAGCTACAGCTGGTCTTGCAGGATACGTTGACTCATTTGGAGCAGAGGCAAAGCAGCGCGGGGTCGTTATTGCCTTTGATTCCAGGCATAAATCGGCGCAATTTGCTATGGAGGCTGCCAAGACCCTAGCTACAAACGGCATTAAAGCTTATCTGTTTGATGAGCTTCGTCCGACGCCGGAGCTATCATTTGCTGTACGTGAATTGCATGCATTCGCCGGTATTGTCATTACCGCCAGCCATAACCCTGCTGAATATAACGGATTTAAGGTATACGGGAAGGATGGAGCACAGCTTGGTCCAGAAGCAGCCGACGTTGTCATTAGTTTTGTAAACAAGATTGATGACGAACTGCAGATTCAGGTCAATGATGAAGACACTTTAAAACAAAATGGATTGATCACAATAATTGGTAAAGAAATAGATGCAGCCTATAATAATAGATTGCTCACGCTCCCTCTTAATCCATCTCTGCCAAATGAAACCGAAGTATCAATCGTCTTTACTCCCCTTCATGGTTCGGGTAATAAACCTGTACGTCGGGCGCTTAGTGATTTAGGTTACCGTAATGTCCATATCGTCAAAGAGCAAGAACAACCAGATCCGGACTTTTCGACTGTTGCCTCTCCCAACCCTGAAGAGCGTGCTGCATTTGAAATGGCCATCAATTTGGGCCGCCAGGCAGGGGCTGATTTACTGCTGGCAACCGACCCCGACG
The DNA here is from genome assembly GCF_003989135.1 of Peribacillus cavernae. Classification (GTDB taxonomy): domain Bacteria; phylum Bacillota; class Bacilli; order Bacillales; family DSM-1321; genus Peribacillus; species Peribacillus cavernae. The sequence goes on from NZ_RYZZ01000005.1 coordinate 95,497, forward strand.
CAGACCGTTTAGGGATTGCTGTTAAAAATAATACCGGGGATTACATTCTTCTTACCGGAAATCAGACGGGGGCCTTACTTTTAGAGTATTTGTTATCCCAACAGCAAGAACAAGGGAAACTTCCTTCTAACGGGGCCGTTCTAAAAACAATCGTAACCTCTGAAATAGGCCGGGCGATCTCGGAATCTTACGGCTTGCAAACGATAGATGTTTTAACGGGATTTAAATATATCGCTGAAAAAATAAACAGCTTTAACGAAACGGGCGAGCATAGCTTCCTTTTCGGCTATGAAGAAAGCTATGGCTATCTGATCAAAGATTTCGCTCGGGATAAGGATGCCATCCAGGCCGCCATTCTAGCGGCAGAGGTTTGTGCATACTACAAAAAGAAAGGTAAGACTATGTATGAGGGCTTACTCGAAGTTTTCGCCAAATACGGGTTCTATCTAGAAGGTCTGCAATCCCTGACACTAAAAGGGATTGAGGGATCAAGAAAAATCACTGGCATCCTCAATGAAATGAGGGAAAATCCCCCTCAGCAAATTGCTTCACAAAAGATTATCACAATTGAAGATTATAATACTCGTATCCGTCACGATCTTGTCTCAAATACTGAAGGACAAATTACATTGCCTGCCTCCAATGTGCTTAAATACTTTCTTGAAGATGACACCTGGGTATGCCTGCGCCCATCTGGAACAGAACCGAAGATTAAATTCTATTTTGGTGTCCGGGGCAGCTCAATGGCAGAGGCGGAAAAAAAACTTGCAGCAGCCATCGACGATTTTATGAAGCATATAAATCAGCTGATCGGATAATTAAAAAAGCCCCTCTGATCCGTTTTATCGTTGCGGTACAGGGGGGTGATGTGCTATTTTTCATATAAAGGAAGGAGAATTATTAAAGTTGTACCTTCATTTTCTTTACTTTTTATATGCAGGTTGCCGCCATGGTTTTTTATAATCCTGTTACATATCATTAATCCTAAGCCAGTTCCTTTTTCTTTTGTACTAAAAAAAGGCTCCCCAATCTTGGATAACCGCTCTTCAGGAATTCCAACCCCTTCATCTTGAACTCGTATTAATGCGAAATTTCTGTCCTTTTTAACACTGACTATGATTTGTCCTCCTTCCGGCATTGCCTCAATTGAATTCTTTAGTACATTAATAATCACCTGTTTTATTTTATCAATTTCGCAGCTTATAATAAGTTCTGACTGGTCATGTTTTACATCAATTGTAATATTAGAAATCAAAGCTTCAGAGTTAAGGAGAACGACAACACTTTTTACGACGTTTATGAGATTTACCTGTTGTAAATTATTTGATTCCGGTTTTGCTAACACCAATAAGTCATTAACAATTCCTTCTATCCTTTCCAGTTCATTTAGAATAACTTCACCATAATGGCTGGACTTATCCTCCGTTAGAAATTGAGCAAAACCTTTTATCGCTGTTAAAGGGTTGCGTATTTCATGTGCGATACTAGCAGCCAACTGGCCTACTATAGATAACTTTTCTGCATTTTGCAATTGTTCTTCCGTTTTCTTTTGCCCTGTAATGTCCTTAATGATGATCTGAAAAATCTTTCTGTTTTTGAAAACAGTGGGGATTAGCTGAATTTCCACTTTTCTCATATCCCCATCACTTCGGGTCAAGTTTTTTTCAAAATTGATACTTTGTTTGGCATTGAGAAAGTTTCTCAAAACAGTATGATCAGAGGGGGAGATATAATCATATAAGGACGTCCCCACTATTTCGTTGCTGCTTGTAAATCCTAAAAGTTTCTTCCCTTCATCATTAATATACGTCCATACCCCTTTTTCAGTCATCATCCCGATCGTGTCTTTCGAGAACTCCACTAATAAACGATATTTCTCTTGCGTCTCCAGTATTTCTTCCTCTGTTGTCATTTGCTCCGTAATATCCCGGGATATGCATATCATTTGTTGTCCATTATTGATGCTGGAACAATTCATTTCCAGCCAAATATAATCCCCTTCTTTTCTTCTAAAACGGAATCTGATTCTCTCATCGCCACTTTGTGCATATTGCTCAAACCTCTTCTTCAATTTCTCTTTATCAATGGGATGACAGAATGTAAAAAGGCTGGTTTTATGTAATTCATGCTGGGAATATCCAAGCATTGAAGTAGTCGAGGGAGAAACGTATGTAAAAATACCATTTTTATTATGTATTGAAATTAAATCTTTAGAATAGTTGAGAGCCAAGTGAAGATTTGTATCTTCGTTTTCGTCAAGAAATACGTCTAAAGAGTTGTCGTTACCAGTGAAGAGCACTAGCTTATTCCTCCCTTGTCCCCTATTTACGCCTCTACTCATTTCCATTATTATACTTAATCTCATTGGTTTTCAAAAGGGAAAAGACCTATTTATTTGAAAACTGAGCGTTTACTCATAAAGTTTGCAACCCCAAGTAACGGTACGATGAAGAAAGCAATAAGCACCAATTCACAAATAAAACCCAAACACAATTTAAAAGACACATTTCTTGTAGAATGAAAGGAAAAGCAATCCATTCAAAGAAAAGTGTCTTCTATAACAAACTACTATTTTATTTCTTAAGATAATTCTTCAACACCGGCTCCATTTTTTTCACTACATAAGGAGAGCCGCCTTTTCCCTTGATGTCTTCCATCATCCACGCCATCAAGAGGCGGGGATTTTCCGTGTTATAAGCTACAAACCAGCCGTTTTCGACCCCATTTTCATCTTTCGTTTTTTTCAATTCTGCTGTCCCCGTCTTGCCGGCAAGCGGGATCCCGAGCTTGCTTGCGGAGTGCGGTGTTCCATTTGGATCCGAGACAACCCGCGTGAGCATGTTTGTGATCTGTTTGGCATGGTCAGCAGATACAGCATTTTCCTTCCATACTTTCTTCTCCGTTTTGTCGCCGATAATTAACGACGGGGCAAGCACGTTTCCTTCGTTCAGGAAAGCTGTGTAAGCAGCGGCTGCGTGCAGGGTGCTCATTTGCGTCTGACCCTGTCCGTAGCCGCTGTCGGCGAGTCTTCCTTCGCTCTCAATCGTACCAATATTAGAAGGAGTGATTGGATAATCGAACGGGATCTTTTCTTCATAGCCGAAAGCCTTCAGACCGTTCGAGAATTTTTCGGTTCCCAGCTCGAGCGCTCTCTGCGCAAAGTAAATATTGTCGGAGTAAATGAGCGCCTCGGCCATACCAATCGGTTTGCCAGGATCCTGTACCCTTGTGATGGAGTGATCTTTCCAGTTTTTCTTGCTCCATTGCTTTCCGGAGATGTCCATTGTCTTCTTCGGGTCTATCCCGTTTTTCAAAGCTATCGCAGCTGTCAATGGCTTCATTGTTGACCCCGGTGCGTAAACAGAACTGAAACGATTCAGCAGCGGTTTTTTCGGGTCGTTTTCAAGTGCTTTTCGTTCCTCGCCCGAGAGGCCGAGGACGAATTTATTCGGATCAAAGGACGGGCTGCTTACAAGTGCAAGTGTTTCTCCAGTAAGCGGGTGGATGGCTGCAGCCGTTCCGCTGTCTTTCTTATATTGGGCAAAAACATTTTTCTGCAGCTCGGCGTCAATCGTCAGCATGATTGTATCGCCTTCTTTGGCCGGTATTTCAGCCACAACCGTATCTCGGCCACTTTCTCCTTTGATGAAGATCTTAGTTCCTGATTGCCCTTTCAGGCGTTCCTCTAGCACCTGCTCAAGGCCGCGCTTTCCGATTACATCGCTGGCACTGTAGCCTTTGCCTTTTAGCTTTTTCAACTCTTCCGCGGATACTGGTCCGATGTATCCAATCAGGTGGGCTGCTGCTTCTTTATAAGGGTATACACGTTCTTCAATGTCCTGGACCGCTACAGAAGGAATTGCTCCAAGCTTTTCAGTCAACGCAGCTTGAGCTGGATCCACCTTTTTAATCGGAACGCTCATATTGGGCTGTACCCAAGGCTGATTGAGCTTCTTTTCTATTTCTTCTTGGGACATATTTAGTAGTTTGCCAAGCTGCGAGAGTATCGCAGCTTCATTTCCTGACATTTGTTCGGGCACAAGCGAAACCTCGGCAACACTGCCGTTCATTGCCAGGCCGCGTTCGAAACGGTCCACGATTTCACCGCGGATCGCGGGCTCGGTTGTGATACCGATTTTATCGTTTTCCTTCATTCCGGCAAATATGTAGCCAGGGTTCCATTGGACGTACCAGTTTGTTTTATCATCTCGCTCTTCTTTTACGAGCTTCGCCTTCTGGTCGAAACTGACGGATCCAGCCATTGTATCCATTTTAACCGAGAACGGCAGGCTCACATCCTTTGCGTCATTGTGATCTTTAGGCTCCTCCGGTTTTTTATAGGTCACCTTCAGGTTATTGACCTCGACATCGTTATAGATTTTTTTATAGCGTTCCGTGAAGTCCTTTTTACTCAGTTTTTTCTTTACATCGGCTGACAAGTAACCATACATTTGATCGAACTTTTGTTCATTCCAGAGCTTCGTATAGGCAGCAAGCCGATCCTCCGGTGCTGGTTCTTTCTCACACCCGGCCAGCAGAAGTACACCAGCTAGCAAAATACTAAAAACCAAAATCAGTTTCTTCATACTTCCTCCCTCTCTTTTTCCCTATTATTTTACCAAAATGAATGGATAAGAGTTGTATATAGGCAAAAAACCGCCATTCCCAAAAAATTATCGCGGTACGTGGTTCCTTTTTCCATTATATACAACCATCGAAAAAAATGAAAAGCATGTTGACCTAAAAAGAGGTGATAATGTCCTATTTCTTAAATGATAAAGTTGAGTTTTCGCTCCCAGATCCATCCTCGATGTGCTATTATTGGTAAATAGGACAGTTCTTATGAACTACTAAATCATAAAAGGGGAATTACTCATGCCTGCCACTACTTATGAAAAATTAAGTTCGAAGATTCTTAGCTACATCTTAATGGGATTGCTCATTACCTGCGTTCCCCTCGTTCTGATTCTTGCCTTCATCCATATGGTGACAATGAAACAGGCTGTTACATTATGCATCATTATTCCGTTTCTGGTCGCCGGGATTTATTTCATTTACCGCAAGACACATCTATCAAAAAACGGGAAACAATACCTATCAACGGCTACCTTTTTTATGTGTTTTATTTTCATGTGGTTTGTCCCAACCTATGAAATTTGGGTTGTCAGTATTCTTTGTCTGATTCTCTGTTTAGCCTATCTGGATTCAAAAGTGATCGTGCTGGTAACTGGCTTTGCACTTTTGGTGCATACTGTTCACGTGTTATTTAACCCCTATTTCCAGATGACAAGCTTGATCGACTATATCGTGACATACATCGTCATTACAATGATCGGGATTGTTTCGTATGGTGTAACCATGCTTGGCAAAAAAATGCTGCAGGAAGTAACGGAAAAGGAACAGCAGGTGAAAAACCTGCTGCAGGATGTTTCCAAGTCCGTCGAAGTAATCGATGAATTTGGGAAAAGACTAACAGCAAACATTAATCAGACTAACGGAATATCGCAGCAAATTTCAGCAGGATATTTTGAGATTACCCGCGGGGTCGCAGCTCAAGCAAGCGCCATTTCCGAGATCAACGAAAAAATGTTTGGTTCAAATGAATCCGTTCTCGCCGTAACAAAGCATGCTGGACATATGAAGGATCTGTCCATTTCTACCGTAGACCTTACAGACCAGGGAAATGAAAAACTTAAGAATTTGCAGCTGGCCATGAACAGTGTCAATCACATTCAGCAAGAGACGATGAATGTCATGAGTGACCTGCAGGAACATACAGCAAATATCAGCAGAATTGTTGCTGCGATTGAAGAAATTGCCAATCACACAAACCTGTTATCGCTCAATGCCTCCATTGAAGCAGCCCGTGCCGGTGAGCATGGAAAAAGCTTTGCTGTCGTGGCAGGTGAAATCCGCAAGCTTTCTTCAAATGCAGGCGCAGCGGCCCAGAGCATTGGTGAAATTCTAAAAAATATCGAGGAAAAGGCGCAGGCTGTATCGGTTCAGCTGGAGAGAGGGAAGGAAGCAATCGGTTATAGCAGCAAAGATGTACAAGGCTCTGGCGCATTGTTTACTGAGATAACCGATAATATGACCGCCCTCATGTCAAAAGCAGCCGAAGTTGAAAATATGCTGCAACAGGTTGAGCGAAATTCGATTGACACTTCAGCTGAAATATCCAATATTTCAAGCATAACCGAAGAATCCAGTGCCTCATTGGAGCAGATGACGGTTGCACTTGACAGCCAAAGAGAGCGAATTGAAGCGATTGCGGAGCATTTTGGTGATCTGGAAGGGAAAGTCGTCTCCCTTCACTCGCTGGCGAATTCCGGCTCAGCAATAGCAGAATAAATAAAACCTAACTCATAGCAAGAGCAAGGAGCAGATATGCATCCTTGCTTTTTTGTTGTTACTAGTGAATGACCACAATCAATCATTTTCTATTTTTCATAGATTACTAATGAGCAGTTTTTCTAAAGAATTTTAATGATGTGGAGGTGAATATATACTGTTTTATCCACCAAATCGAAGACAAAGACCATTCAATAGAAGATCCTCTGGACGGCCCGCCAATTTTATGCCACGCCCGCAGCCGAGAAAAAGTCAGTCTCCCTCTTCAAACAAGGGATTTGATCTTTCAGGAAATGCAAACAAAATCATGTCGCATGTAGGCACTGTACAGAAAGGGATCAATATGGCAAGACAAGTCGGCTCCATATTATCTATGTTTAAGTAATCATGGCCTTTAATATGGAAATTTCATACAAGCCCTTTCCCTAAGAAAACCCTGAGCGCAATCCCCAGGGTTTTCTTTTATATAATCTTCTTTTTTTGGTTTCGATGCTCCTTGATCCAGTTCCGCAGTGCTACAAATCCTAAAATGGACGAAATAAGAATGCCGGAAAGGGCAACAAATAAGGAGATATATTCAAAAAAACTGTAATCAGGAATTTTGGACCAGCGGGTTTTCCCCTTCCAATCTTCAATCACCAGGTTCATTCCGTAAATTCCGGATACCACGGTATAGATGGTCAAAATTTGCAGCAAATAGTTATTCCGGTTCGCCGACATATTATCCTGATTCTGATATAGGCTTGACAGTGTTTTTTTGACATCCTCATAAAGCCGGTCGATTTCAAACACTTCCTTGATGATCTTGAAAATCTCTTTTCCGGAGGTTGAGCTGTTTACTTCCGGGAATAGATATTTCGATGAGAATACCGTAATCATCATGATTAACTGCTCTGTATCAGACTGATCTTTATCAATATCGATCTTTGAGTGCTCGTGCGTCAGCTTCAACAGGACAATTTTATAGTAGAAAAAAAGCAGCAGACCATAATAATGCTGGCCGTACATCTGGTTTGCGAGCAGCTCTTCCAGCTCGCCGGATGCCTTCGTCACACAGGCAAAGTTATACTCGCTTGTGACATAATACGTCTCGTCCCCCCAGCGGTCATAGACGTTTTTTTTGTAATAACGATCGATGTAATCAGGATTCAGCGCTCCGGCGAATGGCTTGCCATCACGGTCATAGCCATTCAGCTGCCCTGCACGGTACAGATCGGTTTTTGTAATCGTGCTGTTTTCAGGAACGGAGATATGGCTAACGACATACATCCGCTCATCGATAAAGAACGGCAGACTTCCAAAATAGGAGGAATCTGCTTTCTGCTGGTCAATGAAATCCTTCATAATCGGCGCCAATGCTGAAAAGATAAAATCTTTTACTTTGGTGTAGGAACCCTTTTCGCAGCTAATTTTGGTGTTTTCCTCTTCCTGAACAATCGGTTCCATTACACGAAAGGTATCGGCAAAGTAGAGGACATCTGTATAGTCGAGCCCCTCAGGCAGGGTCACTCGTATATTCATCATCCCAATATTGAAAGGGCAAAATAGAATATCAAACGAGTTGATTGTAAAATCTGTCGTTAAATGCGGCGATTGAAAAGCTGCCGTCAAATCCATACTTTTTGTGAAACGGCGGAAGCCTTCAATCGATCTTGGGCTGCCCGGGAATAAAATCGGTTCGATATTCGGCAGAAAATATTGTTCAAGCGTCCTGTGATTAATCTGCGAGCCCCCGTAAAAGGCATCTTCCTGTTCCATATTCTTTAGATCGAAGAAAACAAAGTTGTCATCTAAAAGCCGATGTGCAAACTCCTTTGTCTTTTTATTCTCCAGCATAAAAGGAAAAATGAACTGCAGCATCGACCGTTTTGTTTTCAAGCCGTGTGTTAAATTTCTGTTTTCTTCTTGAAAATTAGTCATGCTTCCATTCCTCCGCAACCAAGTACTGCGCCCCAGCTTCATGTAATCATTATAAATGGTACCCTACTTACGAACTTTTCAAACAAAGTCTATCAGGTCGAAAAAAATCCCACAGGCATATGTCCCGCCTGTGGGCCATCGGGAACACACCTACCAATGTGTCCGCCAATTTCGGTACTAGATACTGAGGATTTTGTTATAACGAAATGACTTTCTCTTTCCGATATAACATAAGCTTAGTTCTATTTAACCATAAATTATGCTTTGCATAAAACATTTGAATCCGGCATATTTCTTGAAAAGGGCCGCTTAATCCCTATTTTACTAAAATTATAGGTCTATGTCATATCAAAATATAACTATAGGAATATTTTTGTCTTCCGTATGATAAAGTGAACCTTCCATCAGTGGAGGTTTTTTGTATTCAATTCATGAGATTGTCGAGGTGCATTGTCTGAGTGATGCACTTCTTAATGCCAATAACATTCAAAAACTCTTTTATTTTCTTAAGTGAGACATCTTGATATTCTTTCACAATCGAAAACTCTTTGACGAAGGCGATTTTTTCCTTATTCAAGCTGTTGCCGCCTTGCAGCGTCACCGGATTTTTTTCCTCACATGTATAGACGACTGCTTCGCCAACCTCCCCTACTGCAGCATCAAAATAGAAGGAAAACACAATGGCACATTCTTTATCAAAAAAAGAGGGCTGGACCTTCATGTTAACATCGACCATTTATTAACACCTCTTTCCAATTGTTATTTACACTATAACAAAATAGAGAAAGAATCAAATTCCTGATTACAGTCTGAAAACAGGCGAAAAGCGGACTTTTCCATCTAATTATCACGAAAATCACCAAAAATATAACTATAGGAATATACCCCTGGAATTATTGAAACAGAAAGAAATATACCTCTATTGCTAGAAGTATATAAAGGTTGAAGTATTTGAGTTAATGATAAAGGGTATAGTGAAGTAAGTCTTAGAATAAAGTTGGTAATTCCGTTGTTCCAACATTTCCAAATAAGGTTGGTAATTCTGTTGTTCCAATTAATGCAAATCCGGAAATTAGAAAAAAAGCGACTATAAATCCAGATAATCTCTTTTTCATAGGTAAATCCTCCTTTCTTTTGAAAAAATATTGGATTTAATAGAAATAAATTCTATATTTATATTTAACCATAACCTACCTATACGTTAATCTCTAGCTATAGACGTCTGCGTTTATTTACAAAGGGATTAATCAACTTTTTCTTTGCTTTTAAACAAAAATTATAACTATAGGAATATTTTTTGAGGGGAATTTGTATGGATTTTTCCTTAATAGGACAAAAAATTAAAGAACTTCGTAAGCAAGCAGGCCTTTCTCAGGGTGAACTAGCGAAGGGAATATGTACACAGGCACAGATTAGCAAAATAGAAAGAGGTGACGTGTATCCGTACGCTTCCACTCTTTATCTGATTTCGCAACGTCTCGGTGTAGACGTTAACTATTTCTTTGATCTTGGCATGACACCTCGGCTTGATTATGTCCAGGAAGTAAAGAACCAACTTACGATAGCTCGTTGGAATATGAATTACACAGAAATGGAAGAAATCGTTGAGACGGAAGAAAATAATCCACTTTTTAAGCAAAATAAACGTAATTACCAACTGTTGCTCTGGCATAAAGGAATATATGAATATACGATATATAAAAAAGCCCAAAAAGCGATGGATACCCTTAAGGGAGCGATTTTATTAACCCAGTCGACGGATAAGATTTATTCCGAACGGGAAATAGAGATTCTACTTAGTATCGGTTCCATTTACTTTGAGGAAAAGATGTATAAAAAAGCTTTTGTTACATATAAAACGTGCAATGATTACTTGTCGATGCTACCTTATCTTACTGAAGGCACTGTAAAAACACATATTTACTACAATATGGCCCGTGCTTTAACAAGGTCAAACCAGTACAGAGAGTCTAACACTTTCTGCGAAGAAGCAATAAAATGGTGCATTCATAAAAGTAGTCTTTATCTATTGGGCGAGTTGCATTATCATATCGGCTATAATTTCGAGCTAACCAGCGATTTTTCATCCGCTAAAGAGTATATGGAAAAAGCGAAGATGATATTTGAACTCCAAAATGAAAAACGCTATATTCCTTTCATCGAGAAAAAACTCAAGAAGTGGGGTTACAAAACAAAATAAGTAGTGAATAATGATAACCATCTCCTTCTAAAGGGATGGTTTTTTTATTTTCCCTAACGAGATGTACTTGTTTTTACAAAACCCCGGCGTGCTATTCAAATTTACCGGCTAAATGAAGTATAATAATAAGATGGAAAAAATTCTGCCAGGGTGATCCCCTGTTATAAATATCGTGAAGCATCCATCAGGGGGGTTGTCCCCCACTGATGAATAACCTAAAGATGAGTATATGTTCATGGTTTTTCTGGCTTTGGGAGGTTAATTATGAGTAATGAGTTGATATTTTTTTCCGAACAGCTAAATAAGATGTTAGATCCAAACGTTAAAGAGGAACTGGAGAGCGTTCAAAAAGGGCTGATGCTGTATCGGCAGGAGCTTGTATACCAGAAGCATGAAACAGAAAAAAGGATTACGGCTACTGTCCAGGATGTCGTTCCTGTACAGGTCGAGCTGGATCTGCTGGCGGTTGCCTTTAGCACCTGCGGGTGTAAAGAAGATTTTTTCTGCCGCCATCGGATGGCCGTGTTTTTTTCCTCCTATGCCGACGTCGCCAGTGTAATCGAGTGGGTTCAAAACTGGAGAAAAAAAAGACCGGTCGTTGAAACACCGCCGCCAATCATGCTTGCAAATGACCTTTTAAAAGCGAAGACAAATACTGTCCTGGAGAAAGACTATTCTGCCTGGAAGACATTTTTCACTTCTGCCTATGAGGAAGTTATTGAAGCTAACCTTCATCTTCCTCCCTACTTAGTTAATGAAAAAATCAGGTTGTATCTGCAAAAAGTCAGATCGAAATCGCCTCTGGAAAGAGAATGGAAAAACCTATATTCATTTGTAGCGGACTTTACGAGCCTGCTGCTTACTATGAGGATGATAAGGGAAGACAAGATGAAATCGGAGGTTATCCGGTTCTTTCATTCGCTGGCAAACGATCTTGCCGAAGAACTTCATACGTCGGTGCAGCATCTGAGCAGACAGGCCCGTCCCTTTGCTTTTGACCCTTTTTTGGAAGGCATTCGTGAAGATGTAACGGACCTGCTGGATGGGATGGACGTGCTTAAATACGAAAAGATTGATGTCTATCGAGCCATCTGGAGTTTCTTGTTGACCAATCCCGTTTGGAGACGGCATGAACTTGAACGAGTCCAGGAAAAACTGGCCTCTGCAACACTGCAGCCCGCTGAGGAATCATCATACCAGATTGCTGATATCCACCTGTTGATCCTGACCAATCATGATGGAGAAGCAGCAGCCCTTCTCAACCGCCTGGATATCAATGTCATTCCTTATTTGTTTTATTGGCTGAAAATGTTTTCAGACCATGATATGGATAATCGAGCCGCTCCGTACATCGATTTCCTGAATCGCAAAGTCCGCAGCTTTCTAAAGGATCTTTCTAGCTATTACCAGGCTTCTGACTTTGTGAGAACCTTTTCGGGTCCGGTAGGCAGATACTGCTATAAGATGAACCGGATGGATGTGCTGGAAAGGTTCTACCGTGAATGCATGCCCTACAGCTACTGGAATTATGCCAACTTCCTGTTCGAGCAGGAGCAGTACAAGAAATGGGTGGAGATGCATATTTATACCGATATCAGCATCGATGTCATTGGCACGGAAAATCTCAAAAGAGTAGCCGCTCAGGATCCAGCTTTGGTGCTGCCGCTGTACTATCATGCTGTCCAGCAGACGATAAGCCTAAAAAACCGTTCAGCCTATAAACAGGCAGTACGTTATTTAAAGAAGATGCGGACCCTGTATAAAAAAATGAAAAAAGAAGACGTATTCCTCGAATACATGAAGTACGTTACGGAATCGACAAAACGATTGCGCGCTTTTCAAGAAGAATTGCAAAGGGGCAAGCTAATCGATGCAAAATAAAGGAAAACTCAAGGTCAACACGACTGCATTAGAGAACGGAACATATGCCATTGCCGTCTCTGATGAGGATAACCAATATATGAACCCGCAGTCCATCGGCAAGCTGCTCTTTACCTGGGATGAAGCAAGTTTTTATGGGACCCGGTTCGTGACGGACACCCTCGATGGCGTTCCCGTATTCGTTCTTGATGCCTGGGGGCTGCTTAACTTGTTTGCGGCAGAAGGCTTTAATTCTTTCATTGATTGGGAATGGTCTGAATTATCTTCACTTTGTTTATCGGCAGCGCCCATCCTCCATGAAATGATTAGTAGCGGAGTCCAGGTGCCTGATTTTGAAAGCTTACAGCAAGGACGCGTCGCCTGGAGGCTTCCTGCCGAAGTCGAAGATGAATTTTCTCCTTCCTTTTGGGAAGAAATGATTCAATCGACCGAAAACGGCGATGAAGATGTAACCGTTCGATCATTTATCGGTGATTGGTATAACAGTGCTGCCAATGTGTTTCTTGAACGCTATTCTCCGATGAAGGAAAATTGGCAGAATGCTGTCAATGCACTGAGAGAAACCAGACTATCTCCAGAGGAACTGCAGGCCTTTTTCGACCGTGACAGCTGGCTTTCCTGGCTCGGGATAAAAAAAGATGCCAGGCCGTTTACGATTGGGCTCAGGTTATCGGAACCTGTCGACGGAGAAGGACCTTGGAAACTCGAAGTTATCCTTCGTTCAAAGAAAGATGAAACAGAAATTGTCACACTTCCTGAAAAAAGGCTGCCGCGCGGTTGGAATAAACATGCAGGCGAGATAGAGAAAATGATGCAGCGATGGCTGACTGTCGTTCCATGGCTTGCGGAAAACAACTCTTTCAAAGAGGAGCTCTCTGAATTTGAAGCGTGGGAATTTTTGACCGAGGCCAGCGAGAAGCTAATGTTTCTCGGTGCTGAAATCCTATTGCCTTCATGGTGGCTGGCACTCCGGGAATCCTCGATGAAAATCAAGGCAAAAGTGAAAAGCCAGTCTACTCGCGGCCAATCCTATGTCGGCCTGCAGGCACTGATGGACTTTGACTGGAGGTTTTCCATCAACGGCGAGGAGCTTTCTGAGGATGATTTCCAGAAGCTTGTCGAGGATAAACGAAGGCTTGTGTATATCCGCGGCCAGTGGGTAAAGCTTGACCCAACATTTATCAAGCAGATTCAAGAGTTGATGGAGGAGGCCAATAAAAAAGGACTGCAGTTGAACGATCTGCTGCATCAGGAATTCATCGGTGAAATCGATGAGGATGACGAGGCCGATGAAGGCAAAGACATGCTGAAAGTTCAGTTTGAACTGAACCGGGATTTGAAGAGAATGATCGCCCGACTTCGCGAAACAAGGGATATTCCGATTCTGGAAACGCCGGCATCCCTTCAAGGAGAATTGCGTCCTTATCAGTCACTCGGTATGAGCTGGCTTCTGTTCCTGCGAGAAAACGGTTTTGGCGCCTGTCTCGCCGATGATATGGGGCTTGGGAAGACGGTGCAGATGATTGCCTACTTGCTGTATGTAAAGGCGCAGGAAAAGCCTGGGGCTTTCCAAGCTATAGACCATGTGATTGTCGGAGAAGAAGACGACCGCGGCACGCCTCTGCCATATGACAAAGACAGCAGCAGCGAAACCATTTCCGGTGATGGTTCCGCTCAACCGGCTGTAGGGGCTTCACTCATCGTCTGCCCGACTTCCGTACTCGGGAACTGGCAACGCGAGCTCGAACGGTTTGCACCCGATTTGAAGGTTCACCTTCACTACGGTCCGAACCGCAACAAGGGGGAAAAACTTGCGAATCTTGTGACAGATTATGATGTTGTGCTTACGTCATATGGCCTGACCTATCAGGATGAGGATCTGCTAATGTCAATACACTGGAACAGCGTCATTTTGGACGAAGCGCAGAATATCAAGAACGCTCAAACGAAACAGTCTCGGGCCGTCCGCAAGCTAAAAGGCAGGCATCACGTAGCACTGACCGGTACACCAATGGAAAACCGTCTAAGTGAATTATGGGCGATCTTTGATTTCATTAACAAAGGGTATCTCGGCACGCTTGGGAAGTTCCAGGAAAAATACGTGACGACGATTGAACGTGAAGAACAAAAAGGGAAAATCAAAGAGCTGCAAAGCTTGATACAGCCGTTCCTGCTTAGAAGAACGAAGCGGGACAAAGAGGTTGCCTTGAACCTGCCTGATAAACAGGAGCAAAAAGAGTTTGTCCCGTTGACGGCTGAGCAAGCGTCGCTATACGAACAGCTGATCAAAGACACCTTTGCTAACATCGAACAGCTGTCTGCGTTTGAACGGAGAGGCATCATCCTGCAGATGCTCGGAAAATTAAAGCAGCTTTGCAATCATCCAGCCCTTTATTTAAAAGAAGGTTCCTCCGATATCCGCGAGGCGCCGAAACGCTCCGGGAAACTCGAGAAGCTGGCTGAGCTCGTGGATGCGGTGCGGGAGCAGAATGAAAGCTGTCTCATATTCACCCAGTATATCGGCATGGGCAATATGATGAAGGAGCTCCTCGAACAGCGTTACGGGATAACGGTTCCTTTCTTGAACGGAAGTGCCGGAAAAAAACAGCGCGATGACATGATTGCAAAATTTCAGAATGATGAATTCCCGATTTTTATCCTATCCTTGAAAGCAGGCGGAACAGGTCTAAACCTGACTGCTGCGAACCATGTGATTCACTTCGACCGCTGGTGGAACCCCGCTGTCGAAAATCAGGCGACCGACCGCGCCTACCGGATTGGCCAGAAACGGTTTGTTCACGTTCACAAGCTAATTTGCACTGGTACGCTCGAAGAAAAAATCGACGCAATGCTTGATAAAAAGCAAGCATTGAACGACGAAATCATCTCAAGCGATAATTGGATTACCGAGCTCTCTACAGATGAAATCAAGGAATTGGTTGCCCTTCACTAGAAAAGAGCAAGCGCCTAGATAGCAGTACTCATTGAAAAAGTTATCCTTTTATTTCTTTTAAAAAAGTGCGAGTTATTGCAAAAGGATCACCGTTTTGGCTCTCGTTTTACCCGGGCAGCCAGATAACGGTGGTTTTTTTCCTTTACAGGAACTTTTGATTTCTGCGGAAAAACGGTAAAGAAAGAGAATGTGTTTCCTTTGATCACTCCAAAATTCTGCAATACATCAAAAAGATTATCCGCATTGGCAGTATAGTTGCCTGCTTCTTCTTGAATGGTGATTTTGTCCCGGCTTGAGGCAAAATTGATTGTGATTACTTCTGAGGTGGAGGATGGATTTAACGTAAAGCTTATATCTTCGCTGAGGGAATATTCTTGGTAGGCTGGCTTAGTAAAAGACAGGGCGGAAACTTCTATATTCTGTGTATACTGAAGAATGTCATGGAAGGAAATTTGCGACAGACTAGCATACCCGGTACTCTTATCTTCCGTGCTTATAATAATGCGCGGTTTTTCTTTTTGCATCCTTCCCTTGGATATTGCTTTCAAATAATAACGTTTCATGTCTTCCTCCTTTTTCAATCTAGGAGTATATCCCTATATTTTTGGCTTACTTTATTTTACAAAACCCCTTTCCTTTCCTGTAAGTGTTTTTTTTGGAAACCTTGTAGTTTTTACGAAACTTGTCATGTTTTCATTTTTCCCCTTTTCCCAAATGTTCTCTATAAAAGCTTATATAATCATAATTAATTCACTTTTTGAACGAAAAAAAATAGTTTTACGCCATTCATAATGTGCTAAATAAGATCACTATAAAATGTTCTCAATCATTGCATTGCCTCTTTTTTTCTTCATGTAGTTGTACGTTTAAGTAAATGAGAGAAAACGAGGAATTCGTGATGGCCCTACCAAATACATTAAAAAAGCTGCGTATCCAGAAGAACTGGACACAAGATTATGTCGGCAATAAACTGAACATCAGCCGGACAACGATCAGCAAATTTGAAACCGGGAGGCAGGTTCCGGCGATTGAAGTGCTGATGAGATACGCAGAGCTTTTTCGAATCGAAGCAGATTATTTAATTTCGGAGTTGACTCTCCCCGGCCAAAGCATGGAGAAAAAGACCCCCTATTTAGTGAAGGGAAAAGATGATGACTTTCATCTTTTACAGGATTTATTCAGAAAGAATCCCAAGCTGAAAAAACTTCTTTTGGAAATAGATAAGCATCCGCCCAAAGAGCAGCAACGAATCACTGATTTTCTTGAAACGTTCATCAAGGGGCTGAAAAAAAGATGAGAATGCCTCCTGCCAAACACCGGTTGGAACCAGGTCAGGCATAAGCACAGATTATGATGCTATTATGTAAAGACATCGTCCAACGTTATAGTTTCATATATAGTCGCTCCGTTCCAAAAAGGCAGCCTCCGAGTTGACGGAAGCTGCCTATTATTTCATGTGTTATTTTCTACTTTTTCTCTCTTTCGTGATTGTCACTTCTTTTGTTGTTTTATGGCCGCCGAGGTCCGTTACTTCAAACAGGAATGTATTTTTTCCAGGCAGCAGCGGCAATTCAAGATCTTTGATTGTTTTCTTGAATCCTCTCATCGCGAAAGGTTCTTTGAATTCGTTATAGAATACTTCGTTTCCATTCAAGTAAAATCGGATGTCATCAAAGTTATCAGCAAGAGTGACATCGACCAGCGGATTGGCTCCCTTTGCAGGAACTGTATTTTTCTTAGGAAGCCCTGTAACAGTTAATGTTGGGCCCTTTCCATCAACCATGAATGTACGCTTGAATGAAATGCTGTTTCCGGCGGTATCTGTCGCTTTTACGATAAAAGTTTGGACACCGTCTGCAAAGTTTTTCGTTAGCGAGAATTCATAGCGCTTTTTTTCGGCATTGTAAGCAGCCGTTACAGTCTTGCCATCGATCGTGAATTCCCGCAGGCCTGATGGCTCTTCAATATAGCCGTTGATTGTGATGTTGTTTGCGCTTGAAACGCTTAAGGCTTCCGGGCTTTCAAGATAAACGGAAGGAACTGTTTTGTCTTCTTCCGGCGTATCGGCGTTCAAGTCATATTCCGCTGATTTTTTATTGCCTGCAAAATCTACAGCAATTACTTGAACTTTTTGTCCTGTGGTATCAGGAAGTGTATATTCCTTCGTTGTCGGGGCAAGCGGGCTTTCGATTACCGATTTGCCGTCGATTTGCACATCATAATAAGCAAGTCCCGACCCGTTTGCATTGTCTGAGCCAGTAAGCGCCAATACTTTGCCTTTTTTGGCGAATTTCACGCTAGGTACTGTTGTATCCAGCTTTACAGGAATTTTGAAGGTTTGCCATTCAGCACCCTCGTAATCGACCATCGCTTTGATCTGATAGAAATACTGTCCGTCTTTTGCCAGGGCATTGTTTAGTTTTCCATCCCATTTGCGTGCAGGCTGGAGTGAATATTTTGCACTTTTTCCGCCGTCAAAGTAGTTTTTTGTGACATTGTTTTCGGTGCGCAGTTTGCGGAGCTCTTTCCAGCTTGAGTCCACGACACTGTATTCCACTTTTTTCGCGTTTCTCAGGAATGATGGCAACGGAATGAAATCATCCTGAGTTCCATCCCCATTTGGCGAGAATGCAATCCAATCCTTATTCGTTTGCGTTCCGGTAACCGGATCGACTCCTAAGTAAGCGAAATCTTCACCTTCTGTAGATAAAGCACCAGCCGCTCCGTAGAAGGAAGAATTGTCATAAATCGTTCCGTCGAGGATAGGCGCCTTGTCCCATTTCCCTTTAAAACCGACATACGGCACATGCAGCTCAGGATTCGTATCACTTGGATCCTTCAATGTTATATACCCTTCGACAAAGTAGCCGTTCGGGAAGACAGTGTCGACAGCCGCCGGTGTTTTTAGGTCATCTGCCAGCACTTTTGCATTGGAGAGGTCGACAGTCACTTCAAATGTGACAGAACCTTTTGCAGGTACTGTAATAATAGTAGAATCAGAGCCTTTTACTTTAATAGAAGCGTCAAGAATTTTCTGGGCTTCCAGTATGTTTGCGCTGTAGCCAAGCCGTCCTTTGGTCGCAAAATCAGTTTGTATATTGCCTTTTACATCATAGTCTACAGCCTGGTCACTGAAGTTCTGCGCTTTCAATGAAAATGCGAACGTATTGCCTACTTCCTTTAAGGCAACCTTCGCTTCGTTCTTAAATGCCTCCGTCACCACTACTGGTGTTTTCAATGCAGAGTGAAGCTGCACCACACCTGATCCCTGGCGTCTCGGAGAATATGGCAGGTCCCACTTGTTCGCATTATTGGCGGTACCCTTATCAATTAAAGGCTTCGATGTATTCATCATGATATTTTTCGCAAGGTTTACACGGTTAAAGCCGGTTAAACCAAAATCTTTATCGACTCTTTGCAGAACAAGCGCCGAACCGCCGGAGACATGCGGAGCGGCCATCGATGTGCCACTCATCATCCCGTATTGGTCATCGTTCAAAGTAGAGTAGATTTGTCCGCCTGGTGCCGTGATCTCCGGTTTAAAATCAAGGTTTGGAGTAAGGCCCCATGAACTGAAGGCGCTCATTTTGCCCGCTTCCGGGTTAGCGACTTTCGCTTTTTCTCCATCATTAAACGAAACAGTTACCGGTTTACCTGCAGAAACAGCCTGCTGCAGTCTGTCACCATCAGACTTTAGCATCGATAGCTGTGGAATCGTGATGCTTGGCTCTGTCGCCATGGAAAAGATTCCATCGGCATTATTATAAATGATGACCCCGATCGCACCGGCAGCCTGGGCATTCTTCGTCTTATCGACAAAGGTAAGCGTGCCGCGCTTAATCAATGCGAACTTACCCTTTACATTTGCATTTGTAAGCTCCTCAGGCATACCGAGGCCTGCGTATGCAATTTCATATGGTTTCTTGTCAAGGTCTTTAGGATGAACGCTGCTTGCGGACATAAACGGAGCTTTGCCTGCTGTCCCATCGATATTATAATCAAGCGCCTCCAAATCTAAGAAACTATTTTCAAGGGATGCTACCTGGACGGAATCATAGGAAAGTCCAGGTGCACCAGAAACGCCTATATCCGGGTTCGTTGCAAATGGATTAGCTGCACCGTTCCCGAAGTGGGCAGAGTTCCCTGCAGAAATGGACATTACGATGCCATTATCTACTGCACGGGAAACTGCCTGCTGCTCCGGATCATTAGCGCTGACGAATCCAGCAGTTGAACCCAAGCTCATATTAAGGACATCCGCGCCAAGAGTGATGGCTTCATCAATTGCTTTTACATAAATATCCCCCCAAGTGGAAGGCATGTTCGGATCGTTCCCAAATACCTTCAGTGCCAGAAGCTGAGCTTCAGGGGCAACCCCTTTGATGCCTTTGCTTTTGTTTGCTTCATCACCGTTAGCACCTACTGTACCGGCAACGTGCATGCCATGCATGGATGCACCAGGTCCTAAATCGCGGATTTCTTCGTTATCGTCCATATAGTTGTAGCCATATGGAACTTTTTCCGTGTAAAATTTACCGCGGAGGTTGTTTGCCGTTTTTAAATCGGCAACCATCCCCTGTGTTAATTCATCATTTGTATCTCCACCAAGCACCATGTCACGATGCGTGGGATCGATGCCTGTGTCGATGATTCCGACAATCATCCCTTCCCCCTTATAGCCGTAATCGCGCCAGGCTTCCTGAGCTTGTACAAGTTCTTTGCTGTAAATCATCTCCGGCTTTTCTTCAGGACGCTCATATTCATTAACGACGTGGACGGCTGCCACTTCAGGAATTGCTTCGAAGCTTTTGATGTCTCCGAAGGCAATCTTGGCACTGAAGCCGTTGACCACAGTCGTGAAGTTTTCCAACTCTTTGAATGTAATATTCTTCTGTTTTGCTTTATCTTTAACCTTTTTATGGCTGGTGAGCTTTTCTGCCTTCAGCTCTTTTTTCTTGCTGTTCGGCAAGTCCTTGAACCTTTTCTTCTGTTTTTGCGCATAGGATATCGCTGGATCTTCCTTTAACTCTACAAGAACACGGACTTGGTCATTGCTGTCATATTTCTTGTCCAAAGACTGCTTCTTCAATTTTGTTAGACTTTGCTGACTTTTCTTGCCTCCGCTGCCCTTCTGCGAATCGAGCGGTGCTGCTGAGATAGCTGCGGTAAAGGTAAGTAGAAAGATACATAGAATGGCCAGGCTGCGTTTCATTAACAAAACTCATTTCCCCCTCTAACAATTCAGAATATTCCTGTTTAGAATAAAAATAGCATATTCCCTTATTTTTACACGAGGGAAAATAGTCTTTATTATCGAAGGAAATGATAGGTATAAATAACCGTATTTTCATAAAAAAAATACTTTTCTTCTTGTATCTGCAAATTGAGAGAGAATGCGAGTTTTTCTGCATAAGGATGGGAGAATGAGAGGAATAAAAATCCCTGCCTTAATTAAATTTGAATGGCAGGGATCCAGAACACTTTTTCAATAAAGTATTAGTTTTTCATACGCGGATCAAGTGCATCCCGGAGGCCGTCACCCATTAAGTTAAATCCTAGTACCGTAAGCATGATGGCAAGGCCAGGGAATAAAACGGTCCACGGGGCTTGCAGGATGAACGCACGGGAGTCTGCCAGCATTTTTCCCCATTCCGGAGTCGGAGCCTGAGCCCCCATTCCGAGGAATCCAAGTGCTGCACACTCAATGATCGCTGTCGCAATTGCCAGCGTTCCCTGGACAATGATCGGTGCCAGGCTGTTTGGCAGGATATGATGGATTAAAATCCGCGAATCTTTCATGCCGATTGCCTTTGCAGCTGTTATGTACTCCTCTTCTTTAACGCTTAATACACGGGAGCGGAGCAGGCGGCCAAAGGTTGGAACGTTAATAATTGCAATCGCCACAAGGGCGTTCTGTAAAGAAGGCCCTAATACTGATACTACTGCAATCGCAAGCAAAATGCTGGGAAAAGCGAGGATGATATCAAAAACCCGAGAAATGATGGTATCGACCCACTTTCCGTAATAGCCGGCGATGATGCCAAGAAATGAGCCGGCAAATACAGAGCCGGCTACCGAGATAAAGCCGACCCAGAGGGAAATTCTTGATCCGTAAATAATACGGCTCAAAATGTCCCGGCCGAATTCGTCTGTTCCGAACCAATGCTCTCCCGAAGGAGCAAGATGTTTATCTGACAGCTTTTGATCCGCAAATTCGTAGGGAGCGATCAAAGGGGCTACGATTGCAAGCAAAACGAAAAATGTGACGATCGATAAGCCTACAATGGCCAGCTTATTCTTTTTAAAGCTTTTCCATGCCTCTTTCCAGGGCGATATGGCTGTTTCCTCTGCCACCGGTACCTGCTCGGGCAGTATGGGAGGTATGTTACTTGCGATTTCTGCCATATTTCTTCCTCCTATTTATACTTGATCCTCGGATCAATTGCTGCATAAAGCAAATCGACGACCAGATTAATCAACACAAAGATCGTTGCAATCACAAGAATTCCCGACTGAATGACCGGATAATCCCGGGTGCCAATCGCATCATAAATATAAGTACCAATGCCCGGCCAGCCGAAGATCGTTTCTGTCAAAATCGCGCCGCCAAGCAAGAGCCCTGTTTGAAGACCGATAACTGTCACCACTGGAATCAGGGCGTTTTTGAGAGAATGCTTGTAAACAACCCAGAACATTCTCATCCCTTTGGCACGCGCTGTCCGGATAAAGTCAGAGCGCATAACCTCAAGCATCGACGAACGTGTCATCCTGGCAATGATCGCCATTGGAATTGTTCCGAGCGCAAACCCGGGCAATATCAAATGCCTGATGACTTCGATGAATTGATCGAACCTTCCTGTAATAAGCGTATCAAGCAAATAAAGATTGGTGATCGCTGTGACAGGATCACGGATATTATCCCGTCCCGTTGTTGGCAACAGATCCCACTGGATAGCCACTACATACTGTTCCATCAAACCCAGCCAGAAGATCGGCATCGAAACGCCAATCAGAGCAAGGACCATAGCTGAATAATCGAACCAGGAGTTCTGGAACCACGCGGAAATAATCCCAGCATTCACTCCCACTATAACCGCGAAAAGCATCGCAACCAGAGACAGTTCAAGCGTGGCTGCCAGATACGGCCAAATTTCCTCAGCAATGGGAGTGCCTGTTTTCAACGAAACTCCTAAATCCCCCTTTACAATGCCACCCAAATATTCAAAGAACTGTGTAAACCATGGCCTGTCCAGCCCGAGCTCAGCAGTGAGCGCTGCTATTGCTTCCTTCGATGCCTGCTGTCCCAGCATAATTTGGGCAGGATTCCCGGGAATCGCACGGATCATCATAAAGATGATGAAGGCCATTCCCAGCAAAACCGGAATCAGCGATCCCAACCGCCGTACCGTATATGAAAACATAATGTCACCTGCTTCCTTAGTCTAAGCTTTCAGAACAAAAGCGCAAGCGCCTAAAAGGAACGTCGACTAACATCCGCCACGTCCTGTGGCGAACGTCGACGTCAGCACATCCTCGAAAAGCTATCGCTTTCCTTCGTGCGATGTAATGCTGACGAAGCGTTCCTTGTCCTGTGCAAGTCCGACAAGCATAAGACGAGCAGCTGTATGGGGAGCGGTTTTCTCCCCATCAGATGATTGGCTTATGACCTCGAGTCCGACTAAAATTGCCACGTCCTCATGTCTTCGTCGGCACTAGCACGTCCTGTGCGTCGGGGCTAGGCGCTGGAGCTGGATGCAGATAATCAAAATTAAGTTATCTACATAAAATTCAATCTATAGCTTCCTTTACAGTAAAAAACGGGAGTATGCATGATCCATACTCCCCTTTTTGTACCGGCGATTAGTCCAAGGTCACATCCTGGAATGATTGTGATCCCTTTGGATGCGGGACAAACTCTTTAATTTTGCTGGTGCCAGCCAGCAACGGTGTTGAGTGTACAAGTGGAACCCATGGTGCATCTTCATGGATGATCTGCTGTGCTTGTTTATATAATTCATTACGTTTAGCTTCATCAGGAGTCGTCTGCGCTTCAATCAACAGCTTATGAACTTCATCATTGCTGTATCTTGAATAGTTATTAGATCCGATGTTATCTTTATCGAGCAATGTGTACAGGAAGTTATCGGCATCACCGTTATCCCCTGTCCAGCCCAGCATAAACATTGGTGCTTCACCAGCTTGAACCTTTTCAAGGTAAGTACCCCACTCAAAAGTAACGATTTTCGCTTCAATGCCTACCTCTTTCATGCTTGCCTGTAAAGCTTCTGCCACTTTTTGTCCGTCCGGCATGTATGGACGCGGAACCGGCATGGCCCATAGATCCATTTTAAATCCTTTTTCAAGTCCAGCTTTCTTTAGCAATTCTTTTGCTTTTTCTACATCGTATTCGTAATCTTGGACGCTGTCATCATATCCGGCGATAGAAGGAGGCATCGGATTCTTAGCTGGTTCTGCCGTTCCTTCATAGAAGTTTTTGATGATATCGTCTTTATTCACCAGATGGTTAATCGCCTGGCGAACTTCTTTTTTGTTGAACGGTTCTTTTTCAACGTTAAAACCAAGATAACCAACGTTCATGGAAGGACGCTCAAATAATTGAAGCTTGCTGTTGTCCTCCACCTTGCTTTTATCGCTTGGGTTTACACCGTCTACTAAGTCGATTTCACCCTTGATTAAAGCATTAAGTCGGGCAGAGTTGTCTTTAATAACTTTGAAAGTAACACCGTCAAGCTTTGGCAGCTCTTTATTCCAGTAATCATCATTCTTTACAACTTCGATCGTATCGCCTTTTTTCCAATTTTTAAATTTGAAAGGTCCTGTACCAACTGGATTTTCACCGATTGCATCAAATTTCGCAGGGCTCGCAATCGCGAACGGGCTCATCGCCAAATTTTTCAGAAATGGCGCCTGTGGACGGAACAGGGTAAATTCAACTGTCTTCGGATCTACCGCTTTCACTTCTTTAATGACGTGTCCTTCGTCCCCTTCAAAGCCTCCGAACATGGAAGCATAATAGGCGAATTTCGCTTCATCTTTGCTCTTTGCCCAGCGCTCAAAGTTCTTTACAACAGCATCTGCATTAAATTCTTCACCGTCATGGAATGCAACACCATCACGAAGGGTAAAGGTGTATTTCAAGCCGTCTGGTGTAACCTCCCACTTTTCGGCAAGGGCCGGTACAATTTCCGTGCTATCCTTTTCAAATTCTACGAGCGTTTCATACATTTGTTCTGTGACAATATATGATTCCCCATCTGTTACAATAGCCGGATCAAGCGATACTGCGTCCCCGCCCTTTCCGTAAATCATAACATCTCCGCCTTTTTCACTGCCGCCACCGCTGCTCCCTTTTTCAGAAGAGCCTGAGCACCCGGCTAGGACGAGAGAAAGCACTAAAACACAACTTAAAAATAGCCACAACGACTTTTTCTTTTTCATGTCTGTTCCCCCATTAATCTTTTTTAAATTTTCGCCTTATTTATTTGTACGCACTGTCACTCATATAAATGACAAGCTGCGTAGTGGCCTGGTTCAATTTCTTTCAGAAGCGGTCTTACCGATACACACGTATCCATTGCCTTTGGGCATCTTGTATGAAAAGGGCAGCCCTTTGGTGGATTGGACGGGCTTGGTACTTCTCCTTGCAAGATGATTCTTTCCTTTTGATACTCCACATCAGGAATCGGAACGGCCGACAGGAGTGCTTGTGTATACGGATGCTTCGGGTTTTTATAAAGCTGTTCACTGTCTGAAAGTTCAACAATATTTCCAAGGTACATCACGCCAACACGGTCGCTTATATGCCGGACAACACCCAGGTCATGGGCGATGAAAAGATAGGTTAAATCAAATTCCTTCTGAAGATCCTGCAAAAGGTTCAAAACCTGTGACTGGATTGAGACGTCCAAAGCAGACACCGGTTCATCCGCGATTATCAATTTCGGATTGACGGCCAGGGCCCGGGCGATCCCGATCCGCTGACGCTGCCCACCGCTAAATTGGTGCGGATACCTCTTCGCGTGATAGCTGCTTAGCCCGACAACCTCAAGTAATTCCTTCACACGTTTTCTACGTTCTGCCCTGCTCTTCACACCGTGAACTAACAGTGGCTCTTCCAATATTTTCTCGACAGTATGCCGTGGATTCAGCGAAGCAAACGGATCCTGAAAGACCATCTGCATTTCCCGGCGCTTTTTTCTCATTTCTGCAGATGAAAGAGTGGTAATGTCTTCTCCTTCAAAATAAATTTTGCCTTCACTCGGTTCCAAAAGCCGGAGAAGGATCTTGCCGGTTGTAGATTTTCCACAGCCGCTTTCGCCGACCAGCCCCAAAGTTTCTCCTTTGTTAATGAAGAAAGAAACACCGTCTACTGCTTTTACTTCACCGACCGTTTTCCCGAGTAAGCCTCCCTTAATCGGAAAGTGCTTTTTTAGGTTCTCTACCTTAACTAAGACTTGAGTCATGGAAGGTTGCTCCTTTCCCGTCTTCATAGAGCCAGCATCTAACCTGCTGTCCGTTTTTGAATGCCGAAAGATGCGGATCTTCACTCAGACAGCGCTCATGCACATGGGCACAGCGAGGGGCAAATTGGCAGCCAAGCTTAAGCGCCCCCGGCTTGGGTACGTTACCCGGAATCGAGTATAGCCGATCCACTCTCACTCTCATATCCGGCACGGATTGAATCAGGCCGACTGTATATGGATGTTTCGGGTTTTGGAAAATCGTTTTAACATTGCCTTCCTCAACCACTTTTCCAGCGTACATGACGACAACCCGCTCACACATTTCTGCGACTACGCCAAGATCATGAGTAATCATCATGATTGCGGTATCAGTCTCTTTATTTAACTTTTTCATTAGTTCCAAAATTTGTGCCTGTATCGTCACGTCCAGGGCGGTTGTCGGCTCGTCAGCAATCAAAAGCTGTGGCTCACAAATCATCGCCATCGCAATCATGACCCGCTGCCGCATTCCGCCTGAGAGCTGATGCGGATATTCGTTCACCAATTCCTCTGCCCGCGGCAGCCCGACCAGCTTCAGCATTTCCACAGCCTTTGCAAGCGCTTTCTTTTTGTTCCACTTTCTATGTATCCGTAAGGATTCTATCAGTTGCTCCCCAATTGTAAAAACAGGATTTAAGCTTGTCATTGGCTCCTGGAAGATCATCGCTATTTCATTTCCGCGAATCTTGCGCATTCTGGCTTCGGATGCTTGTACCAGATTTTCTCCCTTAAAAAGGATTTCCCCTTCCACTTTGCCTGTTGCAGTTGGAACAAGCCCCATGACCGACAGCGCCGTGACACTCTTTCCACACCCTGATTCCCCAACGATTCCAAGGACTTCACCGGGTTTTATATGAAAGTCAATATTGTTTACGACCGGTATTTCGTCATCATCCGTCAGGAAACTTGTCCGCAGGCCTTTAACATCGATAATTCGACTGTTCATAGAAGACACTCCTCTCTTGATGGTACCCTGATTCGTCTTGAGGTCATCTTGAATTATGCCATTTATCTCATAATATTACAATATGTAATTCTAAAAATAGTATGAATACTGAATCTTCTTAGAAGCAGGAAGAGTATCCCCCCTCTTAAAAGAAAATGGCTGCCGGAGCGGCAGCCTTATAATGAGGTGGATGTGAGGAATGATTCTCTTTATATTGGGGCACGCAGGAGGCTTTTCAAGCGAGGTTCTTTACTTAATAGCAGCGTTAATAGTAACAGTACATCCCTTATTTGCATAAAAAATAAAATAGTTTGTCAAGGTGAAGGTTGCAGAAGCGCCGGTGTAATCTGGGGAACCCTTTTCCCACCCTCCATAACAAAAGATTGCTTTCTTCCCGTTTTATCATCCTGACGGCTTTCCAGATAGGCCAGCCTCAAAAGGATGGATTCATTTTTTTCCTGCAAAGATTTGTATTGAAACTCCAGGCGGGCGAGGATGAGCTCAAGCTCTGCTAGCTGAGTCTCTCCATTTGCTGTCTTTACATTCGTTCTTGCTATGAAGCGGATAAGGTCACCGAGCAACTCCTCCATTTTTTCCAGACGCTGATACGCTGCGCTCTGATTTGCAGTCGAACATACCACGGCCACATCCCTCGATCCGCAGCGGGAACAAAGACTTTCTCTGTCTCCCATGCCTTCACCTCCTTGATATTTAGACAGTACTGATAAATTGCCATACGTTATATTCCGATGGGACTGAATTCCTCCTCTTTAAGATTCGACTGTTTCGGGCCTACAAAACGGACAGATTCAGCTACGACTTCCGTTACATACACTCTCTTTCCTTCCGAATTGTCATAGCTCCGCGTCTGGATTCGCCCTGTGACCCCAATAATGGATCCTTTCCGGCAGTATTGCACAGTGTTTTCAGCCGTTTTCTTCCATAGGGTGCAGTATACAAAATCAGCATCATATTGACCTTCATTATTGCGGAAGTTCCTGTTTACTGCTAACGTTATATTTGAGACGGCCTTTCCCTCAGGTGTATAACGCAGCTCAGGGTCCCTGGCCAGCCTGCCGACCAGTGTTACTTGATTTATCAAATAACCAGCTCCTTTCTGTCTTCATCATACTGAATCGGCTCCATACAGTAAAACAGACAAAATCATAAATGACTCGGTATTTTTAGCAATAAAAACTTTCTAATCCGCCAGTAAAATTGTCATTTTGTACACACATTTTCATTCATAAAACCCATTTGACTTTTTTTTATCTTTTTTCTAATTATTTTATTCTTCATAATTTGGTCCATATGCACCCAGCACTTTTTACTTTCTTAACTGGATCTATTTCAGTTATGCTATTAAGTAGAAAATAACGGAGTAAATGAGGATTACAGGAAACGGTATGGGTAAAAATAGGTAGAATGGAGGGATCCGCATGAAAACATTTAAATTAATATCACTGCAAATTGTGACAGAAAAAAAAGATCACGTTGATATCAAATTGACAGATGGACTCATCATTAACAAAGAAGATGACAGCAATACATGGATTATCGAGGCTTTTGTTTCAAACAGCTGTTTCAGCACCTTTGAAGGGTTTGTCGCTACAGGTAAAGAAGTTAATGTTCAGGCAGTCATCACAAAAAAAGAGAATGATCCAGCAGCCTTTAAAACAGTAGTCAATACGCTAAAGAAAGTGGATGGCCATGTTATCCTCCTTCTCGAAGGACATCTCCAAAAAACGCGTAGTAAATATGCTGAACTTCTCCTTGAAGATTTGGTTCAGCAGGGTATGGATGGCAGCTCCTTAATTGAGCAATTTAAAGATAAAATGCGATCCCGCCCAAAGCTTGTCACGTCGAACAAAAAATAGAATAAATAAAAAAGGCTGGCCTCTAAAAAGTTGGAAGAACAAGAGGAAAAACTATTTCCTATACCTGTTCAATCATCTTCCATTAACCAGTCTTTTTTATATTTGAGATGTTCGCTGTTTCTTACTTATTCTTATCGTTGTCATCGTCTAAACCTGTATCATCATCAATCATGTTATCATCATCCGTATTGTTATTGTTATCTGTTGGATTGCCATCTTTGACATCGTTCATATCAGCATCGTGATCGACACCGTCGTTTTGATCGTTCAGGTCGTTTTCAGCACCATTTTGGTCCTGATTCAGATCTTGATTTCCATTATCTTGCTGGTCTTCTACATTATTATTATCTTCCGGCGGTGGATTGTTATCATCATTATTCATGTTACATCCAGCCACTAACATCGCAGACAATAAAGAGCCACCAATGAGAGCCATTAACCGTTTTTTCATGGAAAGTAACCTCCCTTCGCTATATAGTGGACTATAAATTGTGTCCTGTTGGTATTTTGCCCGGAACGGATGAATTATTGCATTATTAGTAAAAACTTTTAAGATCTATCCTAAAAAACCAGCCAGGCAAAATGCCTGACCGTTCAGAAAAGATAATAAAAAAGCGGTTTAAGGTTATGATTCTTTATCGCCAAATGCAAACATGATTTCCGTTTCACATGCCAGTTCCCCGTCGACCGTAGCCATCGCTTTGCCTTTACCGACGGAACCGCGCATGCGAACGATTTCGACTTCAAGCCGAAGCTGGTCTCCAGGCTTTACTTGTCTTTTAAAGCGGCAATTATCAATTCCTGCAAAAAAGGCAAGCCGGCCTTTATATTCTTCTTGCTTTAGCATGGCAACCGCACCAACCTGGGCAAGTGCCTCCACTATCAACACACCCGGCATTACCGGGTAATCAGGGAAGTGTCCATTAAAAAACGGTTCATTTACTGTCACATTTTTAATGCCGACAGCCTTCTTTCCATCCTCGACCTCGATAATCTTATCCACCAGCAAAAATGGATAACGATGCCGGATAATTTCCTTAATTTGCGTTACGTCAAGCATATTTTTCCCTCCAGTAAAATCATTATGTAACCAATGATACCATGAACTCTTTGAAAGATACTATTAAGCATGAAACATGACAAAGGGCCTGACTCGGCGTTCAGACCCTTTTAAATCATATATCTTTATTCACAAGGTCAACGATATGAGTCCATGTTGACTTTTTAAAGACATCAGACGCTTTGCCGCCGCCAATGACACTGTAGCCGATCATAGCACCTGCTGATATACTGGCGGCAATCAGCACGATTACAATAACTAGTCTTAGCCAGATAGGCAAAAGCCTGATACGTATCCGTTTTTTTACATTTTCTGTCTGTTTTCCCTGCTGCCTGTATTCTTCCCTGGTTACTTGTTTTTCTTCCATGCTAATGTGCGAAAGCCCCTTTTACTGTGTATTAATTGTCCGTAAGAATTATTTAACGGATCCCATTTATCAATCCAAGCATTTGGTCTGCCATTGTCACTGATTTAGCATTGAACTGGTATTGTCGCTGCGCATTCATTAGATCTGTCATTTCTTTGGACAGATCTACGTTTGAACTCTCCAAAGCTCCCTGATTCAAGGAAATTCCTTCCCTTAATCCACCGGTCAGAGATGTTAGTATATCCTCTTCCTTTATTCCAAGCTGATCGAAATTAGCCGGCAGCCCTAAAAGGTTCTCGCCGATTTGTTCCAAAAGTTGCGGCTTTTTTACGGATATGATGCCTAGATTAAAGATTTGTCTATTTCCATTGTCCGCTTCAGCCGTAAGCTGACCTTCTTTTGAAAAAGTAAGGTTCTTGATACTTCCATCGATGATGATTGGATTATCATTTTCGTCAAGCACCGGATATCCTTTACCAGTAACCAGCATCATTTGCTCAGGATTATTGGAAACCGGATTTAAGTGAAAAGCACCATCCCTTGTGAAGCGAGTGTCTTCTCCTTTGTCATCGGAAACACGGACACGGAAGTATAAATCCTCTTTCTCCAGCGCATTATCCAGGTTGCGGCCAGTACTTTTTATGCTTCCCTGGGAGTTAATCAGCTGGGACTGGCTTATTCTTGCACCTGTTCCCTGCCTGATACCTAATGGGGTTAATCTGCCTGTTTCGTTTTCCTGCTTTTGGTTCTTGAACTCCTGGACGAGCAGATCATTGAAATAAGATTCTTTCCGTTTATACCCATTCGTTTGAATATTGGATATATTATGGCCAATGATATCCATCTTATGCTGAAGCTGGCCCAGGGTATTCGTTGCGGTGATCATCGTTCTATTCAGACTTATTCCTCCTCTTGAAGGACTTGCAAAAGACAAGGAAAGGCTTCGGGCTCTAGCCAATCCGGCCGATTTCATTGACTGCCTTTTCCATGCTTCTGTCGTATGCTTGCAAAACTTTCTGGTTTGCTTCAAATGAGCGGTATGCTGACATCATGTCTGTCATGGTCCGTGAAGAATCAATATTCGATCCTTCTATGAAGCCTTGCTGCAGTTTGAAGCTTACATCTCGTTCATTATAAGCATTGATAAGCGGTTCACCAGCCTTACGAAATAGGCCGTCACCTTCTTTTAGAAGCGTATAAGGATTATCGGAAAATCCAATCCCAATACGGGCAACCGACCGGTTATTCTCCATGATCATCCCATTCTCGTCAACTGTGAAATTCTCGCTGTTTAGCTGAATCCGCTTATTGTTTTCATCAAGAATATAATAGCCCAGCGGAGTTGTCAAAAAACCCTGTTCATCTATTGTAAAGTTGCCATTTCTTGTATAGCGAAGCTCTCCTGCCGCATTTAATGCCGTAAAAAGTACCGTTCCTTTCAAGTCCTTTTCTTGTCCGGAAGGCATACTTCCATCAACAAGCGCAATATCAGTATTCCGTTGTGTCTGCTGAATGTCACCCTGCAAGAACTCAGGTGCCGCTTCCTGCATGTATACCCCGGTGTTCAAGGAACCCACTCGGGAATGGATTGGCAGATGGAGCCCTTTTTCAGTAGGAATGGACTTTGAACCGATCCGATCCAACAGCATTTCCGGGAATGCCCTCACGCTGGACTGATCTGCTTTAAACCCCGGAGTATTGGCATTGGCCATATTATTTGTCAGCATTTCCGTCCGCCTTTGCTGAGCAATCATTCCGGAGGCAGCCGTAAAAAACCCTTTAAACATATTCTTCACCTCTATTAAAAGCGTAAGCGCCTCGTGATAATGTAGAATTAAGGAGTATGTTTGCTTTGATCCATTTGAAGAAGCACAGGAATCCTATTAAATAAACACTGCTCATTATTTTTAAGACTGAAGTGTTTGCGCGGAGAACCCGCTCAGCTAAATTTCCTTCTCGGAAGTCTGTCCATATTGTCGAGCATGATTCCGGTGCCGATCGCAACGCAATCCATCGGCTGCTCTGCAACCAATACTGGTACCTTCAATTCCTCAGCAAGTAATAGATCGACGCCGTGCAATAATGCGCCGCCGCCTGTTAGTATAACGCCCCGGTCGATAATGTCGGCAGAAAGCTCAGGAGGAGTCCGCTCCAGAACACTTTTTGCAGCATGAACTATCACAGCAACCGATTCACGAAGTGCTTCTTCAATCTCCTGTGAGTTAACAGAAATGGGCCTTGGCAAACCTGAAACCATATCGCGTCCGCGGATTTCGATTTCTACGTTTCGGGAACCCGGAAACACAGTGCCAACCTTAATTTTTACGTCTTCCGCTGTTCGTTCACCGATCAACAGCTTATATTTACGCTTGATATAATTAAGGATTTCATTATCGAACTTATCACCAGCCATCTTGATGGAAGATGAAGTCACAATGTCACCCATGGAAAGCACCGCGACATCCGTTGTTCCGCCACCGATATCGACAACCATGTTACCGGACGGCTGGAAAATGTCCATTCCGGCACCTATTGCTGCTACCTTAGGCTCCTCTTCAAGATAGATTTTCTTACCACCGCTCTTTTCAGCTGCCTCCTTGATTGCCTTTTGCTCGACGCTGGTGATGTTCGTCGGACAGCAAATCAAAATACGAGGCTTGGAAAGGAATCCTTTTACATTCAGTTTATTAATGAAATGCTTCAGCATGGATTCCGTCACATCAAAATCTGCAATGACCCCATCCTTCAAAGGACGAATGGCCACGATATTTCCTGGAGTACGCCCTACCATTTTTCTGGCTTCTTCACCGACTGCAAGGACGCGGTTAGTATTCTTGTTAATGGCCACAACGGATGGCTCATTTAATACGATTCCTTTGCCTTTGACATGTATCAACACATTGGCAGTTCCGAGATCGATTCCAATATCTCTTGCAAACATTTTCCCTATTTCCTCCTTGAATACCTCTCATTAAACGTACTTCTGTCCTAATTGTTTATTTTACCATACGGAATAGGCCCGAAGTAAGAGCGAATCGTAATTTAAGTAGAATTTTGCATATTCCTGTCGAAATGTAGAAAAAAGCAAGAAACAACATTGGGCTTAAGAGACGCTTATGATAAAAAGTCATTTTTACAAATTAAAACCGGGACAATCAGTGAAGGCTGGCCGTTCCAATCAGGATGCCCATTTCTTCACTGTAGAAGCCCGGTTTTTTCGCATTCATTATTCTTTTGTAGCGACGGTCTATTTCACAACCTCTTCTCTTTCTGAACGCTTGTATTTCAACTTTGTAGCTTCCCCGCCCCGCAAATGGCGGATTGATTTATGATAATCCAAGATAT
Source organism: Peribacillus cavernae (assembly GCF_003989135.1). Lineage (GTDB taxonomy): Bacteria > Bacillota > Bacilli > Bacillales > DSM-1321 > Peribacillus > Peribacillus cavernae. The sequence continues at coordinate 128,920 of NZ_RYZZ01000005.1, forward strand.
CCTTTACTTCATTTGCAAGATCGGGATTGATTTCCGGCAGTCTTTCTGTTAAGTCTTTATGGACAGTACTTTTGGAGACACCAAACTCCTTCGCGATAACGCGAACCGTTTTTCTTGTTTCCACGATATACTTTCCTATCTTGATAGTTCTTTCTTTGATGTAATCGTGCACACTACTCGCCCTCCCTAAATTGGATGTGAGAAGTGTGAAATGAGATTCGCTTCCGGCTTAAATACCGCTTCCCCAGACAAAAAGAAAATATATTCACAACTAAATGTATGATAAGTAATAAACGACCACTCACCTCAAACACTCTCTTAAGTATGGTTTTGTAACAGTTTATTAGCTTGGATCAAGATATATGCACAAATTACTGAATAGGGGTATATATTTCCTTAATTTTCTGAAAGGTTATTAGTATTCTTTGATTTCAGACAATTGTGCTGTGGCTTCTTCAGCCTGAAATATACATCTTATCCTATCCTCAATATTTCCTGAGAAATATGTCGAGTTCCCAGGAACTTTGTAGAGTAGAAAACAGGAATTAGATTAGGGACTTTCATCCTATAGCGTAGCGTGCTGCCACACACAAAAAAAAACCCGTGCAGAGACGGGTTTTTTTGCCAAATTTTCAGTTGTTGTTAATGGGCACGTAACATGATTTATTTGTTTTGTATAATTTGATTTAATTTTGTGCAGGCTGCTGGTAATTATTTTGCATATCACTGTTTTTTTCATCCTGCATGCCGGAATCTTCAGGCTGATCTGCATTTGTGTCTGACTCTGTACCTTTTTCTTCATCTGCCGGCTTATCAGATTGCTGATCGCTCTTTTCTTCCTTGGCTTTGTTGTCGGATGAATTAGCGGCATCATCATCTTTAGCTTTGTCACCTGATTGAGCACCATCTTCTTCGGCTGCTTTGTCAGGATCCGCTGCATTCTCGTTTTCAGTGCCAGTGTTATCTGTTTGCTCATTTACTGCTTCGATTGAAGAAAGCTGCTTGTCAATCAAGTCAATTGGATTAAGGGCAACATTATCTTTTCTAATTTCAAAGTGGACATGTAAACCTGCTTCTTCATTCAACAAGCTTTGACCAGCCTTTGCAAGAGCTTGTCCTTGTTCGACTTTATCGCCCACCGCTACTGCTACATCTTTTACGGATTGATAATGTGTAACGACGCCATTATCGTGCTCGATTGTGATTTCATTTCCAAGCAATGCGTCTTCTTTTACGTTCTTAACAACTCCGCTTAAGGAAGCTACTACATCAAACGTCTTGCCATCTTCCATTGCAATGTCGATCCCTTTGTTTGGTTCGTATCTGTTATTGTAAGATACAAGAGCTGCTTCTTGCTCTTCCTTTGTTCCGTTGACATCATAGAATTGCTTTTTGATCACTGTTGCTTCGCTATCTGCTGCAGGCATTTTGATATTTTCAAGCTCGCTGTTTACTTCCACAGCTGGATCTTTGAAATTCTTGCCTGTTTCTGACTCCTTGGCAGGGTTCGCCGAATCATCAAAACCGTTTTGCACGAACAGAGCTGCTGTCAAAATGATTGCTGCACTTGCGATATAGATGGCTGGTAATGCCCAACGCTTCTTTATTATGCGTCGGAATGTAGATTTTCGAGAAGTTTGTTTCTTTTCTTCCTCTCTCATGATTATCACCTCAGCAATCATTCTGAACACATCGCAGGAATTATATACCTTAGAAAAAAATTTTTTTAGAATTATCCTTTGTTAAGAGCTCGCTTTTTATGCATTTATCTATCTTAGCAGATGAAGATCGGCCTCTCCGGCGTTTTCCTTTGCCTTGTTTCCTGTTAAAATAAGCTTATCTTACCTGAAAGAAGTTGTACCGATGAATAAGCTGTTGCGCATCATTGTTTTTGTTTTGCCTTTTATTTATATGGCTGGTGTCTGGATTTTGTCCAGATTACCGGATACTGCTGTAGTGGAGTTGCCGGATCGTTCACTGGACAGCTTTTTTAAAGAAGCGATGCATTTGGTGGAATTTGCGATTCTTTATATGCTGTTTGCTGCGGGCTTGGCTGCTGCAGGAAAGTTAACACCGGCTCTCAGCCTCCTGGCAGCTTTGGGTGCAGGCTTATACGGCATCACTGATGAAATTCACCAGTCCTTTGTGCCTTACAGGAATGCCAGCTGGATTGATATTTTAAAAGACTGGATCGGTGTCGCAGCCGCTTACTTCCATGTCCGATATCATTATTTCAAACATAACCGGGGCTTTTTGACACAGATCAGTAAACTTGTCCGATAATAGAAAGAGATGGAGCCTGGGCCCCATCTCTTTCTATTATCGCTTGGCGGTAGTGGTATTTAATAGATTATTGGAAGATTGAATTGTTACTCCCTTATAATAATATTTAACGATATCCTCGTAGTTCTTGCCTTCCAGGGCCATACCGTTTGCCCCGTACTGACTCATTCCCACTCCGTGGCCATAACCTTTAGTAGAGATGATGATGTTGTTTCCTTTACGTTCCCAGCTAAAATCGGCTGATTTCAAATCAAGCGTTTCACGGATTTCTTTTCCGGTTAGCTTTTTACCGCCGATTGTGATGGTCCCCACCCGTTTTCCGGGCGTTCTTGCTGTCACCGTTCCAATACTCTCCTCGTTTGAAACCTTGACGCCAAGCTTTCTTTCAAAGTCAGTAATGGAAAGGACGGTTGTATTGTAAAACTTCGGCGAGATTTTATCCCATGGGCTCGAAACACTTTTTAAATAAGGCCTCACACCTCCCCAGTACGCTTCAGAGTTTTCCGTGTAGCCGTTGCTCGTAGAAAAAAAGCTAGCCGTTATTGGTTTTCCATCATATGTTAAAATCTGGCCGTTTGTATCTTCTACCGCCTTGGTAATCTTTTTGATTTTCCATTTATAATCGGAACCCCATATTTGCTTTAGTTCATCATTGTTTTTATATACCTGGTGATTGACCGTATCTGTGACATTAGCACCATTTGGCAGTTCTTTGGCATCCTTGGCCAGCAGCTGATTTACAATGTATGTGCGTGCCGTCAGAGCTTGTGCTTTTAAAGCTTCCAGTTTAAAGTCTGCCGGCATTTCAGCAGCAACTACGCCAACAATATACGTTTCCAGCGGCAGCTTTTGAATGTTCTTGCTCACAGAGCGGTAAACGGCCACCTCAACAGCCGGGGAAGGGATCGTTTCCATTTGTTCACCTTTCTTTTTAGCTGGTTGTACTAGCTTTTCTGATAATTTCCCATCTGCTTTATCCGTGGAAAATGGAAGCACAAGCATTGCTGGAATCATTATGATGACAAATGATGTTACGATAAATAGTGTGATTATCGGTTTAATCGTTTTCAATACTCCAGGGCCTCCCTATACGATTTTTCTACCAAGATGTAATTGGTATCTCTATAAAAATGTATGGGAGCGGACAAGCATTTATGACTGAGTGATAAAAAAACCGGCTCCCGAGACAGTAAATGTTACTGTACAAGGGAACCGGTCTTATAAATGTTTCATTATGCATTTAAATCAGCTGCGATTGTTTCTTTTTCAGCTGTTTCTTCATTAATACGTTCCACATCGGCTCCAAGAGCGGCAAGCTTTCCGTGAAAATTTACATAGCCCCTGTCAAGGTGCTTCAATTCGGTGACGCGTGTGATGCCTTCTGCAACCAACCCGGTCAGAATCAATGCTGCAGCTGCCCGCAAATCAGTAGCCGCCACTTCGGCACCCTGTAAATCAGACGGTCCGTTCATGATGACAGAGCGTCCTTCAATTTTGATGTTTGCATTCATGCGCCGGAATTCTTCCACATGCATAAAACGGTTTTCAAAAACGGTTTCGGTAATCATGCTTGTTCCTTGTGCACGGAGCAATAGTGACATCATTTGCGATTGCATGTCTGTCGGGAAACCAGGGTGAGGCATCGTTTTGATGTCTACAGCCTTCAACTTTTCCCGTCCAATGACACGCAAGCCGTCTTCTTCCTCCGTGATTGAAACACCCATTTCTTCCATTTTTGCAATTAAAGAAGTTAAGTGCTCAGGAATTGCGCCTTTCACAAGGATATTACCCTTTGTAAGCGCTGCGGCTACCATGAATGTACCTGCCTCGATCCGGTCAGGAATAATCGAATGCTCAGCGCCATATAATTTATTTACACCTTCAATTTTCAGCGTACCTGTTCCTGCACCTTTAACTTTTGCACCCATTTTATTCAGGAAGTTAGCAAGGTCGACAATTTCAGGTTCTTTTGCGACATTTTCAAGGATGGTTGTTCCTTCGGCAAGGCTTGCTGCCATCATGATATTTTCAGTGGCGCCAACACTTGGGAAATCCAGGTACACTCTTGCACCTTTTAATCTTCCATCTACTTCTGCTTCGATAAAGCCGTTTCCGACCTTAACCTTTGCACCCATGGCTTCAAAGCCCTTTAAGTGCTGGTCAATCGGACGGGAGCCAATTGCGCATCCCCCTGGCAAGGCTACGCGAGCCCGGCCGTTTCTTGCCAATAGTGACCCCATAACCAAGACAGAGGCACGCATTTTGCGAACATATTCAAACGGTGCTTCATCCAATAGCTCTTTTGATGCATCTACAGTGACTGTATTATCATGAAAGGCAACCTCAGTGTTAAGGTTACGCAGAACTTCATTGATTGTATATACATCGGAGAGCGTAGGCACGTCTTTAATGATGCTTTTTCCATCACTTGCTAATAATGTTGCAGCGATAACCGGCAAAACGGCGTTTTTTGCGCCTTCGACTTTAACTGTTCCGCTCAGCCTTCTTCCGCCACGGACAATGATTTTTTCCAAAAGTATTCCCCTCCGCGTCCATTTTCTCTATATTAATATTCAATTGTGATGATTGGTGTGCCAACTACAAAGGCTGTCTTTTCACCCAATCCTTCTGTTCTCATGGCAAGTTGCAGGTTCAACGGTTCATTTGTAAACGTTTGGTCAAACAATGCTGTCTGCGCAGAAACGGATTTGAAATTCTTTTCTTCTATACTTTCCATTTCCTGCGCTTGAAATAAATCTAATAATCTTGCAGTCTCTTTGCTTAAAACCGTATCAATATTACCATTGAAAACGCCTTTAATACAAGAAAAAATCGAAGGATTTCCTCGAAATATGTCCTTTATCCTGTTTTGAAAAGCATTTTCAAAAAAAGAAGAATACCGATTGTCCCATAAGCGGCCTTTTACCTCATATATGATATACGAAACAGGTTCCGTTTTTTCGTGGGTCATCATCAAATTTATTGACTCTGTCAATCCGGTATCAACGTTCGTAAATACGGTATGTGCCTTCCATTCATTGCCCTGTTTCTCGATTTCCCATTGAGAGCGAGGAAAAACTTCACGTAGTTTCCTTACTGCTTTGTTTAAATCATTTTCATTTCTTATTTCACTGTTCTTTTCTCTTGCGTAAACAGACCATTCTTCTATATTTACGTTCTTATCATGCTGTAAGAGCTCGGTCATTGTTACTATATCAGCCTTGCTTTTTGCCACAATCGTACTATTCCCAAACATAAGCCCGATGAAACTAATCAATGCTATGTACGGCAATAACTTTCTCATTTTATTTTTCATGTGTACAGCCCTCCCCTATCTTTATTTTTTCCAGATAGGCAGGAAGCATACTCAAACTTTTTCGTCAGTAAGCGACAGAATTCACGCGCACGCATACAAACGGAAAAATAAATGAAAAACAGGATGATATCCCTATTAATCTTTCGTTCGTTACAAATTTCACAAACCATCTTAATAAAAAAGAATCAGCAGCTGTCGTTAATTAAACATAAGCGGTAACTGTCCTGACCAAGAGAGGTAATCCAGGAAGAAACTGCTGACAGCCGAACCAATGGCAATCGTAAGCAGAATGTATAGTACTCTAGCTTTCACCACTGAATTAGACCTTAGCAGTTTATCAAAATGCAAGGCCTGCAGTGCCCACCAGGTGACGGCGATAAAAAACAAATGTGCGACAATCCCGGTAAGTGCCTGTTGGCCGATGGTTGAAAACATAAAATGACCTCCTTAAAAAACAACCCAACGTTTATTTTACCACAAACCCGACTATAAATTGGTATAAAAAAGAGGAAATATTTAAATAAAACTCTCAAACTAAAAAGGAGCTAAAAAGCCCCCTTGGATTAGCTGGTTCATTATTTCATTCAAAGAAGTCTGAGAAGTCCCCGAAATGCCCATGAAGAAAATCGAGCGGCAGGTTTGGCGCAATCCCGAATAGTACGGTACCAGCAGCACAAACAGTCAGCACAACAGCGATTCCTCCAGGCACCTTCATTTTCTCATTAGTAGCGGACGGCCTGAAAAACATCTGCGTCATGATGCCGAAATAATAAAAATAGGAAACGACCGTCACCCCCATCATGATCGAAGCTAAAACGTAATGGCCTGGTTCAGCAGCAAAGGCTCCAAGGATAATGTTCAGCTTTCCGATAAAGCCGGCGGTCCCCGGAATTCCTGCAAGGGAAAGAATGAAGATTGCCATCGTAACCGAAAGCACCGGCGAGCGTTTATAAAGGCCGGAGAATTCCGAGACATCCTCTGATCCGGACCTATCAGTCAGCAGCTGGATTACCGCGAGCGCTCCCAGATTCATCAGCAGATAAGCCAGTAAATAGAACCAGACAGTATCGAATAAAAACGCCCCTCCGCCCAGGGTGGCTACTGCGACAAGCACATAACCGGCCTGAGCAATGCTTGAATATGCAAAAAGACGTTTTATATTCCGCTGCCGAAGTGCAATTACATTCCCGGTTATCATTGTGATTCCGGCAATGAATGCAAGATATACTCCGTTTTTTTCAAGGAAAGTAAGTGCTCCGATACTATCGCCAGGTGCGGTGATGTATAGCGAAATGAGGATGCGGTAGATGATTACAAAACCGGCCGTTTTTGAAATGACGCTTAAAAAGGCTGTGACTGGTGTTGGTGCTCCCTGATATACATCCGGTGCCCACATATGGAATGGGGCCGCAGCTATTTTAAAGGAAAGGCCGACCAGGATCATGAAGAAGGCCAAGCCGAATAAATATTGAAATTGGCTGTCAAAGACACCAACCATGCCTTCACTCATTTCCTTTAAATTCGTCGTACCCGTCAATCCGTAGAGATAACTCATCCCAAACAGGGTGACCGCCGTAGAAATACCGCCATTAATGATATATTTCATCGCTGATTCATTTGATTGGAGATTCTTTTTTCTCATACCAGCCAATATGTAAGAAGAAATCGAGAGCAGTTCGAGTCCGACGAACAATGTAATTAAATCGCCGCTAGAAGACATGATCATCGCGCCAAGCAAGGCCGCCAGGAATAGATAGTAAAATTCTCCGCGATACTCCTGCATGCCTTCTTTCGGTTCATAGCTATGGGCTAGCAAAATCACCAGTGCGCTGCCTGCCAGTAAAAGCAACTTAAAAGCGATTGCAAAAGAATCAAGTTTAAAGGTGTCATAAAGAATGCTGATTGTCTCTTGGCCCATTAAGCTAAGCAGACTGACAAAAGCCAGAATGATGCCTGTCAGGCCAAGCAGGGCCAGCAAACGCCTGTTGAACTGCTTAGGAGCGAATAAATCGAAAATCGAGAGCAGTACGGCTGTGCCGAAGATGATGAACTCCGGTGTCATCGCTCCCCAATCATAAGAAAGCATTGTTTCCATCTTTCATCACCCTCCTATTCCCAGCATAATGGCTTCCAGCGTTGCTTGCAGCGGTTCACTCAGGATTGCCGGATAAACACCAATGCCTACAATCAGTCCAAGTAAAACTAATACCGGCGCAAATTCAATTCCTTTTATTTCAGAAATCCCTTCAAATGACATGCTTTTTGTCTTTCCGAATGTCATGCCCAGGACTGCCCTCAGCAAGTAAACTGCGGTTAAAATGATGCCAAGTGCACCAACGGCAGCAAGGACCGGCTCTTCTTTAAACAACCCCAGGAAAGCCATGAACTCGCTGACAAACCCGGACATTCCAGGCAAACCGAGGGACGCCATCGCTCCTGCAAGCAGGAACCCCGAGGTGACCGGTAAGATTTTTGCCAGCCCTCCCAAATCATTAATTTTCGACGTTCCGAACCGTTCGTGCATAACACCGACCAAAAAGAATAGCAATGCGGCAATCAAGCCGTGCGATACCACTTGAAATATCGCTCCTTGAATACCCGCTTCATTCAGCGCCCCCAACCCGATCAGAACAATGCCCATGTGGGAGATGGATGAATAAGCGAGGACCATTTTGAAATCTGTTTGAATCAGCGCTAAAAAGGCACCATACAGAAGATTAATGACGCCAAGAACCGCAATTATAAATGCTATATCACGGAATTGCTCAGGAAATATCCCCATCCCAAAACGGATCAACCCGAATGCTCCTATTTTCAACAGCACGCCCGCATGGATCATAACAATCGAAGGTGGGGCCTGAACGTGTACCCGCAGCATCCACGTATGGAACGGAAAAATGGGAAGTTTAATACCGAATGCCGCCAAAAGGGCAATGAGAAGCGCATATTTCATGGGATCAGAAATCGGTGCAAACAATGAAACGCCGCCAACAGTCATGATATGCCTCAAGGCTTCAATGTTGCTGGTACCTGTACGGGCAAAAAGAATCATGATAACAATCAACAGGATCGCCGAGCTCAGTCCGTTATAGATTAAGAAGCTGTACGCCGCTTTTTCTTTCTCCAAATAGCCCCATTTTCCAATCAAGAAAAACATCGGAATCAAGGTAATCTCAAAGAAAATAAAGAAGAGAATGAGATTTTGCGCAGTGAAGACGCCGAGCATGCCAATTTCCAACAGGAGGAACAGCATGAAGTAGCCCTTCCATTCCTTCTTGATATACATCGAAGCAATTGCCGCAAGCGTCGCAAGTATCGAAGTCAGCAGCACCATAATCAGCGAAAATCCGTCCACGGCAAGTTCATAATCCACCGCAAACAAATTAGGATCATAACTTTTCAGATTTCCAAATCGAAACCAATCCACTTTGATTGAAAATCTTGAAAGATCTGTTCCTGTTGCATATTGAATATACAGATACAGCGAAATCAGCAAGGCCGGTACGGTGCTGAGAAAGCCGAGCATTTTCAGGTTTTTTTCATCCGTTTTTGGGACAAGGAACATAAGCAGCATTCCTAGGAGGGGGGAGAATACCAACAGTGTCAGTAATATCGTGTTCATCCGAAATACCCCCCTGTTAAGGCAAATATGGCCATCAAGACGGCTAACCCGAAGAAGGCAATGGTGCCGTATAGCTGAACCTGTCCGCTCTGGAGCCTTGAACCAATCTTGCCGAGACTTTGTACCGTTGCCGTCACAGCACTTATAAGTCCGCCAACTATGAATCTATCAACATACGATAAGAACAGGCTGATCCACCTGGTCAGTGCAACAATCGAAAACTGATAGGTTTCGTCGATAAAATACTTATTATATAAAACTGTATAGACGGTTGAATTTGCCCCGCTTAATCCTTCTCTTGAAATCCTGCGATTGCCGTATATGAGATACGCAAGCAGCATGCCGGCCAGCGAAACGGCTGTTGCGGCAATCATGATCCAGCCAGGCGCTTCCATATGGCCTGTGGCAGCAAGGTATTCATTCCCCTCCGTCAGCCAATCACCAAGGAATGTCCCGAACCACGGAGTGTTCACGTACCCGCTGAGAATTGCAAGGATTCCGAGGATAACCATTGGCAACGTCATGACCGCCGGTGCCTCATGTACCTTCGTCTGCTGACTTCTCGATTCCCCTGTGAAAACCATGAAAAACAAACGGAACATATAGAAAGCCGTGAAGAAGGCTGCAATCAATGCTACCCAGAATAGTCCATGGTTTCCGTGTTCCCAGGCAGCAGTAAGGATTTCATCCTTACTGAAAAAGCCAGACAATAACGGAACGCCGGAAATGGCCAATGTACCAATCAAAAAAAGTGGTCCAGTAATCTTTAGCTTCTTCCAGAGTCCGCCCATTTGTTCAAGATCCTGCGTATGGACCGCATGGATGACACTGCCTGCTGCCAAAAACAGCAACGCCTTGAAGAAAGCATGCGTCATCAGGTGGAAGATACCGGCCACATACCCTGCAGAGCCTAGAGCAAGCATCATATAGCCGAGCTGGCTCACAGTCGAATAGGCGAGGACACGCTTGATATCCTTCTGTACCAGTCCAATGCTTGCCGCAAAGATAGCCGTGAAGCCTCCCGTTACCGCCACTACAGTCATTGCTGTTTCACTTGCGGAAAACAGCGGGAACATTGCAGCAACCAAATACACCCCAGCGGCTACCATTGTAGCGGCGTGAATTAAAGCGGATACTGGCGTCGGTCCTTCCATGGCATCAGGAAGCCATGTATGAAGCGGGAATTGCCCCGATTTCCCGACAGCCCCGACAAAAATCAAGATCGCTGTCAACGTGATCATTTCCGCCGATATGCTTCCTGACTGAACAGCCTGAAAGATCTTATCATATTCAAAGCTGCCCACCTGCCAGAATAAGAGAATTATTCCGATCAATAATCCGACATCCCCGATTCTTGTCATAATGAAAGCCTTTTTTGCAGCTCTTTTTGCTTCTTCTTTATAAAAGTAAAAACCAATCAATAAGAAGGAACCTGCCCCAACAAGCTCCCAGAAAAAGTAAAGCTGCAGCAAATTAGGGGCCATAACAAGCCCGAGCATGGCAAATGTAAAGAAACCTAGGTATGCATAGTAGATCGGGAGCCGCTCATCGCCCTGCATATACCCTTTGGAATAGATATGTATCAACAAACTGACCAGCGACACGACCACTAACATTAAAGCATTTAGCTGGTTAATTTCGATTCCCGCTGTTAATTGTACATCCCCTATTGTCAGCCAGCTGACTTCAGATTTATAGGTCGGTGCCTGAAAGCGATCAAGCAAAGTAAACACAGACCAAACGAAAGAAGCAAATGTGAAAACCATTCCCATATATGAACTGCCCGCTTCTTTCAAACGTTTACCGAATAGAAGAAGGAACAAGAACGAGACAAGCGGGAAAAGCGGTATTAGCCACGCACTCTCCATCATCGTATCAATCCCCCTTAGAAAAGCGTAAGCGCCTTGTTCAGCCCCGACAAGCATAAGGCAAGCACAGAAAGAAGGCGTTCTTTCCTTCTTACTGTGATTGACTTATGACCTCGAGGGGCTAGGCTGCTTGCGCTAGACATCATAGAAAAGCGTAGGCGCCTTATCTCTCTAAATTAATGCTTCATGGAATCCATTTCATCAATATTAACCGTTTTGCGGTTACGGTAAAGCGCCATCAGGATGGCCAAACCGACCGCTGCCTCCACCGCTGCTACTGTGATGGCGAACAGGGAAAAAATTTGGCCGGTTATCGATGGGGTCATTCCATATTTACTAAAAGCAACAAGGTTGATATTCACAGCGTTCAACATCAACTCGATGGAAATCAGGACGATGATCGTATTTCTCTTGGTTAAAGCTCCGTATAGCCCAATGCAAAATAGCACGAGTGCCAGGACGAGATAGGCTGATAAAGGTACAGATGTCACGAATTATCACCCTCTTCTTCATGGTCCTTTTTCGCCAGTATGATCGCTCCCACCAGGGCAACCAACAAAATCACAGAGGTGACCTCAAACGGAATGATATACTTGGAGTATAGCTCTATCCCGATTTGCTCCGTATTTGCTTCATGCAATGTGGTCGGCTTTTCAGGTATATCCAAATTATAGATTCCGATATATACAACAAATCCGAAACCAACAATGGCCAGAAGCAAAATCAGTCTTTTCCAAGTATTCGTCTTTATATCCTCTGTATCATGATGGCGGGTAAGCATGATCCCGAACAGCATAATGATGGTAATCGCACCAGAATATATCAAAACTTGCACAGCGGCGATAAATTCGGCAGAAAGCAGCACATAAATCCCGGCAATGCTGATAAACGAAAATACCAGCGCGATGACCATGTGGACGACCTTTGTCAGATTCAATAAAAGCACACCGCCGATAATCGCAACAAGCGATAGAACGATAAATGCTAAAAATTCGCCAGACAGGCTCATACTTTGTTCACCTTTCGAATATTTTCGTCGTTTTCATCAAGCCACTCCAGATTTTTGAATAGCTCATCACGACTATATTCAGCAAGCTCAAAGTTATTCGTCATCACAATCGACTCCGTTGGACAAACCTCTGTACAAAGGTCACACAGAATACAAATCTCAAAATTGATATCGTATGTATCAATGAGTTTACCTCTTTTCGTCGGATCCGGATGTTTTTTTCCGGTTAATTGAATACAGTCCGTCGGGCAAATATTTACACATTGATTACAGACAATGCATTTTTCAGGATAAAACTTTTGGATTCCGCGAAACCTGTCCGGTAGCGGAAGCGGCTTGTTCGGATAGTCATAGGTTACTTTTTTCCGGGTCAGGTTTTTCATCGTATATCCTAACCCTTTCATTAAACCAAGCATTCCCTCACCCCTTCTTTCAGTAAAATCAATTTTCTTATAAAGAAAACAATACTGACCCTCCACCCTCCGTATTTCCAAACAGTTCTTTCTTGATGTTTAAAACATACTGAACAGTTCTTTTAAAAGTGCAGTTACGAATATATTTGCAAGTGCAACCGGCAGCAGCACCTTCCAGCCAAATTCCATTAGCTGGTCAGCCCGGAGACGCGGAAAGGTTACACGGATCCAAATCAACAGATAAATAACCAGGCTGAATTTAAGGGCGAACCAGACTGCTGCCGGAATGAAGCCCAAAAACGGCAGTGGGTGCCATCCCCCTAAAAATAATATGGTAGTTAACGATGCCATTGCAAACATATAGACATATTCCGAAAGCATGAACATCGCCCAGCGAAAGCCCGAGTATTCCACATGATAACCGGCGACGAGCTCGGATTCAGCTTCAGGAAGGTCGAACGGCACCCTGTTCAACTCAGCTACAGAGGCAATCAGAAAAACAATAAAAGCAACAGGCTGCAGGACGATATACCAGATGTTCTTTTGGGCCTCAACAATCTCATTCAAATTAAGGCTGCCAGTTAACAGTACGATGCCGACTACCGACATGACCAGCGGGATTTCATAAGAAATCATTTGCGCTGCGGCACGCATCCCCCCAAGCAAGGCATATTTATTATTCGATGCCCAGCCGGCTGTCACAATTCCAACTGTCGTGATGCCTGAAACGGCGATATAATAGAGCAGGCCAATGCCCATATCGGCAAATTGAAACTTATCAGTAAACGGAAGTGCCGCGAGAACCATGAATGCCGGCGCAAAGGCGATGACCGGAGCAATGATGTAAAGCGGTCTGTCAGCGACCTTAGGAATCGTATCTTCCTTGATTAATAGCTTTAGTACATCCGCTACCGTTTGCAGAAGCGCCCACCTGCCGCCCACCTGGTTGGGCCCAATCCTCATTTGCATAAAGCCCATTACTTTACGTTCGGAGAGAATCCCGTACGTTACAAAGCCTAAAACAACAAAAAGCAGAAGGACAGCAAGCAGAGAAAAAATTCCAAGGTTTAACAGTCCGGGAGAGGATTGCAACAATTCTTGGATCATCAACCGTCCACCTCCCCTAGTACAATATCAATGGCGCCCAGGATGGTAATTAAATTAGCCATATTTTCTCCCTTCAACAGCTTAGGAAGGATTTGCAGATTATAAAAGGACGGTCTGCGGAATTTCAGACGATACGGCTCTTTCTTTCCATTGCTGGCAATATAGCAGCCAATCTCGCCCCGGGGGGATTCGATGCGGACGAATGACTCCCCCTTTGGCGGCTTAATGATTTTCGGAACTTTGGCGAGGATCGGCCCATCCTGGGGGAATTGCTCCACTGCCTGTTCCAGGATTTTAAGAGATTCCTCTATTTCTTCAAGACGGCAATGATAGCGTGCCCATGCATCACCATCCTGCCGGACCGGAATATCGAAATCGAAACGGTCATAAATCGAGTATGGTTCATTTTTGCGCAAATCCCATTTTACTCCTGTACACCTTAAGTTTGCGCCGCTTAATGAGTAATTAATGGCATCCTCCTTTGTGTAGGAACCGATTCCTTTTACACGGCTCATGAAAATTTCATTTCCGGTTACAAGCTGATGATATCCTTCCAGTTGCTCTCTCATGTATGGGACAAAGTCGTGCACCTTCTGTATCCAGCCTTCTGGGGCATCCCACTTCACACCTCCGACACGCATGTAATTAAAGGTGAGCCGGGCTCCTGACAATTCATTCAGCATGTTGATAATCATTTCGCGCTCCCTGAATGCATACAGGAATGGGCTCGTTGCCCCAATATCAAGCAAATACGTGCCCCACCACACGAGGTGGGAGGCAATTCGCCCCAATTCCATCGCAATCACCCGCAAGTATTCGGCACGATCCGGTGCGATAATTCCTGCCATTGTCTCCACTGCATGGCATAATACATAGTTATTGGTCATTGCTGCTAGATAATCCATTCTGTCTGTATACGGAATGATTTGTGTATATTGCAGATCCTCAGCCAATTTTTCCGTTCCCCTGTGAAGATAACCAATGACGGGTGTAGCTTCCTTGATGATTTCTCCGTCAATTTTAATCACCAACCGAAAAACGCCATGTGTACTCGGGTGCTGCGGACCTACATTGAGAAGCATTTCTTCTGTCCGAATCATATGCTACACCTCCACATCATACGGCTCGTAATCTTTTCGGAGAGGATACCCAATCCATTCTTCCCCAAGCAAGATTCTCTTTAGATCAGGGTGGCCGGTAAATCTGATCCCGAGGAGATCGTATGTTTCGCATTCGGGCCAATTCGCTCCTTCCCATAGTGGAACTAGGGAAGGAATTTCCAGGTTACTTCGCTCTATCTTCACTTTTAAAGCGACAGCCTGCTGATTAGTAAATGAATATAAATGAACATATACTTCCATATGCGTTTCAAAGTCGCCGCCATGCAGCTCCGATAGATAATCAAAGGCAAGCTGTTCATTATACTTTAATAATTCAGCCACTTTTCGATATGTATCCGGCTTTGCAACCAGGGTTGGGATATCTTTTGACAGTCTATTAATATATGAGTCTTCAAGGATTTCTTTGCCTAGATGGTTTTCAATTTCCTGTACGTATTTATCGAGGATGTGCTGATTAGGTGATGGTTTAGCTTTTTCTGCCGGTTCTTCCTTCACTTTGGCCGAAGCAGCCCCTTTTTCCCTCGCGGCAGCGGCCGCTTTCGCTTTTTCAGCTGCTTCTTTTTTTAGTTGTTCGAGACCTTTTTCCTCAGCCACGCCTAGATCACCTTCTTCCCGGTTTTAGCTTCATGGCGAATCTTTTCTTTCAATTTATTGATTCCATAAATGAGAGCAGCCGGGTTTGGCGGACAGCCGGGTATATAGACGTCTACGGGAACGATCTGATCAACGCCTTTGACCACCGAATACGATTTGACGTACGGCCCGCCTGCAGTGGCACATGATCCCATCGCAATCACCCATTTAGGTTCAGGCATCTGATCATACAGCCGTCTTAAGATCGGGGCCATCTTTTTCGTAACCGTGCCGGAAACGATCATGACATCCGATTGTCGCGGGGACGTCCTGAAGAATGAGCCAAAACGGTCTAAATCGTAATGGGAGGAACCAACACCCATCATTTCGATGGCACAGCAAGCCAGTCCAAATGTCATCGGCCATAAGGAATTGCTTCTGGCCCAGGCCTTGACCTGCTCGAGGGTCGATAAAAAAACACTCCTGCGCAGTTCTTCCATTTCTAAGCTTGAAATTTCGTCTAATTTCAATTCCATTCTAACACCTTCTTCTTCCATGCATAGATTAATCCGATCACTAGCATAAGTACAAAAATCAGCATTTCAACCAGTGCGAAAATCCCAAGCTTCTCGTAAGCAACCGCCCAAGGATATAAAAACACGGTTTCTAAATCAAAAATGACAAACATCAGGCCAAAAATGTAGTAACGTACATTGAATTGAACCCTGGAATCATGGAATGGTTCAATTCCGCTTTCATATGTGGTGTACTTCGCTTCAGTCGGCTTATATGGCCGAAGCAGTTTGCCTAGAGAAACAGCTACCACTGGCAATAATATCCCTAAACAAAGAAACACAAAAACTATCAGATAATTATTCTGATACATATGTAATGCTTCCATGCCCATTCCTCCCTGCCGGATTTAAAACGCTAATTCCGATCAATAAAGCCTCTTCGATAATCCCTCGTCCGTTGGCGGCCGCAGATGATAAAAATATTGATATTAAGGCTATGTAAACGTGTTCATTATATCATTGTATACCGATAAAGTGTAGGGATTGTTTGGAAAATCTAGCTTTTTTACACTATTATAATATGTTAAGAAAACGAATAATATTTTTGTTTTCTGAAGCTGGGATAGAAATAAAAAGAAAAAGCACTATCCAAGAGATTTTCATCATGGATAGTGCTTTAAAGTTTAAAAGTTATTTTCCGCAATGGAGATGCGGTTGACGGCACGTTTTAAAGCAAGTTCTGCTCTTTTCGCATCAACACTGTCTTGTTGATCCTGCAAACGTTTTTCAGCACGGACTTTAGCATCCTTGGCACGCGCTACATCGATGCTTTCTGCTCTCTCAGCTGATTGAGCAAGTATGGTAACAACATCAGGGCGTATTTCAAGAAAGCCGCCGTTTACTGCAAGATATTCAGTTTGTCCGTTGTTTTTCAACCGTACGGCTCCAATTTGCAGTGGAGCAACCATCGGGACGTGGCCCGGTAAAATACCAAGCTCTCCGCTTTGTGCTTTTGTGCTTATCATTTCGACTTCAGCATCATATACTGGGCCATCGGGAGTAACAACACTGACTTTAACGGTCTTCATTTAAATACCCTCCTTGGTCCCTTCATTAAGCCAACTTTTTTGCTTTTTCAACAACTTCTTCAATTCTTCCTACCAGACGGAATGCATCTTCAGGAAGGTCATCGTGTTTACCGTCAAGAATTTCTTTAAATCCATTAATCGTTTCTTTAACAGGTACATAAGAACCTTTTTGGCCGGTAAATTGCTCAGCTACGTGGAAGTTCTGCGATAAGAAGAACTGAATACGGCGGGCTCGTCCAACGACAAGCTTATCTTCGTCACCAAGCTCATCCATACCAAGAATCGCGATGATGTCTTGGAGCTCTTTATAACGCTGTAATGTTTGCTGTACTTGACGGGCAACTTCATAATGCTCTGCGCCGACAATTTCAGGAGACAACGCGCGTGATGTTGAAGCAAGCGGGTCAACCGCTGGATAAATACCCATTTCAGAAAGCTTACGCTCAAGGTTCGTTGTCGCATCAAGATGCGCGAAAGTTGTTGCTGGAGCCGGGTCAGTATAGTCATCCGCAGGAACATAAATCGCCTGGATGGATGTTACGGATCCTGCGTTTGTTGATGTAATACGCTCTTGTAATTGTCCCATTTCTGTTGCAAGGGTCGGCTGGTAACCTACCGCTGAAGGCATACGCCCTAACAAGGCAGAAACCTCGGAACCAGCTTGTGTGAAACGGAAAATGTTATCGATGAAGAACAATACGTCCTGCCCTTGCTCGTCACGGAAATACTCAGCCATTGTTAATCCAGTCAAGGCAACACGCATACGTGCGCCAGGCGGCTCATTCATTTGACCGAAAACCATTGCCGTTTTCTTGATAACGCCAGAGTCACTCATTTCGTAGAAAAGGTCATTTCCTTCACGGGTCCGTTCTCCAACCCCGGCGAATACGGAAATACCGCCGTGCTCTTGTGCGATGTTGTTGATAAGTTCTTGGATTAGAACGGTTTTACCAACACCCGCTCCGCCGAACAGGCCGATTTTCCCACCCTTTATATATGGGGCCAGAAGGTCTACTACCTTAATACCAGTTTCAAGAATTTCTACTTCAGTAGATAGATTTTCGAAAGTTGGTGCCTGTCTGTGGATAGGATCTCTGCGAGAATCAGCCGCAAGTGGTGTATCAAGGTCGATGTTTTCACCAAGTACGTTGAATACACGTCCAAGGGTAACGTCACCTACCGGTACAGAGATTGGGGCGCCGCTGTCAATAACAATGGCACCGCGAGTCAAGCCGTCAGTGGATGACATTGCAACAGTACGAACTGTATCATCGCCTAAGTGAAGGGCTACTTCAAGAGTTAAACCAGTACCAGACGCTGTTTTTTCGATTCTTAACGCATTATAGATCTGAGGAAGTTGACCGCTTTCGAATTTCACGTCAACAACCGGACCCATAACCTGGGTAATGCGTCCTTTATTCATCTTGTTCCCTCCTAACATTACTTGTAAATGATGTCTATAAAATCGGCATAGAGAGACTGTAACGACTTTGCCTCCACTAGCCTCTATATTTATAAAATTATTAACTTTTACAGGGCACTTCCGCTTCTCTAATTACTCTAACGCTGCGACACCGCCGACAATTTCGGTGATTTCCTGCGTAATTGCAGCCTGGCGGGCCCGGTTATAAACCAGTGACAGGCTGTCGATTAGGTCAGCTGCATTATCCGATGCATTCTTCATTGCTGTCATTCGCGCAGCATGCTCACTTGCTTTGCCATCTAATAATGCACCATAAATCAGGCTTTCGGCGTATTGAGGAAGAAGCACTTTCAAAATATCTTCTGCAGACGGCTCAAATTCATACGAAGTGAGCTTACCGGAAGTCGCAATATCGGTTAAAGGAAGGAGTTTCTTCTCTGTAACATCCTGCTGAATGGCACTGACATAGTGGTTATAATACATGTAAAGTTCGTCATATGTTCCTTGTGAGAACAAACCGACCGCAGACTTTGCAAGTTCACTGATATCAGTAAAGGACGGTTGGTCAGAAACACCGACGATTTCAAGTTCTACATTCATTTTACGGCTTACAAAGAAGTCGCGGCCTACTCTTCCGATGGCAATGACTGCGTATTCATCCTCGGATTTATGGCGTTTCTTGATTGTTTGGAAAACATTGCGCAGGACACTGCTGTTATAGGCTCCAGCCAGGCCGCGATCCGATGTGATTACCAGATAGCCGGTTTTTTTAACAGGCCGTGTTGCCAGCATCGGGTGTGAAGCATCCGTGCTGCCGCTCGCGATACTGGAAACCACTTCCTGGATTTTTTCCATGTACGGAACAAATGCCTTTGCATTTGATTCGGCACGGCTCCACTTCGAGGCGGAAACCATCTGCATCGCTTTCGTAATCTGGCTTGTTTTCTTTGTCGAGTTTATACGGCTTTTAATATCACGTAATGATGCCATTCGTTTTCACCACCCTTTTACAAATTTTAGACCGATTACTCAGAGATAACGAAAGACTTTTTGAATTCGTTAATTGCAGTAACAATTTCATCGCCCTTAGGCAAGTCGCCCTTTGTACGGATCTGGTCTAATACTTGCTGATGGTTACGGTCTAGCCAGCTCAGGAATTCTTCTTCAAAACGGTTAATGTCCTTAACAGGAATATCATCTAAATGGCCGCGGGTCAATGCAAAAAGAATCATAACCTGCTTTTCTACCTTAATTGGCTTGTTCAAATCCTGCTTAAGCACTTCAACTGTACGTGCACCGCGGGCGAGCTTAGCCTGAGTAGCCTTATCGAGATCAGATCCGAATTGGGAGAATGCTTCCAATTCACGGAAAGAAGCCAGGTCAAGACGAAGAGTACCTGCAACCTTTTTCATCGCTTTAATCTGTGCGGACCCACCTACACGGGATACAGATAGACCGGCGTTGATCGCAGGGCGCAC
Organism: Peribacillus cavernae; assembly: GCF_003989135.1. GTDB lineage: Bacteria > Bacillota > Bacilli > Bacillales > DSM-1321 > Peribacillus > Peribacillus cavernae. The sequence goes on from NZ_RYZZ01000005.1 coordinate 148,736, forward strand.
GCCTGAGAAGAACAGATCGGACTGCAAGAAGATTTGTCCATCAGTGATGGAGATAACATTTGTTGGAATGTAAGCAGAGATATCCCCGGCCTGAGTTTCAACGAACGGAAGAGCTGTAATAGAACCTGCGCCGTGAGAATCGTTCAGCTTAGCCGCGCGTTCCAATAAGCGGGAGTGCAAGTAGAAAACATCCCCTGGGAACGCTTCACGGCCTGGCGGACGGCGAAGCAATAGGGAAAGTTCACGGTATGCAGATGCTTGCTTAGAAAGGTCATCATACACAACTAAAACATGTTTGCCGTTGAACATAAAATATTCGCCCATCGATACACCTGCATAAGGCGCTAAATACAGAAGCGGTGCCGGTTGGGAAGCAGATGCTGTTACAACGATTGTGTAATCTAAAGCACCATGCTTACGAAGAGTCTCGACAGTACCGCGAACCGTAGATTCTTTTTGGCCGATTGCCACATAGATACAGATCATGTTTTGGTCAGCCTGGTTCAAGATCGTATCAATTGCAACGGATGTTTTACCGGTTTGGCGGTCCCCGATGATTAACTCACGTTGTCCGCGCCCGATTGGAACAAGTGCATCGATTGCTTTAATCCCTGTCTGCAATGGCTCATGAACAGATTTACGGTCCATTACACCTGTTGCCGGGCTTTCAATTGGACGGGTTTGCGTAGTGTTGATTGGGCCAAGGCCGTCTACCGGCTGTCCAAGCGGGTTCACTACACGCCCGATTAATTCGTCACCTACAGGAACCTCCATGATGCGTCCTGTACGGCGGACTTCGCTGCCTTCACGAATCTCCTGGTATGGTCCAAGAATAACGATACCGACGTTATTCTCTTCAAGGTTTTGTGCCAAGCCCATGCTGCCATTAGAGAATTCGACCAGCTCTCCAGCCATGACGTTATCCAGACCATGAACGCGCGCGATACCGTCACCGACAACGAGTACAGTACCAACGTCGTTTACCTTAATTTCCGACTGATAATTCTCAATCTGCTTTTTAATCAGCGCACTGATTTCTTCAGCTTTGATGCTCATGAATTTCACCCCTATCTAAAGAATGTTAACCTAACAGTTCTTTTTCCAGGCGTTCAAGCTTGCCGCTCACGCTTCCGTCATAAATACGGTTGCCGATGCGAAGCTTAATTCCGCCCAAAACACTGCGGTCTACAATATTTTCAATTCGTAATGTTCTTTTTCCAACTCTCGCTGCGAATGCAGAAGAAACGGCTTTCCGTTCTGAATCGTTTAACAGGCGCACAGAATACACATGCGCTTCAGCAACCGATCTTTCTTCATTGGCAAGCTCAATAAAATCAATTGCCATCTGTGAAATGACATCTGTACGATGGCGGTCAGTCATCAGCAGTAATGTATTTTTGACCTGAGTTGAAAGACTTGCGAACGCTTCTCCAATGACCCTTTTCTTCTCTTCTACTGATACCTTCGGATGCTGCAGGAAAGATTGAAATTCATTGTTATTTGAGAATACTTCTTTGATTGCACGGAGCTCTTCTTCTGTAGAGTCCAGAAGATTCTGCTCTTTGGCAATTTGAAAAAGAGCTACCGCATAACGCTTAGCTACCGACGTATCGCTCATCGCTCTTCTCCTGCCTCTTTAATGTACTCACTGATCAATTTTTCCTGATCCGCTTCGGAAAGTTCCTTTTCGATTACTTTAGATGCAATCAGAACAGATAAGGAAGATACCTGTTCGCGCAATGCCGCAACCGCTTTTTCCTTCTCCTGAACGATTTCACGTTTTGCTGATTCTTTTAAGCGATCAGCTTCTGCTCGTGCCACTGTGATAATATCTTCACGCTGCATCTCGCCTTGTTTCTTTGCGTTTTCGATAAGTTGTCCCGCTTCAGTACGTGATTGTTTTAACAATTCACGCTGTTCTTCCAGATAATTGCTGGCTTCTGCTCTTCTCGCTTCAGCTGCTTTAATTTCATTTGCTACATGTTCTTCACGTTGTGTCATGATCCCCATTAACGGACCCCACGCATATTTCCTAAGTAACGCTAACAAAATGAGGAATATGACAAGCTGGAATAAAATATCTCCGCCATTAAATCCTCCGCCTGCTGCACCCAGTACCAAACCACTTGTTAACACATCATTCACTCCCTTCAGAAGCTATTTATACACCGATTAAAGGCTACCTGCTATCGGCTGTTTATTAAATACTGTAATAGGATATACAGTGATTAAGGGCATAAAGGAATGGCGAAGGTTCACATGGAACGCACTTCGCCATTTTTGAACTTTTAAGGTTCTATTATTGACCTAATACTATGAACGCAATAACTACCGCGATGATAGGCATCGCCTCTACTAAACCTACCCCGATGAACATTGTTGTTTGAAGCATGCCGCGAGCTTCTGGCTGGCGGGCGATCCCTTCCACTGTCCTTGAAACGATAAGACCGTTACCAATACCTGCACCTAGTGCTGCTAAACCAATTGCGATTGCTGCTGCAATAAGACCCATTATAAATTTCCTCCTTAAGTTGCTTACATTTTTTTATTTTACAGTTCTTAAATGAACTTATATTTAATGGTCATCACTGACTTTATGAGCCAGATAAACCATTGTTAACGTAACAAAAATAAACGACTGGATAGCGCCTACGAAAACACTGTAGCCCATCCAAACTATTGTAGGAACAATCGCCCCTATCAAGCCAATAATTCCGCTCGCAGCCAATGTTCCTGCCAGTAAACTTAACAGGACTTCACCAGCATAGATATTACCGTATAAACGCAAACCGAGAGTCAGGGTATTTGAAAACTCCTCGATTAATGTCATCGGATTTTTATAAGCTTTTGCGTAACCTTTGAAGCCTTTCATTTCTATACCGTAATAGTGCGTTAAACCCATAACCAAGACTGCAAGAGTCAATGTTACAGCCGGATCGGCTGTTGGTGATTTCCACCAGAGATAATCATCATAAACAACCGCAAATGGAAGCCCCAGCATATTCGATACGAATATGTACATGAGCAAGGTCATGCCAAGCAATTGGAAACGGCCACCTGTTCTCCAATCCATCGAATTGCTAATCATGTTTTTAACGAAATCCATGACCCATTCCATGAAATTCTGCATGCCGGTTGGTTCCATCGCAAGTTTACGTGTGCCAAGGACAGCGATTAAGAAAACGACCGCACTTGCCACAGTTATCATTAAAATATTACTTAAATTAAAGGTTAAACCCATGAAATCAACTGTTGGTGCTAAATGATTCAACTATATTCACCTCTCTTCCCCACTATCGACGTTTTAAGTGAATGAGAAAATCTATAACAATGACAATATAAGCTGTCATTAGTCCCAATACTACACTAATGAGATTGAATTGTTCGGGGTACTCAAGGGCAATAATCGCCGCAAGGGCAGCGGACGCCAATCTGGACATCGTACCTAATGACCTGAACTTCTCCCCCGAGTTAATAGCCGCTTCAAACGCACGCATCCTCCGGTTGATCAACCATAAATTAAACACACCGAAAGCGGTGCCGAGCGCCAATCCTGCAAAAACATCCTGATAATCGGTAAAACCCCAGCCGAAGGCGCAAATCGCCAAAAAGTAAAGAAGATATTTAAGATGTCTTTTATACGTAGTTTGCAAATCTGGCATTTTACGGTTAGTCTCCCGAGAAATATTGTTGGACAGTACGGAGCATAGATTCCTACTGCAAGTCCTATGAGAAGGCCGATTATTAAAGATATCGGCTCGACATCAAGTGTTCTGTCCTGTCATCAACAGTAATTATGCCAATCAAAACTTGATCCGATAGTTGGGAAATAATGGCAGACATTAAAGCCGTGGTCTAAAAGGGGTTCCGATTTTTTTGACGCATATAGCATCCTCGCGGTTGATTAGTAGAGGATATAAATTATTACTTTCATTGTGCAAAAGTAGTAAAAAAAGATGTAGCGAGGATTCTGAAAACCCTCTCATTTATATCCTTTGTTAGCATACAATAGGCTCCCTATTAATGTCAACGAATCCACCGTGAAATTTGCCCCTTTTGTGAAATAGTTAACTAAATGTTCACATTTAATCTATGATCCATGTTTAATCGATATTTTTACAGACCCAAACCTTCTTCATTCGAGCAAAATACTTGTTTCGATCCTATCCTCTTTTCCTGCCTTCTTCGCAAAGATTACCGCTTTGTATATTCCCTTAGAAGGAAGCCCATCTCTTGGAATTTCCTTTTCGACCATTCCGCCTGTCTTATTCCTTCCCCAGTCCATGAATCCTGCAAATTGCAGGCTATCGATGTCGTATAGAGCGATCCCATATTCATCAGCTCCGCGCGGCAAATACATTTCATACCGGTAAAACCCTTCTTTATCGCCTTCTCCAAAATCAAAGCCCATCACGCGCGGATAATCCGGCTCTTCTTTTACATACAGAAATGGCATGCTAATGCGGTTAGTTCCTTCCATAAGTGTAAGGTAGCCATCGTAAATCCCTTTTTTCATTACTTTCGGGTTGGCCTGCAGTCCAATAGAGAGATGTTTTTTCTCTCCCGGCTTCAGCGTAAAAGACGAGGGAAGATTCCAGGTAATTCCTTGTTCACTTCTGGGAATTTCAAACGAATAATGCTTTGGCACTTTTCCGCCATTTTCAACCGTCACTTTATCCTGATGCTCATCAATTCCTTCCTTTTTTTCATACATGCCAAAGGATAATGAGCTTGGAATCAACAGGGAATCCGCCTTAATCGCTTGTTCTATTTGCAGCCTTCCTGCTCCCTGCTCAAAGGTCCGGTATAATTCCCGGCTGTTTTTTTGCAGCGGTTTGGAGGTAGACATCAGCGCGGCTTTAACCTGCTCCGGCTTCCAGTCAGGGTGTGCCTGCAAAATCAGTGCACAAGCACCGGCGACATGGGGTGCTGCCATGCTGGTCCCCTGCAACGATAAATATCCCGAAGGAACCGTGCTTTCGATCGCTACTCCCGGAGCCAGGAGATCGGGCTTTATCCTCCAGGTAACCGTAACCGGTCCTCTTGAACTGAAATCGGCTAATTGATCCTCTTCCTTCCTGTGAATAAATCGAACGTTGTGAATTTTTTTCATAGTGATTTGCTCTTTTAATGCTTCCCCTGCTTTTTGATGGATCGATACAGCAGGGATTTTTGTTTTTTCCTCAAGGGAGCCAGTGAACCCGCCCTTTGTATTGTTATAGATGATGACAGCTTTCGCCCCAGCCTTTTCTGCGTTTCTCACTTTCTCGGCAAAGGTAAGTTTTCCGCGTTTAAGCAACACTACTTTATTTTTGGCTCTTCGCAGTTCATCCCTGTTTCCGATTCCGCCGTATGTCATATTCTCTGAAAAGCTGAGGTCCCACTTTTTTGAACCCTGAAGAGGGAACAGTCGGACTTCCTGTCTATGGCCGCCCAGCCCTGTCAGAAGAAAGGGGATTTCAAGCGGCGGGGTTGAAGCTCCTACTGAAATCGCTTTTTCCGCCGTGCCTGGAGACCCGACCGTCCAGACATCCGGGCCTGAGTTTCCAGTTGATGTTACGGCGACAATCCCACTTTTGACCGCTTTGTTTAACGCCTGGGAAATGGGAAGGTCAGGCCCGTTGATGTTATTGCCTAGTGAAAGATTCAAAACATCGACTTTATCTTTAATGGCTGTATCAATAGCAGCCAGTACATGCTCGGTGTTACCAACACCGCCGGGGCCTAAGGCACGGTAAGCAATAATCTCTGCTTCCGGCGCCACCCCTTTCATTTGTCCATTGGCCGCGATAATGCCTGCGACATGGGTCCCATGGACAGTGGACAATCCGCCGCGTCCCTTTGTTTCCATCGGGTCAGTATCTCCATCTACAAGATCGCGCCCATAACGGTAAGACCTGCGAAGGTCAGGATGTTCATAATCTATTCCTGTATCTATCACTCCTACCTTGATTCCCTTACCGGTAATCCGCTGATGTTTTTTGTCAAACAAATGGCGTATTTTATCGCCGCCGATAAAAGGAACGCTTTCGTCTATCTCAGCGTGATAAAAAGCCACTTTCGAGACATAGCCGATGGCGCTTTCTTTTTTAAGCATGGCAATTTCTCTGGATTTTCCCATGACCGAAAAACCAGATAAAGCATATTGATAAATATGACGAACCTTTAAGGAAGGGTATTTCTTAACAAGTTGTTTGATGGATATTGGATCAGCCGGCCCTTTTAAAGTAACGATGGCTGTCGTTGTTTCCGATGGAGTGATCTTCGGAAGCGGAGGAATGCGAACAGCCGAAAACGTCGCTGACATCGGTGCAATCAATAACAATAACAATAAAAAAAAACTGATTTTTCCTCTCATACTGCTCACCCCCTTTTCTTACTAGGTTTTCACAGCCGTAATAAGCTATGCAACAAACATGAGAAAAGGAGAAAACCGCCCATAACGGACGGCTGAAAGATCAATCTTTTAATGGATTATACACGTTGGCGGAACATCAGTTTGTTATAAAAAGCAACGGATTGTTCCTGCAATATGGTTCTCTGATTTACCTCACTTCAGGCTTATTTTGTTCCAAACAATCGGTCACCCGCATCACCGAGGCCTGGGATGATGTAGCCGTGGTCATTCAGCTTTTCGTCAAGTGCTGCAATATAAATATCTACATCCGAATGCGCAGCTTGTAACGCTTCGACTCCCTCAGGGGCGGCAATTAAGCACATGAATTTAATATTCACTGCCCCGCGCTTTTTAATGGAATGAATCGCTTCAATCGCCGATCCGCCTGTTGCAAGCATTGGATCCACTACAATACATTCCCTTTCTTCTAGATCGTTTGGAAGCTTTGCATAATATTCGACGGGCATTAATGTTTCAGGGTCACGGTAAAGGCCGATATGTCCAACTTTCGCTGCCGGGATCAACTTCAGGATGCCATCAACCATTCCGATTCCGGCACGAAGGATTGGAATGACTCCAAGTTTTTTTCCGGAAAGCATTTTTACAGTCGCTTTTTTGACCGGTGTTTCAATTTCCACTTCCTCGAGCGGAAGATCTCTTGTAATTTCAAAAGCCATCAAAGTTGCGACTTCATCCACCAGTTCGCGGAATTCCTTTGTTCCTGTATTAATATCTCGTATATACGCCAATTTGTGTTGAATTAATGGATGATCAAACACATATACCTTTGCCATAAGAAGGATCTCTCCTTTTTCCTTTATTATTCTTTTCCTGCTGGAAACGACTTTTCATTCCAATCACACTTCACTCATTTTACAGAAAAAGAAATCATAGTTCAATAAAGAAAAGCGGAAGCCCTTTTATTAAGTAGCTTTATATCCTGTGCGATGCTGGAGCTAAACGCCAGTCATGCTCTATTTAAAATCTATTATATAAAAAAGCCGTCTCCACACCGGGAAACGGCTTTTGTTTAGAATGATGGATACAGTTCGTATTTCCCTGAAAGAGCTTCTACACGCTGTCTGGCTTCCTCCAGTTTTGATTCATCCTCATGGTTTTTGAGAACCAGCCCAATAATCGCTGCTATTTCGTCCATATCTTCCAACCCGAAGCCGCGCGTGGTCACAGCTGCGGTACCGATACGGATGCCGCTCGTCACAAACGGACTTTCCGTGTCGAAAGGAATGGTATTTTTATTAACAGTAATTCCGATATCATCTAGTGCTTTTTCGGCTATTTTGCCTGTCAGTTCAATCGAACGAAGATCCAATAATAGCAGGTGGTTATCTGTACCGCCGGAGACCAGGTCCAGACCTTCCTTTGTTAAGGCTTCGCCCAAACGGTTTGCGTTCTCGATGATCTGCTGTGAATATTGTTTGAAATCGTCCTGTAAAGCTTCGCCAAACGCGACAGCTTTAGCGGCAATTACATGCATCAATGGACCGCCCTGGATTCCAGGGAAAATCGATTTATCAATTTTCTTTGCGAATTCTTCTTTGCATAGAATCATTCCACCGCGCGGGCCGCGCAGAGTTTTATGAGTGGTTGTCGTCACAAAGTCGGCAAAAGGCACTGGGTTTTGATGAAGACCTGACGCGACAAGTCCAGCAATGTGGGCCATATCCACCATTAGATAAGCGCCGACCTCATCCGCAATTTCCCGGAAGCGTTTAAAATCGATCTCACGCGGATAGGCGCTAGCTCCGGCAACAATTAGCTTAGGCTTATGCTGGCGCGCTTTTTCCAGCACATCGTTATAGTCGATTAACTGTTTTTCCTTGTCTACCCCGTATTCCACGAAATTATATTGAACGCCGCTGAAGTTAACCGGGCTGCCGTGTGTTAAATGGCCGCCATGCGAAAGATTCATGCCAAGAACCGTATCCCCAGGTTCAAGAATCGTAAAGTATACGGCCATGTTTGCCTGTGCGCCTGAGTGAGGCTGAACATTGACGTGTTCTGCACCGAAGATTTTCTTTGCACGGTCACGGGCCAAGTCTTCAACGACATCGACATATTCACAGCCGCCGTAGTAGCGTTTGCCGGGATAACCTTCTGCATACTTATTTGTTAAAACAGATCCTTGAGCTTCCATTATGGCTTCACTTACAAAGTTTTCAGAAGCAATCAATTCGATCTTGCTTCGTTGGCGGCCTAATTCATCTTGGATAGCTTTAAAAACTTGTTCATCTTGCTTTGCTAAACGATTCATTGGAATCCTCCTTCTGGTTTTCAGGTTTTTTATGTATATTTTTTAAAGGGAAAATACGTTGATAACCATTTTCCGAAAATTCTTCTCTATTTTAACACGTTCGTTCTGGTAACGGTAGTGGAAAAATGATGATTTATTCGAACATTATAGGAGAGTTATTTTTAAATCGTTCGTTTTTAGCGTGTATAAAATCATTTTCTGAGCGTCAATTGTGTTTTTTTTACTAAAAAACCCTCTTCAGGAAAGGGCTTTTTACATACAGCTTTCGTTATCTTTTTGTTTTTCATAGACAGCCCTTAATCCGCCAATCAATTTCGGCCGCGTCTTCGCCATTGTCACATGGGCATGCCCAACTTCTTTAATCGTACTTCTGACCGGAACAGCTACCTGTTTGAGATGCATCCCGATGAAGGTATCGCCGATATCAATGCCGGCATCTGCTTTAATATGCTCTACTACGACGGCATCTTCAATATGATTATAAGCATAAGCAGCCATCGCACCCCCGGCTGTCCGGACTGGAACGACCGATACTTCCTCATATCCCCGGTTTTCTGCGATTTTGCGGGGAAGCACTAACGCCCGGTTGATATGCTCGCAACACTGAAAAGCAATTTGCACCCCTGTTTCCTTCTGCAACGAGATCAGTTCTTCGTAAATCATCCCCGCTACTTCCAGGGTTCCGTTTGTACCAATACGTTTTCCAGCCACTTCACTTGTACTGCAGCCGATCACCAACAACTTCCTGTCCGTTAATTGAGCTTCCGATTGAAACTCATGCAAAAGAGCATGAAGTTGTTCCTTCCATACCGCCAGTTCATTTGAAATAGATGTTTCGATCTCCATGAAAAACTCATCCTTCCTGGGATCATGTATAAAAGTTTACAGATTCTTTTCCTCATAATCAGCTATTTTGCCGATCCGATTCGCATGCCGGCCAGCCTCGAATTCAGAAGTTAGCCATGTTTGGGCGATCTCTCTGGCAAGGCCTGGTCCAATGACCCGTTCACCCATCGCAAGAACATTGCTGTCATTATGCTGGCGCGTTAATTTTGCGCTATAAACATCATGGACAAGCGCACAGCGGATTCCCTTTACCTTATTTGCAGAAATGGACATGCCGATTCCTGTTCCGCAAATTAAGATTCCTTTATCAAACTCGCCTCGAGCCACTTTTTCAGCTACTGGCAGTGCATAATCCGGATAGTCCACTGAGGTTTCACACTCACAGCCGAAATCCTCATATTGAATGCCAAGCTCGTCCATCAATTTCTTGATTTCCTCACGAATATTCATCCCGCCATGATCAGATGCAATCGCTACCTTCATAGATATGCTCCTCCTTTTGAACCCGTCCAGTTTATTTTATCATACCTTATTTAGCTTCTTCAAAACGTTAACTTTTTAATTAGCTGGTTAATCAAACCAGTAAGCTCTACGAAAGTTTCATTATAGGTTTTCTGGGATCCTCCAAACGGATCGGAAACGTCTCGATCTTTTATATCAGGAAAAATAAATTCTTTTAAGGTAAACATTTTTTCAATTGCTTTTGGATAGGAAGCCATAACCAGCGATTTGTGCGCTTCCGTCATTGTAAATATATGGGTAGACCAATCAATATTGTTTTCTGTTAAGGGCAACGATGAGTGATGGTGCCTGATTGAATTCTCCGCTAACACGTTTTTTGCATATAGCGAGGCATCCTGGCCGACTGCCGCGAACACGCCAGCGGATTTCACTTCAATGCCGGGAATATTCCTGTTCTTCAAAATCGCTTCCGCCATCGGACTTCTGCACGTATTTCCTGTACAAATAAATAAAACTCGAATCATGAAGTTCTGCCTCCTTTCTGCCCATTATAATTCAAAAGCTGCAAATTCTATAGCCATCTTTTGTTGTTCCGATCTAAAGGATCAGATCATATCCTTCATGACTCAAGAAAATTTCCGCAACGGCCTTTTCCTGTTGAAAAAAACTAACCTATGGAAAAAACCCCAAAAAGGGGCCTTAAAATTAAACAGTAAATAACAGCTTCAGCCCGAATGCAAAAAGGATACTTCCGCCCAGCACTTCACTGTACACACCGAAAAGTCCTTGTACCTTCCTGCCGGCCAGTAGCCCCAACCATGTTAGAATAGTCGCTGCAAAACCAAAGCACGCGATCGAAAGTACCGTTTTTGCTCCATAAATCCCAAGCGTTAAACCAACCGAAAAGCTGTCCAAGCTTACACTAAGGGCAAAGATAAACAAGCCCATTCCGACTGGAGCAAGCAGCGAGCCTTCATCGCCCTTGATACCCGAAATAAACATTTGCAGCCCAAGGATTAAAAGCAAAATACCGCCGGCGTAAGACGCAAAGGTTCCAAACTGGCTTGAAAGAAAGCGGCCGGCCACGATCCCAAGCAAAGGCATCCATATATGAAAAAAGCCGACTGTCAATCCAATGAAGAAGACCTGTTTAAGCCTTAGTTTAAACATCCCCATTCCTAGTCCAACAGAAAAGGCATCCATTCCAAGCGCAAACGCCATCAGCATTAATGTAAGCAATTCTCCAGCCATGTACTAAAACCTCTCTTCCCTTGGACGTGCTCACTTCATGTTATGCATGTCCACTGGGAAATAGAAGTTGATGGAAGAAAGTCGACTACATCTGTTTTACCACCTCGTGTCCCGCTGCCTTTAGCAGTCTGTTCATGATCGCCTCACCGATACCCGTCACCGGGAAAACCTCGCCAAAAATGAAATCCGCCTCGAGTTCATCGAATTTCCGCAATGTATCGTATAAGCCCGTAGCTACTGTGTATAAATCACTCGACGTACCGGGTGCTAAAATATAATCTGCCTTGATCTCATTTTCATGTTCTTTTGCGATAAATACTCCGACCTTTAAGCCTTGTAATTTCTTTTCATCAATCAATTCCTGCATGAAGGATAGATTTCCATCCACTAATATAAAGGGCGCCTTTGGTGCATAATGGGTGTATTTCATGCCGGGCGATTTTGGAGCGGCGGCCTTATTTTTTAAAGCTGCATCTACTCTAACCTCGCCAATCACCGCCTCGATTTCTTCCCGGGTCACACCGCCTGGCCGAAGGATGACCGGGGTATTCTCTGTACAATCCAGCACGGTCGACTCGACCCCGATTCCCGTTGCCCCTCCGTCTACTATCGCCGCAATTTTGCCGCTTAAGTCATCCTTCACATGCTGGGCAGTTGTCGGGCTTGGCCGTCCGGATGTATTGGCACTGGGAGCGGCAATTGGAAGGCCGCTTTCCTGTATGAGACACAAGGCCACCGGATGATCCGGCATCCTGATAGCGACAGTTTCAAGGCCTGCTGTTACCAGGTCCGATAACTTCCCTTGTTTTTTATTAAAGATCAAGGTGAGCGGTCCCGGCCAAAAGGCCTCAATTAATCTCTCAGCTTGTCCGGGAACATCCTCTACCAATTCATCAAGCTGTGTTCTGGATGCAATGTGGACAATCAACGGGTTATCGCCCGGACGCCCTTTTGCCATAAAGACTTTTTTTACCGCTTCATCACTTTTCGCGTTTGCGCCAAGTCCATATACCGTTTCTGTCGGGAACGCAACCACTTCATTTCTTATTAACATCTGTGTGGATTGTGTAATTTGCGGGTAATTTCGTAAGTTATCCACATTTTTATCCACTGTCCAGAATTCCGTTTTCACTATAGACACCTTCAATCACTTTCATGTTACTGGCGGACCAGAAACCCTATATTATCATAACAATATAATCCTTATTCGATATATCGCAGAAAGCTTCTTAGGAAAGTATAAAATAAGGAAAAAGTGAAAACAAGTTTTATCCACAGATTGTGGGTAAAACAATACATTCTGTGGATAAATTTGTGGATATATTAATTGTTTTTACTTAAACGGAAAGATATCTCCAACCTTTACCTTTTGTGTCAAAAGATAAGTAGTCATCATAGCGGGCGGTACAGAAACTGACAGTCATCCATACCTATCAACTTCTTTCCGTGCTCAGAAGCGTAAAAGACTGTCGGCAGCTCCAGTGGCTCTACCTTCTTGAAACCAAGTGCTTCAAAGAGTTGAAGAGAACTCTGTTTCGTGGCTAAATAGACGCTGTGAAGCTCATGTTTTTTCGCGACCAGCAAAATCTGCTGCAGCAAGGCAGGGATTTTTTCATACGGAAAAGATGGATTGAAAACGAACGACCTGAGCAGCCCAATATTTTTAATTGGTTCAATGCCTACCGCAGCAACCATCTTTCCTTCCGCATCACGGGCCAACAAGTAATATTCAAATTTACTTTTTACTCCTTCTGTGCTCACATTCGCTCCTGCCAAAAACTGCACCAGTTCATGAACATCCTTTTCTTCCGCTTGTTGAAAATCAGATGCCATAGTCTATCATCTCCCCTATTTTCTATCATCTCTAGTAATAGGTATATGAGAGAGACTGTGGTCTAGAACATTTTTATTGACGGAATTTGTGGATAAATTGTGGATAAATATACTCATTAATTAATGAAATGCTCTTGTTTACTAAAAAGTGACATTGCATTAAAAAATCTCGGAAAATAGCTCCGCCACGAATGACTTCACGACGACTGGCGATTCATCTCGGCTTACATAAATCTGTTTTTCCTTTTCTGAATTCCGTTCTAAAATCCGTTCTGATTCCAGTTCCGCTTGCTTCGCGTTTGAGACTATTACTGGTTCACTGTTTTTTTTACTTTTTACCGTTTTGACCTTTGCTTCATCTTCTTTAATAGCGTTTTTCTTTTCTCCGTTTTGTTGCTCTGAGTGGATTTCATTTGTATTTTCCTCCTCATACGGGCTCTTGCTTACTGCTGTTCCGTTTGAAAAATCCAGGAAGCAAAGGGGCGGGAACAATACACACCACCAATTGGCGCCTTCCCCTTTACCGAGGGTTATCACGATCGCTTCATATTCACCAGCCGGATAAAGATATTGCCCGTAGAGCTTTGTCGGGAACTCCGCTTTGCCGAAATTCACTTTCACCTTCTGGTCAATACCCTGTTCATCAACAATTTTTTCCGCTGTTTGCTGGATATCTGGCAGATGGGATTTAATGACTTTTTTGGCTTCTTTCAATGAAGTCAGGTCTTCCACCCAGCCTGTAATATTTTGATTCACTTCATCCCTGATCAGGCGTTTGACATCCTGATCTGCTTTTTTATCGCTGTTTGCGAGGATGCGAAGCCGGATTGCTTCTTTAGGAATGATTACTGTCTCTTCCGTTTTTGCGGCACTTTCAACTTTTGGCATATATATACTTAAAATCGTCCCGATTGTTAAGATTAATAGATAGGCAATCGATAAATACTTTTTATTCATGTCAATTCTCCTCCCCTGCACAAATACAGTCTCGCCAGCTTGCCTGTATCCTAAACTAGTAAAATCATTTATTTTAAGAAAAGCGGCCTAATAAAAAAGGATTTGGCCCCCGAAGAGGACCAAATCCTTTTTCATCATCTTATCTCTGCAAACACCATGCGGTCTTTTCCATTTATGTCAAATTCAATCGACACAGCCGCACCTGGAAAAGTATCCTGGAGCATATCGGCGACAGCCTCTCCTTGCCCTGCTCCTATTTCAAATCCTATCAAGCCGGGCTGCTTGACCACCTGCGGCAGTTCTACCATGAAACGCCGGTAAAAATCGAGTCCGTCTGTTCCGGCAAATAAAGCCATGTGCGGCTCATGCCCGGTAACCACGACAGACATTGATTCCTTATCAGAATCAGGAATATAAGGCGGATTGGACAATATGATATCTAGCTTACGGTTGCTTTCGATAAAAGGCTGCAGCAAATCACCCTGTACGAAAGTCACGTCAGCTTCAAGCTTTCTTGCATTAAGCCGGGCGACATCAAGAGAAACTTCGGCAATATCTGTTGCCATGACAGTCAACAAATCCGGTTTTTCAAGCTTCATCGTAATTGCAATTGCTCCGCTCCCTGTCCCTATATCGGCTAATTTCAGTCTTTTTTTACTGGGCAGTTTTGAAACTTTCTTAAGCGTATGGTAAATGAGCTCTTCCGTTTCCGGACGCGGAATCAGTACTTGTTTATTCACGATAAAAGCACGTCCGTAAAATTCTTCTGTGCCAATAATATGCTGGACAGGCGTACCGGATACATGGAGCTCTACCGCCTTTTGAAATTCTTCGGCGGTTTCCGCAGGAAGGATGGTCTGTAAATTAGCAAATAGCTGTGACCTGTTCATGTTCAATAAGTGCTTTAACAAAATCTCTCCTGCATTTTCATCCCTGTCGTTTGCCATTAAAAAAGAAGAAGCCCATTTCAGGGCTTCGTATACCTTTGTGAACGAATTATTCATCCGCGTTTTGCAGCCTGGAAGATTGATCTTCAACAATTAAGGCGTCAATGATTTCATCAAGCTTCCCTTCGATAATCTGATCGAGCTTTTGGATCGTCAGACCGATACGATGGTCAGTCACGCGGTTTTGCGGGAAGTTATAAGTACGAATACGTTCCGAACGGTCTCCTGTCCCAACAGCAAGCTTGCGGTTTTGGTCGTATTCTGCCTGGGCCTCCCGCTGGAACTTATCGTAAACACGGGCGCGCAGGATCTTCATTGCTTTTTCTTTATTTTTGATCTGTGATTTTTCATCCTGCATGGATACGACCGTCCCGGTCGGAAGATGCGTAAGACGGACGGCAGACATCGTTGTATTAACACTTTGGCCGCCCGGTCCGCTGGAAGCGAATGTATCCACACGGATATCCTTTTCATGGATTTCCACTTCCACTTCCTCAGCTTCAGGAAGCACCGCTACTGTCGCTGTCGAAGTATGAATGCGGCCGCCTGATTCCGTTTCCGGTACACGCTGAACACGGTGTGCACCATTTTCGAACTTCAGCTTAGAATAGGCACCGTTCCCGTTTATCATGAAGATGATTTCTTTAAATCCGCCCAAACCGGTAGGGTTCGAATCCATCACATCAATTTTCCAGCCCTGTACCTCCGCAAAACGGCTGTACATTCGGTAAAGGCTTCCTGCAAAAAGGGCTGCCTCGTCCCCGCCGGCTGCTCCGCGAATTTCCATGATTACGTTTTTATCATCGTTAGGGTCTTTTGGAATAAGAAGGATCTTTAGCTTTTCTTCGAGCGAGTTGATGTTCTCCTGGAGCTCATTCAACTCTTCCTTGACCATTTCACGCATGTCCGGATCCAGCTTTTCTTCAAGCATTGCTTTGGCATCCTGGTATTGGTCGTGCACTTCCTTATATTCCTTATACGTTTGTGCGGTCTCCTGGATATCAGATTGCTCCTTGGAGTAATCCCTTAGCTTTCTGGAGTCGTTAATAATCTCAGGATCACTCAATAATTCATTCAATTTTTCATATCTATCTTCTACAGCCTGTAAACGATCTAACACGTTATTCACCTCGTCGGTTTAAAACTTATCCATAACATGTTAATTATAGTATAGGTGAATGAACAACGTCAAAGCCATTCAAGATTAATCTTCACCAGCAGGTTCCATGTTGACTTCAATGTTATACCTCGGAAGCGCTTCCGTAAGCATGCGCTTTATCCGCTTTCTCTCTTGTTTTCTTTGTTCATCGGAATCAATTTTTCCATTGTCATGGATAGTGACACTAAGGCTATTGCCCTTCTGCCAGACTCCTCCTGCTTCATATTCTGTATTCGCCTCAATAATCTGTCTGGCCTTCTGCACTTCAGATCCGGTGTTTGGCGTGACATTCGAATTGCTTCCAGGAGTATTTAACAGCTGGTCAGACGGTTGTTCGACAGCATCGTTATTGTCGTTTACTGCCCTTCCCGGTTTATTGGAAATGAGAGTTGTCCCATTTTTCGTTTCCTCTCCATAGCCTGCTTCTCTATCTTCGTTCGTGCTACAGCCTGCTATCACAGTTAAAATGACAGCCGCACAAAATAGCATCCCTTTTCTCATATGGATTGCACCTCCTGACATTAGCATTCCCTATTCAAAAAGGATGTTGCAAAAATGTCAGGTCCGGATAAACTTCCTGCATCTATTCTGGACTTCGAGCAGCGGCCTCAGGTTATGGTGGGTTCTTGATTTCGGTGACAAAAAACAAAGTTTCGGTGATAAGAACAAAAGCGCAAGCGCCTTGTTCAGCCCAGACAAGCATAAGACGAGCATCTGTATGGGGAGCGGTTTTCTCCCCATCTGATGATTGGCTTATGACCTCGATGGGCTAGGCGCTGGAGCTGGATGCAGATAACCACAATTAAGTTATCCACATAAAATTAAATCTGTAGTTTCCTTAGTTTTCTATAAATAAAAAAACTGCTTAAGACAAGGTCCTCAAGCAGCATGCATTACAATTCGGATAACTTTAACGCTTCTTCATTTATATTGCTATTTTTCCCCGGTACCTCATGATGATGTCTGCAGCGGGGCTCATATGATTCGGAAGCTCCCACGAGAATGACGGGATCATCATAGGAAGCGGGGGCTCCGTTGATTAACCGCTGCGTCCGGCTCGCAGGCGACCCGCACACGGCGCACACCGCTTGCAGTTTTGTGACTGATTCAGCCAATGACATTAGAAAAGGTACGGGGCCGAATGGTTCACCACGGAAGTCCTGGTCCAGCCCTGCCAGGATGACGCGATAACCGCTGTCCGCAAGATGCTGGGCAACTTCTACAATTTCCTCATCGAAAAATTGCACCTCATCGATCGCAATGATATCTAATTTCTCATCGAGATATTTAAAGATATCTGTAGAATGCGAAATGGATCTCGCCATTATCGAGGTGCGGTTATGCGATACAACAGCTTCTTCCGCATAGCGATTATCTAAGGCAGGCTTAAAGACGGCTATTTGCTGTTTCGCAAATTGAGCACGGTTCACCCTTTTAATCAATTCCTCGGATTTGCCGGAAAACATGCTGCCGCAAATAAGCTCAATCCAGCCTGATTGTTTCATTTCGTACATTGAAACAGCCTCTCCCTTCCACAAATCGGTCCTTCTCATCGACAAAAAGGACATTCTTATAATTACAGGATACGTCAAAACATTTCCGATTGTTCCCCCACTGGATACCAATAACGTCCCCAACAATAGAAAAACAAACCTAAAAAGGCATATGCCTGATAGGCAACAAAGAACAAAAGCGCAAGCGCCTAAAAGGAACGTCGACTAACATCCGCCACGTCCTGTGGCGAACGTCGACGTCAGCACATCCTGTGCAAGTCCGACAAGCATAAGACGAGCAGCTGTATGGGGAGCGGTTTTCTCCCCATCAGATGATTGGCTCATGACCTCGAGGCCGACTAAAATTGCCACGTCCTCATGTCTTCGTCGGCACTAGCACGTCCTGTGCGTCGGGGCTAGGCGCTGGAGCTGGATGCAGATAATCAAAATTAAGTTATCCACATAAAATTCAATCTATAGTTTCCTTTACAGTAAAAAAAACAGGCAAGGAAATATGCTTGCCTGTTTTTTTAGAACACTTCAGCAGTGAGTGAAGGATAAATAAAACTCCCATCCAGAGATGGAAGTTTCATCTAATCAAATTACTTTATGCCGTATTTTTTGTTGAAGCGATCAACACGTCCGCCAACTTCAGCGAACTTTTGACGTCCAGTATAGAATGGGTGGCATTCAGAGCAAGTCTCAACACGCACTTCATTTTTCACAGAACCTGTTTCAAAAGTATTCCCGCAAGAACATGTAACTGTTATCTTTTTATAATTTGGATGAATTCCAGCTTTCATTCTTTTCAGCTCCTTCTGCCCTGAATCATTCGAAACAGAGTTATATACTTCAAGGGGGGAAATAATCCCTCACCTATTTTGTAAAAACACATTGTGCTAATTATAGCAATTAGAAAATGTTTTTGCAACAACTTGTTAGACATTACTAAGCGCGCTTTGCTGTTGCACCTTTTTTCATTTCTTCTTCCAGCTTGCTGAAAAATTCTTCATTGCCACTAGTTTGTTTTAAGCGGCGCAGGAATTTCTCGGCAAAATCCGGGGAATCAGACATTGTTTTACGAATCGCCCATAGCTTATCAAGATGTTCTTTTGGAATAAGCAGCTCTTCCTTGCGCGTTCCGGAACGCCTGATATCGATGGCAGGGAAAATACGTCTCTCCGCCAATGAGCGGTCCAGATGAAGTTCCATATTACCTGTCCCTTTAAATTCCTCGTAGATGACATCGTCCATACGGGAACCTGTATCGACTAGGGCTGTCGCCAGAATCGTCAGGCTTCCGCCTTCTTCAATATTCCTTGCTGCCCCAAAGAACCGTTTTGGCCTATGGAATGCAGCCGGATCAATCCCTCCGGAAAGCGTTCTTCCGCTTGGCGGAATTACCAGGTTATAGGCACGTGCCAGCCGGGTGATGCTGTCCATCAGGATGATGACATCACGCTTATGCTCAACAAGGCGCATCGCCCTTTCTAGCACTAGCTCGGCCACTTTAATATGGTTTTCGGGCACTTCATCAAACGTCGAGCTGACAACATCACCTGCAACTGAACGTTCAATATCCGTTACCTCTTCCGGACGTTCATCAATCAACAGAACGATAAGCTCTGCTTCTGGATGGTTTGTTGTGACTGCGTTGGCAATCTCCTTTATCAGCATCGTTTTACCCGCTTTTGGAGGGGCCACGATCAAACCGCGCTGTCCAAAACCGACCGGAGCCAAAACATCCATGATCCGCGTAGATAAGTTTTTGTGGACGGTTTCCAATTTAATTTGCCTGTCAGGATACAAAGGAGTCAGTCCTGGAAAGTGAACCCGTTCTTTCGCTGATTCAGGGTTATCCCCATTTACCGCTTCCACATGAAGTAATCCGTAATACCGCTCGTTTTCTTTGGGCGGCCTTACCTTGCCTGAAACCTTATCTCCGTTTCGCAAATCGAATCTGCGGATCTGCGAAGCTGAAATATAAATATCCTCTGAGCTTGGAGAATAGTTAATTGGACGCAGGAACCCGAAGCCCTCGGATGGGATGATTTCCAGTACCCCTTGCATGAAGAGCAATCCATCTTGCTCTGCCTGCGCTTTTAAAATCGCAAAAATAAGTTCCTTTTTGCTAAGTTTGCTGTAGTAGGATACTTTATATTCGCGTGCGTGCTCATATAGATCCTTTAGTTTCATGTTTTCTAAATTTAAAATGGTTAAATTCATTATGACACCACACTTTATTTAATTAAACGTTTTCACCCATACTGAACAAAAGAAATAGGATATGGACGAAACCATATATCCGGACAAGGGTATTCTTTTTTAGAAAGGATGATACATTCTTTGGGTAAAGAGAAAATAGTTGAAGGCTTCCTTGAAGTTTTGGAGTAGTATTGCAGAATGATCTCTCTATCTTTTATTAAAACAAGCTTAATTGTACTTTTTTTATAAGAAATATTCAACTTAAATTTATTTATAGCGAAAGCGAGCGATTATCGCCCGCTTTTAGGGCCTTGTAAAAAGGTACCCATCATTCCAAATTCACAGTGCTAAACTTTTTAATAATGAATAAAAAGAAAAGCTCTTCTACCTGATAACCAGGTTTGGCTTCTTCTTCAGGCTGTGCCGGCCTTCAATGAATCGGACGGTTCCCGATTTTGCACGCATGACAAGAGAGTGTGTCTCTCCATAATTACCTTTAAACTGGACGCCTTTTAACAATTCTCCATCTGTCACACCAGTCGCGGCAAAAATGGCGTCATCACCACGGACAAGGTCTTCCATTCTAAGAACGCTGTTCAAATCTATGCCCATCTTATGGCAGCGCTCCGCTTCCTGGTCATTTTGCGGAAGGAGTTTGCCCTGAATCTCACCGCCGAGGCATTTAAGTGCCACCGCAGCAATCACTCCTTCAGGTGCCCCCCCTGTGCCGAACAAAATATCCACACCGGTCTGGTCAAAGGCTGTATTGATGGCACCGGCGACATCGCCATCATTAATTAATTTAATTCGTGCGCCTGCTTCACGGAGCTCTTCGACTATTTTCGAGTGGCGCTCGCGGTGTAATACCGTCGCGACAACATCCTGGATATCTTTATTCTTTGCCTTTGCCACTGCTTTCAGGTTGTCCAAAACAGAAGCGTCAATATCGATTTGCCCGACTGCCTCAGGCCCAACTGCAATCTTATCCATGTACATATCCGGAGCATGAAGGAGGTTGCCGTTATCAGCGATGGCTAATACCGCTAAAGCGTTCCATCCTCCTGAAGCAACAATGTTCGTTCCTTCCAGAGGGTCAACCGCAACATCTACACGAGGGCCATACCCGGTACCAAGCTTTTCGCCGATATACAGCATCGGCGCTTCATCCATCTCGCCTTCCCCGATCACGACAGTCCCTTTCATCGGTACTGTATCGAAGACATCCCGCATAGCCGAAGTAGCCGCATCATCTGCTTCTTCTTTTTTTCCTCTTCCCATCCAACGCGCTGAAGCCAAAGCGGCTCCTTCCGTTACGCGCACCAGCTCCATAGATAAGCTTCTCTCCATTATTGGTTCCCCCTCAGTGCTACTTAACTATAATTACATAATAATTAGTATAACACAATCTCTTCATTATCGTAACACATTAAGGCACTGGGACTATATTCAATTTTTCAACTGCTCTACTTCCTCTTCGGACATCTTTTCTCTCCAGATCGTTGCACCAAGACCGGAAAGTTTTTCGGCAAGATGGCTGTAACCCCGGTCAATATGTTCCAGGCCGGTTACCTCCGTGATTCCCTCTGCAATTAACCCAGCTATGACAAGTGCAGCTCCTGCACGGAGATCACTTGCTTTTACCTTGGCTCCCTGAAGCTGGATTGGGCCGTTGATAATCGCGGATCTGCCTTCTACTTTAATATTGGCATTCATCCGCCGAAGCTCGTCTATATGTTTAAAACGGGCCCCGTATATCGTATCGGTTACAACACTGGATCCTCCTGCCCTGGTCAATAATGAAGTGAATGGCTGCTGCAGGTCGGTAGGAAAACCAGGATAGACGAGCGTTTTTATATCAACGGACTTAAACTCAGCACCGGGAGAAACGAAAATCTGATCATCCCCTGCTTCGATGTTGACACCCATTTCCCTTAGTTTAGCTGTTAGAGATTCTAGATGCTGGGGAATGACATTATCAATCAAGATGCCTTGTCCGACAGCTGCAGCCAGAATCATGAACGTCCCTGCTTCTATCCGGTCAGGAATGATTGTGTGTTTGCACCCGCTTAAGTTCTCAACGCCGTCGATGCGGATGACATCTGTTCCGGCCCCTTTAATTTTCGCTCCCATATTGGTCAGCAAAGTAGCTACATCGATAATTTCCGGTTCTTTTGCAGCGTTTTCAATGACTGTCCTTCCTTTTGCCAAAACAGCTGCAAGCATGATATTGATTGTAGCGCCTACACTGACAACATCGAGGTAGATACGCGCGCCCCTAAGCTCGTCCGCACGCAAATAAATCGCACCCTGCTCATTTGTCACCTGTGCACCTAGTGCTTCAAACCCTTTGATATGCTGGTCGATTGGACGCGGCCCTAAATGGCACCCTCCTGGGAGACCAATCACCGCTTTTTTGAATTTCCCAAGCATGGCACCCATTAAATAATAGGAAGCACGGAGCATCTTGACTCGTCCATTCGGCAATGGCATTGAAATCATCTTGCTGGGATCGACCGTCATTTCTCCATCATGAAAAGAAACCGTTCCGCCTATCTCTTCAAGGAGGCCCTTTAAAATTTGCACATCCGAGATATCAGGCAGACCCTCGATTGTAACCGGAGAATCAGCAAGTATAGTAGCAGGTATAAGAGCAACTGCGCTATTTTTCGCACCGCTTACACGGATGCTGCCTTTCAACGGATAGCCGCCTGCAATTTTAAGCTTTTCCATAATAAACTCCCTTCTACTCTGAGCAGTTAAAAAGACATCTTTGACATACACCCATTCATTTAGGAATTATTTCCCAAGACAAATGTATATAATCCGACATTATTTTCTTTCCATTTTATTAGTTTACACAAAAAGAGAAAAGTCATGTAAAAATTTTGAAAAAAATTTAAAAATGGGCGAATAGCCACAGCTGTTCTTTGTATGCAGAAGTAGGGAGAAAGTTCAGATTATGCTTCCTCGCGGGCATTCCAGTCAGCAAGGAAAGCCTCAATGCCTTTATCGGTCAGCGGATGCTTGAATAGCTGCATCAGCACCTTATATGGGATCGTGGCAATATGCGCCCCATTTAAAGCAGCTTCCGTAATATGCATAGGGTGCCGAATCGAAGCCGCGATAATTTCTGATTGAATATCGTGAATCGCGAAAATATCGGCGATATCCGAAATCAAATGCATGCCATTGAAGCCGATATCATCAAGGCGGCCCAGAAACGGTGACACATACGTCGCTCCCGCTCTTGCAGCAAGCAATGCCTGATTCGCACTGAAAATTAACGTAACGTTTGTTTTAATGTTTTCCTTTGTTAAAGCCGAAACAGCTTTAAGCCCGTCTGGGGTCATCGGAACCTTAACGGTAATGTTCGGCGCAATCGCGGAAAGCACTTTCGCTTCCTTCATCATCCCTTCAAAATCAAGAGATATTACCTCTGCACTGACTGAATCCTGCACCAAGCTCGTGATTTCTTTCAAACGGTCATGGAAGGAAACGTTCTTTTCCTTTGCGACAAGTGACGGATTCGTTGTTACGCCAGCGAGAACGCCAAGTGCGTGGGCCTCGCGAATTTCATCAATATTAGCGGTATCAATAAAAAATTTCATCTTAAAACCTCCATCTCTTTTTCAACTATATAAGCATACTTTTGTGAATGGTGTAAATGGCGAATTTGTAATTGTCAATAAATATAAGAGAAAAGGGCCTTTACCCATGACATAATGCCGCCTTTTCTAGGGTGGGCATTTGCTTTATGGAGAATCAGACCCTTATTGGGATATATCTAATTTTAGATTACTCAGCTTTTCCGTTTGAACCAAATTCGCGGATTTTGCCGACAACCGTTTCCTTAATTGCATCACGGCCCGGTCCGATATATTTACGGGGATCGTATACGTCAGCATCTTTGTTCAGGACCTCGCGGACAGCCTTTGTGAAAGCGATCTGGTTTTCCGTATTTACATTGATCTTGGAAGTTCCCAGTGTTACTGCCTTTTGAATATCCTTAGTTGGAATGCCTGTACCACCGTGTAATACTAACGGAATTCTTGTTAAATCACGTACTTCTTCCATTTCTTTAAAGCCGAGGTTAGGCTCGCCTTTATAAGGTCCATGGACAGAACCCAGGGCAGGTGCAAAGCAGTCAACACCTGTGCGTTTGACTAATTCTTCACACTCTTTTGGATCAGCATAAATAACACCATCGGCTACTACATCGTCTTCCTGTCCGCCAACAGTACCTAGTTCAGCTTCAACAGAAACTCCTTTAGCATGGGCATATTCGACAACTTTTGAAGTTGTTTCGATATTTTCTTCCAAAGGATGGTGAGAAGCGTCGATCATAACGGAAGTGAAGCCCGCATCAATCGCTTCCTTACACTTGTCAAGGCTTGAGCCATGGTCAAGATGGATTGCCACAGGGACAGTGACCTTCATATCTTCCAATAAACCTTGAACCATCATGACAGTTGTTTTAAAACCGCCCATGTGACGTGCTGCACCTTCTGATACACCAAGGATGACCGGTGATTTTTCTTGCTCTGCAGCAGCTAAAATCGCCTGAGTCCACTCCAGGTTATTAATATTGAACTGGCCGACTGCATATTTACCCTCAAGGGCTTTATTAAGCATATCTTTCATTGATACTAAAGGCATTTAATTTCCTCCTAGCAAATGTTCTCCTGCAAATGCAGATTCTCTCTAGAATTTCCCCTTAAATATGCAGTTACATACCACATGGATTTCCGGGAAATTTCAAAATCACTCTTAGCATATCAGGACAGAAAAAAAACAGCAACAAATTCAAACGAAAGTCGAAATGACCCGTTCTCTTAAATCATAAAAAAATACGGCTTATATTTCAGGAGATAAGCCAGTCCTGAAATACGGCCGCAGGGTTATATTCAATATTTGCGAGAGTACATTTCATTAATATGAATTACAAGTATGAATGACCATTATTATCATGACTTTCGCACGAGCAAATAATCTTTAACCGCTTTTCGTATATCATCAATATCAAAAGGTTTAGCAAAATGAGTCATGGCCCCTAAGTCCTTGGCTTTTTGAATCATATCTAATTCGCCATAGGCAGTCATTATAATGACTCGAATATCCGGATCAAGCTGCTTCATGCGTTTCAAAATTTCTATGCCGTCCATTCCCGGAATCTTCATGTCCAACAGAACTAAATCAGGAGAATGTTTTGTCACAATATCCAGCGCTTGCACACCGTTAGCGGCTTGGAACGTATTATACCCCTCTTTGTTAAGCACTTCATTGAGCAAAATTCTGATTCCAAATTGATCATCTACAATTAATATTTTTCCTGCCATTCTCGCACCTCTTCCTAATCTGAAGAAATAAATAGCTGTACACTTGAAAAACTATCATGACTACCATCTGCCCAGTCTATGTATGTATGGTATATAACCCTGAAGCCAGCCGTGTTTCCCCTGTCAAACACATAAATAAAGCTATTTTTATATATTCGCTAAATATTTCCCGAAATCCTGCTTGCCGGGCGGAAACAATTTGCAGATTTTATTTCCCGGCAAGTGTTCCCCTATCGTTCGCTTTCGGGAATTCATTGATTTATACTAAACGGTGACGATAATTTTTAAAGGAGTAAAACAACATGTTAAAAATGTTTTCGACCCAGATAAGCGGGTTGTTTAAAAAGATAATGGACGGAGAAGAGTTTTCGTTTGAGGACTGTGCCCGATTGCTGGCCCAAGCTTCCATCGGAGACGGTACCATTTACATACATGGTTTTGGAGAAATGCAGGGAATCCTTGCAGAAGCATTGGGAGGTGCGGAACCGTTCCTGTCCGCTATGCCTCTATATGATGCTGGAAATGAGCTGGCTGCGATTACAAGCGCGGACCGGGTTCTGGTTTTTACCCGGCATTCGAACGACAGCGGAGCTTTGCAGCTTGCCCGGCAGCTTCAGGAACAAGGGATCCCTTTCACCGCAGTGTCCACCCTCGTTCCATTTGCCGAACACTCACTGGACAAACTGGCAGATGTGCATATGGATTTACGCCTTCAAAAAGGGTTGCTTCCGGATGATAGCGGAAACAGGGTTGGCTTCCCAACGTTGATAGCGGCTTTGTTTGTTTATTATGGGATCAAATTTACTTTGGATGAAATACTACAGGAGTATTCGGAAGAATGATCGACAGTAATTGATTTAGTCTGGATAGTATACGGTGCGTTTTAGAAAGTAAATCGTCCGGGTTGGGTAGTAGTTGAAATGATTTGGATTGTAAACCATAAAGTCCGAAAAAAAGTTGAAAACGCCTGGATGGCTATTCCTATCCAGGCGTTTTTTTTATCCAAATTACGACATGTTTGTTTCAAAGCTGATTCATTTAAAGTTTTTCGCTGCACTTTAGAGAGGCTTCAACAAAGTCACGGAACAACGGCTGGGGCCGTGTCGGTCTTGAAATAAACTCCGGATGGAATTGTGAAGCAACAAACCATGGATGATCCTTGATTTCAATGATTTCCACAAGACGTCCGTCCGGGCTTGTACCTGAGAAGGCAAAGCCTTCAGCTTCCAAAGCCTTTCGGTAGTGGTTGTTGAATTCAAAACGATGGCGGTGTCGTTCATAGACTACTTCATCCTGATAAGCAGCATGGGCTTTTGTCCCTTCCACTAGCTTACAAGGATATAACCCTAGCCGCAGTGTTCCCCCGAGATCTTCTATATCCTTTTGCTCTGGAAGCAAATCGATAATTGGGTAAGGAGTCTCCAGATCAATTTCTGTTGAATGGGCACCTTCAAGCCCCAACACGTGGCGGGCATATTCTATGGAAGCAAGCTGCATGCCCAAACAAATGCCGAAGAACGGTTTTTTATTGATACGCGCATATTCGATAGCGGAAATTTTCCCTTCAATGCCGCGGTCACCGAATCCGCCCGGTACAAGGATTCCGTCAGCATCCCCTAGAAGATCTGCCACATTTTCACGGGTAACATCCTCTGCATTGACCCAGTTGATTTTGATATCGGCGTCAAATGTATAGCCTGCATGCTTCAGTGCTTCTACTACAGAAATATATGCATCCTGGAGTTCAACATATTTTCCAACTAATGCAATGGTGGTAGTTTTTGAAAGGCTGGTAACTTTTTGCACCAACTCTTTCCACTCATCCATATTCGCTTCACGGCAGTCAAGCTTTAGATGGTCACAAACGATTTGATCCATCTTTTGCTCTTGCAGTGCCAGTGGAACGGAATACAGCGTATCGGCGTCCTGGCATTCGATTACAGCTTTCGTATCTATATCGCAAAATAATGCGATTTTGTCTTTCATATCCTGGGAAATTGGCATTTCCGTACGGACGACAATGATGTTCGGCTGGATGCCCAGACTGCGCAGCTCTTTCACACTGTGCTGTGTCGGCTTCGTTTTCATTTCGCCGGCTGCCTTAATATACGGGACAAGCGTACAATGAATATACATCACATTATCCCGGCCAATGTCACTTTTGATTTGGCGAATGGCCTCAAGGAATGGCAATGACTCTATATCGCCTACTGTTCCGCCGATTTCCGTGATTACAACATCTGCATTCGTTTCATGCCCGGCACGGAAAACACGCTCTTTGATTTCGTTGGTAATATGGGGGATAACCTGTACCGTTCCTCCTAAGTAATCACCGCGGCGCTCTTTTCTTAAAACAGCAGAATAGATTTTACCCGTTGTTACGTTACTGTGTTTTCCGAGATTAATGTCAATGAACCTTTCATAATGGCCCAAGTCCAAATCGGTTTCAGCACCATCATCCGTTACGAAAACTTCTCCATGCTGATACGGACTCATCGTTCCTGGATCGAGGTTAATATACGGATCGAATTTTTGAATCGTTACATTCAGCCCCCGGTTTTTCAAAAGCCTTCCAAGCGAGGCAGCAGTAATCCCTTTGCCTAATGAAGAAACCACTCCGCCTGTCACGAAAATATATTTTGTCATGTCTTTTCCCCTTTTTTAATCTTTTTATCTAACTATCACCCAGGCCGAACCATTAAAAGTCCAAACCTGATCTGTTTCCCCATGTAGTTTTTCCCTTTAACGAGAAATCATTACAAGGTTAGCATTAAGGAATAAAAACAAAAAAATGATGTCCGTTTTGAATGTGGCATCCAAAATTCATCATTTTCCCTGTTATCTCTACAAAAAAACAAAAACGCCCCTCTTACAAAAGTAAGGGAGCGTTGTATTTTATCAACGTGTCCATGTTTAAGGAGCCCAAAAATGATTTTACAAATTCCGCTTTAAAAAGTCAAGCATGGATCAGGAACTTATCGATTTTCTTCCTTGTCGATTTCTTCCTCGTCCTCTTCCTCTTCAAGCTCATCGTCCTCTTCGATTATATCTTCTTCAAGGTCATCCTCGAATTCTTCTTCATCTTCATCCTCATCATCATCGGCGTCAGCATCAAGCAGATCGTCATCATCGTCATCATCTGGATCATCGATAAGATCCTCTTCTTCCTCTTCTTCATCAAGATCGTCGAGGTCCTCATCTTCAAATTCATGATCCTCGTTTTCAAGATCTTCCAAGTCCTCTTCGACCGCTTTCTTCGCTTTCTTCTTCTTCGGTTTAGCAACGTGTACAACTTCCTCTTCAATCTGATCGACAGGGTACCATGTTTTCAGGCCCCAACGGTTTTCTCCAAGGGAGGTAAACCGGCCGTCGACATTCAGGTCTGTATAAAATTGAGAGATTCTCTTTTTCATTTCTTCATCTGAAAAACCCTGCAATTTTCGGATTTCATTCATTAATTCTTTAAAAGAAACTGGTTGCTTTTTCTCTACAAGCAATTCATAAGCAATTTCAAGCATTGACATTTCTGCTAATTGCTCTTTTGAGTATTGTTTTAAACTCAAGGCCCGCACTTCCTTTCTCTATTCCAAACACTTCATAATCGGCATTTTTTACATAAAAAAATAATCTAAACAAGTATTCCGCATGACAAAATGCAATTCCTGCAAGACATATTCATTATAAACATTTAAAATAGGTTTATGCCAGCCATATCTTAATCTTATGAAATATCAGTGTCGCCTTTTTCACTAATAATTATAAGCGAAAAAAGCTATTTTCCTGGAAAAGTACTTTTTTTCTACACAAAAAAGGGTATTGAACTTGCTTTTCAGTCAGCTCAATACCATTTTTGGCGGCGTTCCTTTTTTCGTTGTCTAGCTCCAGCGCCTAGCTCGCTGTGCAAAAGACCACTTGACCGCAGAAGGCAAAAAGCGCCTTCTGGGTCAAGTGCCTATTTGCTTCACGAGCTGACCAAGGCGCTTCCGCTGGGCCAACAGGATGCGGGTTCTGGCGGCGTTGCCACAGGACGTGGCGTCCAAAGCCTGAGTTCCTTAATTACATATTCCTTCTGTATTGTCCTCCGACTTCGTAAAGTGCATGGGTGATTTGCCCGAGGCTTGCCACCTTTACGCACTCCATTAATTCCGCAAAGATGTTTTCCCCGTTCACTGCTGCTTCCTTCAAACGTTTGATCGCTGGTTCGTATTGAGGCTGGTTCCGCTTTTGGAATTCGCGGAGGTTTTGGATTTGTCCTTCCTTTTCTTCTTTCGTCGCACGGGCGATTTCCATTGTGTTCAGTGCTTCCTCGGAAGGGGGATTTGGATTCAAATAAGTATTCACACCTATAATTGGCAGCTCTCCTGAATGTTTTTTCATTTCATAGTACATCGATTCATCCTGAATTTTACCTCGCTGGTACTGCGTTTCCATGGCACCGAGGACACCGCCGCGGTCATTGATGCGGTCGAATTCCTGAAGCACCGCTTCTTCCACTAAATCAGTCAACTCCTCAATAATGAAGGTTCCCTGAAGCGGATTTTCATTTTTGGATAATCCGTGTTCCTTTGTAATGATCATTTGGATCGCCATCGCTCTGCGTACTGATTCTTGTGTAGGCGTGGTAATTGCTTCATCATATGCATTCGTATGGAGCGAATTACAATTATCTTGAAGTGCCATAAGCGCTTGAAGAGTGGTGCGGATATCGTTAAAATCAATTTCCTGGGCATGCAGGGAGCGCCCGGAAGTCTGAATATGATACTTCAGCTTTTGGCTGCGCTCGTTGGCACCGTATTTATCACGCATGGCCGTAGCCCAAATTCTTCTTGCAACACGCCCGATTACACTATATTCTGGATCAAGACCATTAGAAAAAAAGAATGAAAGATTCGGTGCGAATTCATCAATATTCATCCCGCGGCTTAAATAATATTCGATATAAGTGAATCCATTGGCGAGTGTAAAGGCCAGCTGCGAAACGGGATTAGCGCCTGCTTCGGCAATATGGTAGCCAGAAATAGAAACAGAATAATAGTTTCTCACTTTATGATCAATGAAATACTCCTGAATATCACCCATCAACCTCAAGGCGAATTCCGTAGAGAAGATACACGTATTTTGCCCCTGATCCTCTTTTAAAATATCAGCTTGGACGGTGCCGCGTACGGTTTGAAGCGTATAGGCGCGAACTTCCGTAAATTCTTCCGGTGTCAATACCCTGCCGAGCTCCGCCTCTTTATTTTGCACCTGCTGGTCAATGGCCGTATTCATGTACATCGCCAAGATGATTGGTGCAGGTCCATTGATTGTCATCGAAACGGATGTGGAAGGCTGACAAAGATCAAAGCCCGTGTAAAGCTTTTTCATGTCGTCCAGTGTGCATATGCTGACTCCACTTTCGCCAACCTTTCCATAAATATCCGGTCGGTAATCCGGATCTTCCCCATATAAGGTTACCGAATCAAAAGCCGTGCTGAGACGTTTTGCAGCATCATCCTTGGAGAGATAATGGAAGCGGCGGTTCGTCCTGTCAGGCGTTCCTTCTCCCGCGAATTGGCGCTTTGGATCCTCGCCCTCGCGTTTAAATGGGAATACTCCAGCCGTATACGGAAAATGTCCTGGAACATTATCACGGTACACCCAACCTAAAATCTCGCCATAGTCAACAAACTTTGGCAGCGAGATTTTCGGAATCATTAATCCGGAAAGGCTTTTCGTTTTCAATTCAGTTTTGATTTCTTTATCCCTGATTTTCGTGACGAATTTCTCGCCCGAATATTTTTCCTTAAACGCTTCCCATCCATCAAGGATTTTTTTCGACTCCACTGACAGCTTGGAAGCAGTTTCGTCTTTTAATGCCTGAAGCGAAGACAGAATTTCTTCATTTATTTCTTTTTCCTTAACTGCCTCAATTGCTCCCTCAAGCTGGAACAGCCTCCTGGCAAAGCGGACTTGATCTTCGGCGTTTTTATGATAATTACGGACCGTATCCGTAATTTCGCGTAAATAATAACGGCGGTCGTTTGGAATAATGATATTTTGTTTCTTGACGTCTGCCTCTTTCGAGAACGACGTTTCCCACTCCGTGCCGGCTTTTTCATTTATCTTTTCAATCAGTGCTGCAAATAAAGCATTGGTTCCCGGATCATTGAACTGTGAAGCGATTGTGCCGTATACAGGCAGCGCATCAGCATCCTGTTCAAACAGCATATGGCTTCTTTGGTATTGCTTTTGAACCTGCCGTTTTGCATCTTCTGATCCTTTGCGTTCGTATTTATTGATGACAATCAAATCGGCATAATCGATCATATCGATTTTTTCCAGCTGGGAAGGGGCCCCGAATTCACTTGTCATCACATACATGGACACATCACAAATATCGGTGATGCCAGCATCTCCCTGCCCGATTCCGCTTGTTTCAACAACAATCAAATCAAAGCTGGCCGCTTTCACAACGGAAATGGCATCCTTAATCGCAAGCGATAGCTCACTCTTGGAAAGCCGGGTTGCAAGGCTTCTCATATACACCCGGTCCGAAAAAATCGCATTCATCCGGATACGGTCACCCAACAGCGCCCCGCCCGTTTTTTGTTTGGTCGGATCAACGGAAAGGACGGCGATTTTTTTTCCCGGGATTTCATTGATAAACCGCCGGATTAATTCGTCAGTCAATGAGCTTTTCCCCGCCCCGCCTGTGCCCGTTATCCCGATAACCGGTACATTCTTTTCAGATGTCTTGATTTGTTCAAGAAGAGTTTCAACCGCAGCCGCAGCTTCATCCCCTATATCAAGCCTGTTTTCGGCTAGTGTAATAAATTGCGCTACCGCTCCCGTTTCTCCGGAAAGCAAATATTCGAAACGTTCCTGAATCGATGACTGCACCGTCGAGAAATCACATTCCTCGAGCATCAAATTGATCATACCCTGGAGGCCGTTTACCCTTCCATCCTCCGGCGAAAAAATATGCGAAATCCCATAATCATGAAGTTCCTTAATTTCGCGGGGGATGATGACTCCGCCTCCACCACCGTAAATCCGGATGTGGGTTGCCCCTTTTTCTTTCAATAAATCATACATATATTTGAAATACTCTACGTGGCCGCCTTGATAGGACGATATCGCAATACCCTGGACATCCTCCTGGATCGCTGCATTAACAACATCTTCAACAGAACGGTTATGGCCCAGATGAACCACCTCAGCCCCGCTCGATTGCAAAATACGGCGCATAATGTTGATCGATGCATCATGGCCGTCGAACAAGCTGGAGGCGGTTACAAAACGGATGTGATTTTTGGGTTTATACATCTCCATTGTGCTCATTTCGCTCCTCCTTTTACCGTAATTGTGTCGTCTTTTGATTGCTATATAAAGTGAAACTTCCATCAGTGGCGGGCTTACTGTCCGTTAATACGCGGCAAACTGATGACCAGCAACTCTGTTTGCAGTTGGATATATTCGTCAAGCGTATACATTTTTTGCAGGGCCCAGCGGCGGAAGCTCCACATTTGGCCCTGCACAAAAATGTTATGCGCGACAAGGCCGATATGGTCCTCTGATAAATCAAATTCCCCATTTTCCACACAACGTGAGATTACCAGCTCAAACATATGAACCATTTCCACTTCTTTTTTCAATACATAAGGAAGAGCATCCTTTGTCAGTGACTTGGCTTCCTGATACATCACCAGCACTTCATCCTGCATGTCGTCCATTACCTTGAAAAAATAGGAAATCGTAAGCTTCAGGCTTTCAAGAGTGCCGCTATTCTGTTCCAATTCCATTTTCAGCCTGTCTTTTACCTCGTCGTAAATAAAATCGCAGACTAAATATAAAATATCATCTTTGGTGCGGATGTATTCATAGAGCGTTCCAATGCTGAAACCGGCTGCCCTGGCAATTTCCCGGGTCGTTGTCCGGTGGAATCCCTTTTCTTTAAATAAACTCACGGCTCCTTTAATCATTTGATTACGCCGCATGCTGACAAGCTTCTCATCTTTTACAGAAGCATGGACCTCTCTTTTTTCCATACATCACCATCCTATAAGAAAAGTGCAAGCGCCTTGTAAAAAGGAACGTCGAACCAAAACTTAATCGTTCGTTTGGATTCTAATTTTTAATCTTTTGTAATCATTCTGGAGATAACCAGTTTTTGAATTTCCTGAGTTCCTTCATATATTTGCGTGATTTTTGCATCTCTCATATAGCGTTCTACCGGATAATCCTTGGTATAACCGTAACCCCCGAATACTTGGACTGCTTCTATCGTTACCTTCATCGCCGTGTCACCGGCAAAAAGTTTCGACATCGCAGATTCTTTTCCATACGGAAGCCCGGCAGATTCCAGCCATGCAGCCTGATAAGTCAATAATCTTGCGGCTTCCACGCTTGTTGCCATGTCAGCAAGCTTAAAGCCAATCCCTTGCTGTGCGGCAATCGGTTTCCCGAATTGGACACGTTCTTTCGCATAACCCACTGCTGCATCAAGCGCCCCTTGAGCAATTCCAACAGCCTGCGCCGCAATGCCATTCCTGCCGCCATCGAGGGTCATCATCGCGATTTTGAAGCCATCTCCCTCTTTGCCAAGCAAATTTTCTTTTGGAACCTGGCAATCTTCAAAAATAATCTCTGTGGTTGGCGATGAACGAATGCCCAGCTTCTTTTCCTTTTTTCCTACGCTAAAGCCTGGAAAGTCTTTCTCAACGATAAACGCGCTCGTGCCCTTTTGTTTTGATTCCGGGTCTGTCAACGCAAAGACAACATACGTATCGGCCACTCCACCGTTTGTGATGAATATTTTGGAGCCGTTTATTAGATAGTGATCCCCTTCTAATCTGGCAGTTGTTCTCATCCCGCCTGCATCGGAGCCCGAGCTTGGTTCTGTCAGACCATAGGCGCCAATTTGTTCGCCCTGTGCCATCGGTTTCAGATACTTCTGCTTTTGTTCTTCTGAACCGAATTTATAGATCGGCCAGCCTGCCAGGGAGGTATGGGCTGATAAAGTCACCCCTGTTGATGCACAAACCCGCGACAATTCTTCAATCGCGATACAATAAGCTAGATAGTCGCTGCCAATGCCGCCGTATTCTTCCGGCCAAGGGATGCCTGTGAGGCCGAGTTCAGCCATTTTATCAAAAATGACCCGGTCGAAGCGTTCTTCTTCATCCCGTTCGGCGGCTGTCGGAGCCACTTCATTTCTGGCAAAATCACGAACCATTTTCCTGATCATTTCATGTTCTTCGGTAAGTTTAAATTGCATGATTGATTACCCCTGTCTCTTATTAATAAATGTACTTGACGATTCGAGCGAAAAAAACGGTGTTTTAAGCGAAAACTTTCATAATTAAGCGAAAAATCACCGAATTAAGCGAAAACACATAGTATTTAAGCGAAAGCCCGGATTCCCTTCTACAAGGACATGTCACAAAGCCTAGTTATAAAGATGCTTACTGATGACGATTCGCTGGATTTCGCTTGTGCCTTCATAAATTTCTGTAACCTTGGCATCACGGAAATAACGCTCCACCGGGTATTCCTTTGTATAGCCGTAGCCGCCAAACACCTGGATTGCTTCTGATGATACTTCAACAGCCGTTTTGGAAGCCATTAACTTTGCCATCGATGCTTCTTTACCGCACGGAAGCCCCTCTGATCTTAAAAAAGCGGCCTGGTAAACTAACAATCTGGAAGCTTCGATTGCCGTTGCCATTTCCGCCAGTTTAAAGCCTATTCCCTGCTGGGATGCAATCGGCTTTCCAAACTGGACCCTTTCCTTTGCATAGCGGACAGCATGCTCAAAAGCGCCTTCAGCAATGCCAAGGGCCTGCGCCGCAATTCCGATTCGTCCCGAATCCAGATTGGCTAACGCTATCTTGAAGCCTTCCCCAACGCTACCAAGCAGGTTTTCAGCCGGAACCATCATATTTTCAAATGTCAGTTGTACCGTTCTTGAACCATAAAGGCCCATTTTGTGCTCATCCTTGCCAATGATTAAGCCAGGTGTATTCTTTTCCACGATAAAAGCCGATATGCCTTTACTGCCAGCTCCTGGATTGGTTGAAGCAAAAACGATGTAGATCTCTGCTTCTCCGCCATTGGTAATGAACATTTTCGAGCCGTTTATTTTATAAAAATCCCCTTCCTTAACAGCCCTCGACTTCATGCTTCCAGCATCCGATCCGGAACTCGATTCAGTCAGACAAAATGCGGCTAGATACTCTCCAGAAGCAAGTTTTGGGACATACTTTTGTTTCTGTTCCTCTGTGCCGAAATAAAGGATCGGATTCGTTCCTACCGATGTATGGACGGAAAGAATAACACCAAGAGCAGGGCTTACCTTTGAAATTTCGTGGATGGCAATTATATAGGACATAAAGTCCATTTCCGAGCCGCCATATGCTTCAGGAACCGGAATTCCCATCAACCCGAGCTCGCCCATTTTTTCCAGTAAAGTCCGTGGAAATATCCCCTCTTCCATTTTTTCGACAAAGGGAGCGATTTCGCTTTCTGCAAAATCACGTACCATTTTACGCATCATCTTTTGCTCGTCATTCAATGTCAGTTTCATAGAGTGGCCTCCCGGATGTTTTTACAAGCTGTATTCGTAGAAGCCGCGGCCGGATTTCTTCCCGAGCCAGCCCGCTTTCACATATTTCCTAAGCAGCGGGCAAGGCCGGTATTTATCATCACCGAAGCCTTCGTGGAGCGTCTCCATGATATAAAGGCATGTATCAAGCCCGATGAAATCAGCAAGCGTCAGCGGTCCCATCGGATGGTTCATGCCGAGCTTCATCACTTCGTCGATTGCTTCTTTGGAAGCCACACCTTCATATAACGTATAAATGGCTTCATTGATCATCGGCATCAGAATACGGTTGGAGACGAAGCCCGGAAAGTCATTCACTTCTACCGGAACTTTACTCAATGTCCTGGACATTTCTGCAATCACCGCATACACTTCATCTGCTGTAGCAAGCCCACGGATAATTTCAACAAGCTTCATAACAGGAACTGGATTCATGAAGTGCATACCGATCACTTTTTCCGGACGCCTGGTCGCCGCTGCAATTTCAGTGATTGGCAGCGATGAGGTATTGGAAGCCAAAATCGCATGTGCCGGCGCAATTTCATCCAGTTCACTGAACAGCTTTGCTTTGATGTCCATGTTTTCTATGGCTGCTTCAATCACCAGATCTACGTCAGCTGCATTTCTCAAATCAGTGGACGTTGTCAATCTTGCCAGTGTACTGCGCTTATTTTCTTCTTCCATTTTCCCTTTTTCCACCTGGCGGGAAAGATTTTTGTCAATGATTCCAAGGCCTTTGTCGACAAACTCTTGCTTCAAGTCATGCAATATAACCTCATAGCCGCTCATCGCACAGACCTGGGCGATTCCTGAACCCATTTGCCCGGCACCGATCACCATTACTTTTGCAATGTTCATGAAAGCTCCTCCAATCTGCTGCCCATATAATCTATTAAACTTGTTTTGGAACTTCGATTAAAACGGCATCTCCCTGGCCGCCGCCGCTGCAAATCGCCGCAATGCCCAGACCGCCGCCGCGCCGTTTCAATTCGTGCATCAGCGTGATGATAATCCGTGCACCGCTAGCCCCAATCGGATGTCCAAGTGCTACCGCCCCGCCGTTCACGTTTACTTTTTCAGAATCTACGTTAGCCAGTTTTCCGCTTGCAAGGGCCACCGCCGCAAACGCTTCATTTATTTCAAATAAATCGATTTCTTCTATCGATTTTCCCGTCTTTTTCAGAATCCTGTTAATAACAAGTCCTGGAGTCTTTGGAAAATCCTTTGCTTCCACGGCAACTTCGGCATGTCCGATCATATAGGCAAATGGGGTTTTCCCTTCTTTTTCGGCTCTTTCCTCACTCATAAGCACAAGCGCTCCTGCCCCGTCATTTACTCCTGGGGCATTTCCGGCCGTAATCGTTCCTTCGTTGTTGAATGCGGGACCTAATTTAGCAAGCTTTTCAATGGATGTATCTTTTCTCGGAGCTTCATCGTGTTCCACGATTACCGGTTCCCCTTTACGCACAGGAACCTCGACAGGAATGATTTCCTCGGCAAACACTCCGCCTTCGATAGCGGCTATTGCTTTTTGTTGGCTTCTAAGTGCCCAGTTATCCTGGTCTTCGCGTGAAAGTTCCAATTCTTCAGCTGTACTGTTCCCATATGTGCCCATATGTGCTCCTGTAAAGCTGCAGCTTAATCCGTCATGAACCATTACATCTTTCATCACCGCGTCACCCATGCGAGCTCCCCATCTCGCTTTTGGCATAATATAAGGAGCATTGCTCATGGATTCCATGCCGCCTGCAACAATGATTTCCTCATCGCCTAAGCGGATGATCTGGTCAGCCAGCGTTACACTTCGCAGTCCAGAGGCACAAACTTTATTGATCGTTTCTGTTTTCACTTCCCACGGAATGCCCGCATGTCTTGAAGCCTGGCGGGATGGGATTTGTCCCTGGCCTGCCTGAAGCACATTTCCCATGATTACTTCATCTACCTGGCTGCCATCTATTCCGGCCCTTACCAGAGCTTCCTTGATTGCAACCCCGCCAAGCTGAGATGCAGACAAACTGCTTAACCCTCCCCCAAATTTCCCAAAAGGTGTCCTTACTCCACTAACAATGACTGTTCTAGCCATAAAGCTCCTCCTTTTATTACCTTTTTATAGATTGCTGTTTAATTAAATACACGCAAATCAAGTTGACTGAACGCTCGCTCATAATAAGGGCATAAAAAATGCTCATCTAAATAATGTAAGCGCTTTACTATATCTTACATGAAAAGGCGCAAAATTTTAAATGTTATTTTTACTTTTTGGAAATTTTTCATAAGAAAAGGTTAAGCTTTCTTTTTAAAAAAGGCCTGCTCCCTTCAAATAAATATTTTATTTTGGAAGCAGGCTTTATAGTATTATGCAAGTTCTATGAGGTGGCTGATTGGATTCTTAAGAGGCAATTGCTGGTTTTTCACCATATATTGATTTTTCCAATAGCTCAGCCACATCATATGTCTTTACGTCTTCTTCCACTTCTTTTGCTTTTGTGCCGTCTGTAATCATCGTCAAGCAGTAAGGGCAGCCGGAGCTGATTACCGAAGGACTTACAGCTAACGCCTGCTCTGTACGAGCTACGTTAACCCGGTGTCCGGTTTCTTCTTCCATCCACATGAGTCCGCCGCCGGCACCGCAGCACATTCCATTTTCCCGGTTGCGTTCCATCTCCACAAACTCCGCGCCCGGAATCGCCTTCAGGATATCCCTAGGAGCGTCATATACTTCGTTGTAGCGTCCTAAGTAACAGGAATCATGAAATGTAATCGTTTCGTTTACAGCGTGCTTCGGAACCAGCTTGCCTTCTTTAACAAGCTTGGCCAACAATTCGGTGTGATGATATACTTCCGCTTCCAAACCGAAATCGGGATACTCATTTTTGAAAATATTGTATGCGTGAGGATCGATCGTTACAATCTTCTTTACTTCGTTTTTCTCAAACTCTTCAATGTTCTTGGCTGCAAGCTCCTGGAAGATAAACTCGTTGCCCAGACGTCGCGGAGTATCCCCGGAGTTCTTCTCTTTGTTTCCTAAAATCGCAAATTTCACGCCAGCTTCGTTCATCAGCTTAGCGAAGGATAAGGCGATTTTTTGGCTTCGGTTATCATAGGAACCCATGGAACCGACCCAGAATAAATATTCAAATTCCTCGTCCGTCTTTTTCATTTCCTTGACGGTTGGAACGTGAACATCATCGCGGATTTCTCTCCAGTCTTCTCTTTCTTTACGGTTAAGGCCCCAAGGGTTGCCCTGGCGTTCAATGTTTTGCATCGCGCGCTGTGCATCCGGGTTCATTTTGCCTTCTGTCAGGACCAGGTAACGGCGCATATCGATGATTTTATCAACGTGCTCGTTCATGACTGGACATTGATCTTCACAGTTACGGCAAGTCGTACAGGCCCAGAGCTCCTCTTCAGTGATGACTTCGCCGATTAACGCCTGGTTGTATTCAACCGCAGCCGCAGATTCCTGTGCACCTTGTCCGGCGCTCGCAAGTGCAATCTGGTTGCCCTGTGTATTACCGAATACGAATGTTGGTACCCAAGGTTGTTTTGCGGTAATCGCAGCACCTTTATTCGTCAGGTGATCACGCATTTTGATGATGATATCCATTGGAGACAGCATTTTCCCTGTTCCTGAAGCAGGACACATATTTGTACAGCGTCCGCATTCTACACAGGCATATAAATCGATCAATTGAAGCTGGGTAAAGTCTTCTATTTTTCCTGCTCCGAAGGATTCCTGCGACTCATCTTCAAAGTCAACCGGCTTCAGTTTTCCGGGATTATCCAATCTGCTGAAATATGTGTTAGCAGGGCCTGCGATTAAGTGAGCATGCTTCGATTGCGGGATATACACTAGGAAAGTAAATAAGAAAATCGTGTGAATCCACCAAGCAATATAGAATACTACAGTTGCTGCGGTTGCGCCCATCCAGCCGAAAAGAGCGGCAATACCTGAAGCAACAGGCTCGGTCCATGTAGCTTCATGTCCGTGCCAGATCATGCTCATTCCATTTCCTAAAAGAACGGAAAGCATTAATCCGCCGAGTAAAATTAGGACTATGCCGGATTTAAAGCCGCGCTTTAAACGGACAAGCTTTTCAATATAGCGGCGGTAAAAGGACCACGCAACCGCGACAAGAATGGTCAGCGTGATGATTTCCTGGAAAAACGTAAACGCAGGATACAAAGGTCCGAATGGTAAATGGGCACCCGGTTTGATTCCCTTTATAATAAAATCAATCGCACCAAACTGAACGAGAATAAAACCATAGAAGAACACAACATGGATGGTTCCGCTCTTCTTATCCTTTAACAGTTTCTTCTGGCCAAATACGTTGACCCATATCTTTTCGAGCCGTTCTTTGACACGGTTATCGAATTCCGTTTTTTTACCAAGCTTGATATAAGCCACTCTTGTCCTGATCAAATAGACAAATAAGCTGATGGCGTAAGCGGTTACAAGCAAAAATGCAATTAAGTTAATCCATAGCAACCCGTTCATATTACTTGAGCCCCTTTCTGATTTAAAGTGCTAAAATGTCTATCTCCATTTTAATGTGAAATACAATTAGAAACAATGACATTTTTCTGAATTTGTTTAATTCTATTATATAATGAATGAGCATTCAGTCAACTTTTTTCTTTGTATTTTCTCTATTTCCCCCCACATTCTTACCTGTCTTACCGGTTTTTACGAGTCTCCACCCTGCAATATGTAAAAATTACCACACTTATCTTGTTGCGGTTTATAGTGACAACAAGGATTATAACAGAGACTTTGAGCAAAAATAACGGAATAAACCATAGCTGAGGAGAGGATGAACATGATAGTTGCAGTGACGATCGGAATCGTTATTTTATGTCTCCTCATCTGGTTGCCCATCGATTTTTATTTCGGGCGGAGAAGCCATATAAACAATGTTTTCAAACGGGATTATCCCAAGCGCAATAGCGACATTCAACTATACACGAGCGGAAAAGCACTTTTTCGGGATTTATTTACAGAAATTCAAAATGCAGAAAGGCATGTACATATCCTTTTCTTTATTGTTTCCAATGACCGTTTTAGCCAGGCGTTTCTCCACCTTTTGAAAGAAAAGGCGCAATCCGGTGTTGAAGTGCGGTTAATGGTCGATCGGATTGGAAGCCATAAGATAAATAAGAAAACAGTTCTCGATCTAGAAGCATACGGAGTGAGTTTCAACTTCGCACGCAGATTAAAATTCCCCTATCTATTCTACTCTCTTAATGAACGAAATCATCGCAAGATCACGATTATTGACGGAAAAGTCGGTTATATAGGCGGCTACAATGTCGGCAAGGAATATATCGATCAAGACTCGAAGCTAAATCCATGGCGGGACTATCATTTAAAAGTTGAAGGAGAGGGTGTCCGGGATCTTCAAGACGAGTTTTTGGCGGATTGGTACCATTCTTCAGGGGTTGATGACCGAAGCAATCGTCAGTATTTCCCTCCGTTAAGAAAAGGAAAATGCCTTCATCAGCTCATCCCCACGGAAGGCATCTTCCTTGAAAAGACCTTTTCCCGGCTCATCTCAGGAGCAGGAACAAGAATCATCATCGGAACCCCTTATTTTATTCCAAGCAGGCAGCTTTTTCTGGATTTAAGAACAGTGTTATCCCGTGGTATTGATTTGACTATTATCGTTCCAAAAATGGCAGATCATCCTTTCGTTCAAGAAGCGTCCTACCCATATTTTCGTCTCCTTTTGAAGGAAGGCGCAAAAGTGTTACAGTACGATAGAGGCTTTTATCATTCCAAAATTATGCTTATAGATGATAAGATCTGCGATATCGGAACCGCTAACTTTGACAGGCGTTCTTTATTTTTAAATCACGAAATGAATTGTCTGATCTTTGACCCATTATGTATCGAGATGATAAAGAAGGAATTAAAAAGCGATATAGATGATTCCACTCCTTTAACGCTTGAAATGCTATCAATGCCGAATCCCATTCGCAGGATCAAAGAGTCGATTGCCTTTGTGATCTCGCCCTTTTTATAAAATTGACACACCTTGGGAAAGGTGACGAATGTAGTAGCGTTAATCGGATTAATTGTTCAAATAATCGTTGCAATAACAAAAGGTAACCCACCTCGTCGACCAAAACAGAGTGGATTACCTTTTTGTTAAAATTTCACTTTAGAAAACAATCGTTATTCCGATTCTGCAGTTAAAGTGCTGACCGATATTAATACGAGATTTTTGTTTTTACCTTTTTCAAGCAAATCAAACTACTTACATCCTCTCCGGTGCCGATACACCGATTAAGGCCAGTGCATTTTTCAACGTGATTTGCACCGATTTTACTAAACCCAGGCGCGCTATGCTTCTTTCGGGGTTTTCCGTATCCAATACTTTGTCAGCGTTGTAGAAGCTGTGGAAGACGGATGCCAGGTCAAAAATATAGTTCGTTATCCGGTGCGGCATGCGTTTTTCAGCAGCTTCCGCAACTGCCTGCGGAAATTCCCCTAGCTTCTTCAAGAGCTCGATTTCTTTTTCTGAAGAAATCTGCGAGAAATCCGCTGTGCCTTCATAACTGATATTTTGTTCTTCACCCTGGCGCAGAATGCTCGAGATGCGGGCATGGGCGTATTGGGCATAGTAAACCGGGTTATCATTGGACTGTGATACCGCCAGGTCAAGATCGAAGTCCAGATGTGTGTCCGCACTTCTCATCGCAAAGAAGTAACGTGTTGCATCGAGTCCTACTTCATCAATCAGGTCGCGCATCGTCACCGCTTTTCCGGTGCGCTTGCTCATTTTCATCTTCTCGCCGTTCTTATACAGATGCACAAGCTGAATAATTTCCACTTCTAATTGCTCACGCTGATAACCGAGCGCTTCAATCGCTGCTTTCATACGCGGAATATAACCGTGGTGATCCGCTCCCCAGATGTTGATCAGCTTCTCAAAACCGCGCTCAAGCTTATCTCGGTGATACGCGATATCAGGTGTTAAATAAGTATAAGAGCCATCCTGCTTAATGAGGACACGGTCTTTATCATCACCCAATTCGGTGGACAGAAACCATGTGGCACCATCCTGCTCGTAAATGTGGCCGCGCTCTTTTAACGAAGAGAGAGCCTCATCGATCTTTCCATTTTGATAGAGGGAAGTTTCGGAATACCAGACATCAAAGGGAACCCTGAAATTTTCGAGGTCTTTTTTTAGCTTTTCCATTTCATATTTCAAACCGTACTCACGGAATAAGTCAAAGCGCTCTTTTTCATCGGCGTTAACATATTTGTCCCCATGTTCCTCTGCGAGCTTTTTGCCGATGCCAATGATATCTTCGCCATGATAGCCGTCTTGCGGCATGTCTTTTTCGAGACCGAGTGCCTGGAAATAACGGGCTTCGATAGATAAGGCAAGATTGTTAATCTGGTTTCCGGCATCGTTGATATAATATTCACGGGACACGTCATAGCCTGCTTTATCAAGCACATTACATAAAGAATCACCTACTGCGGCGCCGCGGGCATGACCAAGATGAAGGTCGCCTGTCGGATTGGCAGAAACAAACTCAACCTGGACTTTTTGATTATTGCCAAAATCACTTTTGCCATAATGGCTGCCAGCTTTTAAAATCGCTGGAATCAACTCTGTTACATACTCATTGTTCATATGAAAATTAATAAAACCAGGGCCGGCGATTTCAATTTTTTCGATAGATGCTTTTGAACGGTCAAAATGTTCAATAATGCTTTCTGCAATCGTC
This sequence comes from Peribacillus cavernae, assembly GCF_003989135.1. Taxonomy (GTDB): domain Bacteria; phylum Bacillota; class Bacilli; order Bacillales; family DSM-1321; genus Peribacillus; species Peribacillus cavernae. The sequence continues at coordinate 192,222 of NZ_RYZZ01000005.1, forward strand.
CGTGGAGCTTTTTTAGCGACTCTCGCAAGCTGCATCGCCATATTGGTCGAATAATCACCGTGGGATTTCTCCTTCGGCAATTCTAAAATCACAGCCGGAATCTGTTCTTCTGAAGCCAACCCTGCCTTGATCACAGACGCTTTGATTTCCTGTTTTATTTTTTCCTGAACCTGCTTCACTACGTTCATCGTATTATGCTTCCTCCTTATAGGCTATCACCATTTCATATTGTCCAAGCAAGTCTCCCTGCATGAAAAGATCATAGTCAAATAAAAATTTCCCTTCGCGTTTTTCCACATTCCATATATGGCTGACTAACTTTGTTCTCGTTTGCATGGCCATTGTGCCGTACATGCTTTCATAATGCCCATTCGTGATTTCCGCCAGGCTAAAAACCTGTCGCATTTTCACTGCACCGCTGCGCATCAACAGCGTTTCCGATTCTTTATATTTAATAGTTGTCTGCGTTTTCCCGTTCTCGCTTTCTTCGGTATATTGCAGATAAAGCGCATTTCCTTTACTGAATTTCGTTCCAAAAGCCGTTAATTCAAACGTATCTGTTTCAGAACCATTATCTATTGTCGTACGAAGCATCACTTTAATATTTTGTTTTTCAGTATTTTGTAGAGACAAATGCCACACTTCCTTACATACGTCCTATAACTTTATAAGTATAAGTATTCTTATCTTAAGTTTCAACTTAACATACGGTGGGAGCAAAGTTTTTTTGTTTCAGAGCATGTCGAATGAAGTGCTTGACAGGAAATTAAACTGAATTGAGGTGGAATTCACCATTTTTGTTGAGAATTCAACCAAAACGAGTGAGAATTCAACGAAGCCGAACAAAATCCTCTTGAATGAAAAAGAGACTGTCCCCATAAATTCTGGGCAATCTCTTTTTCACGCTTTTTATCGTTTTTGAACCCAACCTAGAATCATCTCGCGAATCAGTTTGCTTGCGGTATTGGCTGTTTGTTCGGATACATCATAGATTGGAGCGACTTCCACTAAGTCGCAGCCGACAACCTTAATGTCCGATTTAGCGATTTCATGGATGGAAGCGAGCAATTCTTTCGAAGTAATTCCTCCAGCGTCCACCGTACCTGTTCCCGGTGCATGGGCCGGATCCAGGACATCGATATCGAGCGTCACATAAACCGGGCGCCCAGCGAGCTTCGGCAACACTTTTTTAAGCGGCTCCAGCACTTCAAATTTGGAGATGTGCATTCCATGTTCTTTCGCCCATTGAAACTCTTCCTTCATGCCTGAACGGATCCCGAAAGAATAGACATGCTCCGGTCCAATATGCTCGGAAATTTTTCGGATTGGCGTGGAGTGGGAAAGCGGTTCCCCTTCATAGCTCTCACGCAGGTCAGCATGGGCATCCATATGGATAATCGCAAGATCCGGATATTTTTTATAAACGGATTTCATCACCGGCCAGGAAACAAGATGCTCACCCCCTATTCCAAGCGGAAACTTGCCCGCGTCAAGAATCTCGTCGACGAATTCTTCAATCAAATCCAGGCTGCGCTGGGCGTTTCCAAATGGGAGCGGAATATCTCCAGCGTCATAGTATTTTACCTCTTCCAATTCACGGTCAAGATAAGCACTGTATTCTTCAAGGCCAATCGATACCTCACGAATTCTGGTCGGGCCGAAACGGGAGCCGGGACGATAGCTGACCGTCCAATCCATCGGCATCCCGTATATAACTGCTTCAGAATTTTCGAAATCAGGATGGCTGTTAATAAACACGTTGCCTGAGTAAGCTTCTTCAAAGCGCATAAAATGGTCCTCCGCTTTTTTATTTTATTAAATCCTGAACAAATTTTGGTAGTACGAAAGCAGCTTTGTGGAGCTCCTTCGTGTAATACTTCGTTTCAATCTCATAGAACCGCTCATCGCTCACTTCAAGCGGATCATATTTTTTAGATCCGATCGTAAATGTCCATAAACCGCTCGGATAGGTCGGGATATTTGCCAGGTACAGTTTTGTGATCGGGAAAATTTCTTTGACATCTCTTTGCACTTCTGTGATCAAATCTGCTTTAAACCATGGGTTATCAGTCTGAGCAACAAAAATGCCGTCTTCCTTCAATGCTTTGGATATGCCGGCATAAAAGCCTTTTGTAAACAAATTGACGGCCGGACCAACCGGTTCAGTGGAATCAACCAAGATCACATCGTATTCATTCTCGCTGTTGGCAATATGCATAAACCCATCATCGATCTTTACTTCGACACGGGGATCCTCAAGTTTACCGGCGATTTCAGGAAGGAATTTCTTTGAGTACTCAATTACCTTTCCATCAATATCCACTAATGTCGCCTTTTTAACGCTCGAATGCTTTAAAACTTCACGGATCACGCCGCCATCCCCTCCACCGACAACAAGTACATTTTCCGGATTTGGATGCGTGAATAACGGAATATGGGCAACCATTTCGTGATAGACAAATTCATCTTTCTTAGAGGTCATGACCATATCGTCCAGAAGAAGCATATTTCCCCATTCTTCTGTTTCTACCATATCAAGCTTCTGAAACTCGGTTTGTTCTGTATGTAAAGTACGATTCACTTTCATCGTAATTCCAAAGTCTTCTGTCTGTTTCTCTGTATACCAAATACTCATTCCTATCGCTTCCTTCCTCTTTTCCTTGCCCTACTCTTTGTTTCTAAATTAAAAAAATAACTTTTTCAACATGAACTGGTGTCTAGCGCAAGCAGCCACGCCCCGATGCACAGGAAGTGGCGATCTTAGTCGGGCTCCTGCTCTTAGAGTTCCCCAACAACTAGAAAAAGTATAGTCGAATCACGCGAAAATGCAAGAAAAATATTTTCGTTTTTTTCCTGGGGGATGTTTAAAACGGAGGATTTATTTTCATACTGAATAATAATATCTTCCAGGGGAAAGAGGTGTAAACAGTGGAATTGATTACAGGCCAGCGGTTTAAAAGAACGTCAAAATATATACGGGCAGTCATCATCTTAACGGGACTGGCGGTGTTACTGGTTTTTTTATTGTTTGCTTCCCTTGTACTATTCTCAAAGGTACTTGGAGCTCCGCCATTGGCTGTTCCTCAATCTACCCTTTTTTACAGTGATGATGGAGAAGTAATCGGCGAAAATGATAATGGCCAGAAAAGGTACTGGGTGAATTTAGCCGATATCTCCCCTGCTTTGATAGATGCGACCATTGCCGTGGAAGACCGCCAATTCTATACACACAATGGTTTTGATCTGAAACGGATTGCTGGTGCTGTTGTCGCAGATATACGAGCGATGTCAAAGGTCCAGGGCGCGAGCACGATTACCCAGCAATACGCCAGAAATCTTTATCTGGGCCACGATAAAACATGGAACCGAAAATTCAACGAAGCCTTCTATACGATTCGACTTGAAACAAATTATTCAAAAAAAGAGATTCTCGAAGGCTATTTAAATACGATTTACTACGGCCATGGGGCATACGGGATCCAGGCCGCCAGCCAGTATTACTTTGGGAAGGATGCCAAGGACTTGACCGTATCAGAGGCCAGCATGCTTGCCGGAATCCCGAAAGGGCCGTCAAGCTATTCCCCCTTCTTATATATGGAACACGCGAAAAAGCGTCAAAAAGTGGTGTTGCTGGCGATGGCGAACGAAGGGATGATTCCAGAGAAAATGGTGAATAAAGAAATCGGGCGCCAGCTGGTTTTTAATCGAGGGCACAAGACGTCTGATAGAAAAGCGGCCCCCTATTTTCAGGATGCCGTTAAACAAGCGCTAAAAACGCAACTCCATCTGGATGAAAGCACCGTTGAGATGGGCGGCTTAAAAGTATATACCACCCTCGATACAAAGGAACAGGAGATTGCAGAAAAGACATTCAGCGATGTGATCACGGAAACATCAGAAATACAGGCCGCATTGGTCGCCATGAACCCAAAAACGGGAGAAGTCAAGGCGCTGGTTGGCGGAAGGGATTATGAATTGACCCCTTATAACCGCGCCATCCAGGCCATCCGGCAGCCTGGATCGACGATTAAGCCGCTGCTTTACTATGCTGCACTCGAAAAAGGGTTTACCCCTTCTTCGACATTGAAAAGCGAGCTGACTACTTTTTCATATGATAATGGCAAATCTTCCTATACACCGCATAATTTTAACCATCAGTATGCCGATTCTGAGATAACCATGGCTCAGGCAATTGCATTGTCTGATAATGTGTATGCTGTGAAAACTCATTTATTTTTGGGTGAAAAAGCATTGATTGACACAGTCCGCCGCTTTGGCTTGGAAACGAAAATGGCACATGTCCCATCGCTTGCACTCGGTACGTCAGGCGTGCGGGTGATCGAGATGGTTAACGCCTACAGTATGCTTGCAAATGGCGGAAAAGAAGTCAAACCCGTATTTATTAAAAAAGTGGAGAACCACAAAGGCGAGGTTATTTTTGAACAACAGACAGAAAACAAGCAAATTCTCGACCCGGCGCCGGCTTATGTGATGACCCAAATGCTCACGGGCATCTTTGATAAAAAACTAAACGGCTATACAAAGGTTACCGGGAGTTCGATCGCTTCACAGCTGACGAGGAAGTATGCCGGTAAGTCCGGGACAACGGAAACGGACAGTTGGATGATTGGCTATACGCCCCAGTTGGTAACCGGGGTTTGGGCAGGATATGATAACCCCAAAAACATCGCCGTGCCCGCTGAAAAAAGATATGCTAAAGACATCTGGGCACAGTTTATGGAAAACAGCCTGGAAGATAAGCCGGAAAAAAAGTTCAAGGAATCCAAAAACGTAGTCGGCGTTTATGTCAACCCGGAAAACGGCAAGCTTGCCACTGAATATTGTCCTGTCAAAAGATTGACCTATTATGTAAAAGGGACGGAACCAACTGAGGTCTGCACTGAGCATCTGGCGGAAAGCAAACCTCACAAAAAAGCACCAAAGAAAAGCGAAAATGGAACCTGGTATAAACGGCTGTTGAATCTTTGGGGAGACTGATCCTGCAGACAAGAAAAACCTCGAGACTTCCTGTCTCGAGGTTTTTCTTGTCCTAGCTTTATAGCGTTACATGCTGTAAGCAGTTTACTTATTTTATGAACGATGAATAAGTAGTCTCTACTACAGCTTGTAATGTAGCGGAAAAGGCGTACACTTTACTTGCCGGATCCGTCCACCTTCAATCCCTGTTTCAATTCATCTGCTGAATTATTCCACATGTCAACGTTATGATTTTTCAAAAAATCAGCGAGCACTTTCTTGGATTTGTCGTCCATATGATCAACAATGATATGGCGTTTCATTGATTTATCCATACGGTTTACATGTTCAGGCAATGATTTATAACCTCTTCGGATCGAACGATCAACCGTCATTTCACAGGCTGTTACTCCGGCATATAGCGGCCCTTCCTGGGTCGTTTCGATCGTCACCCATACGAGCCAGTACGGTTTTCCATTGGGAACCTCTTCTTTCGTTTTGAGGAATTTGATTCCGCGCTCAACCGCGCTTCGCGCATGCAGGGCACCAATCTCAACAGTTGCCTCTCCTGCGTCCACGTCAACAATGACAGGCGATATATTATCCAGCGTTAATACGCCTGAGCCAAAACCTCCGTGTCCTTCCGTGGGATCATTTTTTATGATATTAAAACCAAGCTTTTGTTTAGGCTGATTCTCCATCAGCTTTTTCCCTCCTTTAAAACTATACGTTTATTTATTAAAGAAATAATTGAGCAAAAAAATCATTCAGTCCGTTTATCACAAACGGCAAAACAATCTGGAAAATCGGCTGGATCGTGTACTGATACAGGGGTGTAATGATCAAGATTAAAAAAATCAGCACCCCGTACGCTTCGTACTGTGTCATTTTTGCCCTGACATTAGCAGGCACGAGATCCTGCAAGATACGATATCCATCCAATGCGGGAAAAGGAAGCATATTAAACACAAACAAAACAATGTTTATCTGGATAAACATATCAATAAAAGTATATACATAGACCGGCATATTCACACCTAGCCCCGCCGCAACCAGGCTGTACCAAATAATCAATCCGGCGATCGCAAGAAGCAAATTGCTCAAGGGACCGGCAAAAGAAACAAGAACCCCTGCAAGTCTGGGCCTTTTGAAATGAAAACGATTCACCGGAACAGGCCGGGCCCAACCGAAACCCGCAATCAACAGAAGCAGCGTACCGAGCGGATCGATATGGTGGATCGGGTTTAACGTAATCCGGCCCTCGTTCTTGGCAGTCGGATCACCAAATCGATAGGCAACATAGGCGTGGGAAAATTCGTGTACCGTAAATGCAATTAATAAAACAACTATCACATATGGTATCTTTTCCAGGTCATACGCTAAATAACGGTTTAAAAAGTTCTCCACTTTGCTTCTCCCCAATCAGTTACTACCGTAAGTATACCTGAAAATGCAGCATAAGTTAAAATAGGCTGCGTTTCAGGATCCTGTACCTTCTATTTCTTCGGTTATTTTAGCCAATCTTCTTCCCATATACGTCAAGGATAGCAAAAGGTTTCGCTTATCTTGCAATTTTCCTGTCCTTATGAAACACTACAATCAAAGAATATGAATGGAGGTTGGGAGACATGCCATATATTACTGTAAAAATGCTTGAAGGAAGATCTGATGATCAAAAAAAAGCGCTTGTGGAGAAGGTCACCGAAGCAGTGACTGAAACAACCGGTGCATCAAAAGAAAAAGTTGTTGTTTTCATTGAAGAAATGACAAAAAACCACTATGCGGTGGCTGGAAAACGCTTAAGCGACGAATAAACTAAAATCCATAACACCGAAATTTGATTTGGATAGTTTGGTTTGGTTTGGAATAGTGTGTGAGGCAATAGTAAATGGACTGACTAAGTCAATAATCACTGCTGCTCGAATAATAAACCCAAGCTTATCTATCTTTTTTCTACAGAATCATCACAAAACGCTTGGATAAAGAAAATAATCCAAGCGTTTTTACTCTACTTTATTTTAGCCTATCATTAATTCAGCTTGGCTTTCTCTTTTAGCTGCTCAATGTATGCATATGCTTCATCGATCTCTTCATGTGTATATTTCTGTTTACTTTTTAGTGTGAAAATTTTTTCAACCACTTCTTCTTTTTCCAGTGAATCAAAATAGAGAACTGTCGAAACCAGCTCCAGAAAACGGGCATTCTGCATATTCATATCTAGCAGACAACCTTGAAGCGCAGGCATTTCCAACTCATGCATCGACAAAAAATCGATGCCGGGATCAGTGATTGTATAGCAATACTGGTAATATCCGGACTTCTTTTCGCGTACTTCGTTCAGATATCCCATATTACACAGTTCTTCGATTCTTAGTGTTAACTCTTCCGAATACGGTCCATAAAAATGGAAAGCGAACTTTTCCTGAAAGGGAAAGGACAGCTTCTTGGCAATAAAAATAATCTTTTGCAGCTTTTTTCTCCCTGCAACTTCACCGGCAACCGAAATCGCCTTGATAATTTTTGCATGATCCTTAAACAAGGCTCGTCACTCCTCACCCAAAATGTTCCTTTTTCTGTACCTCGATTGCCTTTTCATTAATAACCATTCATCTATCAAGATCCAGGAGCTGGCGGATTTGTCTTTTGATATTCTTTTTCGTTGATTCATCCCGTAGCAGATCTTCGGGGAAATATAGTTTATGGTCGGTTCTTCTTTTACCTGATATCGCATCGACAATTTCCGATTCCCGTGATAATTCGCGAATCTCACCATTGTTTTTAAGCAAATGGATCGGAAGCCGCTCTTCTTCTTCACCAGGACGGTAAAAATCGTATGGCAGGTCCGAAGAAGAATCCACGACAAGATAGTATTCCGGATCAATGCCGGCCTTTTTAAAGAGCCGGTTCAATTCCATTAATTTATTCATCTGATCGTTAGATGGTTGAAATTCGGCATATTTAAACAGTTTACGGTTTACGAAGCGGTCGCAAAGGTCGCTGAGAATCGGATCCTTCTCTTCCTCCCAGATTTGAAAATAGTAGAGGATAACCGATTCATCCATTTTCAAATAATCCGCTAAGGCAACATCTCCATTAAACAGCGAGTAAAAATGATGCGGTTCATGTTGAAATCCATATCCCGATTCATATAAATACTTGGCTCTATGTAGTATTTTCGTAAGAATGACTTCGGCACTCCGCGTTACCGGATGAAAGTATACTTGCCAGTACATCTGATATCGGCTCATAATATAGTCTTCCACAGCGTGCATCCCGCTCTGTTTAAAAACCACCTGATCCTCGCGCGGCCTCATCACACGCAAAATCCGTTCCATGTCAAAATGGCCGTAGCTAACCCCTGTAAAATAGGCATCTCTCTGCAGATAATCCATACGGTCTGCGTCAATCTGGCTAGAAATCAGGCTGACAACCAGTTTGCTTTCATATGTTTTTGCGATAACTTCAGCCACTTTTTTCGGGAATGTCTTGTCAACCCGCGAAAGTACGCTGTTCACTTCTGTATCTCCTAAGATGATCGCCTGTGTAAAATGCTCATGGTCGAGGTCAAATACTTTTTCAAAAGAATGCGAGAAAGGGCCATGCCCTAAATCATGAAGAAGGGCTGCACATAAACACAAAAGACGTTCTTGTTGATTCCATTCCGGTCTCCCTGCAAAAATATCGTCAATTATTCTGCGGACGATTTCATAAACACCGAGCGAATGGTTCAACCTGCTATGTTCCGCGCCGTGGAAGGTCAAGAAAGTAGTTCCCAGCTGGCGGACACGGCGCAAACGCTGAAATTCCCTGGTTCCTATTAAATCCCAGATCACCAGATCGCGTACATGGACATACCGGTGAACCGGGTCTTTAAATACTTTTTCTTCACTAAGTTTTTCGGCGGAATATCCCATTGGCTACCCTCTTTTTTAAAAATCTATCATTTTTTCATTATAACTTGTTTACGGCATTAATCATACTTTTCCCAGATGGCTTTATCAAGCCGAATGAGGTAGAAACAAGCGAAATGCGACAAAAACTGACTTTTTGGGCAGGAAAACATTTATTTTTTAATTTACCCGAATCGACTAGCTCGAAAATCTGAAATAAGCATAAGATCTTGCTTGGCTATTCAACAGCAACACTTATAAAAAACTACTATCCTGTTAACTATTTGTATAAAAAATCCGGTTCTTGTCCAAGATATAAGTAGAAAAGCAATATTTAATGTTGAAAGAAAGGGAGTAGGTAGTATGAAAATCCGTCAAGACGCTTGGACAGAAGAAGATGATTTACTATTAGCAGAGACTGTACTGCGGCATGTCCGTGAAGGCAGCACCCAATTAAATGCTTTTGAGGAGGTTGGAGATAAGTTAAACCGGACATCAGCGGCCTGTGGATTCCGCTGGAACGCAGTTGTGCGCCATAACTATGATAAGGCCCTCCAATTAGCAAAGAAGCAGAGAAAGCAGCGGCAACGCATTCTCGGAAAGGACCAGGGAGGAAAGAAAAAGCTCCTTTATACTCCTCCAGCCCCTACGATCCAGGATATTGGGACCTCTCAACACCAAACAGAGAATTTTGAATTTGAACTAGCAGAACTAGCATTAGAACCAGAAACTACTCATCACACGCCGGAGCCCCTTGAGCCTCTTGAATCTCCGGAGCCCGTCCGCAGTGTTGTCCTGGACAGCAACGAGCTTACGCTTGATACTGTTATCTGGTATTTGCAATCTATGAACAACAGCATGCTTCAGGCAGAAGTGCTAAAATCTGAGAACGAAAGATTGAAGCTTGAATTGGCAGAGGTCAAAAAACGGAGTCATGAGCTCGAAAATAAGGTCGGCAGTCTGGAACAAAATACGGGCATGATCCAGGAAGATTATGAGACATTGATGAACATCATGAACAGGGCGAGAAAACTGGTCCTATTAGAAGATGACGAACGCCCGGCCACTAAATTCAAAATGGACCGGAATGGCAATTTAGAAAAATTGGCCGAATAGTTTACACTTTTCAGCTGTTTGATTGAATTAATCCCAAAATCGGTTGAAATCACCCCTAGTAGGTTGAATTCTCCTGCAATTTGGTTGAATTAATCTCAATATTGGCTGAATTATCCGCAGTTTAGTTGAATTCTTTTTTTAAAAAAAAGAAAATGTTGTTTGTGGAGAAGTGATAGGCATCAGCCCACCTTTCACATAGATACGATTACTTGTAAAAGAAAGAAAGAAATCTGTTTCAAAGCCCTAGGGGTTGAAACAGATTTTTTGTTTAAAGAAAGTATATCTTTTTCAATGTGTATTGGTGTCTAGCTCCAGCGCCTAGCCCCTCGAGGTCATAAGGCAATCCCAGTAAGAAGGAAAGAACGCCTTCTTCCTGTGCTTGCCTTATGCTTGTCGGACTTGCACATGGATGCGCTGACGTCGACGTTCGCCACAGGACGTGGCGGTTCTTAGTCGACGTTCATTATTAAAGGCGCTTGCGCTTTTCTTATCTACGGTTTAATCACCTTTTGATTACGCTCTGTTACTCTCGCAAAGTAAGCTTCATATAATGGCAGTTCTTGTGGGGACAGCTGGCTGGCATAGATAGTGCCGCCCATTTTTTTTAAGGTTTGCAAAAAGCGAAGCATCACATCTTGGACCGTAAGCGGTTCACCCAGCAACTCCGATAAGGAAGCCATTACCTCCGGACGTATGTCAGGGTATGAAAACTTGGTTTCTGCCTGGCCTTTTGCAGCTTGATAAAACATTTTCACCAGCTCTGCCCGGCTTGGTCCGCTTCCGGTGACACACAAATAAATTTGTACAGCTACCCCTCCGCGGATTCTCCGCTGTGAAATCCCGGCAAACTTTTTCCCACCGATGCTTAAATCATAGCTGCCCGGACAATAAGAACCTGCAATTTCTTTGGCCTCGATAAAAACCCCGAAATCAGTAAAGATAGCTTTAACTAGAATCCACATCGCATCGTAGCCGCGATTAATATCAATCTTCCTCTCCGTTTCCGGGAAGATCAAGGAGAGATTTAACACCCCTTCATCCAGGACAACGGCAAGCCCGCCAGAATTCCTTACGATTACCTGATATCCACTTTCTTCAAGAAGTGAAATCCCCTTCTCCAGGAATGGAAGTTTACTGTCCTGTATTCCAAGTACAATCGTACGATGATGCACCCAGGCCCGGGCCACAGCAGGAGAATCACCTTTTCCAACCGAAGCACAAAGCGTATCATCCATCGCGAATGACTGTGTGGCATGAAACTGCGGCCCCAGTGAAGACTGATCGATAATCCGCCATTCTGGCTGTATTAATAAAGAATCGTTATCATTCATCTGCTTTTTTCTTCCTTCTTTAAAAAATCCATATCCATTATAGCACACACACCCTGAGTATGGTTATCTATGAAGAACCTGTGCGGCAGTGATCAAGGCCAACTTATAAACATCTTCCCCATTACAGCCACGGGATAAGTCGTTTACCGGGCGGTTCAAACCTTGCAGGATAGGTCCGACTGCTTCAAAGTTCCCTAATCGCTGTGCAATTTTGTAGCTAATATTCCCGGCTTCCAGGCTTGGGAAAATAAATACGTTCGCATCTCCCTGAAGCGGTGAATCCGGGGCTTTCTTACCAGCAACGGAAGGAACGAATGCAGTATCAAATTGAAACTCCCCGTCCAGTACCAGCATAGGATTGAGCCTCTTCGCTTCCTGAACAGCCTCAACCACCTTTTTCGTTTCCAGAGATTTAGCCGAGCCTTTTGTTGAGAAACTCAGCATCGCGACACGTGGTTCAATATCAAACATTTGCGCTGTGCGTGCGCTTTCGATCGCAATTTCCGCAAGATCGCTGCTGTCAGGAGTGATATTGATTGCGCAATCAGCGAACACATACTTTTCTTCTTCGCGAACCATAATGAACACACCGGAAGTTTTGCGTATGCCCTCCTTCGTTTTAATGATTTGAAGGGCAGGGCGCACGGTGTCAGCCGTAGAATGCGCCGCACCGCTTACAAGTCCGTCTGCTTTATTTGTATGGACAAGCATCGTTCCAAAGTAATTTTCATCAAGCAGGATTCTCCGTGCCTCCTCCTCGGTTGCCTTCCCTTTACGGCGCTCAACAAAAGATGCAACAAGCTCGTCCATCATAATGTAATTGTTAGTGTCATAGATTTCAGCAGCTTCAACGGAAACCCCCAAAGATTTAGCCTTTTCCTGGATTTGTTCGATATTGCCGATGATGACAGGTGTAACGAGTTTCTCCTCTGCCAGCCTGGCTGCAGCTGTGAGAATACGTTCATCCAACCCCTCAGGAAAAACAATTCTCAGATTATTCCCTGAAATTCTTGCCTTTAATGATTGAAATAAATCACTCATTTTATCTCCTCCTCGCAGTGTATCCTTTTAGGATACCTGTCCTTCATGAAGATTTCTATTGCCTGAGCTAGTTGTTGACGCTTTCAAGATCAATGTTCTTTTATTCTGAAAATAGTAACGACTCAATGAAGGCTCTGTTAAAATGATTTCCTTTTTTCCGCCTGCTAAACCTTTTCTTATTATTCCGCTTCTTTCTTCTCTTTATGTTTACAATTCCAAAGCTGGGGTAAGCTGAAAAAGTATGAACATTTATTGAACAGTGGGTAAATCGGGTCGTTAGAAATTTCCTTTACATAGAACTATGGTATAGTATTGTGGTATTATTTAATGACATTTAGGAGTGATCGCAATGAGTGAACCTGCACAAACACTGGACGGCTGGTATAGCCTGCACGATTTCCGCCTCATTGACTGGACTTCATGGAAAATGCTTTCTAGCGACGAGCGCCAGTCTGCTATCTCAGAATTTAACGGTTTATTGGAAAAATGGAATAAAACACAAGACAAAAAAGAAGGCAGTCATGCCCTATATTCGATCGTCGGCCAAAAAGCTGATTTTATGCTGATGTTTGTTCGCCCTACAATGGAAGAACTCAACGAAATCGAGATGGAATTCAATAAATCCAAACTTGCTGAATATACAGTTCCTGCCTACTCCTATGTTTCTGTTGTAGAATTAAGCAATTACCTGCCAGGTGACGAAGACCCTTACCAAAATCCGCAAATCCAGGCCCGGTTGTATCCGATTCTTCCAAAAGCTAATCATATTTGTTTCTATCCAATGGACAAGCGCCGTCAGGGTGAAGAGAACTGGTATATGCTTCCGATGGAAGATCGCCGCAGCATGATGCGTTCTCACGGGATGATTGGCCGCCAATATGCAGGGAAGGTTAAGCAAATCATTACCGGTTCTGTCGGCTTTGACGATTATGAATGGGGAGTAACCTTATTCGCGGATGATGTCCTTCAATTTAAGAAGCTTGTATATGAAATGCGCTTTGACGAAGTAAGTGCCCGCTACGGTGAATTTGGCGCCTTCTACGTTGGGAACCTGCTTCCAGAAGAAAGAATTGAATCCTTTTTACACATATAATAATAGAAGCTCCCTCATTGGGGGCTTTTTTTTATTTCCAATATCATTAGCATAAATCTTAACCACACTCCATACATTTGAAATAGTGATGACTTCAAATTATTCAATGCTTAAAGATGTTATTTTCACTTAATTGATCAATAAATTTGGAGGGAAATAATAATGAACCAACAAAACAGCAGCAACAACAAGAACCCTTATGGAAATTACGGGTACACAGCCCCCTACTATCCTTATGCAAATGTAAATCCTGCCCCGCGCCAGGAGCAGACGTACACGCAATATTCTCCTTCTGGCTATCCGCAGAATCAGATGCAGCAGGGAGGGATGCAAGGAAACATGCAGGCGGCCCCTGGATCTCAGCCCGCACCCCCGGGATCCCAGCCCTCACTCCCGGGATCCCAGGTTCCGGGAATGCTTCCTGCCGAAGCTTCGTACATTGAAAACATCCTTCGACTCAACCGAGGTAAGCTGGCCACTGTTTACGCTACATTTGAAGGCAATAAAGAATGGAATGCCAAAGTTTTCAAAGGCATCATTGAAGCAGCCGGCCGTGATCATGTGATTCTAAGTGATCCGCAAAGCGGGACCCGCTACCTGATTCTTATGGTTTATCTGGATTACGTTACGTTCGATGAAGAAATTGAATATGATTACCCATACAACGGTGGAGCAGCGAATCTTGCTGCTTATCCTCCAAGGTAGCAGATGCACTTACAAAAAGAGGATGGCTTACAGGAATCCCGATCACTTCCTGAAAGCCATCCTTTGCTTTTCTTATAAATGCTTATTTACTGCGATAATTAGCAATACCCATGCCGCCAGAAAGGAAACTCCACCTAAAGGAGTAATCGCGCCCAATATTTTGATTTGCGTGACACACAATATATATAAGCTGCCTGAGAATAAAATAATGCCGATGAACATTAACCAACCAGACCAGGTCATGAGCGGCCCGCTTATTTTACTCGAAACAAGGCCGATGATCATCAAGCCTGCTGCATGGAACATTTCATACGTAACCCCAGTCTTCCAGGTTTCTAAATATTTATCAGGAACCTTCCCCTCTAGCGCATGTGCTCCAAATGCACCCAGGGCAACAGCGATAAAGGCGTTTATTGCTCCTAAAATAATGAACAGCTTCAAAATAAAAACTCCTCTCGATTAGTTATAATCTCTGCTATATGTTAAAAGTCAAACAAAGAATCACCGTTTGCGTCATCTATCTTAACCGGTTTTGATTGTGGCATCGATGTGATGACAGGTTGAGGATTTACCATAGTGTGCTGCTGGACAGGCTGGCTATTTGCAGAAGGCTGCTGGATGGCAGAACAAACTCCTGCCGGATATATCTCCGCTCCCGCTTTTTCCTCAAGCAATAAATCACATAAGGTTTGAATTGCCGTGACATATCCGCTAAGCTTTTCAGGGGACTCCGTATGTTTGGCTTTGTTTACAAGTTCCCCCATCTTATCTATGACGTTTTTTGATGATATATCCATTTATACACCTCATCAGTTCTAACTTTTAATTAAAATCCCCTGTTCAATCATATCAAAAAAAGCCTTTACAAACAAAAATGGCTCCTTAGTTAATCCTTACTTATTAAAAATTTGCCAACTTTGATTACTTACGTCAATCCTCTTTAGTCTTTTTGTCAAATATCAATGTTTCATGTGGAACATTAGCGCCCTTTCCTTTTTTTATCTATTAGAAATTTGCCAATCAATCTCTTCTTCTCCCCATTCTCTTAAACAGGAATTAACACTGGAAAAGGGCCGGCTTCCAAAGAATCCTCTTCTGGCTGAAAGAGGGCTGGGATGCACTGAAGTAATGATCCGATGTCTTTTCGTGTTTATTAACGGGATCTTGCTTTGGGCAGGCTTACCCCAGAGTACAAACATCATTGGTTTTTCCCTTTCATTCAAACTAGTAATCACTTTATCCGTAAAGACCTCCCAGCCTTTCCCTTGGTGGGAATGGGCTTCCCCCTCACGTACAGTTAATACGGTATTCAACAGCAGCACACCTTGTTCCGCCCATTCCACCAGATACCCGTTATTCGGGATCATGCAGCCAAGGTCATCGTGCAGCTCCTTGAATATATTTTTCAATGACGGCGGCAAGCGCATGCCGGTTTTAACGGAAAAACTCAAACCATGAGCCTGATTGGGGCCATGGTAGGGATCCTGTCCTAATATTACGACCTTTACTTTTTCATACGGTGTAAAATACAGCGCGTTAAAAATATCATTCGCATCCGGATGGATTGTGTGATTGCTATATTCTGTTTTCAGGAATTCGCGCAGCTGCTTATAATAATCCTTCGTAAATTCATCTGCCAGCAGCCGTTTCCAATCGTTGTGCAAAATTTCTTTTACCATCGTGAAGCCATCTCCTCTTTCGAATATATTTACTGGATTGATTATACAATAACGCAAAGTTTTTCCTTAATATGAAAGACAATGCTAACTTGCCAGGTTTCTATTTTCCCCTCCTTGGGATATATATAAAGGTAGGCATATTCTTATCCGGAGGGGTAACTATGAGAAAAGGGAAGAAAAAATGGTACACAAGAAAAAGCATTTATATAACTGTTATCGCTTTAATGATTGTCTCAATCGTCATCGTATACAATCAATATAAGCCGCTGCCAGAAGGCGTTTCTTACCAAAGCAAGGTCCACCATGTAAAAGATGTCCAATTTATCTATGATCTTTCTTATAAAGACAATAATGAGAAAATCATACATGAGCGGAGAATTTTTAACGAGATAAATAAGGCGATAGAAGACGCTGAATCTTATCTCGTAATCGATATGTTCCTATTTAATGGTTATTATGATGAAAAAGCTAACTTTCCGAATATAAGTGAAAACTTGACCCAAAAAATTATTGAACAAAAGAAAAAAAAGCCAAATTTAGAAGCCATTTTCATTACAGATGAAGTGAATACGACGTACCAATCGTACAAGTCAAAAGAAATCGAAAAGCTGAAGAAAAACGGAGTCAAAGTCGTTGTCACGAATCTAGACCGCCTGCGCGATCCGAATCCGCTTTACTCAGGGGTCTACCGAACCTTTTTTCAATGGTTTGGTGAAAACGGCGATGGCTGGATCCGCAACCCGATGGCAAAAGAGGCCCCGAAAGTTACCTTTCGTTCCTATTTGCGGCTGTTAAATATTAAAGCAAACCATCGAAAGCTCCTGGCGACCGAAAAAACAGCCATCGTATCATCAGCCAACCCGCATGATGCAAGCGGCTTTCACTCCAATATCGCCTTCCAAATGGAGGGCAATATTATCGGAGATTTAATCAAAGCTGAGGAAGCCGTCGGAGAATTCTCCAAAGGCCCTGGAGAATTTCCAGACTATAGAGAGAAAACGGAACAAAAAGGGCCGATAGATGTACAATTCCTGACCGAAGGCAAGATCAATAAGCATATGCTCAAAACGATCAGTGAAACAAAAAAAGGGGATCAAATCTGGCTCGGCATGTTTTATATAGCTGACCGCCATGCCGTCAATGAATTAACAGAAGCTGCAAAGCGCGGAGTGAAAATCAACATGGTGCTGGACCCTAACCAAAATGCCTTTGGTACTGAAAAAATGGGACTCCCCAATCTGCCAGTTGCTGCCGAGTTCCATGAATTAGGCGAGGAAAATATCCATATCCGCTGGTATAAAACTGAAAAAGAACAATTCCATACAAAGCTGCTGTTCATCCAAAAACCCGGAAAAGACGTGATCCTCGGCGGCTCAGCAAACTACACGGCACGTAACCTTGACGATTATAACCTTGAAGCTAACGTTGAAATCCATGCCCCTGACTCTGCGCAAGTTACAAAAGATGTCGAGGCCTATTTCAACCGCATCTGGACGAACAAAGATGGCACATATACAGCTGACTACAAAGAATATCAGGATAAGCTGCCGGCCTTTAAATATGGGCTGTATCGAATCCAGAAGTTATTCCGGTTTACAACCTATTAAGCGAAAATTATAGAACCTGGTAAAAAAAGGATGTTTGCAGGACGGCATATTGGGCTAAATATAGAACATAGCCGTACAGCATCCCATGTAACGACATTAAACCAAACTAGCAAACCATTCAAGGAGGAATTTTTATGTATCAAGTACACGTATTAGAAAATGGAATTCAAGCCAAGGAAAAAGTTGATTCTTTATTAACATCAGGTTATACAAAAGAGAACATTTATTTATTCGCCCATGACAAGGACCGTTCTGAGCACCTGACAGAAAATACAGGTACAGAAGGAATTGGAATGAAAGAACAAGGATTCCTTGATTCTGTAGGAAACATGTTTAAAGCCCGCGGTGACGAGCTTCGTTCCAGAATGGGCTCTCTTGGACTGACAAAAACAGAAGCAGACCAATATGAAAAAGACCTCGATCTAGGAAAAGTTGTTCTTGTCGCGAGCAATGAAGTAAAGTAAATGATAGACAGAACAAAAGCGCAAGCGCCTAAAAGGAACGTNNGCAAGTCCGACAAGCATAAGACGAGCAGCTGTATGGGGAGCGGTTTTCTCCCCATCAGATGATTGGCTTATGACCTCGAGGCCGACTAAAATTGCCACGTCCTCATGTCTTCGTCGGCACTAGCACGTCCTGTGCGTCGGGGCTAGGCGCTGGAGCTGGATGCAGATAATCAAAATTAAGTTATCCACATAAAATTCAATCTATAGTTTCCTTTACAGCAAAAAAGGCGGGCCTTATCGGCTCGCTTTTTTCGTATGACGAATACCCTCTATTTTGCGCCCGCTTTTACCCTAATATTCGCTGGTACAACACTTTGGCATGGACCATATCTTTTGTACCATGGATAAGGGCGCGTCCATCGCTGAATATGACCATGCGCTCGCCATCCTTCTCAACTGACAAAAGAAACGGGTTTGATTTCACAGTAAATCCGCTTCCGCCTAGGTCGCTCCCCAGCTTTTCAAGCTGCAGCTTCCGAGGAGCCGGTGGACGTACTTGAACTGTATCCCTTCCACAAAGAACCGTCGTCTTCGTTGCATTTTCCAGTGTCAAAAACGGATAAGTCGGCGCCTCCCCGCAGGATAAGCAGTCGCTTTTCTTTGCTCTGCCGACTTTCATGGTCTGATATTGGTTTCGCCACAGATCGAACGTTGAGAAGCCCGGGCGGACGGCATCATAATCCTCGACCAGGATTTTCAAGGCATCTGCGGCTTGATGGGCAACGACCATTTGCACGGCAGGGAATATGATCCCACCTGTATCACATGTCATTCCCTGGATTGGGATTGAGCGTAGCAGACAATTAAGGCATGGTGTCACTCCCGGGATGATTGTAAAACTCATTCCTACGCTCCCCACGCACGCACCATAAATCCAAGGAATCCGATGCTTCTGGGATAAATCATTGATAACCATCCTTGTCTCGAAGTTGTCTGTCGCGTCGATGACCAAAGAAACACCAGCGAACAGCGGCTCGAGCGACAGCGCTGTTCCGTCCATGATGATTGCTTCAACTTCGACTTCCCCATTGATGTCCTGACAATGCCTCTTTGCTGCCTCGGCCTTTGGAAGCTTCTCAAGCACGTCTTTTTCTGTATATAACTGCTGCCTCTGCAAGTTGCTTTCCTCCACATAATCGCGGTCAACAATCGTGAGCTTGCCGATTCCCGCCCGGGTCAAAAATTCTGCATTGGCAGATCCGAGCGCGCCCGCGCCTATTAACAGAACATGCTTGCTGCTTATTTTTTTCTGACCTTCTTCTCCGATTGGAGAAAACAACGTTTGCCGTGAGTAGCGTTCACTCATGATTGAACCTCTCCCATTGTGAGTTTCGATGTTGATGTCACCCGCCGCTGACAGGAGGAATAAACGCGATCGTATCTCCTTCTGAAAGAATGGTTTCGTCATCCGCAAATTCTTCATTAACCGCAGTCATGACAGATTCCAAACCTTCTAATCCATAATCAGCTGCTATTTTTTCCTTTAGCCTGGCAACGTTCCATTCATTTCCTTCTACAGAAACTTCCTCTTTACCGACAACATCCTTTAAATGAGCAAAAAAGAGTACATTAACCATTCATATCCTCCTCTCGAGGCTTTCCGGATGGATAGCTTACCGTTTCAAGTTGATTGCCGATCCACTTTTCCCCTTCTTCCCAATGCTCTTTTTTCCAGATTGGTACGATTTCTTTAATTCTTTCAATCGCATAGCGATTTGCTTCATATGAATCGTTACGATGCGGCGTACTCACCGCAATCACCACGGCTACATCTGTGATATCCAGCTTCCCGACGCGGTGGGTAATGGCAACATGCGTATTCGGCCAGCGTTCTCTGATTTCCTTACCAATTTGCTCGAGCTTTTTCACAGCCATTGCTTCGTAAGCTTCATATATGAGGAAAAGAGTCTTCTTTCCATTAGTAAGCTCTCTGACCGTTCCGATAAATGTTGTAATCGCACCCGCTTCCCTTGCAACAACCTTATCGATCACATCCTCAATGCGGATGGGGTCTTTTGAGATTTCGAAATCCATCGTCTCACCCTTTGTAATGATTATATTCTGAAAAAAGGTCTTGTTGTATGAAGGTAATTATGCTTTCCTGATCATATCCTAACACATCAAGAAGAATAATTGGAATTCGATTGGCTTGGGCTTGTCCAACGAATTCTAGTGACCGAGATTTTAAGAATACTCCCCGTCTTTTTTTAATAAAACAGCAAATTCCTTTTCGATTATTTTTGCATTTTCATAGTCAAGCGGAGTGTTCATGTTAAAAAACAAATACGGAAACAGCTTATTCTGTTTTGTATAAACTTGAAAATCTGTTTCTTTCATTACTTTCACATTCACCTGTTCAAGAAAATGTATCATTCTTAGCTTTCGATTCTCTAGGCAAGAGGCAAGAAGCGGCAAGCAAGACCTTCGATAAACGGCAAACAGGGGTTGAAGCTGGCCATTAATCTCGGGTACAAGTGCCTCGAAATCTTCAAGGTTTTCCAGCATCTCTTTCATTACAGCCGCTTTTATAAATGGCATATCACAAGCCGAGACGAACACCACTTCCGTTTTGGATGCAGATAGGCCTGCATGCAGGCCTGCAAGCGGACCAAGTTCTTTGAATTCATCCTGTACTGTCGGCATACCGAGAAATGCATAATCAGGCGGTGCATTTGTAACCAGCAACACCTTGCCAACAGCTTTTTTTAATTCAGAAGCTATGTTTTGAATATTTATTCCCTCTGACATTGGAAGCATCGCTTTGTTGGTTCCCATTCTGCTGGATTTTCCACCCGCTAGCAGCAATCCCGTTGCATCCATTCACAACTCACCTTTCCTTCATCTTTATTTTGCCAGTTCGTCTTTAGGGATTCAATGCCCTCCGTGGACGAGAAAATGTATTGTATTCAGTAAAAGGACAAATAAAAGTAGGAAGGACAAATCTTTAGTCCCTAAACTATGATATACTTATAAATGATCTTCAAAAAATTGTATATTCTGAAAAAAACAGGTCCTTATTATTTTGAAGTTGTTCTCTATGGTAATACATTTTTTCACTTGGCCAAAGGTATAACATCTCCTTTAACAAGGAGGTAGGTCAGGAAAATTAACTTTGGGAGGAAAAGCCTTATGAAAGAAACTGCAATCGTTTATTGTGAAAGTAAGTTCGGGACAATGGATGGGAAGACGGCAAACGGACTCGTTAGAAGCTCAAGGAAATTTGAGATAGTTGGAGTCATCGACAGTACAAAGGTTGGTATGGACGCCGGTGAATACCTTTTAGGAGAAAAAAACGGGATCCCTGTATTTAAAAGCCTTGATCACGCATTAGAGAATTTACAAAAGGTTCCTGATCAATTCATATACGGAATAGCCCCCTCTGAGGCATTCCTGAAAAAGGATGAGAGAAATCTTCTTTTTAAAGCGATGGAACATGGAATGAATATCGTTAACCCTCTTCATGAATTTTTTACAGATGATGAAGAATTTATGAAGCACTCTAAACAGTTTGGCATCACAATCCATGACGTTAGAAAACCCGCACAAAAAAAGGAAATGCACCTTTTTTCAGGACGGATTTTAAACATCGAAACACCGATCGTAGCCGTACTAGGAACGGATAGCGCGATTGGCAAGAGAACAACATCGGTTCTGCTCGAGGATGCTTTATTAAAAAAGGGATTAAATGTTGCTTTTATTGCAACTGGACAAACCGGGTTAATACAAGGCGCGAAATACGGAGTTGCCATTGACGCCATTCCCTCTCAATTTATGACAGGTGAAATTGAAAATCAGATTATGAAAGCTTATGAAAATGAAAATCCTGATATTATCATCGTAGAAGGCCAAGGTGCATTAAGCCATCCTGCGTACATTAGTTCAGGTGGAATTATCAGGGGCTCAAGACCCGGAGCAGTTATCGTTCAACACGCTCCGAAAAGAGAACATTTAGGTGATTTCAGTTATATGAAAATGCCAACGGTCCAAAGTGAAATCGATCTCATCGAAAGTTATTCAAAAGCAAAAGTGATCGCTATTACCATCAATCATGAAAACATGTCGGATGAAGAACTTACTGCTGCGATTTCAGAATACGAAGATGAGCTTACACTCCCAACGACGGATACCCTCAAATTTGGATGTAACAAACTTGTTGCTGCCATCTTCGAAAAATACCCTCAATTGAAGAGTGAACAAAAAAAGGTGCTTGTTAATTGACCCGCCTTCCTACTCCTAGGATTGAAATCAACTTAGCTAAAATTGCACACAATGCAAAAAAACTAGTCCAATTATATGGCTCTAAAGGTATAGAAATTATGGCGGTTACGAAAGGTGTCTGCGGATCTCCGGAAATCGCAAAGATATTTTTGAATCAAGGCATTCAGATGCTAGCAGACTCGAAATTAATAAATCTCAAGAGAATGCGGGATGCAGGCATTTCCGCACAATTTGTTTTATTACGATCACCCGCTTTAAGTGAGATTGAAGCTGTCATTAAATATGCTGATATTAGCATTAATACTGAACTTTCTGTCATTAAAAAGCTGTCAGAAACCGCTAAGAGTTACAACACTGTACAAAAAATTATTCTGATGATCGAAATGGGAGATTTAAGGGAAGGGATTATGCCCGAGAATCTAGAGATGTTCATTCAAGAAGTCTTGAAACTATCAGGCGTTAAAATAGAAGGTATCGGCGCAAATTTTGCTTGTTTTGGAGGGGTCAAACCGAGCGAAGAAAAAATGGATGATTTATCTACTCTGGCCAGCGAAATTGAAATGAAGTTTTCGCTGCCTCTTTCTTACGTTTCAGGCGGAAACTCGGCTAATTACAATTGGTTTATGGCAACTAAAAGTATTGGGAAAATTAACAACTTAAGGGTAGGAGAATCGTTCTTTTTGGGACGTGAAACCCTCAACCGATTGGCAATTCCCGAACTATACACTGACGCATTCACCTTTGTGACAGAGGTCATTGAATCGAAAACAAAACCATCCGTACCCTTCGGAGAATTAGGACAGAATGCTTTCGGCGACTTTCCCCAATTTGAAGATCGTGGCCAAATAACACGTGCTATCCTTGGAGCCGGTAATCAGGACGTGCTTGTGACTGGACTACTGCCCATATTAGACTTTGAAATTCTTGGATCAAGCAGTGACCATATCGTTCTCGATGCCAAGAAAATGAACTTTAGCGTCGGCGATGAAGTCACTTTCAACCTTACCTATGGAGCACTCCTTTCTACAATGACCTCACCTTATGTATTCAAAAAGTATATCCATTCTATAGAAATGACCCCTTCCTCGCCATAGACTCCATTCTTACTGCTTATAAAGGTGACAAGCAACAAAATGGTTTGATGAAACTTCCTGCCATTCTGGAACTATTTCTGTACAAATCTGCATAGCTTTAGGACAGCGTGTGCGGAAGCGGCAGCCGCTTGGAGGATCCATTGGATTTGGGACGTCTCCTTTTAAAATAATGCGTTCACGTGTTCTTTCAATCTTGGGATCAGGAATAGGAATAGCTGATAACAAAGCTTGTGTATAAGGGTGGAGAGGATTATCATACAAATCCTCACTGCCAGCTAATTCTACGACACCCCCTAGATACATGACGGCGATGCGGTCACTAATATGTTTAACCATAGATAAATCATGAGCAATAAATAAGTACGTTAACCCTTTTTTTTGCTGTAATTCTTGCAATAGATTGACGATCTGAGCCTGAATGGAAACATCTAATGCCGCGATAGGCTCATCAGCAATGATAAATTCAGGTGCTACAGCAAGAGCGCGTGCAATTCCTATGCGTTGACACTGCCCTCCACTAAACTCATGTGGATAACGATTGGCGTGCTTTTTATTTAAGCCAACCGATTCAAGCAAATCATAAACTCTAGCTTCTTTTTCCTTACTTTTTAGTTGAACTTCATGATTGCCAATTCCCTCTGCAATAATTTCTAATACAGTCATTCTCGGGTTAAGAGATGAATAAGGATCCTGATAGATCATTTGCATTTTCTTTTTCATACTTTTTTTATCTACAGCTGACTTTTTCACCTGAGTATCTTCGCCATCATAGATCACTTGGCCTGAGGTAGCATTGTATAATTGAATGATAGTTCGCCCTGCTGTCGATTTCCCGCAACCAGACTCTCCCACCAAGCCCAGGGTTTCCCCCTTATAGATATCAAAAGAGACGTCATCTACCGCTTTTAAAATTTTCCCTTTGCCTACATTGAAATATTTCTTTAGATTTTTAACTTCAATCAACTTTTCTTTTTCGCTCATCTATTGAACCTCCTGCTCCATCTATCCATTCTACTTGGGGTGCACGCTCGTCTTCTAACCAACATGAGACTGAGTGCGTCTCTGATACTTCAGTCTTACTTGGTGAAAAACTGTGGCACACTTTCATGACATATGGACAACGAGCTGCAAAAGGGCAGCCCTCAGGCAATTGGCCTAAGTCAGGTGGAATCCCTGGAATTGGAATCAACTTTGTTGAACGAGCTGCATGCAATTTCGGCATGGATAAAAGTAATCCACATGTGTAAGGGTGTTTTGGTTCATAGAAAATCTCGTCTACTGTTCCTGTTTCAATAATTTCTCCTGCATACATAACCGCCACACGCTGAGCCATACTAGCGACCACACCTAGATCATGGGTAATAATAATAATCGCTGTTCCAGTTTTCTTCTGTAAATCCTTCATCAAGTCTAAAATTTGTGCTTGTATAGTTACATCAAGGGCCGTCGTAGGCTCATCAGCAAGCAGAACTTTTGGATTACAGGCCAGTGCCATCGCAATAACGACTCTCTGTCTCATTCCACCTGAAAACTGATGAGGATAATCCTTCATTCGTTCCATTGGGCTTGGAATTCCAACAAGTTCAAGAAGATCGGCTGCCTTTTTAAACAACTCTTTTTTCCTAAACGCCTGATGCTTTCTTAATCCTTCCATGATTTGCTTACCAATCGTCATCGTCGGATTGAGGGAAGTCATAGGATCTTGAAATACCATTGATATTTCCGAGCCGCGTATCTTTTGCATTTCTTTAATACTATATTTTAGCAAGTCTTTTCCTTCATAAAATACTTGACCATCTTTAATCATGCTATTTTGCTTGGGTAAAAGTCTCATTAAGCTTTTTGCTGTCACTGACTTACCAGAACCCGACTCGCCAACAATAGCTAACGTTTCCCCTTTTTTTAACTCAAAACTCACTCCGCGTACTGCTTTTGTCTCCCCATCATTGTGCGTTTTAAAGGAAACATGAAGATTATCTATCTTTAATATAGTATCTTCCATTGTTGTCTCCTCTCTTATTTCCTCATTTTAGGATCTAGTGCATCACGCAATCCATCACCCAATAAGTTAAAGCTAATCATAATGACACTAATGACAATGGCTGGAAATATTAGTTTATATGAAAAAAAACGCATCGATTTGTAGCCATCCTCAATTAATACACCTAAAGAAGCTAGAGGAGGTTGTAAACCCAAACCAATAAAACTTAGAAATGCTTCAAAGAAGATCGCCGTCGGTATAGTAAACATCAAAGTAATAATGATGGAACCCATCACATTAGGAACCAAGTGCCTCCAAATGAGTTTGGAATTGGAGGTTCCCAAAGTTCGGGCTGCGAGGATATATTCTTGGCCCTTCAGCTGTAATATTTGTCCTCGAACCACACGTGCCATGCCGACCCAGCCAGTGATAACCATAGCTAAGATAATCGAAGTAATTCCAGGTTCAAGAATAAGGATAAATAAAATGATGACAATCAAATTGGGAATCCCTATTAAAACTTCAATAATACGCTGCATCACGTTATCGACACGTCCGCCATAGAAAGCAGATATACCGCCATAAACTACACCAATGATTAAATCTAACAGGGCCGCGATTATAGCGATAAATAAAGATATCTGAGTGGCCTTCCATACTCTGGTCCAGAGGTCACGGCCAAATTCATCTGTTCCAAACCAAAAGCTTTCGTTGATCCCTCTCGCAGCATATTGGTCTATTCCGTTGACATCAGAGCCATCAAAGCCAAGCCATTCTAATCCGGCTGCTTTTGGCGGTAAGTTGGAAAGAGCTAAGTCCTGGTCCATATATGAATTTTCAGTTAGAAACGGACCAATCAAGGCCATAACTGAAAATAAAATAATCGTTATAAGTCCCAGAAAAGCTCCTCTGTTTTTTTTCAACCTTCTCCAAGCCTCACTCCAAAACGTGACTGGTGTTCCTGGAAGCTCCTCACTTTTCCCTGATTCCAGCGGGGCATGTACAAATAAATCTTTTGTAATTTCTTGCTTTGGCAGACTCATAGTTTATGCTCCCCCTTTATACTAATGCGTGGATCTATAACTCCATATAGGATATCGACAATAAAGACAACCCCAATAAATAACGCACTGTACATCAAAGTAACTCCCATAATGACGCTATAATCATTGACTAAGACAGACTTTGTAAATTGTTCGCCGAGACCAGGTACGGAGAAGATTTTCTCAATCACCAATGTCCCTGTCATAATCGCTACTGCTAAGGGGCCTAACATCGTTACGACAGGAATGATAGCGTTGCGTACGATATGTCTGAAAACGACTGCTTTTTCACTAATTCCCTTTGCTCTAGCGGTTAAAATATAATCTTGCCCCAGCACTTCAAGCATCTCTGTTCTGATAAACCGAGCGACTGTCGCTATTACTGTCACCGATAGTGCCAATGAAGGCATAATAGTATATTCGTATCCTTGCCATAATGCTGCGGGCAACCATCCTAGTTTTACCCCAATAAAATATTGCATGAGTGCGGCAAAAACAAACGATGGGATCGACATTCCCAGTACAGCAATGGTCACAGAACCATAGTCTAGAAAACTATTATGATGCAAGGCAGAAATAATACCCAGAGCCAAACCTGCCAGCGCTCCAAAAACAAGCGCTTGAAACCCAATCAGGGCAGATGGACCAATCCGTTCGCTAAGAATTTCATTAACTGAACGTCCTTCGTATTGATAAGAAATCCCCAAATCTCCTGTCACTAGACTTCTTACATAGTTTACATACTGGATCGCCACTGGCTGATTAAGTCCATATTTCTCATTCATTAGCTCTAATTGCTGTTCGGATAACTTTTCTGGATCAGTAAATGGTGTACCTGGAAGGAGTTGCATGAGGAAAAAGGTGATCGAAACAATAACAAAAAGTGTAATCAACATATAACCTAGACGTTTAGCGAAATAACCTTTCAAAACCGCACCTCGTTTCGCTTAGCTTTCAAATCGCTGCCCAATTCAACAAAGAAAAAAGAAAGCCTGCTGAATGATACAGGCTTTAGACCTGCTGCACTATTTACCTTCTATGCGCGTCCACTTAAAGCTGAAATCCGGACCACTTGGGTGACGAACCAAACCTTTGATATTACTGCGTTGCAGGACAGCCAAACCTCGTTGATATAAAGGGGCAATAGCTGCATCTTCAAATAACATTTTTTCGGCATCCAGCATCATTTGATACCTTTTCGCAGGATCATTTTCATTATTGATTTTCTCTACAAGGGCATCATAATCAGTGTTAGAGTAATCCATACGATTAGCTGAACCGTCTGTTACCCACATTCCAATATAGGTCATTGGATCAATATAGTCTGGTCCCCATGCTGAGATAACCATGTCATATTCCTTCGCTGATTCTAATTCATATCTTTGCTCTACGGGTACAAGCTTAATATCAACTGATAATTCTGGTAAATTCTTTTCTATTTGGCTTTTTAAATATTCAGCAGTCTTATCATTGCCTTCAACAGCAGAAACGGTTAGCGTAACCTTTACAGAATCCTGGCCAATTTCTTCTAGACCCTTCGCGAGGTACTTTTGTGCTTCTTTAATGGTCCCGTGGTTAAAGTCCCCATTTAATTCGCGGAAACCTTTCCCATCCGGAGAAGAAGAGAAATCCTTTGGCACTAATCCATATAAAGGTAATGAGCCGTTGTTCAGAATTGTTTCAACATGGGCTTTTTTATCCCAACTCATGTCAATTGCACGCCGAATATTTTCATTGCCTAGCGCTTTATGGTTATGGTTGAAGCGCAGGAAGAAAATTTCTGAATCTGCTATAGACATAAAGTCTTTGTTGTCTTGATACTGATCTACGGAAGCAGAACTAAGATTGATACTATCAACCTCCTTGGTTTCATACAGATTTAACTGTGTTGCCGCTTCTTTGACTACAAATACATTAATTTCTGCTAATGTTACGTTGTCAGCATCCCAGTAATCAGGATTTTTTTTATATTTCCAGCTTGTATCATGTTTCCATTCCGAGAGCATAAATGGACCATTATATATTACATTGCTTGCTTCCAAAGCATATTTTTTTCCTTGACTCTCAACAAACTTTTGATTTTGCGGTAAGAAGGTGGGAAATGTTAGGAGTTGTCCGAGAAGAGGCGCAGGCTTAGCCAAGGTAACTTCAAGTGTCTTTTCATCAAGAGCCTTGACTCCCAGTTCTTCAACTGGCTTTTTTCCTTCCAGGATTTCAGTTGCATTCAGAATACTCGCTGTTTCAAACATACTTGCATAGTGTCCGGTTTCCTTAAAAACTCTCTGCCATGCGTAAACAAAGTCAGCAGCAGTTACAGGCTCACCATTACTCCAATTAGCATCACGCAGAGTGAAAGTGTGTACTAATCCATCTTCACTAATCTGATCATCACTGGCCATGGCTAACTCTGGTTTATGCTCTTTTCCTAAACGATATAAGCCTTCATTCACGTTGCTCAAAACGGTAAAGGAAACATTATCGTGGGCATGCGCAGAGTCCATAGTTGGAATTTCAGAAGCTTCGACCATGTTTAATACTTGCTTCCCTTCAGATGTTTCTTTATTCTTGTTACTGTTTGAATCTGTCTCTTTCGCTGAATCGAAGTTACAACCAGTTAGTACCAAAACCACCATTGCCATTACTAGTAATACCTTCTTATTTAGTTGTTTGTTCATAAAATCACCCCTTTTTTCAAACTTTTCTGAAATCTATTTGTACTTACATTCTACCACATAACCTTTAAGTAAAGTGCTTTAATTCCCAAATATTAGATTTTCAAAATAGTAAATAGGGTATAATAACACTTCCTCTACCCATGAAGTTGACAATCGGTTGTTTTGCTTAACAAATGATCATCCACATTCGCTTCCCCTTCTTATTTGCAGATACCTTCCTATTATTATTTTCCATGATCCTCTCCTGGAATATATACTGGCTGTCCACCTGAAATATTCGCTCTTTTTTGAGAGGGCTTACAGGTTTTAAAGATTTTTCCGAACGAGAAAGCCCAATGTTAGAGAATATAACTTTAGTAAATACCGGAAAGTAAAGCATGAAAGTCATCTGCTGAGAAGATCCATGAATTAGGGACAAAGTATGTGCTGATTAAAGGCGGAAGCAAGCTTGAACATGAACTGGCAATCGACCTATTGTATGATGGGGAGACCTTTGAAATACTTGAATCTGAACGTATTAATACAACATATATACATAGAGCAGGCTGCACTTATTCAGCAGCAAGCACTGCCGAACTGGCTAAAGGAAAGCCTGTCCGTGAATCGATTTATCTCGCAAAGGAATTTATTACAGAAGCAATCCGCCATTCCTGGAAATTAAATGAATATGTCGGCCCACTATGCACAGCGCTTATCGTACTTACGGTGCAGGCAGATTAGACTCGTCGGACAAATTGTAAAATAGAAAAACACAGGCTGTATTAAAAAAGTGAAAGTTATTCTGGTCTTAAGATGCTGGTATAAATGCCAGCCTTTTTTTCAGGATTCGCCTTTTTTGGAAAGCCTCTTTGTTGTTGGCTTTCATTTTTACAAAGGAGGATCGGCTCAACTTTTCGCTTTTTGGTCAGCTTTTTAGTAAGATTGTATAGAGATTGTTCTATCGCGTATTAACGGACGATAATGTCCCTACTTCAATACTTAGAAGAGGCTGCGAAAGTTTTGTGGGGACCACTGACCGTAAATTCCCGATTTGTTCAACTAACCATCATTGGGGCCCACAGATGGAAGTTTCACTTTATTTGGTGTCAGCAGAGGAGGAAATTTAGATGAAAGCTATTGACCGTGCGGAGGTGCAGCAGAAAATTAATTCGTTTGCCGAAGCCGATGTGTATTTGCATTTGGAAACGACAAACGGCGCTTACGCCACCCATAATGATGAATCCTTTTTCTCGGCGGGTGCTTATATCCGTAATGCACTGATCCGTTATGAGCATGGCAAGATTGTCGGCGACGGACCCTTTCGAGTCGGCTTGAAGCTCGAAATCGGCTGGGTTTATGGAGAAGGCCTGACCCATTTTGAAATAGATGACCAGGGTAGACTATTGCTTGCAGGATTGGATTTTACCGGGAAACTCGCGGTTGCCCTGCAAATCAGTCCAAGTCCTTTTGAATAGAAACGCGGAAGCGCCCTGTAAAAAGGAACGTCAACTAACACCAGTCCTATGGAAAAAGTTGAACTTTTATTCAAAGTAAGAAAGGAGCACAACCGGCATGGAAAAAGAACGTCATGTCTTAGTTATCTTCCCTCATCCGGATGATGAGGCTTTTGGAGTTTCAGGTACAATTGCGTTAAATATTGAAAACGGAACGCCTGTCACCTATGCTTGCCTGACATTGGGTGAAATGGGACGCAATTTAGGGAACCCTCCGTTTGCGACAAGGGAGAGCCTGCCAAAAATTCGCAGGCAGGAGCTTGTTGACGCAGCCAATGCTCTTGGCATCCAGGATCTGCGAATGCTTGGACTGCGTGATAAAACAGTGGAATTTGAGGATGATGAAGAGCTGACAGGAAAGATTTCGGCCTTTATCGACGAACTAAATCCTTCACTGATTATCACCTTTTATCCGGGATACAGTGTCCACCCTGATCATGAAGCCACCGGCAGGGCAGTAGTCCGCGCCGTTGAACGCATTGCCCCGGAAGAACGGCCAAAGCTGCATTGCGTCGCCTTTTCCAACAATAGCCTGGCAGAGCTGGGTGAACCGGAAATTATTAATGATGTAACAGCTGTCGAGGATAAAAAGATTGCCGCCATTAAAGCCCATCGATCACAAACAGAATCGATGGTCGCAACCTGGGCGGAAAAAATGCAAAGCCAGGATCCAGCAATGCTTACCTGGATTCGAAAAGAACGATTCTGGCCTTATAAGTGGAAAAGGTAATTCAGGTTTTACCAGGCAATATGGAAGAGGGAGGAAACCTGCCTCTATCCATATTGCCTTTTAATTTTTATGGATTGTGCACTAACGGACAGTAGTTAGCTATTTTTATTCATTACAGTTCAGCTTATTAAACCCAACTTTTATTCCACTTTTTCCATAAAAAAATCCACCTGCCTAATAGCAAGCGGATAAAAAGGGGGATTACTATGGAAAAATCATCATGGTTATAGTATGTCCCCCGTTTTGCTTCTCTATACTTCTTTTTAAAAAGTATTTTTCTTACAGAGATGATAACGGAATCCTGTAAAGTTTATCATCTTTTTGATCCGGGTTTCCTCTTCCATCGGTGTTATTGCTTACAAAATATAAATAGTCCCCATCCATTAAGACATCGCGGATTCTACCTGCACCTGTAAATACATTCGATACTTCTCCTTTGTTGAGATCAAAGGCCTTAACTGCTTCTCCTCTTAACGCCGCTGCATATAGAATGCCTTCATGATAGGCAATTCCAGACGGCGCCCAGGTAGTTGACCCAGAATGGAAGATTGGGGTTTCCATCCCGGCTTTCTTTTCATCCCCTGTGATAAGCGGCCAGCCATAGTTATCTCCGGCGGTGATTTTGTTGATCTCATCGTGGGCTGAGGGGCCATGCTCGCTGCTGTACAGTTGGCCCTTCTCACCCCAGGCAAGCCCCTGGGGATTTCGATGGCCAAGTGAGTAAATATAAGAATTCGGGAACGGATTATCTTCAGGAACGCTGCCATCCAGGTTCAGGCGCAAAATTTTTCCGCCAAGAGAACTTTTGTCCTGGGCGATTTCATCTTCGCGGGCATCACCTGTTGTAGCGTATAACTTGTTATCAGGACCGATCTTCATCCTGCCCCCGTGGTGGTAATCTCCGCTTGGGATTCCGTCCAGGAGCAGTCTTTTTTCAATCCACTGCTGATTATCGTGTTGCAGCACGACAATCCGGTTTACTGATTTTCCGTTTTGTTCATACGTATAATAAGCAAAGGCTTCTTTGCTTTTTTCAAAATCAGGCGCAAGCACAAAGCCAAGCAGGCCTGCTTCCGGTTTATCTGATAGTTTTTCCTTCAAAGCCACCTTGTTACGGGTCATCTTATTATTTTCCCATGTCACAATGGCCCCGACTCTTTCAGACATATAAAAGGTATCATTGATTTTTTGTATCGACCATGGAACATTAAGCTTGGTCAGCAGTACCTCTGCATTACCTTGCTTTGCCGAATCTCCTGATGTTTCAACAGATTCCGACTTACCCTTCTCCATCTCATTTTGTGGATTTCCTGAGCACCCACTGACCAACATAAACATAAAAACCGGAACTAGATACTTCCTAACCACAAAACTCACTCCTTTATATTTTGGAAGCGGTATGTGATGACCACCTTAAGCTGTTTTTTATCTGCCGCTTTCTATGCCTACAGTCTAACCTTTTAAAACTTTATTTATTGCATTGGCTACGCCATTTTCATCATTTGTATCAGTAATAAATTCACATATATTTTTAATTTTCGTTGGTGCATTGCCCATTGCAACCGAACGCCCGACCCGCTCAAGCATGGAGACATCATTGAAATTATCGCCTATTGCCATGGCCTCGGTTAATGAACCACCACGTTCTTTTACATACTTTTCTAAAGCGATTCCCTTCTGTGCATCCCTGCTCGTAATTTCAAGGTTTTCCCGGCCCGATGAACTGACCGCTAGATGATTATTCTCCTTTAATGCACTTGCCGTATCTCCAAGTTTTTGAAGATCATTTGAGAAAATTAAAAACTTGTAATATTCGATTTCAGATATACTTAAAAGCTTTTCATAGTCTTCAATCGATTTAATATGGCTGACAGTCACCCGCTGCCGTGCCTGCTCGGTCACCTTCAGAGGATCTAAGTCAGGATTTGCTGTCAAGAGAATGTCAACCAATGTGGCCAGCGATTTCTCGTAGTTTTTTGTATACGTCCCATCGTTTGTATAAATTTCGAAATAAATGCCTTCATTCTCCAAGTACTGTATCACTGATTTTACGGTATCCGGATCCATGGGGTTTGAAGCTGCAAGCGCCCCGTCTTTTGTATACACCACTGCGCCATTCACGCAAATAACGGGACACTCTAAGTTTGCCTCATCCAGGGCAAAGCGCGCCTCCTGAAAGGATCTTCCTGTCGCAATGATTACTTCCACGCCTTGATTCTGGGCACGTTCGATAGCCTCTTTATTTTCTTTACTTACCTTTTGATCTTTATTTAACAATGTTCCATCCATATCACTGACAATGTATTGAACCAACGGTAACACCTCTATTTCTTTGCATTTGAACTCTCATAGTTTAGCCAACCTGCTATACAGCTAAACTTTTTTGCCTGTTTTATAGGCCGCGTTTAAGTTGTAATCATATCACAACGAATCGTTGTTCATAAAACAAGAAACTTTTATGTTTTACTATCCAAGATTTAATTTTCACTATCCAAACTGGAACATTTACTATCCAAATCGGCTTTGCCCCCATTAAATGAAAAACAGCCTGAAGATTTCAGACTGTTATTATTGGTTTAGTCAACATCTTTCCCGCGGGAACTTACCCAGATTTCATACCATTGTTCACGATTCATTTGAAGTGATATCGAATTCACTGCGCTCTGTATCCGCTCTATTTTTCCGGAACCGGCAATCGGCATGATATTTGCAGGATGATGCATTAACCATGCATACATCACTTCATCTATAGTTGATGTACCCAGTTCTTCAGCGACTTTTTGTAAAGTGGACCTCACCCGGGAAGGATTTTCTTCCTGGTTGTTGAAGACGGCTCCACGATTGAGGGGAGACCAGGCCATTGGCGGCATTTTCTTCTCGATACACTGGTCAACCACACCATTCTCAAAATGGTCGCGATACATGACAGAAAGTTCCACCTGGTTTGTCACAAGCGGCACATCTAAATAAGCCTCCAGCATATTCACTTGAGATGGCAGAAAGTTCGAAACGCCAAAATGTTTAACCTTACCATCCTTTTTCAAGCTTGAGAATGCTTCAGCCACCTCTTCAGGATTAGTCAAAACATCAGGGCGGTGAATGAGCAATACGTCTATGTAATCTGTTCTAAGCTTTGTCAAAGAACGTTCTGTGGATTCAATAATATGTTCCTTGCTTGAATCATAGTGGTTTAAGCGGAAACTATTTTCATCATTGGCAAGCTTGATACCGCATTTGGTGACAATCTCTATTTTCCCGCGAAGCTCCGGCTTTAAGGAGAGCGCGTTTCCGAAAAGCTCCTCACATGTATATTTGCCGTATATGCTTGCTGTATCTATCGTCGTGATTCCCAATTCAAGGCATTGTTCAAGCAGTCCGAGCGTTTGCTGACCTGTGTAATTCCAATCAGCTAATCTCCAGTGTCCATGAATGATCCGCGAAAATTGCAAATCATCGTGAAGCTGAATTCTCTCCATGTAAGCACCTCTCCTTTTTCTATTATCTTTGGCTCATCTTTTATTTTATCATAGCGAAAACCAAACACATAAGCGGAGCAACCTTGTATCGGGCAAATAAAAAGAAAAGCTGACCCCGGTTTAATCGGCTGTCAGCTCTATACAATGTTATTTGGAGGAAACACCAGCTATTTGTTCAATCGCTGCCTTTATTCTTTCTTGTATTTCTTGGATTTTGCCAAAATCCATCGCAGAGACATAGATCGCTTCCAGATCATCGTGCAAAGCTTTCGCTTGCGCTAAATATGAAGTAGCCTCGTTCATTTTTGCCCGATATCTCCCGGAAATATCTTTTAATTCTGAGGCATAGTTTTCATCAGTTCCCAGGGTAATCGCCACTTTATACATATCTATAATTTCATCGCCTTCACGGTTGGGGAAGTATTCATGAGGAGCCGTGCTGTCAAAAATCGCAAGACCGATCTCCCTGACAATCACCATATCCAGGCTGTTCGGATCGAAACCGCAATGGTAGATTTCCACATCAAAGCCTCGTTGTTCTGCAGCAGCGGCCAATTTCTTGAGCATCGTTGACTTGCCTGATCCCGGGCGTCCTTTAATAAAATATCGTTTCGTTAAATCCTCAGTGAGGTTCGGTACAAAATCGACGGACCCCTGGGGAGTGGCGGCCCCGAGAAAACGGTGGCGGATGTTAGCTGGCTTATTAATAAACATCTCACCGAAAAATAGTTCCTTCAATTTCATCGTAAGCTGGTTTACTTTGTTGAAGTCCATATTTTCAATATAGATTTTTTCCCATTCATCGTGAATCGCTAGCGCCTCTGCAAATCTGGCATAGGCTGTTGCAAAGGAACTGCTGATTTCTTTTGTAAGCCTGACTATGGCTTCTTTTTCTGCAGCCAGACTGTTTGAATCCCAGGCTTCTCCGAGGTTTACATATTCCTCAACGGCACCCGGGGCCTGTGGTTCAATTACATGGGGTGCCGTGCCGTCTACAATTCCAACCTTAAACTTGGGGATGATGACTCCATCGATGGATTGGTTGTCTGAAGAACAATGCAAAAATTCAATATCAAATCCTTTATTGACCCATTCCTGGCCCACTTTCTTCATAAGTGTGGATTTGCCTGTGCCAGGTCCGCCTTTCAGGATAAATAATTTATCAAGTCCTTGAAGATTTGATTCATATAAACTGTGAAACCCGCGCGCTGTATTTCCGCCTGCATAATAATTTCTGATTTTTCCCGTCAAGTTATCAACACTCCCTTTTTGAAATGTTAAGTATCGTTTCAAATTAGTTTATGCTGGGTTCCCTTTATGGGTGAATGCCTACCGTTTTATTTATGAATTTTTAGCAATCAAACCAAATACAGCTTTTTTATCCCTCAAAAGAGTATTTTTAAGTATTAGTAGTTTCCACCGTCCGGGCTATCACCGCTCCCGCAACGAGCGCCCATACCGGTGCACTGATATGAAGGAACGATACGTTTGACAGCGCCACAATAAAAGCAGCGAGTGCACTTAAGCGATATTTACTTCCGGAAAACCCCATCTGTAAGCTCGACTGCAGGACCCCGATCAGGGCAAATCCAGCCAGCAGGGCAACAAAAGCCTGTGGCAGAGATTGTATGAACGGGACGATCTTCCAGGCAAATGCGCCAAACAATAAGGTGACGGCCCCTGAAACAACAGCAGCCATGTATCGCTTGGATTTAGGCCCCGAATCCGGTCCTGCACTGATCGCGGTCATCATGCCGGCGATATTGGCGGATTGCCCTCCGAAAAAACTGGTGATGATTGAAAAAATCCCGCTAAAGGAAACGATTTTGCGAATAGGTGGATGAAAGTTGGAGCTTTCCAATGCCCCGATTCCCGGGGCTGCATCGTTGCTCAGGATTAACATCGCCAGCGGAAGCGCCAGGGTCAGCATCCCCATCCATGTGAATTCCGGTGTTTGCAATGATGGAAGGAAAAAGGCAATTTGCTGCGATTGGCTACCGAGATTCTCTGTCAAAAACAGAGCCAGGAACGCTGAAGCCACAGCCATCATAACGGGCGGGAAACGTTTGCTATATTTCGTAAAAATAAAAAAACTGATCAGGGCTGCTCCTCCGACCAGAGGCATTTCCTTAGTAGACGGAACCAGTTTGACGACGTAACTGGTGACCAGCCCCGCCAGCATCGCGGCAATAATCTCTTTTGGAACCCATTTAATGATTTTTGTAAAAAGGCCCGACATCCCGACAAGGAAAATCAACACCCCGCTCATCACGTAGCCGCCGATTAACTGGGAATAGGTAAATTGGGACGTCATCGTTGCCAAAAAGGCCACACCAGATATTGAATGGCCTCCAGTGATCGGAATCCGGAATAAGAGCGGCATTAAAATGCCGAAGAGGCCGCCAAAAAAGTAGACAGCAAACATCCAATTAATCGTCTGCCTGTCGGTAAAATTGCCAGTTGCTGCCGCTTCCAGGATGATTAATGCTGGACCAGTCATCACTAAGGTACTGGAAATTAATCCAGAAGATACGTTTTGAGCCGTTATATCCTGGAACAGACTAGTTTTTTTAGATTTCCCTTCTGAACTGGATCCTCTCTGTTTTTCCTCCATACTATCTGGTAAGCCCATCTGATCTACTCCTGCTGTTGTGACTTTTCTAAATAATATAATAATTGGGGCAAGAGTGGATTTTTGTCAAGTTTAATTAAAACGATTAAAGACACTCGGTTACCCTATCTTATTACCTCGACAACTTTTGCTTCAGTTGATCGGACTAAATCGGACAGCTTTCAGCCTGGTTATAATCCCATCTTATCACAGCGATCATGTTGGCTGGATAGAGTAACGCCGTAAAACAAATTCCCAGTGACCCTCTGAATCGCTGTCTTCAAGTCGACTGGGTAGGAAATGACAAGGCATGTCGATGGGCCTGCTGATTTATGTATGTCTAAATCTGCCTGGATGTCTTCCAGTTTGATTTCTGGCAGCAGCTGCCTTACTTCATGGGCAATTCCCTTTGATCCAACTGGAAGGACAGTGATTTCGTCTTGCTCGCAAAGCCATTTAAAAACAGCTAGCGGAACAATGGACTGAGGATATTCCATTACTTCATTTCCCACCAGTGGTTTTCCAATGACAGCCAGTTTATCTTCGCTTAGATTGATCATTTCATAATTGGGAAGATGGTTGCTAATTCCAATTACATTCATCCCCACTGCCGACTGAAGCAGTTCCATGTTGCTTTCCGTACTGCCGGTAACCGGAATATCGATCCCCAATTCTTCCACTCCCTGCTGTATCCCTCCATTTAACGCACTCCACGCCTCTTCCCCGCAAAAGTTTTGCATAACGATGGAAACGGGGTCAGCCCCTGCCGCGATGCATTCCATGACCGCTACTCGAAATGAATAGTAAGCGACAATATCATAAGGAACTTTAACAACATCCTTTTCCTTGAGACCGATGCCCCCGCTGTTATCGCTGGCTATGACAAGAAATTGATGGTTATACGGGATGATCAACGGATCCCTCATCGGTTCATCTCTTTATCGGAAAACAGCTTTTCTATAATAGGAGTAAGTCTTGGAGCCAACAAATGTGCAATCACTAGATTAATAACCGATGCTGCCAGCAAAGACGGCAGCATCGCCATGTAAAACTGCGGACTGATCAAAAATACAAACGGAAGAGGCGCGATTAAAACATTCCCAATCAAGAAAAGCACAGCAGCACTCATTCGTTTTCCGGCAAGGTATAACGTACCGTACCCCCAGGCTAATATAGCCATTTCAAACATAATTAAAAAATGAAAAGGACCAAGGGGCATTCCTCCCAGGATGGCCGAAACGATATGGCCTGCTCCGGCAATGACCGCACCCGATGCCGGTCCCAACAGCACGGCGGCAAGCAGAGCAGGAAAGCTATCGAGGGCAACGCTGCCTATGAGGGCAGGAATTTTGATAAATGCGCCTGCCGCCGAAAGAGCGATAAAGATGGCTGCCCAGCTCAATTTCCTAACAGACATTTTTATTCTCCTTTTCTTTTTCCGTCCCGAAATACGTTCGCACTTCTCACATATTCTACATCCTTTACTCCAAGGCGGAAATTGATGACACGGGCAAGCCCGAAAAAGTAATCTGACAAGCGGTTTAAATACTGCACAGCAACAGGCGAAACGTTTTCATCCTCTTTCATGAGCGAAACCGTCAACCGCTCTGCACGCCTTGTTACAGTCCGGGCTATATGAATAGAGGCAGCTGGCTTCGTGCCTCCCGGTAAAATAAATCTTTCAAGCTCAGGAGCTTCCGCAATAAATATATCAATCCTGCTTTCCAAATGAGAAACAGCTTCTTCCGTCAGCTTTAACGGCCGCTTTTCGGAAACCGAAGCAAGGTCTCCGCCGCAATCAAACAGTTCATGCTGAATTCGTTCCAGGTCTTCGAAAACATCTTTAAACAGGGATGAATCAAGCTCAAGCATGGCCTGACCCACAAAGCAGTTTATTTCATCGACAGTTCCATAAGCCTCGACGCGAACATCATCCTTATCCACCCTTCCACCAATTATGCTCGTTTTTCCTTTATCCCCAGTACGTGTGTATAATCTCATTTTGAATCCTCCTCATTTAATTTGCTTATTTAAACCGTACCAAATTACGTCTACCCTGTCAGCTTTTGATGATAGATCCTGATAGACCCAGCCTGTTAGATCCCGCCATTTCCTATTTCCTCGCTCCAGCGGTACAATTCCTTTTGTAATATCAGTTCCGATCATCACTAGTTGCCGCATCTGGCCGCTTTTTTCCCAGACTTCCCAATCCTCCAGCCTTTTTCTCCAGGTTTCTCTGCAGGTGTGCGTATCCGTTAAGAGACTTTCCTCTTTTATGTACTGCTCGATCCCTTCAAGCACAACCTTATTGGCAACAAGCATGCGTAAATCAGTTGGAAGGTCATTGCCATGATAAGCAGAGAACCAGCGGTCAAACACAAACCCTTTTCCGTTATTATATTCTTTTACCCATCGTGATTTGCCGTTATATGCACCTCCTGTAACAAAATGCAACGCTTTCCCCTCCTCAAATCATCCGTTTTGAAAGTCAGCTCCCAGCCAGTTCCGTGCGTGACGCTCCATTCCCAAAATGCCCTCTCAACGGGGGCAAATTTCATTAATAAATACCGGATCACTCCTCCATGGGTCACGATAGCGGTACGTTTGACTCCCTGTGACATCACTTCATCCATACATGCCTCCCAGCCGCTTTGGATTCTGTCCGCAAACTTCTCATAGTTTTCGCCACCCGGGGGAGTTCTCGTAAAAGGCTGCTCAAGCCAGTTTTGATAGTCACTGTCATCCTGTAAAGCTTGATATGTTTTTCCTTCCCAGGCTCCAAAGTGAATTTCCCTGAACTCTCTCTTTTTTATAGCAGGTATCTTTGGAAATAATATGGCCGCGGTGTCGATACATCTTGTTAAATCGCTTGAAAAAACGGCTTGCACATCGTCCGCAATTTGCGAAAGCTGTTCTTTTCCCTTTCTGCTCAGAGCGGAGTCAGTCCAGCCTAGATACGCTTTTCTTTCGTTTGCAAACGTTAGGCCGTGACGAAATAATGTAACAACCAGATTGTCATCCACAGAATTAATTCAACTCCTTCAACGGAAGCACCCACCACATCACCTGTTATCCCGCCAAACCAACTTACTATCTTTCTTTTTAAAAACAGCAGGAAAAGGATAAATACCGCCAAAAGCGCCATGTATAAATAAAAAATCGTTAGGTTCGTAGACAGAAATACCAGTCCCGGTAAAAGAAGGTAGACAGGATATAGATTAGTACTGGTTTTTCCGGCAGCTTCCTGGAAAAAGTAAGCCAAACCTTCATTCTTTGCCAGCAGTACTTTGGTTAACATAAGCCCCATCGCTGACTTCCCCAAAAAGGGCATCATAACGATCAGGATATACGACCATGGTTTGATATTTTCAACTATTTCATAGAGAAAGAACATCCGGCAGCTCAGAAGCACAATGACAGAGAGTACCCCGAAAGCACCAGTTCTCGGGTCTTTCATAATTTCTAGCCGTTTTTGGATGTCCCGGTAAGAAAAGTAAGCATCGCTTGCATCAATCCAGCCATCAAGGTGCAGACCTCCCGTGCTGATAATCGTCAATAGCCAAATGATAAAGGCTGCGGCAAGCGGAGAAAATGGCGTCCATTCTAATAGCGCATATAAAACAGCTGCATATATGACTCCCAACAGTATCCCAAGCAATGGAAAGGTTTGGACTGCCTTGTTTAGGTAATCCTTTTCCATCGGAAGCTGTCTTCTAATCGGGAAAACAGTAAAAAATTGCAGATTAATAAGAAACCCGTTCCACATTTTCATGTTTCCTGGCCCCAGCCGTCGATGATCTCTTTGACCTTGTCCCATTTTAAAAATGGGTGTATTTGTTCGACAGCTTCATCAAGTTTCTTGAATTTCTCATTAATCATAAAGGTTGTTTTACCAGGGGGTAGCTGCTTCTTCTGTCGCAGCATGTTTAACCACAGCGCCCTCCACTCATCATTGTGAAACAGATGGTGCAGATAAGTGCCAATCAGCCTGCCTTTCTCCTCATAAAACCCTTCCTCTTCTTCTTTATCGAGAACTAAAAAGGGCGATTGTCCATGTTCGGTATTCCAAACGGAATGGCCTAAATGAATTTCATAGCCTTCAAGCAGAACATTTCCCGGTAAGTTTGTCTCTGAATGCAGGCTTCCCATTGTACGGATGGTCTTTTTTTCAGCTGAAAAAAACGTTTTTGCAGGTATGAGGGAAAGGCCTTCCTCTTTCGTCTGCCGAGAACCAGTATCCATCCCTTCTGCATCTATTAATTCTTCACAGAGCATTTGAAAGCCTCCGCAAATGCCGATGATGGTACCGTCATGATGATAATAGTCTATTACCTTTTGTGCTAAACCCGTTTTCTTCAAATAGCGTAGGTCATGGATGGTGCTTTTCGTGCCGGGGATGATCAGGGCATCCGGCTTTCCAAAGGCTGAAGCTTCCTCCACCCATCTGATTGAAACATCTTCCTCATATAAAAAAGGTTCGATGTCCGTGTAATTTGATATATAAGGTAATTTCAAGACAGCCAATTCAATCGACGACTTTTTAGTGTCCGAAAACCGATCGGCCAGTGACAGGGAATCTTCGCCTTCAACCATATGTCCATTGATGTAGGGAATGACACCTAAAACCGGTATTTCTGTTCTCTCCTCAATCCAGGCTACACCGTCCTCAAACAGCCGGATATCTCCCCTGAATTTATTGACAATAATTCCTTTGACACGTTTTCTCTCAGAAGGCGTGAGCAGCTCCAGCGTACCGACAATGCTGGCGAAGATCCCTCCCCTTTCAATATCAGCAACCAGGATGACTGGTACATCAGCGAGCTCGGCCACCTTCATATTTACAAGCTCTCTGTCTTTTAAGTTAATTTCGACAGGAGAGCCGGCCCCCTCCATGATCACCGCATCATACGCTTCTTCCAGCCTGGCAAGGGACTGTTTAATCACGTCGATTCCCTGCTCATAAAAGTCCTCTCGATAGGACATGCCGGATAACGTGCGGAGTGGTTTACCGAAAAGGACAATTTCAGAGCTCTGATCAGATTTTGGCTTTAAAAGGATTGGGTTCATCCAGACAGACGCCTCGGTATTTGCTGCTTCCGCCTGAATACCCTGTGCCCTGCCAATTTCTGATCCATCCACCGTTACATATGAGTTATTGGACATATTTTGTGATTTGAAGGGGGCCACCTTTATTCCTTCATTCGCCAGCAGCCTGCAAAACACAGTGGTAATAAAACTTTTTCCGGCATCTGATGACGTCCCTTGGATCATGATCCCTTTCATTCTGTTTCCCCCTTCATAAGCACTGCACAACCGGCTTCCATTACATAGGCTTTATCTGAATAAAGAACGATTTCCTGATGAAGGCTTCCAATCATTTTCGAATAGGCATTGTTCACTCCGTTGTCAATAATTGGGTCATGAAGTACCTCATTGCTCACAATAATTAGGCAGGATGCATGCTCCCTGATCTCAGTGATTCCCTCGATTATCTTCCTCTTTACCGACGCAAGGAAGGTTGGGCTTTTCCATTCATCCATATTTTTCGTATAGGGGAACATTTCATTATTTAGTAAAGTAGTCAGACAATCAAGAAGTACGATACTGCTTGAATCTAGTCGGGGTATCGCCCTTTCTATGGCCACCGGGTATTCCAAAGTCATCCAGGCTTTGGGACTACTTTTCCTGTCATTTTGGTGCCGGGCAATCCGCTCATTCATTTCCGCATCACCGGAACGCCCGCAGGCAATGTAAAATAGCGTGCCACTTCTTTTTTTAGCCTGGGTGATAGCCAGCTTTTCCGCAAAGCTGCTTTTCCCGCTTCTTACTCCTCCCGAGACAAAAATCAGTGATGATTGCGCCATTGCCTAAAAACCTCCACCAGTCGTTCATTATCACGTTCGCTTTTCACCGCAAACCTTAGCCATTTTCCGTCTAGCCCGGGAAAATTGAATGTATGCCGCGGAACGATTCCGTTTTGAAGTAAAAATCTTAATAGGGGTAATTGATCAGACTTCTTACTGTCTCTTACCAAGTAAAAATTAACCTGGCTATCTGAAACTATGAAGTTATTATTTTTGTAAAAACCATTTAACTTATACCGCTGCTGTCGGATAAGATTTTTGGTCTTTTCCACATGTACCTTATCTTTTAAGCTAATTTCACCAGCCATAAGGGCCAGGCTGTTCACGCTCCAATGGGGGCGATATCTCTTGATTTGGCTAATGATTTCCGGATTGGCCAGCAGGTAGCCCAGTCTTAGCCCTGGAATCGCATACATTTTTGTTAAAGACCGAAGGATTAATAAATTGGAATAGTCTTTTATGTAAGAAGCATAACTAAAGTCTCGT
Source organism: Peribacillus cavernae (assembly GCF_003989135.1). Lineage (GTDB taxonomy): Bacteria > Bacillota > Bacilli > Bacillales > DSM-1321 > Peribacillus > Peribacillus cavernae. Next base: position 235,838 of record NZ_RYZZ01000005.1, read on the forward strand.
TCCAGGAAATCATGAAATGCTTCATCAATGATTGTAAAAACGCCGTGCTTTTGGCAAGCCTTTATCAGCTTTAAAACAGACTGTTCCTTGAAAGCTACTCCAGTCGGATTATTTGGCGTGCAAATAAAAACGGCATCCACCTGTTCAAGTAGGGGAACAAGTGGCTCGAGCCGGAGCTCCCAGTCCCCTTCCTCCAGAATATGATAGGTCACGCGGCAGCCTGACGACATGCACGCCTGTTCATATTCGGAAAATGCCGGCTGGATGATCAGGACTTTCCTCCCTGATAAAAACCGGGCAACAAGAGTAATAAGCTCTGCTCCGCCATTGCCGACTAGAATTCTATCCTCTGGCAGTTCCTCGCTTTTGGAAATTAGATTTACTAGCATACCAGCCCGGGGGTCGGGATATTCGTTTACTAAATCAAAGAAATCCGGCCATCTCTCTTTTAATTCAGGAGGCGGGCCGAGCGGATTAATGTTTGCGCTAAAATCAATGATCTTTTCAGGCTGGGTGATTTGCAGTGATTGATAAAGATAATGAGGATTAGATCCATGAGAAGGCAAAAGCAACCGTTATTCCTCCTAACCATAATAGCAGCAGAAAGGTAAACGCTGTCCGCTGCATGAGCGTGATTGATTTTTGAATATGGAAAGATTGGATGTTTACTAGGCGTTCCCCCATTTTTGCCCGGATCGAAATAAGACCCTTATAGGAATTGATGCCCCCAAGCTGGATTCCCAGAATAGCGGCCGTTGCAGCTTCGCACCAGCCGCTGTTCGGGCTTGGATGCTTTGGAGCATCGCGTAATGTTATTTTCCAGCAAACCTTAAAACCATTTACCTTTTCCCTCATGCTTAGCAGCATCACCAATGCCGTCAACCGGCTTGGAATCCAATTCACAAGATCATCTAGCCTTGCGGAGGCCCAGCCGAACTGTCGATACTTTTCATTCCGATAGCCAACCATAGAGTCACAGGTGTTGATTGCCCGGTAGGCAATGGCGAAAGGAGCTCCTCCAACAGCGCCCCAAAAAAGAGGAGCCGTCACCCCGTCACTCGTATTTTCTGCGACTGTTTCAACCGTGCCGCGAACAATCTCGCCTTCGTCAAGCTTGTCTGTGTCGCGCCCGACTATGTAGGAAAGCCTGGCTCTTGCCTCAGTTAAATCATCCTTACTTAACGGATCATAGACTTCCAGCGCCGCTTCTTTCAGGCTTTTTTGGGCAATTGCAGTCGATATCAGGATTGCCTCCCAAATCACTCCTGCGACCGGATGGATTAAATAAGCTCCATATACGGTTGCAGCGGTTGGAAGCACAACGGTTGCCAGTACGGTGCCAGTCATAAGAATACCCAGCAATTTTTTGTTGCTGCCCTTATTCCAGCGCTTATCCAAAAAGCCGATCAATGTGCCCATCCATTTGACCGGATGCGGCCAACTTTTGGGATCGCCAATCAGCAAATCCAATACATAAGCAAGGGTGACAGCAAGTAAATGGTATAAAATTATCATAAGGAATGCCTTTTTTTATATCTTTTAAGACTTGTTGTTGTACACTCATAGATTCCTTTACTTACCAAGTTCCCAAGCAGTGTGATTGTTCCGGCATATTCAATAGTTTCACCTCTTTGGGCGGCAGCAATTAACAGGCTGTCGGTTGACGTTCCTGTCGCAATTGTACCCGTTATCGGATCCCTGATTTCCAAATCGAGTAAGGCTTTCACTTTTGCTTCCGTCGCCGTAACCATAGCTTGGACAAACGCAGCTTCGGATAAGTGGCCGTTAATGAACACCCATGTATTAATCGTGCCTGGTGCCAGTTTACTGCTCATCCTTTGACTGCTAGTCGCATCAACAGCATTCCCGGTGCCAGCGGTCACAACGATGAAAACGGAAATTTCACCTTCCTGGTACAATTGGAAAGATGCATCATTCAAGTTCACCGCAGTCATCATCCCTACCGTTTCCTCACCGGTAAACCCATGTGTGCCCAGATACTCTTTCATTTCCTGAACGGGATCACTGCAATCATAATTTTGATCGACATGTCGGTTAATGAAGGTATGATGCCAGCCAAAACCAGCACCTGTTACCCCGGAAGACAAAGTTCTCAGCGGCTTTGGCGCTATTAGCTGAATATGGTCATCGTTCACAGTCAGATATTGTTCATTTATCTCGATGTTATTGCGGTTCTGAGCGGTTTCTTCAGGCAGTAAAACGATTTGCGGCTTTGGTACCGCCGGGTGGGCCAGTTTCTCAATACTTGTATGATAAACAGCTGTAATCCTTTCTTCCCGGAGAACCTCGATCGGTGTTCCGATTTGGTTAACTTGACCTTTTTCAAGCAGCAGCAAACGGTCGCAATAAAGACCTGCCAGATTTAAATCATGAAAGATGGAGACAACCGTTAACCCCCTTTCTTCCGTCCAGTGCTTTAATTGATCGAGCAGCTCTTTTTGAAAAGAAAGGTCGAGATGGTTGGTCGGTTCATCCAACAGCAATATTTCCGGTTCTTGCGCAAGAGCCTGGGCAAGGAAAACACGCTGTCTTTCCCCACCGGAAAGTTCGTCTAAATAATGGTCCTGGAAAGCAGTAATCCCCGTTTGCGCCATTGCCTTCTTTACCATTTCTTCGTCTTCGGTGTTCCAGCTTTGCAGCCAGCTTCTTTGGTGCGCGTATCTGCCCAGGGAGACGGTCTCTTTGACAGTATAGGAAAAGGTCTGGGCAGAGTGCTGAGGCAGCACGGCAACAATCTTCGCAAGCTCTTTCGCTGTATATGCACTGATTTCTTTCCCTTTGATGCTGATTTTCCCATGACCGTACGGCATTACACCACTCATCATCTTTAACAATGTCGTTTTCCCGCTGCCATTTGGCCCGAGAACGCCGAATAATTCACCCTTATGTACCTCAAACATTATATTGTGCAGCACCGTTTCTCCGCTGTACCCGCCTGACACATTCCCGATGCTGAGGAGTTTAGTCACCTTCGCTCACCTCTTTTCCTTACCAAAATGGCTGCAAAGACCGGAGCGCCAATAAGGGCCGTAATAACACCGATCGGCAACTCAGTCGGCGCAATCACCGTCCGCGACACAAGGTCTGCAAGTATCAAAAAACCGCCGCCGATTAATATCGATAGAGGAAGCAAGTGTTTATGGTCAGGCCCCCAGAGAATTCTGATTAGATGAGGAATAACCAAGCCAACAAAGCCAATCGTCCCTGATACCGCTACCGCTGCTCCTGTCAATATTGATCCGGCACTAAGAACGAGCATTTTTCTTTTTTGTACATTGACCCCTAAGTGCTGCGCCTGCTCCTCGCCAAACGACATCGCATTCAATTCACGGGCACTAAACAGGAGCAGCAAGGACCCAATGATAAAGAAAGGAAGCATAATGTTAATGTAATCCCAGCCTCTCATCGATACGCTTCCCAACAGCCAGCCAATGATCTGCCTTAATTCGTCACCTGTCAAAGCAATCATCAACGAAATAAACGCTCCTAAAAAAGAACTGAAAATAATCCCAGTCAAAATGATCGTTTCTACCTTCATGGAACGGTCGATTTTACGTGCAAACAGCAATACCACAAAAATCGTCACGAATGATGCGGCAATGCTTAAAAGCGGCAACGTAAATAAACCAATGACCGGCAGCGAGATCTGAAAGAACAACGTGACTACTGCCCCTACCGAAGCACCGGATGAAACACCCAGTGTATACGGATCCGCAAGCGGGTTGCGCAATAAGCCTTGAAAAGCAGCGCCAGCTATCGCAAGAGACGCTCCAATTAGTCCTGCAAGAATGACCCGCGGCAAGCGGATATTCATGACAATATTGGTGTACATGGGATCAATTTGGTCTCTGATCGGGAGACGAAAAGCCTCCTGGCCGATAATCTTGATTATGTAGGAAATCGGAACAGAGACTGTTCCGATTGAAATGCCAATTACCATGGCACAAATAAGGAAAACTGCTGCTAGCAAATAAGCAAGCCATTTATTACTTAGTAAATGTGTCAGGATATACTGCCTTCGCAAGTTCCTCTACTCCTTCAGCAAGCCTTGGACCAGAGCGGGTTACTAGGTCTGTATTCAATTCTACCACCTGATTGTTTTTAACAGCGTTCACTTCCTGCCAGCCTTTTCGGGTCTGGATTTGCTTGATTGAATCAGGGCCATATGTGGTGATAATGACGTCCGGGTTTGTTTTAATGATTGCTTCCTGATCGATCTTCACCCAGCCCTCCTGGTCTCCTGCTGCATTTTTTGCATTAATGATCTGAAGCATGCTATCCATGAAGGTGTTCTTGCCAGTTGTATAAATTTCAGGCGCTGGAGAGACTTCAATATAGGCTGTTTTTCTGTCAGTCTCAGAAATTTTGGCTGCTTCCGCCTTTATTTCTTCAAATTTTGCTTTCATTTCTGCTATGACCTTTTCGGCGTTCTCTTTTTCTCCTGTGGCCGTACCAATCATATTGATCGATTGATAGACTTGCTCAAAGTTTTGTGCATCATTTACAACAATCACTTTAATTCCTGCATCACTTAACTGCTGAAACCCCTCTTTTGAATTATGTGCTCCTGAAGCATGAGCCAATACCACATCCGGCTTTAAAGAGATGATTTTTTCTACATTAAAATCCATTCCGCCGATTTTTTCTTTTTGTTTGGCGGCTTCGGGATAATTATCAAAATCCGAAACACCGACAATTTCTTTATCCAATCCTAAACTGAAAGCAATCTCAGTGTTGCTTGGAATCAAGGAAACAATCTTTTCAGGCTTCTTATCAATGGTCACCTCTTGATCCATCGCATCTTTGATCGTTACCGGAAAGGCAGCTTCTTCACTTTGTTCCGTTTTTGGTTTTCCCTCTGAATTCGCTTTTTCCTCTTTTCCCTGATCATTACCACAACCAGCCAAAACACCCATCGCTAATAGAATGAAGACTAAAAATGAATACAACCTTTTCATCCAATACATCCCCCTGTTTTATAATGTGACCCTTGTTAAATCTCTAGCAGAAACCAGTCCGAAAGCGCAAAAAAATCCCCAATAATCATCGGAGATTTTAATATGGCCAGGAAAAAGGGTTACCCAAAATACTGCCATACACCTCCCCATCCTCGCAGGTATTACTGGTGCACGGAATACAGGCAGGTCTCCTGGCTTATGGTCATCGTTTACGGCACCTTCCCATATATTACATACAGTGGTATTTTACCGCATACTCCCATTTACAGTGGCGGGACCGCGTTGGTATTTCACCAACTTCCCTTTTAAGTCTATTGAAAGACACCCAGTTCCGTTTCTATGTATGAAATTTTCTGCTAAGGATGATTATACACTAAAAAAAAACAAGCAGTAACAATTTTCGACTATTTCAAAAAAGGTACGAAGTAGGATATAAAAATCATTTTTCAAAATGTACTTTTCTTTCTTACCAATCACTGTAAAATAAATTATATAATCTAATAAAAGGAGAAGTGCTAATAACTTCTTAATTTATCCTTTGGCCGTTTATTTATCAAATTTGAGCTTGGCCAGTGCATCCGCCAGCGCCGTATTGATTGGTTCGTCTCTATTTTGCTGCTTCAGATAGGTATTGACATCTCGTTTTGAAACATTTTGATGTTTGTTCTTGCTTCTTCTTTCGTTGAAGGAGGACAGCTTTTCACGGTGGCCGCATTTGCAGACAAAAATCTGGCCTTCTCCTTCGCCGCGCAGTTCAAGCTTTTTATGGCATTGCGGACATCTTGCGTTGGTAACCTTCGAAATCCCTTTGCGATAACCACATTCCCTGTCCTGGCAGACAAGCATCTTCCCTCTCTTTCCATTTACCTCAAGAAGGAGCTTGCCGCATTCCGGGCACTTGCTGCCGGTTACGTTATCGTGCCTAAATTTCTTTCCGCTGTTTTTAATGTCTAAAACGATATCCTTCGCATAATCCTTCATTTCCTGGATAAAGGCCTGCTTTTTAAGCTTCCCTTTTGAAATCGCCGTCAGCTTCTGTTCCCACTGTGCCGTAAGGGCAGGAGAGCGCAATTCCTCGGGAGCCAAATCAAGCAGCTGCTTACCTTTTGAAGTCACGAAAATGCCTTTTCCTTTCTTTTCAATAAGGAAGGTATTAAACAGTTTTTCGATAATATCTGCCCGTGTTGCTACTGTACCGATGCCGCCTGTTTCTCCAAGGGTCTTGATCAAATCCTTGCTTTCTCCATTCATAAAACGAGCGGGATTTTCCATAGCTGACAGGAGCGTCCCTTCATTAAACGGTTCCGGCGGCCTGGTTTCCCCATTTGTTCTCGTGACAGAGGAAATATTCAGGATATCACCTTTTTGGACAGCCGGAAGAAGCTGCTCTGACAGTCCGTCCTTTGATTCTTCCTCATCAAACTGGTGGTCATACACTTCTTTCCAGCCTGCTTTTAATACCACTTTCCCTTTGGCAGCAAAGACTTCACCGGCAATACTAGCCTTTATCGTTGTCTGTTCATACTCAAACGGAGGCATAAGCACAGCAAGGAATCGTTTTACGACCAAATCATAAATCTTGCTTTCCTTATCGCTCAATTTACCCGGGAGCGGCGTCTGTTCTGTCGGAATGATTGCATGGTGGTCGGACACCTTGCTGTCATCGACAAATGATTTATTCGCATTTATCGGATTACGTAAAATTTTTGAAGCAAACATAGCATATGGCTTAATGCTCACAGCCTGGAGCCGTTCCTTCAATGTATCAACAAGATCCGTTGACAAATAGCGTGAATCGGTCCGCGGGTACGTTAAAACCTTATGGCCTTCATATAAACGCTGCATAATGGACAGCGTTTCCTTCGCGGAATAGCCGTAGCGTTTGTTGGCGTCTCGTTGTAATTCGGTTAAATCATAAAGCTGAGGGGCAAAGCTTTTTTTTCGTGTTTTGTCTACCTCGATAACCTCAGCCTTCTTACCAGATGCTGCAGCCGCTATTTTGTCTGCCTTATCCTTATCGAATGTGCGGATATCCTTCGTCTTGCTGTCCTGCCAGACCAGCCTGAGCTTTCCGTCAACTGCGGCTGTCACGCCATAATAAGGTTTCGGCTGAAAACTTTTGATTTCCTCATCACGTCTGGCAATCATCGCAAGCGTCGGTGTCTGGACACGGCCAGAGGATAATTGGGCATTATATTTCGTCGTCAGCGCCCGCGTCGCATTCATGCCGACAATCCAGTCAGCCTCCGCTCTCGCTACCGCGGAAGCATACAAATTTTCGTATTCCTTTCCGTCTTTCAGTTTATTAAAGCCATCTTTTATCGCCTTATCGGTAACCGATGAAATCCAAAGCCGTTTAATCGGTTTTTTCACGTGCGCTTTTTCAATGATCCAGCGGGCGACAAGCTCCCCTTCACGGCCGGCATCTGTCGCAATGATAATGTCTTTTACATCATTGCGGTTCAACTGCGTTTTTACAGCATGAAATTGCTTGCCTGTCTGTTTAATCACGACCAGCTTCAATGAAGGTGGAAGCATCGGCAGGTCTTCCAGTTTCCAGGCCTTATATTTCTCGTCGTAGCTTTCAGGATCCGCATGGGTAACAAGATGGCCCAGGGCCCAGGTAACAATATATTTATCGCCTTCAATAAAGCCATTGCCCTTCTTGTGGCAGTTAAGAACTTTAGCTATATCCCTGCCGACCGATGGTTTTTCGGCCAGCACTACAGTTTTGCTCATCGTAACATCCTTTCAAATTGCTGTGTTTCTTACAATACATTATCTCATAGAATGCACGAGAGAGCGACGAATGACCCTTGCTTTTCCATTTAGTTTTAACATGGAAGGATAGCAATCTGCCAAAGATTTTAGTATGATGGAACTTGGATGTTTTTTAAACTTACGTGGAGGTTCAGAGAAAAATGAGCTTACTTTCTATAGATAAATTGAGCCATAGCTTCGGTGACCGTACTCTTTTCAAGGATGTATCCTTTCGCCTGATGGCCGGGGAGCATGTCGGATTGGTCGGGGCAAATGGTGTTGGGAAATCTACCTTAATGAATATTATTACTGGCGAGTTGATCTATGATACCGGCCGAGTCGAGTGGACACCCGGTATATCGTACGGCTACCTGGATCAGCATACTGTTCTCACAAGAGGCAAAACCATTCGCGATGTGCTTCGTGATGCTTTCTTGCCTTTGTTCGAACAGGAAAAAGCCCTTAATGAAGTGACTGAGAAAATGGGAACGGCCACCCCTGAGGAATTGGAAGAATTGCTTGACCAAATGGGACAAATCCAGGATAAGCTGGAGGCAGGCGGCTTTTATAATTTGGATATAAAAGTGGAGGACGCAGCCCGCGGGCTCGGGCTGGATGCAATCGGCCTTGACCGGGATGTTTCCACACTAAGCGGCGGCCAGCGCACGAAGGTTTTGCTTGCAAAATTACTTTTAGAACAGCCAGAAGTCCTGCTTTTGGACGAGCCGACCAACTACCTTGATGTGGAGCATATTCGCTGGCTGAGCAGTTACCTGAAGGAGTATCCGCATGCCTTCCTATTGATTTCGCATGATACGGAATTCATGAATGGTATCGTGGATGTTATTTTCCAACTCGAGTTTACAAAGCTGACACGCTATACGGCAACTTACGAAAAGTTTCTGGAATTAGCTGAGATTAATAAAAACCAGCATATCAATGCATATGAGAAACAGCAGGAATTCATTAAAAAGCAGGAAGATTTCATTGCTAAGAATAAAGCACGTTATTCCACTACTGGACGCGCCAAAAGCCGTCAAAAGCAGCTGGAACGCTTAGAACGGATCGACCGTCCTGAAACAGCGATGAAACCGACCTTCGATTTCAAGGAATCGCGCGGAAGCAGCCGCTATGTATTTGAGGGTAAGGATCTCGAAATCGGATATGACCGTCCGCTTCTTCCCAAGTTGACGATGACAATAGAGAGAGGAGAAAAGATCGCCATAGTTGGCTATAACGGTGTCGGTAAATCCACCTTGCTGAAAACGATCCTTGGAAAAATCCAGCCGTTAAGCGGCTCCGTTGTGCTCGGTGATTTCCTGTATCCGTCCTATTTCGAACAGGAAATGAAAGCAAACAGCATCACTCCTATTGATGACGTTTGGAATGCCTTCCCGCATCTTGATCAGCCCCAGGTTCGCAGGATCCTCGCACGAGTGGGCCTGAAAAATGACCATATTACCCGCCCGTTAAATCAGCTGAGCGGCGGCGAACAGGCAAAAGTGCGGTTATGTAAGCTGATGCTAAATGAAAGCAACTGGCTGCTATTTGATGAGCCGACAAACCATCTTGATGTGGTCGCAAAAGAAGAATTGAAACGGGCGATGAAAGCCTATAAAGGCACAATTGTCCTTGTCAGCCATGAGCCTGACTTCTATGAAGATTGGGTTACAAAGGTATGGGATGTAGAGGAATGGGCTAATGAGGATTAGTCCTAAATTTAATAAACTATATTCAATGATTTAACGGCTTCATTTATCGTGTGCAATGCATTCACAATACAATTCAAATCAAAAAAAGAGCTTGGATAACGTAATAAAGCCGTCCAAGCTCTTTTATATTGGCTGTTTTCGTATAGATTGGTTCTAGCTTCAAGCAATTGCTGATTGAACATCATCCCTATTACAATTTAGGAAATCGTCATTTGATCACTTCCTTGACGAGTGACCCTCCTCCTCTTCGCGGGTCTGCAGCTCCTATTAAACCTTGGTGTTCATCTACCATAAGACCATGAATTCCACCATAGAAAAATGGAACTGGATAAAATATATAATCATAACCCAATTTCGTAAGCCTTTCTTTCGTTATGGAGGAAACTTCTTTCTCGAAATAAAAATGATTCTGATCAACGTAATATCGGAAGCTTGATAGAGCTTTTTTAAAAGAAACCTTATGTTTAAAAAGATTGATGAGAAGCCTTGTTAAAATATGAGGTATTCTTGTTCCTCCTGAAGCTCCTATTGTCATAATCGGCCTTCCATTTGAGGCAAGGATCGTTGGTGCTATGTTACTGGCCGGCCTTTTTCCCGGCTCCATACTGTTAGGAGAGTATTTATCTTTTGTGAAGTTCTGTAATTGATTGTTAAGAAAAAACCCATTGATGTACACCCCGGACCCAAATGGATCACTGATGGTGTGTGTCGCAGAAACCATAGTTCCCCATTGATCAGTGACGCTAAAATGAGTCGTGTTATTAACTTCAATTTCTATCGCGTGACTAAAGGGAGTAAACTTTTTTTTTATGATATTTTTCATTAAGTGTTCAATGTAAGACTCACTTAACAATGAGTCTGGTATTGTTACATGAAATGGATCTCCCATCCATTTTTTTCGTTCCAACTGGCACTCATTAATAATGGCTGCCATTAGTTTTAAAAATTCGAAGCTTTGATCTGCATATTGTTCAACTAAAAATGATTCCGCCATCGTTAAAGCTTGAACCAAAGTCGTTCCTGCAAGTGGTGCAGGCGCTGAAATGAGGTCATATCCAGCAAACTGACCTTGTACTGGGTCTCTTGTTTTCATGGAGTACTGCTCAAAATCATCGTCATGAATACCTTCAATTCGATTGATGATTTGGATGGGGATTTTTCCTTCATAAAAGGATCGCGAACCATAATTCCGTACCTTCTGGAGGACCTCTGCCAATTCTTCTTGGATCAAAAGACAACCCATCCCAATAGGACGCCCATTGGGGTAAAAATGTTCGAGGTTTTCATTAAAAAGATGAGTCTGCATTGTTTTTAATCGCTCATGAAGAATAGCGGTTACAAAAAATCCTTTTTCCGCCAATTCGGTTGAGTAACTTACTAACTTAGACCAATCAATAGTTCCCAACTTTTGATGAATGGCCTCCAATCCTTTAAGTAACCCTGGAATACCTACTTGTTCTTTTGAGAGGATACCGGAATTAGGGGCACACTCACGATAGTCAAAAAAAATGGGGTTCTTATTGTCCTGATGTATTAGCATGACCCCTCCGCCTCCGATGCCCGAAGCGTAAGGTTCTACCACTCCGAGTGAGAGTGAGACAGCGATAGCGGCATCAATCGCATTGCCCCCCTTTTCCATTACTTCAATACCAACTTTTGCAGCTTGAGGATGTGCACAACTTACTCCTATTTTTCCCATTGTTGCTCCAATTGAAGAGAAATGGATTCCGTGATTTTAATAATCGAATTGATTAAAGAAGCGAAAGATTGTGCATCTGTATATGGCTTCCGGTACTTAGAATTGATCTCCAGCTGAACACAAGGTATCCTTAATTCTGAATATACGTAAGCGGTAATTGTACCAGGATGTTCTGCAGCAAATGTATCATTTTCTCTTACATCGTGAATTCCATGAGAGAAAAAGGCTTGTTTAATTAAATTCACTTGATCGGGATCAATAGTTTTGCCGTGCATAGTCCCTAGATCGATGTCAAACAATCGAGATGATGAAGCCCCGTGAAGATCCAATACAAAACCTATCGAATGTTGTTCAATTAACTCTCGTAATTTTCTTTTATAGTTTCCACCTATCACATAGTTGGGATCTTCATCTGAAGTACGTTTCGAGCAAATACAATGACAGTCAGTCTTATCCTGAATAAGAAAACCAATAGCTGCAGTAAAATCATCTGCTTCTTTTAACGTATTCTCTCTTTTCTGAACTACCGAATGAGGCATTGATAATAGAAATGGCCGGGACCCAAGCTTTACAGCTATAGGAGAAATTGAGTCTATACTCCCTTGATAGTCGTTCAATTGAAATGGGAGTTCATAAGCTTTGGCTAGTGACACTTGCTGTTGTAAATCCATGCGCCAAACCCTCCTTTGACGATAGTGGAAAATGACAAGCTATCATATGACCATGGTCATATTCCATTAATTCAGGTGTTACTTTTTTACATATTTCTTCTGCATAAGGACAACGATTATGAAAAGAGCAACCATTAGGGGGGGTAATAGGACTTGGCATTTCCCCATGAATCACGATTCGATTATTCCTTTTCCTATTCCTCGGGCTTGATATGGGTACAGAGGATAAAAGGATTTCCGTATACGGGTGCTTAGTAGATGTTATCAGTTGTTCCTTGGTGCCAATCTCCACAATTTTCCCTAAGTACATAACGGCAATTCGACTCGCTATGTATTTAACAGCAGGAATACCATGGCCAATGAAAATATAAGTTAACTGATATTCTTTTTGCAACCGCCGTAACAGATTAAGAATTTGCGCTTGTATGGAAACATCTAAGGCAGAAACAGCTTCATCGCAAACAATAAGTTTTGGTTTTAGGGCTAAGGCTCTAGCAATGGCAATCCTTTGTCGTTGGCCCCCACTGAATTGATGAGGATATCGATTCATTAAATCAGCATTTAAGCCCACTGTCTCCATTAACTCTTGAATGGTTGCTTTTAACTCCTCTTTTTGTAAACTTTTATGAGTTCTAAGAGGCTCAGCAATAATATCAAACACTCTCATTCTGGGATTTAAAGACGAGTATGGATCTTGGAATATCATTTGTATATCTGCTCTTGTTTTCCGAAACTCTTGAGGGGTTAGGTTGCTTAAATTCTTTCCTTCAAAGAGAATCCTTCCATCAGTAGGTCTTAACAATTGAACAATCATCTGGCCTAATGTTGATTTCCCGCAGCCTGACTCGCCGACGATCCCTAACGTTTCCCCTTTTTTCAGTGTTAAATTTATACCGTTTACGGCTTTCAAATAGGCTCTTTTTTTGGGAAACCAGCCATCGGTCACATCAAAATGTTGTTTCAATCCCTGTACCTCAAGAAGGTATTGTTTTTTATCTGCCAATTTAGGTCACCTCTGATTTTGCGTTTTCAGTAGAAAGCCAGCACCTTACTAAATGTCCGTTATTCTCTTCAAGATCAGGAGAGATCGATTTACATTTTCCCATGACATAGGGGCATCTTGTGTGAAACTTGCACCCCATCGGCTTTTCAAACGGACTGGGAACTGCCCCCTCTATTGCTGTGAGCTCCTCGTCTATTTGATCCATTTTCGGAGAACTATTAAACAATGCTTTTGTGTAAGGATGCTTGGGATTATCAAACAAAGAATAAACATCAGCCTGTTCCACCACTTGTCCGGCATACATAACTATTACTCTGTCGGCTATTTCTGCGACAACGCCTAAGTCATGAGTAATAAATAAAATCGATGTCCTCTGTTGTTCGGTTATTTCCTTTAATAATTGTAAGATCTGAGCTTGTATCGTGACATCTAATGCAGTGGTTGGTTCATCAGCAATAATCAGTTTTGGGTTGCCTGATAAGGCCATTGCAATCATTACCCTTTGTCTCATTCCACCACTTAGGGAATGGGGATAGTTTTGATAGACTTTTTCAGGGTGCGGTATCCCTACTTTTATTAGAAGATCGATTGCTTTGGCCTTCGCCTTTTTCTTTGAAATCCTTTCGTGTACCATGATGTTCTCCTGTATTTGGTAACCTACAGTGAAAACGGGGTTTAAAGCTGCTAACGGTTCCTGGAATATTATAGAGATTTCTTTTCCTCTGATTTGAAGTTTTTCTTTTTGTGAAAGACGTGTTAAGTCAAGGTCATGATATAAGATTCTCCCACCTTCAATTTTTCCGGGAGAGTCAATTAAACCAAGGATAGATAAAGAGGTAACGCTCTTCCCACATCCAGACTCTCCAACAAGTGCTACAATTTCTCCTTTATTTATATGAAAGGATACTCCATCAACGGAGGGTATGACTTTATCACCGCTATAAAAATATGTTTTTAAGTCCTCAATCTGTAACAAAGGATCAACCGCATTCATTAATTTGATTCCCTCCTTATATATCATTTTGAATATTTGAACGCGGATCAAAAATGTCTCTTAACCAGTCCCCCACTAATATAATTCCGAGCACAGTTATCGTAATGGCTAAGCCAGGAAATGTCGCTACCCACCAGTGAGTCGCAAGGTAGTCTCTGCCATCACTTAATATCCCTCCCCATGAAACATCTGGAGGTTTTATACCTAATCCTAAAAAACTAAGAGATGCTTCAAGGATTATCGTTGTAGCTACACTAAGAGTGGAAACCACGGAAAGAGATGATACTACGTTCGGTAATAAATGACGGAATAGGATAAAGAAATCCCGAACACCCATCGTTTTCGCTGCTTTTACAAACTCTCTTTCTTTTAAACTTAAAACCTCGCTTCTTACAATTCGGGCATAATTAACCCAGTTTGTGGCACCTATAACAAGTATTAAGGTAATAAGGCTGGGTCCAAAGATACCCAGAATTACTAAAGTGAAGAGTATATTCGGTATAGATAAAAAGGCGTCAACAATCCTCATGAGGACATTATCGATCCATCCCCCGTAATATCCAGATACAAGACCAATCAAAACTCCGATCAATCCAGCCACTACTACCGAACTGATGCCGACTAACAAAGAAATCTGCGATCCGTATATAATTCGGCTAAGCAAATCTCGCCCCATGTTATCGGTGCCAAGCAAGTGTTCCGCACTTCCCCCTTCTACCCAAGACGGTGGTAAAAGAGTTGCAGTAATATCCACTTTAGCTGGATCGTGCGGAGAGATAAATGGTGCAAGCAATGCTATTAATACGACTAATGTTAGAATAAATAAACCCAATACTCCTGTACGGCTTTTAAATATCTGAGAAAATAAAGTTTTCCTTTTTCTAGTTGTGAAAGATTTAACATTGCTCGTTTCGTTTACAAGGGATGGCATTAAATCCCTCCTTTACTTTAGATTAATGCGGGGATCAAGAAAACGGTACATTACATCTGCTAGTAAATTCATCATGATGACTAACAATGCGACCACAAATACACTTGCTTGAACGATGGCCATATCTCTTGTATTAATGGCTTGGATCAATAACTGACCTAAGCCAGGCCAAGAAAAGACGGTCTCAGTAATGATCGCTCCTCCAATGAGAGATGAAGTTTGAAGGGCCATGATTGTGACCACCGGTATTAATGAGTTTCGCAGAGCATGTTTATAAATCACCAGAAACTCTTTTAGTCCTTTACTTCTTGCTGTTCGGATGTATTCCTGATGGAGGATATCCAGCATGTTGGAACGAATCAATCTTGTTATCTGTGCCGCAATTCCAGTACCAAGGGTAATAGCAGGCAAGATTAAATGAAAAATAGTACCCCTGCCGGATACAGGTAAGGCTCCTAAATAAACCGAAAATAATAGGATAAGCATAATCCCAAGCCAAAAATTAGGCATGGCCTTCCCTAACACAGCCCCTCCACTAATAAACACATCGCCAAGAGAATCTTTTTTCGTTGCCGACCATATTCCAAAAGGAATCGAAATAATCGTTGCTACGAATATAGCAGCAAAAGCCAACTCGATCGTAGCAGGTAATCTTTCAAGTACAATAGGGAGTGCTTCCTGACCATACGTAAAGGATTTACCGAATTGGCCTTGCATCAGGTTTCCAACAAATGTCATATATTGGACATGAAATGGTTCATCCAAATTCAATGCTTCTCTAAGGGCTTGCTTATCTTCTTGAGGCGCATCTTCAGGTAACATCAATAGAACAGGGTCACCAGCCATGTAAACTAGTGAAAAAATAATAAAAGAAATAATGAACAAAACGGGAACGGCTTGGATCAAGCGTTTAATAAAATATTTCATGTCTCATCTCCTCGTATGGAAAAGATTTAGATAAGAGTTTTCATACGTTCATATTATTTTTTTGTAATCTCTTGAGCAAATATCATTTGATCCATACGCGGTTTAAAGTTCACCTTATCACTTACCCCATAGCTGTCACTCTGCAGGTACAACATGATATGTGGTCTCTCTTCTGCAACGATCTCTTGTACTTTTCTATATTGCTCCAGTCTATCCTTAGGGTTCATATTGGAATTAGCTTGCGCTAAAAGGGTATCCACTTCGGGATTGGAATAACTAAGCTCTTTTTGTGCCCTTTCTGTTGTATAAACATCCAAAGCAGTCGCGGCATCAAAAAGAGAATTTCCGTTGGCTGCAAAAAACAACTCCTTATTGGCCCCTGCATTCCTCATCTCTGTGAATTTACTCCATTCCATAAAATCAAGGTTCACTTTTATTCCTACTTCTGAAAGCATAGCTGCAATGGCCTCAACTACTTCTTTTCCTTTGAAATAGCGGTCATTAGGAGCATGCAGTGTTAGTTCCAGTCCATTTTTATATCCTGCTTCTTCCATAAGTTTCTTAGCACGTTTTACATCATACAAAGAAGTGTTAAACAATTCTGGATGATCTCCGAAATTACCGGGGGTAACTCTAGTGCGAGTTGGTACTCCTGCCCCTTTTAAAACATGTTCGGTTATTGCTTTTTTATCAATGGCTAGATCTATCGCTTCTCTTACTTTTGGATCTGAGGTAGGAAACTCTTTGTCTACATTTACCCCAAGCAATCCTACTACGTTAGACGCACTGGTGGTGACATCTGTACCATCATGGTTTTTGATTCGTGCGTTTTCGTTAGGCGGTACATTTAAAATGATATCAACTCCACCAGACAACAATTCATTAACGCGAGTCGAATCTTCGGCTATCTTCCTGAATTCGAGTTGATCCCAGTCTTTGACTTCACCCTCGTAATATTTGTCAAAAGGCTCTAATACCAGACGGTCATCTCGTTTCCACTCCACAAATTTAAAAGGACCAGAACCGATCGGATGTTTTAAAAAAGCATCCCACCCTTTTTCATCAATATATTTTTTCGGAAGAATTCCAGAGCCGATTCTTGAAAGGCGATTCAAGAGGGCTGGCTGAGGTCCATCAGTTATGATTTGAAAATGTAAATCGTCTAATACTTTAACTTCCTTAATTTGCTTATACTGCGAATTTTCTTTTAACGTTTGATCTTTAGAGACTCTATCTAAGGTGAACTTAACATCTGAAGACGACAGTGGATCTCCATTATGGAAAGTAACACCTTCTTTGAGTGAAAACTCCCATGTTGTATCATTTACCAGTTTGTAAGTATCGACTAGATCCGGTTTGAATTCTAAGTCTTCTGTTCTTTTGAATAAATAATTAAACATATTAACGTGAATCGCTTCTGTCGTGATTGTATTGTGGTTATGAATATCAAAGGAAGCCATATCAACGGGCATACCAATCGTAAGTGTGCGGTCTTCTTTATTGCTTTGGGCAGACCCCTTATTATTTTGTGGACTCGTAGTTGAATTTGAACACCCTGCCAACATCACGCAACAAATGGTCATGCAAATGAAAATGGATTTAATTAACCGGCTCATTGTTACCTCCCCAATTTTTGTGAATTTTTTGTATTTCTGTTTTCAAACAAGTATTCTAATACAAATTCTGCCAGTAAAGCTGCACCTAACGGTAAGGCGTCTTCATCAATATCAAATAAAGGATGGTGATGTTGATAAATAAACCCTTTTTCTTCGTTACGAGTTCCTAACCTGAAATAAAGACCTGAAATATGTTCTGTAAAATAAGAGAAATCCTCGCCTCCCATTGAAGGTTTATCAATGTTAAAACAATCAGGGGCAAGTATACTGGCTGCTGTTTTTTGTAAAAGAGGGATCAAAGACGGATCATTAACAACCGAAGGATAACCGGTCATATATTCCAATTCATAAGTCGCACCAAAACTATCGCAAAATCCTTTCACAATCTTTTCTAACTTTTGAGGAATAAGAACTCTCGTTTGTAAGTCTAAGGTTCGAATGGTACCTTCCATTTTTACTGATGGAGCAATTACGTTTCTTGCAAAACCGCCCTCAATTTTTCCAATGGTAATGACGGCAGGATTTAAAGGATCAATTTGCCGGCTTATAATTTTTTGGAGGCATGAAATGATATCGGCGGCAATTGTAACAGAGTCCACTGATTTGTGAGGATGTGCAGCGTGCCCACCTGTTCCATGAACGACAAGATTGAATCGGTCAGAGTTCGCTGTACAAGCATTTGGACAAACACTAATCTGACCTGTCGGTAAGGAAGGCTGTACGTGTAGAGCCACCACTGCATTGACTTTCGGGTTCTCTAACACACCTTCTTGTATCATCGCCCTTGCTCCTGCCAAACCCTCTTCAGCAGGCTGAAACACTAGTTTTACATTTCCCTGCTTTAATCCAGTTTCACATAGGAGTCTGGCCGTACCGAGCAGAATTGCAGTATGTGCATCATGACCGCACAAATGAGCCGCATTTTTATATATAGAAGAATAGGAAACGGTTTTTTCGTCATGTATGGGAAGAGCATCCATATCAGCTCTCAGCATAATGGTTGGACCTTCCTCTTCTCCTCTAATCATGGCAGCTATGCCCGTACTAGCCAGATTCTGAATTTCATCAATTCCTAACCTTTTCAGTTCTTCTGTAACAATGGAGGACGTTCTAACTTCGTTAAAACCCAATTCTGGATGACGATGGAAGTCCCTTCGCCACTTAATCAAATCGTTTTGCATCCTTATTGCCTTCTCTTTAAGTGAAAAAATCTTACTCCCCTCCTAAATGTTTTGATAATTTATTGTCAGTTTATTGGTATATGAAATTTGTTACAATAGACATTTTTTATTAATGAATTCAGGTGAAATAAACTACAAACAGAAGCCTTATTTCAACGGGCTTTTGACTAAAAGCATGCGACAATTTTTAATCTGGTTATTTTTCATACAACAAAAAATGACGGTCACCTTAAAACCGTCATTTAAACTGTTTTATATTGTAATCGAAAATTATTTGGTGTAATTCCAGTCGTATCTTTGAATACCCTTCCAAATGTACGTTCGGAATATCCAATAGCTTTTGCTATTTCTGAAATCGTGAGATTCGACTGTATCAAAAGTTCTTTTGATCTTTCAATCTTCATTTTTGTTATATACTGTATAAAACTTTCCCCTGAGACCTTTTTAAATAATTTGCTAAGATACGGACTGCTTAAATTAACCTCTTCAGCAACAGAGGTTAAAGTAAGATCCAATTCAATATGATCTTGAATATATCTTTTTACGTATTCAACGGTTTTAATTCCTTTATCCTCACTTAAATTTGAAACTTGTTCAAATAAGTAAGGAAATAATTCGTTATTAAACCATTTCTTTATTTGTTGTTGAGTGGCTAAGTAAAATATTTCTTTTACAGGCTTTTGGATTAGAAGTTCGGTTGGTGTGTCACCGAGTTCATCCATTGTTCGATAAAGGGATGTATATAGCATGTAATATGCATGATGTAATTGAGTGATTGAGGTGCATTTCTTCGCAATTTCTTCCACAAATTCATCAAAAAGGACTGAGCAAGTCGCTCGATTATTATTTTTAAGTTCTTTAAGAATTCTGTTTTCAATTACATATGGATACGAAAACAGTTTTGTTGATTCTAGTTGCTCAAAATCAATAATCTCCTGTCTTGGGTTAATGATACGATAGTTTAAGGAAACGATTGCCTCTTGATAAGATTTTGCTAAGTCATCCCATGATTCATGCATTCGTCCAATGCCAAAGTATGAAACCATTTTAAGATAGGTTTGAAGAGAATGCTTAATATTTACGGACAATTGATTAGCTATTGACTGTAATTCCATTTCTACCAGGTTTTTATGAAGCTGCAAAATAATAATCGTTCTGGTATTGTCCATCGTTTGAACAAGAAACCCTTTTAAATTTTGGCTTACTAGAATTTCATTGATGATATTATCGATCGCAAAAAATAATAAATCATTATCATTTTCTTTAAAAGCATCATTACATTCAAGATCTTGCATTTCCAAAACAAGCACCTGGATCTTACTTTGATAATCCAGATTAAATGCTTGAAGGGCAGCTGTATTTATTCCGCGATTTGAGTGATTAATATCCCTGCTTATTAGCTTTAATAAAAAGAAATTACGTAACCGGTACAGATTATTTTTTTTCCACATGTCCAATGCAGTAACTTGTTGTACTAGCCGATTTCGATCCTGATTGATCAATTTCCATTCATCTTTTTGATACCCGTCCAATGATAGATTTGTCTGTTTAATATACTGAGATATAGGTTTAGCTAACCTTCTTGTAAAAAAATAGGTGTAAATAAAACTCAATATAATTAAAGCTCCTGCAACTACTAAATATAATGAGGCAGCTTGATGATGGGTAAATAGGATCGAATTTGGAATCCGATAAACAGTAATAAGATCACTGGATAACGATTTTCCATAAAAAAATGTTTCTTTCCTGTTATCATCTTCAAAATAACCGTTTGAGACGGAAGATCTTGTAATTTTCTTATAGTTATGA
Organism: Peribacillus cavernae; assembly: GCF_003989135.1. Lineage (GTDB taxonomy): Bacteria > Bacillota > Bacilli > Bacillales > DSM-1321 > Peribacillus > Peribacillus cavernae. The sequence goes on from NZ_RYZZ01000005.1 coordinate 256,120, forward strand.
TCATCAAACAGGTAATTCCCTAATTTAGATTTATCGGAATGAGAAATGATTTTTCCATCGGTATTTATAATAAAGATTTCACCAGATTCAGCGTATTCCTCTAATTCAAACGTACTTGACAACGCTCTTTCATAAATATGGACAGCCAGGTAAGCTTGTGGAAAATTAGTGATCACCGGAACGGGTTGATAGTAGGTTAAAACGTCAATGGTATTCTGTTGTTTACTATAGCCCCAGTCTGGCTTTCTTATGGCTTGAACATTCCGGTAAAGATCTAGTGTGTCACTCGACAACGATTTCTTGACTCCGTTTTCACTAGATATTAATAATTTTTGACTCGGTACATACAAATCTACACTATAAGCATCTTTCAAGGATTTTTGAAGTTCCTTTAATTTATTGTGTATTTCATTTAATTGAGCTTGATCGTCTCTCAATTTCTTATTATAAATCCCCTCATTTAACGAATCGTCAGAAACCACGTTTCTTGTTGACTTGCTTACATACTCCAACTCCGCATCGATTCTCTCTTTTACTTGTCTTATAGTAAGAAGGTTTGATTGAATAACCTGCTTATTCCCTTGGAAGATAAAATAAGATGACGAGAAACATAAATACAAGAGGATAGGAATTGTAACGCCAAGCAATGCATAAATAAAGATTGATCTGCTATAGTTTTGCTTATGCCACATCATCACAATCTCCTCTCTCAATATGACTTAGTAACCAATAGTGAGAATATTTAGGCATTTATTGTTAAATTATATCATGTAAATTCATGATTTATTGTTAAATCACCATTTTCCTTTTGACATAGGAAGGGGTCCACCCGTAATCAGGTTTCCTTCATCCTTCCTCGTAGACGTTCTTAACCAGAAGCCAAACTCCCATCTAGTCCCTTGAAACAAATATAAATAAAAAAACTTCCCCGATAAGAAGAAGTTTTACAGACGCTTTCTAACCTTATCTTCCAGAATATGTTCTGCTGGATTTAGCACCTTCTAATATTATCAGCGGCTGCCGGGTATCATCAGGCCAGTCCCTCCACCTCTCTCGATAAGACGAAAAAATATTTCATTAAAATTAATCCTACTACAATACTTGGTTCTTGACCGGCTAAAAAGTTGTAATTATCTGCTTTTCCGCCACAAGCGTATAGGTTTTCGGAAGTCCAATATCATGCATTTTATGGTTCGGCTCCTCCTCTAAAGCCTTTATCACGAGGCCCGACTGCCCGACAATGGTTATGACTTCCCCGATTGTCCATTTTCTTTGGACAGCCTTGGAAAGCTTTTGCTGTTCTTCCTCTGGCAGATGTTTTGAGAAAGCCACGGTCTGCGTTTCGATCGACGGGTCAAAATAATTGCCTGTCACCTTGTGCTTCTTGCCGGAGGACGTGATCAATTTTGTTGAAATAGGGTGGAACTCATGCAGAATGAATCTTCCGCCCGGTTTTAATAGCCCCTTAACCAAATGAAAAAGCGGCTGAAGGTCAATTAAATAGTGCAGTACGCCGAGCTCCATTAGAACGATGTCAAAATCCGCGTTCAAATGTTCTTTTGGCAGGGATAATACATCAGAAACGGCATACTCAATGGAAACATCGGCCTCAGCTGCCAGCTCCATGGCAAAAGCGGCATTTTCTTTTGAAAAATCCACGACCTTAACCTGTGCACCCAATAGGGCAAGGGCTGTTGCTTTTACCCCGTTGGATCCCATCAGATGGGCAACCTTTTTGCCAGAAACATTATCTAAATATTTATAAAATGGGTACAGTCTCCACTTTGGATTTTGTTTAATCTTGGCCGCAATTTCTTCCGGTTTGCCATACCTATTAACCAGAGCTAGATAGTTGTTCTGGTTCCAGGCTTGTTCATTTTGGCCGGTAAATTCATTTTGCTTCCTTGCCAAATAAGCATGGATTTCTCCGCTGTGTTCAGACATTCCGCTATCATACAGATATTTGTACAAAGATTGGCACCAGAGCTCTGCTTCTTCCACATATACCGAAATTCGATAGGGATCCGTTTTGACCGTTGTATTGAATAAGCAGTCTACCGTGATACGTATATCATCCATGTCAAAATAAAAATCGGCCCACTCGGGATTTCTCTTGATTTCAGAAGGTGAATAAGCAGAAAAAAGGTTGTATGTATGATTGAATAAATCCCATTGTACCGAAACCGCTATGTTAGAAAGATCATTTACCTCCACACCCTGTACAAAAAGCGCAGAAGTACCCGTAAATTGATAAGAGATCCCTCCCTGTTCTAAGGAAGTTCCGACGGCCAGGAGGGTATTAAAATAATTTGTTTTCATGAAATCCTCCAAAATACTGCATTTCTATGTAATGTCTCTACCTATTTTAACAAAGAAGAGAGGTACTATTCTAGTTCACCAGTGAATGCTTAAACGCATAAATCACTGCCTGTGTCCGATCCTGTACTTCCAGCTTGCTTAAAATATTGCTTACATGGACCTTAGCCGTCTTGAGGGCGATAAACAGCTCATCCGCTATTTCCTGATTAGTTTTTCCCTCAGTCATTAGAAGGAGGATTTCCATTTCCCGGTTTGTCAATTGCTCATGGGGAAATTGAATATTGCGGGAGCGCATCTTTGCCATCACTTTGCCGGTTACTTCAGGTTCTAGGACGGACTGCCCATGATATGTCGAACGTACAGCGTCTGCGATTTCACTTGCCTTTGACGTTTTCAACATATAGCTGGTCGCTCCGGCTTCGAGGGCAGGATAGACCTTTTCATCATCAAGAAAACTGGTCACAATGATGATTTTGGCTTCCGGCCATTCTTCAATAATCGCGCGGGTCGCTTCAATCCCGTCCACTTCCTTCATGACCAGATCCATTAAAATGATATCCGGGCGCAAACTTAAGGCAAGTTCTACTGCCTCCCCTCCATCATCCGCTTCCCCGATCACCTCAATATCAGGCAGTGAAGAAAGATAAGAGGAAACACCAATTCGAACCATTTCATGGTCATCAACAAACAATACTTTAATCATCACTTAGACCTCCTGCCGGCAATGGGACTTTCACTTCGAGCCTTGTCCCTTTATTGGGGACACTGACAATCTTCATTGTCCCGCCTATTTCAACAGCTCTTTCATGCATATTTTGCAAGCCGTACGAGCCTGTTTTTGCTTCATTCACATTAAAGCCGAGACCATCATCCACTATGCGCAAAATAATTAAGCCATCCCTGCCAATCAAGAGAACCTCCAGCGCGTTTGCTTTTGCATGCCGCAGTGTATTAGATACGGATTCTTGAAGAATGCGGAACAGATGATCTTCTACCCCTCGCTCTAACGGAATCGGTTCGACCTTCCATGAAATATCCATGGGAACCTTCTGTGATAATTCCTCCAACAATTCTTGAATTCCTTCCTGAAGGGACTTATCATGCAACGGAACCGGGCGCAGATGCAAAAGCAAAGCCCGCATTTCAAGCTGTGATTGATGGATCATTCCCTCAACCATTTTTAATTGTTTTGTTTCTGCGTTCTCTGTAGCCGGCCTCGATTCGGTTATCGCTGACATGAGCATCGATGCGGCAAATAGCTGTTGGCTGACCGAATCATGGAGTTCGCGGGCGAGGCGATTGCGCTCCTGCGAGACTATTTCCCGGACAATTTTTTCTCGATCGGCGACTTTCTCACTTGCCATCCTTTGTGACATTTTCGCCTGTTCGGACACATGCTTGTGAACATTTTCAATCCTCGCTGAAATCGTCGACAATTCCTGGACAGAATAGGTGCTTTGCCCAGATGGAGCGTTGCCCTGTTCAAGCTGATATAAAGCATCTTCTACTCCCTGAAGCCTCCTCCTCCACGACAGGCCTGAGCTTATTCCCAAAATAAGCCCGATAAATAAGCTAAAGCCGGGCAAAAAAAGAATAAAGGGCAAACCCATGACTTCTTTTTTCCACAACAGGCTCCAATCTTGCAAGGGAAACATAAAGAAAACAATCCCCGCCAGAAATACGGAGAATAAGAATGCAACAATAATTCCAGTTACAATTTGGCGGGCCATGATACTCATATACGCTTCACCTCTATATCTCCCGTTAGAACAGAGGTGATGATTTTCATTTTCTGGGCGGCATGTTGGTAATCTTCAGTCTGGTAGGAAAGGATCTGATTGAATACCCTCGTCTCCTGATGTTGAAAAATGGCTGCCTTTCCGGCCACCACTGAATGATGGATGCTTATTTCTATATCATAAGGGACAAAAATCTGGATATTCCCTATCAAATTTCTAATCGAAATGACCGCTTCCCCTTTTGGAAGAATCGTGTTGCTTAGATCAATAATTGTATCGCCGATGCCCCCCTGAATGTTTATATCATTCCACTCATACATGTGCTCAGGTGTTTTTTGACGGCCAAACCATTTATTTTGAAGTAAAAAACCCGTTTTGAGTATAGGCTCTTTTTCCGAGCTCCCATGCAGGCTTCCTGGCTCAACTAATAATGGTATTATGACTTCGGGATTTTTTTTTGATTGGTAAAAAACAAGAATGAGATGTACAAGAATGGCTAAAAGAAAAAACTTAAAGATCATCATGTTCACAACAGTTATAACTGTCCCAATCAGTCCGATCCAAAACATGATTTTCCCCCGTTTCCGGGGATATAATTTCCGTCCAAAATACGTTAATCCAATTGTAATCGCTAGGGAGAATAATAAACCCCCATTAAAAAATGAGATTTCCAGAAAAAGCAGGATGATTCCAATCAATAAAATCCAGCCAATATAGTCGGTTTTCATATGTTTGAACATGGGGTACCTCCCTTCATTAACTGGACCTATAAGAAAAGCGTAAGCGCCTTTAATAATGAACGTCGACTAAGAACCGCCACGTCCTGTGGCGAACGTCGACGTCAGCGCATCCATGCGCAAGTCCGACAAGCATAAGACAGATCCCGAAAGAAGGCGCTTTTTGCCTTCTGTAGGGAGCTGGCTTATGACCTCGAGGGGCTAGGCGCTGGAGCTAGACACCTGTACACATTGAGAAAGTTGTAGTTATCTTTAAAAAAGGCGCAGAAATCTACGCCTTTTAAGAATACCATGACTCCGTTACGAAACTGAATGGGTTTCGTTATTTTTCACTTCTTTTTCAAGCTGGGCGATTCGTGCATCAATCGTATTGCGGTGATAGGAAGAGGTAACCAGGTGCTCCAGCTGGTCGAGATAAGATTCCATTTCTTCGAATCTTGCCATTGGTTGGTTTGAATAGGTTGTTGATTCTAACACCTGGTTCATGCGGTGATGTGCTCGCGCCATGTTTTCACGGCCCATTAATTCCAAACGTTTAAGGTTCATATCCTTTAGCTTATGTTTCATTTCTTCATATTTGCGCTCGAGCTCATCAAGCTGCTTTACTGCCTTTTGGAGTGCCTCCTTTACCTTTAGGGAACGTTCCTCGTATTGAACGCTTTCCTGAACCGCAAATTCCTGCAATTCTGATTCATCTGCTTGTGCTGCAATTTCCGCCTGATGCCGCCGCTTTTCGGCAAGATCTCTGGCATGCCTATATTCCCTCGTAAACTCTTCTTTTAAGAGGAACTGGCGTTCAACCAGTTTACGCACCTTCTCCGTTTCCTGCTCACACTGTCGCAGATATTGATTCAACAATGCAATCGGATTTTTTTGCTCTTTCTGGTCCAGCATTTCGTGAAAATCAGCTGTAATGGTATTTTTAAGTCTTGTAAATAAGTTGCTCATGATTATTCGCTCCTCTTTTATGATCTTTCTAAATCTGCCCATTGCCTTTCAAAACTAACAAAGGGATCTGCTTCTTCTTTCATGACCGTTTTTTTGGACTCAGTCCACTTTTTGTAAACAAGGTACAAAACATACGCCGCTGCTACTCCAACAATGGACGGTATATTTGAAACCGATGCAGCAAGTGCTGCCAGGCCGATGAGACCCCAGACAATTTTCCTCGATGTAGATTCTGTTTTCATAAATTGCTTGAATACAAAGTAAAGAATCACAAGACTGATGGCCAAGCCGATCATCGGACCGACATTCACTAGTAGTACACATGCCGCGATTCCCCCTGCTAGTAGTAAGCCGAATTTCTTCATTTTGACGTTCCTCCTTTCATATTTCCAGCTTATCTATTTTTCGCTTTTTCCATCATGTACCAGAGCTATATTTTTAGGTAAGACTTGAGGCTTAGAGGGTTTGGACAAAGAAAAAAACCCGAATCGCTCCGAGTTCTGCTTTTATTATTCAGTTTTGAACGCCAACCGCAAACTAGCTCTAGCTGCATCCACCAATGCCGCATCCTGCTTATCAATACCGTAAACAAGCAAGACTATGGACGAGTATATCGATTTAAACAATGCAATTGACTTTGTCTCATCATCGACGTTCCCATAATGTTCAAAGAAAATTCCCCGACCTTTTACCGGCAAAAAGCTATAGATTAACGATAGATCAATAGCCGGGTGGCCGATATGGAACACTACAGATCGTTCAGCTTAAAAACAGTATTATCAAAGCCTTCTCCCAGTTCTATAAGGCTCTCTATTTTCAGCTATGGACACTGGGTCAAGATTAACTCTCCCGCATGATCCTTTGTTACAAGGTATTCAGCATCCCATGGCTTGTTCATTGCAGCGACCTCACTGCGGTATTTATTTTCTTCTTCCGCGTGAATCCTTTGTGTGCCTCTTACGGTTTTCAGAACGATGACTGTCAGACAGCTTCCCTTTTCTTCTACCTTCACCTTTTATCTTTGACGGTGAGCCACCGCGTTCCTTTCGGCTGTTTTGATTGTTATCTTTCGTCTGTTTGAAGGTCTTTTCCTTTTCTGTAGCATTACTTTGCCCTTTTTGCATTCGGCTTACCCGGGAATCAGACGGAATTTTCACCCCTTCAACTTGCTTGCGTTCTATCGTTGCCTGTATCCCCTTTTCAATCGAAGCCAATTGCTGACGGTCTTTTGCGGCAATAAATGTAATCGCAATTCCCTCTTCTCCAGCCCTTCCTGTTCTTCCAATCCGGTGAATATAGCTTTCAGCGTCTTCAGGAACATCATAATTAAATACATGTGTCACACCTTCGACATCAAGCCCTCTTGCTGCCACATCAGTCGCCACAAGAAGATGGATCGCAGCTTCACGAAATCGTTTCATGACTCGCTCCCGCTTGGATTGCGATAAATCGCCGTGAAGTTCTTCCGAATTGTAGCCAGCGTTTTTCAAGGCATCATTCAGTTTGTTTACCCGCCGCTTCGTTCTACAGAAAATAATCGCCATAAAGGGCTGCTCTTCGTTTATCACTTTAAACAAGGCTGCCTGTTTCCCTCTGTCAGTCGTCTCAATGACAAGCTGCCTGATCTTTTCGACTGTAATCCTGTCACTTTTTACAGAAATCGTGACCGGCTTATGCATAAAGCGACGGGCAATCGAATGTACCTGGTCAGGCATTGTCGCTGAAAAAAGCAATATTTGTCTGTCTGAGGGAACCAAGTCGATGATTTCTTCTACTTCCGGCAAAAAGCCTATATGGAGCATTTGATCAGCTTCGTCAAGGACCAGTGTGGAAACGTTGCCCAAGTTGATCGTTTCTCGCCTAACATGATCACGCAGCCTTCCTGGAGTTGCGACAATTATAGATGGAGGGTCCTTAAGCTTTTTCATCTGCCGCTCTATATCCTGCCCACCATATACGGCAGCAGCGTACATTCCTTCAAAAGCACTCAGGAGTTTGGTTAATTCCATTGTAATTTGAATGGCCAGTTCCCTGGTTGGCGATACAATTAACGCCTGAACTTGATTTAACTCAGGTTTTACTTTTTGGAGAATAGGAAGCAAAAAGGCAAGTGTTTTACCAGTTCCCGTTTTGGCCCTTGTGATTACGTCTCTTCCTGCAGCTATTTCAGGTATGGATTTTTCCTGTATTGGTGTCGGGGAAGTGATTCCACTATTTGTGAGAATCTTTTCAAGTTCTGTACCTATTCGAAGTCGGGCAAAATTCATGTATCCGTCCTACTTTCCTTCTTCTCGTTTTGTTCGCTTAGTATACCATAAACACCTTCTGTAGCTTTATGTTTTCGATGAGTAAAAGAAAGATGCCTGCATTCATGCAGGCATCTTCTCTAAAACTATTTATTCATTTGTGCCAGGAAGTCTCCCAGTAGGTCATCGAGGCTTTCTTCACCGCTTGTTTCCTGTTCACTTTTCTCTTTTGAGTCTTCAATTACTGTATCGTTCCAATCAAATTCGTCTAAATCATTGTCATTCTCCAGAAGGTAAGATGCTTTCTCATTCAAAGCTACAGCTTCTCTGTTAGTTCGTTCATTTAAATCCTCTGTATCTTCCTGAAGATATAAAGCTTTGTCAATTTCAATCTCATTGCTGTTCAAAGAAGCGAGCAGGGCCGTTGCCCTTAACGGATCAGAGAGCAACTGATAGATGATACTGCCCAACAGTGCTTCCGAATGAGCATGCTTCAGCCAATCCCGTTGTGTTTTGCTTAATTTTTGCGGCAGAGGAATCGTGATCATTTCCCTGTCCTGAAAAGAACTGTTTCCTGCTCCTTCTATAACAAACTCGGCAATTTTGCTTGAAAAGTTTCTTTTTTCCGTTTCTTTAAGCTGTTGGATCTGTCTTAAAATATGATCAGGAGTATCAGAGGGGAGGCGGAAAGTAATCGCCTGTCCCCTTTGGATTCCTGCCGGAGTTGTTTTTTTCATTCAATCACCTATTTAGCTGTGCCGGCTTTAGATTCTTCCCTTTTATGATCAGATTTAGTTGGCGCTAATTTCTGATTTCTTTTCGTGAAATCAGAAATTAGCTTGTAATAGGCGTTGGCCATCATCCAGATGCTTTCCTTCTCATCTTCAAAGAAGTCAATATTGTAACCATCTAAATTGTTGTTTATTGTTTTTAAATAATCTTTCAATACAATTGCACCGCCGCCGACAAAATAGCAAATTTCAGACTGGGAGTTTTTCTGCCAAACATTCCGTAAATGGCGGTATTGTTTTTTGGCCAGTTCCCCTAAAATCCGGTCTGTAATATCGTGAACGCTTGTCCGGCTTCCGCGGACCATAATATGGTTTCTGTCACTTTTCTTAGTAATGATTTCAACGACATCCCGTCTGCTGTCCAATTCGACACCGTGCTTCTTCCGGATTTCTTCCCTGATTAATTCCAGTGCTTCTGCAACCCCGAGATTAAAGCCCTGTGCCTTGTCGTTATCGACTTTACGATTTTTGATGACTGCGATATCAGTAGACAAACCGCCAATATCTTGAATCAGGATCCGCTTATCGATTAAATCCCGATTGATGATATTTAAATCATTGTCCATTACCAGGTTGATATATGCGGCAAAGCCTTCTGGATATACTTTCACTTCATCAAATTTTATATTAACCTTTAAGCCTTGATATTTAGGCGTAATCAAAAATTCAACTTGATGAACAGAGCCGAGGAGGCGGGAACGATAGCCGACATCCTTGCCTTCTTTTACTTCACGAAGGGGAAGGCCTGTGCCTAATGTATAAGAGGCATCCACTACGTTATTTGTTTTTTTGAAAGAACTCTCTTCTTTTACTGCATCAAGAGCCAATGCTGCAAACAGCATGACCAACGTTTGATCCTCTTCAGATTTACTGCTTCCTGGATCTAACTCCGATGGATTATCACTTGTTGTTGCCAGATTGCCGACACGGTAAATAGCATTATTATCTTGAAGTGCAGGAGAGTGGACTCTAATGTGAATCCCATCAAGCGGGTCCTGTTCATTCAAGTCTTCTATCCCGATTACAGGACGGTCCTCCGTATCCCTTGCGATTACGTTAGGTATGTAAAGTTCAGAATCCAACTTCCCAAACAAAGCCTTGATGGCATCATTTCCAACATCGACTGCCGCGATTCTTGAATTACTCATAAAATCAATCCCTTCAATTAATAGTATATAGATAAATGTGATTACCACATTTATTTAAGAATAAGAAAGATTCATAGAATGGTCAATACATCTTTCGTTGGATTTTCTATTTATAAAAATTGTGTACATTTTTGTGTACAACACACACAATATTGTACACATCCTTTCATATCAACATGTGTACACATTTGTACACATGTTTACACTTTTCGTGTACATTGTATACATTTTTGTTTACATGTATACATTTTTGTAAACATTTATTGATTTCGATAAAAATGGTCAATGTCTCACAACAGCTTTTTCTTTATAGTTCAAAAAAGATACAACCAAGGAATGGTATTTTAATTATCTCTACCTGCCTTATCCACTGTGGATAAGATACTTTAGCAAAATGACTGTGGATATAAAAGGGAGTATAACCTAAAGATGTGGGGAATGGTATGTAATGGACCGACTTATTATAACAGCATATAAAACGAATTAAAGGAGGTACTGATATGGCTGATCAAAACGAAAAAAAACAATTGCCGCAATATCCTGAACCATATTGGAGGGACTTTGTAACTTTCCCGCCTTTTTCAAAGCTAGACCATGATATCGAAACAGATGTAGCCATCGTAGGCGGAGGTATAACCGGAATTACCGCTGCCTATCTGCTGTCAAAGGAAGGAATAAACGTTGTATTAATTGATGCAGGTGAAATATTAAATGGTACAACAGGACACACCACAGCCAAGATAACGGCGCAACACGGCTTAATTTATGACCAGCTGATCAAAGATATCGGAGAAGAAAAAGCAAAGCTTTACTTTGAGGCCAATAATGAAGCAAAGGATTTCGTCATACAGACGGTATCCGAATTGCAAATCGATTGTGACCTAACCTATGAGGACGCTTACGTGTATGCTGAAACGAAGGAATATGTAAGCAAAATCCAAGATGAACTCAAAGCCTATCAAAAGCTTGGCATTCCCGGAGAATACGCAGAAACGATTCCTTTTCCGATTCCCTGTAAGGCAGCTGTAATCATGAAAGAGCAGGCCCAGTTTCATCCTTTAAAATATTTAACAGCCCTCCTCCCCCATATTACAAAAGCAGGTGTTAAATTATTTGAACATACAACTGCTATGAAAATAGAGGATGGTGATTCACCAAAGATTCTGACAAGAGATGGACATACAATCAGCTGCAATTATGTTATTTCAGCATCCCACTTCCCTTTTAATGATGAAATGGGCTTATATTTTGCAAGAATGCATGCGGATAGATCTTATGTGCTTGGGATAAAAGCCGAAAAAGAGTACCCAGGCGGAATGTATATCAGCGCTGACAGTCCGACACGCTCGCTGCGTTATACAGACATGGATGGAGAAAAGCTAATTTTAGTAGGCGGCGAAAGCCACAAAACCGGACAAGGCATCTCCATGTTTGAACATTATGAAGCCTTAAAAGCATTCAGTGACCAAGTATTTGATGTTAAGGAGATCCCTTACCGCTGGTCGGCCCAGGACATAATAACCATGGACAAGGTTCCTTATATCGGTCCGATGACAGAAAACCATCCGAGCATTTTCGTTGCCACTGGCTATGCAAAGTGGGGCATGACAAACGGAACAGCAGCGGCTCTTTTGTTGAAGGATCTTATCCTGAAAAAAGAAAACCGGTTTCTAGATCTTTATACCCCATCACGCTTTCACGCAAAGCCGGGTGTAAAAAATGTAATGAAAGATAACGCTGATGTAGCTAAGCATCTCATTCAGGGCAAATTCGCAATGGTTTACCAAACACCAGACGATTTAGGCAATGATGAAGCGGCCATTGTAAAGATAAATGGTGACAAGGCAGGCTGCTACCGCGATAAGGACGGACAGCTTCATATCATAGATTCTACCTGTACCCACATGGGCTGTGAGGTCGAATGGAACAGTGGTGAAAGAACATGGGATTGTCCATGTCACGCCTCCCGTTATACGATCGACGGAGAGATAATAGAAGGACCGGCTGTTGAACCATTAAAGAAGGTTGACCTTGAATAGAGAATATAATCAAACCCCTTTTTGAAGGGGTTTTTACTTTTCCACTTTCTATACGCTAACTTGAAAATAGAGGTCAAAAATACCATTGGAATTTTCCAAGGTTTATGTAATTTTCACGGCTTGCTTCCCATACATTGTTCATTGAGATACTATGGAAAGCTGGTGAAAATAATGGCCAATCATCCTCCCTATCCTGCAACACCTAATATGCTCCTTCGCGATCAACGGCATACCCTGATTGTTTCAGGTCAGAAAACGGTCCAGGCAGCTCCTGATCAAGCGGTTATTACCTTAGGAGTGATAACAGAAAACGTAGATTCTGCAGCCGCCCAGCAGGAAAACGCAGCGGCTATTTCAAAGGTAATAAAGTCTATCGCTGCCTTCGGTGTCCCCGAAGACCAAATGAAAACGGTTGAATATCGGATAGATCCCCAGTACGATTATAATGACGGGAAGCAAGTTTTCAGGGGCTACAAAGTAACACACTTGATTCAATTTATCTCAACAAATATAAAGCAAGTTGGAGAGATCATAGACACGGCCGTTAAAAATGGTGCAAATACGGTAACCAGCGTCAGGTTTACCCTTTCAAACGAGGAGGCCTTTTACCGTCAGGCTTTATCTCTAGCATTTGAAAATGCCCATCAGAAAGCCCTTTCTATGGCAAAAACGATGAATGTGACTCTTGGCAGCATACCCGAGCAGGTTCAGGAAGTCAGTGCTGGACAGCCTGTTGTCCCATTCGAGATGTCTGCTTATTCGAAAGTCGCTTCAACCCCAATCCAGCCAGGGGAGTTAAATATTTCAGCTGTAGTTAAAGTTGAATATGTCTATTTTTAATGAAACCGGGACCGCGCTTGTTGAGGTCCCGGTTTCATATGCCGGAAAAGCCCTCCGCGAAGCAAATTTGGACATGAGGAAAGCCGAGTTTACCTGCTTATGGAAATTCTACTTCCATATTTATTTTATTACATATAAAGCTTCGGAAGTGGTGGGTGTGAAGAATGGTGGTTCAAGTCAGAATGTCTTGTACTTAAGGTACATGCTTCATTAAAACTCATCAGAACGGCCTATGTATATGGACGAGGTTGCAAATTTGCTTTCGGATTGTCGCTATAACAAAAAGATTACAATCTTGTAAAAAAGGGTAAGGGACTATCAGACAGATAGCAATTTGAATCATGAAGGGGGAAAACGTCAAGCATGAAGATGAAAACCAAGCTAGTCTTATCGTCCCTTTTTCTGCTCGTCTTTCTGGGGGGCTGTGCCGAAAAAGATAGATTGGAAGATGGTTCTAAGTTAATCGATAAGGATACCTTTGTATTTGCTGCTTCCGGCGAATTCAAGCCGTTCAGCTATGTAGAAAATGACATGACTCTAACTGGTTTTGATGTCGAGGTTGGACGTGCTGTTGCCAAAGAATTAGGATTGGAGCCTGTTGCAAAACGGATAAAATTCAAAGGAATCGTAGAAGGAGTAAAAACAGGCCGGGCTGATGCCGCTGTTGCCTCCCATACTATTAATCCGCAGCGGAGCAAGCATGTTGCCTTTTCCACCCCTTATTACTACTCAGGACCGCAAATCTTCGTAAGGCCGGACAGCAAGATTAAAACCGTGGATGACTTGAAAGGAAAAGAAGTTGCTGTTGCAAAAGGCTCCACCTATGCCTCAACTGCGGAAAAATACACCGGTAACATTAAGATGTACGATAGCGATATTACCGCATTAAAAGCACTGAGCGGCGGCCGCCATGATGCTGTCATCACAGACTTTGTTACGGGAAAAACGGCCGCAAAGGAAGGTTTCAAAATTGAAGGACGCCAGCTGATTGAACGAAGTGAGCAGGCGATTGTCCTGCCGCAGGATAATCCCCAATTGTTAAAACGGGTAAATGAAGCTCTGGAAAATCTGCGTCAGGATGGAACACTAAGCAAAATCAGCAAGGAATACTTCGGTCAAGATATCACAACCAAACCTGAATAAGGAAAGTAAATAAGACAGAAAGGGAGTTGTCCATTTGCCAAGTTTTTCGCACTTTTTCGAAACATTAACCGGTTCAACAAATGTTTTTATTGACGCCATGCTCCTTACCTTGGAGCTAACAGCTGTATCTATTTTAGTCGGAATTGTCATCGGTCTTTTCTTTGCACTTTTAAAAATATCTAATGTGAAAGTACTCGGATATATATCAGATATCTATGTTTATCTTGTACGCGGTACGCCGCTGATTGTGCAAATATTCATTTTGTATTTCGGAATAAGCGGAATCTTTTTGCTTCCGGACTTCTGGGCTGCTGCACTTGCCCTCGCCTTTCACAATGGTGCTTACATAGCTGAAATCTTTCGGGGGACGATCCAATCGATTGATCAAGGGCAAATGGAAGCTGCCCGTTCACTCGGCATGCCCAAATCACTGGCCCTGCGCCGGATCATCCTTCCGCAAGCTTTCAGGCGTGCGCTTCCTCCATTAGGAAACCAATTTATCATCGGGTTAAAAGATTCCTCACTTGCCGCCTTCATTTCGATGAATGAGCTGTTTAACGTGGCAACTACTCTTGGATCGAACAACTTCGATGAAATGACTTATTTACTGATCGTTGCGGTCTACTACTTAATCTTAGTAGCCATCCTGACACTATTAGTAAATCTGTTTGAAAAGAAATTAGCCGTAAGTGATCGATAGGAGGAATCGAACATGGAAGAACAAAAAACGATAGTACGAATTAAGAAGTTAAATAAATCTTTTGGTGACCTGCATGTTTTAAAGGACATAGATATGAAAGTATTGGAAAGCGATGTTGTATGCTTGATTGGGTCCAGTGGTTCAGGGAAAAGCACCCTGCTCCGCTGCCTGAATTTTTTGGAGAAGAAGGACAATGGCCAGATCATCATTGAAGGCGAGGAAATCAACCCTGGAACTCAGGATATCAATAAGGTTCGCGAAAAAATAGGAATGGTGTTTCAGCATTTTCAACTGTTCCCGCACATGACGGTGCTAGAAAATATTATCGAAGCCCCTACCCATGTAAGAAAGATCCCGAAAAACCAGGCGGTTGAGGAGGCAAAAGAGCTTCTTGTCAAGGTTGGGCTTGAAGATAAAACGGATGTTTACCCGAGCAAGCTATCAGGAGGACAGCAGCAGCGTGTCGCGATTGCCCGCGCCTTGGCGATGAAGCCGGATATTCTGTTGTTCGATGAACCTACTTCAGCACTCGATCCAGAACTTGTCGGCGAGGTATTAACGACCATGAAAGAGCTTGCCGAGGATGGCATGACTATGGTCGTCGTTACCCATGAAATGGGCTTTGCTCGCGAGGTTGGTGACTGGATTGTCTTTATGCATGATGGAAGAATTGTTGAAAGTGCTCCTCCCGAGGTCTTTTTCAGCAATCCGAGAGAGGAACGTACAAAGGAATTCTTGAAAACTACTTCTTTAAAATAACAGCGAGGGATTGAAAAAGAACTTATGTTTCATCCCACGGTTTTTCACACGGAATATTCATAAGCTTGAACGATGGAAAAAAGCCTGACACGCTTATTTTATGTGTCAGGCTTTGTCCGTTTTGGCGGCTTAGCATAGGGCATGGAAAATTGTCTGCATTTGTGGTATATATACAGGTAACATTAAAAGAACTAGAAACCATGAAAGAGGTTGAAAATAGTTGGAACATAACTCTCCAAATATCATTCGAAATATCATCAAAGAAGATCTTGAGACCGGCAAGCTGGATCATATTGTTACACGCTTTCCTCCTGAACCGAACGGATACTTACATATAGGCCATGCTAAAGCGATCATCCTGAACTTTGGTGTAGCAGATGAGTTTAACGGAAAGACTAACCTGCGCTTTGATGACACAAACCCTCAAAAAGAAGATATTGAATACGTGAATTCCATCAAGGAAGATGTGAAATGGCTTGGCTATGATTGGGATGGCCTTTTCTTCGCTTCCGATTACTTTGACGAAATGTATAACCGGGCTGTACTGTTGATTAAAAAAGGATTGGCGTACGTGGACGACCTTTCTGTGGATGAAATCCGTGAATACCGCGGGACATTGACCGAGCCGGGAAAGGACAGCCCATACAGGAACCGCTCAGTTGACGAAAACCTTGATTTATTTGAACGGATGCGTAAGGGTGCATTCGGCAACGGAGAAAAAGTACTTCGGGCAAAGATTGATATGTCTTCCCCTAACATCAACCTGCGTGACCCGATCATTTATCGTATCGCACATGTCACCCATCATAATACCGGTGATAAGTGGTGCATCTATCCGATGTATGCTTTCGCCCACCCGCTTGAGGATGCAATTGAGGGTGTCACTCATTCCATTTGTACGCTTGAATTCGAAGATCAGCGTCCGCTTTATGACTGGGTAGTGGCAAATTGTGAAATGGAAGGCACACCGCATCAATATGAGTTTGGGCGGTTAAACCTCACCAATACAGTCATGAGCAAACGGAAGCTGAAGCAATTGGTCGATGAAGGCTTTGTCGATGGATGGGATGACCCGCGCATGCCGACGATTTCCGGTTTAAGAAGAAGAGGCTACACACCGGAATCCATCCGTGACTTCTGCCATGAAATCGGTGTCTCGAAAGCATATGGAGCTGTCGATTCCCAAATGCTGGACCATTTTATTCGTGAGGATTTGAAATTAAAAGCACCGCGCACAATGGGAGTCCTCAAGCCGCTTAAGGTAGTTATCACTAACTATCCGGAAGGCCAGGTTGAAATGCTTGAAGCTGAAATCAATCCCGAGAATCTCGAAATGGGTACCAGACAAATTCCATTTTCCAGAGAGATTTATATCGAACAGGATGATTTTATCGAAAACCCGCCGAAAAAGTACTTCCGTCTTTTCCCGGGAAATGAAGTCCGCTTGAAGCATGCCTATTTCATTAAATGTGAAGATATAATCAAAGATGAAAATGGCGAGGTTATTGAGCTTCACTGTACGTATGATCCGGAAACGAAAAGCGGCACAGGCTTCACAGGCCGAAAGGTGAAAGGAACCCTGCACTGGGTGGATGCCAGAAGTGCCCATCCAGCAGAATTCCGTTTATACGAACCGCTTATCCTGGACGAAGAAGTCGATGAGGAAGAAGAAACAGAGAAAACCTTCCTGGAGCGGGTAAATCCGAATTCTTTGGAAATTCTTCAAGGTTTTGTAGAGCCGAATATGAAGGATGTAAAGCCTCACGATAAATTCCAGTTCTTCAGACACGGCTATTTCAATGCAGACCCTAAGCATACAAAGAATGACCATCTTGTATTCAATCAAATTGTTGAGCTAAAAAGCTCTTTTAAAATATAGGAAGGTGAAAGCCTGGGATCCATGAAAATGGATGTCAGGCTTTTTTACCCTTGTTCTTTATAATCAACTTTGCCAGGTATGATGAGCGGTGTTTTAACTAAACCTAAGAGAAAAACTTTGAACAGGTGTGATAATCATGAACAAGGATAAGGTTCCGGTGATTCATATATTTTTATTGGCAGTGGTTGCGGCTGTTTTAATATGGTCGGTTATCAAGCCCAACTCCTATGCCACCTGGGCCCTGGAGTCCGTCCCGGCTTTAGCGGGGTTGATTCTAGTAGCGGCTACTTATAAAAGGCTTCGGCTAACCACTCTGTCTTATGTAATCATCGCGCTTCTTGCCATCAGTATATTTATAGGAGGCCATTATACATATGAAAAAATGCCGGTTTTTAATTGGATAAAAGACGATTATGATTTGAAGAGAAATCATTACGACCGGCTTGGCCATTTTCTAAAGGGGTTGTTTGTGATTGTGATAAGAGAAATATTATTGAGGAAAACAGCCCTGACAAAAGGCGGCTGGCTCGCTGTAATTTCGATGAGCATGATGCTGGCAATTGCTGCGCTGTACGAAATTATTGAGTGGCTGGTTTCCAAAATATCACACGGCGGAAAGGCTGCCAGGGATTTCTTGGGAACACAGGGAGACATTTGGGATACGCAGTGGGATATGTCCCTTACTCTTGTCGGGACCATCCTTGCGTTGATCTTTATTTCCAGACTGCATAACCGGCTTCTGAAAAAAAGATAGCGAACAATATTTTTTATAAAAGTAAAAGCGCTGCGCTGTACAACCCATTGCTTGTTGTTGATGCGCTTGATTATGCTGGAGTCGACAATCCATTCTTCTAGTTGTAAGATGAATAAATAATAACTGTGAAGGGTGAGACTGATGTTTCATTTACTGCCGTTAATGCTGGAGAGAGCAGGAATAATTTTGATCGTCGCTTTTCTTCTCTCCCATATTAAATCGTTCCGGCGTATCATTCATACTGATAACCAACGGATATCTGAAAAAGCACTTTTAATTGTCATATTCGGTTCGTTTGGAGTAATCAGCAATTATACTGGAATTGAGATTCATCATAATACAATTGCTGAAAACGCCTGGCTTATTAACGTTGAGCCAGATAGCGCGATTGCAAATACACGGATTATGGGCATTGCGATCGGTTCCCTTCTGGGCGGGCCTATTGTAGGTCTTGGGATTGGGATCATTGCCGGTCTGCACCGCTTTATGCTTGGAGGGTTTACAGCGGCTGCCTGCGCCATTTCCGCTGTCGTGGCCGGAGTTGCCGCAGGTTATATTGGAAAACGGAGGAAGCAGAAGTCCTCTATCACTCCCTGGTTTGCCGTTTCTATAGGTGTCGTGATGGAAATTATCCAGATGGTGATTATTCTTCTCGTTACCAAGCCGTATGGCCTCGCCTGGGATCTTGTCAAGCTGATTGGGGTTCCGATGATCGTCATAAACGGTTTTGGCACTTTTTTATTTATGCTCATCATCCGCTCCATTCTTCGCGAAGAAGAGCGCACGAAAGCCTTGCAGACAAATACAGCTTTTCATATTGCCGACCAGACACTCCCCTATTTCCGCCAGGGTTTGAATCCTGAATCCTGTAAGGAAGTAGCGCAAATCATGCTCAGGCTCACCCATGCAGACGCCATTGCAATAACGAATGACCGTCAGGTGTTAGCGCATGTCGGAGCAGCCTCTGATCACCACGTACCTATGCAGAGATTTTCGACGGGATTAACAAAAAAAGTTCTCGAACAAGGGCGGGTGATTACAGCCAAAAGTAAAGAAGAAATTCTTTGTTACAATCAATCGTGCCCGCTTCTTGCAGCTGTCGTCCTGCCTTTGCAGGTGCACCAGAATACGGTAGGCACCTTAAAACTATACTTTACAAATCCGGGGCACTTGAACGAAGTGGAAAAAGAGCTGGCAGAAGGCCTGGCGAATCTCTTTTCGACGCAGCTTGAGCTGGCCGAAGCAGAGAATCAAAGTAAATTATTGAAAAATGCCGAGATTAAGGCTTTACAGGCTCAGGTTCATCCTCACTTTTTATTCAATGCAATCAATACAATTTCTGCTTTATGCCGGACAGATGCCGAAAAGGCAAGAAAACTTTTACTGGAGCTGAGCCATTTTTTCCGGAGTAATCTGCAGGGCGCCCGACAAACTCTGATTCCTCTCGAAAAAGAACTGGAGCATGTAAAAGCCTATCTGTCATTGGAGCAGGCCCGCTTTCCAAATAAATATCAAGCGACATTCTCTATCGAACCCGGTCTTGAAAATAGCATGCTGCCGCCGTTTATATTACAGCCATTGGTTGAAAATGCCGTCCGTCACGGGTTTTCCGGCGTTAAAAGCAAATGCGAGATCAGTATCACGGCTTTTTCCGATGAAAAAAAGACGAACATTACCGTTAAGGATAATGGCAAGGGAATCTCTCCGGAAAAGCTTGATTCGCTTGGAAAACAAGAGGTTCTCTCCAAGCAGGGGAGTGGTACAGCCCTTGTAAATATTCGCGAGCGATTAGAAGGAATCTATAATACGGAGGCCCATTTTGCCATTAAAAGTATGGAAGGTTCCGGAACAGAAGTTACAGTCATCATACCTTTAGACAGAAAAGGAGCTTATGAGGAACATGTTGAAGGCATTTTTAGTAGATGATGAGCCATTGGCAAGGGATGAATTAAAATATCTGTTGCTGCGGACAAAAGCAGTGGAAGTCGTCGGCGAGGCAAGCTCCGTGGAAGAAGCGGCAGAACAGATAGGATCCCTGGTACCAGACCTTGTTTTTCTTGATATCGAGCTTGCTGAAGACAGCGGCCTGATGCTTGCCGAGCAGCTTCGGTCCGTGGATCCGGCGCCGGCGATTATTTTTGCCACAGCCTATGATGAATACGCCCTTCAGGCCTTTGAACTGAATGCGGTTGATTACATCCTAAAACCATTTGATGAAACCCGCCTTCAAAAAACGTTAGAGAAGATTACAAGGTTGCGAACCATCGGGGCAAACGAAACGGTGTCTCCCCATGAATCTCCGAAGCTCGCGGCTGACCAAATCGGAAAACTGGCAATAATGGCCGAAGAACGTATCATTCTTGTCGATATCAGCTCGATTATCTTTATCGGTTCGACGGAGGGAAAAACGCTTATTAAAACAACAGCAGCAGAGTATAAAATAACCGAGTCGCTCGTCACGCTCGAGAAGAAATTGAATAACAGCTCTTTTGTCCGGGTCCATCGCAGCTACCTTGTAAATGTGAATGAAATTTCTGAAATAGAACCGTGGTTTAATTCCACTTACAATTTGATTATGAAGGATGGCTCCAAGGTGCCTGTCAGCCGTACTTATGTAAAGGACCTCAAGCAGCTGCTGGGGTTTTAGCTCCCTGTAATCTAAGCTGGTATGTTGCATTTCAGCCTTCCATATTTGCAGTTCATGACTTTTTTTCTGTATATTACCCTGAAAACGCTATTAACTCCTTTTCATCAGGTATTATTCAAGGTAGAAAAAAAGCTTATGGGAGGGCATCGAAATGAATGCGATTACAATGGTAATTGGCTCAATATGTATTTTAATGATTGCATACCGTTTATATGGTACATTCATGGCCGTTAAGGTCTTAAAATTAGATGATTCAAAGAAAACGCCAGCACATGAGTTGGAAGACGGCAAGGACTACGTGCCAACCAACCGCTGGGTAACCTTCGGACATCACTTCGCTGCCATTGCTGCA
Source organism: Peribacillus cavernae (assembly GCF_003989135.1). Lineage (GTDB taxonomy): Bacteria > Bacillota > Bacilli > Bacillales > DSM-1321 > Peribacillus > Peribacillus cavernae. The sequence continues at coordinate 277,161 of NZ_RYZZ01000005.1, forward strand.
GCTGGCCCGCTTGTAGGGCCTATTTTGGCCGCACAGTTCGGTTATCTTCCCGGACTGCTATGGCTCTTAATCGGGGCTGTTGTCGGGGGAGCAGTTCACGATGCTGTGGTATTATTTGCTTCGATGCGCCAAAAAGGGGAATCGTTAGCGGAAGTTGCCAAAAAGGAATTAGGTCCTGTTGCTGGTTTTTGTACTGGACTGGCCATGCTATTTATCATCACGATTACAATGGCCGGCCTATCCATGGTCGTACTGCATGCTTTAGAAAATAACCCATGGGGTACATTCGCAGTCGGCATTACAATCCCAATTGCGATGGGTGTCGGGTTGTATCATAAGAAAACAGGAAACTTGAAAGTAGCTACCATCGTCGGGTTCATACTCATTATGGCTGCCGTTTTCTTCGGTCCATATATCCAAGATACAGCCTTCGGTGACTGGCTGACACTTGATGTGAAAACATTATCACTTGTTTTGCCTATTTATGCGTTTTTTGCAGCTGCATTGCCGGTGTGGCTATTGCTTGCACCGCGTGATTATTTAAGCAGTTTTATGAAGATCGGTGTATTCATTGCTCTTATTGCCGGTGTTTTCGTGGTAAACCCACAGTTGCAGATGCCTGCTTTTACAGAGTTCATCCATGGCGGAGGACCGGTTATGAATGGACCGGTTTGGCCGTTCATCTCGATTACAATTGCCTGTGGAGCGATTTCCGGTTTCCATGCATTTGTCGGTTCAGGTACCACGCCAAAAATGATCAACCGCTGGAGCGATATTAAACCGATCGGCTTTGGCGCCATGCTTGTTGAATGTGTTGTCGCGATCATGGCTCTTGTTGCCGCAACAGCTTTACACCCTGGCGATTATTTTGCAATCAACTCAACGCCAGAAGTTTTCAAAACATTAGGTATGGAAACAGTAAACCTTGCCCAACTTAGCCAAGACATCGGCTTAGATCTGGAAGGACGCACTGGCGGAGCCGTTACTCTTGCAGTAGGAATGACGTATATCTTCACAGAAATTCCTTGGTTCAGCCAGGCGGCATCCTTCTTCTTCCAATTTGTTATTATGTTTGAAGCGCTGTTCATTTTAACAGCCATTGATTCCGGAACACGTGTCGCCCGTTACTTGATTCAAGACTTTGGCGGCGCCTTCTATAAACCGCTAAAACGTGTGGACTGGGTCCCTGGAAATATCTTTGCAAGTGCATTAGCCTGCTTCCTCTGGGGTTACCTGCTCTTCTCAGGAGACATCGGGTCTGTTTGGGCATTATTCGGAGTTTCCAACCAGTTGATGGCCTCTATCGGGTTAATTATCGGCGCTACCGTGATTCTGAGAGTTGCCGACAAACGCCGCTATATGCTCACTTGCCTGATTCCGCTCGCATACCTTTACGTAACCGTAAACTATGCCGGCTACTGGATGGTAAAAAATGTGTATCTAAATACAGCTGCTACTGGATACAGCGTCCTCAATGCCGTACTATCTATCATCATGCTGGCTTTAGGTCTGGTGATTATCGTTACAGCCGTTAAAAACTGGTTTGAAACATGGAATACACCGGCCGTAAAATTGAATAGAAAAACAGCTTAATTATAAAAAGGAACCTGGCTTAGAAAACGCCAGGTTCCTTTTTGCTTTGTCTATCTTTTCGCTTAAATCACCATAGTTTTCGCTTAAATATCTATTTTTTTGCTTAAATCCAAAGGTTTTTCGCTTAATTATTTCCATTGATTTTCCCAGTTCACTGATTAACTATGCATATTGAGCAGCCAAATTCTTTATCAACTCAGCAAGCCACGAATCAAGTTTTCGCAGATGGAAGCCGGCTGCTTCTGCCTTGGCAGGATTCATGTACCACGAGCCTGGAACACCAAATGGGGAGTGATTTTCATCGTTTACATCCAGAGTCATCAGTGCCGTTTTCTTAGTTGCCTTCTCAATGAGTCCCATTAAGTCCTCAAGCTTAAGATAACCTTCTGAGCAAATATTGATCGGTCCCATTCCTGGCTGATCCTTTAGGAGAAAGAGCGCATCTGCTGCTTCATCCGAAGAAACAAAGCCCATCTTTGCCTCCACATTCGGGAAACCGATTTCTTTTTCTTTTGCGACTCTCTCAACATGAAAGTGCAAGCGTTTCGTATAATCGTCCACCCCAAGCACGATGGGGAACCGCACTGCCGAAACATCCCAGCCACTCTTTTGGAAGAAATACGCCTCAGCCGCTTTTTTCCCTTCCCCATAATTAAGCGCTTCTCCTTTAGGAGGCAGTACATAATCCCATGGCGAAAAGTCATCCTCAACATGGGCTGTTTCAGAAGTTTCGTATACAGACATAGTCGAGGTGAAAATATACTTGCTAACATTTCCTTCTAATCTTTTAATAGCAATTTCTGCATCGTCATGGTTATAACAAATATTATCGTACACAGCATCCCATTGCACCGAGCTTAGTTCATCCCACCTCGAATCATCAACGCTGCGGTCCAGATGAACTCGCTTCACCTGGTCGCCAAAGGAATCATTCGTTTTCCCTCTCGTAGCAATCGTTACTTCACATCCACTATGTATCAGCTGTTCGACTAACTTTTTGCCGAAAAATCGGGTCCCTCCAAAGACGAGAACTTTTCCCAAGAGGCTCGTCCTCCTTTGCTAACGTATTTAGAAACTATTCTTGCATACATTATTCGCTAAGTGGCAAGAAGATTCCTTTAAAAATGAGGTTATTGGCAACCATGGCAATCTGATCAATTGTTAGCTCCGCTTCAAGATGGGATTCAATATAATCGATACTTGCAATCATTTTCTGAAGCCCTTCCATAAAACCCATTCTCCTTTCTATCTCTACTTTAGCATTTGGGTAGTTTTCCGTCCTGTCATTTCTTGCTTTTTGGTGACAGTAAAGGATAAATAGAACGCCTACTCGATGACTCCCAGCGTCTCGATACGTGACAGGATAATATGTGTAACAGTCGATGCATATGGAATGGTATCGTTAATAAATTCCTCCACTTTTTCAATACTCTCCGTATGAATTTTTAAAATATAACAGGCCTGTCCGGCAATCCGATAGCAAAAATCAACACAGGATAGTCCTGCGATGTACTTCTTAAACCGTTCATACTCCCCGTTTTTTATGGTCGCTTCAATGATACATTCGATTGGATAGCCAAGCTTCTTTAGATCCATTTCAACACTATATCCCTTGATAATTCCAAAGGACTCCATCTGCCTTACCCGTTCCGTTACGGCCGGGGACGACATATGAACTTTCTTTCCCAGCTCCCTCATGGATAATCGGCTATCTTTGGCTAACTCCTGTAAAATTAGCTTGTCGATCTCTGAACTGATCTTGAATCATATCTGCGTGTGAACGGAATTAAACGACTGATTACTGCCGGCTTAACGACAGACCATTGTGTTTCGACAACGGTGCGTATGGGGAGTAATTTAGGGTTTGAGATGATCGTCGCTGCAGATGCCACGGCAACATTTGATCGCAATGATGTTACAGACGGTTCCCTACTGACCGCGGATTTGATCCATAGAGTAAATGTAAGTAGCCTTCATCATGAATTTGCCGAAGTAAAATCTACGATGAATCTCTTACTCTCATTTTGAATGCTGGGGGTGGTATAAGGAAATCTCCAGAAGCGACTAAGCACAGCTTGTATGGTTTTTTGGAATTCAACGAAATAATAAAATTAAAAAAGGGAGCCCCTGCTCTCTTATTCTTTTATTGTACCAACTTCTTTTTTATACTTTTTAGTCGCTTCATTAATAATTTTTTTCACGAATTTATCTTCCCCATTAAATTCCAAGTCACCTTTCTTGGCTTCTAAAGGAGCTTTACCGTAAATTGCACTTAAAGGAATAAAGGTTCCCGGACCAGAGCCACTTTCATCCATAAATAATATATAATGCTTACCTTTTTTCATAAGTTCATACCCATCATTCGTGTATGTAACTTTCTTTTTACCGTCACCGATTACGTCGGTAGCGGCATTTTCTAATACAGGAATAACTTGATTCTTTTCCACTTCTTTGCCAGAAGTATTTTTAAGTATCTTTTTTACTTGAAAATCGGAGATAGTATAGCCACCCAGTACCCCTTCATAGCCATCTTCTTGTTCTACTCCGTCTAATAGGATTGTTGGCACTTCTTTATCAAGCTTCTTACCAATAACAATTAAAGTCGATTTATCTTCCATTTCAGCGATGTTTTCAAATCCCATCCGCTTTCCCTTGCCATAGTAATTTTGTTTAATAACAGGCTCTTGTTCCTGAGAAGAGTTATTGTAGTTATACGCTAAAACACTACCAAGAGAAACTATTGAAACTAAAGCAGCAATTACGGTAATCCGTTTGAATTTCATTTAAATTCCCCCATCTTAATATTTAACCTCGATGGTTCCTTCCTTTTTATCAAACGGGGAAACTATGCACCAAAAGCAGCCGCCAGCAAAGACGACTTTCTCATATTTTCTTTTTGCCATCACTCTTCACTCCCTTCTCACTTACCACTAAATAATTTATGAACAGGATTATTGCTTTTTCTTTAGGGAATATATCCAAGTAGGTTGGGGATATCCATTATAATCTTTAATCATTTTTCTTATCACTTACTCTGTCATCATTTCTGAAAAAAACCATCGAACAAAATTTCCTTTGTGGGGCATACTAGGCAGGCGATATATGACTCCTTGGTAATGATTATTTATTTCCATCCTTATATCCAAATCGTATATACTTTTAATATAATTATTACTAACATTCATTATTTTAACGAGGAGATAAGTCTGAAAAAAACTACGTTTGACCACTAT
>NZ_RYZZ01000050.1 GCF_003989135.1 Peribacillus cavernae
TTGATCTTTATAATCGAGAAATTATTGGGCATAGTGCGGGTCCTAATAAAGACGCTAAACTTATTTATCAAGCTCTATCGACAGTTAAGGCTGATTTAAGCCAAATTCAACTTTTCCATACCGACAGGGGTGGTGAATGTAAAAATAAATTAATCGATGAGGCGTTAGACACTTTCGAAATAAACCGATCATTGAGCATGAAAGGTTGTCCTTATGATAATGCGGTAGCTGAGGCTACATTTAAAATCATTAAGACAGAATTTGTAAAAGGGAAATACTTCGAAAGCATAGAACAATTAAAGCTGGAACTAGATGATTATGTCCACTGGTTTAATCATATCAGGATTCACGGGACGCTTGATTATCTAAGTCCGATAGAGTATAAAAAGGGACACCCCAAAGAAATCCTTTATGTTTTTGCGATGTCGGGTGTAAGTCTTTTCTTTTCCACCCCAGCTATATTCTTCAAATCGATCGGGTGAAATGTCTAATTGCTTAGCTATGTATTCGATAATTACTTTCGGAACATCTTGTTTTTTATGGGGAATCTAGCTTCCTGTTGGAAGTATTTTAATAACAAAGCAAAGCCCAAACGGTTTGCTTCTGTTTTATTCACCATGGCTAGATGGAGTTCGTTTGGCATTAATACAAAGTCTGCTAAAAGCTCGTCTTCATTCCAATTTTTCTTCACTGGTTCTCTCCTTCTGATCTACACGTTTTTTTTATAGTATAATTTCAAACATAGAGACCATCAAGATAACTAAGAAAATTAGTATAACTAAATAAAATCGCTTCCTCGCTAAATAGTATTTGTTTAAAGATTCATAGGGCTGTCCATACTGGATAATAACTTTAAAAATATTATCCGAGGTGGCCTATAGATGAGAGACTTCAACGAGGATTATACTGTGTTTCAAAAAGCATTAAAAATTGAAGACCCCTGGTATGTAATTGACTATGAATTGAATCAAAACGATCAAATTCTGGACGTTTATTTAGATTTTAAACGTGGTGCGACATTTGCCTGTCCGAACTGTGGTGCTTCCCATGCGAAGGTCCATGACATT
>NZ_RYZZ01000051.1:0-4806 GCF_003989135.1 Peribacillus cavernae
ATCTTTTCTGTCTAGTTAAGTGTAACCTATCCAGTTTTAGTAAGCTTTTTTATTAGTCGCTGTAGATCTTTTTTTTTGCCTTTGAACAGGGATAAAGAAGTGGATGATTCAATTTTCAGCTTTCCTTACAGATACCTCAATTATATATTCACTAGATATATTATTTCATGCTCGATATACTAAATATAAAGAAGATTTTTACATTGGAAAACGTGTAGGAGGAACCAGGATTATGTATATCAACAAAGTGAAAATAAGTAATTTTAGAAATTTTAAAGAAACAGAAGTTGAATTAGGAAAACAAATGGTTATTGTTGGGGAAAATAAAGTTGGAAAGTCTAACTTCATGCATGCGCTAAGACTGGTTTTAGATCCAACTTTATCTGAATCAAGCCGTTTATTACAGCTTTCAGACTTTTGGGATGGTCTTACTCGACCATTAAATGACGAAGAAATAAGAATAGATATTGAACTTACTGAGTTTGAACAAGATGATAAATTAAAATCTGTCCTTTCTGCTTTTTTAGTGAAAGCTTCGCCATTAACTGTAGGCTTAACGTATAGATTTTTTCCCGAAGATGAAAACGGAAATAAAATTTATAATTTTAAAGTTTATGGAACAGAAACAGAAAATATTTTTAGTTATGAACAAAGGAAATGGTTACCGCTTGAGGTGTTATCAGGGTTAAGAGACACCGAGAGTGATCTATCAAATTGGAGAAAATCTCCTTTAAGGCCTTTAATTGAAAGAGCAATCGAAACGACAGATAAGCAAGAACTAGAGAACGTTGCTGAGGAAATTACTCGTTCAACAGATTCTTTGAAAGAATTGGACGAAATTGGATCATTAACTGAAAGAATAAATACTCAATTAGAAAATATTGTAGGAGATAGACATTCGATAGAAACCAGCCTAGGTTTTTCTCCTGCTGATGCTTCAAAACTTTACCGTGCAATAAAGATGTTTATTGATGATGGAAATAGAGGAATTAATGAGGCCAGCTTAGGGTCTTCCAATTTGCTTTACTTAGTGCTAAAGCTTCTTTCGTTAGAGCAATATGTAGATGAAAATGAACGTGCTCATACTTTTTTAGCTATTGAAGAACCAGAGGCACATCTACATCCTCATTTACAAAGATTACTTTACAAATATTTGTTGAATCACGATAAGTTGATAGTTGAGGGTTCTCAAGAGCAGCATCAAATTCATAGTGTTTCTAATATTTTAACAACGCACTCACCTCATATTGTAAGTGTTGCTCCATTAAAATCTATCGTTTTATTAAAAGAAATGCACGGAGAAGATAAATCTACAAAAATAGTCTCTACTGCAAAAATTTCTTTAGGTGATAAAGATGTGAAAGATTTGGAGCGCTACATTAATGTCACAAGAGGAGAAGTTCTTTTTTCTAAAGGGGTAATATTAGTTGAAGGAGACGCTGAAGAATTTCTATTACCTTCACTGTCAGAATTGCATGGAATTGATCTTGATAAACATGGAATCACTGTGTGCTCGGTATCTGGCACCAATTTTCTTCCATATATCAAGCTTTTGGGGAGTGAAGGATTAAATATCCCTTTTGCAATTCTTACCGACTATGATCCAAGAGATACGCTACCTCTAATTCATAATCGCTTAATAAAATTATTAAATTTTATAGATAAAGAATATGAATATAAAGATTTAGGAACTGAAGATCTAATTACCTTTGGAAAAGAATTTGGTATTTTTACAAATAGCCACACTTTAGAGGTGGATCTATTTGATACAATGCCTGATGAAATTACAGAAACCTTAACTGAATTGACAACAAATAGTAGGGCAATCAGTAGAGCACAAGGTTGGAAGGTAGCAAGTAGTATTAAAGGAGATGAAAAAAGCTATCTTTCCGACATAGAAAATATTGGTAAAGGAAGATTTGCTCAGAGATTATCGACTAATCTTACAAATTCATCAGTTGTTCCTGAGTATGTGAATGGAGCCTTAGATTATGTCATCGCTAGAGTTTGACAAGGTACTTTATAGAGAAGCTTCTAAAGATTTATCAAATAATGAAGAACAACTAAAGGTTTATGATTCTACAGGGAATTGTGTCGTTCTTGCGGGTCCAGGTAGTGGAAAGTCTAAAATTCTTACATTAAAGTTAGCTAGAATCTTGAATGAAGATATAGAAGCACCTCAAGGAGTTGCTTGTTTAACTTACAATAAAGAATGCGCTAGAGAACTAAAAGAGAAGCTATACAATTTAGGAATCATTGAATCATCTACAATTTTTATTGATACTGTACATTCTTTTTGTTTAAATCATGTGATTAGACCATACAGACATTTAGCGAACACTAATTTACCAAAAGAAATTAAAGTTGCTACTTCAAGGGAAGTAAGAGAAACAATGCTTCGAACATTCAACTTAACTATTGGAAAGAATGAACGATATACTTCAAGCTGGTCAACAGCGTTTAATGTTTATAGAAGAACGTTTATAGAGAGGAAATCATCCGAATGGAAAACTAACGACAGCGATATAGCAGAATGGATTCTTAATTACGAAAACTCATTAAGACATCAAGGGTTAATTGATTTTGATGATATGGTTTTGAATGGGTTGTGGATGATTGAGGAGAATCAATGGATTCAAGGATTACTTCAAGCTAAGTTTCCTGTTATAGCAGTTGATGAGTATCAAGATTTAGGTGCATCGTTGGATAGAATAATAAGAGTTCTCTGTATAGAAAATGACACTCGTCTTTTAGCAGTTGGGGATCCTGATCAATCAATATATGGGTTTACAGGAGCTCAACCTAGTTTATTAAATGACCTTGCTGATCAATCAGGTGTATTAAAAATTAGACTAAAAAAGAATTACAGATCAAAGGGAAATATTGTTAAGGCATCGATTGCTTCGTTATTAGAAGAAAGAGATTTTGTTTCAAGCAGAGATGAAGAAGGAAGTATTAAGTTTTATGGAATTAGGGACGGTATAGATGCGCAATGTGATTATATTTGCAAAGAAATAATCCCTAAAATTCTTACTTTAGATCCTTCCAGTACGCTTGGGGATATTGGAGTGTTGTACATTGATAAAAATGATGGGGATCGAATTGCTGAGAAAGTAGCAAAAGAAGGTCTACAATATATTCGAGTGGATGGAAATGCTCCTTACAATAAAAATCAGCTAACTGTGTGGATAGAAAACTGTGCAACGTGGTGTTCGGGAGGATGGTTAAAGGGAAGTCCCCAATTTTCTGAAATTGAGCGTACTTTCAGTTCATTTTTTTCAAATTCAAATATTTCAGAAGTAAAACTAGAAAGTAAGAAATTAAATCTATTCAAATTTTTATTTCGAAGCAGAGATGTTGAACTTAAACTAATTGATTGGCTTGATGAATTTAATAATAGTATTGTTTCCGAATTATTAGATTGTTTTACTGAAGAGCCAGATATAGTAAAAGAATATGATAAATTAATTGAATCGGCAAAAAATGGACAACTAAAAGACTTTAAAGTATCCTCTTTATCTCGACAAGTAGGATCTAAAAGTCATTTAAATTTATATACGTTGCATAGTTCTAAGGGATTAGAGTTTAAGTATGTCATTATGTTTGGTTTGGAGCATGGAAGGATACCTTGGTTGAATGCTCGTGAAGATAAGATAAATGAGTCAAGGAGATTATTTTACGTAGGTCTAACTAGAGCAAAAGATGAAATTCATTTACTATGTTCAGGATGGTATTATGATTACTATGATAGGTATCAAAATTATGGGCCATCTAACTTTGTCTTAGAACTTAAAGAGTTTGTAGATAATAATTTGTAAATCGAATACCTTGCTTTTTGGTGTTGCGCTTAATATTACAAGCTTCCTCGCTAAATAGTATTTGTTTAAAGATTCATAGGGCAGTCCATACTGGATAATAACTTTAAAAATATTATCCGAGGTGGCCTATAGATGAGAGACTTTAACGAGGATACTGTGTTTCAAAAAGCATTAAAAATTGAAGACCCCTGGTATGTAATTGACTATGAATTGAATCAAAACGATCAAATTCTGGACGTTTATTTAGATTTTAAACGTGGTGCGACATTTGCCTGTCCGAACTGTGGTGCTTCCCATGCGAAGGTCCATGACATTGTTGACGATGATCGAACTTGGAGGCATATGGATTTCTGGCAGTATAAGACGGTACTCCATGCACGTTATCCTAGAGTACATTGCCCTTCTTGTGGGAAAATCCGAACAGTGATCATAGACTGGTCACGCCAAGGCTCTGGTTTTACCTGGTTATTCGAGGCCGAAGTTATGGAGCTCATGAAAGAAATGCCAGTAGCTGCCGTAGCTCGAAAAGTAGGCGAACACGACACGCGTTTATGGCGTGTTTTCCATTATTATGTCGAACGAGCGATGAATCAAATGGACTTTTCTACAACATCAAGAATTGCCGTTGATGAAACCTCAAGCCGACGTGGACATAAATATGTAAGCCTGATTGTAGACATTGATACTAAAAAGGTACTGTTTGCGACAGAAGGGAAAGACTCTTCCGTTTTGAAAAAGTTCTCAAGCTTTCTCCATGAAAAAGGGAACCATTCAGTTTCCAAAGGCACATATCACCTTTGACAAATTCCACGTAATGAAACTGGTAAACGAAGCCTTAGATCACGTGCGCAGACAGGAACAACATGAACAGCCGGCCCTCAAGAAAACGCGTTATTTATGGCTAAAGAATCAGAATAACTTACATGCTGAACAACAAGAAACCGTATTGAAATTAAAAGATACGAATATGAAAACGGCCAGAGCTTAC
>NZ_RYZZ01000051.1:4861-5082 GCF_003989135.1 Peribacillus cavernae
AAAACTTTATCGCTATGATCTACGCAACAGCGAAATTCATTATTAAGTCTCTTCACCATTGTTTGTGATTTCTACATAATTATGGCGATTAAGTTGCTAGATTGGAGCCACTCACAATCTCTCCTTCTTCAGCTTACAGACCGGCCAGTTGGTGGAAAAGTGCGGTCAAGTGCTTTCCTTGACGGCTTCTTTTCCACCAACTATTATCCACCATAATGCTG
>NZ_RYZZ01000052.1 GCF_003989135.1 Peribacillus cavernae
GTATAAGAGACAGAAAGTGAACTTTCCTATAGGCACATGGGTAATCAATGTATCTGGATCACTTCTGCTGGGAATCCTAGCCGCACTTCATGTTTCACATTCATTGGCAGAATGGATATGGTCCATGTTCGGAATTGGCTTCTGTGGCGCGTATACCACCTTTTCAACCTTTGGGATAGAAACTGTCACATTAATTGAAGCGAAAAATTATAAAAAAGCGATGATTTATGTAATCTCTTCTATTGTTGCCGGGATTCTTGCTGCAGCAACCGGCTACTTTCTCGTTATCAATATAAGTCTTTAGAAGCTTGAGAAAAACTCTAGCTATCTAACCCAAATCATCAATTTCCGTCATTTTTTACACATAAGCAGTTTGTTTCCATAATAAAAGATACCTCTCTCCTGAGAGGTATCTTTTCATTTTTTATATTCTTTCGCTTGATGACCGATCTTTGGTATCTTTTTTATTCCGCTCTTCTTTACGCTCCATATCGATTTCCTTTAGCGGCAGATCATCAATTGGCATCACTACCTGGTCTCTTTCCTTTTGTTTTTCCCAATCTTTTTTAAAAGCTTTGGATTTGTCATTCCTATTCTCAAGCACCTGTTCTTTTTCAGAATCTTTCATTTGAGCAATCCCTCCATACTTTTTATATTCTATTTCCCTTTTGGGAAGGCATTGAAACAAAAATTATTGCTCCTGTCCTTCAGTCTTTCTAATGGAATATGAACAGTATGGAATAATATTGGTACTAAGAGAAAGGATGCTGGTTTTTATCATAGCAAAAGTAGGGTAAATTGAAATGAAGTGCAGAAGGGATGTTATTGAACATGGAATTTCTGTTTATTTTTTTATATTTTCTAATCATTACGATCGTCATTGAGGTAGCTGTCGTACTATTTAATTTAACAGGGATGAAAACGAAAGTATCCCGATTCCAGGTCATTTCTATGCTTACGGGCACCGGTTTTACAACTGATGAATCAAAGGTCATCATCGATCATCCGGTGCGCAGGAAAATTGCAGCCTTTTTGATTTTGTTTGGGGCGTTTTCAATGGCCGTCATCATATCTTCGATAAGCAGCATCCTCGCCGATGACTTGCGAATCGACAAGCTCTCCTATATATGTGCGGCACTTATTTTGTTACTTGCAGTAGTGCATATCCCCTGGGTAAGGAAAAAGGCCTCAAACAGGCTTGAGGATGTGATGGAACACAATTACCAAATGTACGAACGCCCTATCAAGGATATTCTATATTTAAAAGAGAACGATCTTGTTACGGATATAAATGTTGGGAAAGATTCTAAGTTGATTGATAAGAAGGTAGCAGATGTAATCTCCGAGGAGGATGACATTAGTATCCTTTTTATTAAACGAGGCCAGATGCAAATTCGCCGGGACCTTTATGATTGTGAAATGCAGGAAGGTGATCAGTTGTTTCTTTATGGAAACAGAAAAGAGATGGAAGAGAAATTTAGAGAAGAGTTGGATAATAAAACGAAAAAACAGTGAAGGCGCAATGCTTTTCTTATTGTCCAGCTGCAGCGCCTAGCCCCTCGAGGTCATAAGTCAATCANNTTTCTGTGCTCGCCTTATGCTTGTCAGGGCTGAACAAGGCGCTTTCGCTTTTCTTGTAAACTTCAGTTGAAACAATTCTTTTTAATAAGTATGATATAGTTAATTGTTGTAATGAGTTTACAGGATGGGAATGAAACAGGTAATGCTTCTACGGTGGTTTTGGAGGATCATCATCCTTCTGATTGTGTTATTTCTTGTACCATATTCATGGACGCTGATTTTCGCGCTGGTCACAGCAATGTTGCTTGATCGGTTTATCACGTTCATCGGCGATACATGTAAGCTAAATCGTTTTTGGTCCGTCCTGATCGCTTTTCTGGTATATGTCGGCGGATTGCTGGGTCTTACTTTTATTGTCGGATCTGTATTGACACAACAGATTATTAATCTTTCCCAAAAGTTTCCTGGCCTTGTAAAGGACTTATATTACTCGGCCGTTTTGCCATCGATAAGACAATGGGAAAAATATTCACAATCGCTTCCGGCCGATGTCATTCAATCCGTTGAAGATGCATTTGAAAGGGGAATCACGTCACTGGAACTTTTCACAAGAAACCTTGTGGAAGGCACCGTCCAATTAGTGACGCTAGTCCCGGGATTTTTGATTGAATTTTTGATTTACTTAGTTGCCCTGTTTCTGTTCTCCCTGGAGTATCCACTATTAAAACGGAAAGCCCGTAAATTCCTAAAAGAGTCAACCTATCAAAAATTGTCGCTTGTTTTTTCTGATTTAAATAAGGCGGGAATTGGCTTTTTGAAAGCGCAGTTGCTTCTAAGTTTGATCACATTCTCAATGGCATACATAGGCTTATGGCTTTTGGAAGTCCCGTATACTTTACTGCTGTCGATTTTGATTGTTGTTGTTGACATTCTGCCGATCCTCGGGACAGGATCAGTATTGGTCCCCTGGGCTGTCGTAGCGATTATTCAAGGGAATCAGCATCTTGGAATTGGTTTGATTATTATGTTTATCGTCATTACGGTAGTTAGAAGAATCGTTGAACCGAAGGTATACTCAGCCAATTTGGGCTTGACGCCTTTAGCGGCGTTGGTCAGCCTTTATTTAGGGTTCAAAATTCTTGGGTTCATCGGCCTCTTCATCGGCCCTGCTTTGGTGATCGTATATGAAACATTGAAAAAAGCTGGTGTTATCAAAACCAAATTTCGATCGTAGCTGCCAAAAAACCGATGCTTTCTTCACAAAAAGGCATAAGAGACATTCTAGAGGAATGTTCTTATGCCTTTTTTCATATCTTTTATATCTTTCGTTGGCGTTCCATGGCCGATGTGAACAAGAACGTGAGAAAAATGGAAGGAGGGGAACTCTTCCTTTTCCGCAATTTAATCTTTCGTTACAAAAAAAAGCCGGCCAATTAAATTGGCCGGCTTTTTTTATAGTCTTATCAAGAAACGACTTCCCTCTGCGGAAGCGGAATTTCCTTAACTTCAGCTGTTTCGTTAACCCTTTTAAAGATTTCTATATATCTGATATGGTGCTCTTCCATCTCGATAATCTTAAAACAGTAAGGCCCTTGGTGTAATTCATCGCCTTGCTGGGCTTCATAATTCTCTGTCAGGATCCAGCCTCCGATCGTATCAATATCTTCATCAGATATTTCAAGGCCGAGCATTTCGTTCACTTCGCTGATTAACACCTTTGAATCCATGATATAGTGATCTTCTTTCAGTTTTCGGACCATCGGAATTTCATCGAGGTCGAATTCATCGCGAATGTCACCGACAATCTCTTCCAGAATATCTTCCACTGTAACGAGTCCGGATGTACCGCCGTACTCATCCATCAAAATGGCCATATGGATTCGTTCCTTTTGCATTTTCAGCAGTAAATCGTGAACTGGGATGCTGTCAATGACCCTGATGATCGGGCGGATATAATTTTCAATCGTCTGATCGGGTTTTCCCTGGTTGGAAATCATCTCCGTGAACAGTTCCTTAACGTTAACCAGGCCGATGACATGATCCTTATCACCATCAATAACCGGATATCGGGTGAACTTTTCTTCCTTTACGACTGCGAAAAAGTCGTCAATTGTATCCTCCAGGGACAAAGTTACAATCTCTGTACGCGGAGCCATGATTTCTTTAGCGATCCGATCATCAAATTCAAAAATTTTATTTACATATTTAAACTCAGATTGGTTTATTTCGCCACTTTTATAGCTCTCGGATAAAATAATGCGAAGTTCCTCCTCTGTATGAGCGAGCTCATGTTCAGAGACAGGCTTTAAGCCAAACATCCTCGTTACAAGACGGGCAGAACCATTTAATATCCAGATAAACGGATACATGATTTTATAGAATAAAATCAATGGTCTTGCAAACAGCAGTGTAATTGTTTCCGCTTTTTGAATGGCCATGGTTTTAGGCGCTAGTTCTCCGATCACCACGTGAATGAATGTGATGATGGCGAAAGAAAACCCAAAAGAAAGAATATGTGAAGCGGCGGCCGGGATATTTAACCCAAGCAGCAAAGGATGTAACATACGGTTAATAGTTGATTCACCAATCCACCCAAGGGCGAGAGCAGTAATCGTAATTCCCAGCTGGCAAGCCGATAGATATTCGTCCAGGCTCGTGATAACCCTTTTCGCGGAGAGGGCATTATTTCGGCCTTCTTCGATCAATTGATCAATCCTTGAACTTCTCACTTTGACGATCGCAAACTCCGAAGCTACAAAAAATGCTGTCAAAGCAATTAAAATGGCTATAAAAACCAAGTTTGATATGTCCAAATAGTCTCCCTTTACTCGTCTGAATGACGAATAAGGAGTCCACCTCCTAAGGTAATAAAATCTATTATGCAATGATTCTTATAATCTTACAATCGAAACAGATAATGAAATAAATGAGATATAATCACAAAACAAAAACCGGACCGGTACGTTTTTATCATCTATTCGGACAGTTTTCAATACCCCATCTTATCACCCCTGAATGAAAACGAGTAAATAACTTCATTATAGAAAAAGTCAACTGTTCAGTCAAATCCCCTAAGGAAGAGGAAAACTGCGATTACTAGATATATATGTTATTAATGACTCTATATTAACGGTTTTTGAAGGATTGAACAATTAGTTAATTGAAAATTCAGATTCAGCTATCGAATAATTTTAATACTAAAACAGGATTATTGCCATAATCTATAACTATAGGAAAAGGACAAGGGGGGTACCGCCATATTCGAAAAAATCACTGCCATCTTGATTGGCAGCCTATCGGTCGGCATCGGAGTGAACTTCTTTTTGGCTCCTTATCATCTATTGGATGGAGGGCTGATCGGGATAGCTCTTCTGATGCATTACCATTTTGGTTCTCCTATTGGATTAATGATAATTATTATCAGCATTCCGCTTTACATATATGTCTGGAGTTTTGAAAGAATGTATTTTGTCCGAAGTGTTCATGGATTGCTTTTTTCTTCATTATGTATAGATTTGTTTTCCAATGTAGAAACAGACTGGAAACTGCCGGTCTTAGTGAGTGCTATTCTTGGCGGCATTATCATTGGATTAGGAGTGGGCCTAATGCTTAGATATGAGACAAGCACTGGGGGAACCGATTTATTAGCGCAGATTATTTCCAGCAAGACGGCAATAAATGTAGGCATTCTTATTTTAGTGATTGATGGCAGCATCATTTTATCGGGCATCGGGATTGTCGGAGTTAGAGCGTTTTTCTATTCAAGCTTGACCATCATGATAGTTGGGATATTAACCTCATTAACAGCAGGAAATGAAGGTTGAACATACAAAGTTGTATAAAATATAAATGTTTGGACAAGGATGGTAAAAGCTACTTAAACCATTCGTTTTTTATTGTCTAGCGCAAACAGTGTTTGCACTTTTCTGATTGGATGGAGAAGTACCAAAATATTAAAAAGGAAGTATGATTATGAAAAGAGTTTATCTACTTTTTTTCGCGAGTTTGCTTATCTTATCGGCATGCCAGAATAAAGAAACAGCAGAGGATAAAGAAGTCATCAGCAATGTACCAGACCCGCTCACTGCTGAAATCAGCAGCAGAGGTGTGAATTCAACGAGTAAAGAAATCCTTCTTGAAGCAATAGTGACACAAGGCACTAAAAGCTTGGATCATGCCGATGAAGTTACATTCGAAATCAGGAAATCTGGGGAAGACAATCGGCAGTTGATTGAAGCTGACAATGATGGGTATGGCAAGTACCGGATTATGCATACATTCCGCGATGATGGTAAATATATTGTTATTGCCCACGTGACAGCAGGGGAACAGCATGTTATGCCTGAAAAGGAGCTGGTCATCAAGGGAGGACAGCATTCAGATGTCAACTAAAGGGTCTCCTTGTCTAAGAACTGGAAAAAATCCAGTCAGTATGGAGAAGCTTTTAGATACAGCTAAATAAAACCCACTTAAAAATACTTCCTGAATATGTTTCATACCGTAAAATTTTGGGAAAGTAGTGAGGGAGCACATTAATCTTAACAGAGGTGAGCAAGTTGGAAAATGAACTGATTTTGAAATTCAGGAACAAAGGAATAAAAATTGAAAAAACAAAATCGCGACACGAGATTTTCTCAAGTGTCTATCAGACTGATCCATCTTTGCTCAACTTTCAATCGGCTTTGGCCGAAAGGATGCCGTGCATTCAAATTGAAAAACAAAAAATGAATGAGCTGTGATATACATAGGCACACCGGTAAACCGGTGTGCTTTTATTATGGATTACTTCCTACTGCCCATTTTCGCTTTCTTTCCTGGACAAACTGTGAATAAGAAAGCATTCTCCTTCATATCATCTAGAAATAAGAGGTTTACAAGCAAGGATGAAGCTGCTAATTTACCGATAAATCCACTGTAAGGAGATCGAGATGTCAGAGTTTATCATAAGCGTCCTGGAGTTCTTTTCTGATTTAGGCTACATAGGCATTGCCTTAGGATTGATGATCGAAATTATTCCGAGTGAGCTGGTGCTCGGTTATGGAGGTTATTTAGTAGGAAGCGGCAAGATTGTTTTTTTCGGTGCACTGGCAGCCGGTGTGACAGGAGGGACCTTAGCGCAATTATTTCTTTATTGGGCAGGTTACTTTGGAGGCCGGCCTTTTTTGTTAAAGTACGGTAAATACATCTTTATTAAAGAGAGACACCTCGAAATAGCTGAGCAATGGTTTGATCAATATGGAGTAGGCGTTATTTTCACTGCAAGATTCATCCCGGTTGTCCGGCATGCCATTTCAATTCCCGCGGGTATCGCAAAAATGTCTGCGCTGAAGTTTACCATTTTCACGATTGCGGCCATTATTCCCTGGACCATCCTTTTCCTGGCTTTAGGTATGGTGCTGGGCGAAAACTGGCGGAATATTAAAGGCTACGCAGCACCCTATATGATTCCTGTAATGGTCACGGCGATTCTCTGTGTAATTATCTATTATATCTGGAAGAGAAGGAGAACACCACCTATCGTAACTGTGAAGAAAATCGGCAAGTACTAAGCAGCAAAGTATGGAATGAAAAAAACATCCTGTAGAGGCTAGTCTTTTCAGGATGGTTTTTTATGAACAATTATTCAGTAACCGTTATATCACTTTCTAACAGAATTTTTTCAAGCCTCTTGGTAATTTCAATGGATTTAATCGAATGGTCCTCCATTTCAATTACCTTGAAACAATAGGAATCCTTTTCTATCACATCACCTGTATGCACATCATATTTCTCGGTCAAAATCCAGCCGCCGATCGTATCTACACCATCTTCATCAAGGTGGATGCCGAGCAAACCATTTACTTCCTTAACAAGCACTTTGGAATCGATGATATAATGGCCGTCTTTTATTTTTTGAATCGATGCTACTTCGTCGATATCGAATTCATCGCGGATTTCCCCGACAATTTCCTCGAGTATGTCCTCGGCGGTAACAAGACCGGATGTACCGCCATATTCATCCATTAAGACAGCCATATGAATCCGTTCCTTCTGCATTTTTACGAGAAGGAATTGAATCGGGATGTTTTCCATCACCCTGATAATCGGGCGGGTATAGCTTCCAATTGCCGTTGATGTAACATCCTTCCTTTTGAGAAGGTCGGAAAAAACTTCTTTTATATTAACCAGTCCGATAATGTGGTCTTTGTCTCCATCCACCACAGGATAGCGCGTGAACTTTTCTTCTTTGGTAATCTTTAAGAATTCAGAAACAGGATCATCTTTAGACAAACTGATGATTTCAGTTCGTGGGATCATGATTTCCTTGGCAATTCGGTCATCGAACTTAAAAATGTTGTTTACATATTTAAACTCGGATTGATTAATTTCACCGCTTTTATAGCTGTCGGAAAGAATCATCCGCAGCTCTTCTTCAGAGTGGGCAATCTCATTTTCAGAAGCCGGTTTTAAACCGAACAGACTGGTAACCAATCTGGAAGAATGATTTAACAGCCAAATGAAAGGAAACATTATTTTATGAAACCAGATTAGTGGTCCGGCTATCAAAAGACTCACCTGTTCTGGTTTTTGAATGGCTACTGTTTTGGGGGCCAGTTCACCAATGACGACATTTAAAAACGTAACGATTGCAAATGCAATAATGAATGTCAGGATTTGGACGATTTGCTCTGGGATGTGGAAGCTTCCAAGAACCGGACCAACCATTTTCTGCAAAGTTGGCTGTCCCAGCCAGCCAAGCCCGAGTGCGGTGATCGTTATTCCCAACTGTGTAGCCGATAAGTATTCATCCAGATTGGAAGTAACACTTTTGGCGGCCGAGGCCTTTAGGTTTCCTTCCACGACGAGCTGATCGATACGGCTGATTCTTACTTTGACAATTGCGAACTCGGAAGCCACGAAAAAGGCAGTCAAGCCAATCAGGATGACAATTAAAATAATATTCATTATGTCCAAATAGCGTTGGGACAGACCCAAAATGTATGTGGGGCAAAGCCAATGTTCACATCTAGCTTTGAGACTCACACTGTTGAAAGATGGATAGGTCCCGGTCACCTCCCGAAACAATTAAGTTAGACTGCTTAAAGACACTTATTATTTGCTGTTAACGATCATAGTATTTAGATCTTTTATATTTTTTATCTAAAATTAGTATAAGTAAAAGAATGGCATACAGTCAAAGGTAACGATTTAGAAATGGAGAATCCCTTCTAGAGTTAGTTTTTTCAGGATAATAAATCGGTTATATGAGCAAAGATATTTAAGAACAAGGAGCGAATATGGAAAAGGTAGTCAGTGCATCTGATGAAGAGCAGCTTAATGTACCGTGATGCTTTTCGATAATCTCCTTGCAGACGAATAGGCCCAGTCCGGTTCCACTTTTTTTAGTCGTGATGAAAGGATCGAAAATATTCGGAATGATTTCTTCTGGAATTTTTGGTCCGTTGTTTGCGATATTCAAGGTCATGTATCCGGTTGGCTTTTCGGAAGCACAGATATAAATCGAAGGGTATCCTACATCTGAAATCACATCCAGCGCGTTCAAAATGATATTCAGCAAAACCTGCCTGAACTCTTCTTTGGAGCCGCGAATTAAGATGTCCCCAATAATGTTGCAAGAGATAGAGGCATTCACCTCGAGGATGCTGGGATATAAAAACTCGATGACTTCATTCACTAAATCTTTCAAAGAAAAAATGTCGGCCTCGGAATCTGTCCATTCTTTCTTGGATAAATGAAGAAACTGAGTGATTCGATCATTTAATTGTTCAAGCTCTCTGGAAATGATTTGTAAATATTTTAATCCTTGATGCTCTGCCTGGAGCAATTGGATGAATCCCATGATCGAAGTCAGCGGATTACGGAATTCATGGACAAAGCTGGAAGTCATTCGACCTAAAAGGGTCAGACGATCCTTATGCGTCTGGTTTAGAAAAGAATATTGATCCTCTGCCATTCGGGACTTCAATTCGGAATGATGGGAAACCGTATGGTAAATAAACTTGTCAAAACAATCATTGATGCTTTGGAATACTTTATAGTTTTCAAAAACGTTATCTATCCATTCAGTAAGCTGGCCATTAATGACGGTCCGGCCTAAGGAAGTATTTACAAGGAAATCAGCAATATCAGCGTTACTATTTAATATTTCAGCTGCTACAATCTGCGACAGTGATCTGATGGACTCGTCTATAGATGAATCCATCAGGCCTTGGATGACTAAACCAAATAAGGCTTCCACATGCTGTGTAATATTGTCCTGGCTGATGTTTCGATCGGACGCTAATATCCTATCTGTCCATTCTGTAAGGATGGTGCTTTTATGTTGGAGTAAAAACTCAGCGACAGTTTCTTTTAGCAATACCATGAAGAACCTCCGGACCAGGAAATAATGACGAAAGAAAATCTATTATTAAATTTCTATACCCGAATTTAAAAATCCTTTATCAAATGTTAACTTTTTTGTCTTTATGCAAAATGAAAAGGCAGCGGGTTTTTAGTCCGGCTGCCTTTTAGAAGTCAGGTATGGTTCAACATGAAGAGTTGTATGTTTAATTTCATGCTTCTCTTCAAGGATTTGTTCTATTTCTTCAGTAATATCATGGCCTTCGATAACGGTTAACAAAGGATCGACATGAATCGTCGCTTCGAGGAAAACCTCATTGCCGTGCATTCGTGCTTTTAAATCACTTGTATCTTTTACCCGATTAGCATGGGCAATCGTCTCACTAATTTCCTGCAGCAAAGTCTCATCAAAGCCATCTGTCAAAGTATGGGAAGCATCACGGAAAATCTCCCAGGCTGTCCTGCAGATGATTAGCCCCACTGCCAGTGCGGCCACAGAATCAAGCCAATCCAAGCCGAATTTTGTGCCAAGTATTCCGACAAAGGCACCCATACTTACCAGGGCATCGGATTTATTATCCTGGGCCACCGCATGAATAGAGGCACTGTTGATACGTTTGCTAAGCCTTACATTGTAATAGTAAACCCCAAACATGACCAGTGCTGAAAACAAGGCTGTATAAGCGGTAAGCATATCTGGAGATTCCCGAGTTCCGCTAATAAATGACTGGATGGCACTATAGATAACCTGAATACCGACAGATATCATGATAAAAGCGGCTAGAAGCGAGGCGACTGTTTCTGCACGCATATGGCCATATAAATGATCATCATCAGGAGGCCGTTTTGATATTTTCAACCCGACTAAGATGGCAATCGAGGCGATGATATCAGTTGAGTTGTTAAGCCCGTCTGCCCATAAGCCTCTCGAATTTCCGTAATGGCCGATCGTTAATTTCAAAGCGGCTAAAAATATGTAAGCAGCAATGCTTATATAAGCTCCTTTTTCCGCAGAGTTGATTTTATTATTCTGCACTATTTCTTTACCTCCGCTTATATGATAAGGATTAAATAAAGATAACAAACGATAGTTGGGTAAGTCTATAGAAAAAGTGTCGGATAAATCCATCTAAATTGGACATTTTCACTACTATTGTCCAATGGTAAAGAAGTTGGTTCAGGCTAAAACCTGAGTTCTTTGAGAAAAGCGCAAGCGCCTTGTAAAAAGGAACGTCGACTAAGAACCGCCACGTCCTTATGTCTTCGTCGGCACTAGCACGTCCTGTGTGTCGGGGCTAGGCTGCTTGCGCTAGACACCTATCATAGTTGAAAAGGTTATACTTTCATTAAATAATAAAAAGTAATATATGTGCTTGGCTCCTGCTTAAATTCTCTTGAAACTAGTAGTATATTCTAACCGAGGATCAAAAATATAATACGTCCACAAGGGGAGCCTGAATGGCTGAGAGTGAGCGAGTGAGCGAGTGAGTTCTGACCCTAAGAACCTGTTAGTTAATGCTAGCGTAGGGATGTGGTTTTGGATTACTCTCTTGTTTATAATGGAACAAATATGCTTGCGAGCTTTCTTTTATCAACCGTCGTGGTTGTATTGCTTTATTCAACTGCGTCACGTGTACTCATTAAAAACGCTTACCATGCAAAGTGATTCATTCATTTTCATTAGAGTTCGTATTAGGACAAGCTGTTTCCTTCGGGATGCAGCTTTTTTCGTATAGTGTGGTGTAATATTACACCAAAAATGAGTGGAGAAAAAACATGACATAGTGATTTGCATATTTTAAAAAATAAAACCTGAATTTTTTTGTAACCTTTGGAAATAAATAAGTATATCTATTTGTTTTACCAAAAGTGGGTTTAATTTTATGTGGAAGAGCTATAGGAAAGGATTTCATATTTCTGATTTATCTTAAGGAGGATACATATGGCTGAAACACCTAATAATTCTGAAAACATGTCGCGCAGGAAATTTCTCAGAAATTCGGGTTATGTCGCGGGAGGCTTGATAGGCGGAGGAATCATCGGCGGACTTTTGGGAGCTAATCTTAACGATGATGATAACGATAAGACTGCCAAAACCGATACCAATGCTGCCCATTCTTCAAACCAGGCTCCGATATATTTTACAAATCCCGAGCAATTTGCGGTGTTAAAAGCCGCTGTCGAACGGATTTATCCAAAAGATGATAATGGTCCGGGTGCCGTAGACCTTGGCGTACCTTTCTTTATTGATCACCAGCTTGCCGGTTCATACGGAAATAATACAAGAGAATATATGCAGGGGCCATTTTTCCCTGGCTCTGACTTTCAGGGTTATCAAACCCCATTATTGCGGCATGAAGCCTTCGACGTAGGCCTTGCTGGGCTGCAGTCATACAGCCAGCAAAAATACAAAAAGAACTTTGCGGAACTTGAAGGAGAGCAACAGGATGAAGTATTGAAAGCATTCGAAGAAAAAAAGGTGAAATTAAAAGCCGTCACTTCATCTACGTTCTTTAATCTGCTTAGAGCTGCAACGCTGGAGGGTGTCTATGCGGATCCGGTTTATGCAGGAAATACCAATATGGACGGCTGGAAAATGAAAGGCTTCCCAGGACATCAAATGAGCTACCTTGACAAAATTGATTCGAAAGAATTTCAGAAAATCAAACCTAACAGCTTGCACGCTTAAAAGAATGGAACAAATATTTTAGAAGATAGGAGAATAAACATGGCAAAAACATTACCAAAAACAGACGTCGTGGTTGTCGGGGTTGGCTGGGGCGGCGGAATCATTGGGGCAGAGCTTGGAAAACAGGGTTTAAAGGTAGTAGGTCTTGAACGCGGGAAAGAAAGAGGCGTCAAGGATTACTATGTCGTTCATGATGAGCTTCGCTATGCGATTCGTTATGAGCTGATGCAGGATCTTTCAAAAGAAACGCTAACATTCCGGAACGTAGCGAAAGAACGTGCCCTGCCTATGCGACAGTTGGGTTCATTCTTGCTTGGAGAAGGTTTGGGAGGTTCAGGTGTGCATTGGAACGGGCATACGTTCAGGTTCCTGCCATATGATTTTGAAATCAAGACTGAAACAGAAAAAAAATACGGTAAAAACAAAATCAGGGATTTGGGTTTGGATATTCAAGATTGGGGAATTACCTATGATGAGCTGGAACCTTATTATGATACATTCGAAAAGGTTGCCGGCATTGGCGGTGAAGATAATCACTTTCAGGGGAAACGTTCCAATCCATATCCGAATAAACCGATGAAGGAAACGCCTATCACTGGAAAATTCAAAAAAGCCGCCAAAGACATGGGGTTGCATCCCTTTTCCATGCCTTCAGCCAATATGACCGAGGCATATGAAAATCCTTATGGAGCCAAAATGGCTGCCTGCCAATACTGTGGTTATTGTGAAAGATTCGGCTGTGAGTATGGAGCAAAAGCTGATCCGACAGTTGCGGTCATACCGTATGCAAGGAGCACTGGAAACTTCGAGCTTCGCACCCATTCGAATGTGACGGAAATTCTTCATGATGGAAAAAAAGCAACTGGTGTCAGATATGTGGATGTCCAAACGAAAGAAGAATTTATCCAGCCGGCTGAAATCGTCGTCGTAACAAGCTATGTGATGAATAATAACCGGCTCCTGCTTCAATCAAAGCTGGGCAAACCTTATGATCCGAAAACTGGTAGCGGGATAATCGGAAAGAACTATTGCTATCAAATCCTTCCAGGTGTAACTGGCTTTTTTGATGAACAGTTTAATACATTCATGGGTGCAGGTTCTCTTGGCATGACTGTAGATGATTATAATGGCGATAACTTCGACCATTCTGACCTGAATTTCATTCATGGCGGCTCGATTTCCCTTAACCAAACAGGAAAACGTCCGATTCAAACCAATTATGTTCCTGATGGCACCCCTAGCTGGGGAAAAGAATTTAAGGAAAAATCGACTCACTATTTTACGCGTACATTAGACCTTGCTACCGAGGGAGCCTCAATGCCAACGCGGAATAACTATATGGACCTTGATCCGACATACAAAGATGCTTTCGGGAACCCTCTTTTGCGTATGACCTATGATTTTACCGCGCAGGATAGAAATCTTTATAGTTATACCCAGAAGATGATGGGGAACATAATGAAGGAAATGGGTGCAAAAGAGGTCTATGCCCGCGGAGTAAGTGAACATTACGATATCGTCCCTTATCAATCGACACATAATACAGGCGGTGTAATCATGGGTGCCGAGCCGGGAACCTCTGCCGTTAATAACTACAGCCAAATGTGGGATGCTGAAAATGTGTTTGTAATAGGAGCTTCCTCATTTCCACATAACAGCGGCTATAATCCAACCGGAACAGTTGGAGCTTTGGCTTACCGTGCCGCAGAAGGCATTATCAAATACAGCAAGAATGGCGGAATGCTTGCATAGAACTATAAAGTATTGTTCGATTCTATAAAAGATAGTAGTAAAGGTGGGTTTACCATGGCGGAAAAGGAACATATCGTCCTTAAAAACGGTACTGTACATACAGAAAATGTTGATGAAGCCTTGAGAAAGATTGAGCCGGAAAAAGTTGATGAGATTTTATCAAACTTTGAAAATTTCAAGAGCTACTTGGATAAAAGATTGGACATCATGAAAAAAGTCGGTCTGGAAGAAGAACAGCTTGCGAATACGGCCGAAAAGGTAGCCGATTATCTTGCAGACAAAATTGAACCGAAAAACCGGGAAGAAAAGCTTCTTCAGGAGCTTTGGAAAGTCGGAAATGATGAGGAACGCCATAAATTGGCTCATATGCTCGTTAAACTAGTGGATAAGCAGTGAATTCGCTTATAAAAAAGGCTGTCTTACGAAGGGTTCTTCCCTTTATAAGACAGCCTTTTTATATAAAAGAAGGCAGCTGGTATTTTCAATTATGATGCTCTTGCTTTCATTTGGCAATCAGGACTGGACAAGGCGCCTCGTTTGCTACCGTACTGCTGGTACTACCAAGGAAAAACTTCTTTAAACCGCTTTTGCTACTGCTACCGATAATAATGAGATCGGCTTCTGTCCTTGCCGCATAGCTGCAAATACTCTCCGCCGGATGTCCTTCTAAAATTTCGAAATCTCCCTCCGCTTGCTGTTCGTTTAAAATGGAGAATGCTTTGCTTTTAGCCATCGAAACGCTGTTTTTAATAACGGTATGTGTCTCGTTATTTTGATCAATCATACTTTGCTCGACTGCAGTCACGGGGGGCGTCTGGGTGGGGTCGATATAGATCCCGTCATTGGCAAAACCGCGGCTTGAAGGATTACCAATCATCTTTTGTTCGATTTTTTCTTTGTAGACATGAACGACCGTTAATCTGACATCAGGATAAGAGTTTTTAAACATGGCACCCCATTCAATTGCTTCTTTGCTGGTTTCACTGCCGTCAAATGCAGCAATGATATGGCTTAATTCCCTCAACATAAGATCCCATCTCCTCACTTTATGGTTCTTTAACAAACCTGGTAAAGGTTGCATTTACGGCTTGGCTAGAAACGCTGTCGCTAAAATAGGCAAACATTGTAAAGAAAAGCATCTGGTTTACATTTATCGTGCATTAACCGACAGTAAGCCCCCATTGATGGAAGTCTCCCTTTATGAGAGCCAAGAGATTTACTTGCTATTTTCCCTAATTCTCTGAAAATTATGCCAAAATTTTCAACAAAAACATACAAATGGGTCAAAAGTCTAATGTATCATTTCTGAAAATACGTTACCCTTGAAATAAGCCAGTGAAGAAGAGGTGGTTTATATGCTTGAAACTGATGCAAAAATACACCCTACGATAAAGCTCTGCTTAAAACATCTGGACGTTTTAGGTACGGATAATAAAACACGGCAAATCGTCTATATGTATATGGAATCGTTGGTTCACGAATTTTCGGCGACAAAGCAGATAAAAGATATGAACACCAAGGCTGCTTCTAACAAAAATAAATAGAAATAGATATAAAACAACCGTAAATTTGGCCGGTTGTTTTTTTGTAGCGAAAATTAATCGGCATAATTCGGCAACAGTGCTTTTTTGGGGAAACCGGGGGTTTATATGAAAGGATTCAAAGAGTTTTTTAATAAAATAAATACTATGACACCTTCCTCGCTTATTCAGGGAGGCTTCATTCTGTTTTCAACCGTAATACTCCTCACAGTCGGGTTTTTAGCTTTTTTTAAACCGGAAGCCAATATCGACAATTTAAAGGACCAATTGGAACGTTCTACCGAGATTTATGATGAAAATGGAGAGCTGGCGAGCAAAATTACCGCAAATAAAACCGAGGGCATTTCGATTGAAGAAATCCCTGATCATGTGAAAAATGCAGTAGTTTCGATAGAAGACCATCGGTTTTATGGGCATAATGGAATTGATTACAAAGGGATCTTTCGGGCGTTTTATACCAATTTAAAAGCCGGCGAAGTAAAGGAAGGCGGCAGTACGATTACCCAGCAGTTGACAAAGACTGCACTGCTGGAATCGGATAGAACTTATAAAAGGAAGCTGGAAGAGTTTTTTTTGGCCAGGGAGGTAGAAAAAGAGTATTCCAAAGATGAGATACTCGAGATGTATCTGAATCAAATCTATTTTGGCCATGGAGCCTGGGGGATTAATAAGGCGGCGCAGGTATATTTCGGAAAAGAAGTGAAAGATATTACGGTAGCTGAGGGCGCGATGCTGGCGGGAATCATTAACGTCCCATCTGCTCTTGATCCTTATAAACATTTGGACAAATCTAAAAACAGGCGCGATTTAGTTCTATCAAGAATGAAGGAGCACGGTTTTATTAAGAAAGATGAATATAGATCGGCGGTAGAAGAAAAAGTAGCCCTGTATGGTAAACAGCAGAGTGATCCATTAAAGGGTAAATATCCTTATTTTGTCGACCATGTCCTTTCAGAAGCTTCAAAGAGATATCACATTGAAATGGATGAGCTCCTGACCGGAGGATACAAAATTCATACGACACTCGACCAGAACATGCAAAAGGTCGCGGAAGAAGTGTATCAAGACGATTCCATTTTTCCTAAGGGAACAAGCGACAAAATGGTGCAAAGCGGGGCTGTTCTGTTGGATCCAAAGACTGGCGGCATTCGAGCGTTAATTGGCGGGAGGGGGGAGCATCAATTTCTGGGCTTTAACCGGGCGACACAGTTGAAAAGAAGTCCCGGCTCTACAATGAAGCCGCTGGCTGTCTATACACCGGCCCTTGAAGAAGGCTATGAAATTTCAGATGAGCTGAAGGACGAAAAGATGGCCTTCGGTACTTATGAACCTTCCAATCTAGGCGGCGAATATAAAGGCGAAGTGCCGATGTATGAAGCTGTAATGAAGTCCTTAAATGTGCCTACAGTTTGGTTGTTGAATGAGATCGGTGTGGAGAAAGGAATGGAATCCCTTAAGAGATTCGGGATTTCTCTTGAAAAGGAGGACCGGAATCTGAGCATTGCCCTTGGGGGAATGAAATATGGAGTATCTCCGCTTGATATAGCAGGTGCTTTTTCAACTTTCACAAATGATGGGGAAAGAATGCAATCCCATGCCATTGTAAAAATCGAGGATGCACAAGGAAAAGTAGTGGCCAAGTGGAAAAAAGAGAAAACCAGGGTAACAACGAAAGGTGTAGCAGATAAAATGACTTCCATGCTGCTGGGCGTCGTCGAATATGGGACCGGAAAAAATGCTGCAGTTCACGAATGGGAAATCGCCGGGAAAACCGGTTCGACCCAGCTTCCGATTGAGGGAGCCGAAAACGGTGTGAAAGACCAGTGGTTTGTCGGCTTTACGCCTACCCTCGTCGGCTCGGTATGGACCGGTTACGACAAAACAGATGCCAAGAACCATTTAACCACTCACAGCAGTGAAGGGGCAGCGATCGTTTTTCAAAGGTTAATGGCTGAAGCCTTAAAAAGTCAGAAGCCAAAGTCATTTAACGTCGAAGATATCGGACCGTTGATTGAAGAACATAAAGAGGAACTAAAACGGGAAGAAAGGCGCAAGTACTGGGAAGATAAAAAAGATGATCTTAAAAATGGGTTGAAAAAATGGCAGGATAAGATATTTAATGGCAATGACAAAGAAGAGAAACAGAAAGACGAAGACAAGAATCATGGCAATGGAGAAGAAGATAAGCCGTCCGGCAATGACCCTGCTATAAATAATGAAGACTATAGCAATCAGTAGACTGCAGCTGGAAAAGAAAAGCCAATAACAGTAATAAGGTAATATTTAAGAAATGGCAAGTTCACATTATGTTCAGCAAACCGATGTATAGATGTATGTATTTCGCAGAAAATAAAAAGCAGCCATATATATGGCCGCTTTTTTGTATACTTAAATAGCAGATTAACAATAATGCCGAATACTGCAATGCCAAAGGCTATTTAAAAACCGACCGCAATATTTCACATTATATTTGAACCGTCTCAGCTGGGTTTATGTAAAATTCGTAAATATTAGCCTCTTTACCAGAAACAGATTGGCAGCATTTTTCTACATTGTTTAGGATACTTTGAACATCCTGGCCTTCAGCGACCACTTTAAGCTCAGACTTTTCATCTAAAGTCAGCATAAAAGAAACTAATTTTGACAAATTGGCAGGGTCAACCACTTTGTGTTTACAAATGATGTAGATACTGCCTCTGTAGTTTTTCATTTCCTGATACAAAGACATGATTTGTCTCATGGTTAGTTTATTGTTAATTTTCACATCTTTTGAGATAATCTCGTACATTTTTGCCATTCTCCTTTGAGAAAAATTTTTGTATTTTTTGTTGTTATATTGTTTAGTTGTATGTTTTATTTACCCGGGACACTGAAAGTAAAACCTTTTTGTTTTTACAGAAATTAATTATTTTACAAAAGTACTATCGCTTTTTTTATTTACGTAAGTTAGAAGGGAGATATCTCAAGTATGTTAATTTTGATTAAAGACGCGGAAGTATATGCGCCTGATTTCCTTGGAAAGAAAGATATTTTGTTAGCTGGAAAACAAATTGGCTTCATCAAGGACCATATCGAGGTCCCGGAGCAGTTTGTTGATATTAAAGTCATCGATGCTAAAGGAAAAATAGCGGTTCCTGGATTTATCGACTCTCATGTACATATTATCGGCGGCGGCGGTGAAGGCGGTTATAAAACACGGACGCCGGAAATACAACTAACGGATGCTACCTTGTCGGGAATCACAACGCTTGTGGGAGTGATCGGGACGGATGGTACCACGAGAACGATGCCTAGTTTGATTGCAAAGGCGAGAGCATTGGAAGAAGAGGGGATTACCTGCTATGTGCATACAGGATCGTACCAGGTACCAGTTAAAACATTGACAGGAAAAATTGAAGATGATCTGATTTTAATTGACAGAGTGATCGGAGCCGGGGAAATTGCAATCGCCGATCATCGTTCATCCCAGCCGACTATTGAAGAAATGGCAAAAGTAGCTTCAGCGGCCCGTATCGGCGGTCTTTTATCAGGTAAAGCCGGGATTGTAAATATTCATGTCGGTGATAGTCCTGATCAATTATATGTGATTGAGCAAGTAATTGAAAAAACAGAGATACCGATTCATCAGTTTTATCCTACACATATAAACCGCAATCACGACCTTTTTGAGGCGGGTATCAAGTATGCGAACAAGGGAGGATTCATTGATTTCACAACAAGCACAATAAAGGAGTTTATAGAAGGTGGCGAGGTGCTAGCCAGCAAAGCGCTCAAAAGAGCCCTTGATGCAGGTGTGGACATTAGCAGGATCACCTTTACCTCTGATGGGCAGGCGAGTCTCCCGGATTTTGATGAAAATAGCTATCTGAGAGGGATGTTCATTGGCAAAAGCTCATCCCTCCTTAGGGAATTCCGGGCAGCAATCATGGAAGAAGGAGTGTCTATCGAGGATGCGATCAGGGTGATTACTGCAAATCCCGCCCGGATTTTAAAGCTTACTCAAAAAGGAAGCATCCAAGAAGGCAAGGATGCTGACCTTGTCTTACTAAATAAAGAAACGAATGAAGTGGATACGGTTTTTGCGATGGGGCAGATGATGGTGGAAAATGGAAAAGCAATCGCAAAAGGTACGTTTGAATAGCGATCATATCAAAAACCGGCATTCTTGGTGGAATGCCGGTTTTTGGGAGTGACTCCTCCATTCTTAAAAAGATTAATTTAATACTTTTTAAAAAATTGATATTGATTTAGTTAAGGAGCCTTTTAAATAGTCCCTTAACTAGAAAAACAGACGCGAAAACTTTACTTTGTTAGACCATACCCTTTATAAATAACTTCCCAATCAAGCGGTCTTCCCATTCTTTTTTCAATTTGATCTAATGGTTTAAAGCCATACTGGGCATAAAGAGAATGAGCGTCTTTTGTGGAAAGTAAAAAACTTGTTCCTTTTAGATGTGGGTGTTCGGTAATCACGCTCATCAACCATTTACTTAGTCCACGCCCTCTATATTCCGGGATAACAAATACATCTGCTAAATAAGAAAATCTGACAAGATCAGATATAACACGGGCAAAACCTACTTGTTTAGCATTCTCTTTAGCAGGATTCCCTTCATAAATCCCATAACATAAAGTAGAGTTTTCGACTGCTGATTTTACTAGTTTCAAGGCAATTCCTTTAGCCCAATAGGACTCTTTATTAAGAAACTCATAAATTACTTGAGTGTCAAGATAGCATTTATCATTACTTACCGTAAAACCTTCGTTATTTGTCCAGAGTGTTTGTTCATCATATGACATTCAAATTCCTCCTAATTAATTGAATTGAGAATATGTATATTTATATTACAATACGTATAAATATTCAATGCTTTTTTCGTGCGTATCAACAGATAATCAAAACGTTGTTGTCATGATGATTCTCGACTCGTTTGTTACAAAACCGTTTTTTGAGAAAAATAACTCAGGTTTACCATGACCTCTCTCGGTAGATAGATAAGCAGAGTCAACCTTATTCTCTCTAAGAATTGTTTTTAAGTATGTTCTACGGTTTTCATCTATAATTTTTGCTCATGTTCCATACAAGCTGATCCGGCGTCGGAAGCATCAAAACTTGGAAAAAAGTGAAGAGTTTTCAGAATTCATGGTATAATTATACCTGAAAACTGGAAAAGGAGTGAATCCGGTGTAAAAAAGCTTATTGCCTCAAATTATTATTTAGGAGGTAGTCCAATGTAAATACCTATCCCTCATTCAGAATTAGATAATAAGGGGTAGTGTTAATGAAGGATAAATCTTTTCGATATCTCTGGATCGGCCAATCATTGGCGAATAGTGGAGATGTCTTCTATATCGTTGGACTAATGTCCGTGCTGTACAAAATGACTGGATCTGCTTTTTACATGGCTGTGATTCCATTTGCAATTACGACGGCACGTTTTGTGAGTGGATTGTTTGCTCCGATTTTAATGGATAGGTATTCATTAAAGACTCTGCTAGTAAGTTCACAAGCAGGAAAAACGTTTGGTTTGCTCATTCTTGGAAGCTACCATTTTTTCAGCGTCACTGATCACATTGGGCCGATTTTTTTGTTGGTCTTTGTGATTTCCTACCTGGATGGTTGGGCAATCCCTGCCAGTAATGCAATGATTCCCCGCCTTGTTCCAAAAGAAGAATTAGTCAAGGCCAATAGTTTTCTTTCGATTATGAATGAATCGATTCAACTAGGAGGCTGGGCGCTGGGGGGAATCCTAGTCGCGATCATGCGAGGGGAGAATGTTATTTGGCTGACTTTTTGCCTGTATTTGTTATCGACATTGATTCAATTTTTTATTAAGGATCAAACCCAGTCGCCAAACAACAAACTGGCAATGAAGGAAAGTTCAATCGTCCATTCGATTAAAGAAGGATGGGCTATGATTTGGCGAAATCCTTCATTGCGTTTGATCCATGCGATACTCTCATTGGAAAGCATGGCCAACGTTGTATGGATTGCGGCGATTATTTACGTCTATGTAAAAGAGCAGTTGAAAATGGATGAATCATGGTGGGGGTATATCAATGCAAGCTTTCTTTTAGGACTTGTAGTTGGTGGATTCATTGCCTTGCGTTTTGCAAATTTGATTGAGCGAAAGCTGACAAGAATTGTTACGGTGACATCCGCAGGGGGGTGCTTGGCTACCTTGGTCTTTGGTTTTA
Organism: Peribacillus cavernae; assembly: GCF_003989135.1. Classification (GTDB taxonomy): domain Bacteria; phylum Bacillota; class Bacilli; order Bacillales; family DSM-1321; genus Peribacillus; species Peribacillus cavernae. The sequence goes on from NZ_RYZZ01000052.1 coordinate 22,045, forward strand.
CTGAAATCCCGTGGGTTGCTCTCGCGGTATCTGCTGTTTTTGGAATGATGGAACAACTGAAAAGTATCGGTTTACAGACAATTCTTCAAAAAAGGGTGGCAGATGAAAAGCTTCCAAAGATATATGCGGCTCAAAGTTCGCTGACTTCCTTGCTTTTTGGCGTCTCATCTTTGGTCTTTGGCTTGATTACAGAAAAAATCGATGTCAGGGCAACATTTTTGGTTTCCACCGCTTTATTATTGATTGCGGCCTTTTGCACGATATATTTTAGAAGTTACTTGAGCGAAAAGGGCCAGATATAGAATACTAAATTCCTTAAGTAAAGCCTGTGTATATGAAAGTTTGAAAATAAAAAGCTTGATCAATTGAATAGTTCATTTGATCAAGCTTTTGCTTATCTATCAGTCCCCATCAAACATTCTGAATACGCCGCCAAGTACACTTCCTTCATCTTTAGAACCGCCACCCTGAGGAGCTGCGGCAAAAACACGGCTTGCCAGGCGGCTGAATGGGAGTGATTGGACCCAAACTGTTCCGGGACCGCGCAGTGTAGCGAAGAAGAGGCCTTCCCCGCCGAACAATGCCGTTTTAACACCCTTAACCATTTCGATGTTATAGTCTACATCGCTTGTCATCGCTACTAAACAACCGGTATCTACCCGCAGCACCTCACCTGATGCTAGCTCTTTTTTATGGATTGTTCCGCCTGCATGAACAAAAGCCATGCCGTCACCTTCAAGCTTCTGCATAATAAATCCTTCGCCGCCAAAGAAGCCGGCGCCCATTTTCCGTTGGAATTCAACACCAACAGAAACGCCCTTTGCTGCTGCTAGAAATGCGTCTTTTTGGCAAATGATCTTGCCGCCCATCTCGCTTAGATCCATTGGAACAATTTTACCCGGATAGGGAGAAGCGAAGGAAACATGCCTTTTATCATGGCCCTGATTGGTAAATGTGGTCATGAATAAGCTTTCGCCCGTAAGCATCCGTTTGCCGGCGCCGAACAATTTCCCCATAATGCCGCTGCCTCCGCCGGAACCGTCTCCGAAAATGGTCTCCATGTGGATGTTGTCTTCCATCATCATTAAGCTTCCGGCTTCAGCGACCACCGTCTCATCCGGATCTAGTTCTACTTCAACGAATTGCATATCATCTCCATAAATCTTGTAATCAATTTCATGATTATTCATATGTATACCTCCTATTGGAATATCAAGCTTCTAAGTTGATTGTAAAAGATTGCAGAGGGTTCCGCTATAGTTATTTACTATTCGTAATACAATATTAACTATATAAAGAAGGAGAGATATAAAAAGGCTTTTCCTCTGTGTCCAGTGTGATGATTTTTGAAAAACAAGTGCTTAGTTCTTCCCACTTTTCGGGATAGATGTATTGAAACCGTTCGATGGTTTGGAAAGAATACAACAGCAGACAATCAAGCTTAGCAGGTTTTTTTATCTGTAAATCGTAGAGAAGTGCGTGCGGGATCGTGTAGTATTCATCCAGTTGAAATGGATTCAGCTTTACCAGGTCAACTTCGAATTCATGTACGAGTTTGTCCAGAATAACTTTTTGAATCAGCAGACTCTCCTTTTTGGATAACTCCCCAATCGAAAAGTGAGGATTTAAAAGTGCGATTCCCCTCATTATTTTCCTCATCCCTCTTTGTTTTTCACAAGTCTTTCCAAATTGTCGAGGATGTATTCGCTTAGTGCGAAGGCGTGGGTAGGGAGTTCGTATGAATAAATTGGTCAGAATCGTTTGTTGTTGGGCTGATTAAGAACGTTGTTTTTGAAAAAGCCATTGAACAAGAAACAGAAAAAGTCACAATTGACAAAATATTCATATCATAGTAATCTTACAAAGAACCAATCAACCATAAATTTTCTAAGGAGGGCGAACGTTATGATCTTCATTCAAAGGCAAGATACACGGCTAACAATTAAAGATATAACGCAGCCTCTCCTTTTGCTTTGATCTGAACGGAACAAAGCGAACCCGAACGTACTTTCTAAGTGCAGGCTGCGATTATAATTGCGGCTGCGCTTTTTATATTTCTGCGTGATTTTCACGTATATAAAAAGCTTTCGCATGTCTGCGGAGGCTTTTTCAATTTGTTAAGGTTACACTTTTCAGAAGCATACATTCATCGGGAATCCGGATGCAGAGCTCCTTTCCATAAAATAAGCGGATACAGGAAGAATTTAGACAATATGTTTTATCAGCAGTGCGTTTATTCCATAAGGTGGAAACCGATAGCGGGTAGTTGATTTTTTTAAGGAGGTTACGGCGTGTTTTCAATTTTTAAAAAGCTATCATGGTTCTTTAAAGAACAATGGAAACGTTATACGATTGCGATTTTATTTTTATGTCTTGTGAATCTCATGGAGGTTATTCCGCCGAAGCTTGTCGGAATGGCCATCGATGATATTAACAATGGAAACTTAACGAGTAATGGCATTATAAAATATATCGGATACTTGGCCGCTGTAGGCGTTGCTACTTATCTATTCACTTATCTATGGAGCTACCAGCTTCTTGGCGGTGCTTTCCTGGTTGAAAGGAAAATGAGATCCAGGTTTATGGGACATCTATTGAAGATGACACCGACATTCTTTGAAAAAAATCGCACCGGGGATTTGATGGCAAGGGGTACGAACGATTTAAAAGCGATCTCCAATACGGCAGGTTTCGGAATTTTGACGCTGGCCGATTCGATCCTCTTTACCTTTGTCATTTTGCTTGTAATGGGTGCGACCATAAGTTGGAAGCTGACTTTCGCTGCGATTCTTCCACTCCCGATCCTCGCTGTCATGATGCAAGTATTAGGAAAAAAAATCCACAGGAGGTTTACGGAAGCGCAGGATGCGTTTGGGGAATTGAACGATAAGGTTTTAGAGTCGGTTTCGGGGGTGCGGGTCATCCGTGCATATGTTCAGGAACGTGAAGATGAAGCGCGCTTTCAAAAGATGACGGAGGATGTGTACCGCAAGAACATTGAAGTTGCAAAGATTGATTCACTGTTTGACCCGGTCATTTCCATTCTGGTTGGGATCAGTTACTTAATTGGACTTGGCTATGGAGCTTATATGGTATTCCAGCAGCAGATTACACTTGGAGACCTTGTTTCCTTTAATGTTTACTTAGGGATGCTGATCTGGCCGATGATTGCTGTCGGCGAATTGATTAACGTGCTTCAAAGGGGAAATGCTTCCCTTGACCGGGTGCAGGGAACTCTTTCTTATCAAGAAGATGTGAAAAATGAAGAAGTAACAAAAAACATCGAAAAGCCAGGAGATATTTCATTTAAGCGTGTCAGCTTCACGTATCCGGCCTCGAACACCGTCAATTTGGATGATGTTTCGGTAACGATCGGGCGCGGCGAAACGCTTGGAATTGTCGGGAAAACCGGAAGCGGTAAAACAACGTTTGTCAAGCAGCTGCTTCGCGAATACCCGCACGGCAGCGGGGATATCTCCATAGCAGACATCCCGTTGAATAAGCTTGCCATCAGAGACGTCAGAAATTGGGTCGGTTATGTACCACAGGATCATTTCTTGTTTTCAAGGTCGGTAAGGGAAAATATCTTATTTGGCAAAGAAAATGCGACGGATCAGGAGCTAGGCACTGCCATTCGTTTAGCTGACTTCGAAAAGGACTTGGAAATGCTTCCGGAAAAATTGGAAACCCTAGTCGGCGAAAAAGGCGTTGCCCTTTCAGGGGGGCAAAAACAACGGATATCGATCGCAAGGGCACTCATCAAAAACCCGGAAATATTAATTTTGGACGATTCATTATCTGCCGTTGATGCCAAAACAGAAACGACGATCATCAATAATATCCAAAAGGACAGAGCCGGCAAAACGACTATTATCACGACGCATAGATTATCAGCGGTGCAACATGCGGACTGGATCATTGTTCTTGATGACGGAAAAATCATTGAAGAAGGCAGTCATAAGGCTTTGCTTGAACAAAATGGATGGTACAGAGAGCAATTTGAAAGACAGCAGGTTGAAGAAGGAACGGGGGTGGGTGCATGAAAGTCGTAAAAAAGCTCTATCAATATGCCACATTATATAAATCAATCATCATCGCAGCCCTGATTATGCTTTCGATTTCGGTTGCAGCTGATCTAACAGGACCTTTCGTAGCCAAAAGAATCATCGATCACCATATCCTCGGCATTGAATCAAAATGGTATCAGATAGAAAAGGGGAAAGATACCGTTTCTTTTCAAGGCGAATCCTACAAACGCGATGAATATTTTTCAGATAACGAAAAAAAGGGAAAAGAAGCAAGAATTCTTCAAGTCGGCAGAAGGTTTGTCTTCGTGGATCAGCCAGTTTCCTTTGACGGCAGCAGAAAACTATCAGGTGATACGCTAACAATCACTAAGGAGGGGGAAAAGGCCAGCTATAAGATAAGTGTCTTGCAAAGACGAGAATTGATGCGTTTTTATCAGCCGGAAATCTCAAGGATCTTAACGCTAGTCTTTGCCTATTTCGGACTTGTCGTGATTTCTTCCATTTTTCAGTATGGTCAGAGGTTTTACCTTCAAAAAGCGGCAAACAGGATTGTGCAGCGAATGAGGACGGATGTTTTTGAGCATATCTCAAGACTGTCGATCAGGTATTTTGACAATCTGCCGGCGGGGAAGGTCGTTGCAAGGATTACCAATGACACGGAAGCGATTCGCGAATTGTATGTAACAGTGCTGGCCAACTTTTTTTCAAGCACGATGAATATCATCGGGATCATCATCGCCTTGTACATCCTGAATCCTAAGATTGCTTCCATCTCGCTGCTGTTGATTCCAATCCTCATAATCTGGACAATTTTTTACCGAAAGTTTGCGTCAAAATACAACCAGATCATTCGGGCTCGCGTTAGTGATATAAATGGGATGATTAATGAATCGATCCAGGGCATGACCGTGATTCAGGCTTTCCGTCGCGAAAACGAAACGAAAGAATCGTTTGAAAAGCTGAATCAGGAACATTTCTCGTATCAGAATAAGATGTTGAACCTGAATTCTTTAACAAGTTATAACCTGATAAGTGTCTTAAAAAACATTTGCTTATGTGCATTCATCTGGTATTTTGGCGGTCAGTCATTAACTGCTTCATCAGCGATTTCCCTGGGAATGCTATATGCAGTGGTGGATTTTATTAACCGGCTGTTATATCCTGCCCAGGCCATTGTGAATCAGTTCGCCAATTTAGAGCAGGCGCTTGTCGCAGGTGAAAGAGTATTTAGCTTGTTGGATGAACCCAGTGTTCCTGTAAGCGATGGGAGTATTCCGAGATACAAAGGAAATGTCGAATTCAATCATGTCTCTTTTGGTTACAAAAAAGATAAGTATGTCCTTAAGGATATAACTTTATCAGCAAAGCAGGGAGAAACAGTTGCATTGGTTGGCCATACAGGTTCAGGCAAAAGCTCAATCATGAATCTTCTCTTTCGTTTTTATGACTGCAATGAGGGCAGCATTACGATTGACGGAATGGATATTAAAAATATCCCGCATCAAACGCTGCGCGAGCATATGGGAATCGTTCTCCAGGATCCTTATTTGTTCACCGGAACAATCGCGTCAAACATCGGTCTCGAAAATGAAAAAATCAGCCGCGAAATGATTGAAAAAGCACTAAAGGATGTAGGTGGAGATCAAGTGCTGAGCCATTTGGAAGAAGGGGTCGATTCACCGGTCATTGAAAAGGGAAGCACTCTTTCTTCCGGACAGCGCCAGCTGATTTCGTTTGCAAGGGCATTGGCGTTCAATCCAGCCATCCTGATCCTTGATGAGGCAACTTCGAGCATTGATACAGAAACAGAAGCAATTATCCAGGAGGCGATGGAAGTATTGAAGAAAGGCAGGACCACATTCATTATTGCCCACCGTCTTTCGACCATCAAAAACGCGGATCAAATTCTTGTTCTCGACAGAGGCCAAATCGTCGAACGCGGCAGTCACAACGAATTGATGGCATTGAAAGGCAAGTATTATCAGATGTATGAACTTCAGCAGGGACAGCAGAAAGGATTAGCAGGATAGAACTTTCGGTTGTTAGACTCCGCTAAAGTCTGCTACAATAATGGAAATGAATAGTTCTTATCAAGAGAGGCGGAGGGACTGGCCCTGTGAAGCCCGGCAACCTTCAAACAATCGTTTGAAAAGGTGCCAAATCCTGCAAAGTGATACTTTGCGAGATAAGTGACGGATACCGACAAAGCAGCCTCTCTATCTCCACGGTAGAGGGGCTTTTTATTGTTCCGTTGATTTCACTTTTCCATAAGGATGTTCATTTCACTACAAAGAAGCAAAATGGAATGCTAAACAGGGAAGGGGAAATCTATATGGACTTCACTAAAAGTTGTCCTATTGGGTTTTGGAACGGTAGGACTTGGCACATTTGAGGCAATCACACAGCTAAAAGAACAATTGGAGGCTTTAATCGGGAGAACGATTGAAATAGCTGGGGTGCTGATAAAAAACCGGTTTGGGATGAAGTAAAGACTGAAGGTATTTCAGCTATTTCAATCGAGGAGATTCAAGCTGCAGAAAAATTGGGGCTGCGGGTGAAGCACCTTGTAACGGTCGATAATAGTTTGAAAGTGGATATCAGGCCGGAGTTTGTAGATTCGGAGCATCCACTTTATGGTGTGGAGAAGGTAAATAATGCTGTGCTGATCAAAACTGATTTATTAGGAGATCTGACCCTTATTGGAGCCGGTGCCGGAGCAAAGCCAACGGCAAGCGCTGTTATAGAAGATTTCATTTCGCTTTATACTTAACGAATGACAATCCGGTTGGCGATAAAGCGAAAAATCTCTCCGCACCGAAACAGGAAGAAAATAAGGAAGAGACCGTTCTGTTTTTTTATAAAAATATCACACATGCTGACTTCGAAAAAATCGCAGCCAACCTGGAAGATCACGGAACAGTGCTTACATATACGGACATCGAGGAAGAAGGTTTTCCTTTAGTAGCTGTTTTATTTAATGGGAATCTCACAGGTTACTTAGATGGTAAATTGCAAAACGTTTACCGTGCAATAGTAAATCATATTCTCTTATCATCAGACAAAATGAGGGAACTTGCCCTGAACTAAATAAATCCCCACGATCAAAAATCCTATTGTAGTAATGTAGGATTTTTTTCTTGTTCAACAATCGGGCCAGATTGTTGTATAAATTATTCTTCGATCAAGTATATAAGTTAAATTTTAGATTAAGACTTTCATCGACAAAACCAAGGGATTTATGCCAAGATCTTTAATTTATATGGGTTGCAAATTATGATATAGTGAAACTTAATAAGTAATAGAAAGGAGATGTAGATTTATGTATAGTAAGCAAAAGCTTGAGATTGTAACAAATGGGGAGGTATGTGCACAATAAATTCATGCATAGAACCTCCCAAAGGTTATAATCAAAACTTTAGGAGGAAATGAAGTTGAATAATATAAATATGAAAAATTTAGGACTTACTGAAAAATTTATACAGGAGTCTAAAATATATAAAGATCTTTTTATTGGTCGAATTTCATCACAATATAAAAATTTGTATAAAGTTATTACGGAAAAAGGTGAATATACAGCTGAAATATCTGGAAAATTACGTCATAGTGTAAGCGAACTTTCTGAATATCCTGCTGTTGGAGACTTTGTTATGGTCGATCGAACAGATAATTCGCATGGAAACGGAATTATTCACCATATACTAAAACGGAAAAGTGTTTTTGCACGTAAAGTGGCAGGTTCTAAAAATGATACTCAAGTTGTCGCTACGAATATTGATACAGTTTTTATTTGTATGTCACTGAACAATGATTTTAATCTTCGTAGATTAGAGCGTTACCTTTCTATCGCTTGGGATAGCGGTGCGATCCCGGTTATTGTACTTACAAAATCAGATCTATGTAAGGAAATGGAAGTAAGACTTAACGAAATACCTTCTGTTGCAATAGGTGTAGATGTGCTTGTTACAACAAGTATTTCTGATGATGGATATCAATCATTAAAAAAATATCTTTCAAATGGGCAGACAGTAGCATTTATAGGCTCTTCTGGTGTTGGAAAATCAACCTTAATTAATCGTCTTCTCGGTCAAAGTGTATTAGATACGAGTGAAATTAGAAATGACGATAAGGGAAGACACACCACTACAAGGCGTGAGCTGATTATGTTGCCGGATTTAGGCGTTGTTATTGACACTCCTGGAATGCGAGAAATAGGTATTATTAGTGCTGATTTATCAAAATCCTTTGCTGATATTGATGAACTTGCTTCTAAGTGTAGATTTAACGACTGTACCCACAAAAATGAGCCAAACTGCGCAGTACAAAAAGCAATTAAAGATGACATTTTGTCAGTTGAAAGGCTAGAAAGCTATTGGAAACTTAAAAGGGAAACTAAGTATGAAGGTTTGAATTCTAAAATGATTGAAAAAGAAAAGATAAATGAGATGTTTAGTGGCATGGGTGGCATGAAAAATGCTAGGAAGTTCTTAAAAGAACAAAAAGAGAAAAAAAATAGATGAAACTCGAAACGGATGGTATTAGGAAGAGTACAAGAATTATAAAGATTATATTTGTTGGGAAACCGGCTCAATATTGAGCCGGCACTTTTTTGTTTGGATAGAAAAAAAGTTAAATCGTAAAATTACTTGATACTTATTAAACGAATTTGTAATTTAATGGAAGTTTAATGACGAATTTCCCCATTTAATTTTTATATTTTATTTTCAGCAATCTGGCGCTTTAATTGAATAAGGATCACATAAGATCAAACTTTTTTATAAAAGAATGATTCGATTGAATATATTAAGAGCGTGTTTTGATCCATCTTTTTTCAAAACACGCTTTTTCTGGCTCCTCGCCATTTAGTGTGGGAAAGTTAGTG
>NZ_RYZZ01000053.1 GCF_003989135.1 Peribacillus cavernae
CACTAACTTTCCCACACTAAATGGCGAGGAGCCATAAAATCCCTCTTATTGGGATTTATCTGACGGACTAGAGCAGCAACCCTGTGACTAGGCCTACTAAGTGTTACTAAACAATCGGGCGCTTTAATGAAGTAACTAAAGCCTAATTTCTCGGTGTTAAAAGCGAGAAATTAGGCTTTTTTTTTATATTTGGATTTCCTTACCGTTGTAAACCCGTATTTTCCTGATGTTACTCTCTTAGCGTAGGGGAAATCGGCTTTTTTCATTCCAAAATTCTCTTAGCGTATGTTTTCCGCGTTTTGTTGGTAGGACCCCTTATACGACAAAAGTGGACGGATTTCCTCTATATTCATTCTTTTTCATATCACAGCTCTGGCGGTTACAGCTGGATGAGCCTGCTTCTGTTCCAACGATAGTCCATCGAGTAGCCAGCGCAATTGACGAGGATTTATCTTTAAAGGAACCGAGTTGTTCTCGGATGGCCACTGAAATGGCCCCCGTTCCAATCGGCGGTAATAAAGCCAGAAACCATTGTGATTCCAATGAAGAATTTTTAATTTATCCCGCTGCCTATTACAGAAAACAAAAAGGCAGGGAGAAAAGGGATCCAGATCAAACTCTTCTTTTACAATAACGGCCAATCCATCAATGGACTTTCTCAAATCTGTACTACCTTGAGCGAGGTAGACCGAGTCTATAGCTGCTTCATTTAACATAATGTCTTAAGCGTCCTAACGACGTGGGTCAAAGCCCGGTCTGACTTCAACGGATGCCTGTCCGACTTTGATCTCTAATGTATCATTCGTGGATGTTTCTGCAAGAAGGACTGGTGTAAATTTGGATTTGGTTTCATTAGTGGACTTAGGACCTTTAATTTTTTTCAACCAATACTTTAGCTGGTGAATGTTCAAATCATTAGCAGCACACCATTTAGCTTGAGTCTGTCCACTTGCCTCAAAAATGCCAATTCGGCGTTCCCATTCCTTATGCAATTCTGTTTTTTCCATTAAGTAACCTCCTCATATTAGTTCATGAGAAGATTATCGCATCCCGATTAAGCTTGAACTAGGTGGGGGAAGTTTGACGCTTACAGATAATCTTTATTGCTATATGAAACTGTCACTCCATACACTCCCTTATTAATAGGGGAATCGAGTGAGGTCAATGACAAGTTTGCAGTGGGAAATCCAATAGTCCTACCTAGTTGATTACGGCTTATCACTTTTCCCTCAATTGAATAAATGGTTGTGCTCATTTTCTCACTCCTCGGAAGGAATATTTATGTTTACATTTCAGAATTGTCATAAAGGCATACTTAGTAGATATCTATAACCATTCAGAAAATAAGCATGTGGAGTTTTACCCGGTTACATGTCATCGAATGCGGAAATAAGGGATCACTCCACTAATTGATTGTTTTCTCCTTACAAACAGGCGAAACAACTCTATATAATTTATAATCTGCCAATATTATATTTGTGCTTCTTTTGGATGGCTTTGGATATCGTTGGAAACGCTTTCAACTTGCTCTAAATTTCGCTGAGGTAAAATTAAAGAGACTAAGGCAACTAATATGAAACCTGCTGAGCCTATAATCATGGCTTTGCTGAGACCCATTGTTATAGCCAGCATACCGACCATAACCGGTGCCTGGCCTCCAATTAGTCTTCCAGTGTTGAAGACAAACCCTAGCGCAGTTCCCCTAATACGAGTAGGATAAGATTCAGAAATTGTAACACCATAACTTACAAAAAATGCTTCAAACAAACCGATCATTATTAATCCGATTGTTAGCATACCAATATTTGACCCTGCGAATGCCATAATACCCATCCCGATTGCGCAAGTGATCCCGCAAAGACTAATTACTGATTTCTGATTTCCGAACCTATCAACTAAATAACCGTAGAGAGGGAAGGAGATAATTCCCAGCATATTCATTACGAGCATTAACGGCAATACTAACTCTGGAGAAGCGAAACCACCTTCTTCAGCCGGTCCTTTAATCATCGTTGGCAGCCATGTACCTCCAGCATAGTAACCAAATAATCCTCCGGTAGTAAAAAGTGTAAGAATAAAGGTTCGCTTTATATATTTTCTATGGAAAAGTTCAACCGGATTGATTTTTTCACTCTTTTTAGTTTCGATCCAACTTGGTGGTTCAGGCATTTTCAGTCTCATTATTCCTACAATAATTGCAGGAACGACACCTAACATAAAAAGCCCTCTCCAACCTAGGTGGGGCACAACAATAGAACTGATTATAACTGCTACGAGGTAACCAATTGGCCATCCTGCTTGAACAAAACCGATTGCTTTCATCCGATGCTTCGAAGGCCAGGTTTCGTTTACAAGGGCCATCCCTGCTCCCCATTCTCCTCCCATTCCAAGTCCAAGCAATATTCTCCACATTAGCAGTTGGGTAGCATCTTGAGAGAACCCAGACATGAATGTACCTATCGAATATATTATTACGGTGATATATAAAGCTTTTGAGCGGCCAATAAAATCTGATAGAACCCCAAACAAATATCCCCCCAAAACGGCTGCCATAAGAGAAGCCGAAGAGATAAGACCTGCAAACCCTGGTGTAATACCAAACTCGCTGATTATCAGCATGATTACAGTAGAATAGAGGAGAAAATCCATTGCATCAAGAGCGTATCCAGTAACTGCGACCGAAAGAGTTTTCCATTGATAACGAGAGATCTCCTTGTACCAAGGAGCAGTTTTTTCACCCATAAAAGTTCCCTACCCTTCTATCTTTTTTTGGATTCACGCTAAAATAGCTCATCTTTTGAGTTCTAAAAAGCAATCACCACCATTTTACGGTACAATGTCCCGAACATTATATTTTCAACGTAATTATAGCACAAACTAGTTGCTAGTCAATGTTATATTATGAATATTAAGAATATTTAATCTACAAAAAACCGACAATTTTCCACCATAGCGGTTGAATAACATTGGTAATCAACAATACAATAAGCGTCAAAGGGATCCCGAATTTAAGAACCTCCTTTTGAGTAAAATGACCCGTTTTTCCTACACCTAATAGAATGACTACACTATGAAACGGCAGAAAATAATGAGTTCCAACTGTTGAATAAACAGTAAGGGCAACAAGAAAACTGTCTATGTGAGGGAACATCTGGACTAATGGAGGAATGATCAAGCTCATAGTTGCAGATGCGCTGCCTATTAGCATATGTATTAGCAAGGACAAGAGTACGATGATAAGGATAGAGAAAGTTATTTGTTGCGGTAGGTGACTAGGAGTCAATGATTGCAATATCCAAGTTGACATACCTGTTTTATATCCGATTGAACCAATTGATAGAGCTCCTACAATAAATAAAATGATATTCCAATTTACACTTTTTGAGATATCCTCTTCATCTAAAAGTTCCCCAACGATCGGTAAAGCAAGACCAGTTGCTGATAATAAAGCTATCCATGCCGGGTTGATATGATGTAGAGGTTCCAAAAACCATAATAAAACTGCTAAACCAACCCAAAAGGTTGCCTTCCATTCAGCAGCGGTAAACGATCCCATTAAGTCCAGTTCTTGTTTCAACAGGTGTTTGTCAAGCAGAAACTTTGTTTTTTGTCGAAACGTGAATAAATATGCGATTAATGTTAAAATCGAAGTAGCTATACCAGGAATTGACATTGCCTTAAACCAAAGCCACCAGCTCATTTCTTTGCCTGATAATGTAAATGCAGCACCATTTAGTAATGTGTCGCCTGTTAAAAAAATAGTGCCGGTCACCGTTACACTCACAAATACTGAAAATCCTATATATCTTTTTGTTGTTTTGTCCATATCAGTGCTGTAAATCATGTAGTCGACGATGGACATCATCAAAAATACTCTAGGAAACGGATGCGGGATAAAAATACTCAATACCAAGCCCAAGAAAAAAATAAAAATTATTAAACTCTTGTAGGAATTGACAAATTTTAATGTAAAGTGATATGAGATTCTTTTCGCAAGACCGGATTTGCGAATAGCATGCGACATAAGATAGGATCCAACGATCATCCAAATAAGGGGAGATAGAAAGTAAGAAAATAATTCATTTGCAGGCGCAATTTCTGCTAATAAAAAACAGATAAAAAGCAAGAATGTTGTATAAGCGGGAGCAATAATTCCTGTAGACCAAAGCAAAATTGCGAGTAGAATAAAAACTAATGTAAGTTTACCGTCGGTTGATAACCCCTCAACTTCAGGCATAAACCAAATTAAACTTCCTAATATAACGAAAAATAAGAAGGACCATAGTTTTAGGTTACGAGCCATTTTAACCACTCCTGAAAAAAATTACTTGAAATACTCATAATTATTTGAGAATTTAATTGTAACATAAGATATACTATTGGTACATCGTACCAGAATTTTTTAAACAGTCTATGTGAGAATATTAGAAAGATGAGGGATTTGGGATGGAAATTGAGAAATTAACTTCTCAAGATAGTGAAACTAAAAGGGACACCATTAAACATGTTGAAAAGACCATTGAACTGATCGAATACCTGAGCCTAGAGGTAAGCGACATTGGTGTTAGAGAAGCAAGCAGGATATTAGATGTATCCAAAAGTACTATGCAGAGAATTTTGAACTCCTTATTAGAAAAGCAAATTGTCAGTTTTAACGAGAAAACTCAAAATTATAGTCTTGATTTCGGAGTTCTGCGATTGGCTTTACCGTTTTTCGACAAAAACATATTAAAAACTGTGTCGGAAAAGTTTCTGGAGGAACTACGGGATGAAGTAGGAGAAACAGTTGGGCTGCATATTCATCTAAATGACAAACAAATTGTTGTACATCAATTTGAGTCAAAAAATGAATTGAGGTGGTCAATACCGGTAGGTAAGTCCTATCCGATGAATGTAGGAGCTTCGGGAAAAGCTTTGCTGGCTTTTATGGATGCAGAAACGTTTGAGCGGGCAAAACAGCATTTTTCGATAGAGACACAGTTTTCTCAAATTGGGGAAACCTTAATTAGGGAATTAGAGTATGTGAGGGAAGTTGGATTTTCAATAACGAGGGAGGAAATCTCAGTAGGCGTCATGGGAATAGCTGTTCCCATTTTTCAAAATAACCAAGTTGCAGCTTCTCTTAGTATTTATGGACCAGTCGCCCGGTTGGGATTATTGAATATTGAAGAATTGGTTGATCGGCTAAAAGAAAAAAGCCAATTAATCTCTGAGAAATTAAGTTAATATCCCATCTTCCGCTAATCACCATTTGTCGAAAACCCGTATTGGTAATTGACAATTTGCGACTTATTTTTCTGTGAAATAGCGAAATAATCATAAAAATACACAAGTGCAAATAGAAGTGGCTTTCATCACTATATCTATCGACAAAGGGTTTCGACAAAAACGATTATCCAG
>NZ_RYZZ01000054.1 GCF_003989135.1 Peribacillus cavernae
CGAACAGAAGGTACGAATCATAAAATCAAAAACAGTAAACGTCGAGCCTATGGGTATCGTAACCTTCATCGATTTAGAATACGTGTATTTTTAGAGTGTACAGGAAAAACTTATCATGAGCAGGTGTCCTAGCCCCTCCTTCTTCAGCATTATGGTGGATAATAGTTGGTGGAAAAGAAGCCGTCAAGGAAAGCACTTGACCGCATCTTTTCCACCAACTGGCCGGTCTGTAAGCTGAAGAAGGAGAGATTGTGAGTGGCTCCAATCTAGCTAACTTAATTGCCAGAATTATGTAGAAATCACAAACAATGGTGAAGAGACAAAAGATTATTCTTTTTTGTAGGAAATTAGACTTGTATTCTAGAATGTAATAATGCTGACAATAATGTAAACAAGTATTTAATCAGAGAATAGGAGAGAGAGCATATATGTATGAACCGAAGATGAAAGAAACCGACGATAGTGTAATTAAATTTATTGAAAGTGTGGAAAATGAGAAGAAGAAGGCAGATGCCTATCAGTTATTAGAAATTTTTGAAGAGGTAACTGGTTACGACGCAAAAATGTGGGGTCCTAGTATTATAGGCTTTGGTAGCTATCACTATAAGTATGCATCAGGACATGAAGGGGATGCGCCTTTAGTGGGTTTTTCACCAAGAAAGGCGAAAATTAGTCTTTATTTGGCCTATGAAAGTGAGGAAAGAGAAAAATTATTAGAAAGCTTTGGTAAACACACGAAGAGTAAGGCTTGTATTTATGTTAATAAATTAGCTGATATCGATACCAATGTTTTAAAGGATTTAATTAAACATACAGTAGAAACATATCAGAATCTTTATCCGAATGAATAAAGTTATTGCCATTGTTCTAAATCAATGTCCTACTGACCTTTTGTGACTGTAATTGCTTGTTTCCCCATCTGTATCCATGCCTTGCGAAAATCGTTTATAGGTGCTTTTTTCACTTCAACAGTCATAGGGTCGTTAAAATAGATGGAGTTGGGTCCTTTTTCACCTTATCTGCTAACTCCATTTTACTGACTTTTACATCGTAATAATGGAGAAGCATGGCTAAACTTGTTACCTCGCAGCCTCTAGGAAGCTCAGGGTATTGCGCGATAAGAGGAGCGTTTAGTTAAATGAAGAAGTATTCGATCGTGATTTTAAGGAGTTGGACAAATTCCATTTTGATTCCAAAATGCTTTAAGGTTGTACGATAACTTTTTAAGGTTCTGACTTTATTGATTTCCCTCTATTTGTTTGTGAAGCAAATCATATTAAAAACGGGTGCGTTAGTAAAACAATCTAAATTCTCCGCTGCCAAAAGGATGAAGGCGAAATTACTGCCGCTAAACGGCTTGTAGAACAGTTATACCAACGGTTTCATCATTTTACCGACATTCTCGTTTGTGATGCCTTATATGCGAAAGCTCCCTTTATTAATTTAGTCGCCAGTTTCCATATCGATTTGATCATCCGGATTAAGGATATGCGCCTTCATATCGTCAAGGATGCACTCGGTCTATTCTCGAAGAGAAAACCAGATCACGTCTGGACGACACAAGTGAAAAATCAACAGATCCGGATAGAAGCCTGGGAAGACCATGGTATGGAGATGACCAATGTACAAGTGGGCATTAGGTTTGTGCGCTTTGTAGAGCATATCCAGATTATGCGTCATGGGAAAGTGATAAAGACGGAGACAAAAGAAACCTTGTTGGCCACAACCTGTCAGGAAGAAGTGAAAGTAGAATCAATATGGAAAATGATCCATAAACGGTGGAACATTGAAAACTGCTTATTTCATCAATTGAAAACCCACTGCCACATGGATCATCGTTTTGTGGATAGATTTCACGCGATTACTGCATGCATATACCTGCAAATGGTCGCCTTTAATTTATGGCAGTTATATCTTTTTCGTTATTTGCTGCAGTATGACCAAAAAAAGCACCCTCAAGTAGCGGTAGCTGAAAGAATGAGAATAGAATGTGAAATGGATTTGAAGATCCCTCCATTATTATCTAGATAAATAAATGACTCATCACGTCATTCGAGTGAGAATGATCGTGAAAGGGAGGAAGAATGTCGAAACATGCGACTCCCCTAGCCTTTTATGGGCTTTTCAAGGTTGATACAAGTCGAAAATGAAAAGACTTTGCCGAATCGTGTATGGTCAATAGTAATCAGCTGAAAATGGAAATTCGATCCGAGATCTCTGATTAATAACAATAACAGTTCCATTAAATAGATAATAGAATCTATTAAAAGGTTAATAAAAACCTAGCCATGTAAACGGTTGACGGTAAACAGATAAGTCTGTATATTAAAAGTAGGCGTAACATTTTCAAAATTCGGTACTATGGAAAGGAGGAATAGACATGCAAATTCTACGCCCTGGGCCCCTTCATAAACAGGCCTATCAGATCCTTTTAACTATGCTTTTAGAAGGGGAATATCAACCTGGGGAACGTTTGGTAGAAACAAAATTAGCAGAAAAACTTAGAGTAAGTAGAGGAACTATCCGAGAAGCTATTCGAATGCTGATAAAGGATGGACTTTTAACTCAAAGTGAAAGCGCTATCTACATTTATAAGCCAACACTTCAAGATGTTATCGATCTATACAAATGCCGAGAAAAATTAGAGTCCCTTGCTGCAAAATTAGCCGCAAAAAATATAACTAAAACTCTTGAGAAACAAATTAATGAAGTCTTAGTGAAGTCAAAAAAAGCTTTAGTAGAAGAACATCCCTCTAAAGTAGTTGAATTAAATACGCAATTTCACGAACTGATCATTAGAGCTGCCCGCAATAAACAACTAATCGGGTTATTGGAAACGATTCGGACAAAGAGCTTATATATGCGTAATAATATTCTTCGGGACTATTATATGACTTCAAACCGTAAAAACTATATAGGTGAACATGAACAAATCTTCAAGGCAATCATAGAACAAGATCGAATTAAAGCCGAAGAAGAGATGAGTAAGCACATTAAGAATGATTTAAGTGCTTTCTATGATTTTTTTGAAAAAAAAAACGTTGGGGAATGTCAATGTTTCTAACAAATGATAGTTTGGTGAATTTCACCAAGTTTTAAAGGTTATTTAAAAATTTAAAAATTTTCAAGGTAGGTTTTACAAGATCTTGAAGGTTTATGGAGGGAATATAATGGCCAGAAATGAAGCAGATGAAACTCTATTTAAAGAAAGAGGATTCGGAAAATTATTAGGATTCGGTAAGAAACCAGGATTGGTAGTAGTGGATATCATTACAGGCTTTACAGATCCTACTATGCCTATGGGTTCTGATCTTACCCCACAGATTTCTCAAGTTAATAAGCTTTTACATACTATGCATACACTGAATCTTCCAATATTCTTTACCACCATTTCTTATGATGACGATACACTTGCAGATGCTGGTTTATGGCATCAAAAGATGGAAGGCTTACACACATTAAGAACAGGCACGGAAGCTGTAAAGGTTGATAGCCGACTAGACTTTCGCTCAGGTGATAGCTTAATTGTTAAGAAATATGCCTCAGCTTTCTTTGGGACAGACCTAATTTCACGTCTTAATACAAATGATATTGATACGGTAATCATCGTTGGGTGTACCACATGTGGGTGCATTCGCGCCACAGCTGTTGATGCGCTGCAATACGGATACAGACCGATTGTAGTTGAAGATGCTGTGGGTGATCGGTCATCGGCCTCGCATGAACAAAGTTTGTTTGATTTACAACAAAAATATGCGGATGTCATAAAAACGGATCAAGTCATTGAAACTGTTACATCCAAATATGCCCCTATTTCATAATGTGGTCATAAAGGTGGATAATAACAACTTAATTTTTTTAAAAGGGGGAAAATAGAATGGAAGCAACCATATCGCAGCGTCTAGATCGACTACCTGTTAAAAAGATCCATAAAACTGCAACAATATTGATTGGTACGGCACTATTCTTTGAATTTTTCGAAGTGTTTTTAACTGGTGTTTTGGCTTCAATTCTCCAAAATGAATTTCAAATAGATGAGGGTTTGATGCCTCTTATGTTGGGCTCTAGTTTCTTTGGAATGTTTTTTGGAGCGATCTTCCTGAGTCGGGTTGCTGATAAATACGGTCGGAAAAAGGCGTTTGTCATCAATTTGGCTATCTATTCTGTATTTACCTTTTTAATTGCGCTGAGCCCAGACGTAACGTTTATTATTCTGTTTAGATTCTTAGCAGGGTTAGGTCTTGGGGCACAACCACCATTGTGTGCTGCATATCTGAGTGAAATTCTTCCGGCTTCTAAACGAGGAAAATTTATTGCTTGGGCCTATACGATCGCGTTTCTAGCGATTCCGATTGAAGGCTTTTTAGCAAGATTCCTGGTTCCCTTAGCTCCCCTTGGAATTGATGGATGGAGATGGATGTTCATAATCGGTTCCACTGGAGCCATTATCGTATTCTTAGGTATTAAAAAATTGCCAGAATCACCTAGATGGTTAGAGTTGGCTGGACGGAAAGATGAAGCAGAGGAGATAATGAAACAATTTGAAGGAAATGATGGCCGTGTTAGTGAGCCCGCATTAAAACAGACAACCAGTCCTGCTAAGGCAAAAGTTGCACAACAGTTACCTTTTTCTGCTATCTTTCAAAAGCAATATATCAAGCGAACTTTAATGATGTATATATTTCAAATACTCCAAACAGTCGGATATTACGGTTTTGGGACACTTGCCCCGATTATTTTAAGCTCCAAGGGATATACAGTTACTTCGTCTCTGGAGTACACAGCCCTGTCTTTCCTTGGATATCCTTTAGGCTCCTTGCTCGCTGTGCCATTGGTTGAACGCATTGACCGCAAATGGTTAATTGTCCTGACCGCCTTCGGTATGGGAGTGTTTGGCATGACGTTTGGCATGGCTGAAACCCCATTACTCATTGTGTTAGCAGGATTTCTATTTACAGTAGTCAGCAATATCTTTACTAGTACCTTTAATGTTTTCCAAGCTGAGATTTTTCCAACATCGATTCGAGCGACAGCAGCTGGAAGCGCATACAGTTTGAGCCGTTTAACCAGTGGATTACTTCCATTTATCTTACTACCTGTATTAAATTCAAGTGGAGCAACTACAGTGTTTATGATAATTGCAGCAGCCATGTTACTTCTTATACTAGACATAGCCATACTTGCCCCCCGTACAACCGGCATATCCCTGGATACTGTCGAGGAAAATACACATGCATCTTAAATAGATGCAACTGGAAAAGCAAGGGGACGGTTCTCCTGCTTCTTTTTAGTCCCATGCTAGGCATGCCCCGAGAGGTGTTGTTTCACAACATTGTTCCACACTTGTCACACAATTTTGAGCGGTTTAATGACAGATTCATGTATATGATACAAAAGAGAAAGTGGTCATTTAAAAATGATGACTTTCTTTTAGTATTTTCATATTTTTTATGTTTTCATCTATGTGGGTGGGCAACTACGGAGAGTAATCAATGTAAGACTAGTAATCATTTAATTTTTTCTTTTGTATTTTTAGAAATGTTTGCAGGAATTTAGACCTAGGTGTGGAATATAAGTGTAGTACCACTGAGCCACTTTATCCCAATCTATTATTATTTCTCTCACCCCTTCTTCTTCTTTTTTCTAAACTTCAATTTTTTACTATCCAACTTATTCTTTTTCTTCTCAATTTACTTAAAAGTAGGGAGGTTTTTGCTTATGAGCGTAAAAGTTTCAAGCATTGGTTTAAAAGGGCTTGAGGGCTATCGCGTACAGGTAGAAGTACAGATTTCAAAGGGAAAGGAGTCAATGCAAAAAGCTGTAGGGTTTAAACCTGGGACTTCGATTAGAGAAGGGTTGCAGAAATTTGCCGATTGGTATGTAGATTATTACAAGGTGAAGTAGAATCTAAACATGTCGATATTGCAAAAGAGTATAATTTATTTGTAATACAAATTACCCGAGGGGCTTAATAGCTCGTCGGGTATTTTGTCATGTTAATTTTTATGCATTAATATCTGTTCGTCAATAATTTTGCCATCTTCGATCGATAAACATTAGTTTTGGGTGCCTGTCAGAGCGACCGAGCCTAGGTTGCAACATATAGTGGGAGGATTCCCACCGAGAAAGAACTAGCCATTCACTCGTAGCGAGTCTTGAAGGGCAAGGGGTAACTCTTGTCTTTAAGCGTAGACAGTTAGGTGATGGGCCGAAAGCCAAATGGTTGAAGGGATTGAGCTCCGAAATACCCAGTTAAGAGGGCCGATGTATTTGACAGTATAGAAAGCAACATTCCTATTTTCGTAAGGGCGAGAAAGCAGGAACCTCTTCGGAGTCGATGACCTCGGCACGTCACACATTGATATGTTGTAGCAACTCGGGAGATCCTGTCG
>NZ_RYZZ01000055.1 GCF_003989135.1 Peribacillus cavernae
TCTTAAACCTTGATAATGGCTCATAAGTCTCGATCATCGCTCATAAATTTCTGTAATCGCTCATATAAACTAAATGGTTGTGATTCGGCAAAGGATTTTGTAATTCTGCCCAGGCATTTCTTCTTACACATTTCATTTATCTATAGAAAACGATCCATCGCTCATATAAACTAAATGGTTGGGATTCGGCAAAGGATTTTGTAATTCTGCCCAGGCATTTCTCCTTACACATTTCATTTATCTATAGAAAAGCTACCCGCCGCTCAGAAATTTGGCTAATCGCTCTTAAACCTTGATAATCGCTCATAAGTCTCGATCATCGCTCATAAATTTCTGTAATCGCTCATATAAGCTAATTGGTGGTGATCCGGCAAATACGAAAGAATTTCGTAGATTCATCCCAACTTTTTCTCAAGAGGTCAAAAATTCTTATACTTTTTCTGATAAATCGCCTTCGATTTTTCCGTATTTGCAAAATGAAGCTTCGTAAATTCATTCAGTACCGAAATCCCTTTTTCATGAATTAATCGGGCGCAAGCTTGATCGACAGCAGGGCCGGCTCCTTTTGGAATGATGAAACCGGCTTTTTCGCTTAATTTCTCAAAATGCTTTACAAATGCATATCTTGCCAGGATTGAAGCAGCTGCAACCGCAACGTGAATCCCTTCCGCTTTTGTGCTTAAATATACGGCTTCTGCCTGGAAGAGTTCCTGCCCTTTTAAATAGTTGAAGAAAACGTCAGGCTGGGCAAATTGGTCAATCAGTACAGCTTCAGGCTTTTCTGGTGCAATCTTGTTGATTACGTATTTTATAGCCTGATTATGAAGCAAGGCCTTCATCTTTCCCTGGGACATACCCTTTGACTGCATGGAATTATATTTTGGATTTTCGCAGGTCAGCAAGCTGTACGGAACGATATGCTTGATCTGGGAAGCAATTCCGGCAATCTGCTTATCGTTCAGGTTCTTGGAATCCTTTACACCGAGTTCCTTCAGTAAAGGAATGTGTTCTCTTTTTGCATAAACGGCGACGACCGTCATCGGACCAAAATAATCCCCGGTCCCCACTTCATCGGAGCCGACGATCGATAGTTCTCCAATATTAGCCGGGGGTGAATATCGGTGTGTTTTAACTGACGAAGCCTTTGCTGCCGTTTTTTTAGCAGGAGTTGTTGGAGCCGTAGCACCGTGGGACCATTTTCCGGCTTCTGTTTCGGAAGCAGCTCCCTGAAACAGCACTTTCCCCGATTGATAGGCGGTGATTGTACAATTTGCCGGTTTTGCGGCAAATATCCCTCCAGGTGGAGTCTTTTCGGCCAAATGGGCAGCATAATATTTCTTCATTTCTGCAATTTTTCCAGGATTAAGAACTAAAATGACGTTGGACATAAAGGGCAAAACTCCTCACTTAATTATCGCGTTTTCCGGAATTTGAAAAAAAAAGGATAGTCGGCCATGAAATGATATCCTCTTACTTTCATGACGAAAAGGTTCATGTTATGATATAGATTAGGATTCTTTAGATTGGGGGCATATCATCTTGTCAGGCGATAACAAAAACAAAATTACAGTAGATATATATGGACAACAATATACCATCGTGGGTGATGAAAGCTCCAGCCATATCCGCCTTGTCGCATCCATGGTTGATGATAAAATGAGAGAAATCAGCTCCAAGAATCCGCAATTGGATACCAGCAAGCTGGCTGTTCTGACAGCAGTGAATGCTATACATGATTATCTGAAAGTAAAAGACGAAAAAGACCTGCTTGAACTTGAATTAAAGAATACAAAGGACTGAGTACATGCTTGATTTGGCAATTGTCGCCATCCTTTTGATCGGGTTTCTGATCGGATTAAGGCGAGGCTTCATTCTTCAATTGATTCACCTTACCGGCTTTGTTGTGGCATTCATTGCCGCTTATGTATATTATGATGAGCTGGCCCCAAAGCTGAAGCTGTGGATCCCATATCCATCCTTCGGCGATTCTTCAGCCATCAAACTCTTTTTTGATGGTAGCGGCCTGGAGATGGCCTACTATAATGCCATCGCATTCGCGATTATTTTCTTCGCCGTGAAGATTATCTGGCAGATGATTGGTTCCATGCTCGACTTCATTGCCCATTTGCCGATATTAAAACAGCTTAATCGGTGGGGCGGAGGCATTCTGGGTTTCCTGGAAGTCTATCTTATCATGTTTATTGTATTATACATAGCTGCGCTTTTGCCAGTTGAATCGATTCAAGGACCGATGAACCGTTCGTTCCTGGCAGAAGGAATCGTTAAAAACACACCTTTCTTATCAGATAAGATAAAAGAATGGTGGTTCCAGTATATGGATTCCTGAGTTTGTAGGACGCGGGGTCACTCTCTATTTTCTTATTATCCGGCGAAGGCTGTTAGTGCCGGTTAAGATAGAGGGCGGCCCTGTTTTTAACATAGATAAAATAAATATTAAAGTAGCAGGTGAGCATAATGTCTGTAAATAAAAAAGATATCATTAGATTGCTTGAACGGATTGCTGTATATATGGAATTGAAGGGTGAGAACCCGTTTAAGGTTTCGGCCTTTCGAAAGGCAGCCGCAGCGCTGGAAACAGACGATAGAAGCCTATCAGCCATCAATGATTTTACCGCTTTAAATGGAATCGGCAAAGGTACGGCGGCGGTCATTGAAGAATATGTCAATGACGGGAAATCCACTGTTCTCGAGGAACTGCAGGAAGAAGTGCCGAAAGGGCTGGTACCGCTTCTGCAGCTGCAAGGCCTGGGCGGAAAGAAGATTGCAAAGCTTCATAAAGAACTGTTTATAAACGATGTACACGATTTAAGGCTTGCCTGTGAAGAAGGAAAGGTCAGAGACCTTGCGGGATTCGGCAAGAAAACGGAAGAGAAGATCCTTGCTGCGATTGAAGAAGCAGGATCGAGGCCTGACAGGCTCCCGCTTGCATTCATGATGCCGATCGCTGCTGATATTGAGGCACAGCTTGAAAATATGGACGATATTATTCGCTGCTCGCGGGCGGGAAGCATCCGCCGCATGAAAGAGACGATAAAGGATCTCGATTTTATCATATCTACGAACAGCCCGGCTTCAGTAAAGGAGCAGCTGCTCGCGCTGCCTAATGTAAAACAGGTCATCGCCGCCGGAGATACGAAAGTGTCTGTAACTCTCGGGCTTCAATACGAAGTATCCGTTGATTTTCGAATTGTTGAAGATAAAGAGTTTATCACGACACTTCACCATTTCACCGGCTCCAAGGACCACAATGTCCGAATGCGCCAGCTCGCCAAGGAGAAAGGTGAAAAAATCAGCGAATATGGTGTGGAGGCCGCTGAAACGGGCGAAGTGCTTACATTCGCTCAAGAAGAGGAATTCTTTGCCCATTTCGGTCTCCCGTTTATCCCTCCTGAAGTGCGTGAGGATGGCACAGAAGTAGAGCAATTTACAGAAGCCGGGAAATTGGTTTCCTTATCAGATATCCAGGGAGATTTGCATATGCATACGACATGGAGTGATGGTGCGTATACAATTGAAGAAATGATCGATGCCTGCAGGGCAAAAGGTTATAAATACATGGCTATCACCGATCACTCCCGATACTTAAAGGTAGCAAACGGACTTACTGCCGAGAGATTGCGTGAACAAAAGGACATCATTCATAAGCTTAATCAAAAGTATGACGATATCACAATCTTGTCTGGAATAGAGATGGATATCCTTCCTGATGGTACGCTCGATTATGATGATGAATTGCTGGCTGAACTGGACATTGTGATCGCTTCGATCCACTCCAGCTTTTCTCAACCGAAGGAAACAATCATGAATCGGTTAAAAAAGGCTTTAAAAAACCCGAATGTCGATATTATTGCCCATCCGACGGGAAGGATAATTGGAAGGCGATCCGGATATGATGTCGATATCGATATGCTGATCGAGCTTGCAAAGGAAACAAATACGGCGCTGGAGCTGAACGCCAACCCAAACCGACTGGACTTGGCCGCTCCTCACTTGCGGAAAGCACAGGAAGCCGGTGTAACAATTGTGATAAATACGGATGCCCATAGCATTGAAATGCTTGAACATATGAAGGTAGGTGCCTCTGCTGCAAAAAAAGCCTGGATTAAGAAGGATACCGTCTTAAATGCTAAAGACACCGGCGGCTTGTTTGCTTTCCTAAAGAGAAACGATTATTGACTACATTAGCTATAGTAGGAGGATCTTAACTCCATGCATGATAAAGTGTTAAGAACATTAGAATTTAATAAAATAAGAGAACATCTTTTAGCTTTTACATCCTCCGAGCTCGGTAAGGAGAAGGCGGGGGAATTAAAGCCGTCTTCTGACTTTGAAGAGATTGTCAAATGGCAGGAAGAAACAGATGAAGCGGCAAATGTCATCCGCTTAAAAGGGAATGTACCGCTTGGGGGAATTTTTGATATTCGTCCCCATGCAAAAAGAGCACAAATTGGCGGGATGTTAAGTCCTCAGGAATTGATGGAAGTCGCGAGTACGATTCGCGCCGGACGGATTTTAACCCGTTTTTTTGAAGAGTTGATCGAGGAAGAGCACCGTTTTGAGATGATCAATCAATATATAAGCGATCTTGCCCCGCTCCAGGAATTACAGCAAACGATTACCTATGCGATTGGTGATCATGGCGAGGTTCTCGATTCCGCAAGTGAGAAGCTGAGGACGTTACGCAATCAGCTAAGAACGAATGAAGCAAGAGTTCGCGAGAAATTAGAAAGCATGATCCGTTCCTCGAATGCCCAGAAAATGCTTTCTGATGCCATCATTACGATCCGGAATGACCGCTTTGTCATCCCTGTCAAACAGGAATACCGAAGTGCCTATGGCGGTATTATCCATGATCAATCCTCATCAGGGCAAACGTTATTCATTGAGCCGCAGGTCATCGTCCAGCTGAACAATGTCCTCCAGGAAACGAGAGTGAAGGAACAGCAGGAAATCGAGCGGATTCTAGTAGAATTATCTGCAGCGGCCGGTGGACATACCTATGAGCTTTTGCAAAATGTAAAAATACTCGCACAGGTGGATTTCATTTTTGCAAAAGCGAGATACGCGAAAGAAATCAAGGCTTCAAAGCCTGCCATGAATCATGAAGGCAGAGTGAAGCTTCTCAAAGCGAAACATCCGCTGATTCCGGTGAAGGAAGTTGTCCCGAACGATATTTATCTTGGCGGGGATTTCACGACGATTGTCATAACCGGGCCTAACACGGGCGGTAAAACGGTTGCGCTAAAAACGATCGGGCTTTGTACATTAATGGCGCAGGCCGGTCTCCAAATTCCGGCATTGGATGGATCGGAAACTGCCGTTTTTCGATCAGTTTTTGCCGATATCGGTGATGAGCAATCGATTGAGCAGAGCCTAAGTACTTTCTCCTCGCATATGGTGAATATCGTGGAAATACTGAAGCAGGTCGATCAGGAAAGCCTTGTCCTGTTTGATGAATTAGGTGCCGGAACTGATCCCCAGGAAGGGGCGGCGCTGGCTATTTCCATTCTCGATGAAGTATACAGCCGGGGAGCAAGGGTCATTGCGACCACCCATTACCCTGAACTAAAAGCCTATGGATATGACCGTGACGGGGTCATTAATGCCAGTGTTGAATTTGATGTGGAATCACTGCGGCCAACCTATAAATTACTAATCGGTGTCCCGGGACGGAGCAATGCGTTTGAGATTTCCAAACGGCTCGGCCTGAACGAGTCCGTCATCGAAAATGCGCGCAGCCATGTTGGCGCAGAGACGAATAAAGTAGAAAATATGATTGCTTCTTTGGAAGAAAGCAGACGCCAGGCTGAACGTGACAGAGAAGCGGCCGCCGATTATGTAAAGCAATCAGAAAAACTTCACAAAGATCTTCAAAAGCAAATTATGGAATACCATCAAGAAAGAGATACATTGATGGAGAAAGCTGTCGATAAAGCAGCTAAGCTTGTCGAGAAAGCGAAGGAAGAAGCAGAAGAAGTCATTTCTGATTTGCGTAAGATGCGCATTGAGAAAAACGCTGAGATAAAAGAACACGAATTGATCGAGGCCAGAAGCCGGTTGGAGAAATCAGCTCCTCCGGTGAAGAAACCGAAGAAGAGCCAAATGGGAACGACAGAACGCACGTTAAAACCGGGAGACGAAGTGAAAGTGACTTCTTTCGACCAAAAGGGCCATTTAATAGAGAAGGTTTCCAATGACGAATGGCAGGTTCAGATGGGGATCTTGAAGATGAAAGTGAAGGAATCCGATTTACAATTCTCTGGCAGCCCGAAGGAAAAAGAAGTCAAGCATATCGCTGCAGTCAGGGGCAGGGATTTTCATGTTAATCTTGAGCTTGATCTGCGTGGCGAACGTTTTGAAAATGCCCTTTCACGAGTCGAGAAATACATCGATGATGCCTTGCTAGCCGCTTATCCCCGCGTATCAATTATCCACGGGAAAGGAACCGGGGCCTTAAGGCAGGGCGTTCAAGACTATTTGAAAAATCACCGGGCAGTCAAACGGGTGCGGTTCGGTGAAGCCAGTGAAGGTGGAACAGGCGTAACAATTGTCGAATTCAAATAACGGAACAGGTCTCGGAGGCCAATAATCATGGGATACTTTTGGGAAAATGAGTATGTTTATATCGCTGCATATTACAGTGTTGTCATTTTATGCATTTTTGTATTTTTAGCGGTTTTCGAACTGGTGACGAAATATAAAAATTGGCAGGAAATCAAAAATGGAAATCTGTCAGTCGCCATGGCAACCGGTGGCAAAATTTTTGGGATATCCAATGTATTCCGCCACTCGATTCTCCAGCATGATTCTTTATTAACGATGATTGGCTGGGGGGTATATGGATTCTTCCTGTTGCTGGCCGGATATTTTTTGTTTGAATTTTTAACTCCCGGATTCAAAATTGACGAAGAGATCGAAAATGACAATCGGGCTGTAGGATTGATATCGATGATTATTTCCATCGGGTTATCCTATGTAATTGGTGCAGGCATCTCGTAAGCCTGAATATAAAGGGGCGAATTTTTTGGAAAAACTCGCGAAAGTCTTGCTGGTTTTATGCGGCGCTTTTATGCTGTTTGGAATAATATATTTGGCTTTTTTTTAACCCGTGCAGGACAGCTGGCTTTCGTTGCCGGCTGTTTTTTTACTGTAAAGGAAACTATAGATTGAATTTTATGTGGATAACTTAATTTTGATTATCTGCATCCAGCTCCAGCGCCTAGCCCCGACGCACAGGACGTGCTAGTGCCGACGAAGACATAAGGACGTGGCAATTTTAGTCGGCCTCGAGGTCATAAGCCAATCATCTGATGGGGAGAAAACCGCTCCCCATACAGCTGCTCGTCTTATGCTTGTCGGACTTGCACAGGATGTGCTGACGTCGACGTTCGCCACAGGACGTGGCGGATGTTAGTCGACGTTCCTTTTAGGCGCTTGCGCTTTTGTTCTGCGACGGGCAGTAGCACAGTGCGTGGATTGTTTCCACTGAAAAAACTAAAAAATTAGACCTATTCAAAGGTGAATACACTGAAGATGAAATGAATAAACTTGACAGTATAGTTGCTGAAAGTCTTACTGTAAAAAGTAGAAGAATAGTTCTAAGAGTGGTAAAGTTGTTTTTTGAGTGGTGTTAACTGTGCGTGTAGTTAGATATACTTGTTCACGGCGCTCAGCCCTTTTCTTGATATCCGACAATTGTCACAAAAGGTTTAATATATTATAATAAGTGAGAATAGTTGGAATTTTTAAATTAAGTAATCAAAAGGGAGAGATAAAATGAGTAAGAAGCCATGGCTTGAATTGTATCCGTCACACATTCCGTCAGCATTATCCTATGAAGAAAAATCTTTACAGTCTTTTTTAAAAGACTCGGCCCGGGAGTTTCCCGACGAGGTTTCGATTCACTTTATGGGAAAGGAAATTACCTTTAAAGAAGTATATGAGACATCACTTAAATTTGCGGCCTACATGAAAAAGCTTGGGATAAAAAAAGGCGACAGGGTCGCAATCATGCTACCGAATATACCACCGGCTGTCATTACTTATTTCGGTATCCTGATGGCTGGCGGAACCGTTGTCCAGACAAATCCGACGTACACGGAACGCGAGCTTGAATACCAGATGAAGGACTCAGGTGCCAAAGCGATTGTTACAATGGATATTTTATTTCCGAGGGTGTCGAATGTTGCTCCATCTACGAACATTGAACACATTATTGTAACTGCTATCAAGGATTATCTTCCATTTCCTAAAAACCTCATCTATCCGTATATCCAGAAAAAGGAGTATGGACTTGTCGTTAACGTTGAACATGCCGGCAACAACCACTTATTGAAAGAAATTTTGAAAAGCGGTGTTCCTGAAGAAATCAATGAATCCGTTGACATTGAAAATGATCTGGCACTGCTGCAATATACAGGAGGGACCACCGGATTTCCTAAAGGTGTCATGCTGACCCATAAGAATCTCCTCGCGAATGCAAAAATGAGTGAAGCCTGGCTCTATAAGAATAAAAGAGGAGAGGCGAGCGTCCTTGGAATTCTGCCGTTCTTCCATGTGTATGGGATGACAACGGTCATGATATCTTCCATTCTTCAAGCGCATAAAATGATTCTATTGCCAAAGTTCGATGCAACAACTACCCTGAAAACGATTCAAAAACAGCGTCCGACCATGTTCCCGGGGGCCCCGACGATTTATATCGCCCTGTTGAACCATCCCGATCTGGCCAAATATAATTTATCATCAATTGATGCCTGTGTCAGCGGATCCGCGCCGCTTCCAGTTGAGATTCAGGAACGATTTGAAAAGGTTACCGGAGGGAAGTTGGTGGAAGGGTATGGGCTTTCGGAAACATCCCCTGTAACGCACGCTAATTTTGTCTGGGATGAGCCGCGTGTGAAAGGAAGCATCGGGGTGCCATGGCCTGACACTGAGGCAGCGATTTTGTCACTGGAGACCGGGGAACCGATGGAACCTGACGAAATCGGGGAAATCGCCATAAAAGGGCCTCAAGTCATGAAGGGATATTGGAACAGGCCTGAAGAAACAGAACAGACCTTTAAAAATGGCTGGCTGTTAACCGGTGATCTTGGATATATGGATGAAAAAGGATTCTTCTTTGTAATAGACCGTAAAAAGGATACCATCATAGCGGGAGGATTCAATATTTATCCACGGGAAATTGAAGAAGTGCTCTATGAGCATGAAGCTGTTCAGGAGCTTGTTGTAGTAGGGGTCCCGGATCAGTACCGGGGCGAAACGGTCAAGGCTTATATTGTCCTGAAGGAAGGTGCAGCTGTCACGGAAGAAGAGCTAAATGAATTTGCCAGAAAGCATCTCGCTTCCTATAAGGTTCCACGTAAATATGAGTTCAGGAAGGAACTCCCCAAAACAACAGTAGGAAAAATCTTGCGAAGGGCCCTTGTGGAGGAAGAAACAAAGAAAATATCAGATGATGTCAAGCAGGCTTAGCTTGTTTGTTAAATAAGAAGGACTCCTTATTTTTTTAATCGGAAACTGGACAAGCAACAGGTTTTGGCAATAAAATAGGTGTATACTCTTAAAAGATATTTTCAGTTATTGTTTGGATAGTTTCTTCTTGACATCATAGGGACGTTATTCTATCATGAGGATATGAATGATGATTCATTCATTTTCTCTGAAAGGGGAAGTCCGGTGAACAGAAACAGGCCAAAGTACAAGCAAATCATTGATGCAGCCGTAATTGCGATTGCTGAAAACGGCTATCATCAAGCTCAGGTTTCCAAGATTGCCAAGCAAGCCGGTGTCGCTGACGGGACCATTTACCTTTATTTTAAAAACAAAGAAGATATTTTAATATCATTATTTCATGAGAAAATGGGATTTCTTGTTGAACAAATTGAAGAAGAAATGAAAGGAAAACCGAGTGCAGCGGAGAAACTGTTAGTATTGATCAAAAAACATTTTCAAATTCTTTCAGATGACCATCATCTAGCGATTGTTACCCAGCTTGAATTGCGGCAGTCCAATAAAGAATTGCGGCTGCGGATTAATGGTGTTTTGCGGGGGTATCTAAGCCTGGTTGACCAGATTATCAACGAAGGCAAGGAAAATGGTGAGTTTTCCGAAGATCTTAATAACAGGCTGGCAAGACAGATGATTTTTGGTACAATAGATGAGACCGCTACAACATGGGTGATGAATGACCAGAAGTATTCATTGCCAGACCTGGCTGATTCCGTGCATCAGCTTTTGATAGGCGGCTGCGGCAGCAAAAAGTAATGTTGGTAAGGGATTAGTGCATCCCTCCAAATACATTCCGCTACATAGCAAGACGCTTTTTCAATTTAGGAAAGTATTAACTTTTTTAATTTCAAAAGGTGTCTAGCTCCAGCACCTAGCCCCTCGGGGTCATAAGCCATCTCCCTACAGAAGGCAAAAAGCGCCTTCTTTCGGGATTTGTCTTATGCCTGTCGGGGCTGAACAAGGCGCTTACGCTTTTAATTTAAGGAGGGTGACTTATGGAATTCTTAAGCTATTCAACCGAAAATGGGGTTGCTTTTGTTACCATTCAAAGACCACCTGCAAATGCTCTCTCTTCAGCGATTTTAAAAGAACTGTCCAATTTGTTTGATGAAATGAAATCGAATGAAGAAATCAGGGTAGTTTTGCTTCATGGTGAAGGCAGATTCTTTTCCGCGGGAGCGGATATAAAAGAATTCACGACAATTAACAGCGGTGAGGGTTTTTCAAATCTTGCGACAGATGGCCAGGATATTCTTGAGAAGATTGAAACATACCCAAAACCGGTAATTGCGGCCATCCATGGTGCAGCATTGGGGGGCGGACTGGAGCTTGCAATGTCCTGCCATATCCGGCTTGTAAGTGAAAAGGCAAAGCTTGGCCTGCCTGAATTGCAGCTTGGGATTGTACCTGGTTTTGCAGGAACACAACGTCTGCCCCGTTATGTAGGTACTGCCAAAGCAGCTGAAATGATGTTTACAAGTGAACCTATTACGGGTATAGAGGCTGCAGAATATGGCCTCGCCAACCATGCTTACGCTGAGGAAGACTTAATGCCCAAGGCAAAGGAACTGGCGTTTAAGGTCGCAAAGAAAAGCCCGATTGCTCTTAAAGCGGCAATCGAACTGTTAAACTATTCAAAGCATGAAAATTACTATAAAGGCGTAAAGAAAGAAGCCGATTGGTTTGGACATGTCTTTGTATCTAATGATGCAAAAGAAGGCATAAGTGCTTTCATTGAAAAAAGAGAACCGGTTTTTAAAGGAAAATAACCCTTCCTTTTTACCAAATCATAAACGGATTGCTGTGCGTCCTGAATCTTCGGAATTGCCAAATGCATTCTTTTATTGTAAATTATCATAATCTTCAAAACCTAAATATACTGGGAGGGATTATCGTGAATATTTATGTACTACTGAAAAGAACCTTTGATACAGAAGAAAAAATTACGCTTTCAAATGGCAAAATCAATGAAGATGGAGCAGAGTTTATCATCAATCCCTACGATGAGTATGCCGTAGAAGAAGCAATCCAGGTACGCGACGCCCAGGGCGGGGAAGTTACCGTCGTCTCTGTTGGTACTGAAGAAGCAGAGAAGCAGCTTCGCACAGCACTTGCAATGGGGGCTGACAAAGCAGTCCTGATCAATACAGAAGATGATATCGAGAATGGCGATCAATTTACAACTGCCAAAGTGCTGGCAGAATATTTAAAAGATAAACAAGCGGACCTGATTCTTGGAGGTAACGTTGCAATTGACGGCGGTTCCGGACAAGTAGGCCCGCGTGTTGCGGAAATCTTGGATATTCCTTATATCACAACGATTACTAAGCTTGAAATCGACGGTAAAAATGTAAGCGTTACACGTGATGTTGAAGGGGATTCCGAAGTGATTGAAACATCCCTTCCACTGCTAGTGACAGCCCAGCAAGGCTTGAACGAGCCGCGCTATCCTTCTTTACCGGGAATCATGAAAGCGAAGAAGAAGCCGCTTGAAGAGTTGGAACTGGATGACTTAGATCTTGAAGAAGATGATGTAGAAGCTAAGACAAAAACGATTGAAATTTTTCTTCCTCCAAAAAAAGAAGCAGGAAAAGTACTCAGCGGCGAAATCAACGAGCAAGTAACCGAACTGGTGCAATTACTTCGCACAGAAGCAAAAGTGATTTAATTTACGGTGGAAACTAAAAGGGCTGGTATCGAAAAACAACACTTGTATATAAACGATATCCAAAAATAGAGTGCAGGGGGTTTTTAAAATGGCTAGAAAAGTTCTCGTATTGGGAGAGGTACGTGACGGAACGCTCAGAAACGTATCATTTGAAGCGATTGGAGCAGCATCACTAGCCGCTGAAGGCGGAGAGGTAATCGGTGTCCTGATTGGAGAAAATGTCAGTTCATTTGGAAATGAATTGATTCAATATGGTGCTGACCGCGTAATCACGGTGGAAGATGAAAAATTAAAGCAATATACGTCCGACGGCTTTACTCAAGGCTTGCTTGCAGTCATTGACCAGGAAAAACCAGAAGGCATTTTCTTCGGCCATACAGCACTGGGGAAAGACCTTGCCCCGAGAATTGCAGGCAAATTAAACTCCGGCCTGATATCCGATGTTACTGCAATTGATGAAGCTGGCGGAAACTTAGTGTTTATTCGTCCGATCTATTCCGGGAAAGCATTTGAAAAGAAAATTGTAGCAGACGGCCTTATTTTCGCGACGATTCGTCCAAATAACATTGAACCGCTTTCAAAAGATGATTCCCGCACAGGCGAAGTTTCCTCACTATCCGTGGAAATCAAAGATCTGCGTGCGATTATAAAAGACGTAGTCCGCAAAGCAAGCGAAGGGGTAGACCTTTCGGAAGCGAAAGTAATCGTAGCAGGCGGACGCGGAGTGAAGAGCGAGGAAGGTTTTGACCCATTAAATGAGCTTGCCAAGGTTCTGGGCGGTGCTGTAGGCGCTTCTCGTGGTGCATGTGATGCCGACTACTGCGATTATTCCCTGCAAATCGGCCAGACAGGAAAAGTTGTTACTCCTGACCTTTATATTGCTTGCGGCATTTCCGGGGCGATCCAGCATTTAGCCGGGATGTCAAACTCCAAAGTAATTGTTGCAATTAACAAAGATCCAGAAGCCAACATCTTTAAAGTTGCCGACTACGGAATTGTGGGCGACCTGTTTGAAGTCGTGCCGATGCTGACTGAAGAATTCAAGAAGCTTAAAGTAAACGCATAAATAGAAAAGCGCAACCTTTTAATGAAGGCATTTGCCATTTGGCGAATGCCTTCGTTTATGGGGCGGGGTCTGTTTTCAGAAACGAATATTTGTTTTCATTTCGGGTATGTTAGCAGTGAAGCAAAAAAATAGCGCGATTTCAGATAACAATGATATACTTTGTGTAGTTTCAAACCTAGTACTTTTTAAGGAGGCTAATATTATGTCTATTGTACATGCTACCGATCAATCCTTTAATACGGAAACAAGCGAGGGCCTTATTCTTGCAGATTTCTGGGCTCCATGGTGCGGTCCTTGTAAAATGATTGCTCCGGTCCTTGAGGAACTTGACTCTGAAATGAGCGATAAAGTAAAAATCGTGAAAGTTGATGTTGACGAAAACCAGGAAACAGCTGGAAGATTCGGCGTCATGAGCATCCCGACACTCCTTCTTATAAAAGACGGTGAAGTAGTCGATAAAGTGGTTGGCTTCCAGCCAAAAGAGGCTCTTGCTGAATTAGTTTCAAAACACGCTTAATGCGATTCCCAGGAAAGCTTCAAGCCACCGGCTTGAAGCTTTTTTGTTGTTCTTTCAGAAAAGGTAGTGAAGAAACGGAAAACTACGATGTAAGAAGCAGCAATTTATCGAAAGCTCAAATGCGTCATTTGTGCGTTTTTATAGTATATTTGTGAAGAGCCCTTTAAAATAGCTCGCTGAAACAGATTACATTTTTTTAAAAAAATAGATAATGAAGCCGGTTAAAGAGAGGAGGAAGTACATGAATCAGCATATCAAAGATAAATTGGCGCTGCTGCCTGACCATCCTGGCTGTTATTTGATGAAGGATCGCCAGGGGACGATTATTTATGTCGGAAAAGCAAAGATTTTAAAAAATCGGGTAAGGTCCTATTTCACAGGTTCGCACGATGTAAAGACATTTAGGCTTGTAAATGAGATAGAGGACTTTGAATATATTGTCACTTCATCCGATATGGAAGCACTGATACTTGAGCTTAATCTGATCAAGAAGCATGATCCGAAGTATAATGTCATGCTCAAGGACGATAAAACCTATCCGTTCATCAAGCTTACGGCCGAGCGGCATCCACGCCTGATCACGACCAGGAAAGTGAAAAAAGACCGCGGCAAGTACTTTGGCCCATATCCGAACGCCATGGCAGCCAACGAAACGAAAAAGCTTCTGGACCGGATTTACCCATTGAGAAAATGCAATACCCTTCCCGACCGGGTTTGTCTCTACTACCATCTGGGGCAATGCCTCGCACCCTGTGTATATGGTGTCGATGAACAGGAATATAAAAAAATCACCGATGAAATTACCCGTTTTCTTAACGGCGGCTATCAAGATGTAAAAAAAGAACTGACGGAGAAAATGCAGGCCGCCGCTGAAGAGTTGGACTTTGAAAGGGCAAAGGAATTCCGGGACAAGATCACCCATATTGAAGTCACGATGGAAAAGCAAAAAATGACATCCAATGATTTTACGGACCGAGATGTGTTCGGCTACGCGTTTGATAAGGGTTGGATGTGTGTACAGGTCTTTTTTATCAGGCAGGGCAAGTTGATTGAACGCGATGTCTCGATGTTCCCGATCTATGATGAACCGGAACAGGAGCTCCTTACGTATTTAGGGCAATTTTATTCAAAGGTCAATCACTTCAAGCCGAAAGAAATCCTTCTTCCGGAATCGATTGATACCGGGCTCGCTGAAGGGTTGCTGCAGGTGAGAATACTGCATCCGAAAAGAGGCCAGAAGAAGGAGCTGCTAAAGCTGGCGAATAAAAATGCCAAAATCGCACTCCAGGAAAAGTTTTCGCTTATCGACCGCGATGAAGAGCGGTCGATCAAGGCTGTCGAGAACCTTGGGAAGCAGATTGGAATCTATACGCCCCACCGAATCGAAACGTTTGATAATTCCAACATCCAGGGAACGAACCCGGTATCTGCCCTTGTCGTATTCATCGATGGAAAGCCGGAAAAGAAAGAGTATCGTAAATATAAAATAAAATCTGTGCAGGGTCCAGATGATTACGAATCGATGCGCGAGGTCGTCAGGAGAAGGTATACCCGGGTATTAAAGGAAGGTCTACCGCTGCCGGATCTGATTGTCATTGACGGAGGAAAAGGCCATGTGGAAGGAGTCCGCGATATCCTCGAAAATGAGCTCGGGCTCGACATTCCGCTGGCAGGGCTGGTGAAGGACGATAAACACCGGACATCACAGCTGATAATCGGCAATCCGCTTGAAATCGTTCCGCTTGACAGGACAAGCCAGGAGTTTTATTTGCTGCAAAGAATCCAGGATGAAGTGCACCGTTTTGCGATTACCTTTCATCGGCAAATCCGTGGCAAGACCGCGTTCCAATCGTTGCTGGATGATATTGATGGTGTAGGGGAAAAACGACGAAAACAATTGCTGAGGCATTTTGGTTCTGTCAAAAAAATAAAAGAGGCCGGTGTCGAAGAAATCATTCAGGCAGGCATGCCAAAGG
Source organism: Peribacillus cavernae (assembly GCF_003989135.1). Taxonomy (GTDB): domain Bacteria; phylum Bacillota; class Bacilli; order Bacillales; family DSM-1321; genus Peribacillus; species Peribacillus cavernae. The sequence continues at coordinate 15,759 of NZ_RYZZ01000055.1, forward strand.
TGCTTGCAGAAGAAATCGCCAGGAGATTGCAAGAATAATGTTGCCATCATTTAGTATTCTGTGCTATAATTAATACTAAATTTTATGAAATTAAAACTTTACAGTTTTAAAGTGCTGATAGAGGTGCGAGATTCATCAGTAGGGACTTGGAGAAGTGTGAGCTTCAACGAAAGGTCTTGAAAGGGGAAATCGCCGAAGCCGGACAGGACTCATAACCTGTTATCGGCTGGTCTGCCACCTAATAAGTGGCTGATTGTCAAGATTGTTATCTTGGAGAGCTATCTCGCTGTTGTCCGGCGTAATCGATATTTTACGTTTATCACAGCAATGAGATATGATCTCATTGTTTTTTTTATGTAAAAATTAAGAAAGAATTTAATTAAGAAAAAGGTGCGCCTAGCCCCTCAGGTCATTTTCTAAACCGCTGTAGTGATACGGGACCTGTCCACTCGGGTTCGATTTATGCCTGTCGGGCTGACCAGGGCGCTTGCGCTTTTCTTATCAAAACAAACAGGAGAGGGTGCAGCATAGTGGGGTTGATCGTTCAGAAGTTTGGCGGCACGTCAGTAGGAAACGTTGAAAGAATAAATAATGTTGCCAATAGAGTCATTGAAGAAGTGGAACATGGAAATCAAGTAGTGGTTGTTGTATCGGCAATGGGGAAAACCACTGACAAACTAGTGGAGATGGCAAAAGAAATTTCTTCGACTTCCAGCAAGAGGGAAATGGATATGCTGCTTGCGACCGGCGAACAGGTCACGATCGGCCTATTATCGATGGCATTGCTGCAAAAGGGCCATGAAGCTATTTCTTTCACCGGATGGCAGGCTGGTGTCCGCACAGAATCTGTTCATGGCAATGCAAGAATCATGGATATTGACACTCTAAAAATAAAAAAACAGCTCGAGATGGGGAAAATCGCTGTTGTCGCCGGTTTTCAGGGAATGACGGCAGATGGCGAGATTACCACATTGGGCAGGGGCGGTTCGGATACGACCGCTGTTGCTCTTGCAGCAGCGTTAAGCGCGGATCGATGCGACATTTATACCGATGTCACCGGAGTTTTTACAACGGATCCACGTTATATTAAAGGAGCCAGAAAGTTGAAGTCTGTCTCCTATGATGAAATGCTCGAACTGGCCAATTTAGGGGCAGGAGTCCTTCATCCAAGGGCTGTAGAATTTGCGAAAAACTTCCAAATCCCGCTCGAAGTTCGTTCAAGCATTGAGAAAGAAACAGGAACGCTAATTGAGGAGGAAGCAACAATGGAGCAAAGCTTAATTGTCAGAGGAATTGCGTTTGAGGACAAAATTACCAGGGTTACGATATTCGGGCTTCCTGGCACAAGCGGCACATTATCAGGTATTTTCACATTACTTGCTAAGAATCAGATAAATGTGGATATCATTATCCAAAGCATTACAGATGAGCAGACAACTAATCTTTCCTTTTCAATCAAAACCGATGATCTGGAAGAAACACTTGACGTTCTCGAGCATAGCAAGGACAAAGCTGGATTTGACAGGGTGGAAACAGAAAGCAAGCTTGCCAAGGTATCAATCGTAGGATCCGGGATGGTATCCAATCCCGGGGTTGCAGCGGAGATGTTTGAAGTGCTCTCGGATTCCGGAGTCCAAATTAAAATGGTAAGCACCTCTGAAATCAAGGTATCGACCGTGATTATTGCGGAACATATGGTTGAAGCAGTCGAAGCACTTCATGTCGCTTTTCGCCTCGACGAAAGAGCGGCAGTGCAAGCATTAGGCGGTAGATGATATATGAGGGTCTGATACTTTAGCGATCAGACCTCTCAGAAATCCCCCATGCTGCTTTACAGAAGGGGATCCTTTTTATCCCATTTGACTGTAAATATCACTTTGTTGGCCCGGAGTTTCGTTTCTTCAATGGCTTCTGTCAGCAGTTTATTCTGCAGACCGAATTGTTCTGCAAGAAATCCTGCTTCAAGCTGAAAATGGCATTGCTCATTGACATCAAAACGCCTGGTGACTATTTTACCGGTCAGGATGAGTTCCATTTCATCTTTAGATTCTTTCGATACTTCAAGGCTTCCCCAGCCGGCACTTTGAAAGAAAGAAATAATTTCATCTTTCCCTGATAGAGGAAATCTTCTCGCCATTCTTTTTCCCGCCCAGTACAAGATTTGCGGGGAATCCTTGCCGAGGATGTCATCAAGTAAAACTTCTCTCAAGAGTTCATAGCCGAATGCGGGGACTTGAAATTCTTCGCTTTCTTTATTCTCAAGTAATTCCATATTGTTTATTTTCATGTCATCCCCTCTTTCCGTACCTACATTATATACGTTTTTCGTGGGGAATCAGTATATTTTTATCAGGTTATTTGTATGCAAAGCATTCAGGTGAATTATAGTAAGATATTTATTTTTTCAATATGGCGGGGAAGAAAACGTATGCTTTTACTAATTTCAAATATTACTATTTCGCGAAAAGAATGATGTATTCGTTTTCTTGACGCCTCTAAAAGTGAGGAGTAAAATAAACATGTCATATTACTGTTAAACATGTAGAATTATATCTTTTTATCTTTATGATGAATTAATATAAGGGAATATGATTTTACAAACGGTGATTAATTATTTAAGGGGGGGCACTTTGTGGCAGGAAATCGTGAGTTTGCTTATCGCAGACTGCATTCTTTACTGGGAGTCATTCCAGTCGGTCTGTTTTTGATCCAGCATTTGGTGGTCAATAGCTTTGCAACAAGAGGTGAGGCATCGTTTAACAATGCTTCAAATTTTATGGGTGGGTTACCAGCCCGGATTTGGCTTGAGATCTTTATCATTTACTTACCATTACTCTATCATGCTGTATACGGGATCTATATTGCTTTTACAGCGAAAAACAATGTTGGTAGATACGGATTCTTCCGGAACTGGATGTTTATGCTTCAGCGATTAACCGGTATCATAACACTCATTTTTGTTGTGTGGCATGTTTGGGAAACAAGGGTTCAAGCTGCGTTTGGAGCACATGTGGACTTCAATATGATGGAAAGCATTCTTTCCAGTCCGTTTATGTTATGGTTCTATATTATTGGTGTTATTTCCACAACTTTCCACTTTTCCAACGGGTTATGGTCTTTCGCAGTTAGCTGGGGAATTACAATTTCTCCAAAATCACAAAGGATTTCTACATATGTAACATTAGTGGTCTTTGTTGTGCTATCTGTAGTTGGTGTACGTGCTATTCTGGCATTCGTATAAGTAAGGGTAAAAGGAAATATTTCAGGGCCTGGGCTATTGCCTTGAAATTGGATTAAAAGGGAGTGAGCAAGATTGAGTAAAGGTAAAATTGTCATTGTCGGCGGTGGATTGGCCGGATTGATGGCTACCATTAAAGCTGCAGAGGCTGGGCAACAAGTGGAATTATTCTCATTAGTTCCGGTAAAACGTTCTCACTCTGTTTGTGCTCAGGGCGGAATCAACGGAGCGGTAAATACGAAAGGTGAAGGGGATTCTCCATTGATCCACTTTGATGATACCATTTATGGCGGTGACTTCCTCGCTAACCAGCCGCCAGTTAAAGCGATGTGCGAAGCAGCACCATCAATCATCCATATGTTTGACCGTATGGGTGTTATGTTCAACCGTACTCCGGAAGGTTTGCTTGACTTCCGCCGCTTCGGTGGAACCCAGCATCACCGCACTGCATTTGCTGGTGCAACTACAGGCCAGCAGCTGCTTTATGCATTGGACGAGCAGGTTCGCCGCTACGAGGTGGCCGGACTTGTGACAAAGTATGAAGGCTGGGAATTCCTTGGAACAGTCATTGATGATGAAGAAATTTGCCGCGGAATTGTTGCGCAAAACCTGACTACGATGGAAATTAAATCTTTCCCTGCTGATGCTGTTATCATGGCAAGCGGCGGACCCGGAATCATTTTCGGGAAATCCACGAACTCCATCATCAATACTGGTTCAGCTGCTTCCATCGTTTATCAGCAAGGAGCTTATTATGCAAATGGCGAGTTCATCCAAATTCATCCGACGGCATTACCCGGCGATGACAAGCTGCGTTTGATGAGTGAGTCAGCCCGTGGTGAAGGCGGACGTGTTTGGACATATAAAGATGGAAAGCCATGGTATTTCTTAGAAGAGAAATATCCTGCTTACGGTAACCTTGTGCCGCGGGATATTGCTACACGTGAAATTTTTGATGTCTGCGTCAATCAGAAGCTTGGAATCAATGGGGAAAACATGGTTTACCTTGACCTTTCCCATAAAGATCCAAAAGAGCTTGATATCAAGCTTGGCGGAATCATCGAAATTTATGAAAAGTTCATGGGTGAAGATCCTCGTAAAGTGCCTATGAAAATCTTCCCTGCGGTTCACTATTCCATGGGCGGCCTATGGGTTGACTATGACCAAATGACAAACATCAAAGGTCTATTCGCTGCTGGTGAATGTGATTACTCCCAGCATGGCGGAAACCGTCTTGGTGCCAACTCGCTTCTTTCCGCTATCTACGGCGGTATGGTTGCCGGCCCTAATGCGGTTAAATATATTGACGGACTTGAAAAGAGCTCAGATGCTGTTTCTTCATCTATTTATGACAACCATGTAAAACAGCAAGAAGAAAAATGGCACAATATCATGAACATGAGCGGTACAGAAAATGCGTACGTTCTTCATAAAGAATTAGGAGAATGGATGACGGATAATGTGACGGTTGTACGATATAATGACAGACTGCTTAAAACGGATGAGAAAATTCAAGAGCTGCTTGAGCGCTATGAAAACATCAATATCAACGATACTGCCAAATGGAGCAATCAGGGTGCTGCCTTCACAAGACAGCTGCAAAACATGCTTCAATTGGCACGTGTGATTACCATTGGTGCTTACAACCGTAATGAAAGCCGCGGAGCTCATTACAAACCGGATTTCCCTGATCGTAATGATGATGAATTCATGAAGACTACCATGGCTAAGTTTACAGGCCAAAAAACGGCACCTGCATTCCATTATGAGGAAATCGATGTTTCACTGATCAAACCTCGTAAGCGTGATTACACTACAAAACACTAAAAAGGGGGAGTAAGGAATGGCTGAGACTAAAACGGTACGTTTTGTGATTACACGGCAAGATCAACCTGAGTCAGCCCCTTATACAGAGGAATTCGAATTAGCGTATCGTCCGAATATGAATGTTATTTCAGCATTGATGGAAATTCGCCGTAACCCTGTGAATGTAAAAGGGGAACAAACAACGCCTATTACATGGGATATGAACTGTTTGGAAGAGGTCTGCGGAGCTTGTTCCATGGTCATTAATGGAAAACCAAGACAATCCTGTACAGCGCTTGTCGACCAATTGGAACAGCCGATCCGTCTTGAACCTATGCGTACATTCCCGATTGTCCGCGATCTTCAGGTAGACCGAAGCCGTATGTTTGATTCATTAAAGAAAGTAAAAGCATGGATTCCGATCGATGGAACATACAACCTTGGACCGGGTCCGCGTATGCCGGAAAGAAAACGCCAATGGGCGTACGAATTATCAAAATGCATGACCTGCGGTGTCTGCTTGGAAGCATGCCCGAATGTAAACAGCAACTCGGACTTCATCGGTGCGGCACCGCTTTCCCAGGTACGCCTATTCAACGCACATCCAACAGGTGAAATGAATAAAGCTGAACGATTGAACGCGATTATGGGTGAGGGCGGACTAGCAGACTGCGGAAATTCACAAAACTGTGTGCAGTCATGCCCTAAAGGCATTCCGTTAACAACATCGATAGCAGCGTTAAACCGTGACACTACCCTGCAATCCTTCCGTAATTTCTTCGGTAGCGACCAGGTGTAAAGAAAAACCGTCACCGGTCCTTGGCTTACAAAACATGGTTCTTCAGTTAGGGCATTTATTAGCCAAGGAGACACCCGACAGGCATAAGACGAGCAGATGAATGGGGAGCGATTTTCTCCCCATCAGCTGATTGGCTTATGACCCGAGGGTGGCAGGTGTAAGGTTAGACACCCGTTTAAGTTCAAAAAGTTATACTTTCTTATCTTGTTAGAGAAAAGCGCAAGCATAAAAACAAAAACTGCCTGTTAAAGGGATTACCTTTAGCAGGCAGTTTTTTTTGTTGAACAAAACATAGATAAAAAGTCATGCGAGCTTTCTCTTATATTAGGTGTAATGTATCATTTTTCCTTTTTTACAATTTTCCTGCTAAAAATTCATTTCCTCTTTACGAATTAGTATTATAGTTAAATTTGTCGAATACCGCCTATAGGCTGATATTTTGCAAAGGCAAGGAAATTATAACTTTTAGGGAGGAAAAAGGAATGAACAAAAGGATTTTTTATAAGCTTGTATTCTTCTTTGCGATTGTAGCCTTAGTTTTTTCTAGTGCGGTTCCTTTTACGGTGGTCCAAGCTGAAGAACCGGCGACATTGACGGTACAGGAAGCGATTACAAAAGGCGGGCCCGCGACTGTTGCAGGGTATGTAGTTGGTTATGCTGCCGGAACCAAATCGTATGATTTTGAGGCTCCTTTTTTCGGTGAAACGAACCTCCTTATCGCAGATTCCGCAGATGAACGGGATCTCAGTAAAGTTATGCCGGTTCAACTTCCAACGTCTTACAGATCCCAGTTTGGATTGGTAAGTAACCCGGCTGCCCTTGGAAAAAAGATAGAAGTGACAGGCAATATTGAAGCCTATTTTACCGTACCGGGCATAAAAGCGGTGACAGCGATCCATTTCTCCGATGGAGGGAATGATCCAGGAGAACAGCCGGTGCCTGCCCCGAACGGCCCAAAGATTTATGAAATCCAGGGCGAATCCCATACTTCGCCTTTTCAGGGACAAACAGTTGAAGGAGTACAGGGTATCGTAACCCATGTAACAGATAGCAATAACTTCTATATCCAGGATACGGAAGGTGACAATAACCCGAATACATCAGATGGTTTATTAGTTTATAAAAAAGCACATGGAGTACGGAAGGGAGATCAAGTTTCCGTAAATGGAGCCGTCAAGGAATGGGTACTTGATGGCTATACTGAAAAATTGGAAACAGATCTGACAATGACCGAAATAAACTCCACGTCAGTGACCGTTCTGAACTCAACTCAACCGCTTCCCGTCCCTGTCGTGATGGGCAAAGACCGAGCTGTGCCTACACAAGTGATTGATAATGACAGCTTTGGAAAATTTGATCCACAGGAAGACGGCATCGATTTTTATGAGAGCCTTGAGGGCATGGTGGTGGCTCTTGAGAATCCAATCGTAACCGCTCCTCAGGATTATGGTGAAGTTCCCGTAATCATTAACCAGGAAGAGGGAAAAGCGTTCACAAAATTCGGCACCCCTCTTTTGACTGAAACAAATCCAAATCCGGAGAGATTCCATCTTTTCATCAATCGAAACTTTGTTGCAAAAGCAGGAGACCGCTTTAATGGAACAGTTAAAGGTGTAGTTGGCTATAGCTTCAGCAACTATAAGATCCTGACAGATGTACCTTCCCTTCCAGAATTAATCGAAGGCGAAAAGCCTGAAGAAAACGTTGAATTTACCAGGGATCCGGAAAAAGTGACGATTGCATCCTACAATGTAGAAAACTTTTCAACAGCAACTCCAGATGAAAAAGTTACCCGCATCGCCGATTCATTTATCAATCATTTGCATTCACCAGATATTATCGGGCTTATTGAAATGCAGGATAATAACGGCGAAACAAATGACGGTACGACAGATGCATCCGCGAGCTATCAAAAGCTGATCGATAAAATAAAAGAGCTTGGCGGCCCAACGTATGCTTTTACCGACATCGCCCCGGAAAATAATCAGGACGGCGGTGCACCAGGCGGGAATATCCGGGTAGGGTACTTATATAATCCCGAACGGGTTTCCTTGAAAGAAGCGCCAAAAGGGACAACTGCAGAAGCAGTCGCTTATGAAAACAATGCCCTGACTCTGAACCCTGGACGTATTGAACCGGCCAATCCATTATTCCAGGATACAAGAAAACCATTGGCTGCCCAGTTCGTTTTTAATGGAAAAGATGTAGTTGTTATTACGAACCACCTCAATTCTAAAGGCGGAGATGCGCCGCTTTTCGGCAGGGTTCAGCCTCCTGTTCTGGAAAGTGAACAAAAGCGTATTGAACTGTCCAAAGTCGTGAACAACTTTGTAAAAGATATCACGGAAAAAAATCCGGATGCCTATGTCGTAGTGCTTGGTGACCAGAACGATTTTGAATTCTCACAGACGCTTCAGACATTAAAAGGTGATGTTCTTACAAATTTGATTGAGACATTGCCGATAAATGAGAGGTTCTCTTATGTCTACCAAGGCAATGCACAGACGCTGGATCATATGCTTGTATCTAAAACTTTATCGGATAAGGCTCAATTTGACATTGTGAACATCAATTCGCCATACATGGATGTCCATGGAAGAGCCAGCGACCACGATCCATTGATCGGTCAATTCGATTTAACACGGAAACCAAAAGATCTTGATCTGACGATTATGCATACCAATGATACACATGCCCATCTTGAACAAATACCAAGACGCTTCACTGCCATTAACCAGATTCGCAGCGAAACAGCGAACTCACTGCTTCTGGATGCAGGCGATGTCTTCTCAGGTACTTTGTATTTCAATAAATACCTGGGGCAGGCCGACCTTGAATTCATGAACAAAATCGGCTATGATGCCATGACATTCGGAAACCATGAGTTTGATAAAACTTCTCAGGTGCTTGCGGACTTCGTAGGCAAAGCACAGTTCCCAATCATCAGCGCCAATATTAATTTTTCAAAAGATTCCGAGCTTAAGAATCTTGAGGAAAATAAGATTGACGACCCGGGTGCGAATGGAAAGATCTACCCTGCTGCCATAGAAGAAATCGATGGTGCGAATGTTGGAATTATTGGCCTGACAACAGAAGAAACTACATTCCTGGCCAATCCGAGTGAAAATATTGTTTTTGAAAACGCAGTTGAAAAAGCACGGATAACCGTCGCCGAATTAAAGGAAAAAGGCATTAACAAAATCATTGTTCTTTCCCATCTGGGCTATTATGCTGACCAAAAGCTTGCCGATGAAGTCGAAGGAATCGATATCATCGTCGGCGGACATACCCATACAAAACTGATGCAGCCGGATGTGTTCAACAGTGACGGAGAACCGACACTTGTCGTTCAAGCGGGCGAGTATGGAAACTATCTGGGCAGATTGGATGCAACATTTGATGAAACTGGAAAACTGACTAAATGGAACGGCCGGCTGATCGACCTTACTCTGAAGAACGAGGCGGGTGAATTTATCTATGCCGAAGATGAATGGGCAAAAAGTCGTTTGGCTGAGCTAAGCGCCCCAATCGAGGAAATGAAAAAACAAGTGGTCGGATCAACAGCAGTTGCACTTGATGGTGAACGTACAAATGTGAGATCGAAAGAGACAAACCTTGGCAACCTTGTTGCAGATGCGATGCTGGCAAAAGCAAAGGAAAGCGTGAATGCAACTATTGCGATGCAAAATGGCGGAGGAATCCGTGCTTCCATGAATGATGGGGATATCACTTTAGATGAAGTGCTTACCGTCATGCCGTTCGGAAATACCCTTGTCACCGTGGATCTTACAGGTGAGGAAATCATACAGGCACTGGAACACAGTGTGTCAGCCGTCGAAACGGGTGCAGGACAATTCATGCAGGTTTCAGGTGTCCGATTCAAATATGATCCTTCCTATCCTGCCGGAGACCGTGTGTACGCAGTGGAAGTCAACGCAGAAAACGGAGACGCACCTATCGAACCCGCTAAGGTTTATACAGTAGCGACCAATGCCTTCATTGCTGATGGCGGAGATGGATATACGATGTTTAAAAAAGCTAAAGATGAAGGCAGAATCACGGAATTGTTTGTAGTGGATTATGAAGTGTTGAACAACTATCTATCTAAAAACAGCCCGGTGTCGCCGCAAGTGGAAGGACGTATCACGACCGGCTCAAAAGCTGACGAAGGTACAGATCCGCAAGGTCCTAAAAAGGACTGCCCTGCGAAGCCGGATAAATAAAAAAAGCATGAAGACAATAGCAAGAACAAAGGGCATGACAAACACAAGGGGCACGACAAGCAAAACAAAAAGAATCCTTCAAAGGGAAAAGGCTGCGGCAAACCAAAAGCAGTCTAGGAAGGTAAATCAAAAAGAAGAGGCTGGGGCCTCTTCTTTTTGATTGGTGTAAAAGTTCTTTTGTTAGGCTTCTGTAAGCTCTGAAATTTCGACGGTGGACCGCTCTTCTAAAGGACCCCGTAAATGAACAGTTGCTGTTTTTCCATCCTCGTTCAAGCCATTGATCCAGACGGAAGCCCCATTATACTGAACCTGGATATCGGCAGAAGATGAAAGAATTTGTTTTACGCGTATCGCATCCATTGTAATTCACTCCTTCAGATTATTCAGTTTAGTTTTGTAAGTACTTACGCTTTTTATACTTATATCTATGTAAAAATTGCATTTCCTCTATGGAAAACAGTCACTCCCATGGCCTCCCCAACATACTATATGATGACTAAATAGACACCCATTCCGGGTTTATGCTGGTGAAGGCAAGGAGGGTTACAATACTTGAAGGAGAACGATTTCACTCATAAGCCATTACTCACCAAAAGAGAAAGAGAAGTATTTGAGTTGCTAGTACAGGACAAAACAACGAAGGAAATCGCAGGAGAATTGTTTATCAGTGAAAAAACAGTTCGAAACCATATTTCGAATGCGATGCAAAAGCTTGGAGTTAAAGGCCGTTCACAAGCAGTAATAGAACTCCTTCGAATGGGCGAATTGGAGCTTTGATGGTTAATCGCTTTCATCAATTGTTCAAATAATTCAGGCGAAGGAATCACAGGGAAGACACCACGTGGAGAGCAGTAATCCTGGCAGATGGATAAATGAAAGGCTGCAATAGCCTCATTTATTCATCAACAGGCTACTGCTTTATTTTTTGTTTGGGCCTGAAAAAACTATGGATAAATATAACCGTTTTAAAATTGATTCAACTGAACTACGTATGAATTCAACCATTTTTGAGGGTAATTCAACTGAACTGCAGCGGAATTCAACCAAACGGAGCTAGAATTCAACCAAATAAGGGTGCCGGAAATTAATTCAGCCAAGAAAGCTGATTTACGCGGCAGAAATAGTGGGAATCAATACATCTTGAAATTTCGCCGACTTTAATAGAAAATGATAAAGACAATACTCATGATGTTATTTGGGGAGCTGTGTTTGAATGAATGAAAGCAAAAATATGGAGCATGTTGCAGAAATAGAAAAGGAACTGCGATACATCTCTTCCCTTATCAAGCAGAAGGGAAGAGAAATCTTAAGCAATTATAAAATTACCCCTCCGCAATTTGTGGCGCTTCAGTGGCTTTTTGAGGATGGCGATATGACGATTGGCGAACTTTCCACAAAAATGTACCTGGCTTTCAGTACAACAACGGATTTAATAGACCGGATGGAAAAAAATGAGCTGGTCATGCGGGTGAAAGACGAAAAAGATCGCAGGGTCGTCCGCATCCACCTGTTGGAAGAGGGCAAACGGATTATCGATGAAGTGATCAAAAAGCGGCAGTACTACTTATCAGGTATACTGAGCAGTTTTACGAACATTGAAATAGCTTCCCTCAATGAAAACCTAATTAAATTACATCAAGAAATGAGAGAAGAATGAGGCGAGATTTTTGAAGCAACCAATTGGCATTATTGATTCCGGAGTCGGGGGCCTGACAGTGGCGAAGGAAATAATCCGCCAGCTGCCTAATGAAACTATTATGTATATGGGTGACACTGCACGCTGCCCGTATGGTCCCCGTCCGGTAGAAGAAGTGAAAAGATTCACATGGCAGATGACCAGATACTTATTACAACATCATATAAAAATGCTGATTATTGCCTGCAATACAGCCACTGCCGCTGTACTGGAGGAGATTAAAAATGAACTGGATATTCCGGTCTTGGGTGTCATCCACCCTGGAGCAAGAGCCGCGCTTAAAGTGTCCAAAAGTTTACAGATCGGTGTAATCGGCACGGTTGGAACAGTAAAAAGCCTGGCTTATGATCAGGCCCTGAAATCGATTAACAAGAGGGCAAAGGTTGACAGCCTTGCCTGCCCGAAATTCGTGCCAATTGTAGAAAGCGGCGAATTTGAAGGTCCGATCGTGAAAAAGGTTGTAGCAGAAACGCTTAAGCCTTTGAAAGAAAAGAGGATCGATACACTTATTCTTGGCTGTACCCATTATCCGCTGCTGGGTACGGTAATCAGCAATTATATGGGGAGCGGCATCAAGGTGATTTCGTCAGGGGAAGAAACCGCACGTGAAGCAAGTGTTATTCTGCATCACAGTGATTTAATGAATACAAGCAATGAAACGGTGGAACATACATTTTTTACCACAGGTTCTAAGGATATTTTCCAGCAGATTGCTTCCGTTTGGCTTGGTGAAAGGATATCTGCTGTCCAAACTATAAAAATCGATGAATGAGGCTTCCCTATGGAGGTCTTTTTTTTTGCCAAAAAGCGGTCTAAATTTACCCAGTGCTCGTATAAATAGTAGTACAAACAGTCCTGGGAGGGATTAGAATGTCTAAAATTACTAAAGTAACAGCTGTCTCGACGATCCTCGCCTCATCCGTCTTATTGTCCGGCTGCGGACTCTTTGGGGGAGGCGAACAAAACAAAATTGATCCGCCTAAAGAGGTATCTTATGATCATGATGGCTCAGCTATGGAGGATTCTAAAACCAGCAAGCAAGAAGAAACTAGCAAGGATACCGAACAGCAAAAAGTTAAAACCGAGCTATACCTAATTGATAAAAATGGATTTGTCGTACCCCAGACCATTGAGCTTCCTAATTCAGAAGGTGTTGCCAAGCAGGCATTGGAACATCTCGTTGATAACGGGCCGGTAAGCAATATCCTGCCAAACGGATTCCGGGCTGTTCTGCCTGCGGATACCGAGGTGAATGTAAATATTGCAAAAGGTGTAGCAACTGCAGATTTCTCTTCTGAATTTGAAAGCTACAAAAAAGAGGATGAATTAAAAATTCTTCAGGCTATTACCTGGACGCTGACACAATTTGATTCAGTTAAAACAGTAAAATTGCAAATCAATGGGCATGAATTGAAAGAAATGCCGGTGAATGGCACGCCAATTGAACAAGGGATGTCGCGGGCCCAGGGCATCAATCTGGATACAAGCGGTGTAGCCGATATTACTAATACGAAACCGCTAACAGTTTACTATGTCGGCGGAGAACCAGGCAGCTACTACTATGTGCCGGTGACCAAGCGTGTAAGTGAAACGAAAGAGGATAATATCGCTGCTGTGGTTGAAGAACTGATTGAAGGCCCTTCCTATACGTATAATTTGGTGTCTGGTTTTGTCCCTGACGTCAAATTGCTGGATGCACCGAAACTAGCAGACGGAAAAGTCACTTTGAATTTCAATAAGTCCCTTCTTGGAAGCTTTAAAGAGAAGAAGGTCTCGAAAAGTACATTGGATGCTTTGGTTCTGTCTTTGACGGAGCAAAAGGGAATTGAAAGCGTGGAATTACAGGTGAACGGAAGCGCCAAGCTGCTGAACGATGAAGGAAAACCGCTTTCCGAACCTGTTATGCGTCCGGAAAAAGTCAATACCGGTAGTTTTTAAAAAATGTTTTTTGATATACTATATATGATTGAGTTCGAAGGCATGCTTAAAGCTGCCTTCTTTGTGTTTGTATGTACAATACTATAAGGAGTTGCAGCAAATGCTGGCGAGTGCGCAAGATGGCCTGCTGAATGGCTTCCCTGGGAGCAATCGCCAACAAATTGCCCCCGCTGCAGAAAGGTGAAGAAGAAATGAAGACAGTGATCATAGCCACGAAAAATAAAGGCAAAGCAAAGGAATTTGAAAGCTTATTTCACCCTAAGGGGTATGAAGTGTTAACACTCTTGGATTTTGTGGGTGCCACTGATGTGGAAGAGACTGGTGAGACCTTTGAGGAAAATGCAATCTTAAAAGCCGAAGCGATAGCGAAAGAGTTTGGTCGCTTTGTCCTTGCGGATGATTCCGGTTTGATTGTGGATGCGCTGGACGGAAGGCCGGGTGTCTACTCAGCCAGGTATGCGGGCGAGAAAAAAAATGATGCTGCCAATACAGCCAAGGTTCTGGACGAGCTGGAAGAAGTCCCTGAAACAGAAAGAACAGCCCGGTTTTATTGTGCACTGGCACTGGCATCCCCGAACCAGGAGACAATTACGGTTTCAGGAAGCGTAGAAGGCCTTATTGCTGGGAAGCCTGAAGGAGAAAACGGATTCGGGTATGACCCGGTTTTTTATCTGAAAGAAAAAGGCAAAACGATGGCTGAATTGAACAGCGAAGAAAAAAATGCAATCAGCCATAGGGCCAATGCTTTAAAAGTCTTGGAAAGGAAACTGGATCAATTCTTGGCGAGGGAAGAGGGAAATCGGTGAAGGTGTTAATAATGAGTGACAGCCACGGATTGACTCATGAAATCAATCTGATTAAAGAGCGCCATCGGGATGAAGTAGAAGCCATGATACACTGCGGCGATTCCGAGCTCCCAATGACAACCACCGAGATGGAAGGTTTTCTGGCAGTAAGGGGAAATTGTGATTATGATAAAACGTATCCCGATGAACGGTTCGAGGAAATCAACGGGCTGCGTTTTTTCATCACACACGGTCACCTGTACAATGTCAAAATGACCTTAATGAACCTCGGATACAAAAGTGAAGAAAGCAATGCCAAAATTGTTTGCTTCGGACATTCGCATATAGCGGGCTCGGAGCTCGTGGACGACAAGATCTTTATTAACCCCGGAAGCATCAGACAGCCAAGAGGCACCCATGACAAAACCTATACGATTCTTGAAGATGTGGCCGGGGAAACGAAAGTGACCTTCTTCGATTTAGAAGGAAATGAGATAAAAAGTTTGACACAGACTTACCATTTGCAATGACGTTTAGTATAATAGACAGGGAGTGAAAGTTCTTCCTGTCTTTTTAAAAAAAATATTGACTTCAAAATGATATACCACTATAATTAGAAATGTCCTCGATAAAAGGATTAACAAAATAAACCAACTTTTATCATGTCCCAGTAGCTCAGCTGGATAGAGCAACGCCCTTCTAAGGCGTCGGTCGGGAGTTCGAATCTCTCCTGGGACGCCATTTAAACTTTGAAAAACTCAATAACCACAACGGTTTGACGGTTTTAGGGATAACTAACGGCATTCTAACCTTAGTGAAAAATCCTCAAAAAATCGTTACATAGAAAATCAACTTCCAAATATCATTATTTGGAGGTTTTTTGTTTTGACTAAGAAAAAAGGAATATTCGATTTTTCAATAAAAACGGAATTATTGAAACCAAAACAGGAACAGCAAATTTCAAAAGGAATGTCTGCTGAAAAGGCACTAGAAATGATTCAGCGCCAAATGAAATTAAATGGCTATCGTGAACGGACACTGAAGGATTATGATGTGATATTCAATCATTTCCTCCAAGAGACAAACACAGAATACCTTGAAGACATTACAGTCAATACCATTTATTCGTGGTTAGACGGAATGAAGTATCTGCTTCAACTAAAAGTACACGATTGAAATGTCTTAAGGCGGTATTGAGCAAATGTTATAACAACGGTTGGCTGTCGACTAAATTTTGGTTGACAGTACAAATAAAGGTCGATAAAAAAGTCAAACCAGGCGCCAAGCAAAACGATTTAAACGTATTACTATCACTGCTAGACACTTCAACATTTATCGGTCTACGAGATGCGGTAGCGATTTTAACACTATATAAAACAGGTGTTCGTATTCATACACTCGGACAAATTCGTGAAAGTCATATTATTTTTGCTAATAACTCATTAAACCTTGAAGGTTCGATTATGAAAAATCATAAAAATTTGAAATTGCCTTTGGACGACCAATTGATTGAACTGTATAGGGTACTCATCGACCAGAACGAAAAAATCCGAACATATTACAAACAAGACAACGATTTCCTTTTCATTACTCAACGTGGCACAACGATTAATACCAAATCAACGAATAATGCCATCTCTAAGCAATTGAGTAAATATGCTAAGCGGTATGACTTACCGAACATCAATGCTCACGCCATTAGACGTGCATATGCCAAGAGTTTATTCGACAAAGGCGCTAATATTGCATTGATTAGTAAAGCGTTAGGACATTCCAATCTAGCGGTTACTACGCAATATCTTGACCTCGAAGTTGATGAAGTAGCAGAAAACTTAAGAGACTTCCTATAACCATTTAAAACGGACACAGTGCAATTTATGGCTGTGTTTTTTTACGTGAACATACTTAAAATAATGTATAATTGACAATTTTAATTAATTTTGGGAGGATGTTATTGGGAATGAGGATGCTTTTTAATGAACAAACAGTGGATGCTTGGATTGGCGCTATAGGGTCTTTTGCTGGTACTTTAGTTGCTGGTTTACTGACTGTATTTATTTATAAACATCAAGTTAAGCTATCTCGAAAAAAAGAAGCAGAAAACGAGTTTGAAACATTTATGAAATTTGGTGAAAAGTATCAGTTATTATTAAGTCCTATAATGAAAAACCTTGATTTAATGAAGAAACATCTAGATGAAGGAAACATTGAAAACTTTAAAAACCTTGTTGATACAAATGTTGATATGTTTGAAGAGATGAAAAAATTGAATGCTAGCGAATTATCATATACAGCAGAAAGTAAATTTATGGCATTAAATCATTATTTGGAGTTTATTTTGTTCCAGACAGCATTATATAAAAAGTCTGGTAGTGAAATACAAATTTCAAATTTCTCGGATAATTTGAAACAACTTAAAGAAGTTGAAAAGGAAATGAATGATTACAGAAAATCTTTGAAGAAAAGAGCAAGCTGAGTGAAGTTATAAATATTCTCAGTTCGACAGTATTTAACAAATTGTTTCCAGAATATATAGTACAAAAGCCGTATTAATGATAAAATGGAATTATTACCAAAATGGGAGGATAAAGCTTTGTCAAACTACGATTCATATTTAAATAGTTCGCTAGAATACTTAAAACAATATATTGCTGATATGAAAAGTAGGCCAATTTTTTTCATTGGTTCTGGCTTTTCCCAGAGGTATATAAATTCTCCAACTTGGTTTGGCTTACTGAAACAACTAGTTGAAGATAACCCTGAAATTGGTATGCCAATGCAATATTTCATTCAGGAGCACAATGGGGACTATGCAAAAATAGCTTCTGAATTAGTTGATTATTATCGTACATATGCCTGGAAAAATCATGGTGATGAAGAGAAGTTTCCTCCTTTTCTTTTTGAATCTGCTTCACGAAGTATTCACCTGAAATATAAAATTGCAAGTATACTAATAGACCTTATGGAACAATTCGTTGCTGAAACACATGAATTACATGACGAAATTGAATTGATAAAGAAACTAAACCCACAGGCTATTATAACTACCAACTATGATAATTTATTGGAAATGCTGTTTCCTAAATATGAAGCAATAGTTGGACAACAGGTTATCCGTCAAAAGAAATCAACTAATATTGGGCATATTTTAAAAATTCATGGCTCAGTTGAAGATTGTGATAGTATTGTAATTGAGCAGGAAGATTATGATAACTTCTTTAAAAAGCAAATTTATTTAATTGCTAAGTTATTTACATATTTTATGGAACATCCAATAATTTTCATCGGTTACAGCTTGAGTGACGAAAATATTAAATCTATCTTGTACAATGTTAAACAAATTATTGATGCTGAAGTAGAACCAATGATTGATAATATGTGGTTCATTGACTGGAGTAGGGAACCAACTAACCCTGATTCCACACCACCAAGAGAAAAGTCAATCCCAGTCGGCAATGGAGAATCAGTAAGAGTTAATTATATAAAATTGCACACATACGATAAGCTATACGAAGCTTTGTATCAAGATTCAGTTGATATAGAGTTCCTAAAGCAAATTGAAGAAACAGTTTACAACGTAGTAAAGAGCGATACTATTACCAATCTTGAAGTTGATATTGCAAGCTTACGATACCTGACAGACAGAGAAAGTTTGTTAAGCACATTTACCTTGCCTTCTGCTGAAGATGAACAAGCTGCTACGAGAACTCTTGTTACTTTTGCACATATTAATGACCCTAATCAACTTGCCTTACAGTTCACACTTACTGCTACTGAACTTTGTGAAAGAGTATATGATGGGGAACGAAAATACTGGTCATACGCTTACGATTTAATTAATAGTGTGTATAGACAAACAGGAATTAATTTGAGAAGTAGCAACAATGCTTATCATGTTTACATGAGAGGTGTTAGTCGATTTTCATTAGAAATGGTTTCATTACTTAAAAAGGTTAAAGAAATGGAACCATATGTTATCAATATTGATGGTAGGGAAATATCATACCCACCTGAAGAATAAAATAAAATCGCCAGTAACGAAATACTGGCGGTTATTGGTTTCCCTCATATGTTCAATTTGCAATTCCTTTATTGCCTTAGCTCTGATTTCAGCTCTTTCCTCTGCAAACTCTTCTCGTTGGTGCTCTTCTTCGTCATAGGGAAAGATTGCATTCCAAAATAAATGAATATACAGAGCTAACATTCCTATTAGCCATATTGTTAAAATGATGTTTTTAAAAACCTTCATCGTAATCTTGTCCGTTTATTTTGGCAATTTCTCTCCTGAGTTTTGGGGAATCAATGAAGAAAAAGACCTGATACCTCGGATTGTTCTTGTTTCTAGCAGTGTATTCAATGTCATGCCCCATTTTAACTAAATTTATTGCTAACGTCTTTTTGTATACGAGTTTCAAAGGTTTCTTTTCATTCATGCTACTTCACCAACACATCAAGTATCATAGCAAGTTTAGGCTCATACTCCGCTATTTCGTCTGCAATCCGTTTTAAATGTTTTCCTTCAGTAATGTCATTACTCCGCTTTAACTCGAAAGCAATCGTGTTCAGTGCGTCCAGAAAGGAAAACACTTTTGAATTCCTGGCAATAATGTTAGGTAACCAAACAAACATTAGGAGGTTTTCACGTGTTTTCTGTGTTACTAGAATTGCCAGAATTTGAAGTTGTCAATCAAGAAATTTTCCTTACTCATTATTTTGTTCATGTGGAGAAAAAAGCTGAAGAGGAACGCTGTATCTATTGTGGTTTTCACTCTTCGGTTGTCCATGACAAAAGGACACGAAAAGTAAGGGATTTACCTATACTTAATAAACCTTTATATGTAAATCTTTATGTGAACAGATATCGATGCCAGAA